>CAVQQC010000021.1:0-61475 GCA_963714895.1 Candidatus Sulfomarinibacteraceae bacterium
TGTCGGTTGGGACGCCCTCAAGGCGAAGGTTGTGAGACCTCTTGACGGGCTGAGGGTGGCGCCGTTCTACGGATGCACCCTGCTGCGGCCCGACGAGGTCTCCATCGATCCCCTGCACGAAGGTGTGCTCGAGCAGTTCCTGCTGGCCCTCGGCGCCGAGCCGGTCGCCCACGCCGCGGCCACCGAGTGTTGCGGTTCCTACCAGATGCTGGCCCACCCCGAGGAGGGCATGCAACGGGCCGCCAAGGTCATTGGATCGGCAAACCACGCCGGCGCCGAAGCGCTGGTTCTGAGCTGCCCCCTGTGCGAGTACAACCTCGGCACCCGGCAGTCGGATGTGGTGGCACTGGGCGGGGGTCTCAAACCTGTGCCGACCCTGTATTTCACCCAGCTTCTCGGGATCGCTCTCGGGCTCGAGCCCGACCTCTACCGTCTCGATCTGGCGGGCCCGGAAGCGCGCGATCTCCTGGTGGAAAAGAACTTCGTGGCCGCGGCCGCGGTCTGAGGAAGGTGAAGGATGGAAACAGCAGTCGTCCCGGAAGTTGCAACCAAGACAATTCCCATCTTCGTCATGGGCAAGAAGTACGAGGTCCCCGACACCTTGACGATCATGAAGGCGATGGAGTACGCGGGCTACCAGTACATCCGCGGTTGCGGGTGCCGTGGTGGGGTCTGCGGCGCCTGCGCGACGGTCTACCGCAAGGCGGGTGACTACAAGATCTACACGGGTCTCGCCTGCCAGACGGTGGTCGAGCCCGAGATGTACCTCGCGCAGATCCCCTTCTACCCGGCCAACCGGGCGGGCTACGACTTCGAAGAGGTCGAGGCGACGCCCGAGACCATCTTCAAGCTCTACCCCGAGCTCTTCCGGTGCGTGGCCTGCAACGCCTGCTCGAAGGTCTGCCCGATGGACGTCGAGGTGCTCGACTACGTTTCGGCGCTCAAGCGCGGCGACATCAAGGCCGCCGCCGAGATCTCTTTCGACTGCATCCAGTGCGGTCTGTGCACCAGCCGGTGCATGGGCGAGATGGCCCAGTACCACATCGCACAGCTGGCCCGCCGTCTCTACGGCGGCAAGCTGGCGCCGAAGGCCGAACACCTGCAGAAGATGTGCGACGACATCGCGGCCGGCGCCTTCGACGAGGAACTGGCGAAAGTGAAGACCCTCGGTGTGGACGAGATGAAGAAGATCTACACGGAACGCGAAATGGAACCGGCCATGTCGGACGAGAGCTGGAAGCCCGCTTCGTCCGTCGGTCTGGCCTGAGAGGTGGAAGATGCCCTACACACCTGAACTCAAAGAGCTCATCAAAAAGGTCGAAAGCACCCGCGCCGAACGCGTCGAGCGCAAGAAGAATGGTGAAGAAGTCCCCTTCCTCAGCCTCGACGAACGCAAGGAACGGCTCAAATTCCACCCCGATTTCAAGGAAGAGGGGCGGCGCGAACTCAAGGTCGGTCCGTCCAAGGGTTATGGCATCGCGCATGAGATCGCCGACGTACTCGAGGCGACCAGCCGGGTGGCACCGGAGAAGATCGACCTCTCCAATCCGGCCTACGAGACCGACGTCCTGATCATCGGCGGCGGCGGCGCCGGCACCTCGGCCGCGATCCTCGCCCAGGAGCAGGGCGCCAAGGTCATCATAGCCACCAAGCTGCGCCACGGCGACGCCAACACCATGATGGCCGAGGGCGGCATCCAGGCGGCATCGAAGGGCGAGAAGGACTCTCCCTACTACCACTACCTCGACGTCATGGGCGGCGGCCACTTCACCAACGTTCCGGAACTCGCCGAAGCCCTGGTCAAGAACGCACCCGACGCCATCCGCTGGCTCGAGCACTACGGCGTCAACTTCACCAAGGACGGCGACGGCCGTCTGATGACCATCCACGGCGGCGGCACCTCTCGCAAGCGGATGCACTACGCCGCGGACATCACCGGCGCCGAGATCATGCGCACCATTCGCGACGAGTCGCGCAACCGCGGTGAAGACATCACGGTGCTCGAGTTCGCCCCGGCCGTCGAGCTGGTCCTCAACGAGCACGGCCACTGCGCGGGTGCGGTGCTCTACAACCTGGAGACCGAGGAGTACTTCCTGGTCAAGGCGAAGTCCGTGATCCTGGCCACCGGCGGCTGCGGCCGGCTTCACATCCAGGGCTTCATGACCACCAACCACTACGGCGCCACCGCGGACGGCATCGTCCTCGGCTACCGCGCCGGCGTGCCGGTGTCCTTTCTCCACACGGTGCAGTACCACCCGACCGGCGTGGTCTTCCCCGAGCAGGCCGAAGGCATTCTGATCACCGAGAAGTTCCGCGGCGCCGGCGCCAACCTGGTCAACGTCGAGGGCAACCAGTTCGTCAACGAACGCGAACCACGCGACATCGAGGCCGCCTCCATCATCAAGGAGTGCGTCAACGACGGTCTCGGCGTGCCGACTCCGGCCGGCCGTCTCGGCGTCTGGCTCGACTCGCCGATGATCGAAATGCTCGACGGTGAGGGCACCGTGAAGAGAGAGTTCCCCGGCAAGTACATCCTCTTCAAGCGCTACGACATCGACATCACCAAAGTACCCATGCTCATCTACCCGACCCTGCACTACCAGAACGGCGGGCTCGAGTTCGAGTCGGACGGCAAGACCTGCGTCCCGGGTCTCTACGCCGCGGGCGAGGTCGGTGGCGGCATCCACGGCGCCAACCGCCTGATGGGCAACTCCTTGCTCGACATCATCGTCTTCGGCCGCATCGCCGGCAAGAACGCGGCCGAGTTCGCCCTCAACTCGTTCAAGGACGGCGCCCTCAACCTCGACCACGTCGCGGCCTACAACAAGGAGGTTGTCGACGCCGGGGTTGCCGACGGACGGGTCGCACCGGCCCTTCTGCCGATGTACACCGACGAGCGCATTCGCGAGCGTCAGCTCACCTCACACTACGTGGGCAACGTGCGGTAGAGGTTTTCCGCAACCGAATTTCGTCGGCGGGGCTGCGGCCCCGCCGGTTTTCGTGGTGCCCGGTCCGGCAGGTCCTCAGTCTTCCGAGATCCGAGCCGGAGTCTCCTGCGCCTCGTCGAATGACCTGAACTTCACCACTCCGCGAACGAACTTCCTGCCGGCCAGCTTGCGAATCCTCGCGCAGTGCCTGACGAATCGTTCGAATCCGTCGCCCCTTCCGGCTCGCACCGGTGCGGCGTTCATCTCTTCGATCGAGCGGTACTTCTCGACCGCCATCAGTCATCCTCCAGATTGAACTTTTGCCTCAAGGCCTCGGCATCGCGGCGATCCAGCGGACGCACCGTGTCTCGCTTGAGCTCGAAAAGGGCCCTGGGTGTTGCGAGTGTGACGTGGATGCCGTCGACCTCCTTCACCATCGACTCAACGCTTTCGAAGGACGCGGCCTGACCGAGACGGGTCATGACGTCGAAGTAGAGGTCTCCGCTCGGCGGGTAGTAACGCACGGCCGGATAGTCCCCCAGCAGGTCGTCGGCCGAGATCTCATCGATGTTGGGGTCGTTGTCGTAGACCATTCGAAACGCACGTTTCAGGCGCTCGACGTTTTCGGCGGTCTGCTCGGATGAAGAGATCGAGGTCTTCAGTGGCCCTCACGACGCCGTGAATGCCCATCGCCGCGGCGCCGATCAGCACGTACTCGAGCTGGACCTTTTCGAACGCACGCAGCACCCGGAGAATCTCGTCGCGTTCCATCTCCAAGAGTAGCACCTGCCGGTCTCCGGATTGACTCCTGAGCCCCTCGCGGTGATCCAGGGGCACGCGCGCGCAGCCTGGGAGACGGTGCTGGAACTGATGTGTGGGAATGCCGCTGAGAGTCTGCCGGTATCATAGTGGGCAGTTGTTGTGAGGAGGTTTTCCGTGCAGATGATCGTGACTGTTCCGGCGCTGGTTGTTTTGACGCTGTCCCTGGCGTGCGGAGTCCCGCCGGATGCCGACCGGGAACCTCGGGGGACCGCTGCGCCCACCTGGCTGGCGGCCGGAGAACAGTTCGTCTGCCGCGTCGGCGACGCGGTCGAGTGTTGGGGCGACAATCCGTTTCTCGACCTCGACGGGCCGGACTCGTCGGGCGGTTCGTTCCAGCTGGACCAGGCGGCGGACGAGATCGCAATCGGCGATCACCACGCCTGCGTGCTGCTCGATGGGGCCGTCGCCTGCTGGGGATCGAGCCTGTCGGGCCAGCTCGGCACATTTCAACCCGATTCCACCTGCATCGACCGGCCGTGCGCCAACCGCCCCGTCGCGATTTCCGGCCTTCCCCGTATCAGCTCGATCGCCGCCGGCGCCTTCCACACGGTCGCCCTCGCCGAGGACGGGTCGGTCTGGTGTTGGGGCGGGGCCTCCATCGGTCAAAGCGGTCTTCCGGTCGTGCCGGTCACGGACGGACCGCGGCGCGTCGACGGCCTCCCGAAAGCAACCGCCATCGCGGCCGGCGGCCTCCAGACTTTTGCGGTGGCCGGCGACGGCTCGGTCTACGCCTGGGGCGCTGTCGACCTCGGACGACTTGGAATCGACGCCGAAGCCCCCTATCTCGCCCAGCCGACGCTCGTCACGGGTCTCGGCGGTGCGGTCGCTGCCGTCGAGGTGGGCACCGCTCACGGCTGCGCCCTGCTCGCGGACGGGACCGTCGAGTGCTGGGGCGACAATCGATTCGGACAGCTCGGTGATGGCACGACCAACCCCCGGTCTCAGCCCGCTCCGGTGATCGGTATCGACGAGACCGTCGCCGAGCTCGCGGCGGGCGACACGTTCACCTGCGCCCTGACGGCGAGCGGATCCGTCGTCTGCTGGGGTTGGAACGACAGCGGCCAGCTCGGACAGGGCGGGTTCGACGGGCCCGCCGAACCGAACGGGTTTTCAGCAGCGGTGGAACCCGTGATCGTCCCCGGCCTCCCCGGCCCCGCCACGGCACTCAGCGCCGGGTCGGGATTTGCCTGTGCGCAAGTCGGCGAATCGACGTGGTGCTGGGGGCGCAACGAGGCCGGCCAGCTCGGCGACGCGACCTTCGATGATCGTGCCACCGCGTCCGAGGCGCGACCCACCTCCAGAAAGACGGCGGTCTTCGTAAGACCGCCCGCGACGGAGTCCCGAAAGGGTCTCGACGTTTCGTACCACACCGGGCGGGTCGACTGGGACGCGATCACCGCCCAGGAGCTCGATTTCGCCTTCACGCTCTCGACTGCAGGCCTCGACTTTCACGACCCGTTTTTCGACGCTCACTGGCGGCGCATGAACAGGCTCCACCGTGGCGCATACCACTTCTTCGTGGCCGCTGACGACCCTGTTCAGCAGGCGCGCTGGTTCATAGCCAACACGCCGCTGGCGCCCGGCGACCTCGCACCCGTGGTCGACATTGAAAAGCTCGGCGACGACCCGCCCGAGGACCTCGACAGGAGGTTGGCGGAATTCTCGCGGATCATCGAACACCACTACGGTGTGAAGCCGATCGTCTACACCGGCCCGAGGTTCTGGACCGACAACATGGGCAACGGGTGGGGCGACCACCTCCTGTGGATCGCCGAGTACCAGGTGGACAAGCCGACGGTGCCTCCCGGCTGGAACGGTTGGACTCTGTGGCAACACCGGGGCGACGCCGCGATCGAAGGCGTCGAGAGAATGGCGGATCTCAATCTGATAGCGCCTGGGACCGACATGACGGGCCTCGTCATTCCGCCCCGCTGAGCCCGGCGGTGTCGTTCACCGCGGGGGCAGGAGCAGCTCGTCGGCCACCTCGGCCGTGGCCCGTCCGAAGCTGAACACGAAGCCGGCCTTCAGCGATTGATCGGTTTCGTCGGCGGACAGGATCGGATCGCTGTCATGGCGGAACACGTAGTCGATCTCGACCGAAAGCCATGTGTTGGTGCGGGTCCGCCAGGTCAGCCGGGCGAAGATGAGAGAGTTGGCGGAGTCCTGGAGGTCCTGAGCCAGGTACACCGTCTGTCGACAGGCGGTGTTGTCGGAGATCTTCCACACGCCGCGCGCCTGAACAACGCCGATCGGGTAGGAACGGTCCCCGGCTGTGGGCTCGACCGGCCGTTCGTCCTGCCACCCGAGCCCGGCCATCGTGTCGAGTGTGAACCGGTCCGAGTCGACCGCCGACCAGGCCAGACCTGTCGCCACCGTCGCCCGCAGGTCGAGGCCGGCAAAGCGGTTCTTGTAGAAATCGACCTCACCCACGAGCCCCAGCCGCGAGCTGACATCACGAACCGCCATCAGATCGACGAGGACCGATTCCGCGATGACCTCGTTGTCGAGGATGGCCCCGGCAGCCTCGAGATAAAGCGTCGCCGTCCATCTCTGCCACTCGCGACCCGCCACGATCTCGAAGTCGCCGCTCGTGATATCGGTGTTGCCCCGGGTCAGCGCCAGCTTGAGATCGATCTCGGCGCCCCACTCCGATGTCGCGGAAGCCTCCGCCGCCGACTCGGGGTCTGAGCCCGCGTCCGAGGCTTCCACCGGACTGCAGACCAGCAAAGCCAGCCCCACGAGCCTTCGAACGCGTCCGAGGCCACCGTCGAATCGCCGTCGTTTCACCGCGGGTGAGGGTACCACCGCGCCGGGCACTCTCGCCCCGATCACACCGGTCTCCCGAACCGCGCTCGACGCCAGGCGACCACCGATTCCCTGGTCACGAGGGCGAGGACCACGGCAGCGGTAGTGACCATCGGAATGCGGTGCCGTTCCATGACGCCTGTCAACAGAAACGGGAGAGCAAAGGCGAGGGTGTAGACGAGCACCAGGATCTCCGCCGGTTGCAGCCGCCCCCTGCGAAACACCATCAGGGTCAGGACTGACACCATCGGAAGTGCCCACAGCGTCGTCTTTTACAGCAGACTGCACTCTCGAGTGAATCCACGGTTTGTCGTCGTAGCCAAACAGAAAGTGAACGGTGCGACGGGCCGTGTATTTGATAAAGGTGAGAGGACGGAAACCATCCGCAAAACGGCGCCGGGCATCCTGCACGTAGGCATGTTCTCCGATCTCACCGTAGCTCATGAACTCATCGACGTTCTGGCTCGGGTGATGAGCCCTGAAAGCCTCGTCCTTGAGCAGGCCCCGAGCTTCGGGCGTGTTGCCGAGGAAGAGTTCGAATCCCGCGTTCGATTTCACCGGCACGAATCCACCGATCCGAACGCTTTGAGCAGCAACATATGGTCCCGCGATCACAGCACACGCGATGGCGAATTGCGCAACGAACGCGGCAGCTGCGCGGAGGGATCTTCGGCGGACGGCGAAGACGACGCCGACTGCGGCGCAGGCGAAGAACACCGGATTGAAGAGGGCCGCCATACCGGCGAGGGCTCCCAGTCCGAGACCCGCGGAAGGCCTCTCGGAGTCGACCGCCACCAGCACTCCGAGGAGGAGCACGGCAAACCACATGACCTGAAGGTTGAAATCGAGGTGGCCGGAGATTTTGAAGATCCACGCTTCGAACGGGAGACAGGCGAAAAAGAGCGCTGCGAGAACTCCCACACGGGTGTCTCGTGCGACGCGCGAACCGATTCTGAAAACCACGAAGGTCGTGAGGATGGAGCAACCGAGGGCGACAAGAAAGACGAACAGAATCGATTCGAAGGTGAAGCAACCCCACAAGGAGAAGGAAACAGCATAGAGGGCAACCACGCCCGGCGCGATCCATGCCGTTGGACCCGTCGCCCCTCCGAACGGGCTCGCGAATCCCTGATTCCCGCACACCAGCGCGTGGGCGATATTCGAGGCTTCGAAGCCGAAGGGGTTCATGTAGGGATGTTCAGTGCTCGATATCTCGGCCTCGACTGAAGTGAGATCCTGGAAGAAGAAATCGGGGTTGTCGGAGAAATTTCCGGCCAGGAGCGCAAGCCGAATCACCACGGCAAGCACCAGTACGAGGCGGAGAGCACCGCCCGGGCTTTTTACGGGTTGTTCGAACATCAGTGGGCATTTTACCTGCACCAGGCTCTGCGCCCCGTCGTGATGTCGGGTGAGAGGTAGAATGGATCCTCGTGGCGTCTTCCAAGATCAAACCCCAATCGTCATTCCCTCGTTTTTCACCGAGTGTCGGGCGTGGACTGTTGCTGGCGGCGGTGGTCGTGGGTGTCGCCGAAGCGGTTTTCGTCGCTCGGATCATTCGGGAGCGGGGTCTGTTCGAGTACGTCGCTCTGGACTATCGGGGAACCCGAACGGCCGGCGAGGCGATTCTCGAACACGGACTGGGGGCCTCCTTCCAGCCCGAACTTCTCGAGGCTGCGCAACGTGACCTCTACGACCGGTACGTGCACACGACGGGCCGCGGCGTGCTGCCCTTCGGAATCGTGCCCGCGCCGTACCCGCCTCCATTCTCACTGATCTTCGTGCCCTCGACCCTGGTGGATCCGGTGCCCGGGTTTCTCGTCTGGACCGGTGTCCACCTCGTCGTCTTGCTGCTGTACCAGGTCCGGCTCAGCAGAGTTTTTCGAGTCAGCGGGCCGGGGTGGTTGATTGCGGCCGTCATGCTGTCGCCGCCGGTGTTGATCCACCTGATCATGGGCCAGATCAGTGCCTGGTTGATGGTGTTCTTCGGGGAGGCGATGATCGCCTTCCACCGCGGCCATCTCTTTCGGGCCGGGGCCTGGCTCGGGTTGTTGGCGTTCAAACCGCAGACGCTCGTGCTCATCGATTCCCGTGCTCGCCGTCAATCGACAGTGGCGGGTGCTTGGCGGGCTGGCAGCCGCATGTGCATCGGCTCTCGCGCCGACACTCATCGTCGCCGGTTCGTGGATGGTGGGGTATGTCGACGGCCTCCGCAAGTTTTTCGGCGCCACCGGAATGATCATGAACTCGTTTCCGAATTCGATGACGAACTGGCGGGCGTTCGCACTCAATGCGTCACGGATCCTGCCTCCGATCGTGGCATGGGGGGAGCGGTGGTCGGCATGGTCGTCACCGGAGCGGCGGGCCTCGTGTGCGGCCGCGATCTTCGAAGCGGCGGGCGGGCCGTCGAACCCGTCGCCTGGCTCGGTCTGGCAGCCGCCACGAATGCCTTCACCTGGCATGCGCACGTCCATCAGGCCCTCCTGCTCGTGCCCCCCGTGTACTGGGTTGTCGGGCGGTGGCCCGATCTCAAAGAACCGGTGGCGGCCGTCTGTCTTGGCCTTGCTCTGGTCTTCCTGGTCTCCGCCTTCTCGACAAATATCGGACTCGCGCACGATCTCCTGGGGACGGCGTTTCTTGCCGTGCTGGTGACGACGGCGGTCGGTTGCGCCGTTGTCATCCGGGCGGTCGGTTCTTCGTCGTCCGAGGTGCGGTGCCCATGACCCGGCGGGAGAGGAGAAATGATGGGTCGCGGGAGTCCTGATCACTCTCCCGAGATCGCCACGTAGTGCTCCTCGGCGCGGGTGCGCTCCATTGCCGCCTCCTCGCTGTTGCCGAAGACTTCGAGGATCTGGGCGCGGCGCGCATGGCAGTCGCCGGCAACCCATGAGTCGGGGAAGGACCGCGCAGAGAGGGTGAAGAGATCCAGAGCCTCCGCAAGCGCCTCTGGTGTGCCGGCCTCCTGGGCTGCGCGGCCGGCGAGCCAGTTCTCCTTCCACTTCAGGGCAATGGCGCGAGTGCGGTCGTCCTCCTCGAGGACCGGGAAGGGCTCGATGGTGACAACCGAGCCCTTGTCGAGAATGGGCGGGATGGGGCGTGAGAAGAAGGAGGTGAGGGCGGCGACGTAGGCCTCGGCCTCCCGCCGGTTGTACTTGGCGTGGCGGAGCCGTTCCTCCTCCTCGGCATTGGTGAAGAACGATGCCTCGCCGATGACGGCGGGGATGCCGTAGGAGTGACGCAGAACCGCGGCTCCGGCAGTCGGAAAGATCGCGTGGTCCGAGACGATGCTGACCTCGGTCTCGCCGTCGAAGAGCGCCTCGGCAAGGGAGGTGGCCAGGGCGCGGCCGAGCGCGACGCCCGCCTGGTTTTCAGAGGCAGCGCCGTGGAAGTAGACGACGGGGAAGTTGGCCTCGGGATCGGCGGTGGCGTTGTGGTGGATCGAGAGGAAGACCTCGGCCCCGTTGTCGACCGCGAGAGTGGCGCGGTCCTGGAGAGCCACCGCCACGTCCTCTGTACGGGTCATCAGCACCTTGGCACCGCGCTCCTCCAGCATGTCGCGCAATATCAGGGCGACCCGCAGATCGATCCACTCCTCGCGTTCGCCGGTCGGACCGACCCGGAAGGAATCGGTGTCAGCCGTTCCGCCGTGGCCGGGGTCGATGCAGACAGTGCGGCCCGCCAGGGGGTCGTCCACCTGGGCAGCGATGGCGGCGGCAGTGCCGATCAGGCACGACACGATCAAGAAAAGCATGCGCACGAAATCCCTCCCGAGTGGAGCAGCCTATCCGGTTCACTCCATAGAATACAAGGCGGACCAGCGCTCAGGGCGGACCCGTAGGGTGGGCCCTGGCCCACCTTCAGGATCGTTCTTCTGCGGAAGCCGGCCGCTCTCTGAAGAGGATCCAGAGGGCAGCGGGCAGGGCTGTGAAGTCGGCGATCATCGCGAGGACGAAGGCCATCGAGGTGACGATGCCGAACTGGCGCATCGGCGGCAGGTCCGACAAGGTGAGAGCGAGAAAGCCGCCGGCGTTGATGATGGTGGCGAAGAGGATGGCGTGGCCGGCGACCCGGATGGTGTGGGCCAGGGCCGCCTCGGTCTCGCCCCCGTTTTTTCGCTCGAGGAAGTGATAGAAGAAGTGGATCTGGTCGTTCTCGGTGACCCCGAGGACCGTGGTGGCGATGAGGATCGTCGCGATGTTGAAGGGAATCCCGGTCAGGCGCATGATGAGGAAGGTGACCAGGATGGCAAACAGCGACGGCACCATGGCGTTGAGGCGCGCCGGCCCCGAACGGAAGACCAGGATGAATGTGACGAAGATGATCGAGAAGGTGATGGCGAAGCTCTCGACCAGGGTCGGGACCAGGTTCCCGGCGATGGATGCCTGGAGGACGCCGCTGCCGGCGAGTCGGTAGGAGCACGCGGCGAGGGCGGGGTCCGTTGTCGCCACTGCGGTCCAAGCGGAGGCGATCGCCGCATTCAGATCATCCATCCCGTGCCCGTTGCCGGGGGCCGAGGTCACGGTCAGATAGGTCGAGGAGAGGGAGCCCAGGTCGACCCACCGGGCCACTGACCCTTCGGTCAGAAGGAGTTGTTCGAGATCGGCGGCCAGCCGGTCGAAGGTCGCCGGATCCGTGGGCAGCTCATCCCCAAGCCCCGCGAGATAGCGCCGGAGTCTGAGAATCGACGGCAGACCGACCACCGAACCGACTGCCGGGGCCTGCTCGAGCTCGCGGGTGAATGCATCGAGGGCGCGAAGAATGTCCGGGTCGACAACGCCGAATTCGGGAGTCGCGACCCAGATGTTTGCGGTGGTGAGTCCGAGGACATTCTCCTCGAAGTACCGGGTGTCGCGTGCCACCGGTTCGTCCGGGTCGATGTAGGCCATCGAGTCGGTTTCGAGCTTCATCCCCGGGAGGACCCCCGGGATGCCGAGGAGGGCGATCAACCCGGCCAGCGCGAGCACCGACGCGGTGATGACCAGCGGCCAACGCCAACGGTAGGACCACAAGGGCAAGACCTCGGCGGCGCGGTTGACCCACGCCCCGGCAATCGTCCGGTGGCGTCTCGTCGGTGCGCGAAGGATGATCTGCAGCGCCGGGTAGAGGGTGAAGCAGACGATCCAACCGAGCAGGAGACCGCCCGATGTCCAGATCCCGAGCTCGCGAATCGGCCGGATGTTGGAGACCGTGAGGGCGGCAAACCCCACCGCGGCGGCGAAGACCGATGCGGTGACCGCGATGAACTTGTTGGCCAGGGCCCGGGTGCGGTGGGTCTCGAGGTCGACCCCTTCCGGCTGGTCGACAAAACGCGAGTGGAGGTAGACCAGACTCGCGGTGGCGGTCACCATCAGGGTGAGAGGGACCAGTGACGAGACGATGGTGAAGGAGAGCCCGGCGAGACCCGCGAAGGCCATCCCCAGCAACACCGCCGCGGCGAGCGACACCAGAATCGCCGCCAGCGCCCGCCACGAACGGTAGAGCCCGAAGACCAGGCTGACGATGAACACGCCGAACAACGGGAAGTAGCGCGCGCTCGACGACGAGGTCTCGCGTTCGAGCCAGGCATCGATCCACGGCCGGCCGATGCGGCGCACGCGGTCGATGGATGAGGACCAATCGGGGACCCCGGCGACGACGACATCGATGTCGGCGAGGAGTCGATCGCGGACGTCCGGAGCTGGAGCGTCGAGGGCGAGGACGATGGCGAGAAAGCCCTCGCCGATCAGACCCTGACGGCGGAAGAAGTCGGTGCCCCCGACGATCGTGCGAAAGGTCTCCAGGTTTTCGACCGGCGACCCGGTGCCGGGCCGGCTTCGCCTCCAGATGGTGGCAATGGAGTAGGCCTGGGCGCCGTCGATGGCCCCGAGCTCGGCTTCGAGGCGTTCGAGATCTTCGAGCGCGCGCGAACCGAGGGGCTCGCCGGTTTCGAGCATCAGATAGATGGTCTCGCCCTCAGGAAAGAGGGCGCTGAATTCGTGGGAGACGGCGACCTCGGGGTCCGACGCCACCACCATGTTCTCGATCGAGTTGTCCCTGGAGATGTTGAAGGCGAGAGTCGCCGCAGCTGCCAGCACGACGACATATATCGCAACCA
Organism: Candidatus Sulfomarinibacteraceae bacterium; assembly: GCA_963714895.1. GTDB lineage: Bacteria > Acidobacteriota > Thermoanaerobaculia > Thermoanaerobaculales > Sulfomarinibacteraceae > Sulfomarinibacter. The sequence goes on from CAVQQC010000021.1 coordinate 12,646, forward strand.
CCAGCCACCGCCGGCCGATGATGGCGTTGAAGACCGGCACCAGCCGCGCCTCGAGGGAACGGTCAACCAAAGACACAGTATGATGACCTCATGGTGGTGAACCGCGGAATGGCGACCCGGGTGCTTCTGCTGCTGACCGTCGGTTGGCTGGCTTTTTCGTTGCCGGCTCGGGCCAACGGTCTGGCGGTGGTGGTGTGCGCGCCGGGGTACCCGGGCTCGACCGCCGAAGCGCAGCCGGCAATGGACGGACTGGCTGCAGCGATCGCCAGCGCCGCCGGCTGGGACTCGGCAGCTGCTCGGGCCGTGTACTTCGAAACCGAAGAGGGCGGAGTCGCGAGTCTCCAGTCGCCGGATGTCGCTGTGATGCTGGTGACGCTGCCGTTCTTTCTCGAGCACCGCGGGGATTTCGATCTGCGCCCGCACCTGATGGCCGTCCCGAGCGGCCGCGAGCCTCTGGAACCGTGGTCCCTGGTGGCTGGAGCGGGGTCGGTGAACGAACCGGCGGACCTCGCGGGATTCGAGATTCTCAGCCTCGCAGGCCATTCGCCGGGGTTCGTCAGGGGCGTGGCGCTCGAAGACTGGGGCGCCGTGCCGGAATCCGCGACCATCACCTTTTCGGGTGCGGTGTTGTCGGGGCTGCGCAGGGCGGCGAAGGGCGAGCGTGTCGCACTCCTCCTCGATGCAACCCAGACCGATGCCCTGGGCAGGCTGCCGTTTGCCGCCCAACTCGAAATCGTCTGGAGCTCGCCGCTGCTGCCGGTCTCGATCGTGTGCTCGGTGGGTGATCGCGTGGCGCCGGAGCGACTCTCCCAGGTGCTCGCCGCTCTCGAGGCTCTCGACGAAAAACCGGCGGCGGCCGAGGCGCTGGCGGGTGTTCGTCTCGACCGTTTCGAACCTGTCGACACGGCGGCTCTCGAACGCGCCGAAAAGGCCTTCTCGGGGGCCGACGAGTGAGTGCAGGGCTGCAGCGGGGCAGCGTCTGCCTTGCCTCCCTGGTGTTTGCCGCTGCGTGCGCCTCGGCCCTCAAGGGACCGCCTCCGATCTCCGAAATCGGCGCCTCGACGCGGGTGGCGGAGGTCGATGGTACGGACCCGGGCGATGTGATGGTGCGCGCCGAGTTCGAATTCGGTCGTAGGCCCGACCCGGCTGCCGTGCAACGCTCCCAGACTCTCTACCTCGAGGCCTTGCAGGTCGACGGCGCGCCGGTGGAGGCCTTTCTCGGGGCCGCCCGGGCGACGGCCTGGCTGGTGGAACACGAGACGGACGCCGACCGCCGTGAGGCGCTCTCCGTCGCAGGGGTCCAGATCGGCCAGCACTGCGCACAACTGTACCCGTCCGAAGTGGAATGCACCTACCGGTTGGCCCTGGCCGTGGGTCAGCAGGCGCGCGAACGGCCATCCACCGCGGTCGACGGTCTCGACGTCATGGTCAGGCTGTTGGGAAACGTCATCGCGGTCGCGCCGGAGCTCGACTTCGCCGGTGGCGATCGGGTGCTCGCATTGGTTCTGCTGCGGGCCCCGGGCTGGCCCACCGGGCCCGGCGACCCCGAAGGCGGTTTGACCCACGCGCTGGCCGCAGTGGGCGCATTCCCCGACTATCCGCCGAACCAGCTCGTTGCGGCCGAGGCCCTCCTCGAGAACGGCCGGCGGAAGGAGACGCGACAGGCTCTGAGGTTGGCTGTCGAACTTGCGACGGCCGAGATGGAAGCCGGGGAGCCCGAAGCTGCCGCATGGCTGGCGGAAGCCAAACAGGCTCTGGCCGAGAGCTTCTGACGGGCCGTTTTCGGTCGCGAGTTCAAGCCGCATACCGTCCGGCTGCAGATCTGGAATCCGGCGATTCAATCGTCAGCCGGGGTTGCCTCGCGGGGCAGGTTCAGCACGCTCCCCAATCGCCGGCAGCCCTCCTCGATGGCTGTCTCGTCGGCAAAGGTGAAACACAGACGGGCGAAGCGTTCGCCTGAAAGAACCTGCCCCACCTGCTCGTCGGCGTCCGGGAAAAACGCCTTCCCGGGTACGAAGGCGACATTGGCCTCGACTCCCCGGTCAAAGAGTGAGCGGCTGTCGCCCGAAGCCAGCTCGAGCCAGAAGAAGAAACCACCCTGCGGTGGGTGCCATGTGGCGGCTCCCGCCGGCAGGTGGTGTTCCAGCCCCTTCTGCATGGCGCGGCTTTTGCGGGCGTAGGTGTCGACGATCAGACCGAGGTGCTCTTCGAGCAGGCCGCGGGTGCAGTACTCGGCAACCAGCGCCTGGGTGACGGTCGAGGTGCAGAGGTCCTCGCCCTGCCGCATGAGAACCATCGAACGGATGAGTTCGGGCGCCGCGACGGTCCACGCCACACGGACCCCCGGCGCCAGCACCTTTGAAAACGAAGAGGCGTAGATCACGTGCGGTGCGTCGCCGACCAGCTTCTTCAGGGTCGGCAGTGGCTCGCCCGAGAACCGCAGTCTTCCGTACGGGTCGTCCTCGAAGACCGGAATCGACTCCTGGGCAGCCAGTTCCACCAGGCGGTGGCGGCGTTCGAGGCTCATGCAGGCGCCGGACGGGTTGGAAAAATCCGGCACGGTATAGATGAGCTTGGGCCGGCGTCCGGTGGCGTCCGTGACGCGGGCGATCACTTCGGGCAGCTCTTCCACGAGCATCCCGTCGCCGTCCGAGGGAACGAGAGCGAATCGGGCGCCCGCGTTGCGCAGACAATGGAGGGTGCCGGGGTAGGTCGGGGCCTCCAGCACCACGACGTCCCCGGGATCGAGCAGGGCGCGTCCGATCAGGTCCACCGCCTGCTGTGAGCCCGAGGTCACCAGCAGCTCTCCAGCCGCGGGGCGATAGCCGAGCCGGATCGCCATCATGTCGAGGATGGCGCCCCGCAACGGCGGGTAGCCCTCTGATGCGCCGTATTGGAGGACCGTCCGCCCGTCGCGCTCGAGCACGTTGGCGCAACTGGCGAAGGCCTCGACCGGAAAGGTGTCGGGGTCCGGCAGCCCGCCGGCGAACGAGATCATCCCCGGCCGCTGGATCATCTGGAAGAGCTCCCGGATCGGCGACGGCTGCATCTTCTCGGCAAGCGCTGAAAAACGAAATACTGAGTTCAAACAGACCTCCGTACGGCCGCGATTGTACTCCTGCTGTTGGTCTCACCGATGGGGGTCCCACCTTTCGTGTGCCTCTGAGGTGGCTTGACGTTCCTCGCGTGATTCCCGAGAGGAGCCACCTTCAACATTGTTGGCCCGAAAGACCTCGGCGACGTGGATGGCCGAGCTTCCAACAATATTGAAAATGGCACCTCCGCCGCACGCGGACAAATTCGAAATTCGAAATCCGAAATCCGAAATTCCGCCACTCACTCCTCGGTCACAAACTCCCGGTACTGCTCCGCCAGATCGGCGGCGACCGCCTCGATGATCCGCTGTCCGGCATCAACCGAGGCAAGAGCGGGATGCGAGCCCATACGCCCTTCAGGGTAGCGGCGGCGGAAATCCGCCGCGCCGAACACGTGGGTGGAAGGCGGCGGCTCGGCCGCCATGGCGGCCGTCTTGACGTGGTCGGGATAGGCGGCCGCCGCCACCGAGACCTCCGACGCCGAGGCGTGGTCGCCGTCCTTGTCGCCGAAGAGCTCGGTGCTCAGAGTCTGAGCGGACGGCGTGTGCCACCACTCCGCACACAGACAGCGGACGTCGTTGCCGCCGTCCACGAGTCGTGGCGCCTCGGCGTAGGCTTCGAAGAAGCCCGCATTGATGGACGCGGTATTGCCGCCGTGACCGTTGATGAAGAAGACGCGGCGAAAACCGTGTCGGGCCAACGAGAGGATCACGTCGCGGACCACCGCCACCAGAGTGGTCGGCCGCAGCGTCACCGAACCCGGGAAATGCATGTGGTGCTCTGACATGCCGACGGTGAGCGTCGGCCCCACCGCGGCCTCGGCCAGGTCGCCGGCCCGCCAGGCCAAGGTCTCGGCGCAGATCGCATCGGTGCCGATCAGACCGGTGGGGCCGTGCTGTTCGGTGGCGCCGATGGGCACGATGATGCCGTTGGATATCTGCAGGTAGTTGTCCACCTCGGGCCAGGACATGAGCTGGAGACGCATGGTTTCCTCCGGAGAGCGAATTTTTCTCTTACCTCTCGAACACCGTGTCCGACCCAGCCTCAGGCCGGCCCGAATTGTCTCGCCAGGCTCACGGCTGGGTCCAGGTTCCGTTCCTCACGATCGCTATTGAAGAAATCACATCGGGCCCCCCTTCGAAGACCTGGAGCACCCTGATGGAAAAACTCTCAAGCGCCTCGATCATCTTTAATTGCACTTCTCCGGCGCCGGGTCCGCTGGTGGCGAGGCACGTCGAACCCTCGCCAATCGGGCTCGGCCCCAGGTACACGAGGCATCCCTCCCAGCTTTTCTCGGGCACCAGCGCGGCAAGAATCGACAGGGTGAGTTCTCGTGGTGCGATGCCGCGGAAGGCGACGTCGGCCGCCGGTTGGTCGTAGACGAAACTGTAGGTGGAGTCGCTCATCGTTCGGGCATTCTATGCCAGCCCGGGCTCGCGTACGATACTGAGAGTCGAGGAGGAGCATGTTCACGCAAAGATCCGCGCGCGTCGTTGGTGTGCTGTGTGTCATCGTTGTGGCCTCGCAGGTCAACCTGCGGGCTGCGGATCGTCCTTCGTTGGAGGACCTTCTCTGGTTGGCGGGGTCCTGGGTAGGCTCTGCGGGCGGGACGACGATGGAAGAAGTATGGACCGAACCCGCCGGCGGCGTGATGCTCGGATTGCATCGCGACGTGACCGCAGGCCGGCCTGTGTTCTTCGAGTACCTCAGGATCGAACAACGGGAGTCCTCGGTGGTTTACATCGCCAGTCCGCGCGGAACGGGCGCCACGGAGTTCACCCTGGTATCAACCGGCGCTGCCGAAGTCGTGTTCGAAAATCCCGAGCACGACTATCCACAACGCATCATCTATCGACGAGAGGGAGAGCTCCTGATCGTGCGGATCGAAGGCGAGGTGTCGGGGGAGACTCAGGGACAGGAATGGCAGTGGAGGATCTCAACACCGGCACGGGTTGCCGGCAGCACCCCCGAGTGATTGTTCCGGGGACCCTCTCCAGAACCGACGATTCGCCAGGCGGAGCTTCTTCCCTTCTCGGCGGGTTGAGCTTAACCTCTGACACGGAGTAGACGAGACGAATGACGACCTGGGTCATCGGTGATATTCACGGTTGCTGGCTGACGCTCGAGCGACTGCTCGAGCGCATCGGTTGGCAGGCGGGTCGCGACGAGCTGTGGCTGGTCGGCGACCTGGTCAACCGTGGACCGTCGTCGCTCGAGGTTTTGCGGTGGGCTTCGGAAAACCGCAACGATATCAAGGTGGTTCTCGGCAACCACGATCTCCACCTGGTGTCGCGGGCAGCCGGGGCGGCCAAGGCAAAAAAGGGCGACACTCTGGACGAGGTCCTGGCGGCGCCGGACCGCGATCAACTGCTCGAGTGGCTGCGGACCTGTCCTCTAGTGCACCAATACGGGCCCTTCGTCATGGTCCACGCAGGTCTGATGCCGGAGTGGAACATCGAACATACGCGCGCCCTCGCGGATGCAGCAGCCGAGCGGCTCCGTGGGTCGGGTCACAAAAAGCTGCTCCGTGCGCTCAACGCGCGACGCAAAAAGGGCTGGGACGGCGAACTCGAGGATGACCTCCAGTTGGCGGCCGCGATGGCTGTCTTCACCCGGATGCGGATGGTGGACGCCGAAGGCCGCGCCGAACTCGGCTTTACCGGCTCGCCCCAGGACGCACCACCCGGCTGGAGGCCGTGGTTCGAGAGGTCCGCGGTCCGCCGTCAGGGATATGCGTTGGTGTTCGGGCACTGGGCGTTGCTCGGTTATCACCGCGCGCACGATATCGCCTGCGTGGACTCGGGGTGTGTCTACGGCGGCAGCCTGACTGCTCTTCGTCTTCGTGACGGAAAGGTCGTCAGAGAGCAGGTTATTGACGCCGTGGTAGCCCCGGACTGAGGTGGAGATGAACGCGAAGACACCCTCGATGGAAATCACATGAAAACTCTGCTCGTGATGCGCCACGCCAAGAGCGACTGGGGGACCTCATTCACCCGGGACCACGACCGCCCCCTCAATTCCCGCGGGGAGAAGGCGGCGCGGTTGATGGGCCGGTTCCTCTCCGACACCGGGGCGGTCCCGGACCTGATCATCAGTTCGACCGCGGTGCGCGCGTTGAGTACCGCGGACCTCGCCGCCGAGGCGGGGGGCTGGGATTGCGCCATTCAGACCACTACGGATTTTTACGCCAGCGATCCCGAACGGGTGCTCGAGGTTCTGGCGGGTGTTGATCCGGATGTGGATTGCGTGCTCATCACCGGGCACGAGCCCACGTGGGCTGGACTCGTCGGACGACTGATCGGCGGAGGGCGGGTCCGGATGCCGACCGCGGCGGTGGCGTGCCTCGATCTGCCGCACGGCTCGTGGGCCGACCTCTCGAAGGCGCTGTGCGAGCTGCGCTGGCTGGTGACGCCGAAGATGCTCCAGAAGAATTCGGAATTCGGAATTCGGAATTAGGAATTCCGGATTTCGGAATTTGAATCACGTGTCCGGTGGCCGGTAGCGGGCCGCGGGTAGAATGGCGGCGGGCCGATCAAGGAGATCAATGGGAAAGAAGAAACGAAACGGGGCCGAGGTCGCGACATTTCCGCTCCGGGTGGCGTGTGTCGACATGGGGTCGAACGCGATCCGGTTCGTAGCGGCGGAATTTTCCTCCGACCTCGAATACTCCGTTCTCGCCTCCGAGCGGTGCCCTGTGCGGTTGGGGCACAGCGTCTTCCTTTCGGGGCGGCTCGATCCGCAGGCCATGGATGCTGCGGTCGAAGCTCTTGCCGGCTTCAAGAAACAGATGGACGAGCACGGAATCAAGCACTGCCGCGGAGTGGCCACCAGCGCGGTGCGCGAGAGCAAGAACGGCCGCGAGTTCATCAAGCGGATCGCCTCCGAGACGGGGTTGAAGGTCGAGGTCATCAGCGGCTCGGAAGAGGCGCGACTGGTCCATGCCGCGGTCACCCGGGTGGTGGCGCTCGGCAACCGGAGGTGGTTGCTAGTAGACCTCGGCGGCGGCAGCGTCGAGGTCTCGCTGGTTGACCAACAGGGGTGCTACTGGTCGGAGTCTCACACCATGGGTTCGGTGAGGCTGCTCGAGGAACTGACCGAGGCCGGCTCCGATCCCGGCCGTTTTCGCAGGCTTCTCGGCGAGTACATTTCCGTGCTCAAAGTGCCCGCCATGCCAGACGGCCAGCAACTGGCGGGTTACATCGCGACCGGCGGCAACATCGAGGCGCTGGCCAAGGTCGCCGGGTTCTCGGATGAAACGGGCATCACCCAGCTGCCGGTGGAGACGCTGCGGGCGGTGATCGAGCAGCTGGCCAGACTCTCCTACCGTCAACGGGTGGAGGACCTTGGTCTGCGCGACGATCGCGCTGACGTGATCCTGCCCGCCGCGATGGTCTACGAACGGCTGGCCGAGGTCAGCGGCGCCTCCGAGATCACGGTCCCGCGGGTCGGCATCAAGGAGGGTGTCCTCTTCGATCTGGTCGACAGCCTGGTTCGCACACGCGATCACGAGGACCGTCAGGAGCGCGAGGTCCTGGCAAGCGCCACCATCGTCGGCCGCAAATACCTCTTCGACGAGGCCCACGCGCAGCACGTCGCGGGGCTGGCGGTCCTGCTCTTCGACCAACTGCGGGGTCTGCACGGGTTGGCGATCGAGGACCGCAAGATCCTCCAGGCGGCGGCGCTGCTCCACGATATGGGCCAGTTCGTCAGCTTCAAGGGCCACCACAAACACTCGCTCTATCTCATCTGCAACACCGAGCTGCCGAACTTCGGCGACCGCGAGATGTTGTTGGTGGCCAACGTGGCCCGCTACCACCGCAAGGCGCACCCGCAGGAGCACCACCACTTTTTCGCAATTCTCGATGATGCCGAGCGCGTGCGGGTGACCAGGCTTGCCGCCCTGCTTCGGGTCGCCGACGCCCTCGACCGTGAGCACCGGCAGCGGGTGACCGGGTTGACTGCGAAAGTCGCCGACGACGAGGTCGCCCTGTGGTTGGACGGGACGGCGGGTGCGCTGCTCGAGGGCTTTACCGTCCAGAAAAAAGCCAACCTCTTTCAGCAGACCTTTGGTCGCACGGTGAATCTGCGGTTTCTCGGGGAGCACCAGGACGACCCAGACGCCTGAGCATCTTCCCGGATCTGTGAGCGATGTCAGCCCGGGAATGGGAGAGAGCATGACCGAGAAAAACCGTTGTGGGTGGTGTGGAGTGGACCCGCTCTACGTCGCCTATCACGACCTCGAGTGGGGGGTGCCTGTCGTTGACGACCGAACGCTTTTCGAGTTTCTCATCCTCGAGGGCGCGCAGGCAGGCTTGAGCTGGTCGACCATCCTCGGCAAACGCGAAGGCTATCGCCGAGCGTTTTCCGGGTTCGACCCCGACAAGGTGGCGCGTTTCACCGAGAAAAAGGTGGCGAAGCTCCTCGCCGATCCCGGCATCGTCCGTAACCGGCTCAAAGTGGGGGCGGCGGTGACGAACGCTCGGGCGTTTCTCGAGGTCCAGAACGAGAAGGGAAGCTTCTCCGACTATATCTGGGCCTTCGTCGACGGCACGCCGATTCAGAATCGTTGGCGTTCGTTGTCGGAGATCCCCGCAACCACGCCGCTCGCCGAAACCATTTCGAAGGACCTCAAACAACGCGGATTTCGTTTTGTCGGTCCGACCATCGTCTACGCCCACATGCAGGCGACCGGGATGGTCAACGACCACATCGTCGGGTGTTTCCGTCACCTCGAGGTCGCCGCTCTCGAAGCGAGACGTTGAACGATTCAACGTTCTAACGTGAGCCTCTTGCAGAATTCGATATTCGTCGCCGAAATCCACATATTCGTGCATGATTGAGGCCGGGCGGCACAGGAGCCGCCCCTACCCATAAACGACATGCCCCTGTAGTGGCGGGGCCTGCCCCGCCTTTGACCGTCAATTTTGCAGTAGGCTCACGTTCTAACGTTCAACGGGATGGTCCGGGGGAAGATGGCCGAGCATGATCATCTTCCGGGTGAAGGCGCGTTCGCGGAGCGTGGCGGCATCTTCGCGTCTTCTCCGAAGTTCCTCAAGCCGTGTTTCGAGGGCGGAGCGTTCGTCGCCCTCGGCCGATTCCAGCCGGCGGCGCACGTCGATGGAGGCCTCGCGCAGTTCGCGCATCTCGGCCAACAGCGACGCCTCTTCGTTGGAGACGTAGACCTTGGGCGAGCACGAGGGATCGTCACTCTCGTCCGCGGGAGGGTTGATCACCGGCAGCCGGTGTTCGTCATTGCTCATTCTGCGAGTCTACTCTAGCCTTCGAGGGTGAAGAACAGCCTCGATCCGATTGCCGCCGATGGTGCCGCTTTCAGTGAGTGCCGGATCGAGGTCGAGAAGGGTGTCAGGCTGAAGTGCTATCGCTGGGCACCGCCTTTTGAAAACGGCGCCGATCCGGTGTTCTTCATCGCCGGATGGATCTCGCTCGTGACCGGCTGGAAGGCGCTCCTTCAAGAGCTGGTGCGCACCCGCCCGGTGGTCTATCTGGAAACCCGGGAGAAACGCTCGGCGGAAATTCCTCCGCGTCTGATGGAGTCGTCGAGCTTCACCATCCCGAGGCTTGCCGACGATGTGGTGAGCGCCGCCGGGACGCTCGGGCTCGACAACGACCGTACCGTTCTTTTCGGCAGCTCGATGGGCTCCAACGCCATTCTCGAGGCCCTCAAGGGCTCGAGACTCTCGGCACGCGCCGCCTTTCTGGTCGGGCCCAACGCGGAGTTCTATTTCCCGGCGTGGGGGAAGGTCGCCGTTCGCGTGGTGCCCGCGTGGCTCATCGAGAGGCTGAAGGGCTTTGTCATCTGGTACCTCCGGAAATTCAGGGTCGACTCGGAATCGGACCCCGAGCAGATGGCCCGTTATGTGCGAACGGTAGGCGCCGCGGATGCCCTGCGTCTCAAGCTGTCGGCGCAGGCGGTTCAGGGATATTCGGCGCTGCCCGGTCTGGCGAGCATCACAGCGCCGGTCGCTGTCGCCTACGCCGGCTCAGACACCCTGCACGACGAACGCGACGTTCGGCGGATGGTTGATGCGATGCCACGCGGCACCGCTATCAGATGCCCGTCGAACACCTACATGCACGACGCCGATGTGGCACACGATCTGGATGGCTTTCTCGAGAGTCTGACCGACTGAAGGGACCGCAATGAAACCTCTCCCACGCTGGCTCAAGATCCTCATGCTCGCCGTCGGCTTTCTGTTGGTGGCGGTGTTCGTCCTGTTGATCGGGTTGGGATGGTACGTCAAGCGGCAGATGCTCCCTTCGGGCGGCGAGTTGCCCGCATCGATGGCGGCCTATGACGTCCGGCACTACGATCTCGCGGTGGCGGTCGATCCACCGACCAAGACCATTGCAGGCGTCAACACGGTCACCGTCGAGGTGGCGGCGCCGGTCTCGGCGTTCGAGATCAACCTCGACGATCGCATGCAGGTGGCGGCGGTCGAGGTCGACGGTTTCGAGCGGCCCTTCCGCCACCGGCGCGGCCTGATTCGCGTCGAGTTGGCTCCGGAGTGGAACGCCGGGGAACGGCACGCGGTAACGATCGCCTACGGCGGTGAACCGAAGGTCGCCCTGCGTCCCCCGTGGATCGACGGTTTTGTGTGGTCCGAAACACCGACGGGAGAGCCGTGGATCGGTGTCACCGGAGAAGGCGACGGCGGCGATAACTGGTGGCCCTGCAAGGACCACCCCTCGGACGAGCCCGACGAGGGGATGAACATCGCGCTCACGGCCCCCTCGAACCTGGTGGCCTTGTCCAACGGCGCATTCCTCGGCGTGACCGACAACGGCGACGGCACCTCGACATCGAAGTGGCGAGTTCACTATCCCATCAACAACTACCTGGTGACGGTCAACATCGCCCCCTACGTTCCCGTCGAGATCCCCTACGCAGGGATCGACGGTACCCTCGATGAAACGCTGGTCTTCTGGTCGGTTCCCGAGTACGAGCCGCACGCCCGGGTGACGTGGGAGCAGATGCCGCGGATTCTCGAGGTCCTCGGCCGCCGGTTCGGCGAGTTCCCGTTCTTCGACGACAAGTTCGCGGTTGCGCACGCGCCGTACTACGGGATGGAGCACCAGACCCTGGTCGCCTACGGTGCGCTCTTCACCGACAACGGCTATGGCTTCGACGATCTGCTGCTGCACGAGGTGGCTCACGAGTGGTGGGGCAACAAGGTCACTGCCGCCGACTGGGCGGACTTCTGGATCCACGAGGGCTTTGCGACCTACGCCGAGGCGGTATACGTCAACGACACGCTCGGGTTGGACCGTTATTTCGACTACATGGACGAACTGCGAACGAGGATCTCCAATGAGCGGCCGCTGGTTGCCGGCACGGACCTGACCTCTGCCGATGCCTACAACGGCGACATCTACCACAAGGGCGCGTGGGTGCTCCACACTCTGCGCTGGCTGGTGGGGGACGAGGTCTTTTACGATGCGATCTATCGTTTCGCCAACGATCCCGAATACGCCTACGGGCTGGTCTCGAGTCAGGGTTTTGCGGACCTGGTCGCAAAGCTCAGCGGTCGCGACCTTTCATGGTTTTGGGATCGCTACCTCTACCGGGCGGACATCCCCCAGTGGCGGGTCGAGCGCAACCCAACCGGAGGCGGCGAAAAAGTGGAGATCGTCTGGAATGACCCGGCCTTTGTCATGCCTCTCGAAGTGGAGGTGGGCGGCGAACGGCGCCGGATCGAAATGGAGGGCGGTCGCGGGTCGTTCGTGGTCAAAACGGGCACCGTGGTCGAGGTCGATCCCAACGGCTGGGTCCTGGCCGATCCGATGGCCTCGCCATCGCGTTGACCGGGCGTGCCAGGTCTGTTCGGCTCTTCTCAACGACGTCGGCGGGTCCTTCAGGGCCCGCCTTCAGAATCTCTCCTGGCGAAAACGTCTGGGTTCTTCTTCGGTGATCGCCCATCCGTAGAGACGTCGCAACCACGAAGGCACAAAGACACAAAGAAAATCACAAAGAAAATCATCTTGGTGAAACCCTTCGTGACTTCGTGTCTTGGTGGTTGCGGTTCATACGAAACCGCAGGGCGGCGTCTGATTCGCCCGCAGGGATCAACTCCAAATACTCAAGAACTCATAACTCAAAACTCAAAACTCATAGCCCATAGCCCACAGCCCACAGCCCACGGCTCATGCCTCACGGCAACCACGCGTTGGTGCCGGCACTTTCGAAATCGTCGAAGAAGAGGAGCGACGAAGGGGTGAGAGACCGTTCCTCGCGGCTGAACCCGTGGCACCACGAACAGTCGAAGTGTTTGTCCTTGACGTGCTTCTCGTGGATCTCCTCGAAGTCCATGTCCTCCTTCGAGCCGTGGCACTGGAAGCAGATGGTGCTGTTGTCGCCCCTCAAGGCGTAACCGAAGTCGCGCTGCAGATTCATCCGGGCCGACGAACCGTGGCAGTCGTTGCAGCGCAACGCTTGCCCGTGGGGTGAGACCTCGTGATTGAGCATCTGGAAGGTGTCGGTCTCGACCCACGAGTAGGCCTCGGTTGAACCGAGCCCCATGTTGACCAACCCCTGCTCGACGGCCGCCGCCGGGTCGGCGGTGGCGAAGAAGACCGAGGTGTCGAGGGCGATCAGCCGGCTGCTCGAATTGGTGATCGGCTGCTCGGCGGTCTTGTACTTGAAGGCGAAGAGCTTGCTCTGAGAGTCGCTGACGTGGCCGATCGGCCGTGACGTCGGATAGCGTCCGGTGGCGGGGTCGATCACGGCCGTGTCGTGGAGCAGGTAGTTGCGGTTGAGCCGGTTCCAGAAGCGATAGACCGGGACCAGGTCATTGGACTTGTCCATCGCGGGGTGGAACGGCGGCGCCTGGCTGTGGGTGGCCAGCCAGGTGCGGTGGGTTTCTGTGGCCTCGGAGGCGGCGCTGTCCGACGCGTTCTTCGCGTAGCGCGGAATGTGGCAGGTCTGGCACGCGATCCGGGCCACGTGCCGGTCGATGGTGGAGCCCTCGTGGCCGGCGGGTGTCGCCATCTCTGAGTGGCAGTTGGTGCATTCGAGAGGGGTTGCCGAGTCGGTCGGTCGAAGGTCCGATCCGCGGCCGGCGAATCGGTGGTCCGAAACTGTGTGGCAGTCCTGGCACCGGAGGTTCTCACCCGTGGTTGCCATGTGGACGTCAAAGGTGGCGTCGGTGGTGGCCGCGTGCGCGAGCGTCAGGTCGCCACGTTTGACCGCGTCACCCCCACCCGCCTTGGCGTGGCACTGGAGGCAGTTGACGCGCTCGGGCTCGTGGACCGTTCGCACCGCCTCATCCATGGTGATGGACATCGCCGCGGTGTCGGGGACGAAGACCCCGCCGACCTTTTTTCGCTTGTAGGCCTGTTGGTGGCACAGCAGACAATCGATATTGGCGAGTTCGGCGGGGCTGGCCTCGGTCTGCGGCACGGTCCCGAGCCCGATGTGACAACCGCCGCAGGCGTTCCAATTGCCGAGGATGTTGATGCAGTAGCTGTTGACGCCACCGGAGATCTTGCCCTGGCTCGCCGGTCCGGTCGTCATCTGCGGCGAAGCACCTTGCCATTGGTACATCACCGAGCCGTGGACATCCGTGGCTTCGTCGGTGTGACATTCGAGGCAGGTGCCGGGGCCTTCCCAGGTCAGGTCGGCGTGATCATCCTCATCGGCCAGGACCCACTGACCGGGGGCGGCGATCAACAGAGCAGCCACGACGGTGATCAATAATCCTGCTGAACCTGGTCGCATAGAGGGCCCCCTGTGTGAGATGTCACCTCTTGGTTATATGCGCAATCATGGAAACAGTCCAGTGACCGCAATCACATCAACCCCTCTTCCCCTGGGGCGAAGATCTCAGTGGAGCTCGGGGTTCTGAGTCGGGCCGCTACGAAGCGGCCCTGGCCCGTCGCGAGAACGTCACGACGAAGATGCACAGCGCCACCAGCGCGATGCTGCCGATGATCTCGCCGGTGAGACCCTCGAAGGCACCGTCCGACAGGATGTGAACGACCTCCTTGGCGGCGGTGGAACCCGTTGTCTGTTTGACGATGGCGCTGGCGATGGCGTCGAACGCACCCATGATGGCGCCGCCGGCTATCAGACCGGATGCCAGCAACACCCCGCGGTCGTTGCGCGCCTTGACGTCGGCGTCGCTGTCGTCGGCCTTTTTGCGGCCGACCAGCCACGCCAGGATCCCGCCGAGCAGCACCGGGGTGTTGAGTTCCATCGGCAGATACATACCGAGGGCGAAGGCGAGGGGCGGGACGCCGGCCATCCGCAGGATGAGCGCGAGCAGCACACCGAGGGAGAAGAGGTACCACTGCAGCGGAGCGGCGGCTGCACCGAAGATGCCGACCAGGATCTCCTTCATCGCCGAGGCCTGCGGCGCAGGAATGGCGGCGGTGCCGAAGCCCTGTCCGGGATCGGCCTGGGCCATCACCCACATCATGATGCCGCAGAAGATGGCCGCGACCGCCGTGCCGGCGAACTTGAGGGCGAGCTGGCGGGAGGGCGTGGCGCCGATCCAGTAACCGACCTTGAGGTCGGAAGCGAGCGCGCCCGATGCGGCCAGCGCCGTGCACACCACGCCGCCCACCATCATCGTGACAAACATGCCGTTGCCGCCGGTGAGCCCCAACTTGAGCAGCACGAAACCGGTGACGATGAGCGTCAGCATGGTCATACCAGACACCGGGTTGGTGCCGACGATGGCGATGGCGCGCGCCGCAACCGGAGCGAAGAGAAAAGCGATCAGCATGACCAGAGCAGTTGCGACGGCCGCGTACAGGAACGAGCCGCCGATGCCGATGCCGAAGGAGAAGAAGAGGAAGGCGGCGCAGGCGAAAAACACCAGTCCGATGATGGTGAAGCCCCCGGGCAGCGATCGATCGATCCGCGGCACCTCTTTGATCGAGCGGTCGTCCTGGTGGCTCATGCCGACGATGTTGGCGCCGATCGACCGCACCATCGACGGCAGAGAACTGATGATTCCGAGGATGCCGGCCCCCGCGATGCCGCCGACGCCGATGATCCGCACGTAGGAGCGGAAGACCTGTTCGATCGTCATGTCGGCGATCGGGATGCTCCCCGGTGGGAGGACATCCGGGACGAAGATCCCTATCGAGTGCACCAGCGGAACAAAAACGAAGTACGAGAGGAACGACCCGGCGCAGATGATGGCGGCGTAGCGGATGCCGACGATGTAACCGATGCCGATGATGGCCGCGTTGTTGAGGATGCGCAGGGTCATGAATTGACGCTCGAGCACCTGGCCGAGACCGACGGCGCGAAAGGTCAGAAGCTCCGCCCACGCGTGGAAGGTGGTGGCGAGACCGTCATACAACGCACCGACGCCGGCCGCCATCGCGAGGATTCTGCCCTGGCGTCCGGCGCTCTCGCCCGACAACAGGATCTCGGTGGTGGCGGTCCCCTCGGGCCACGGGAACTCGCCCTGCATCTCGACCATGAAGTGATAGCGCAGCGGGATCAGGAAGAGGATGCCGAGACAGCCGCCGAGAAAGGAGACGATGATGACCTGGAGCACCGTCGGTTGGACGACCCCCGAGAGAGGGTCGGCCGCCAGCATGTAGAGCGCCGGGATGGTGAAGACCGCACCCGAGACGACGTGCGAGGAGTTGGCGCCGATCGACTGGATGATCACGTTTTCCAGGATCGTGCTGCGGCGGGAGAAGAGCGGCGACAGGGCGATCGCGAGGATGGCGATCGGGATCGCCGCCTCGATGCCCTGGCCGACACGGAGCGCCAGGTAGGCGGCGGCCATGGAGAAGAGGGCGCAGAACATCAGACCCATCGTCACGGAACGGGTCGTGACCTCGGCGACACCGGTCTCATCCGGCACCACCGGAATGTAGACCTCACCCGGTTTCATGGGTCGGCGCGCGTTCTCCGGAAGGCCCGCGATCTTCGTCGGCTGGCTGTGCTCCATCAGGACACCTCGCTGGTGGTTTTCGGACGCCACAGTGTACATGGGCGGCTTGAGCAGGGGAGCAGGGGAGCAGGGGAGCAGGGGAGCAGGGGAGCAGGGGAGCAGGGGAGCAGGGGAGCAGGGGAGCAGGGGAGCAGGGGAGCAGGGGAGCAGGGGCGACACGCCCCTTATCACGATTCGTCGCTCAAAATCCGAAATCCGAAATCCGAAATCTGCGATGGCTCCCTTTCTCCCTTTCCCCCTTTCTTTCGCGTGGTAGTGTTCTCCTTCATGGATTCAGACCGCACCCCGACCCCTCGCCATCGCAAACCGACGCCAGTCGACAAGCTCGACGGGCTGCTGCTTTCTGCCTTCGGCCACGAGGCGTTTCGCCCTCTGCAGGAGGAGGTGTGTCGAGCGGTGACCGAAGGTGAGGACGTGTTGTTGGTCATGCCAACGGGGGCGGGCAAGTCCTTGTGCTACCAGTTGCCGGGTCTGGCGCGGGGCGGTACGACCCTGGTGCTGTCGCCGTTGATCGCCCTGATGGAGGACCAGGTCGCTGCTCTGGCGGCGCGCGGCCTCGCCGCCGAACGGATCCACTCGGGCCGCGACCGCGAGGACTCGCGAGCGGTGTGCAGAAAGTACCTCGATGGCGAGTTGGACTTCCTCTACGTGGCGCCGGAGCGGCTCGCGGTCCCCGGCTTTCCGGAGATGCTGGCCAAACGGCCGCCGGTCCTGATCGCGGTCGACGAGGCGCACTGCATCTCGCATTGGGGGCACGATTTCCGCCCCGACTACCGGATGCTCTCCGAACGACTGCCGATGTTGCGCCCGGCGCCGGTGATCGCCCTCACCGCCACCGCCACGCCGATGGTGCAACGGGACATCGTCGAGCAACTCGAGATCCCGGATGCCCGTCTCTTCATTCACGGGTTCAGACGCACCAATATCGCGGTCGAGTTGGTGGAGACGGCGCCGTCGCTGCGGCGCGACGTGGTGCGGAAGGTGCTCGCCGACAGCGGCCGCCGGCCGGCCATCGTCTACACGCCGACGCGCAAGGAAGCCGAGGCGCTCGGCGCCGAGCTCAACGAAGCCTTCCCGGCGGCGGCCTACCACGCCGGGATGACTGCAGCGATTCGCGATCGCGTCCAGCGCGCCTTTCAGGCGGACGAGTTGGAGGTCATCGTGGCGACCATCGCCTTCGGGATGGGGATCGACAAACCGGACATCCGGACGGTGATCCACACCGGTATTCCGGGTACGCTTGAAAGCTACTACCAGGAGATCGGTCGTGCCGGCCGGGACGGCGCGCCGTCGCGGGCGGTGCTGTTGTACTCGTGGGCCGATCGCCACACACACCAGTTCTTTTTCGATCGCGATTATCCGGAAGCGGGTGTGCTCGACACCGTCTTTCGCGCCCTCGGTCCACAACCGCAATCGGCTGCCGATGTGAAGAAGAGGTCAGGGCTCGACGAGGAGGTCTTTACGACTGCGCTCGAAAAGCTCTGGATCCATCGCGGTGCCATGGTCGATCCCGAAGAAAACGCGACCCGCGGCCGCCCCGACTGGAGGCAACCGTACGAAACTCAACGCAACCATCGCCAGGACCAGATCGAGCGCATGATGGCGTTCGCGTCGGGCCGTGGGTGCCGCATGCTCGGCCTGGTCCAGCACTTCGGCGACCAGCACGATTCGGGCCGGCCGTGCGGCTCCTGCGATCAATGTGCTCCAACCGAGTGCGTCGCCGTTGCCTTTCGCGAACCGAACGCCGCTGAAACTGATGCTCTCGCCGCGGTGCTCGATCTCCTGCGCGATCGCGACGGGCTGAGCTCGGGTCAGCTCTACCGGCAGGCGGGCGAACCGGCAGGGCTGGCACGACCGGTTTTCGAAAACCTGGTCGACGGCCTTGCCCGCGCGAATCTGGTTGACGTTCGCGCCGACTCGTTCGTGAAGGATGGACGCACGATCCGTTTTCAGCGGGTCTGGTTGACGCGACGAAGCCGGCTCGCCGGGACCGGGGATGTCGACGAAGTGCGGCTCGTGGAGACTGCGGTCAAGCCCAAACCCGGACGGAAGGTTGCAGGCCGAAAACGCGGGGCCGCCGCAAAGTCGGACCGGACGGATCCGGAGACCGTGCTCGACGACGACGAGGCCGCCCTTTTCGAACGGCTCCGCGCATGGCGCCTCGAAGAGGCGAGGCGGCGCCGGGTTCCGGCGTTTCGCATACTCTCGGATCGCACGCTGGCGGCGATCTGCCGCGCCCGCCCGGCCGACGACGAGGAGTTGCTCGAGGTGGCGGGTATCGGTCCGGCCCTCCTGAGCAAGTTCGGCCGCAAAGTCCTCGCGGTCGTCAACGCCGACCCGACAGTGGACGACTGATCATTTCTCCCGCCCACTGGACAGACCGAAACGCTCGACCATCTGAAGAGAGCTGGGCTCAACAAAGATTACCTGTCGGTAAGAAGCAGCCGCGGAGCGGCGGCAGAGAATAGGCCGGGGCGTGAGCCCCGGCAAACGCAGCAAAAATCATGGAGAGCCCCAGCGGGGCGACAGAATCTGGTTTCGGCGCACTACGTAGGGGTTGTGGGCGGCCATCTGTCGCCGCTCCGCGGCTTGTCTGTTTCCTTGCCCCCGTGTTCCTGGGGCTCACGCCCCAGGCTACAGTCTGTCGCTCCTTTGGAGCTCGTGCCGAGTAGTCCCCCGATTTCAAGATTTCCGGATGACCCCAACATTCAAACGTCCCAACGTTCAAACGTTTCAACGTTCAACCCATCCCCGGTCCGATGCGGAGCCGTTCGGCGATCTCGCGCCACAGTTCGCCGAATGCCCTGGCTGCGGGTTGCGAAGGCAGAGTGGCCGCGACCGGTGCGCGTGTCACCCCCATCCGTTCGACGACGCTCGCCGATGGGATCATCGTGCGCAGAAAATCGCTCTCGGCGAGACACTCGTCGCAGGTGTCGAGGTGAATCCTTTTGCGGCGATCGACCATCGACAGAAACGGCAGGAGCACGGGCTGGTGCCTTCCAGCTGTCGCGACAAACGCGCGCACCTGTTCCAGGGTGCGCATTGAGAGGGTGGTGGGGATGACCGGCACGATGAGGGCGTCGGCCGCCCGCAGCACGGCCTCCGAAACCGAAGACACACTCGGCGGACAGTCGATCAGCACGAGATCGAAATCGGCCGCCAGCGGCCGCAATCGCTTGGCGAGCGCCTTTTTCGGTTTGGCGCTTTCCTCCAACGCGAGGTCGAGGTGGCGATAGGAAAAATCGGCGGGCAGGAGAAACAGATTGTCGAACTCGCTCGGCTGCACGAACTGCGCCAGATCGAGAGATCGGTCGAGGATCGTCTCCACACCACCGGGAAGACGTGGTACAGCCCGCAGGTAGTAGCTCGTGGCGCCTTGCGGGTCGAGGTCCCACAACAGGGTCCTGACGCCCGACATTGCGGCGGCGTGAGCGAGGTTGACCGCCGCCGCGGTCTTGCCGACGCCTCCCTTGATCGTCCACACGGCGAGCGTGTCCATCCGTCAGCTCCCACCAAAGGTCTTTGTGTACAGCCTGCGACTCGCGTCGCCGGCAAAAAGGTGGAACCGCTCTGCGAACGCCTTCACGAAGACCTCCTGGCGTTCGGCCATCGTGTCCGCCAGGCGTCCCATCGCGAACACGGTGGCGGCGCGGGTCGATCCCTCGGCCATGAGCGTCTCCGCGAACACTGCGAGGTGGCGTTGCTGGACGGCCATGTCGTTCGACCCGCCGAGAATGTCCTGGAAGAGTTTGAGTTCCTTCACCAGTCGGGCGATCGTTTTCTCGGCGTAGAGGCCACCGAAAAACTCGAGAAGGTAGCGCAGCTTCTTGGCGTCGATCCGGAGGCGGTGGAGATCCGCGGCGGGAGGAGGGTCGGCGAGGCGGGCTCCGCGCTTCACCATTTTCCGATAGGCCTTGAGGATCTTCTTTCCCGCGATATCGCCGATCGGCCCGGCGGCATCGGGAGCATCCGATAGCTCGTCGGCAGCCTCGGTCAGCACCGACCACTCTTCCATGAGGCGGCGGAATCTCTGCGACCGCAGCGCGCTGCGAACGCGGCGCAGGGCCCTGGTTCGCTCGCGCCGCAGGAGCCTTTCGAAATCGTCGATCTCGTTGGCCGCTGCTTCGAGCTGCCGGCGGTAGCCGTCCATCTCGAGCAGGTAGACATCGAGATCTCGACAGGGACTGGTGACGTCGCAAAGCCACCGGATTTCGGTTGCGAGGTTTTGCGAACCTGGTTGCGGGAGGGCTCCTTTGATCTGACTCAGCGCCGACCGGGCGCGCCGACACGCGACGCGGAGGTCGTGAAGGAACTCGACGTCCACGTCGTCGATGACTCCTTGCACGTTGGCCGCAGCCGTTTTTCGGAGGCTGTCGAGGATCGCCCGCAACACGTCGTCGCAGCGTTGGTCCGAACTCGGGGTGATCTGCGGTTTCGGAGAATAGTCGCCCGGCCGCCGGCCGCGAATCTCGGCCGCGGCGGCGACGGCATCCATCCGAGGTGGTTCGGTGGCGCCGCTGTCGCGGAGAATCCGGATCACACGCTGGTGCGCGCGACGGGCCGTGCCGACCGGTTGCACCGTCACCGTCCGCAGCGGTTCTCCGGCTGTCTTGTTCGAGCGGTTCAACGGGGTGGAGTCTTCCACCAGCAATTTCACGACGGTGTTACCCCTGGCGTCGAGAACTCGTGCGTACTGGCGGGTCACGCGGGCGGCTCCGATCGGCAGCAACGCGCGGGCCCCGGACACCCCGACAAGCTCCGATCGGAGGAAGCCCTCGGGAAGATCACGAGCGAATCGAAAGTCGCGATCTACGGGGAGTACGTAGGGGTGCGGATGGTTGGGCGAACACCAATGGAGGGACGTGCGCCCGCTCCGGCGCTCACGCGTGAGAAGACATCCGGCCCTGTGGAGACGCCAATCAAAGGAATCAAAAAACGTGATGTGGACGGCGGATTGCGGCTCGACCTCGAGACGATCACCGAGAGGCTTTCTGAGCAGCGCGAGGGACCAATCGTCCGCGGCGAGTGTGTGTGCTTCCGGCATGAGCGGCTGCGGGTGGCGGCACCCTGGAAAAGACCGAGGGTATCACGGACAACAAAAACGGGAGCGTGGAAAGTGGCACCTCCCACGCTCCCGTTGAACTGGGCTGAAATCTCCAAACACACGCCAACCGCGGCGTTTCAGTCAACGCCCGGTGCGTGTTCGAAGAGATCTACTTCTTGGCGGCGGCCTTTTTCGGTGCGGCCTTTTTGGCGGCCGGCTTTTTCGCAGCGGCCTTCTTCGGTGCAGCCTTCTTGGCGGCGGCCTTTTTCGGTGCGGCCTTTTTCACGGCCGGCTTTTTCGCAGCGGCCTTCTTCGGTGCAGCCTTCTTGGCGGCGGCCTTTTTCGGTGCAGCCTTTTTCACGGCCGGCTTTTTCGCAGCGGCCTTCTTCGGTGCAGCCTTCTTGGCGGCCGGTTTTTTGGCAGCCGGCTTCTTCGCGGCAGCCTTCTTCGGCGCAGCCTTCGTTGCGGTCGTTTTCGCCTTCGCGGTTCCGGTCGTCTTTGCCATCTCGATCCTCCTCTTTCCTCTTGGTGTTCGAACAAAATCTACTTGATGATTCGATAGTAACACGCTTGGCAAAAAAACTGATCCTCAGACGTGGATTCCAAATTCGGTCGCCTCTATAATCGAGGGTTGATTTCGTAGAAGCTCGGGAATGAAACCGCGGAGAAAAAAATGGCACAGGCGAAGACAAAAGAAAAACTGACCGCAGATTCTCCTCGAGCGTTCATCAACCGCGAACTGAGTTGGCTTCGATTCGCGCGTCGTGTTTTCGAAATGGCGCAGGACCCGAAGGTGCCGCTTCTCGAACGCGTGAAGTTCGCGGGCATTCTCGGCATGCTGCACGACGAGTTCTTCATGAAGCGCATCAGCGGTCTGAAACGGCAGGTGAACAAGGGCGACAGCAAACTGTCGCTGGACGGATTGACACCGTCGGAAGAACTTGCAGCGTGCCGCAAAGAAGTGATTAAACAGAGCCGGGAGCTTTCGCGTCTGATGAGCGCGGAGCTACGGCCGTCTCTCGTCGAAAAGGGCATCGGGATTGTCGAGATGAAGGAGCTGGGCGAGCACCACCGCGCGGACCTCACCGAGTACTTCAAACGGTCGGTCCTTCCGATTCTCACTCCGCTCGCGGTTGACGCCGAACACCCGTTTCCGTTCATCAGCAGTCTCGGGCTCAATCTCGCGGTCACAGTGAAAGAAAAAAAGCGCGGCGAGCGTTTTGTTCGCGTCAAGGTGCCGACGAATCGAAACCGTTGGGTACCCCTCAGCGATCGCTCCGGCTTCGTGCCGCTCGAACAGGTGATCGCCGCCAACCTCGACCAACTTTTTCCCGGCGCCGAAATCACGTCGTACGTTTTTCGGGTCACCCGCGCGGCGCGCGGCGAAGAGGGCGAGGAAGGTAGCTCGACGATCCAAGCCGGTGTCCTGGAACCCGGCAGCATCATCCGCCAGGTGACTGACGACCTCAAGGCTCGAAAATTTGCCGGGGAAGTCCGCCTCCAGATGGCGAAGGAAACGCCAAAGAAGATGAGGCAGTGGTTGACGCACCAGCTCAAGTTGGCCGACACGGACGTATATATCGCCGACCATTTCCTTGCAGTTGCCGACCTTCTTCGGTTTACCGTCGAGGGTCACGAGGAGTTGCGCGACCCGCCGCACGCTCCGACCACCCACCACAGGCTTCGCAACCTGATCGCCAGTGAAAGTGGAGCGATCTTCGATGAGATCTCCCGCGGCGATATTCTGCTTCACCACCCGTACCACAGCTTCGATACCTCAGTTCTGAGGTTTCTGCAGGCGGCGTCCCTGGACGACAACGTCCTGGCCATCAAACTGACGATCTACCGCACATCGTCCGACTCGCCCATCATCCAGGCCCTGGCAGAGGCCGCCCGTCGCGGCAAACAGGTGGCGGTGCTGGTGGAGATCACAGCACGGTTCGATGAAGAACCGAACATCGCGTGGGGCCGTCTGCTCGAACGGGAGGGAGTCCACGTATCCTATGGGGTCGAGAAGCTGAAGACCCACGTCAAGCTGGCGATGGTCGTGCGCGAAGAGGCTGCCGGCGTGCAGCGTTACGTTCACGTCGGCACCGGCAACTACCACAGCGGCACCGCGCGCCTTTATGAAGATGTCGGCATTCTGAGTTGCGACCCCGACCTCAGCGCCGATGTGGCGGCGGTGTTCAATGAGCTTACGAGTTCCACTCCCTTCGACGGCTACCGACTGATGTTGGTGGCACCACGCGCGATGCGGACTCGGTTCATCGAACTCATCCGACGTGAAGTCGTGCACGCGGTGGAGGGCAGGCCTTCTGGCATTCGCGCCAAGATGAACCAACTCCAGGACCCGGAGATCATCCGCGAGCTGTACGCGGCCAGTCAGGCGGGGGTGCCGATCACACTCAACGTTCGCGGTCTGTGTTCTCTGCGTCCAGGGGTCGAGGGCCTGTCCGAAAACATCCGCGTGTTCAGCGTACTCGGCCGCTTTCTCGAACACGGTCGGATCTACGGATTCGAAAACGGGGGCTCACCCGAGTACTTCATCGGTTCGGCGGACTGGATGAAGCGAAACCTCGATCGTCGAATGGAAACCATCGCTCCGTTGCGCGACCCGCTGCTGGTTGCTGAGATCGAAGAAATTCTGACCATCGCAGAGAATGACAACTGCACGGCCTGGGACCTCCGTTCGGACGGTTCCTATGTCCGTCGCCGTCCGGCCAAGAACGAGGAACCGCGACCCTCGCAGCAGGTGTTCATGAACATCGTGCGGTAGCCCTCGGCGAGTTCTCAGTTATGAGTTTTGAGTTCTGAGTTTTTAGTTGAGCCTCCTGCAATATTCACATCAAAGGCGGGGCAGGCCCCGCCACTGCAAGGGAATGTCCTTTGTGGGTAGGGGCGGCACCTGTGCCGCCCGGCCTCGATCAGGCGCGATACGTTCGATTTCGGCGGGATTTTTCGAATTTTGCAGGAGGCTCAGTTTTGAGTTTGGGGTTTGGCTGCGGACTCAGCCGTGGCGCGTTGACTTGCGTTCGGCGTTGACCTCGGTGAGGAGTTCGCGGAGACGTTCGTGGGTGAGGACGTACTCGGTGTGGCAGAAACCGCAGGTGAGGACCGCGCGCCGGTCGTTGTCTTCGTCCATCGCCGCACGGATCTCGCCGACCCCGAGCAGCTTGAGCGCTGCCTCCACCCTTTCGGTCGAGCAACCACAGAGAAACTGCACGGGCAGCTCGTCGAGAATGGTGCAGCCGTCGGGGAAGACCGCCGCCAACCATTCCCGGGGGCCGTCGCCTTCCGCAATTCGAGATGAAAGACTTCCGAGCTCGTTGATGTGAGCGGCGAGAATTTCAGCTTCTTCATCGCTGACGCCCGGCAGGAGTTGAATCAGCATTCCGCCGGCCATGTCGACCCGACCCTCGGGAATGACGTGGACGCCGAAGACGACGGCTGCGGGCGATTGCTCCGACTCGTTCAAATAGACCGCGAGGTCTTTGGCGAGGTCGCCCGACACGAGGTCGACGACTCCGCGATAGGGATCGCCGTGGCCTGAATCGCGGGTGACCACGAGTTGACCGCCTCTCCCGACGACACCCGCGATGTCGAGGTCGCCATCGGACTTTCGAGGCGTGGCGGCGAGCGGGTCGGTCGCCATCGCGCGGACCCAGCCGGCCGGCGATGCGGTCGCCACCAACCGGCCCGCAGGGCCGCCGCCGTCCGCCTCGAGGGTCAACACCGGTTCTCGGGATGTCACCTTTTCGAAGGTTGCAGCCAACAGCAGCGCTCCGGTCGACATTCTTGCCAGGGCCGCCGCAACCTGCGGCGACGGGTCGTGGATTCGCCGCAGTTCCTCAGCGGTGTCCGTCGTCAGCGCGGCCATCACCCGTGCGCGTCCGTCGAGAGCCACGGCCCGAATCAAATGGTCGCCGGCGTGCTCGGTCATGCTTCATTCCTCTTACTGGCCAATGCGACCGGCTGGGAATCGCGAGCGTGCGCTTGCCGAATTCCGAATTCCGAATTCCGAATTCCGAAACTCAAAACTCAAAACTCAAAACTCACAACTCTTCTATGCAACCTTCGGGTCCGCCTTCTTCGGGGCGCTCTTCTCCACCTTCGCATCGCTGGTCTTTTCGCTCTTCGTTTCGGTGGTCGTGGCTGCAGCGGTCGCGGTTTCCTTTTCGCTTTCCGACGCGCGAGACCCGTTGTCCTTTGCGTAGTCGTTGACGTACCAGCCGCTCCCTTTGAACTGCAGGGCGGGGGTGCCCAGAAGACGATGGGCGGCGCCGCCGCAACTGGGGCACACGCCGTCGTGCTGACTCGACGCACGCTCGATGCGTTCGAAGCGGTTCTTGCATTTCTGACATTTATATTCATACAGGGGCATGGAGATCCTCCGGAGCGATCGGCGGACCGATCGAGGGACGGCTATTCTGCGATCTGAGCGTTGTTTTGTCAAGTATCGTTCCAGCCCGTTCGGGCATGGCGGTCCACCCTTGTCTGTTACATTGTGCGGTGGCAGGCTGGAAATGGAGAGAATTCGATGAAGAAGATCCTGTGGTGCGGGGTTCTACTCGTGGCGGCCATCGGCTGCGGCTCGTCCGGCTCGACCGACCCCGATGTCGAGGCGTGGACCCGGGAGGTGCGGGTGATCGCGCCGCACCAGATCGGTGACCGGGACTACGAAGAGGTGGCGAGCCTCGAAGAGAAGGTGACGATCACAACCATGGGCGAAGAAAACGCTGTATCAACCGCCAAGGAGAACCTGCGGCGCCGCGCGGCCAGGCTCGACGCCGATGCCGTCGTGATCATCGCGTGCGGACAGCAGGTGCGGTCGACTCAGCCGGATCAGATGAGGAGCATGGGCCCCGAGGTCGTGTGCCAGGGCGTGGCGATCCGCTGGAAGAGCAACTGAGCCATCGGCGACCCGTGACGGTTCGTGATGGTTGAGTTCCGGCAGGGCGATTCAACGCCGCCAGTCTCTCGAGACGGCGACCTCAACGCGGTGGTTCTGGTCGGTGGCGGAAGCCGCCGCATGGGGCGCCCAAAACAGATCCTGCGACGTGACGGCTTGACGATGGTGGAAATCGCAGTCGCCGCGGTCGCGGGCATCGCCGACCGGGTGGTCCTCGCCGGGAGTGGCGAAGTGCCGGGAGAACTCGGCGGCCTCGAACGTCTGGCCGATGCTCCCGGAGTCCCGGGGCCATTGGGGGGCATTCTGGCTGCAATACGGTCGGTCCCCGAGTCGCCGTGGATCGTCGTGGCCTGCGACATGCCGCGGGTTCGTCGAGAGGCCGTGGAGTGGCTTGTGTCCGAGCGAAGGCCCGAAATCTGGGCCGTCCTTCCGCAAACTGTCGTGGGTCGGGTGGAACCACTCCTCGCCGTGTACGAGCCGCGGATGAGGGATGTGCTTGAACTGCGCGCCACTGACGGTCGGTTCGGATTGCAGGATCTGGCGGCGTCGGACCGGGTGTGGTGCCCGAGCCCCCCGGCGGGAATCCGCGATGCTTGGGTCAATGTGAACACTTTGGAAGAATTCGAGAGTTCAACGGTTATAGATGTATGATGAGCGCGACTATGACTGATATATCGAACGTGTTACCGCCCCTGAGTCTTCATGTGATGCCGACGGATGGAAGTCCTTTCGACAGAGCTCTTTCCGGTGAGACTTTTGTCATCGGGAGGTCCTCGAAGGCCGATCTCACGATTGCCGATCGCTCGATGTCGAGGATGCACACGAGACTGTTCCTGACCGAGGGCGCCTGGCACGTGGAGGACCTCGGTTCTCGAAACGGCACCCTGATCGGGGGCCGTCCGGTCGAGCAGCCGGTCCGGGTCGGTCACGGATCGGTGATTCAGGTCGGCAGCACCTCGATCACCTTGCGTGAAGCCAGCCGCCCGATGCCGAGCAAACAGGCGAGCTCGGTGAGCCGCGACAGCCACACCATTTTCCGGTCGGCGGCCGAACTGCTGCAGGCGCCCGAAGAAATCCGCACCGATTCGGCGACGCCGATGGGCGAGGGGCTCCGCCGTTACGCGGATCGGCTCCGTCTGCTCACCGAGGTCAACCTCGCGCTCGACAGGGTCATGTCATTGGGAGACCTCCTCGATCTGATCCTCGATCGCGCCTTCGAGTATCTGAGGCCGGAGGACGCCGCGATCTACCTGCGAACGGAGGATGGCGGATATGAACGCGCCGCCAGTCGTTCAACGGGCAAGGGAAACGCCGAGATCCTGTTTTCGACCAGTCTCATGGAGCAGGTCGTGGAGGGGCGTCAGGCGGCGCTGGTGCTCGATGCGCAGACCGACGAGCGTTTTCACGAGGCCATGAGTCTGCTCGATGCGGGGGTTCGTTCGCTGGTGGCGGCACCTTTGCTCGATCCGGACGGCGCCCTCGGTCTCATCGTTCTCGGCTCGCGTCTGACGATGCGCCAGTTCGAGGAAGCCGACATGGAACTCCTGGCGTCGCTCGCGTCGGTGGCTGCCATGAGAATTCGAAACGTGCACCTCGCAGAGGAGGCGGCGGAACGCAAACGCCTCGAGCAGGAGGTGGCCCTCGCACGCGAGATCCAGGTTGGACTGCTGCCGGACAAGCTCCCCGAAGTTCCGGGCTGGGACATCGCGGCGGGCAACATGCCTTCGCGCGGGGTCTCGGGCGACTTTTTCAAGGTCGAGATGCGGCACGACGACAGCGAGGTCGTTTTGATGTTGTCCGACGTGTCGGGCAAAGGCATCGCCGCATCGCTCTTGACCGCATCGCTCGAGGCCCTCTCCGCCGGTCCGATTCACGACGGGGTCGCGGTCGAGGATGTTTTTCGGTCGGTGTCGCACCTGCTTTTCGAACGGACGCCGCCGGAAAAATATGCGACATCGTTTCTGGCCTCGGTGGTACCCGGGACCGGCAAACTGCGCTATTGCAACGCCGGTCACAACCCCGGTCTGTTGCTGCGGGACGACGGTTCGACGGAGTGGTTGGAGTCGACCGGGATGCCGCTCGGGATACTCCCCGAAGGTGTATTCAGCGCCGGCGAAAAGACTCTCGAGGTCGGTGACGCACTCATTCTCTACACCGACGGTATTACCGAACCGGAAAACCCGGAAGACGAAGAGTACGGCGAAGAGCGTCTGCGCGAGATCTGCGTCAAGTGCCGCACTCAACCGGTGGCCGAGATCATGGCGGCGATCGAGAAGGACCTCTTCGAGTTCGCCCGTGGCGTGCCCTTTCCCGACGACCGGACCCTGTTGCTGATCCGCCGCCTGAACGGCTGATTTCCCACCGCCCACTCTGCGTTCTCAAAAAAATGTTGCAGAAATGAAATGCGTCTGCGTCTCAAGTGCGTTATGATGTGTAGCGTCCATTCCTGGTGACGGACAAACAATCGACGAATTGAGACGACGGGGTGTGCGGGTTCCGAAGTGAGCGCGATTGCGACTCACTTCGGCTTTTCTCCGGCGGACCCAACGGCAGAGGCTCGGGGGGGCTGTGATGATCGGCAAAAAGATCTCGCATTTCGAGATCACCGGCAAGCTCGGTGAAGGGGGCATGGGAGAGGTGTGGCTGGCTCGCGACACGCGCCTCGGTCGGACCGTGGCGCTCAAGACCCTCCCTCCGGCGCGCGCCGAGAGCGAAGACCGTCGTCGGCGCTTCGAAGATGAGGCCCGCGCCGCCTCGGCCCTCAACCACCCGGGCATCGCCCACATCTACGATGTCGGCGAGGCCGACGGCATCCACTTCATCGCGATGGAACACGTGGAAGGTGAGAGCCTCGACCACCGCATGGCGCGGGCACCGCTCACGGTGGCCGAGATCGTCGATCTCGGATCGCGTCTCGCGGATGCCCTGGCTGCCGCCCACGACCACGGCGTGACGCATCGCGACATCAAACCGTCCAACCTGATGGTCACCCCCGAGGGCCGTCTCAAGGTCCTCGATTTCGGACTCGCCAAGCTCCAGCCCGCCATCGATGGCGATGCAGACGGCACGGTGCAGACCATGACCCAGCCCGGGGTCGTGATGGGCACGGTCCAGTACATGAGCCCGGAGCAGGCGCTCGGCAAGGAAGCCGATCATCGCAGCGACATCTTTTCGACCGGCGTCGTCCTGTATCAGATGGCCACGGGCCGTTTGCCCTTCCGCGGATCGACACCCACCGAGACCATCACCGAGATCGTGAAGTCGGAACCGGTCCCGATCGGCGAACTCAGCCCGGTTTCCCCGCCCGAACTCGAACGGATCGTCCGCAAGTGCATGGAGAAGGACCCACGACGGCGCTATCAGAGCGCCCGGGAGCTCGCGGTCGATCTCGACAACCTCAAGCGCGACACCGACAGCGGGTTGATTGTTCCCTCCGGGAGGGTGCGTTCGTCCAGGTCGTGGGTCACCTATGGAATCGTGGGTCTTGTAGCGTTGATCGCAATCGCAACCGGGTTCTACTGGAGCCGTGCAGCGGGTTCCGCAACCGAGGCCATTACGTCGATCGCGGTGCTTCCGTTTGAAAACGGTACCGGAGACGCAGAGTCCGACTACCTCTGCGACGGCCTGACCGAAAGCCTGATCAACACCCTCGCCCAGATCCCTGAACTCAAGGTCATCTCCCGTCGCTCCGCCTACGCCTTCAAGGACAGCGAGGAAACCCCCCAGGAGATCGGCCGCAAGCTCGGTGTCCAGGCTCTGCTGATGGGCCGTCTCGTCCAGCGCGGCGCCCAGCTTGCGGTGAGCGCCGAGCTGGTGGACGTCAGCGACAATCACCAGCTGTGGGGCGGCCGCTTCGACCGTGACCAGACCGATGTCCTGGCGATCGAGAAGGAACTCACGAATACCATCGCGCAAACGCTCGAGATCGAGTTGTCCCCCGATACGGCGGAAAATCTCGCGCGGAGGTATGCAGTCGATCCCGAGGCCCACCGTCTCTATCTCCAGGGGCGCAAGTTCAGTATCGGCTCGGCGAAAGAGATGCACAAGGCGGTGGATTATTTCGAGCAGGCCATCGCCATGGACCCCGGCTACGCGGAACCCTATGCCGGTCTCGCCGACGTCTATACCACCCTCGCCTTTCACGGGGTCATGGGTCGAGAAGAGGCCATCGAGAAGTCGAGGATTGCGGTGGAAAAGGCCCTCGCGATCGACGCCAACCTCGCTGAGGCTCTCGCCGCCTCGGCCGAGAGGAAATACCTCTTCGAGTGGGATTGGATCGGGGCGGAGGAAGATCTCAAGCGAGCCGTCGAGCTCAACCCCGGCAGCGACTTCGCCCGTGTTTCCTACGGATATTTCCTGTCGGCGGTGGGCCGTTTCGACGACGCCATCGAGCAGGCAACGGTCGCCAAGGAACTCGACCCCTTGTCGCCCTCTGCCTCCCACCTCGTGGCCTATTCGCTGATGGGCAAGCACGAGTACGACCGGGCGGCGGCGGAGTTCCGCGCCGCCCTCGACCTCAACCCGAACTGGACCTGGGGCTATATCAAGCTCGCCAAGACCTACGCCGACAACGGCCTGTGTGAGGAGGCCCTGGCGACTGCCGAAGACGCCGAGGCCGAGCTCCACGGCGGCGACACCCCGCTCGCCCGCTCGTGGGTGGGCTACACCTATGGCAAGTGCGGCGATACGAAACGCGCCGAAGCCGCGTTGCAAACGCTCGACGAGTTTGCCAAGGACACGGCGGTCGATCCCTTCGCCTACGGGATCATCTACGCCGGGCTCGGCGACACCGATCGCATGCTCGACGAGGTTGAACGGTCGGTCGACGCCCACTCGATCCTGGCGGTCTTCCTGCCGGGTTTGCCGGCCTACTACATGCCGGGGGGCGAGGATGATCCGAGATTCCTGGCCCTCATGGAACGCGTCGGATTCAACACCGCAGAAGTGCACTGAGGAGTGACTGAATGAGCATCGAACCGGGAATGAGTCTTTCCAACTACCGCGTGGTCGATGCCCTCGGTGTCGGCGGGATGGGAGAGGTATGGCGGGCCGAGGATGAAAAACTCGGTCGCCAGGTGGCGCTCAAGGTGCTGCCCGACGAGTTCGCCCAGGACCCGGAACGCATGGCACGTTTCGAACGCGAGGCAAAGGTGTTGGCGTCGTTGAACCACCCGAATATCGCGACGCTGTACGGTCTCGAGAGCGTCAAGACCCAAATGGCAGCCGGGACGGCTGCCCCACAAGGCAGCCAGGCATCTCCGGAGGCGGTTGTGGCGCACGCGTCCCGCGTGCCAGCCGGGACGGTTGCTCCACAAGGGGCTCGGGCTGCCGAGGAAAGGCTTGTGGGGCAGGCGTCCCGCCTGCCAGACACGGATTCCGTCGTCACCACCTTCCTGGTGATGGAGTTGGTCGAGGGGGAGGATCTCTCCGAGCGCATCAAACGTGGACCTGTGCCGTTGGAAGAAGCGACCGCCATCGCCCTCCAGATCGCCGAGGCGCTGGAGGCGGCGCACGAGCAGGGCATCGTCCACCGCGATCTCAAACCCGCCAACATCAAGCTGCGACCCGACGGCGCGGTCAAGGTGCTCGACTTCGGGCTCGCCAAGGCGTGGGAGGCAGACGGCGCCGACCCCGGTCTGTCGCTGTCGCCCACGATCACCCAGCACGCTACGGCCGCCGGGTTGATCCTGGGGACCGCGGCCTACATGTCACCCGAGCAGGCCCGCGGCATGCCGGTCGATCGCCGGGCCGACATCTGGTCCTTCGGTGTCGTGGTGTGGGAGATGCTGACCGGGCGCAAGCTTTTCGAGGGCCACACGGTGTCCGACGTGTTGGCGTCGGTGCTCAAGGAGGCCCCCGACCTCGAGGCGCTGCCGTCCGAGACGCCGCCGTATCTCAGACGGCTCATCCGGCGTTCTCTCGACAAGGATGCCAAACGACGCTTGCGGGACATCGGTGAGGCGCGCGTCCTTTTCCAAGATTATCAAGCTGATCCGGAAGGGTCGGGCTCAGCGTCGGCCGAGTCGGTCCCGGTCGCGGCGCCGGCGCCGCGATGGCGGCGTCTGCTGCCGTGGGCGGTGGCGGGGCTGGTCGCCGTTGCCGCGGTGGTCCTGGGCGTTGGGGATTTGTGGAAGCAACCGGCGATCGAGAGCACGATCCGCTTCCAGGTCCCGCCGCCTGAGGGTCGGGGATACCAACTCGACCCGTACCGACCCGGGCCGGTCGTGGTGTCGCCCGACGGCCAATCGTTGGCCTTTACCGCCTGGGACGCCGACGGCCAGGCTCGGATCTTTGTCCGCAATCTCGACGAGGTGCAGCCGCGGGTCCTGGCCGGTACCGACGGCGCCGAATACCCCTTCTGGTCGCCGGACTCCAAAAGCCTCGGTTTCTTTGCCGAGGGCAAACTCAAAAAGGTCAGCGCATCCGGTGGGCAGCCCCTGACCCTGTGCGATGCGCCCGACGGCAAGGGTGGAAGCTGGAGCCCCGAGGGCGTGATCCTCTTCGCGCCGGAAGCGACGAGACCGATTCAGCGTGTGTCCCAGCTCGGCGGCGAACCGGTCGATGTGACGGCCTTCAACGAAGAGCGCGGCGACGACTCCCACCGCCACCCCCGGTTCCTGCCCGACGGCAAACATTTCCTGTATCTGGCGCGGTTTCCCAACGGCGCCAAAGAGGGGCAGGCGGTCGTCGCTGCGTCACTCGACGGTGGAGAAGAGAAAACGATCGTGCGGTCACCGGCGGCAGCAGAGTATGCCTCGGGCCACCTCCTCTTCCTCCGCGAGCGGACGCTGATGGCCCAGCCCTTCGACTCGGATGCGCTCGAGTTGTCGGGGGAGCCGTTCCCGATCACCGATACGGTCGTGCTCATTGCTGTAGAGACTGCCCAGGCGGTCTTTTCGGCATCGCAGACCGGTGTCCTGGCGTTCCAGGGCGGGGTGTTTTCGGCAGATCTCGCACTCCGATGGCGCGCCCGGGACGGTTCCATTCAGGAAACCATCGGCGAGCCGGCTCGCTTCTCCAACAGTTTCCGTTTGTCGCCGACCGAAGAAACCGCCATTGTTCAGATTCGTCAGGACGAGGGTGACAATGACGACCTGTGGGTGGTCGATCTCAACCGCAAACTCAGAACTCGCTTCACCTTCGGCCGGGCGGACGTCGGCTCGGGGGTCTTTTCGCCCGACGGCGAGACCGTCATATGGGGGTCGACGGAAAACAAGGAACAGTATTCCATCCATCGAAAATCAATCGGTGGGTCCGGCGACGGCGAACTCCTGTCAGTATTTGATCGACGGACCGTGCCCGGAGCGTGGCACCCGGACGGATCCACCGTTCTTCTTGCAAGCCGGGTGTCCCAAGCCCCAACCAATGTCGATTTGCTCTCCTGGTCACTGACAGAAGATGCCGCGCCGCAGCCATGGATCGAAAGCGACTTCGTCGAGTACAGCCCCGGCTTTTCACCCGACGGGCGGTGGGTTGTCTACGGATCGAACGAGTCCGGCAGCTGGGAGGTCTACGTCGCGCCGTTCCCCGGCCCCGGCCGCAAGTGGCAGGTGTCGGTGGGTGGGGGTGGTTGGCCGGTCTGGCGAGGTGACGGCAAGGAGATTCTCTATCTCAGAGGCAATGAGATCACCGGTGTGACGGTCGAGGATCGAGGGTCGGGTCTGGCGTTTGGACAACCCCAGCTGATTTTCGAACACGGGTTGGCGAGTGGCGGCGCCCGATTCCAGGTGTCTGCTGACGGTCAGCGGTTTCTGGTGATCGAATCGGCCGAGGTTGCGGCTCCGGAGCCCATCACCGTCGTCGTCAACTGGCCGGCCGCGATCGAGGCCCAACGATGATCGGGTCGACTCTTGCTCACTATCGGATTACCGACAAGCTCGGGGAGGGCGGAATGGGGCAGGTGTGGCGCGCCGAGGATGAAAAACTCGGTCGCCAGGTGGCGCTGAAGGTGCTGCCCGACGAGTTCGCCCAGGACCCGGAACGCATGGCACGTTTCGAACGCGAGGCTAAGGTGCTCGCGAGCCTCAACCACCCCAACATCGCCCACCTCTACGGTCTCGAGAGCGTCAACACCCAAATGGCAGCCGGGACGGCTGCCCCACAAGGGCCGGCCGGGAACTCAAAACTCAAAACTCAAAACTCAGAACTGACCTCGGACGCAGCGGCGTCCGAGGTCACCTTCCTTGTGATGGAGTTGGTGGAGGGAGAGGATCTCTCCGAGCGCATCAAGCGCGGACCGGTGCCGGTGGAAGAGGCCACGGCGATCGCTCTCCAGATCGCCGAGGCGCTCGAGGCGGCGCACGAGTCGGGCATCGTCCACCGCGATCTCAAACCGGCCAACATCAAGCTGCGTCCCGACGGCACGGTCAAGGTGCTCGACTTCGGGCTCGCCAAGGCGTGGGAGGTTGACGGCAGCAATCCCAATCTTTCCATGTCGCCGACCCTCACCCAGCACGCCACCGCGGCGGGGGTGATTCTCGGCACCGCGGCCTACATGTCGCCCGAGCAGGCGGCGGGAATCTCCGCCGACCGCCGCGCGGACATCTGGGCTTTCGGCGTCGTCTTCTGGGAGATGCTGACGGGCCACAAGCTCTTCGAGGGAGAAACCGTCTCTCACATCCTCGCCTCCGTACTCAAGGACAAGGTCGATCTCGACGAGCTGCCGGCCGAGACTCCAGCCCACCTGAGAAAGCTGATCGGCCGCTGTCTTCGCAAGAAACCCAAACAGCGTCTGCAGGCCATCGGCGATGCGCGAATCGTGCTCGAGGATGGGGAGTCAGACGAGCCCGAATTGAAACTCGAAGCTGCCCACCCTCCAAGCCGATCTCGGCTCGGATGGATTGCAGCTGTGGTGGCCGCCATCGCCGCAGTGGTACTGGGTGTCTTGTTGCTCGGTCGTCCGGACCCGGAGGAGCGGGTCATCCGGTTCGAGACCCCACCGCCCCCGGGTGGCCGCTTTCACCTCGCGCCGGACAACCCGGGGCCGGCGGTCGTGTCACCGGACGGCACCACGTTGGCGTACTCCGCGCGCGGCGAGGACGGTTCCGTCCGGCTCTGGGTCCGCGCGCTGGACGAGGCCGAGGCGCGGCCGTTGTCGGGAACCGACAACGCGCAGTACCCGTTCTGGTCGCCCGATTCGAAGAAGATCGGCTATTTCTCCAACGGCAAGCTGCGGGTGGTCGAGGCGGTCGGCGGACCGCCGCTCGCTCTGTGCGACGCGGGAGAGGGCAAGGGTGGGTCGTGGGGCCGGAACGGCGTCATCGTGTTTGCCCCGAGCTACAACACGCCGCTCCACAGGGTCTCCGAGGCCGGCGGGGATTCGACGCCCGTCACCGAGTTCGACGCCGAACGTCTGGACAACTCCCACCGCCACCCGCGGTTTCTCCCCGACGGCAACCATTTCCTCTACATGGCCCGGTCCGCGTCGGGTTCCTCCGAAGGGCAGGCGGTCATGATCGGTTCGCTCGATGGGTCCGTGAACCGGCAGCTCATGCGGGCCCCGGCTGCGGTGGAGTACGCCTCCGACCACCTGCTGTTCGTGCGCGATCGGACGCTGATGGCGCGTCCGTTCGATCCCGACGCGCTCGAGTTCACGGGCGACGCCTTTCCGGTCGCCGAGGCGGTGACCCTGCTCCCCGCCGGAACGGTGATCGGCGTGTACTCGGCCTCGCAGAACGGTGTGCTCGCCTACCAGTCCGGCGCCGGCGACGAAGGCAGTTACCGTCTGGTGTGGCGGGACCGTGAAGGCAACGAGCTCGCCACGCTCGGTGAGCCCGGCAGTTATGACGAGGTCCATCTCATTCCCGGTGGCGAACTCGCCGCGGTGGCGATGGAGGAGCTTTCGGCCGGCAGCGGTGACGTCTGGGTCGTCGATCTGCGCCGCGACCTCTTCACCAGGTTCACCTTCGAGCCGGGGTACGAACTCGGCGTGACGCCGACCCCCGACGGCAGGGCCCTCTTCTTCTCACTCCAGCAGAACGGCGTCTACGCCCTGGTGAGAAAGGAGGTCGGCGGCTCGGGTGCGGGCGAGGTGCTGTACGAATCGACAACCGAGATGTACCCGAGCTCGGTTTCTCCAGATGGCGCAAACATCGCCATCCACAGGGGCGGAGAGACCTCCAGCTTCGACATCTGGGT
Organism: Candidatus Sulfomarinibacteraceae bacterium; assembly: GCA_963714895.1. Classification (GTDB taxonomy): domain Bacteria; phylum Acidobacteriota; class Thermoanaerobaculia; order Thermoanaerobaculales; family Sulfomarinibacteraceae; genus Sulfomarinibacter. Next base: position 48,766 of record CAVQQC010000021.1, read on the forward strand.
CTTGCCGCTTGACGGTAAGGGTGAGCCATCGCCGTACATCGCCACCGAGTTCAACGACGTGAGTGCGATGTTTTCTCCTGATGGCCGATGGCTCGCCTACCAGTCCGACGAGTCCGGCAATCCCGAGATCTACGTGACCGCCTTTCCAGACCGCGGTCGCAAGTGGCAGATCTCCATTGAAGGTGGGCAGTCGCCGCGTTGGAACCCCGACGGATCCGAAATCCTGTACCAGGCCTCTGACGGTTCGATGGTCGCGGTGCGGGTCGAGCCGCGCAACGGCGGTCTGCTGATCGGTGAGGCCGAGACGCTCTTCAACACCATGATCCAGCCCGTTGGATCGTACTTCTGGGACCTGTCGGCGGACGGGGAGAGGGTGCTGGCGATGGAGGCCGTGTCGAATCGAGAGGCGCCGAACCTCTCGGTCGTCGTGAACTGGCTGCAGGCGGGGGTTGGAAGATGATCGGTACGAAACTGGCTCATTACAACGTCATCGCCGCCCTCGGCGCGGGCGGGATGGGTGAGGTGTGGCGCGCCGAGGACGAAAAGCTCGGCCGCGAGGTGGCGCTCAAGGTCCTGCCGGAAGAGTTCGCCCAGGATCCCGAACGGATGGCAAGGTTCGAGCGCGAGGCGAAGGTTGCTCGCCAGCCTCAACCACCCCAACATCGCCCACCTCTACGGTCTCGAGAGCGTGAACACCCAAATGGCAGCCGGGACGGCTACCCCACAAGGGCCGGCCGGGAACTCAAAACTCAAAACTCAAAACTCAGAACCGACCTCGGACGCCACCGCGTCCGAGGTCACCTTCCTGGTGATGGAGTTGGTGGAGGGAGAGGATCTCTCCGAGCGCATCAAGCGCGGACCGGTGCCGGTGGAAGAGGCGACGGCCATCGCTCTGCAGATCGCCGAGGCCCTCGAGGCGGCGCACGAGTCGGGCATCGTCCACCGCGATCTCAAACCGGCCAACATCAAGCTGCGTCCTGACGGCACGGTCAAGGTGCTCGACTTCGGGCTCGCCAAGGCGTGGGAGGTTGACGGCAGCAATCCCAATCTTTCCATGTCGCCGACCCTCACCCAGCACGCCACCGCGGCGGGGGTGATTCTCGGCACCGCGGCCTACATGTCGCCCGAGCAGGCGGCGGGAATCTCCGCCGACCGCCGCGCGGACATCTGGGCTTTCGGCGTCGTCTTCTGGGAGATGCTGACGGGCCACAAGCTCTTCGAAGGCGAAACGGTCTCGCACGTCTTAGCCGCGGTGCTCAAGGACGAAGTCGATCTCGACGAACTGCCGCCTGAAACTCCGGCCTACCTCAAGAAACTCATCGGCAGCTGTTTGCGCAAAAAACCCAAACAGCGTCTTCAGGCCATCGGCGATGCGCGGATCGTCCTCACGGATGGCGAGGACGCGGAGATCGTTGGCGCCGTCGAATCCGCGGCGCCTACCGGCCATTCCCGTCTGGCGTGGATCGCTGCCGGGGTCTCTGCCGCGGCGGCCGTGATTCTCGGATCATTGCTGCTCGTTGGCGGTTCCGACGCAACCCGTGTCGTGCGCGCCGCCATTCCAGCGCCGCCGGGCACGGTCTTCCACCTCGAACCATTCAACCCGGGCGTCGCCACGGTTTCGCCGGACGGCAACCTCGTGGCGTTCAGCGCTCGGGATGCATCGGGTGAGTTCAAGCTCTACCTCCGGGGGATCGATGAAAGCGAGGCTCACGCCCTTGACGGGACCGACGGCGGCCACTATCCGTTCTGGTCGCCGGACAGCCGGTGGATCGGTTTTGTCGCCAACGGCAAGCTGCGCAAGGTACTGGCAACCGGCGGGCCGGTGCAGACGATCTGCGATGCGCCGGATGGCAAGGGTGGGACCTGGAATGAATGACGGCGTGATCGTGTTCACACCGGACTCGGGGACGCCTCTCTATCGGGTTGCGGCGGTCGGCGGAGAAGCGACGCCGATCTCCGAGCTGGATCTGGCGCGAGGTGACAACTCGCACCGTCAACCCCGGTTTCTGCCGGACGGCCGCCGGGTTCTCTTTTACGCACGGAACTCGGCCGGCGACAGCGACGGATGGGTGCGCGTGATCGGGCTCGACGAGGGCGGCAGCGGCCGCGAACTCGTCCGGTCGCCGTCTTCGGCCCGCTATGCTGCCGGCCACCTGCTGTTCGTTCGCGACAACATTTTGATGGCTCAGCCTTTCGATCCGGACACGCTCGACTTTCGCGGTGACGCCTTCCCCCTCGCTGACAATGTCATCGTTCCCTCCCTGACCGGTGCCGGTGCGTTTTCGGCTTCGGATGACGGTGTGCTCGTGTACCAGACGGGCGAGCAGGAAGTGATGAGTCAGTTGCAGTGGTTCGACCGTGACGGACGCCCTTTGGCCGAGATCGGGGATACGGGGTTGTACGAACACGTGGCCCTGTCTCCGGACGGCAAGATGGCGGCGCTGGTGGTTTTCGACTCGACGGCCGGCGCCGACGATATCTACCTGTTGGACGTCGAGCGGGGAGTGCGCACCCGGTTCACCTTTGACAAGGCGAGCGATACGTTGCCGGTGTGGTCGGCCGACGGTCAAAGTCTGATCTTCGCGTCGCGGCGGAACGGGACCCAGGCGATCTACCGCAAATCGATCGGCGGAACCGGTGAGGTCGAATTGGTGTACCAGTCCGACGTCGATGTCTTCCCGAACAGCTGGTCGAGCGATGGGCGCTACCTCGCCTTCGATCAACCGGGCCAGGGGACCGGCAGCGACCAGTGGGTCCTCGATCTCGAAAACGGGCCATCTGCGAAGCTCTTCTACCAGACCGAGGCCGAGGATGGCGTCGGTGCCTTTTCGCCCGACGGCCGGTGGCTCGCCTACTGGTCGCAAGAAAGTGGCAGGGGTGAAATCTACGTGATGCCCTTCCCCGGTCCGGGGCGCCGCGTCCAGGTGTCTGCAAACTCCGGGACATGGATGCAGTGGCGGGCCGACGGCCGTGAGATCTTCTACCAGGAAGAAAACGGCGCGCTCAAAAGGGTGGAGGTCGACGGCCGCGCCGACACGTTCACCGTCGGTGCGGTCGAGGATGTCGTGGATCTCCGGCTCCCGGCCCTCACTGGGAAGACGTTCTCGATCACGGCCGACGGCGAACAGGTGCTGGCCGCCATCTCCAGCCAGGATGTACAGTCCCCGTTTGTCGACCTGGTGGTCGGTTGGACGGATGGAATCGAGGAGGAGAAATGACCGACAGGAAGCTGAAACAGGAGTGGATCGAGCTCTACGACAACTTCACACACGGCACCATGAGCCGGCGGGTGTTCATGGAGCGGCTGACCAAGGCAGCCGGCGGTGCTGCGGCTGCCGCGGCCCTGGTGCCGGTGCTGCAGAACAACTACGCCGAGGCCGCGATCGTGCCCGAGGACGACCCGCGGTTGGTCACCGAGACGGCGACCTACGAGGTGGACGGGGTGACCATGTCGGGCTATCTCGCCCGGCCGAAGGGCGACGAGAAACTGCCGGCGGTGATCGTCATCCACGAAAACCGTGGTCTCAACCCGCACATCCAGGACGTCGCGCGGCGGATGGCGCTCGAGGGCTTCCTCGCCTTCGCGCCGGACGCCCTGTCGCCGGTGGGTGGGACGCCCGCAGACGAGGACAAGGCGCGCGAGATGATCTACGAGCTCGACCCCGACGCGACGGTCGCGAGACTCGCGGCGGCGGTGCCGTTTCTCGCCGCTCATTCCGACTCCACCGGCAAGGTGGGCGCGATCGGTTTCTGCTGGGGCGGCGGCATGGTCAACGAACTGGCGGCGGCGGGCACCGGGCTCGCGGCGGGCGTGCCCTACTACGGCCGCCAACTGCCGGCCGACCAGGTGCCGAAAATCGCAGCGCCGCTGTGCCTCCAGTACGCCGGGCTCGACGAACGCATCAACGCCGGGATCGACGATTTCGTGGCGGCCCTGAAGGCCAACCACAAGACGTACGAGATCTTCATCTACGAGGGCGCCAACCACGCCTTCAACAACGACACCAACGCCGCCCGCTACGACAAGGCCGCGGCGGAGCTGGCGTGGGGACGAACGGTCGCGTTTCTGAAAAGGTACCTGGCCTGATGACGACCTGCCCCAAGTGCGATGCGACGACCTCGGGGAGCCAACGATTCTGCTCGAGCTGCGGCGCCGATCTCAACGCCAGCTGGGTGGCGACCGAGCTCGGCGAAGCCACCGGCCCACCTCCCTCGAGCTCGTTTTCTTCATCAGCCGAGCCGACCCGGTTTGCGCCCGGAGACGTTCTCGAGGGGCGCTACCGCGTGGTGGCGAAGCTCGGCCGCGGTGGGATGGGCGAGGTCTACCGCGCCGATGATCTCAAGATCGGTCAGGAGGTGGCCCTCAAACTGTTGCCCGAGGAGGTTGAGAAGGACCCCGAGCGGAACCGGCTCTTCCTCAACGAGGTGCGGCTCGGCCTCCGGGTCACCCACCCCAACGTCTGCCGCCTGTTCGACATCGTCGATTCCGACGGCTTCCATTTCCTGTCGATGGAGTACGTGGACGGTGAGGACCTTGCCTCTCTGCTGCGACGCATCGGCAGACTGCCGAGCGACAAGGCGGTCGAGATCGCGCAACAGCTCTGCGCCGGTCTTGCCGCCGCCCACGACGTCGGGGTGCTTCATCGTGACCTCAAACCGGCCAACGTCATGGTCGACGGGCGCGGGCGGGCCAAGATCACCGACTTCGGTCTGGCGGGCGCGACGCACGGCATCGAGGGTGCGCAGGCGCGGGTGGGAACGCCGGGCTACATGGCGCCGGAGCAGCTCGAGGGCGGCGAGCTGGACGAACGGACCGATATCTACGCCCTCGGGCTCGTGCTCTACGAGCTCTTCACCGGGCGGCGGGCTTTCGAGGCGGGGAGCGCCGCAGAGATGCTGCAGATGCAGCGCGAGACCACCCCGAACAGCCTCTCGAGCCACGTCGCCGGGATGGATCCGGCCACCGAACGCGCCATTCTTCGCTGCCTCGAGCCCGACCCGGCGAGGCGGCCGGCGTCGGCGAAGGCAGTGGCGGCGGCGTTGCCAGGCGGTGACCCCCTCGCCGCGGCCATCGCGGCGGGTGAGACGCCTTCGCCCGAGATGGTCGCGGCCGCCGGGGACTCCGGAGCACTGAGGCCGGCAGTTGCCTGGGCTGCGCTCGGCGCGACGTTGATCATCGCAGGGGTGTTGGTCGGTTTCCTGGGACGCTACCAGATCACCGCATTTTCACCGCTGCCGAAGGAACCGGCGGTCCTGGTGGCCGAAGCGAAGGCCATACTCGCCGAAGCCGGTCGGAACGACGCACCGACCGACTCCGCCTGGGGCTTCAGCCAGAACTCGGACTACCTGGACTCCCTCGAGAAGGTCGAGGACCCGGATCGTTGGGAAAGGCTGGGAACCGGCCCCGACTCGGGCATCCTGTTCTGGTATCGGCAGAGCCCGTGGCCGCTCGAAACGGTCGACCCCGGACAGGGCCGCAAGTCGCCCACCGACCCGCCCACCGACCGGCCGGGGATGTCGATCGTCTGGCTCGACACCGCCGGACGCCTGGTTCGACTCGAGGTCGTGCCACCCGAGTTGGCGCCTGAAGATGGAGCCGATGCGACGGTCGACTGGCGGCCGTTTCTGGACGCTGCCGGGTACGGCGGCGCCACACTAGCGACGGTGGAGCCGCGTTGGAACCCACCGGTGTTCGCCGACAGCCGGGTGGGCTGGGCGACCGGCGCCTCGAGCGCGGACGCGCCGGACACGAGAATCGAGGGCGCGGCCTTTCGAGGGCTGCCGGTCTATTTCCGGGTGATCGCTCCCTGGGAACGACCGGCGGATGAGGGCGATCTTCCACAGACCACCGGCGAAAAGATCGTGAGTGTAGTCGGGCCGACCCTCTTCGTGGGCATCATGCTCGGCGGGTTCCTGTTGGCTCTGCGCAACGTCCGTCTCGGACGCAGCGACCTCACCGGGGCCTTCCGAATCACGGCGGTCTTCGTCATTCTCCACACGGTCGGTTGGGCGTTGTGGACGAAGCACATCTGGGAGCCCGACGCGCTGATGGGTTCCTTCATCGTGGGCCTGGCGATGACGCTCTTCGAGGGTCTGACCCTTTACATGCTCTATCTCGCGGTCGAGCCCTTTGTACGACGCCGCTGGCCCGACGCGATCATCTCCTGGACCCGATTGCTCTCAGGGAGATTCCGAGACCCGTTGATCGGACGAGACATTCTGTTCGGCAGCCTCCTCGGGGTCCTGACCGGATTGGTAACGCTCATCGACTCGTCCCTGCCGGGATGGTTGGGCGACACGCCGGGCAGGCCGGGATCGGTGAGTCTCTCGTCGCTCGGCGGGGTCCGTCTAGTGGTCGGAGAGGTCCTCGATGGGATCGTCCATTCGATCACCTTTCCGATGGTGATCCTCGTGCTCGTTCTGCTGCTGCTGGTCTTTCTCAAACGCCAGTGGCTGGCGTTTTCCGCGATTCTCATACTGTTCGGGGGAATGTCCTCGGTATTTTCCGCCCACTGGTACCAGGTGCCGTTCATGATCGTGTTTATTGCGGTCATGCTCTTCGCGTTGCTCCGTCTCGGTCTGGTCGCGGCGGTGGTTCTCGAGGCCGTCGCCAGGATTCTCACGTCCACGCCGATGAACTCCGACCTCAGTGTGTGGTGGGCCGGAGGGACGATTGGCGCGATCGTCGTGCTGGTCCTGATCGCGGGGTACGGTTTCATCACATCGCTCGGGGGGCGGTCGCCGTTCGGCGACCGGCTGCTGGAGGACTGAGGAATGATCGGCACCACCCTCGCTCATTACCGCATCACCGCGGCCCTCGGTGCCGGCGGGATGGGGGAGGTGTGGCGGGCGACCGACGAAAAGCTCGGCCGCGAGGTCGCGCTCAAGGTCCTGCCGGAGGAGTTCGCCGCCGATCCGCAACGGTTCGAGCGATTCCAACGCGAGGCGAAGGTTCTCGCGAGCCTCAACCACCCCAACATCGCAACGTTGTACGGGTTGGAAACCGTCGTCACTCAACCTGTCATCCCGAGCGAGAGTAGCGAGTCGAGGGACCTCAGCGGGAGCTCAAGCCCCTCCTCCCAAATGGCAGCCGGGACGGCCGCCCCACAAAGCAGCCAGGCTGACGAGGAACGGCTTGTGGGGCACGCGTCCCGCGTGCCATCCGGGACGGTTGCGCAAGCCAGCCCGGCTGACGAGGAAAGGCTTGTGGGGCACGCGTCTCGCGTGCCATCCGGGAACTCAAAACTCAAAACTCAAAACTCAAAACCGACCTCGGACGTCGCCGCGTCCGAGGTCACTTTCCTCGTCATGGAGTTGGTCGAGGGGGTAGATCTCTCCGAGCGGATCCAGCGCGGCGCCATTCCCATCGACGAGGCGATCCCGATCGCACGCCAGATCGCCGAGGCGCTGGAGGCAGCGCACGAGGCAGGCATCGTCCACCGCGATCTCAAACCGGCCAACATCAAGCTCACGGAAGACGGAGTCGTCAAGGTGCTTGATTTCGGCCTCGCCAAAGCGCGGGAGACGGAGGCTGGAGACTCCAGCCTGTCCCTGTCGCCGACGGTGACCCGGCACGCCACAGTGGAGGGCGTCATCCTCGGCACCGCCGCCTACATGTCGCCCGAACAGGCGCGCGGCAAAAAGGTCGACCGGCGCGCCGATATCTGGTCCTTCGGCGTCGTCTTGTGGGAGATGCTGACCGGCCAAAAACTCTTTGACGGCGGCACGGTGTCGGACATCGTCGCCGCGGTTCTCACTCGGGATCCTGATTTCGATCAGCTTCCCGACCGACACGCCGCGACGGGTGCGGGATCTGCTCGGCCGGTGCCTCGAGCGCGACGCCAGACAGCGGCTGCAGGCGGTGGGTGAAGCGCGAATCGCGCTTTCAGAGATCGCACTCGCTGCTCCCGACGAAGTACCCACGACACCCCGAGGAGGGGGTCGCATGCGGTGGGCGGCGGTCGGCGCCGGGATTCTCGCCGTCGTTGCGGCTGCGGGTTGGTGGCGGGCGGCATCGTCCACCGGCGAGGTCGCTGAAGCCACCTGGACCTTTGAACAACTGACCCGGTTGCCCGGGCTGGAGATCCAGCCCAGTCTGTCTCCGGATGGGCACTACGTGGTTTACGCCTCGAATATCGACGGCGACTGGGACATCTACCTCCTGCGGCTCGGCGGCGACAACCCGATCAACTTGACTGCCGACTTCGCAGGCGCCGACGTTTCGCCGGTGTTCTCGCCCGACGGCGAGCGCATCGCCTTCCGGTCCGAGCGCGACGGCGGCGGCCTCTTCATCATGGGGGCCACCGGCGAATCGGTCCGCCGCGCAACCGGCACGGGCTTCAACCCGAGCTGGTCGCCGGATGGTCGGAAACTGGTCTTCGCAGATGAAGCTGTCGACTATCAGCCGTCATCTCGACTCTCCAACAGCGCACTGCATGTGGTTGATCTCGATACGAGTCAGATCGTGACGATTTCGGGGATCCACGATGGAGTGCAGCCGGCGTGGTCTCCGGTCGGCGATTGGATCGCCTTCTGGGGACTGCCGGAAGGAACCGGGCAACGCGACGTGTGGATTGTCCGACCCGACGGCAGCAACCTGCTTTCGGTGACGTCTGACGCCGCGCTCGACTGGAATCCCACCTGGTCTCCGGACGGAAGCAGGCTCTTCTTTTCCAGCGACCGTGGCGGCACTCTCGGACCGTGGTGGGTGAAAATCGAAGGGAAGAATGGACGGGTCGTCGGCCCTCCACAGGCTTTGACGGTACCGTCAACCTGGGCTGGGGATGTTGACGTCGCAATCGACGGCAACACCTTCGTTTTTTGCAACGCGGACTTCCGAGGCAACATCTCTCGGATTGAATTCGATCCGGTCGCTCTGGAGGTGCTCGGTGAACCCGTGCCGGTGACCCGAGGCGCCTCCAACTACGTCCAGATCAGCCCTTCCCCCGACGGACAGTGGGTGGCGGCGACGACTGTCGGCAGTCAGGAGACCCTTACACTGATCAGCTCTGACGGGACAGCCCTCCGACGACTCACGGACGATCATTTTCGCAATCGTGGGCCGGTATGGTCGCCGGACGGGGAGCGGCTCGTCTTTTACTCCGACCGGTCGGACAGCTATCAGGCTCACACCATCCGTCCTGATGGCAGTGATCTCGAACAGGTCACCGAAATTAAGGGCGGAGTCGTGCTGCCGTTCTGGTCTCCGGACGGAACCCGTTTATTCACCAGCAGCATGGACGCGATCACGATGGTGATCGACCTTGACAGGAAACGACCAATAACCGAAATGACGAAACTCCCGCGTCTCGGAAGAATAGGGTCGGAGCAGCCCGCGTCATGGACCGCCGACGGCCGGGGAGTGATCATCGCCACGCGGGAAAACGACCAGCAGATGGCATCGTTGTTCATCTACGACCTCGAGAGCGGTCAAGCCCGCCTGATTACCAGAGAGAGATTTCGGATCGATTTTCACTACGGTCTGCCGGTCGCTCTCGATGACGGCCGCCACCTGATGTTGAGCGACGACGAAGGGATCATCCTGATCGACATCGAAAACGGCGCGCGGAAATCCCTGCTCAAAAACCCGCCGGGCTCGAAGTACGCATCACCTCGGATGGCGTCCGACCGACGGAGCATTTTCTTCGTCAATCTGGAGGAAGAGGCCGATCTGTGGATGGCGCGAATGAACGACCTTCCGCCAGGAAACTAGCCATTCAGTCTCATCGAGCCTGAAATGCGGGGCCCATACCGAGAATAGGGTTGCTCTGCCTTGTGTTGTAGTTTAGACCGAGATACAATCTCGGTCGAATAAGGGGACTCCCGACAATGCAGGCTGGATCGAGGATAGGCGGCTACCGCGTCGTCGCGCCGCTCGGCGCCGGCGGTATGGGTGAGGTGTGGCGAGCCGAGGATGAAAAGCTCGGCCGCCAGGTGGCGCTCAAGATCCTCCCGGAGGACTTCGCAGCTGACCCGGATCGCCTCGCTCGTTTCGAACGCGAGGCCAAGGTGCTCGCCAGCCTCAACCACCCCAACATCGCGACGCTATACGGTCTCGAGAGCGTGAATACCCAAATGGCAGCCGGGACGGCTGCCCCACAAGGCAGCCAGGTTGATGAGGAAAGGCTTGTGGGGCAGCCGTCCCGGCTGCCATCCGGGAACTCAAAACTCAAAACTCAAAACTCAAAACTGACTTCGGACGTCGCCGCGTCCGAGGTCACCTTCCTCGTGATGGAGCTGGTCGAGGGGGTAGATCTCTCCGAACGCATCCAACGCGGCGCCATTCCGATCGACGAGGCGATCCCGATCGCCCGGCAGATTGCCGAGGCGTTGGAGGCTGCGCACGAGGCCGGCATCGTCCACCGCGATCTCAAACCAGCCAACATCAAGCTCACCGACGACGGGGTCATCAAGGTGCTCGACTTCGGGCTCGCCAAGGCGTGGGAGACCGAAAGCGGTGACTCCAGCATTTCGTTGTCGCCGACGATGACCCGGCACGCGACGGCTGCGGGGGTCATCCTCGGCACCGCCGCCTACATGTCCCCCGAACAGGCGCGCGGCAAGAAGGTCGACCGGCGGGCGGACATCTGGGCCTACGGCGTCGTCGTGTGGGAGATGCTGACCGGTCACAAGCTCTTCGAGGGCGAGACGGTATCGGATGTCCTGGCTGCGCTCTTGACACGGGAGGTCGATCTCGAGGCTTTGCCGATCGCGACGCCCGTGTCGATCAAACGAATGCTGGCCCGCTGTCTGGCGCGGGACCCGAAGAATCGGTTGCAGTGGATTGGTGACGCCCGGCTGGATCTGAAGGACGAGGCGGGCGAAGAATTCTCCCCTGGAGAAGCGGTCGGGGCCGCAACGCGCGGCCGCCTCCTCCCGTGGCTGGCGGCGGCTGTCCTCGCGGTCGTGGCCGTCGCGGCAACGGTGGTTGCCGTGAGGAACCCGGCCCCCGTCGAGCGGACATTTCGCTTCTCGATCTCACCACCGGAGGGCTCGTTGTACCACCTCGATGGGCTCGGTCCGGGACCGGTGACTCTGTCACCGGACGGGAGCCGCATCGTCTTCTCAGTTCGAAACCAGGATGACGCCGTGCGGCTGTGCGTCCGGCGTCTCGACGCCATCGAGATCGAATGTCTGGACGGCACGGAGGGGGCGCAGTACCCGTTCTGGTCTCCCGACGGCAAGGAGATCGGGTTTTTCACGCGCATCACGTCTGACCTGAACGTCATCTCCGCGGACGGCGGTGTGGCGAGGACGCTGGCGCCCTCGCGCAACGGCAAGGGCGGGTCCTGGAACCGGGATGGCGTCGTCGTCTACACCCCGGATTCCAACACCCCGCTCTTTGCAGTGCCTGCCGCGGGTGGTGAACCGCGACAGCTGACCACGCTCGACGAAGAGCGCGGTGACAACTCCCACCGTCACCCTTTCTTTCTCCCCGACGGCCGCCGTTTTCTCTATCTGGCGCGCAGCGTCCGCGGCAGCGACGCCAACGCCGTGATGGTGGGTTCGCTCGACGGCGACCCTGATATCGAAATTCTGAAGTCGCCGGCTGCGGCCATATATGTGGCCGGACACATGTTGTACCTGCGCGGCACCAACCTGATGGCGAGGGCGTTCGACGCCGAGCGGCTCGCGTTCACGGGTGACGAACGAGAACTCGCTGATGATCTCATGACCGTCACCGGCGCCGCTCGTGGAGTTTTTTCGGCCACCGACGAGTTGCTGGTCTTTCAACGCGGTCAGGCCGAAACCTCGAGCGAGCTCGTGTGGTTGGATCGCAAGGGCAACCGCCTGGGTGTGCTCGGAGATATCGCGTCCTACTTCTCGCTCACCATCTCACCGGATGGCACCCGCGTAGCGGTGCCGATCACGGACGAAAGGACCGGAACCCACGATCTCTGGATCTACGACGTGGCGCGTGACCTGCGGTCGCGAATCACCTTCAACGACGGAGAGGACATGGTTCCGGTGTGGTCGCCCGACGGAAAGCAGATCTACTTCACCTCGAATCGCGAAGGGCCGTTGAAGGTCTACCGGCTCACCCTTGAGGAATCGGCAGAGCCCGAGTTCGTCTTCGGTACCGATCGGTCGACCTTTGCGAGCTCGGTTTCGCCCGACGGCAATCGCCTGCTGCTCATGTCGCAGGGTGAGACCTCGGCCAACGATATCTTCATCCTCGACCTCGAGCGGGGTGGCGAGCCCGAGGTGTACCGCAACACCCGGTTCGACGAGGAACACGCGGTTTTTTCGCCGGACGGTCGCTGGATCGCCTACACCTCGAACGAATCAGGCCGCCCCGAGATCTATGTCGCTTCGGCTTCGGGTCACGGGCGTGCCCGGCAGCTTTCGACCGACGGCGGAATCTGGCCGAAGTGGAAGGCCAAGTCGGGTGAGGTGGTGTACCAGGACGCGTCGGGTCGATTCGTCGCGGTTCCGGTCCGGACCGATGAGTTGAAGATCGAGATCGGCACGCCTGAGGTCCTCTTCGACGGATTTGCCGGCACCAGGCTCTACCAGATCTTCGACGTGACGCCGGATGGCTCGAAGATTCTCTACCGCGCCTTTTTCGAAGAAAAGCTGCCGGACCCGCCGACCGTGGTTGTCAACTGGCTGCCGCAGGAGAGCAACTGATGATTGGCACAACGCTGGCTCACTACCGCATCACCGCAGCCCTCGGCGCCGGCGGGATGGGAGAGGTGTGGCGCGCCGAA
>CAVQQC010000022.1:0-331650 GCA_963714895.1 Candidatus Sulfomarinibacteraceae bacterium
AGAGGCGCGCGAGGACGTCGATTGGGAGGCGCGGGTCACCGAGCTGCTGCGTGAGGAGCCCGGTGACGTGATCGTGACCGCAGTCGGTGACATGATCTTCAACGTCCAGATCTCGAGCCGGCCGGAGCCGGAGCGGCGCCAGCTCGTGCGGTTGATACAGGAGGCCGACATCGCCTACGGCAATCTCGAGTTCTCGATGAACCGGCGACCCGAGCTGCGGCGTCCTTTCTACAACTTCCGGACCGACCCGGAGTTCGCCTGGGAGGTCGCAGCCATCGGCATCAACCTCGTCAGCATGGCCAACAACCACGCCCTGGACTTCGGTCCCGAGGGGCTCGCCGAGTGCCTGGATGCTCTTGATAACGCCCGGATCGGTCATGCCGGCGCCGGTCTCACGGAGGCCGCAGCGCGCGCGCCGGAGTCGATGCGGACCCAGAGCCAGAAGCTCAGATTCGCACTGCTTTCGTACATGCGCTACTGGACGTCGCGCTATCGCTGCATCGATCCGGCCGGTCCGTGCCTCGCCACGATCGATCCGGCGGAGATCCTGGTCGCCGGGCCCGACGGCGTGGTCGAGACGATCGAGGGGCCGTTGGCGGCCGACGTCACGGCGATGGAGGACGATGTCGTCCTCGCAAAAAGGCACAACGATGTGGTGATGGTGTCGCTGCACATTCACGACCTCAGCCACCACCGCTCGGCAGGGGTGCAGGACGTGACGCCGCCGAACGAGGAGATCACTTTCCGGCGTGCGGTCGATGCCGGCGCCGACGTCGTACTGGGCAGCGGCCCCCACGTGCTGCGCGGCATCGAGATCTACGATGGCAAGCCGATCTTCTACAGCCTCGGCGACTTCATCTACCAGTACCGGACCCCCGACGTGATCCCGGTCGACCTCATTCACCAACGCGACGGTGAGATCGAGAGGCCGGCAAACGTCTCGGTGTTCGACCGCCGCGATCCCCACCAGGTGATGGATGGCGTCATGGCGCGCCTCACGTTGAACGACGGCGCGCTCAAGCGGATCGAGCTGATCCCGATCACCATCGACGACGAGGGACCGCTGTACGGGATGCCGCGGCTGGCGAGCGCGAAGCGGGCGGGCGGGATCATTGCCCTCATGCAGCACCTGTCGGAGCCCTACGGCACCACCATCGTCTCGCGCGGCTGGTATGCCGAGGTCGAGCTGCCCTGATCGGCGAGCAGGAGGGTGGTGGCGAGGCAGAACCTGGCGACCCGCTGGACCTGGGCGGGGTCGATCCCATCCGGGGTGTCAGCGGGCTCGTGGTAGGCGGGGAAGAAATTGCCGAAGAACCGCAAGAACGGCACCCCGGCGCGTGCAAAGTCACGGTAGTCGCTGCCGGGCAGTGTCGCGATGATGTTGCGGCTCGCAAGGGCGCGTTCCTTGCCGCCCACCTTGAGCGCTGCCGTCACGTGCGGCAAGGTAACGGGGGCGACCTCAACCAACGTGGCGTCAGATCCGATTGCCGCGGCACCGGTGCAGCCACTGCAAACGCGCATGAGGGGCGAAATGCCGTTGAGGGAAAGCTGCGCCGCGACGTACTCCGCCGCCGCCTCGAAGCCGAGGCTGCCGAGCCCGGAGAGGCTACTTCCAGTGACCCGAGATGTATTCCTCGGTCTCGGGGAGACCGCCTTGGAGGATGAGATAGCCGTTGTGGGGTTCGCGTTCGGTGATTTCGTGGCAGATGGTCGCGCGCATCATCTCCATGACGTGGTCGTGGTCGTCGGCGTGGCCGAGCACCCAACCGAGCTTCATGAGGGCGGTCTCGGGGAGCATGTTGTCGAGTGGGACGACTCCGATGTCGAGCAGGTCGCGACCGGTCTCGTAGACGTACATCTGGGCGAAGCCCCACAGGGTCTGGACGGTCATCACCACGTGGACGCCGGCAGCGACGGCCCGTTCGAGGGCCGGATACAGGGGGCTGTTGACGTGGCCGAGTCCGGTGCCGGCGATGACGATGCCGCGGTAGCCCTTTTCAACCAGGGCATCCACCAGATCGGGCTTCATGCCGGGGTAGTAGTAGAGGATGGTGACACGGTCGTCGTAGGCGGTGTCGATGCGGACCTTTCGGCTGGGGTCGCGGTGGAGGTAGTCCTCGGTGAGTGAGTTGAAGCTGTCGCGGCTGACGATGGACAGAGGAATATCGCCGATGGTGCGGAAGGTGCTGCGGTAAGAAGAGTGCATCTTGCGGCAGCGGGTGCCGCGGTGGAGCAGACCGTAGCGGTCCGAGGTCGGTCCGAACATGCAGATCTGGACCTCGGCGATGTCTCCCAGCGCCGCCGCACGGACCGCGTGGATCAGGTTCAGCGCGGCATCCGAGGACGGCCGGTCCGACGAACGCTGGCTGCCGACGATCACGATCGGCACCGGCGAGTTCTGGACCATGAAACTGAGCACCGCCGCGGTGTGCCCCATGGTGTCGGTGCCGTGGCCGATGACGATGCCGTCGGCGCCGCTATCGATCTCGCGGCCGATGTTTTCGGCCAGGGCGACGTACTCGGGCCAGGCCATGTTTTCGGAAAACACGCCGAAGATCTTCTTGGTGGTGAGGTTGCAGATGTCGGCCAGTTCGGGCACGGCGCCGTAGAGCTCGCCGGGAGTGAAGGCGGGGATCACCGCCCCGGTGCGGTAGTCGAGACGCGAGGCGATGGTGCCGCCGGTGCCGAGCAGGGTCACCGCCGGGAGATCGGGGCTGGTGGGGAACGCCTTTTCTGGGATCTTGTAGACCGCCTCCTTGTAACCGAGTTCCTCGATGGAAATGATCCGGTCGACGTGAATCCCCACGTTGTAGCCGTTCTTCAGCTTGAGGACCACGTGGAGGTCGTCAAAGGTCCCGCGACCTGGGCAGGATGACGCCTTCGAAGACGCTGCCGGCGGCGTTGACGAGCCGGACGTCGGACCACACCCGCACCGAGTGGGAGAGGAGTTTTTCGCGGGCGGCCCCGCGATAGCCCTTGAGCGGATCTTCCTGAGTGTCAGCCATGCCGGCTCCTCTTCTAGACGACGGTGGTGTGCTTGGCGGCGGTCATGAGGGTCTGCAGCTCGGCCGCGACCCGGGCGGCGGGGACCCGGCCCCGGAGCTCGTCCATGATCGTGCCCATGAGAAATCGGAAACGCCGGCCGTTGTCGCCATCGGAATCATCCGGCAGCGATGACTCGACAGCGCCGGCCACGGTTTCGCCCCAGTCTCTGGGTTCGATGCCGAGACCGGCCAGGGCAGCTTCGAGAAAGACGTCGCCGTCCGGATGGTTGACAAGCCACTCGACGAGGTCGCGCCAGGCTTCCCAGATCACCGGGCGTACGCCGCCCAGGGAGAAGAGGTCGCACCAGGATTCGTCGGCGACGGTTTCAACTTTCAGGCCATCGCGCCGCAGGCCCTTGATGCGCTCGCCGAAGAAAAAACAGGCGCTTCGGAGATCGGCGTCGCACTGGCCCACGACGAGGTCCACCAGGCGGGCTCCGCCGCGGCGAATGAGGTAGTGGATCACGTCGCGCGGAACTCCGGCGGCGCTGTAGCGCTCCTCGCGCAGCCACGGCCTCTCGGCGAGGGCGGCTCCCAGACCCTCGACCCGTTCGCGGGTGATGCGCTGAGGCGGGCTGTCGGTGTCCGGGTACATCCGGTCCGGGCCCGGCAGAATGCGCTCGAAGTCGGTCGAGCCGTCCTCGAAGGGCTGTCGGGTCTCGTTGGGAACGCCGTCGATCGCGTCGAGGTAGCGGAGGCGCACCTCCTCGGCGGCGGTTTGAGTGTCCTGTTCGGCGCCCCAGACCACGACCAGCCCGTCCTCCGGCTTGCAGCCCGCCGCCAGACAGAGCGTCTCCAGCGCCGAATGAGCGGTTTCGCCCTCGGGCCACGCCTCCGAGTCGAGGAGGACAGGATCCTGGTCGAGGGCGGCGATGACCCGGAGCCTGCCGCGCAGTTCGTCTGCGAAAACCCTGCCGGGCTGGGTCGGCCAGGCGAGAGTTCCGGCGAGGCCTTTGAGGCGGACGGCGCGGACGCAGAAGGCGCCGGCGCCGCGTTCGAACTCGGGCCGGCGGTTGTCACCGACGATGAAAGCCTCCCAGGAGTCGGAGGTGAGAAGCTCGAGACCGCACCCGGCGGCGATGTCGGTGACGTCGGTGTGGTAGATCTCGAGCCGTTCGGGTGCATTCACGCCGCGCCGGAGCAGTTCCTCACGCAGCCGCAGGAGGTTGACCTGGCGGACGGCCTCGCCGTGGACCAGCCGCGGCGCCCATCCGGCCTTGGGGACGCCCTTGATCTCGACGCGACGGCCTCCGCGTACAGAGACATTGACGTCCTGCCGGCTCGCCCCCATCCCGACCCGGACGTGGCCGGTCGATCGGCACACCCGTCCGATCAGCAGGATCGCATCCTCGACCTCCTCGGGGGTGCGGAGATCGGGCCCGGTAACGGTCTCGATCAAAGGCATGCCGAGGCGGTCGGTCCGCCAGACGATCAGGTGGCCGCGGTCGGAGACCTCGCGGCAGGAGTCCTCCTCGACGCTGACCTGCGTGATCGAGAGCTCACGACCGCGGAAGGGGAGGCGGCCCTCGACGCCGACGATGGCGGTGCGTTGGAAGCCGGTCGGGATCGACCCGTCGAGGTACTGTTTGCGGGCGATGTGGACCTCGTCGACGATGTCGCAGCCCAGCATCAGACACTGCTCGATCGCGATGTCCACCGCCTGCTTGTTGACGAGGAACGGGGGAGTGTCGTCCATCTCGTAGGTGCAGACGTTGGTCGTGTGGAGCAGGTAGATGATGTTCTTGCGGGTCTTGAACTCCATCAGCGCCGTGCCGTCGTACTCGCCGAGCTCGGACAGCGTCGGCCGCATGTGGCGCAGCATCGAACCGTCGTGGACCCGGGTATAGAGCCCGGCCGGACACTGACAGAACATCTTCTTTTCGGTCAGGAGCTGCTGGTGAACCTCGAGGCCGACCCGGAGGCCGACCCCCTCGTAGTCAATAGGCTGATCCAAGTTCTTCCCCCTCCGGCCCGAGACGGATGATGATAACAACGAATTTCGGATTTCGGATTTCGGATTTCGGAATTTCAGCACACCACCCGATGCAGCGTCGATTTATGGGTATAACCGACCCAATTTCAGAATGTTACACGGTCGTAACCCCGGGAACCTGCTGAAGGTCAAATCCGAAATCCAAAATCCGAAATCTCGAAATCGAGCCCGTCAGGGCGATCGCTTCCATCTCGATCTGGACGCCCAGGGGCAGCGCCACGACCTGGACGGCGGACCGCGCCGGAGGATCCGAGGGGAAGAACTCGGCGTAGACCCCGTTCATCGCCTTGAAGTCGCCGAGATCGGTCATGAAGACCGTCATCTTGACGACATTGTGAAGACCGCTGCCGGCCGCGCGGAGGACGGCGTCGACGTTGCGCAGGACCTGGCGGGTCTGGTCCTCGATCGACTCGGCCTCGACCTTTCCGGTCGCTGGGTTGATGGGGATCTGGCCCGCCGTGAAGACAAGCCCTTCGGTGATAATGCCCTGCGAATAGGGACCGACGGCGCCCGGCGCCTCGGTGGTAGCGATGATCTCTCTTTTCGTGTGCATCGATGACTCCTTCCTGAGCAGGTAGAATACTCCTGCCGAACGACCATGGAGTTCTTCTGGCGCGTCGTCGCCTCTCCCGCACGCTTTTATAAACGGTTCATTTCTCCGTTCCTGCCGCCGGCCTGCCGGTTCGAGCCCACCTGTTCGGTGTACGCGGCGGAGGCCATCGAGACCCACGGTCTGTACGGTCTGTGGTTGGCCGTCAAACGGATCCTCAAGTGCCAGCCCTTCCACCCCGGCGGGTACGATCCCGTTCCGGAGCGAAGCAGGGGAGCAGGGGAGAAAGGGAGAAAGGGGGCAGGGGGGAAAGGGAGCAGGGGAGCAGGGGAGCGGGGCAGTAGGGACGAACAGTCTTGATTCCTAAGCCGGGGCGGGGGCCTGAGCCCCGCAGGGGCGGCAGATTGTAGCCCGGGGCGTGAGCCCCGGGAGACGAGCGAAACAACCCGGCAAGCCCCGCAGGGGCGGCAGATTGTAGCCCGGGGCGTGAGCCCCGGGACCCATGGCAGTTATTGAATCCAAGCCGCGGAGCGGCGACAGACGGATGAATCACCGACTGGGGATTCTGCCGCCCCTCCGGGGCTTTTCCTTTTTTGTTCTCCTGGTTGCCGGGGCTTACGCCCCGGCCTATATTCTGCCGCCGCTCTGCGGCTCCGTTTTTCTGACCAGGAAATGTGAATCGGCGCAGCTTTCCAGACGAATCAAACGTCTGAACGTTCAACGTTGAAACGTTTCTCCAGCCAGGCCTCCATGCGAGCGAACACCTGTTCCTGCTCTGGCTCGTTGAACATCTCGTGGTAGAGACCCGGCCACTCGACGTAGTCGACGAGCTCGGCAGGGGCAGCTGCCGCCCAGGCGCGGGTCACCTCGGGGTCCACCAGCCGATCATCGCCGGACTGCATGATCAGCGCCGGCACCGCGAGCCCGCCGGCGCGCTCCCGGATGTCGAACTGGGCCCGCACGACCTCGGTGAACCAGCGCGCCGAGACGGTCGAACTGACCAGAGCATCGCTCACGTAGGCCTCGGCCACGCCCGGGGTGCGGCTGAGAAACGACGGATCGGCGACTTTTGAGAACATGAGCTTTGACGAGAACGTCGAGATGATATTCGCCACCATCTGCAGGACGGCCGGAGGTTTCGAGTCGGGGTGCATCCCGAGAAACGGCGAGGAGACGATGATGCCGTCGACCCCTCCCGGGTGCGCCACGATGTGGCGCAGCACCAGGAGCCCGCCTTGAGAGTGGCCGACGAGAACCAGTGGCCTCTCGGGGACGGCGTCCCGAACCAACCGGCGTGCGGCGGCCACATCTTCGGCAAATTCTTCGAACCGCTCGACGTGGACGCGCAGCCCGGGGCTCTCGCCGTGGCACCGGTAGTCGAACGCCCAACAGTCGTAGCCCGCGGTAGCGAAATGCTCGAGCACGTGGAGATACCGGCCGGAATGTTCGGCGAGGCCGTGGACGAAGAGCAGGGTCGCTCGACGGTTGCCATCGGGTCGTCGTCGACGCCACATCAGCTGGGTGCCGTCGGCGGACTCGAACCATCCCTTTTCTTCGTTCACCGGTCTCTGTCCCTGCGATCGGCGCGGACCCGTTCGACCGCTTCCTGCCAGCCCACGTAGAGTCGTTCGCGTTGGGTCGCGCCCATGACCGGGGTGAAACGGCAGTCCTCCTGCCACACGTTTTCGATCTCGGCCGAGCCGCGCCATACGCCGGCGCCGAGGCCGGCAAGGAATGCGGCGCCGATCGCGGTGGTCTCGATGAGGCGCGGCCGCACCACCGGTACACCGAGGATGTCGGCCTGGAACTGCATCAGGAAATTGTTTGCGGCAGCGCCGCCATCCACGCGGAGCTCAGCCACGCATTCGCCGCACCCCCGGTTCATGGCGTCGATGACGTCACGCGACTGATAGGCAATGCTCTCGAGGGTGGCACGCACGATGTGGTTGCGACCGGCGCCGCGCGTGAGCCCGAATACGGCGCCGCGGGCGTCCATGTCCCAGTAGGGTGCGCCAAGCCCGGCAAAGGCCGGCACCACGTACACACCGTGGGTGTCGGCGACCGCTGACGCGAGGCCCTCGCTCTCCGCAGCGGTCCCGATCAGACCCATCTCGTCCCGCAGCCACTGCACGGCGGCGCCGGTGGTGAAGACCGAGCCCTCGAGGGCGTAGGCCGGGCCGCCATCGGCGTCGCAACACACGGTCGTCAGCAGACCGCAGTCGCTGCGGCGCAGTTCGGGCCCCGTGTTGAGCACGACGAAACAGCCGGTTCCGTAGGTGTTCTTGACCGAGCCCGGTTGCCAACACCCCTGACCGAAGAGTGCCGCCTGCTGGTCGCCGGCGATCCCCGCTACCGGCACCCCGCCCGGCAACGGGCCCTGAGAGACCGTGGTCCCGAACACACCCGAACTCGGCAGGACCGCCGGCATCATCGCCTCGGGCACGCCGAAGACCTGCAGCAACTCGGGGTCCCAGCGCTGTGAGCGGATGTCGTAGAGCAGGGTTCTGGAGGCGTTTGTCGGATCGGTGGCGTGGGTCTCGCCGCCGGTCAGCTTGTACAGAAGCCACGTGTCGATGGTCCCGAAGCACAGCTCACCCGCTTCGGCTCTGGCGCGGGCCTCCGGGTACCGATCCAGAATCCACTTGGCCTTGCTGCCGGAAAAGTATGGGTCGACGACGAGCCCGGTTCGCCTGGTGATCAGCGGTTCGAGCCCGTCGGAACGCAACTGCTGGCAGATCGAATCGGTTTGACGACTCTGCCAGACGATGGCGCGGTGGAGGGGCACGCCGGTCGCTCGGTCCCAGATCACCGTGGTTTCGCGTTGGTTGGTGATGCCGATGGCCCGGATGCTTCCCTGGGGCAGAGAAGCTGCCGTCAGTGCACCCCCCATGACCTCGAGGCAGACCCGCCAGATCTCTTCCGGGTCGTGCTCCACCCACCCCGGTTGCGGGTAGTGCTGGGTGAATTCCGATGTCGCGTGGCCGAGGATCGATCCATCGCGGCCGAGCACGACGGACGTGCACCCGGTGGTCCCCTGGTCGATGGCGAGAACGGCATCAATCATCGTCGCGCCTCCCGGGGACAGTGTACCCAAGCGTTCGTCTATGATGGGTCGAACGAAGCGAACGCTGAGGAGACTATGGACCTCGTTGCATGGTTGACCGATACCGTGATCAAACTGTTGCCGCTGACGGCCGTTCTGCTGATCGGTGGTGGCACGCTGGTGTTATTGAACCGCAGGATGGTGCAGAAGACTACCGAGTTGCCGGGCGAGGGGACCTTCGGTCGACAGCTCCGGTTGTCGATCCTCAGCATTGTCTTTCTCGTGGCCATCATCATCGCCGCGCCGCTCAACCCCGATGCCACCCACGACCTGATCGCGCTCCTCGGAGTGGCGCTGACCGGCGTCATCGCATTGTCGTCGACCACTCTCGCGTCGAACGCCATGGCCGGTTTCATGCTGCGGATGGTGAGGAACTTCAAACGCGGCGACTATATCCGCGTCGGCGAGTACCTCGGCCGGGTGACCGAGCGGGGGCTGTTGCACACCGAGATCCAGAACGAGCGCAGCGACCTCATCACCTTGCCGAACCAGTATCTGGTGAGCAACGCGGTGACCGTCATCCGGCCGTCCGGGACCTTCATTTCAGCGACAGTTTCACTGGGCTACGATCTCCAGCACGACACCATCGAAGGCCTCATGTGTGAGGCTGCCGACCGTGCCGGGCTCCTGGAGCCGTTCTGCAGAATTCGCGCCCTCGGGGACTTTTCGGTCACCTACGAGGTCTCCGGAAAACTTGCTGACACCAAGACCTTCCTCGGTTCGAAATCCGCCCTCCACCGCTCGATTCTCGATACCCTGCACGGAGCCGGCGTCGAGATCGTGTCACCGACCTTTATGAACCAGCGGCAGGTCACGGCCGGTCAGAACTACATTCCCGATATCGACGAGCACCGGACGGTTGATCCGAAACGCGACCACGGTCCGGATACCGTGGTGTTCGACAAGGCCGACAAGGTCGAGAAGGTTGAAGACCTGCGGTTGCGGTTGGACGCACTCGATTCCGAGTTGGCCGACCTCGAGGCGCGGGCCAAGGCGGCGGTTGACGACGACGCGGCAACTCTTCAGCAGACGATCGATGTGCGTCGGATGGTCAGGGAACGGCTCGTCAAGCGGATTTCCGAGTTCGAGGCTGCGGTCAACGACTGAATGCCGCCGGTCAGCTGTTTCGCAGCTCGTGTTTCAGAGTGCGGTCGATGGCCCACAGCATCTTGTCGATCAGCAGCTGCTGCTCGAAGACGGTCTCCATCATCACCTTGAGCGGGAGCAGGCGGACGTGCGAAGACGCATCGAGGTTGATGGTTTTCATCGACCAATCCGGGTAGTTGCGCTGCTGGATGCCGTATTCGAGTTCGAGGACCACCAGGTCCGTGTGCCGGGCGTCCGCGGAGATCGCGGAGTAGATCTGATCAACCGCCTCCTCCGGGCCCTCGAGAATTTGAAAGAAGATCCCACCGGAAGTCATCAGAACTCCCGTTACCCCCAGCTTCTTATTGTTTTCCGCTGAGCTCTTGCCGAGCTTCTCGAGCTCGGATTCGGAGAAAGGTTTCGCGAAACGGCTGACGTAGGTGATGCGTTTGAGCATGGATGGATGGTAGTTTCTCGGAGGTCCGTGGTCAATCCCGCGAGGTCTCAGGCCGCGATGAGTCTCCGATTCCGTTGTCAGCCTCCGAGGGCCTTGTCGAGCACCCTGATCAGGTGTTCGATCTCCTCCGGCGTGTTGTAGTGGACGAGACTCACCCGGACCACCCCGTCGTCCGGGTCGAGACCTGCCGCCTCGCACAGGTGGTAGGCGTACATGTGGCCGTGGCGGATCGCGATCCCCGACCGATCGACGACCGCGGCGATGTCGGCGGAAGACCTCGACTCGTGAATGAAGCTGATGGTGCCGACCCGCTCCTCGCCGGCGGATGTCGGGCCGATGATGCGGACGTCATTTCGTGACATCAGGTAGTGGACGAGCTTCTCCTGGAGCGGCATCTCGCAGGCGGTCATCAGGGTGAATGCCCCTTCGATGGAATTCCGGTCGAGGTCCGCGGGATCGTCGGTATTCGACAGGAACGCCAGATAGTCGCGCAGACCGAGGAGGGCCGCACACCCCTCGTGGTTGACGCCGCCGAGCTCGAATTTATAGGGCACCTCGTCATTGGGCACGAAAAAGTGGTTGGGCCCGCTGAGCTCGGCCAGCGCGTCGCTCCGGCCCCACAGCGCGCCCATGTGGGGCCCGTAGACCTTGTAAGTGGAGTAGGCGTACCAGTCGACCTTCCACTTCTCGACATCGAGCGCCCGGTGGGGGGCATAGGCGACACCGTCCACCACCACCCTGGCGCCGGCCGCGTGCGCGCGCTCGGTGATGGCCGCGACGTCGACGATCTCGCCGAGGAGGTTTGAAACGTGGGGGAACGCGACCAGTGCGACGCGTTCGTCGAGGAGATTGTCCAAACGGTCCAGGGAGCAGGTGTAGGACATCGGGTCCATTTCCCACCACCGCAGTTCGAACCCGAGCCGAGCGAGGTTTTTCCAGGGCCCGACGTTGGCTTCGTGACCGGTCTGGGCAACCACGATGGCGCTTCCGGGGCGGAGGGTCTTGGCGTAGCAGTCGCTGAGCATCCGCAGCAGGGCCGAGGTCGAGGGCCCGAGGACCACTGCACCGTCGCCGCCGTTCATCAGCAGACGAACGAACTCGTGGGCCTCGTCGACGATCCGGGTCGCCTGCTGCGACAGCGGATAACCCGCCCCCAGTTGCACGTACGTCGACGTCATGTAGTCAGAGATTCGATCGGCGACAACCTTGGGAACTTGTGAACCGCCGGCATTCTCGAGGAAGACCGTATCTCCCGCCAACGCCGGGAACTGGGCGCGGATTCGCGCTCGTTCGGCGTCAGAAACTCGCTGTGTCATGGATGCCCTCCATCCCGGGTCGATGTCCGGCACCGACCAACCGTTGACCGACGATTATGGTCGAAACGGCCTCTCCGGTCGAGGGCTTTCAGGGATTCCCGGTGAACCGGTCTATTCTGAAGCCGTACACCAGTCTGAGGAGAGCGCCATGGATGATGTGTCGGCAGCGGCAGCGGAAGTGCAACCAAGCGACCCTTCCCAATCTCAGCGGCAGGAGTCAGCCCTTCACAGGATCTTTCGGAACCGCTTCCACCAGTGGCGGGCGGGGTGGCGGACCGTGGTTTTACTCATCCTGCTGGTGCCGGCCAATATCGCGCTTTCGGCCCTGTTGAGGTGGCTGATACCCGGAGCGAGGTCGGACATGGCGTCCTGGGCCTACTCGGCCGCCATGTTGGCGTTCAACTTCATGTTCATCGGCGTCACGTTCGCGGTGCTCCGGTGGTTTGATCGGCGGCCTGTGGCGTTGCTCGGCATGGGGTTCGGTCGCGGTTGGCTGCAGGAGTTGGCCGTCGGCGTCGCGGTGGGGATTGTCTCCACCGGTGGCCTCACGCTGGTGTTGGTGCTTTCCGGGTTGGTGTCCCTGGAGTTGTCTCCACGGCTCGCGGACTCGTTGGCGGCGATGCCGAAATACCTCGTCATGTTCACTTTGGCGGGGGCCGCCGAGGAGCTGATCTTCCGCGGCTACCTCCTGCAGGCCCTGGCCGAGGGCAGCCGGCGGTGGTTGGCCGCTGTCCTGCTGAGCCTGGGGTTTGCAGTCGTCCACCTCGGCAACCCCGATATCACCGTCGTCGGCATCGCCAACATCTTCCTCGTCGGTCTCGTGATAGCGATCCTCTATTTCCAGACCCTGCGGCTGTGGTTGCCGATCGGCTACCACCTCTCCTGGAACTGGGCGCACGGTTGGTTGTGGGGCTTCGACGTCAGCGGGATCGAGCTCGAGAACACACTGTTGAAAGCGACTCCCAACGGACACGATCTGCTGACGGGAGGGGAGTTCGGTCTCGAGGGAAGTGTCCTGACAACCGCCCTGGTCGTGGCGGCAGGGGTGTGGCTTCTGACCAGAAAGGTGCTCACCCCGACCTCCGAGATGACCGCGATGTGGGCGCCCTATCCGCGGGGCTTCGGACTGTCGCCGATCGTCGACGACGGAGAGGGCGGAGCACCCGGAGGCCAGATGATCGAACCGTCCGAGGACGAACCGCCCGACCCGGTCTGACCCGGCGTTCACTCGGTGTGGTCTTCCGGAAGCGCCATGGCAGGAGGAGTGTGTGGTTTTAATGTATTGCCATTACTGCAATACTTTTATACAATACTCTTTGGAAACCGAAATGTCTGGTCGCCGACTTCGCAAAGTCACCTACTCGCTTCCCGAAGACCTCATCGATCGTGTTCGATGGGCGGTGCAGGCGGGTGCGGCGCCGTCCTACAGCGCCTTTGTCGAACAGGCTCTCTCCGAGCTGGTGCACCGCGCCCGGGAGCGCGAGTTGGCGGGCGCTTTCAGAGCGGCGGGAGCGGACCCGGACTTCCTTGCCGATGTCGGTTGCACCCTGGAACGTTTCGAAAGCGGCGACGTGCCCCCGGAGAACGGTAAACCGTGAACCGGGAGCAGCTGCAGTGGTCGGTCTTCTTGATCGAGAGCGAAGCACACCCGGGTGCGGAGACCACTGAACAGGCTCCGGTGTTGGTGGTGTCGCGGGAAAGCGCGAACGACGCGTTGCCCGTGGTCACGGTACTCCCGCTCGCCGGGTGGCGGGCGGGCCGGCGGATCTACCCCAACGAAACCTGTCTGCCTCCGGATGCAACCGCGCTCGACTCACCGTCCGTGCTCATGGCACATCAGATCCGGACCATCCCGAAAAGCCGGTTGTCGACCCGATTGGGATCGGTTGACGACCCTGAACTCCGATCGGCGGTGCGAGACGCCGTCAGGGTTCAGCTCGACCTCGAACCAGGCGCGGAGACTCGATCCGAAACTGAAGAGCTTTTGGAGTGTGGAATATGACGATACAGCGGGTCCCGATCAACGACGCCCAGAACGAGTTTCACTTCGTCATGAACCAGGTGTGCTCCGGACTCGGGCCGGTGCTGATCACCGGGCTCCACGGCAATGCCGTCCTGGTCTCAGAGGCGGAGTGGCGAAAACTGCGGGAACACGCTTCGCCGGCGCAAAGCCTCGCGGACGCCGCTGCGCCGCAGGATCCCGTCGTGGAACCTGGACAGTCTCTGCCCGAAGAGGATCGGGTGTGAACGGCGGACTTGTCATCAGGTGTTGACAACTGACAACTGTCAAACTGGTGACGAACACCGAGCGGTATGCCCATCATCGACCTGACAGAGTCTTCACCGTGATCACCGGATCATCATCGGTTTGAACCCGCCCGTTCAGAATGCGCGCCGCACCGCCTCTTCGGCGACCCACGAATTCAGTGTCGAAGGCCAGTCGTTCTCGCGGCTCCACCGATTCAACTCCCGCAACAGGGAGTCGTGGGCCGCGTCGGCGCTGCGTGGCCAGCGCTTTCGATCAGCGGGCAGGGCGTCCATCACGATGGGTGTTGGCGACATCTGTTGTTCAGAAATGATATCCATGTCCGCTCTCCGTTTCCGCCCGAACCGTGGACGATGTCCGGGTATTCAGGATGGCATAAATAAGGTGTAAATGCAACAGAATATTCCCGGCTGGGTAGAATGTCTTCAGATCGGGGAGGTCGGGAGCGAGTGGAGGATCATCACTTTTCGATGGGAAATGAAACCGCCGTCAAGGGATTCAATGCCGGAAACGACAAACCCGGAGTGACGGCGGCTCCATGAAATCAAAGAACCCCCGCACTGTCTATTCGACCGAGAGCGGTCGCGTGTGTCCCAGGTGCGGTTGGCCGCAGAAAAGCTGCGTGTGTGCTGTGGAAGTGGAAGAACGGGTGCCGGAGAAGGTCACGGCGCGGCTGCGGATCGAGAAGGCCGGCCGGCGCGGGAAAACGGTGACAGTCGTCGAGGGTTTGCCGAAAAACCGCGACTTTCTGAAACAGCTGATCGGCGAACTCAAGAAGGCCTGTGGCTCCGGGGGGACGATAGGGGAGAGCCACGTCGAGATTCAGGGAGATCACCGCGACACCCTTCGTGCCCTGCTCGCCCGCAAAGGGTGGATCGTGAAGGGCTGAGCCCTACTCCTCAGCGGTCACGAACCTGCCCTCCTGGTAGTCGCGAAAGGCCTCGGCCAACTCCTCCCTCGTGTTCATGACGATGGGCCCGCTCCAGGCAACCGGCTCGTTGAGAGGGCGGCCGGACACCAGAAGGAAGCGGAAGGGGCGGTCGCCGGCTGCGGCGGTCACCGATCCACCGGGGGCGAACAGCGCCAGTTGGCCGGCGCGCAACTCGTGTGCCGAATTCGGGCCCACGCTTCCGGTTCCCTCGACGGCATAGACGAAGACGGTGTGTTGGGGGGACGTCGGGTGCTCGATATCGGCGCCGCGCTCGAGGGTGATGTCGAGGTATACCGGCTTGACCGACACCTCCTGGACCGGGCCACGGACTCCCACCATTTCGCCCGCGATGACCTTGATCGTCAGGCCCGCGTGGGGGGAGACCACGGGAATGGATGCGGCGGACACCTCCTGGTAGCGCGGTGCCGTCATCTTTGACGCCCCGGGAAGATTGACCCAGAGCTGGAAGCCGCGGAGGCGGTCTTCGATCCGGCGCGGCATCTCCTGGTGGATGATGCCCCTGCCGGCGGTCATCCACTGCACATCACCGGGGCCGATGACGCCCTCGTTGCCGAGACTGTCCGAGTGTTCGACCTCGCCGGACAGCATGTAGGTGACGGTCTCGATGCCCCGGTGCGGGTGCCACGGGAACCCGGCGATGTAGTCGTCGGGGTTGTCGGATCCGAAATCGTCGAGCAACAGGAAAGGGTCGAACCTGGGGACCTCGGGGTAACCGAAGATCCGTTTGAGCCGGACGCCGGCGCCCTCGATTGTCGGCTGGCCGTTCAGGAGCAACGCGACCGCACGGGATCTGTTCATCGAGTCTCCTTCACAAATGAAAACACATTCGGGGTGGTTTTGTTTCTCCCGGTCATCCCGGGCCCATACATCATCCAAGACCCGTCTGACCGGAATTCGCGGTAAAGTCTCCGGGACTTGAACAACCACGGTCCTTTCGGTGCCACCGGCGAGCGGCGGGCTGGGTACGGCAATCCAGAGTTGCAGGCGATTTTCGGCGTGACTCTGATGGCGGTCCTTGGAGTTGCTTCCATCGCACCCGCCTTACCGCGGATTGCCGAAACCCTCGGTGTGACCGCCGGAACGACCGGGTTGCTGATCACCGCCTTCACCCTCCCGGGTGTATTTCTGACGACGTTCGCCGGCATTCTCGCCGATCGCTACGGACGGTTGCGCATCCTGCTGCCGGGACTCGTCCTTTTCGCTGCGGCCGGTGTCGCCTGTTCGTTCGCCAGCAGTCTGCCGGCGCTGATCGCGCTGCGGGTGGTGCAGGGTATCGGGGCGTCACCGATCGGGTCCATCAACGTGACCCTGATCGGCGATCTGTTCAAAGGCCGCCAACGCACGACGGCGATGGGGCTCAACGCCAGCGTGCTCTCGATCGGCACCGCGGTCTACCCGGCGATCGGCGGCGCCCTGGCAATGCTTGCCTGGTCGGCCCCGTTCGCCCTCTCGCTGCTGGCGATTCCGGTGGCGGTTCTGGTGTTTCGACGGCTTCACCACATCGCACCGCGAGGACAGCGGGCGGATCTGCGCGAGTACTTCGGCGGGTTGTGGGGCATCATCCGCCGGCGTGAGGTGGTGGCGCTGTTCTTCGCGAGCACTTCCATTTTCATTCTGCTCTACGGCGCCTACGTGACCTTTCTGCCGTTCCTGATGGCCGGGAAGTTCAGCTCGTCGCCGTTCGAGATCGGTCTGGTCATGGCCGGGCTGTCGATCTCCACCGCGGTGACGTCCGCCAATCTCGGTCGGCTGGCCCGCCGTCTCGGTGAGACCGTGGTCCTCAGATTGGGATTCGCCGTCTTCGCCGTCGGTCTGGCGCTGATACCGTTCGCCTGGACGGTGTGGGCGCTGGCCGCGCCCGCGATCTTGCTCGGCTTCGCGTTTGCGACCACCATCCCTGTGGTCCAGGTCCTGCTGGCGGAGGTGGCGCCGGACGACCGCCGGGGGGCGGTGATGTCGCTCAACGGGACCGTCCTGCGGCTCGGTCAGACGCTGGGCCCACCGATCATGGCCGGCGTCCATCGCAGCGCCGGGATCGATGCCGTTTTCTTCTCGGGCGCCGTCTTCGCGATGGCGTTGGCAGCCTTCATGGCGTGGACCGTGAAACGGTGATCCAGCTTCTGAATCAGGTCCGCAGGTAGGACGCTCCGTTGACGTCGATGATGGCGCCGGTGGAGAACTCGGAGCCTCTGGACGCCAGGAAGAGGACCGCGTAGGCCACTTCTTCGGGACGAGCCACCCGGTCGAGAGGGCTCTGGGCGCGGACCGAGTCGCCGAGCGGACCGTCGAGGACCCTGGCGCCGAGATCGGTCTGGGTGAACCCCGGTGCGACGACGCCGACGAAGATGTTGTGGGGCGCGAGGCGCTGGGCGAGCGACTGGCTCATGGCGTTGAGCCCCGCCTTGCTGGCGCCGTAGGCCGGCCCTTCCGGCTCGCCGCGAAAGGCGCCGCGGGAGGAAACGTTGACGATGCGGCCGCCCCCGTTTTCCATCATGTGGCGCGCGGCGTGATAGCAGACGTTGGCGGGCCCCACGAGGTTGGTGTCGAGGATTGCCTTCCACGATTCCCGCCACTCGTCGAACTCCACCTCGTCGATCCGGTGGTAGCGGTAGATGCCGGCGTTGTTGACGACGATGTCGATGGAGCCGAGAACTGCGACGGCTTCCTCGAACAGCCGCTCGACCGATTCGGGATCGGAGACGTCCGCCTGGATCGCGACGTGCGGTCCACCCGCCATGGAGGCCAGCGTTGTGACGGCCGCCTTTTTGTTGGAGAGGTAGTTGATGGCGACGCGGGCGCCCCGCTCCGCCAGAGCTTCAGCCACCGCCTTGCCGATACCTCGCGAGCCGCCGGTAACAAGGGCGGTTTTTCCTGTGAAGTCCATTGAGACCCTCCAGTCCATTTCGAGGTCGTTCCGTCGCTCGAGGACCAAAACGTTCAAACGTTGGAACGTTGGAACGTTGAACGTTCTAGCTGCCCTCCCACCATGTCCGGCGGGTATCTTACGCCTTGCGCTTCGTGAAACAGAGACCTGACCAGGTCGCGTCGACGGCACAGATCTTGAAATCGACGATGCCGGCCGCGAGGCCCGTGCTGCGAACCTGGTTCTGGGTCACATCGGTCACGATGCCCGAGGCCTTTTTCGGCCAGCAGATCCACAACCTGCCGCCGCCTGCGATCTCGGCCATCTCTTCGATGTCCTCCTCGAGGGTCGCCAACGAGTCGAGAAACCAGAGGGTCACGGCGGCTTCTGGGTTGGGCCCTTCGAGGATGGTGGTCGTCTCGGGCAGTTCTCCCAGTGTGGCCTCGAAATCTACTGGAGCGCCCACCAGAGCCACCGCGGACCCGGCCTTGATGCCCAGTTTCTTCGGCAGCGGAGTGCCTGAATAACCGGCCAGATTCGAAGCAGGCACGACCGGTTGCGTTGGGGACTGTGCGATCCCTCGGCGAATCGCCGCCTCGAGTGTGCCTGATTCTGCGTAGGTCGCGTCGGGGAGTAGCTCCCGAGTGCGGCTGACCTTGTCCGCAGCCCCGTCGACAAAGATCAACGGGAGGTTGCGGGTGCCCGTGCGGGTGCGGATAGCGACTCCGACGTCGCGACCCTGTGACGGGAGACGACCGAGGTCGATGACGACTGCGTCGGGTGGGTCGTCGGCAAGAATCTTCAGAGTCGAAGGTTCGAAGGGCTTTGCGTCGACGGTGAATCCGGAGGCCTCGAGCTCACGCTCGAGGCTCGAAGCCCGCTCCTCGTTCGGGGAGATGACGCGAATTCGTTGATGTTTCTTTGCCATGCGGGGAATTGTAGACGGGGATTGCCTTTGCTGATGCTCTCCCCGAGAGGAGCCACCTTCAACATTGTTGGCCCGGGTCATTCTGCCGACGTCGAGGTTCGTGAGCCCAACAATGTTGAAAATGGCACGTCCGCCACACGCGGCCTGTTTCCCAGCCGCGGAGCGGCGACAGAATATAGCCCGGGGCGTGAGCCCCGGGAGCCGAGCGATAAGAGAATACAAAGCCGCGGAGCGGCGACAGTCGTGGATTCTGTACAGTACGGTGTTGGAGGCGCTATGAAAACCGAAGACCGGAAAGTGCTCCGACATCTGCTGACCGAGGTGAGGGTCCTGTCGCTCGGAGTGCTGGTCGAGGGCGAACCGTACGTCGGACTGCTGCCGTTTGTGGTCGGTCACGGATTTCAGTCAGTCCTCATTCACGCATCCGATCTCGCGAAACACAGCCGCGGTCTGCAGACGGGTGCGCCCTTCAGTTTCATGATTCACGGTGTTGACGAACCCGATGGCGACCCGTTGCAGGTCGGCAGGGTCACGATCTCGGGGAAGGTGCGTCAGGTCGAGCGGACGGACGAGGAATACCCTCGTCTGCGCGCTGCCTACATCGATCGCTTCCCGACCTCGGAACGCACCTTCATGCTCGGCGATTTCTATCTCTATGAATTACAGTTCGAGCGCGGGCGGCTGGTGGCGGGTTTTGCCCGCGCCGTCAACCTCCGTCCGGAGTCGTTTGCGGACTTGAGCTCGCCCTGACCATCGCGAGCTGACGGCGGCCGAGCCAGAGGGCCAGCACCAGCCACACCGCCGACATCGGAGCGGCGATCATGGAAATGGCAGCGGCACCGAAACCGAAGTACACCAGTCCGTCGTACGACCAGGCTCCCGTCTGATCGCCGAACCGGTAGACGAAGGTATCGATGAAGTTCTTCGCCTTGTATTTTGCGTCGCGGGGCAGGACCGTGTAGAGCATCTCACGGCACGGTCGCGAGACGGCGTAGTTGCCTGAGCGGCGCAAGATCTGGACCACGGCAATCGTTATCAGGGTGGGGGCGAGGCCCACGGCGACAAAACCGAAGACGCAGATCAGGGGAAGCACCGCCAGGGAAAGCGCGATCCCGATGCGGCGGACGATTCTGCCCGTGAAGAAGATCTGGATGATGGCGGTCAGGGAGTTGACGACCAGATCCACCCGGGCGAAAAACACCGTTCGCGCCGCTCGTTCGGTGAAACCGGCCTCGACGATCTCCGCCTGCTGGAAGTACAGGAACGTGCCGGTGATGGTGTAGAGCAGCATGTAGCCGACGATGCCCAACAGATAGGGGGACGAAAACGCCGTGCGGATCCCGTCGAGCACGCCTCCGCCCACCGGTTCATCCGACGCATTCCGGACAACCGCCGCCGAACCTTCTTCCGACCGGGGCGCGGTCCGCATCAACTGATGAGCGGCCAGCATGGCGAGACCGAGCAAGCCCGCCGAGACCAGCAACAGGTTGTTCGGGGTGATCCGTTCGGCGAGAAAGGCGGTCACCGAAGAACCGACGACGGCGCCGACCGTTCCACCGATGGCGACGAAACCGAACAGTCGTTTGGCCTGTTCCGGTCGAAAGAGATCGGCCATGAGCGACCAGAAGATCGACACGACGAAGAGGTTGAAGACGCTGGTCCAGATGAAGAAGACCCGCCCGGCCCAGATCCCCGACGTGCCTGAAAGGGTTTGAAAAGCGTACCAGAAGGCGATCAGGTTGATCGCAAAGAAGGTGTAGGCCATCGGGATGAACACGCGTCGAGGGAGGCGGGACACCAGGGCGGTGAAGAGGGGGTGGATCAGCAGCATGCCGACGAGGGTGCCGAGAAAGAGCCACGACAGGTTCCGGACACCGCCCGCCACGCCGATCTCGTCGCGGATGGGCCGGATGATGAAGTAGGCCGCGAACAGCAGGAAGTAGTAGAGGGCCGCCCACAGCATGGGCCCGATTTCGTCCTTTTCGACGGCAACGATGCGGTTGAGGAAAGCCATCAACTCACGCCGGAAGTGAATTTCGGATTTCGGATTTCGGATTTCGAATTTTCATCTCAGCGCCCTCCAGCACGATTCGAAGTGCCATACGCGAATGCTGCACGAGCTCGCCACTCAGACTGGCAGCTCCCGGCGGCGGGTGGCGGCAATTCCGAATTCCGAAATCCGAATTCCGAAATCGCTCAACCCTTCTCCTTCGCGTGCCACGCCTTGAGGACTTTCTGCTCGAGCTCGGCAGGACAACCCGCCCTTGGGCTTTCTCGCTTCTCCGCCGGGAGGGAGTTCCAGTATTCCATCGTGGCGATCGCGGTGTCCGAGAGGGGGCGGAAGGTGAGCCCCGCGGCGATTGCGCGGTCGATGTTCGTGGTGCTGAATCCGGCGTATTCGCCGACGGGCGGCACCCACACCGTCATCTGCATCCACGCCTGGACTTCGTGTTCTTCGAGGAAGTCCGCCGGCACCCAGGTGAAGGAGATGTCGTTGTCGACGGTCGCCCGGATCCCGTACAACATCCCCGCAATGCTCATTGGCGACCGCGGTCCGACACCGTTGAACGTCCCGGTCGTCCCGTCCTCGACCAGCCGGATGTACCACTCGCCGAGGTCGCGTCCGTCGATGAACTGGACCGGGTCGGTGGGGTTTCCCGGCGCCATCACTTCGCCGCCTTTGGAGATGCGGACCGGCCAGTAGGTGAAGCGGTCGGAATAGTCGCCGGGGCCGACGATGAGGCCGGGGCGGACCACGCAGGTCTTGTCGTCGCCGAAGGCCTTGCGGGCCTCGGCCTCGCAGCGGGCCTTGAGCGGGCCGTAGTTGTCGCCCGTGATGTCCTTTGGGGTCATCACCTTGGCCTCGTCCTCGGGGGTGATCGTGCCGACCGGTGCGGTTTCATCGGCTCCCGGGGTCGAGGAGTCGGCGTACGCCGAGATCGACGAGGTGTAGAGGTAGGAATCGGCCGCGCCGGAGAGCAGACCGGCTGTCGCTGTGACCCAGCGAGGGATCGAAGCGGTGTTGTCGATGACCGCGTCCCAGCGTCGCCCCGCCTCGACCTGCGCCACCAGTGACGCGAGATCGTCGTTGCGGTCCCCCTTGAGCTTTTCCAACCCGGGGAAGAGCTCGGCGTTGGTCTTGCCGCGGTTGAAGAGGGTGATCTCGTGGCCGCGGGCGATGGCGTACTCGACCATCGGTGGGCCGATGAGACCGGTGCCGCCGAGGACGAGGATCTTGAGTTTCTTGGGCGCAGGATCCGGGCCCTCCGAGTTGCCGGCGCTGCCTTGGCGCGCCAGCCCGAGACCGACGGCGCCGCCGGCGAGGACCGAGAGGTGAACGAAATCTCTCCGTGATGTGGTCATGGTCGCTCCTTTGCATGGTCGGGCACGGAGAGAGGATAGCGGTTCAATTCGGAATTCGGAATTCGGAACTCGGAATTTCCACCCGTGTTCCATGCAACGGCGGGTGGCGGTGGCCACGGAAACTGCGTGCCGGTCCGGAGTACAATCCCGGCGCGGGGGTCTCATGACAAAGCTCAATGGCAAGGTAGTCTTGATCACCGGCGCATCGTCGGGGATCGGCGCCGCCATGGCGCGCGAGTTCGCGCGGCGGGGCGCCGATGTCGTGCTGATGGCGCGACGCAAGGAGAGGCTCGAGGCTCTGGCGCTGGAGGTCCGAGCGCGCGGCCGGAGGGCGCTGTGTTTTCGCTGCGATGTGACGGTCGACGGCGACCTCGAGGCCGGGGTCGCTCAGACACTCGAGGAACTCGGACGTATCGATTACGTGGTCGCCAACGCCGGCTTCGGCGTCGCCGGAGCGGTCCACAAGCTCACCCTCGAGGACTACCGCCGGCAGTTCGAGACCAATGTCTTCGGCGTATTGCGAACTGTCCACGCGACGCGGGATGCCCTGATCGCCAGCCGCGGAAGTCTCGCCATCATCGGCAGCGTCATGAGCTATCTGACCCTGCCTATCAGTTCGCCCTACGCGATGTCGAAACACGCGGTGCGCGCCCTCGCCGGTTCGCTGCGCGGCGAGATGGCCAAATACGGTGTTGCCGTCACCCTGATCGCGCCCGGTTTCGTCGACTCCGAGATCCGCCAGGTGGACAATGAGGGACAGTACAGTGAATCGAATCGTGATCCGGTTCCCGCCTGGCTGTCGGTCGACACCGACAAGGCGACGGCGAAGATCGTCAAGGGCATCATCAAGCGCAAACGGGTGGCTGTGATCACCGGCCACGGCAAGGTGTTGGTCTTCCTCGAGCGCCACGCACCCTGGTTGGTGGCCTTCCTCGTCAAGATGATGGGCGTCGACAAGCGCAGCAAACGCGACGAGTAAGTTCTTAGTTCTGAGTTCTGAGTTTTGAGTTTCCGCACGAGCCAACCGGTTTGGCTGAGTTCATGAGCTGAGTTCTGAATCGCCGACAATTGGTTTTGGCCAGGAATGCGTGGCGTATGAAGACTCAAAACTAAGAACTCAAAACTCAAAACTCCCTGCTCCTGTCAGCCTCTGCTATCGTTCCACCCGATGACATCAGAAATCCCACGTATCGTGATCTACACCGACGGCGGGTGCCGGCCCAACCCCGGACCGGGGGGATGGGGCGCGGTGCTGCTGTATCCGGGCCGCGACCCGGTCGAACTCACTGGCGGCAAGAAAGAAGCCACCAACAATCGGATGGAGATCACTGCCGCGATTGAGGCTCTGGGCGCTCTCGAAGGTCCGCATCGGGTCGAGCTCCACACCGATTCCACCTATCTGCGCACGGGCATCACCGAGTGGCTCCCGAAGTGGCGGGCCAACGGCTGGAAAACGGCGGGAAAGCAACGGGTCAAGAACCGCGATCTGTGGGAGGCTCTGTCGGCGGCGCTCGAAACTCACGAGGTCTCGTGGCGTTGGGTCAAGGGGCACGCCGGCGACCGTTGGAACGAGGTCGCCGACGAGTTGGCTTCGGCCGCGATCCCGCGGGCGCCGCTGCCCATCGATGATCAGAAGGCGGTCCACCTGTTCACCGCCGCCGCATACTCCGGAAAAAAGAAGGCCGGGTCGTGGGGCGTCGTGATGCGGTTTGCAGACTCCGAAAAGGGCTTGAGCGATCGGGTTGACGGCGCCTCCCCCAACCGCATGCACATTCTGAGTGCTGTCTCGGGTCTCGAGCAGCTGAAACGGCCGGTCCGGGTCCACCTCTACACGGTGTCGGACTACCTCAAGGACGGCGCCACCTCGTGGGTCTCAGGTTGGCGGGAGCGGGGTTGGAAGACCCGAGAGGGCAAGACCGTCTCACACCGCGATCTGTGGCAGCGTCTCGAGGCGCTGTGCGCAAAGCACAAGGTCGAGTGGCACGTGGTCGAAAACACCGATCTGCCTGAGGACATGGAGTACGCCAAGCAGTTGGCCAGGGATTCCCTCAACCTGGATTGAGGGAATCCCTGGCCAGCTGCAAGTTTTGAGTTCTTAGTTTTGAGTTTTGAGTTTCGCGCCAGCGGGCCAACCAAGCCTGGGCCCTATGCCACACCCACCAAATAACTAAGCCCCCGCTCTCGGGGGCCGGCGAAATAGCTGATAACTAAAAACTAAAAACTAAAAACTCAAAACTGGTCAGGGTGCGACCGGCAGCACGTAGGTCGGGTCATCGGTGGAGGCGTCGATGACCGTCGCGTAGGTGGT
This sequence comes from Candidatus Sulfomarinibacteraceae bacterium, assembly GCA_963714895.1. Lineage (GTDB taxonomy): Bacteria > Acidobacteriota > Thermoanaerobaculia > Thermoanaerobaculales > Sulfomarinibacteraceae > Sulfomarinibacter. The sequence goes on from CAVQQC010000022.1 coordinate 24,230, forward strand.
CCAGTAGGACGGCGACCCGCTGATCAGGGTGACCCGGATCCAGCCGCCGGTGACGTTCTGGCCGCCGATCCCCATGTCGCTGAAAACGTCGTTGACCTGGCGCCAGGCGGCCGACTGCGAGTAGTTCTTCTGTGCCAACAGCGTGCCCGTGCTCGAGTAGATCTGAACCTTGACCTGCATCGCACCGGACGAGGTCTCCGCAAAACCGATGTTGGTCCGGAAGACCCCCGGGGCGGAGTGGACCATCGGTAGAATCAGCTCGGTGACCGAGGTACTGGAATTCAGGAGAATCCCGGGCTGCCCCTGACCGTAGCTGCCGCCGCCGGCAGCCGGTGTGGAGGTGCGCACGAAGGCCGCAGTTCCCGACCCGTCGACGGTGATGTAGATCAGACCTGTCGTCGGGGCCACGCTTGCGAGAGGATCACCGAGGTAGAGCGACGAGTTCGGCGCGACCGCGGTGGGGCCGCTCAACAGCACCCCCGGCCAGGCCTGGTTCTTGGCGACGAAGTAGAGCGACACCGACCGGGTCTCGGTGGTCGGGTTGACGACGGCCACCTGCGAACGCCAGTAAGTGGGCTCGACGCCGGGCGCCGAGGCCACGGCCGGAATCAGCCAGGTAGAGCTGTCACCCGCGGCGCCCTCGGCGTTCTTTCCATCCAGGAACAGGGCGCCGGTGTTGGCCTTGTCGAGCCAGGTCGAGAGACGGGTGTCGTCGGTTCCGCCGCCGGCCCACTGCGCCGTGGTGCGGCCGTACCAGTCGGGTGAGTCGTTGCCGCACGCCGCTAGACCACCCGAAAGGGTCCCGATGCAACGCTTTGTCGCGTCGTCGTAGAGGCAGCTGCCCGACGAGCCGCCCTCTGTCGTACCCTCGTCCCAGTCCGCGATCCGCCAGTGGGTGCCTCCGGACAATGACATGTCGCCCCCGTATTCCGTGATGGTGGGGGGATCGAAGTCAAAAGTGATGGACTTTTCATCCCCGCTCGGGTGGTGGATCGTGGTTGTGGAGTTCGGCGTCTGATCACGGGCGTCCCAGCCAACCAAGAACAGATTCCATGCCGGGTTGGGGTCCTGGTCGAGTTCTACGAGGGCGAAATCGGAACCCACCACATCGCCGTTCGGGGCGGCGCTGGAGGCGACCCAGGTGCTGCCGCTCTGATTCTGGCTCAGGGTGCCTCCCGCAAAATCATTGCAGCCGGGGCTCTGGTAGTTCCAGTAGGCGACCACCGATGATGCCTGGCTGGCGGAATCGAAGCAGTGTCCAGCGGACAAGAGGTACGGCGTGTTGTCCTGGGCGGTGTTGTTGACCAGCTGTCCGGTACACAGATACATGCCGGCGATCGTGATCCGCGCCACCGAACGGATCTGATTTCTCCAGGGGTCTCCGTCGGGGCAGACGACATTGATGTTGCAGGTGCCGCGTTTGTTGGCCGCTTGCACGGCGTCCTCACCAAAGAACCGATAGCCGTGGTTGACCGACGAAATCTCGAGATCCGCGTCCGATCCGGCGGGCAGGTGCAACTCGGCCACCAGTTCGTCACCCAGAACCACCGCGGTCCACAATCCTCCGGCGGCGTTTCGGTTCTTCGCGGTGTAGGGCCCCTGGACCCGGGCGCCATCAGCGTCGTGGATCCAGAACGTCGCGCCGGCTGGAAGATCGAATTTTTCGATGCCGAGGTTGAGGCTGAGGGCGCCAGGCGATGCGATGCGCAGCCGCCACAATTTCGAACCATCGTCCAGAGTTTCCCAGGTACCTGCGGACGTGGGTGCGTACCCAACTGGTATCGCCGTCGCGAATCTGGCGGGAGCGGCTATACCGGAGTTCTCCTTAGCCGCGTCTTCCGCCAGGAGCTCGGCCACATCGACCTCGGGCATGACCAGACGTTGGACCGTGTCGATGGCCTTCACGCCGGGCAGGGCGCTCCTCGGAACACTCCCCGCGGCGTGGGCTGTGGTCTGGAATGTGATGGCGGAGACAATGGCCAGATTCAGTGCAGCGATCCGAACGATCCTCATATTGTTGTCCTCTATTTCAAAACGTTCAACGTACTTGCTGGGAAACCGCGTGAACCCAGGGTTACTTCCCAACTGGAGTGGCGATTATTCCTCGATGAGGATGCGTTTCACCATGACCGGCGTCACCGGACGGTCCCCGGCCGCGGTCTTGGTGGTCTCGATGGCTTTCACGACGTCCATGCCGTCGGTGATCTTGCCGAAGACCGGGTGCTTGGATGCTCCCGAGCTGAACCAATCGAGGTAGGCGTTGTTGGCGGCGTTGATGAAGAACTGCGAACCGCCGCTGTTGGGGCGGCCGGTGTTGGCCATCGACAACGTGCCCGGCGCATTCGTGAATTTCGCGGTCTCGAGGTGCTCGTCGGCGATGGTGCCGTGCGGCGGCCCGCCGGTGCCGGCGCGCGAGCTTGCGGGGTCTTTCGAGTAGGGGCAGCCGAACTGGATCATGAAGTTCTTGATCACGCGGTGGAAGTGCAGCCCGTCGTAAAAGCCGTCCTTCGCGAGCTTGACGAAGTTGCTTCCCGTGATCGGCATCTCGTCGACGAAGATCTCGGCCTTGAAGGTGCCCAGGGATGTTTCAAAGACTGCGGTCGGATTGGACATCGGTTCTCCTCTCGGGGGGCTGTGCGCCCGTTGATACACGATATCACGTGTAGGAATTTCGAATTTCGGATTTCGGATTTCGGATTTGTTCGTTCAGATACCGTATGCGAGGCCGGGTCCCTCGAAAAACCATTCCACGGCGAGGCGAAATTGCAGTCAGTGACCAAGGGTATTCAATCTTGCAGGATGCCCAAACACGGGAACAGCGCTGGGGATGGCAAATTCGAAATCCGAAATTCGAAATCCGAAATTCCGAGTTGGATACACTTGGTGACGGTTGGAGGGTCGATGACTCGACGGTTCATGATGTTGGTGCTGATTCTGGTTCTGACCGCTTCACTGGGTGGAGCGGGGGAGAACGAGGGTTCGGTTTTCATGTGGAAGGCGCAGAAGGACGGCGCCGTCGTGTACCTGCTGGGTTCAGTCCACGCCCTCAAGGAAGACGCCTACCCGCTGCCATCGGTCATCGAGGCTGCATTTGACCGGAGCGCCGTCGTGGTCTTCGAGATCGACCTCGATGAGATGACGGACGCGGCTCTGCAGATGATGACGTCGGGGAGCCTGGCGGACGGACAGACTCTCGAGCAGGTGATCGGCCCGGAACTGTGGTCCCAATTCAGCGAGAAGATGAATGCCTCGGGCATGCCGCCTTCGATGTTCCAGTTCATGAAACCGTGGATGGCGGCGCTGACTCTGGCGTCGCTCGAATTGGAGAGGGCCGGTTACTCGCAGGCCGCGGGCATCGACACCCGCTTTTCAGACCGCGCCAAGGAGACCGGCAAGGAGAGGATGGCCCTCGAAACGGTGGAATTCCAGGTCGGTCTGTTCGCGGATCTGACGCCGGAGGAGAGCCTCGCCTTTCTCGAGTACACCGTGGCGGACCTGGAGACCATGATTCCCGTGTTGGACGAGCTTGCGGCGAAGTGGCTGGTCGGCGACGCGGGTACGTGCAGACGATGATGGGCGACGAGTTCGAAGGCTACCCCGACCTCTATGAGAAGTTGATCAGCGGACGCAACCGGAGCTGGATGCCGGCCATCGAAAGGTTGTTGGCGGGTCAGCGCGACGCCATGGTCGTGGTCGGCGCCATGCACCTGGTGGGTGACGACGGAATCGTCGAGATGCTCCGGCAGAAGGGCTACACCGTCACGCAGCTCTGAGCCCCCCGCCCGCGGGCCGTAAACAACTCGCCTACGCCTTTCAGGGACCTCTCGACCATTCGTGAAGGGCGTAGGCAGGTCCTTCAGGGCCTGCCACCACGATGTGCCAATCCGTGAATCGGCCCCATGAAGGCTTCGGCATTCGTGGGCGGGCCGTAAACGACCCGCCTGCGCCTTTCAGAGGGAGCCGCCTCCACCGCACGTGGCACGTATCAGCGCGTGTTTCCCGAGCGTAGCCAGGCACGCGGCCCGTCGGACGGGCCGGATGCCAGGCACCGCCGCCGCACGTGATCTCTCCTCAAGCACTCGGGCGTTTCCAATCGGCAGGGGTTGCGATGGAATTCCGAATTCCGAATTCCGAATTCCGAATTCCGAATTCTCCCGCTATTCTCTTCCCATGGCCGAGCACGAACCGACGCCGGACAACCGACCGAATGTCGCTGTCCGAATCAGGGCGCCACATCCGCCGCCGGTGGCGGCGCTGGCGTCGCCGGTGGTTGGCACCGCAGGTGCGGTTTGTCTACCACGACGCCTATGCGGGCCACCTGGACGCGGCCCCGGTTGACCCCACGCGCGGACGAAAAGATCCTCGGCTTCCTGGTCGACGAGGGCCTGCTCGATCGTGACGAAATCTCGGTGCCGCGGCCGCCGGCCCTGCGCGGGCTGCTGCGGGTGCACGATATCGATTACATCGACGCGGTGGGCCGCGATCGCGAACTGACCGAGCGGATCTTCGGCGAGCGGGTATCTGACGCCCAGATCCAGAGGGTGCTGGGGATGCAGCGCATGGCAGTCGGCGGCACCATCCAGGCCACTCGTCTCGCGTTGCAGGGTCGCTCGGTCGCGATCAACCTCGCGGGAGGTTACCACCACGCGGCGCGGGACCGCGGCATGGGGTTCTGCATCTTCAACGACGTCGCGGTGGCGGTGGCGAGGCTCCGCGCCAAGGGTTTCAAGGAGCCCGTCCTGATCGTCGATCTCGACGTGCACGACGGCAACGGCACGCGAGAGATCTTCGCCCACGACACGACCGTCTACACCTATTCGGTCCACAACGAACACTGGGGCGGAACCGAGGCGGTGGCCTCCACCTCGATCGCCCTCGGCGCCGATGTCGGCGACGAGGTCTACCTCGGGACGCTGCTCAAGACCCTGCCGGACGTCGTGATGAATGTGCGCCCGGGGCTGGTGATCTATCTGGCAGGGACCGATCCCGCGGCGGACGACGCCCTCGGCAACTGGCGGATAACGGCCGACGGGATGTTTCGCCGCGACCATCTGGTGGTGGATATCCTGCGCCGGGTGCGGCGGCGGGTCCCACTGGTGGTGGTGCTCGCCGGTGGCTACGGGTCGGGGAGTTGGCGCTACAGCGCCCGCTTCTTTTCGTGGCTGATCAGCGGCAAGGTGGTGAAGACGCCGGACGATGCCGAGATGGTGTTACGGCGGTTTCGCCGGCTCCGCAACGAGCTCGACCCGTCGGACCTCACTGCGGAACCGAGCGGTTTCAATTGGAGCCTGACCGAAGAGGACCTCATCGGGGTCATGCCGGAGGCGCCGCTGAGGACGCGGCTGCTGTCGCACTTCTCTCAATACGGGGTCGAGTTGTTGTTGGAGCGGCTCGGTCTGCTTGACCAGCTGCGGCTGCGGGGATTCCGCCACCCGTCGGTCGTGGTCGATCTCTCAGGGACCGTCGGCGACACCGTGCGCATCTACTCCGAGCCGGACAATGTCGAGTTGCTGATGGAGCTGAGGATCAGCCGCGGTTCGCGGGTGGTGCCGGGTTGCCAGGTTCTGGTGGTCGAGTGGCTGCTGCTGCAGAACCCGCGCGCCCACTTCGGTCCCTACCGGCGGCCCTTGCCGGGACAGAAACTGCCCGGGCTGGGTCTGCTCAAGGAGGTTTTCGGGTGGCTGGCTGCGATGGCCGAAATCCTCGAGCTCGACGGGATCTATTACGTACCATCGAGTTATCACGTGGCGATCCAGAGCCGTCGCCGTGTCCGCTTCCTCGAACCGGAGGACGAGGCCCTCATCCAGAGCCTGGAGGAGCTGTTCGCCGGCGTCCCGCTGTCCGAAGCCAGCAACCTGATCGCCGATGGGAAGGTGGTCGACGAGGCCACCGGCGTTCGTCTGGCCTGGAAGGGCTACCCGATGGTGCTCGCGGTGTCCACCGCACTCAAGGACAAGGTGTGCGGCGCGGCCTACGACGAACGGGTGGCCGCGGAGAAAAATCGGCTCCGGCTCGCCCTCGTCCAGCCCGTGGGATAATGACCCAGGGGGAAACGCGCGTGAGCGATAGTGAGTTTTCACACGCCTTGGTGATCGGCGCATCGGCGGGCATCGGCGAGGCGATCGCCCGGCGGTTGGCGGCCGGCGGCGCTCGAGTGGCGATCGTCGCCCGGCGCGAGCAGGAGTTGCTGCGGGTGGCCGAAGAGATCAACGCCGCAGCCGGCAAAGACCTCTCATTGGCAGTGTCGCACGATGTTCGGGCGATCGACGACGTGCCCGGTCTGGTGCGCGAGATCGCGCGCCGGCTCGGCGGTCTCGACCTGGTGGTGTATGCGGCGGGGGTCATGCCGGCCGTTGCCGCAGACGAGTTCGACACCGGCAAGGACCGCGAGATGATGGAGATCAACGTCGTCGGCGCGATGGCCTGGCTCAACCCCGTCGCCGAACGGATGTCCCGCCTCGGCCGCGGGACCATCGTCGGTATCGGCTCGGTGGCCGGCGATCGCGGTCGTTCGGGCAACCCCGGCTACTGTGCCTCGAAGGCGGCATTTCACACCTACCTCGAGGCGCTGAGGAACCGGGTGGCGACCAAAGGCGTGCGGGTGGTCACCATCAAACCGGGTTTTGTGGACACCGCCATGACGCGCGGCAAGGAGGGGCTGTTCTGGGTGATCTCCGCCGACCGTGCGGCCGAGATCATCCTCGCCAAAGCGCGTCGTGGAGCTGTGACCGCCTACGTGCCGGCGCGGTGGCGGATGGTGATGACCGTCATCCGCGCGATCCCGTCGATGATCTTCACCAGGTTGGGGATTTGAGCGTGGGCCTGGCGAGCCGGCTGGAGTGGGTCGAGGGCTGGGGCATGGCCGTCGGCGCGCCCGGCTACGTCTTCCGACCTCGAGACGCAACGGGGGTTGCCGAGGCGCTCGAGATCTCCCGGTCGGAGGGCATTCCGGTCGCGCTGCGGGGGGCAGGGTGTTCCTACGGCGACGCCGCCCTCGCGGCGGAATCGGTGGTGCTCGATCTCACCGGCCTCGACAGGGTCTTGCGGTGGGACGCCCAATCGGGGGTGGTCGACGTCGAACCGGGTGTCGACCTGCGCGCATTGTGGCGGATGGCCATTGCCCACGGGTGGTGGCCGCCGGTCGTCACCGGCACCATGGAACCGACCGTCGGCGGGGCGCTCGCGATGAACGTGCACGGCAAGAACAACTGGTGCCGCGGGACCTTCGGCGAACACTGCATCGAATTCGACCTGGCATTGCCGGAGGGCGGCGCCCGCACCATCTCGCCGGACCGCGAGCGCGATCTGTTCTACGCGGTCATCGGGTCCTTCGGTCAGCTCGGGATCATCACGCGGGCGAGGCTCCAGCTCAAAAAAATTCGCTCGGGGCTGCTCGAGGTGCGGGCGGTTGCCGCGCCGGATCTCGAGACCATGCTCCGCCTGACCGACGAGGCCAAGGACCGATGGGAGTACGTCGTCGGTTGGATTGACGCGTTTGCCCGCGGCAAGGACCTGGGCCGCGGCCTGCTGCACTTCGCCCGCCACCTCGAGGAAGGGGAGGACGGCCAACCGGGCGCCCACCTCAGCACCGCGGCGCAGGACCTGCCTTCGAACCTCTTCGGCGTCATGCCCAAATCGCTGATGTGGCGGTTCCTGAAACCTCTGACCAACCGCCCCGGGATGCGTGCCATCAACTCCGCCAAGTACCTCGCCGGCAGCACGTTTGGCAACGACACGACCTACCGCCAGTCGCTGGCCGCCTTTTCCTTTCTCCTCGACTACGTGCCGGACTGGAAGAAGGTCTATCTGCCCGGCGGACTCATCCAGCACCAGAGCTTCGTTCCCACCGACCGGGCGGAAGAGGTCTTCCGCAACCAACTCGAGGTGTGCCACGAACACGGGATGCCGTCGTTTCTCGCGGTCCTCAAACGCCACCGCCCGGACCCCTTTCTGATGAGCCACGCGGTGGACGGTTTCTCTCTGGCCCTCGACTTCCCGGTGACTCGCACCCGGCGCGCCGACCTGTGGGCCATGGTCCGCGAGCTGGCGAGCCCGGTGGTCGATGCGGGAGGGCGTTTCTACCCGGCCAAGGACGCGGCCCTGCCGGCGGAGCTCTACCGTGAGACCTTCCGCGACGGGCAGCTCGAGCTGTTCGCCCGGTTCAAGGGTGAGCTCGACCCCGGCAATGTCCTGCGAACCGGTCTGGCCGACCGCCTGTTGTACGGGAACTGATGGTCTTCACTCGGTTTAGGGCGCAGGGCCTCGCAGTCGCTGCGGTGGTCGCATTGCTGGCTGCAGCGCGGTTGTGCGAGCCCGCTGACCGCGACCAGCTGCTCTTCCGAGCCGAGACCTTCGCAGGCGCGGTGCTGGCGACCCGGAACGCCGACACCCCGTTCAACCCGGCGTCGCTGGTCAAGGTCGGAACTTCGCTGTGGGCGCTGGAACGCCTCGGCCCCGACCATCGATACCGGACTGTCTTCGGCGTTGACGGCGAGTGGGACAAGGAGACCGGCCGGCTCGAGGGCTCGCTGGTGGTGCAGGGCTGGGGCGACCCGGACTTCCAGGCGGAAAACGCGTTCCTGGTCGCGCGCATGCTCAACCGGCTCCGTCTGACCCGGGTCGAGGGCTGGCTCGCGGTCGACGGTGACTTCTGGATCGGGTGGGAGAACGGGGTCGAAAAACGGGTGCTCGACCCGCGCGACCGGGTGAACCAGATGGGGCGCCGGCTGCGGATGGTGCTCGATCCGCGGCGGTGGGACAAGACCACCCGTTCCGCGTGGGAAGCTGTCAGCGCCCGCCGGGGTTGGGACCCCAAGGACCCGCCACGGGTGGAGATCGTCGGGTCGACCCGGAGCGGGGCGCCGGACGGCTGGGTGCCGGTGGCGGTCCACCGCTCGAACCCGCTGCCGGAGCTGCTGCGGCGGTTCAACGTGTATTCGAACAACGACATCGTCAGGGTCGCGGACGGCCTCGGCGGGCCGCAGGGTCTCGAGACCTTCCTCGAACATCGCCTCAATCTGCCTCCGGCTGCGGTGGAGCTGGAGTCGGCATCGGGTGAACGCCGCAACCGATTGACGGCCGAGACCGGAGTTCTGCTCCTGCGCGCCCTTGTCGAGACCACCGGACGGCTGGGTCTCGAACCGGGCGATCTCCTGCCGGTCATCGGCTGCGACGTCGGAGCGACCAATCGCAAATTTCCCAAGCTCGCCTCGCCGAAGCGGGCGGGTGCGGTGGCCGTCAAGACCGGGACCCTGATCAACACCGACGGCGGCGTGGCGGTGGTCGGGGGCGTCTACACGAGCCCGGATCTCGGGCAGGTGCTCTTCTGCGTCGCAGCCACCAACACCGGGTGGGACGAGCCCCACTGGCGGGGACTCGAACAATCGTGGCTGCTCGACCTGATCGAAAAAACCGGCGGCGCCGTGCAGCGGACGTGCGGACCCGAGCTGCCGTTTTCCGACACCTTCGCCGAGGTCGACTGGGTCGTGTCGTGGGAGTCGCTCTGACGGGCCTTTGGCCCGTCCATTTCGGATTTCGGATTTCGGATTTCGGAATTTCGGTCCACCCAGCACACCGAGATGGCAGCCGGCAGATGGCTGCCCGCATAGGCGCAGATCCGGCATCACGACCTGTTTAATGCGGGTGCTCACGCGGTCGCGCGGTGCCGCGTCGGCGGAGGTGCATTTTCAACATCGTTGGAAGCTCGACTATCCACTCTGCAAGCGACTCGGGCCATCAATCGTTGAAGGTGGCTCCTCCGGGAATGGAAGATCCGAAAGTCCGAAATCCGAGATGCTCGTGAAATCTCCGATTTGATCTCACGTTATCCTTCCCCCCAGCGGAGGCTGCCATGCTGCGAGACGAAGTGCAGAGAATCTGGCCGGAACTGGAGTGGATCGAGGACCGGGACCTGCGGGACAAGACCACCGACTGTTGGGTGCGCGCGTTCGAGTACTCGCCGCTGACCCCGGCCGACCTCGAGCGCATCCCCTTCACCCTCCTGGTCCCGAATTGCCCGGTGACGTTCATGGCCCACAAGAGGGCGGTGGTGCACGTGGCCAGGGACGCCGGGCGAACGGTCGGCGAGTTCTTTACGGACGCCCTGCCGGTGAACATGGACGTGCTGATCTCCGGTGCCATCCTCGCGGATGTCGGCAAGCTGCTCGAGTACGAAAGCGACGGCGACGGGGGCAGCCGTGCGAGCGCCCGCGGCAAGTACCTGCGTCATCCCTTCACCGGCGTGGCGGTAGCAATGGAGTGTGGCCTGCCCGATGCGGTGTGCCACATCATCGCCACCCATGCAGGGGAGGGCAACATGGTGGCGCGGACGACCGAGGCCTGGCTGGTCCACCACGCGGACTTCATGACCTACGAACCTTTCGTCAAGAGGCTCGAGGTATGAGCGACCTCGCCCGGTTCGTCCTGGCGGTGGCGATCGCATTCCCGGCGACGCAATCGTCGTTCGGGTCGGAACCGGAGGTTACCAACGGCACCGCGAACGCGGTCCAGGCGCTGGCCTTCGACATCGCCAGCCATCCGCAAGCCGAAGCCGTCGATCTTTACAAATTTCTCCACCAGGCGATGTTCGGGCCGGGTCACGCCGTTCCCGATACAGCGCAGGCAGCGGATGCCCTCCATATCGAGCTCGCCGATCTGGGGCCCCCGATGAGCTCTGAGACCTGGTGCGACACGCTCGGCGGCGATCCCATGCTGGTTCGGGTGAACCTGCGACCCTTCGCGGCCAACGGCTTCTCGAGCGATGCGCTGGGCGAGGCGTTTGTCGCCACCGCGAGCGCGGTGCGCGCCGACCCGCAGCAGATGGGCGTCGCCCTCGATCTGGTCGTGCAGTGGCTGCAGACGGACAACCGGCAGGACCTCGGCAGAGCGCTTCATGAACTCGCCCGCACGATGGCCGAGGAAGGCTATCCTCCGGTTCACCACAGTGCCGCCTACCGGCAGGCGTACCTGCCAGCCTACCGTGTGATCGAGGCCTCGATCGCGTCGACCAACGGGTGGTGCGGATCATTTTGATCCTCGAGGTGGTGAGCCCAATGACGGTGCGTCCCCGACGGCACGTCCGGAGATGACGCAACCCATGCGATTCCTGGTTTTCTTCACCGCGGTTCTGGGCATCTGGTTGCTCTTCCACCTCTACGTCGGCTGGCGGCTGTGGTCGTTGCCGCTGTTCGCGAACACCGCGGGCCACCGCACCTTGCTGGTGGTGATGGCGGTTGGATACGTCTCCTATCCTCTCGGGCGGATTCTGTTCAACCACGGCGCACCGGGTCTCGGCACCGTGATCGAGTACGCCGGTGCAGTGTGGATGGGTGTCCTCATCCTGCTGATCCCGGCTCTCGGTCTGGTCGACCTCGTGACCCTCTTCGGCCTCGTCCTCAAACCCTGGGTGGTGGGGTTGCGGGCGGCCGCCGTCATGCTCGCCGTCTTGCTCGCCGTCTTCGCCTGGGTGGGCGGCCACTCGCGGCCGCGAACGGTAGACCTTGACCTCGAGCTTTCCAATCTCCCGTCCGAAGCCAACGGCCTGGTCATCGTTCAGCTCTCCGATCTCCACCTCGGCAACCTGATCGGGGCCCGCCGCTTGCGATCGGTGATCGAACAGATCGATGACCTACGGCCGGACGTCGTGGTCATCACCGGCGACCTCATCGATTCCGACGCGGGAGCGGTGGAGAATCTCGTGCCCATTCTCGGGGAACTCACTGCTCCGAAGGGCGTGTATGCCGTGCTCGGCAACCACGAATACTACGCGGGAGCTGAACGGTCGCGACAACTCATGCGCGAAGCCGGATTCACCGTGCTCGACAACGCCGCCTTCGAGGTGGCGCCGGGGCTGTGGGTCGCCGGGGTCGCCGATCACGGCGGCGGCCGGCAGACCGGCGAGATGGTGGCCGACCTCGACGAGGCGATGGCCGACGTGCCGCCCGCCGCTGCCGTAGTGCTCCTCCAGCACACGCCCGGCTACGAGGATGCCGCCGCTGCCGCCGGCGTCGGTCTGATGCTCAACGGACACACCCACGGCGCGCAGATCTGGCCCGCCCACTATCTCGTGCGTCGCGTTTTCCCGCATATGGCCGGGGTCCGCCGGGTCGGTCCCATGACCCAGGTGGTCTGCCGCGGCGCCGGCCGCTGGGGCCCACCCATGCGCCTCTTTGCGCCGTCGGAGATCTATCGGATCGCAATTCGCTCGCCGGGTGCTGCAACCGGCGAGCGAATTGCGGAGTAGTATTGCCACCCGCGACGCCGGGTGCTAGAGTGCCCGACGCGCCAACGTAGCTCAGGGGTAGAGCAAGTGATTCGTAATCACTAGGTCGTCGGTTCAATTCCGACCGTTGGCTCCAGATGCAAGACGCACCACCTCCCTCCCACGGGAGGTTTTTTTTCGGCCCGGCCCATTCGTCGATACCACATCTCAGGTATGGGGTATCCTTGGATGAGCCGATCGAGATTTCGCAGAAAACCTGCCGGCAATGACGAACACGAAGGATGGGGTCCACATGAAGAGCACTGCGTTGACAGGGCGGCGGCGACTATTGATGACCGTCGGGGTGGCATCGTTGATGGTTGCGGCGTCGACTGTGGTTCAGGCGCAGACGTCGTCGCCCGGGTTCAGCAAGAGTTTTATACCGGATACGATCGGCCCCGGAAGCTGTCTCGACGTTGGTGTTCGACATCTCGAACTTCCAATCGGGAACGCCGGTGACGGATCTGGCGTTCACCGACGATTTGCCCTACGGGATCATGCTCGCGGCGCCGGCATTCGTCTCGAACAGCTGCGGCGGCACGCTCACCGCTCCCGACGGCGGCGACACGATCACCCTCGTGGACGGCTCGGTCGGCGCCGGTTTGAGCTGTCAAATCGTGGTCAACGTCACCGGCCCGACTCCCAGCCAGGGTCCCTTATACCAACACCTCCGGCGATCTGACGTCGAGTGCGGGCAACAGCGGCACCGCCACTGACGACCTGACTGTCGATGACAACCTGCCCGGATTCACCAAGAACTTCGCGCCGAACCCCGTGGATTTCGGCGGCCGCAGCACCCTGACCTTCACCATCGACAACACGACGGATTGCGGTGAGTGCGCACCGGACATCACGAATCTCTCGTTCACGGACATCCTGCCGGTAGGGATGGTGGTGGCGAATCCCGCCCTGGCGTCCACTGACTGCGGGGCCCCGCAGATGCCGGCGACACTCATCGCCGTCCCCGGGACCTCGGTGATCTCCCTCGCCGCGTCTGGCGTTTTTTTCCCCGCCGTACCAGCGCTTGCGTCGGAGTCGACCTGTACGGTGACCGTGGACGTGATCGGTGGCGCCGTCGGATCGCTGGGCAATGTGACAAGCGATCTCCTGCTGACGATCGGAAATACTCAGAAGTCGGCCGGCAAGGCGGCCGCCGTGCTCGAGGTCGAAGGCTCCGACTCCTTGCTCGACCTGGGCAAGCAGTTCATCGATGATCCGGTGGCGCCGGGCGGCACCGTGACGGCCGAATTCACCGTCACCAACAGGAGCCGCAGCGACTCGGCGACCGGGATCACCTTCGAAGACGACCTCGAAGCGACACTCGCCGGCCTCGCTCCGAACCTGCCGCCGAGCCCCGACCCGCCGTGCGGCGCCGGCTCGAGTCTCGCCTTTGGTATGGGCGTGCTCACCCTGAGCGGTGGCTCGCTGCCGCCGGGGAGCTCATGCACCTTCAGTGTCGAGCTGAGCGTCCCCGCGGAGGCCGTTCCCGGGACCTACCCCAACACCACCGGACCGGTCAGCGGCGACGTCGGCGGCTCGCCCGAGACCGGCAACTCGGCGAGCGACCTGCTCTTCGTCGTCAGCTTCCCCGTCCTGACCAAGAAGTTCACGGATGATCCGGTGGGCGCCGGCGGAACGGTGAAACTGGAATTCACCATCACCAACACCAGCCTGGTGTCGACGCTGAGCAACATCGGGTTCGTCGACGAGCTGACCGACAACACGAGCGCTCCCGGTGGTGGAATCACGGTCGGCAACGGCTTCCTGCCCTACCCGGTCACGATCTCCTCCCCGACACTGCCGACAGCGGCATGCGGCGGCACACTGTCTCTTGTCAGCCTCGGCACCGAGCGCCAGGGCCTCCAGCTCACCGGCGGAAGCCTGGAGGCTGCGGGCGCGATGGGCGAAGACTCCTGCACCTTTTCCGTCACCGTCGACATTCCTGAGGGTCTTGCCGGAGGGACCTACACCAACACCACCGAAGAGATTTCCGCGGTCCTCGACGACGTCGGCGGTACGCCCACGGTGGTCGGCCCGCCGGCCAGCGACGACATCGTGGTGGTCGCCGCGCCTCGCCTCACCAAGGAGTTCACCGACGATCCGGCGGTGCCGGGCGGCACCGTGACCCTCGTCTTCACCCTCGAGAACCTGGACCCCGACAACGCGGCCGGCGCCATCGCCTTCAGTGACGACCTCGGCGCCACCCTCCCCGGGCTCACGCTGACCAGCGTGACCGGGAACACCTGCGGTGGCACCGTCACGGGCGTCGGCACCGACATGTTCGGCTACTCCGGCGGCACCCTCGCGGCCGCAGCGAGCTGCGCGATCACCCTCGAGTTGACGGTGCCCGGCATGGTCGGCGGTACGTACGGGAACACGACCTCGCAGGTCACCGCCACTGTGGCAGCGCTCACGGCAGCGAGCCCCGCGGCGTCAGACAATCTGGTGGTCGCCGGTCTGCTCTTGAGCAAGGAGTTCACCGACGATCCGGTCATCCCCGGCGACACCGCGACCCTTCGCTTCACCCTCGACAACTCAGGGCGCGGACGACGCCACCTCCATCACGTTCACCGACAGCCTGGCTGCGATCCTCCCGGGCACACCTGACGTCACGGTCGTGTCGTACCCTCAGACGCCATGTGGCGGCACCCTCAGCTCTGCCATCCCCACAACTCTGAGTTTCTCCGGCGGAGCGTGGCTCTCGGGCGACCCGCCGTGCAGCTTCGACGTCACCGTCCTGGTGCCGGCCGCCGCCGATGACGGCCGCTATATCAATACGACCAGCGGCCTGTCTTCGAGCGTCGGTACCGGCCCGCCCGCGGTGGACAAGCTGGTTGTCGACTCCGAGCTGCTCGCGCTCACCAAGGAGTTCACCGACGACCCGGTCCAGCCCGGCGATCCGGTGACCCTCGAGTTCACTCTGACGAACCTGAGCGCCACCGAGACGGTGACCGACATCGCCTTCGGTGACGATCTCGACGCCGCGCTCAGCGGTCTCGAGGCGACCGGCGCGATCTTCAACGACTGTGGCGGCATGGCCGCAGGCTTCCCGACCGGGTTCTTCGATTACTCCGGCGGCACCCTGCTGCCGGGCGCGAGCTGCACGATCAGGCTTTCCGTCGATGTGCCCCCCGCGCCGTTGCCGGGGAGCGTCTTCTCCAACACCACGACGGGCGTCACCGGCAAGGTCGGGGCCTTGGATGTCTTCGGCGCACCGGCCAGCGACGATCTGAAGGTCCAGCTGCTGACCTTCACCAAGTCGTTTGACGGTCCGACCACCGCGACCGGCACCGCGGTCCTCAGCTTCACCATCACCAACCTGGACTCGACGGCCGCCAATGGCGATCTCGCCTTTTCCGACGATCTCAACGCGGTGATCTCCGGGCTCGTTGCCACGCTGCCGCCGACCCCGGACCCGCCCTGCGGCGCCGGCTCGGCCCTGGCGGGCACCTCCTTCCTCACCCTCACCGGTGGCAATCTGGCTGCCGCGGGCAGCCCGGGCGACAGCTGCACCTTCTCGGTGACCGTCTCTGTCCCGGCGACGGCCTCGGCCGGCAGCTTCCCCAACACCACCAGCGGTCTCTTCCAGTTCGGCCTCACCGTTGCCGACCCGGCCACGGCGCTGCTGACGATCGAGCCGCCTCCGTATATTCGCCAAGGCGTTCGCGCCGGCGTCGATCGCCGTCGGGTTGACGAGCACGCTGACCTTCACGATCGACAACACTGCCAGCAGCCATGGCGGCAACCAACCTCGCCTTCACCGACAACCTGCCCGCAGGGACGACGGTCGCCGCCGTGCCGAACGCGGCGAACACCTGTGGCGGCACGCTGACGGCCATGTCGGGTGCCACGCTGATCTCTTTGACCGGAGGCACGGTGGGGGCCGGAGCGTCCTGTACGATCGATGTCGACGTCGTCGGTACTGCGACAGGGGCTCACGTCAACACCACCGGCGATCTGACCTCGTCGTCGGGTAACAGCGGCACGGCCAGCGACACGCTGACGGTGCTCGACGTCACGCCACCGCAGGTGACTGCGGTCGAGACCTCGGCCGGCCCGCTCGCGGAGTGCGACACCGTGCAGGTGGAGGTTGCAACGTTCCTCGTCACATTCTCTGAGTCTGTATTCAACCCGCCAGGCGACTCGGACGCGGACGACGTCACGAACCCGGCGAACTACATGGTTATCGCGGCGGGCCCGGACGGCGACTTCGCGACCACGGTCTGCGGAGCCGGTATTCGGTGACGATGTCCCGGTTCCAATTCTCAGTGTCATCTACGACGACGGTGGCCCAACCGCAACCCTGAACCTTGCTGAATCGCTCCCCAGTTCGCAAATCCGTCTGCTGGTCTGCGGCTCGACATCGATTGTCGATCTGGCCGGCAATCCGCTCGACGGCACCGGCAACGGAACCGGCGGCGATGATTTCGTCTTGACCTTCCGATCGGACCCGTTCAACCTTCTGACGAACGGTCACTTCGATTGTGACGCGAACGGATGGGTGCTGACTTCGTCGACCCCGGGCGAGATCTTCCTACTCTTCCGTCGACGTCGATGATTCTGCGGTGTCCGGCTCTCTCGAGTTCATGCAATTCGACGCCCACACCAACTTCGAGGCGGCACAGTGTGCGAAATTCCCGTCGCAAGCCGAGGCCCGACTGAAGGCGGTATCTCAGCTGACGGCCGATCCGGGCGTGCAGCTTTCGCTGACCGCCGGCTGCACGTCGTATCGCGAGCGTTGATTGCTCCGGGCCGTCGCTCGGCGTTTCTTCGATTACGTCCATCTTCGGCGACAGCGGCGGTTCCTGGCTGCCGATCGGGCTGACGGTGACCGAACGGCCGGGACGTCAGTCGATCCTGTGTTCGTTCAAAGTGGGTATGCCCGATGGCGACGACTTCACCTTGTGGCTCGACAGCGCAGTTCTCGAGGTCGATTCATTGATCTTTGCCGACGGCTTCGAATCCGGCGACACATCGGCGTGGTCTGCCACGGTAGGGGGGTCCTTATGAGTTCGTGTATCTCACCCGATCATCATCGAGTGGCGCGGCCGATCCGCCGCCATCGCGCAGCGGTCCATGCACTCGCTTTGCGCAGGTCTCGCGTTGGCGCTGCACCCGGCCGTCGCCACGGGGTCCGAGCCCATTTTCAAGCAGGCGCCCGCACCCGTGAGCGTCGATCAGATCGCGGCGAAACAGGGCACCCCGGCGCAGTTGATGCTGGACGACGGGAGCTGGGAGGGGAGTGTCGGGTTCACCGGTGAACAGTTCCTGTGGTTCAACCAGTTTTCGCTGGCTGCGGGCACGTTTGAACTTGAGGAGGTGTCGGTGCTGTTCCCTTCGGGCACCGGGCCTGTTCGTCGGGAATGCGGTCCAGATCGCCGTCTGGCACGATGCGGACAACGATCCGGCAAACGGGGCAACCCTCCTGACGTCCTTCAATTCCACGATTCAATCGGTCAACGGGACCACGTTTTCGGTGTATCCGGTGGCGCCGGCGATCGTGACTCCCGCCGGGGGCAACCTGTTGGTGGGGGTCATCAATCGCTATGTCGTGGGCTGGAGTGCCGGCTTCCACGAACCCGGCGGCCATCGACACGACGAGCCCCCAGGGGCGCTCGTGGTACGCGACCTGGATCGCCGATCCACCGGACCCGCCGGCCCTGCCGTCGGACGATGTGACCGCCCTCATCGACCCCTTCGTGGCGGGCAACTGGATGATCCGCGCCGGCGGGCTCGTGGAGGCCGCGGGCATTCCGTCGCAGACCCCTGTGGGCATCGCGATCCTGATCGGCGCACTCGCCCTTGCAGGAGGTCTGCTGATTTCCAGGAGAGGTTGAGATCGTTCTCCGCCCGGTACGGCGGCGACGGCCCCCGGGTTCCGACTGCCCCGCTTGACGAGACGGCCGACTGAGGACTGAAATGGAAGACGTGACCAACGGACTGCCCTGCAGAGGGTGCGTGATCGCGACGGTAGTATTGAGCTGGCTGTTGACGGTGACGGTTGTGGCCGGGGCCGCAGGACCACGGGATGGCAGCGTCTTCATCGACGTCGCGACCGCAGCCGGCATCGACTTCACCCACTTCAACGGCATGACCGGCAACTTCACGATCGCCGAGATCACCGGCCAGGGCGTCGGCGTGGTGGACTACGACGGCGACGGCGACCTTGACGTCTATCTCGTCCAGGGCGCGCTGCTCGGGAAGAACATGTCCGAAGCGGTGTTCCCGTGGCGCGGTCCGAGCCACCGCGGGACAAGCTCTATCGCAACGACCTGGTCGTTCGATGACGACGGTACCCGGAAGCTGCACTTCACCGACGTCACGGGCTCGTCCGGAATATCCGGCAGCGGTTACGGCATGGGCGTGGCGACCGGGGACTACGACAACGACGGCCGGGTCGATCTCTACGTCACCAACCTGGGCTCGAATCAGCTCTACCGGAACCGCGGTGACGGCACCTTCGAGGACGTGACCGTGAAGGCGGGCGTCGACGATTCCCGCTGGAGCACCTGCGCCGCCTTCATCGACTACGACCGCGACGGCGACCTCGACCTCTACGTCTCCAACTACGTCGACTTCGAAACCGCCCCGACCCGCGAGTGCTATGCGCCGAGCAGCGCGCGCGACTTCTGCGGTCCCGATGCCTACAACCCCGTGCCCGATCGGTTGTTCAGGAACCGCGGTGACGGCACCTTCGAGGACGTGACCAGCGAAGGCGGGCATCCACGAGGCCTTCGGAGCGGGCTTCGGGGTGGTCGCGGCCGACTTCGATCGCGACGGTTGGATCGACATCTACGTCGCCAACGACGGTGACCCGAACCAGCTGTGGATCAACAACGGCGACGGCACCTTCCGCAACGATGCCCTGTGGGCGGGAGCCGCCGTCAACTCAGCCGGCAAGGCCGAAGCCTCAATGGGCGTCGACGCCGACGATTTCGACGAGGACGGCGACGACGACCTCTTCATGACCCACATCATGGAGGAGACCAACACGCTGTTCGTCAACGACGGCACCGCCCTTTTCGAGGACCGCACGAGCGCCGCGGGCCTTGCCTCCATCAGCCTCGGCAAGACCGGCTTCGGAACCGGTTGGTTCGATTTCGACAACGACGGCTGGCTCGATCTGCTGATCCTCAACGGCGCGGTCCGCGCGATCGACGAACGGGTGCGGGCCGGCGACGCCTATCCGTTGGGTCAGCCGAACCACCTCCTGCGCAACACCGGCAACGGGAAGTTCGAGGTGGCGAGCGACCGCGCCGGTGAGACCTTTCCGCTCATCGAGGTGAGCCGCGGGGCGGCGTTCGGCGACCTCGACAACGACGGTGACACGGATGTCGTGGTGGCCAACAACAACGGCCCGACGAGGGTCCTGCTCAACCAGATCGGGGCCCGAAACCACTGGCTCGGCCTGCGGTTGGTGCTCGCCGGGGTGAACCGCGACGCGCTCGGAGCGAAGGTCGAGGTGCGCACGGCTGGAGGGCCGACGCGTTGGAGGAGGGTCCGCACCGACGGCAGCTTCTGCTCGTCCCGGGACCCGCGGCTGTTGATCGGGCTCGGCGCCGAGACCGCGGTCAAAGAGGTGAAGGTCACCTGGCCCGGCGGCCGGCAGGAGGTGTGGCGCAACCTGCCGATAGATCGTTACACGACCCTGCGCGAAGGCTCGGCGCCGAAGGAGAAATAGATGATGCAGTGGGTGCTTCGGGCGGTGGTCTGTGGTGCGCTGTTCTTCGCGCCTTCCCTGGTCGCGGCCCGGACCCCGGATTCCGGCGCCGAAGTGCAGACCGACGCCGAGGTCGTGGCTCTGAGGGCGCAGCTGGTGCCGGTGGTGGAGCCGGATCTGACCGGCTTCGATGAGGCGGTGGCCGCCCAGCTCGCAGAGGCTCGACGCGGCATGGAATCCGTGTTGGCGCAACCGGATGCGGATGCGGACCGTCTGGCAGCGGCCTACGGCACCCTTGGTCAGCTCTACCACGCGTACGAGTTGCTGGATGTGGCAGGGGCCTGCTATGTCAACGCCAACCAGCTGGTGCCACAGGACTTTCGTTGGCTCCATCTGATGGCCGACGTGAACCGTCTCGCGGGTGAACTCGAGGACGCGGCGTCGTTGTACGAGGCCGCGTGGTCGCTCGAGCCGTACGACTTTGCCGCCCTGGTGCGCTTCGGCGAGGTCAGCCTGGAGCTCGACCACCTCGAGGAAGCGGAGGCGGCCTACCGCCGTGCCCTCACCCTCAACCCCGGTTCGCCGTCGGTGATGGCCGGGCTCGGGCAGCTGGCGTTGTCCCGGCAGGAGTACGGCGATGCGGTCATGTATTTCGAAGCCGCTCTGCGCACGGCGCCAGAGGCCAACCGGCTGCACTACAGCCTCGCCATGGCGTACCGCGGGCTCGGGGACGCGGAAGCGGCCAAACGTCATCTCGACATGCGCGGCACGGTCGGTGTGCGTCCGCCGGACCCGGTGGTGGATCAGTTGCTGCTCCTCAAGGAGGGCGAACGGGTCCACCTGGTGCGCGGTCGGCTCGCCTTCGCCAGCGGCCGGTACCAGGAGGCGGCGGATGAGTTCGGGGCCGCGGTCGCTGCGGATCCCCGGAGCGCCCGCGCGTTGGTCAACCTGGGCACTGCGCTGGCGGAGCTCGGCGAACTGGATGCCGCGATCGCGCGCTTTGAAGAGGCGCTGGTGATCGAGCCGGATCAGACGACGGCGCACTTCAATCTCGGCAGTACCTTGGTGAGCCGGCAGCGGCCGGAGGAGGCGCTGCCACACCTGCAAGCGGTGGTGGCAGCGACGCCTTACGACGCCGAGGCGCAGCTGATGCTGGCCCGAGCACTGGTCGCCACGGGAGACGATTGGTCCTCCCTGGAACACTTCAAGTCAGCGGCGCAGCTCGATCCGGGGAGTGAAGCGGCGGTGACGGGCGGGGCGGCGGCACTGGTGCGGCTCGAGCTGTATGCTCGCGCGAGGGCGGTGCTGGAGGCCGGGCATCAACGGATCCCGGCGAGCGGAGACGTCGCCTTTGCCCTGGCCCGGCTGTTGGCCTCGTGCCCGGACGCCGACGTTCGCGACGGCCGGCAGGCCCTCGACCTCGCACAGGCGGTCTTCGCAGTCAAGCCGACGCCGCGCCACGCTCAGCTCATCGCGCAGGCGTATGCGGAACTCGACCGTTGCGAGGAGGCTGCGGTGTGGCAACAACAGGTGGTGGACGCCGCGATCGCCGACGGCGCCGATGAGGCTCTGGACGCTGTGAAGGCTGACCTCGAACGGTACCTCGCCGGACCGCCGTGCAGGCTGCCGGTGCGGTAAGCCGAGGGCCGAAATGTAACGGTGATACAATCGTTGAGACAGGAACTCGAAATCGTGAGCACGGGAGGTTGACGACATGACCAGGTTCTTCAGAAACGTCGTAGTGGTGGCCGCGTTGGCCACAATGGTGATGCTGCCGCTTTCGCCCGCTGGAGCGGCGGACGCCGGGAACCAGGTGGAATCGGCGCGTGTCACCCTCCGAGCAACAGGCGCGAACTGGCAGCCCGAGTTCGAGTTCGAGTCGGCGGTGCTGACGGTCTCGGGACCCCACGACGTGGCACTGCGCAAGGAGTTCGCGGCTGGCGACTCCATTGAAATCAACCTTTCCGATGCCGCTTCGGGCAGTCTTCCTGACGGCCAGTACGCCTGGGAGCTGGTTTTTTCGCCACGCCTCTCGTCGGAGCAGAAGGACCGGCTGCGCACGGCTCGCGAGTCCGGAGATGACGCCGCGATCAACGAGATGAAGAGCAAGGGCAAGCTGCCGATCGAAGTGGCGCCGTCGTCGGGTTACTTCAGGATCGCCGGCGGGAACATCGTCGTCGCCGAGCAGACGGAAAAACCGCTGCGGCGAGTCTCGCCGCAGACGGAAGGCGACGCCCAACCCGGTGCGGTGAACGACCAGGACGTACCCATCCCGGCCAAAGACCAGGTGATCACCGACGATCTCATCGTCACGTTCAGTGCGTGTGTCGGGCAATGACTGCGTCAACGGCGAGAGCTTCGGCTTCGACACCCTGCGGTTGAAAGAGAACAACACCCGCATCAAGTTTCAGGACACCAGTGCCACGTCCAGCTTCCCGTCCGTGGATTGGCAGCTGACGGCCAACGATTCGGCGAACGGTGGTGCCAACAAGTTTTCGATCGATGACATTGACAGCGGGAGAACGCCGTTCACCATCGAGCACTCCGCACCGAGCCACTCCCTCTACGTCGACGACGGTGGACGTATCGGGCTCGGAACTTCGACGCCCGTGGTCGAGCTTCACGTCGTGGACGGTGACTCGCCGACCCTGCGCCTCGAACAGGATGGCTCCTCGGGCTTCACGGCCCAGACCTGGGACGTGGCCGGCAACGAGACCAACTTCTTCGTCCGCGATGTCACCAACGGTTCGAGATTGCCTTTCAAGATCCGCCCAAGCGCACCGACCAACAGCATCTATGTCAACACAAATGGTAATGTCGGGTTCGGGAACCGCCTCGCCGGCAGTGAAGGTACATCTGAAGGGGTCCAGTGCACAAACTGCCTTGTTTGAAGACACCTCGGTTTCTGGAGCAAAGTGGTATATGGGCAACTCCGGTGATGACACCTTCAAAATAAGCGCCGATGGCACTGGTGCCGTCGAAGCAAGGTTTGACCGCGCCGGGAACTTGACTCTAGCTGGAGACCTTTTCAAGGCAGGGAACGCAACTCCATACACATTCCCGGATTACGTGTTTTCTGAAGACTATCCGCTTCAGACGCTAGACGAACTTGATATGTTTATCCAGGAAAACCGGCATCTGCCTGGAGTCATGTCACTGGCGGAGGTGGAGTACTCTGGGGGTGTAAATGTCACGAAGCTTCAAATGCAGGTATTGGAAAAAGTTGAGGAGTTGACCCTTTATCTTATTCAGCAGCAGAAAATGATTCGCAAGCTTGAAGCCGAACTCAAAATGTTACGAGATGATTGACTCGTGCAGGATCAATATTGGGATGTTTGAATAAGGGGTCTGTCAGTTTCAAGTGGCGCTCGATCGGTTTTTTCGCCCGACAGAAGATTGTGACTTTCACACTGGGCCCATTGATTGGGCCTGGTTTTCTTATTGGTCCGAAGAAAGTTTGGGGGTCCTTCTAAAAGGACGGTGACGTCGGTTTCGCCCTGTCCTTCATTGCATCTCAGAGAGGATCGCGTGCCGAATTGCGCGAACATCCAGGAACTGGGTATTCTTCTCTCGTGAAGAGAGTCACTCTAAAGTGTTTCCAGAAATTTCCGAACGTTGGGGACCAGTTTTCAGTCCTTGTAGCAAGAAAATACTTTTCTCCCGTGGTGACGACGGTCGGGAAGGGGGTGTTGGTCACTCCGAATCTCATGCTCGTCGGCAGCATCCTCGAATGGGCTGATGATCGGACTTACATTTGCGGCGCCGGGCTCATTTCGTCTGAGGGAAGACTGAATTATCACCCCGCTAGCGTCCAATGCGTTCGTGGCCCGCTGACGGCACATTTCCTTCACTGCCAGGGAATCTCCACTCCACGCTCGTACGGTGATCCAGGCGTACTCGCCCCGCGTTTCTTCGCACCTGAGCGATCAGAGGTTTACGATATCGGTGTTGTACCGCACTACGTCGATATCAACTCAAAGTGGCTCGACAAATGCCGCAAAGAGGGTGTTCGGATCTTGGACCCACGTTCCCCTCTAGGTGATTTCTTCTCAGCGCTTCAAGAATGTAAAGTGGTCCTTTCCTCATCTCTCCATGGGTTGATTTTTGCTCACGCGTACGGAATCCCCGCACTTTGGATTGAAATCTCTGACAGAGTTATTGGGGGAGGTTTCAAGTTTTTTGACTATTATCTGAGTATCGGAATTTCCCCTGATCAAGTCATTCGTATTCGCGTGGGGCCCGAGACTGATCCAGTGACTATATCCAGTTCTGCATCGACAGCTGACCATACTCAGCTCATCTCTACGTTGGATATTGCAGTGAATGAGACCCGGCGATTAATGGAGGAGTCAGTCGATGAATGTGGACACGGGTGAGGCCTCAATCTGTGCTGTGATCGGTGTACGAAATGAAGCCACTTACTTGGGCTGTCTACTCCCCGCGCTTGCGGCCCAAAATATTGACGTGGTCGTCATCGACAATGGTTCATCGGACGACACCGGGGCTATTCTCCGCACTTTTCGTGGATCCCCGGTTATTGCTGTTAATGAGCTGACATTCACCGGCGAATTTTCACTGTCAGAGATGCTACGGGCAAAACAGAAAGTCGCGTCAGCGCTTCCTCATGATTGGGTTGTGCATCAAGATGCCGATGAAATTCTTGAACACCGTTATCCCGGGAAGAACCTCCGTGACGCGATTCAGGAAGCTGATGCCCGCGGTTGCAATGCACTGAACTTTGAGGAGTTCGTTTTTCTTCCTGAAAAAGGAAGGGACTATGTGGCCACGGACTACCGAAAAGAGATTCTCCGATATTACTTCTTTCGACCCTACGAAAATCGGCTGAATCGGGCGTGGAAGAGCACGCTGCCAGTCACGAACGCGGACTCCGGCGGTCATCTGCTTCGTGGAGCTGCGATCCGGTTTTCGGAAACGAACCACATATTGCGTCATTACATTGCGTTGAGCCAGGAACACGTGGAAAACAAATACCTCCGCCGGGTTTTTTCGCAGGAAGATCTGGCTCGCGGCTGGCACGGCAACAGAATTGGACTATCGAGGCGGGATCTCCAATTTCCCACGCGTCACGAGTTAATATTCAGATTACCGAACTCGAACAGTAAGCGTTTCGTAAGGTCCCTACCAGCAGAAAAGCACTACTGGCATTGGGGAGTCTGACGCTGCTGGATTGAATGACCGCCCGTGGCTTCCAAGGGGTTGTATCATTTTGTCGCCAAACCGTGTGAATACTGTCACCGTCGAAATGCTCCCCCAAGATCAAACTACCGGTAATGCTTTTCGAATCGGATTCCGCGCATGCTCAAGCGATTCCGAAGAAATTCATCGGACACTTGTCCAGTGGAAGTGAACAGGGTTGACGGCCGTCGAATCAAATTGATCGATCTACGCATTTGGGGCACCGTTTCTTGAGCTGCCGCGAACTTACCTAATCAGGTGCAATCCACCACGGAAGCAGCTACGTGGCTGGTATCACTAAGGGATCCTAACCCGAACTTCTGAAGGCGTCGCGTCGACCAGCCGATTGAGATACCCCTCGAGGTACTTGATGAGGTAGATGAAGCGGCCGAAGCGTTTGGTGCGGGTCTGGTGGTGGTGGTAGCGGTAGTAGATCTGCTGCATGATGACGACCAGGCGGAAGATGCCGAAGATGCGGTAGAAGTCGAAGGTCTCGATTTCGAGGCCTCGTTTGGCGCAGTAATAGGCGACGACCTCGTCGCGGGTCATCATGCCTGTGAGGGTGGTGGGCTGGACCCGCATCAGGCGCAACAGCCAGGGGTCGCCCTTTTGCATCCAGTAGGCGAGGCTGGAACCGAGATCCATCAGGGGGTCGCCGATGGTGGCCATCTCCCAGTCGAGGACGCCGATCACCGCGAGGGGGTTGCCGGGGTCGAGGACGACGTTGTCGAACCGGAAGTCGCCGTGGATGACGCAGGCGCCGACCTCGGGTGGTTGGTTCTCGGCGAGCCACTCCATGACCTGTTCGTAGGTGGGGGCGTTCGGGGTATGGGCCGCGCGGTACCGTTTGCTCCAGCCCTCCACCTGGCGGCGGACGTAGCCCTCCGGTTTACCGAAGTCGGCCAGGCCGGCGGCGCGGTAGTCGACTTCGTGCAACTCGATCAGTTTGTCGATGACGTTTCGGCACAGGGTGGCGACCTCGTCGCGCGAAAGCCTCATGTCGGAAGGCAGGTTCTTGCGCAGGATGACGCCCTCGATGCGTTCCATGACGTAGAAATCACTGCCCATGACCCCGGGGTCTTCGCAGTATGCGATGACCCTCGGCACGTAGGGGTAGACCGCGGCGAGAGCGCGCAGCATCCGCACCTCGCGCCCCATGTCGTGGGCCGTCTTCGCCTTGCGGCCGTACGGCGGCCGGCGCAGCACGAGCTCGCGTCTGCCAACTTTCACCAGATAGGTGAGGTTGGAGGCGCCGGAGCGGAACTGGGCGACTTCGAGCGCGCCGGTGAAGCCTGGATCGACCGACGCCAGGAACTCACCGATCGCGCCGAGGTCGAGCTCCTCGCCGGGCCTCACGGAGCGCGGTGCGTCGATCACTGCGCCCGGTACTCGCCGAGGAGGCGCTTTGCGAGCGACAGCTTCTGGACCTCGTCGGGTCCGTCGTAGATTCGCGCCGCGCGCTCGTGGCGGTAGAAGAAGGCGAGCAGGGTGTCGTCGGTCATCCCGAGCCCGCCGTGGACCTGGAGGGCGCGGTCGACCACCCTCTGCATGGTGCCGGCGACCACGAACTTGATCATGGAAATGTCCTGCCGCGCCTCTTTCCAGCCGAAGCGGTCGATCTTCCAGGCCGTCTGCAGGGTGAGCACCCGCGCCGCTTGAATATCGGCGTGGCTTTCGGCGACCCAGGTGCGGACGATGTCCTTGTCGCCGAGCGTCTCGTTGGGCGAGATGCGCCGCGATACCGCCCGCGAGCACATGAGATCGAAGGCGCGGTTGCAGACCCCGATCCACCGCATGCAGTGGTGGATGCGTCCCGGACCGAGACGCTCCTGGGCGATCACGAAGCCGTGGCCTTCCGGACCGAGGAGATTTGATTGCGGCACGCGGCAGGAGTGGTAGAGGATCTCGGCGTGGCTGAAATAGTCGTCGCCCGTATGGCCCATGACATTGATGTTGCGCACCAGGTCGAACCCGGGGGTGTCGGTGGGAACGATGATCATGGAGGCTCGCCGGTGGGGCGGCGCATCGGGGTCGGTGACGGCCATGACGATGGCGAACTCGGCGCCGTCGGCGGCCGTGGTGTACCACTTCTGTCCGTTGATGACGTAGTCGCCGCCGTCCTTGGCGGCGGTGGTCTCCATCATCACCGGATTGGAACCCGGCATCTCCACCTCGGTCATGGAAAAACAACTGCGGATCGTGCCGTCCACCAGAGGCTGCAGATAACGGCCCTTCTGCTCAGGGGTGCCGTAGAGGTGGAGGATCTCGACGTTGCCGGCATCGGGCGCATGGCAGCCGAACACGAAATGCCCGAGTGGCGACCGGCCGAGGGCCTCCGACACCAGCCCGAGGTCGACGAGGTCGAGCCCCATGCCACTCAACTCCTGCGGGTGGCCCGGCGCCCACAGCCCCATCTGCTTGACCATCGCGCGTTTCTTCTCGACCTCCGGCAACAGCTCGCGGAAGGGACGGGTGAGGAAGGCGGTCTCCATGGGGATGAGTTCGTTGTCGACGAATTTTCGAATCAGTCCGAGAGCCGCTTCTGTCTTTTCCGAAGGGGCGAAATCCATGGTCACTCCTCGCGTGTTCCCCGTCATCATAGACGGTTTGCGCAAAGGGAGACGCTGCACAACATCTCCGCGTAGAATAACGAGATGAAGCAGAAGACGATCGGTATCATCGGCGGCATGGGCCCGGAGTCCACGGCCGAGCTCCTGGTGTGGATCACCCGCTGCACCCCGGCCGCGAAGGAGCAGGACCACCTCCGGGTAATGATCGATTCCAACCCCAAGATCCCCGACCGGTCGGAAGCCCTGCTGTCGGGAAATCTCGATCCGGTGATCGAGATGTTGGCGAATACCGCGCGTTCCCTGGAACGGGCGGGCGCAGAAGTCATCGGCATCCCCTGTAACGCCGCGCATGCGTTTCTCGGCGACGTGCGAAGGGCGATCGGGATTCCCGTGGTCGACATGGTGGACGAGACGGCCCGGCGGGCGAGTGAGCTTTTCGAGGTGAACGCCGCGGTCGGGTTGTTGGCCACCGACGGCACGTTGCGGTCGCGGCTCTACCACGAGGCGCTGGAGCGCCACGGTCTGGCCGGGGTCGGCCCGCCGACCCCAGGGGTACAAAACGCGGTGATGGATGCTCTCGACTCGGTCAAGCTCCACGGGGTCTCCGAGGATGTCTACCTGGCGTTGGCGATCGGTGTCCGCGACCTTGTCGGTCATGGTGTGACGGCGTTGATCGCTGGTTGTACCGAAGCGTCGCTCGTGCTCCGGCGCCACCAACCGGAGCTGCCGTGGCTCGACCCTCTTCAGATCCTCGCCGAGGCACTGGTGAGGGAGGCCACGAACGATGCCTGATCATCGGCCCCTGTGGTGCGTTGTCGTCACGGGGTTGATGGCCGCGGTCCTGTCACCGGTCGCCTGGTCGGAGGACCGCCCCCGGGCCAGAGATCTCGGCCTCGAACCGGGCGTGCTCCAGCCGGGTCCCCTCAACGCCATCACTGATGTTGCCGGCGTTCTGGTCGGCCAGCGGACCCTCATCGAGGGCACGGGTATTCGCACGGGCGTGACGGCTGTGGTGCCGCACCAGGGGAATGTCTTTCAGTCCAAGGTGCCGGCGGCGGTGTGGCCGGCCAATGCCTTCGGCAAGGCGGCAGGATTCCTTCAGGTTCAGGAGCTGGGAAACCTCGAAACTCCGATCGTGCTCACCAACACCCTGTGTGTCGGAACGGCGGTCCAGACGTTGGTCGATTGGACACTTCAGCAGCCGGGCAATGAAGAGGTGCGTTCGGTCAATGCCGTGGTCGGCGAGACCAACGACGGCTGGTTGAATGACATCAGGACCTGTGCGATCCGGCCGCTGGACGTCATTCTCGCCATCGAAGAGGCGCAGGCGGGGCCGGTGGCTGAAGGCTCGGTCGGTGCCGGCACCGGAACCTCGCTCTTCGGGTGGAAGGGCGGGATCGGAACCTCCTCGAGGGTGCTGCCAGCGAAGCTCGGTGGCTACACCGTCGGTGCCCTGGTGCAATCGAATTTCGGCGGCGTGCTGGTGATTGATGGACTTCAGGTGGGGGAGAAGCTGGGTCGTGTGCCCTATCGCGAGTCGGTTGAAGGGGGTGGCGGATCGTGCATGATCGTGCTTGCCACCGATGCGCCGTTATCGGTGCGAAACCTCGAGCGATTGGCGAAGAGGGCAGCCCTCGGGTTGGCGAGAACGGGGTCGTACCTCGAC
The DNA here is from genome assembly GCA_963714895.1 of Candidatus Sulfomarinibacteraceae bacterium. GTDB lineage: Bacteria > Acidobacteriota > Thermoanaerobaculia > Thermoanaerobaculales > Sulfomarinibacteraceae > Sulfomarinibacter. Next base: position 53,581 of record CAVQQC010000022.1, read on the forward strand.
AACGGTTCGGGCGATTTCGTGATCGTGTTTTCCACCGCGAGCCGGGTGCCGTACGACCCACCGCAGACGACGAGAGACGAAACGAGCCTCGACAACGACGCCGTGAGCCCGCTGTTTCTCGCCACCGTCGAGGCGGTGGAGGAGGCTGTCTTGAACTCGTTGTTCCGGGCCACGACGATGACCGGGCGGGACGGCCACACCCGTGAGGCTTTTCCAATCGAGATCGTGGGGGAGATGATTCGGACCAGGGAGGGGACCATGGCGCAGGAAGAGCACGACCGGAGGATCGACTACATCGAGCTGCCGACCACTGATATCGCGGCGGCCAAGGCCTTCTACACCGGCGTCTTCGGGTGGACGACCCAGGACTGGGGACCGGACTACTCGAGCTTCGAGGACGGACGGCTCACCGGAGGGTTTCGGAAAGAAGCCGAAGTGGTGGCAGGTGGTCCGCTGGTCGTTCTCTATGCGGTGCATCTCGAGGCCGTCGAGGCCGCGGTGCGAAGCCACGGCGGGGCCGTCGTCAAGGAGATCTTCAGCTTCCCCGGCGGTCGCCGATTCCACTTCACCGATCCCAGCGGCAACGAGCTCGCCGTGTGGTCGGATAGGTAAGAGGCGGTTCGGCCGGCGGCGGCTGGTCGAGGTCGTCCGCGGCGGGAATCGAAAGCCACCGGATTCAACGAAATCAAACCTTGCGAAAAATTTCACAAGATATATACTGAAGGCGTGAAGCGCTCGATTCCGCGGCGCAGGCGCCGGGGGAATCACGGAGGGTCGGTGCGGTGGTGACTCTGGTTTTCGTCGCCGTGCTCCTGGCAGCATGCGCGCTCGACTGGTGGTTGATCCGACCCTGGGAAGCCAGACACCGGCCCGTACAACCTGCTCGCAACGATGAACCGCTCGAGTTCGTAGTACCGCGGACGCTCTTCTTCCACCCCGGCCACACCTGGGCGCGGCTCGAGTCCGATGGGCAGGTCACCGTGGGAGTGGACGACCTCGCGCGCACCGCGATCGGAGACATCGAAAACATCGAGCTGCCGGCGGTTGGGGAGCGGCTCGAGGCGGGGCGGCCGGCGATTGCCGTGCAGTTGGCGGCGGGGAGGCTGTTCCTGGCGGCGCCGGTCAGCGGCACCGTGACGGAGGTCAACCGCGTTTTAGGGACGGACCCGATCAGGCTGCGCTGGCGACCCCACAAGGAGGGCTGGGCGTTTCGGCTGGCGCCGGGCGACAACCTGGCTGCCGAGCTCGGCCGTTTGAATATCGGTCGAGACGCCGAGCGCTGGATGCGGCACGAGCTCGACCGGCTGAACCGTCTGATCGCCGTCGGCATCCTGGAGCTGCCGGTCGAGGGCGCGCTGCAGCGAGCCGGAGACGACGCCCGGCGGCGCGTCTCCCGTGAGCTTTTCAGAGTCGAGCCCGGCGGCGGGGAGCTGCCGTCATGAGCCCCCGCGCCAAGGCGTTGTTGATCGACATTACGCGCTGCATCGGCTGCGGTGCGTGCTCCGAGGCCTGCAAGACCGCCAACGAGCTGCCGCTGGAGGCTGAGCCGCGGCTGACCGCCGACACCTGGACGGTCGTTCTCGATCGCGGAAACGAGCGATTTGTCCGCGACCTGTGCCGTCACTGCCTCACACCGTCGTGCGTGTCCGTGTGCCCGGTCGGGGCGCTGGTGAAACGCGACGACGGGCCGGTGGTCTACAACAAGGACATCTGTCTCGGCTGCCGCTACTGCATGATCGGTTGCCCGTTCAGAATACCCAAATTCGAGTGGCACTCGGCGACGCCGCGGATTCGCAAGTGCATCCTGTGTGAGCCGCGGTTGGAGAGGGGCCTGTCGACCGCGTGCTCGGAGGCCTGTCCCACCGAAGCCACGGTGTTCGGCGATCGCGACACGCTGGTGGAAGTGGCGCGCGCCCGTCTCGCGGCCGCCCCGGACAGTTACTACCCACACATCTACGGTCTGACCGAGGCCGGTGGGACCTCGGTCCTGTTCCTGTCGCCGGTGCCGTTCGAAGACCTCGACTTCGACACCACCGTGGCGTCGTTCCCGCTGCCCGATCTCACATGGAGGCTGCTGCTGCACGTGCCAAACGTGGTGCTGCTGGGCGCGGGCTTCCTGGGTGCGTCGTACTGGCTCTACCGACGCCGCGAGGAGGTCGCCGCCGTCGAAGGTCCCGCGGAGGGGCGGTCCAGCGAGGCGGGACCGGGAGGCGAGGATGCGTAAGAAGCTGCTGGCGCTGCTGACGCCGTGGCGGGTGCTGCTCGGAATCTTGCTGTCGGTCGGCGCGGTCATCGTGACCTTCCGTTTCGCCTTCGGTCTCGGCTCGGTCACTAACTTGAGCGACGAGATGCCGTGGGGAATCTGGGTCGGTTTTGACATCCTCGCGGGCATCGGCCTGGCGGCCGGCGGCTTCATCATGGCCGCCGCGGTCTACGTCTTCGGTCTCGAACGCTACCGCCCGCTGCTGCGGATGTCGATCCTCACCGCGCTGTTGGGCTACCTCCTCTTCATCACCGGTCTGATCCTGGAGATCGGGAGGCCGTGGAACATCTGGCGCTGTATCGTCGACCACAACTTCCACTCGCCGCTCTTCGAGATTGCGTGGTGCGTGATGCTCTACACCACCGTTCTGCTGCTGGAGTTCTCGCAGGTGGTGTGGGAGCGCCTCGGCTGGCACCGGCTGGAAGCCCTTCTGCACCGGGTTCTGGCGCCGCTGGTGATCATCGGCGTGCTGCTCTCAACGCTCCACCAATCGACACTCGGGACCCTCTTCACCATCGTCCCGAACAAGCTGCACCCGCTCTGGTACTCGCCGATTCTGCCGGTCCACTTCTTCCTCTCCTGTCTGGCCGCCGGCCTGGCGATGATCTGTTTCGAGGGATTTCTGAGCTGGCGTTTTCTCGGCCACCCGCCGCGCCTCGACCTCCTGCCGAACCTCGCCCGGGTGATGGCGCTGATACTGGTCATCTACTTCGTGTTCCGCATCGAGGACCTTGCCCTGCGCGACGCGCTGCGGTACGCGTTCTCTCCGGGTATGCCGGCGCTGCTGTTCTGGCTCGAGAACCTCCTGTTCGTGTTCGTGCCGGTGGTGATCGTCTTCAGGACCGCGCGGCGGATGACAACCCGCGCCCTCTTTGTCGCCTCGTTCTGCGCCGTTCTCGGTTTCATCATGCACCGCTTCAACGTCGCGGTGAGCGGGATGCAGCTGATCCACGAGACCGGCTACTTTCCGACCTGGCAGGAGCTGGTCATCAGCATGACCCTGATCGCGCTGGGTTTCATCGCCGCCGGGGTGGCCGTGAGGTTCTTGCCGATCGCGCCGACGGGTGGCGGCGACGCTTCGGACGGCGTTGCCGGACCCTATCGCCTGACCTGGCGGCCGGTCGTGGGTCGTCCGCCGGGCGATCTCGAGACTGGAGAGCAGCCGTGAAACGCACCATCCTCGGTCTGGCGGTGATCGTCGCCGGTGCGACGATGGGGCTGGCGTCGTTCGACGGGACATCGGTGCCGGAGCAGATCACCCTCGGGGAAATCGCCAATCTCTACCAGCCCGTTCTCCTCGACCACGCCGTGCACGCCGAGATTGCCGGCGAATGCGCCAGTTGCCACCACCAGCCCTTTGGCGAACCTGCGGCCTGTTCGACTTGTCACGAGGAGCAGATGGAGAGGTCAGCTTTCGTGCACGAGCTTCACTGGGAGGTGGAGGACTGCACTGGTTGCCACAACCGGCCGGCCACCATCGACCTCCGCTGCGGATCGTGCCACCCCGTCGAGCCGGATCCCGCTCGTTTGGAAGTCATCGGCCTCAAAGGCGCCTACCACGGGCTGTGCCTGCGCTGTCACGGGGAGACTGGCTCCGACGCGTCGTGCAGCCTCTGCCACCCGGACCGGTAGGCCCCCGGCCACACTGGAGACGCACTGGGCCGGATCCGCGATAGCGGCCACAGCTGTTATCATCGTCTCAGAGGTTCCAGCAGACAGGAGGTGCAACATGCGTGCAGCAGTGTTCTGTGCAGCGTGCAGTGTGCTTCTCATGGCCAGCGGAGCGGTCGCTGGCGACGAGGACGACTACGCCATCAGAGAAAAGAAAGTGATTCGTCCGGATGTTCTTCCGGACAAGGCTTCGGTCTATATCGTGCGGCCGGCCAAGGTGGGGATGGCGATCCGGATGTGGGCGTTCGCCGGCGACACACCGCTCGGCCTGACGAAGGGCGACACCTATGCCCACGCCTATCTCGAGCCGGGCGAGTACACCTTCTGGTCACGGGCCGAGAACGTGTCGGCCGTCAAACAGACCATCGAGGCGGGCAAGACCTACTACTTCAAACAGCAGGTGAAGATAGGTGGTTTGAAGGCTCGGGTTTCGGTCGAGTTCCTGAGCGAAACGGAAGGTCAGGAAGTTCTCGACAAATGTGCGAGCTTCTCCGTCCTGACAGATGTCGGCAAGGTTCGGGCCGCGGAAATCGCAGCCGAGAAACGCGACAAGGCCGACGAAAAGGCCGCCGAGGAATAAGACCTGTCAGGCACTTTCGCCGCACGCGGCTCGTTTCAGTAGGTCTTTCCCGAGAGGAGCCCCCCTTGACATTGTTGGCCCGCGGGACTCCTCCTGTCGAGAAGGTTTGCGGATCCAACAATGTCAAGAGCGGCACCTCCACCGCATGCGGCTCGTTTCCGCACGGCCGGTCGGGAATTGCGATGAAATTCCGAATTCCGAATTCCGAATTCTTAATTCTCCTCGTACATCCCATCGATGACGTCGGCGAAACGTTCGAGGGCGACATTGCGTTTGACCTTGAGGGTCGGCGTCAGCAGCCCGTTCTCGATCGAGAACTCGGGGAGCAGGCGGAAGTTCTTGATGGTCTCGAAGGACGCGAACTCGCGGTTCTTTTCGTCGACGATCGAGCGGATCAGGTCAATCACCCTTTGGTCTGAGAGAAGATCATCGAGATTGTCGCCGGGGATGCTGTTCGCCGCCGCGAAGGCCGCGATGTTGTCCGCGTCGACGGTGATGAGGGCCGTCAGGTACTTTCTGCGGTCGCCGATCACGCACACCTGGGAGATGTACTTGGAGGTGGCGATGGTGCCCTCGATGGCCGATGGGGCCACGTTCTTGCCGCCGGCGGTGACGATGAGGTCCTTCTTGCGGCCGGTGATGCGGAGGAAGCCCTCGTCGTCGATCTCGCCGAGGTCGCCGGTGTGCTGCCAACCGTCCGGAGTGATGGTCTCGGCGGTTTCTGCGGGCATCTTGTAGTACTCGCGCATGATGTTGCGGCCGCGGTAGAGGACCTCGCCGTCCTCGGCGGTCATCTGTTCGATTCCCGGCCCCGTCGGGCCCACCCAGCCGAAGCGGTAGTTGTCGTAGCGGTTGATGTTGGTGAAGGAGGTGTTCTCGGTCATTCCGATGCCCTCGACGATCAGCACCCCGGCGGCGTGGAAGAACCTGCCGATCTCGGGGTTCAACGGCGCCGCGCCCGAAATGCACCAGCGGACGCGGCCACCCAGGGCGGCCTGTACCTTGGAGAAGACCAGCTTTGTGGCGAGTGCGTACTGGAGACCCAGAACGGTCGGAATCGGTTTCTTCGCGACCTTGAGGTCGCTTACCCGAAGGCCGACCGCGAGTGCCCAGTTGAAGATCTTCAGCGCCAGGCCGCCCTTGGCCTGGGCTCCCGAAATGATCTTGGTGTGGACCTTTTCGTAAATACGGGGCGCGCTCGGAAACCAATGAGGTCTCGCGATCTTCAAGTCTTCTGGGATGGTCAGGATCCCGCGGGCGAAGGACGTGGCGGAGCCGGCGACCATGGCTGTGAAAACGCAGGTGCGAGCGAAGACGTGAGCCAGCGGCAGGAACAGCAGGGTCTCGTCACCGTCCTTCCACTCCACAGAGTCGCGCACCGCCTGAGCTGTGAAGGTGATGTTGTCGTGGGTGAGGACGGCGCCCTTGGGTATGCCGGTGGTGCCCGAGGTGTAGACGATCGCGGCGACATCTTCCGGCACGACGTCGTCGATGCGCGCATCGAGCGCCGGATCGCCGACGTGGTCCCCCAACTTGAGGAAGTCGTCAAAACCGATGACCCAGTCGTCCTCGGGCGGCGTCCCCTTGAACAGAATGACCTTGCGGATGGCGGGGATCCGGCCGCGGATTTCCATGAGCTTTTCGACCTGGCCCAGGTCCTCCGCAAATACCAACACGCCGTCTGAGTGGGTGACGATGTGCTGGACGTCCTTGGCCAGAAGGGAGTGATAGATCCCCACCGCGCACGAACCGATGCTCGCCATGGCCACATCGGTAAGGACCCACCTGTAGTTGGAGTAGCTGAGAATATTGGCCTTGTCGCCCTTGCCGACCCCGAGCGCGATCAAGCTCTTTGATGTGCGCCGAACGTCGCGAAGGAATTCGTTCCAGGTGACCGAAACAGTTTCACCGCCGTCCAGGATCGTCCGGTAGGCGGCGAGGTCTCCGCAGCGTTGAACGGTTTCGCCGAGCATCTCGTGGATATTGCGATAGTCCTTGAAACCCATTCAATCCTCCCCCGGTGAACTCTCTCTTCGTGCAGCGGACAACCGCGCCGAGTGTAACAAAAAGAGTTGGTGGAACGGCGGGCTATACTCCCGTGGCTGAAACGTGGCGATTGCCGGTTGCAGCAGAGGGAGTGGTGATGAACTTGGACCAGATCGTGTCGACGTTGGGTTCCGACCCCAGGATGCGGCAGCTGTTCATCCTCGGGGCAGCCGTTCTGCTGGCGGTGGTGGTGCGGCTGTTCTTCTCGCGGGTTGTCCATTTGGTCACCAGGAAGACGGTGTCCGAGATCGACGATCAGATCGCGCGTCAGTTGCGGAACCCGGCGGTCTATTCGGTGATCCTCATCGGCGTGCTCGTGGCATTCAAGGAGTTTGGCGCACCGGAGATCGCGGAGTACCTCGTCAAGGGCGTCGTCGTGACCCTCATCGGAGCCATGTGGACGGTGGCCCTGCTCCGCGTGGGCAGACTGGTCCTCGAAGCGGTCAGTAGAAGAGTCGATACGCTCTCGTATGTCGAGCCGCGCACTCTGCCGCTTTTTGACATGATCCTCAAACTTGCCGCTGTAGGAGGTTTCCTTTACGTCGTCTGCATCGCGTGGAGCATTCCGCTCACCTCCTGGCTGGCATCTGCTGGAGTCATAGGGATTGCGGTCGGCTTTGCCGCCAAGGACACGCTCTCCAACCTGTTCGCGGGCATCTTCATCGTCGCCGACTCGCCCTACAAGGTCGGGGACTTCGTGGTTCTCGACAACACGACCCGTGGCCAGGTGCTGGATATCGGAATTCGATCGACCCGGCTCTTGACCCGCGACGACGTCGAGATCACGGTCCCCAACGCAATGATCGCCAACTCGCAGATCGTCAACCAGACCGGCGGGCCGGACGAGAAGATGCGGGTGCGGGTCAAGGTGGAGGCGGCGTACGGATCCGACGTGGATCAGGTCGAGAAGGTTCTTCTCGCGAGCGTTGACGGGGTCGAACACGTGTGCAGCGATCCGGCGCCGCGGGTTCGCTTCCGGGCGTTTGGCGCATCGGGTCTGGCCTTCGAGTTGCTGGCGTGGGTTGACGAGCCGATTTTCCGCGGGCGCGTGCTGCACGCTCTGAATTCGAATGTCTACAAGAATTTCAACGCGGCCGGAATCGAGATCCCATTCTCGAAGCAGGACGTGTATATCAAACAGATGCCCGGAGGAGGGGAGTCCAGATGAAGCTCGTCAGAATCTCGATGTTGGCGGCCCTGAGCCTGTCGCTTGTGTCAGCCGGATGCGGTTATGTGGCAACCACCCCGCAGCCCACCACGATCGAAATGTTGGCGCCGACCCAGCAGATGGAAGTGCGGGAAGGCTGGCTCGAACAGCGCCACGGGGCGCTCCTCGAGATGATGCGCCGTCACGGTGTCGAGATGTGGATCGTCGTCAACGAGGAGTTCCACAACGATCCCCTGACCGAGTTCGTGGCGCCGCCCGAGGTTTTCGTGGGTGGGCGCGACGCGTTCGTCTTCATCGATGGCGGTGAGGCCGGTCTGCAGCGGGTGGCGATCACGGGCTTTGCCAGTGAGAGGGTGCGCAGGTTCTTCGAGAGCCCCGAGGAACCGCGGCCGGCGAAGGAGGTTCTGCCCGAACTGCTCGAGGAGTACGACCCCCGGACCATTGCGCTCTCCATCGACGGCGGTCGCGGCGTGACCCGCAGCCTGACGAAGAGCTCCTACGAATGGCTCTCGGAAATCATGGGTGAGGAAGCCACCGGACGATTCGTCAGTGCGGCGCCGCTGATCGAGGAGTATCTCGACACCCGGATCCCGGGCGAGTTCGAACACTACCTTCTGGCGGTCAGGCTGACGGAGGAGCTCGGACGGCGTGCCTTCTCGAACGAGGTCGTCGAGCCCGGCGTGACGACCGTCGGCGACATCCGGAACTGGTTGATGGACCAGTACTGGCTGCACGGAGTAGAGCCCTGGTTCCCACCCGACGTCAGGGTGCAGCGGGCAGGGGTTGAGATGCCGACGTCGCGAGGCTTTCTCGCGGTGGCGCCCGACGGGATGGTGATCGAGCGCGGCGACCTCCTCCACCTCGATATCGGATTCACCTACATGGGGCTCAACACCGACTGGCAGAAAATGGCCTACGTTCTGGGCGAGGGCGAGAGCAGCGTGCCGGCGGGGTTCCAGGCGGGGCTCGACAATGCCACCGCCCTGTGGGAGTTCATGAGCTCTGTGTCCCGGCCCGGCAAACCGGCGGGAGAGGTCTACACGGAGACCATGACCGAGATGGAAGAACTCGGCATCGAGGCCATGATCTACAGCCACCCGCTGGGAAACCAGGGGCACGGACTCGGGGCGAGCATCGACTTCCGCTCCGCCAACCGCGAGAACGCCGAGGAGCGGCAGGCCAAGCTCCTCCGCGACGGGTCCTACATCGCCATCGAGTTCAACGTTGCGGCGGAGATCCCGGAGTGGGACGGGCACAAGGTCTGGATCATGCAGGAGGACCCGGCGTATCTGACCCCCGAAGGCTGGAGGCATTTTGTGCCGCGGCAGGCGTCGCTGTACGTGATCGAGTGAGGCCTTAGCCTGCATTTCTCACCAGCTGTCGACTGCGGCCGACGATGCATCCTACCCAGCCGTGTTTTCTCACATTGGGGTGCTCAACGTACTGAAGAGTACGCCTGCGCGCCCCAAGGCGAGAAAACCCACCTGGCCACGGCGCCTCGTTGCCCTCGTGACGAAACCTGGTGAGATATGCAGGCTACCGCGGGAAGCTGGTGATCTCTTCGTAGCCGTCTTCGGTGACGATATAGCTGTCCTCGATGCGGACGCCGAGGTCCCAGTAGCCGGGATCGATGTCCGAACCTCTTGAAATGTAGATCCCGGGCTCGATGGTGATGACCATGCCGGGCTCGAGGGTGGCGACCCCCGGGTCGTGGACGTCGAGCCCCACGTGGTGGCCGAGACCGTGGAGGAAGAACGGGCCGAATCCTGCGTCTTCGATGACCTGACGCGCGGCGCTGTCGAGCTCGCGGGTGGTGGCGCCGGGACGGAGCAGGGAGCGCGCCGCGTCGCCGGCCGCGTTGACGGTGTCCACCAGTTCCTGCTGCTCGGCGTTCATGGTGCCGTCCACCGCAAAGGTCCGCGTCATGTCGCTGGCATAACCGTCGACGCAGCAGCCGATGTCGATGACCACCAGGCCGTCGGCCATGGTGGCGTTGTTCTTCGCGTAGTGCGGAAGCGTCGCGTTCGAACCCGAACCGACGATGGAGTCAAAGGCGATGCCGGTGGCGCCGTTGCGGCGGAAGCTCTCGGTGATGGCGGCCGCGATTTCGCCCTCGTTGACGCCGGGCCGGATCTTCGGCGCGATGTCGACAAATGCCCGGGAGGTGATGGCAGCGGCCCGCCGCATCTTCGCCAGCTCCTCCGCGTCCTTTACCGCGCGCAGCCGGTGGATGGGTGTGGTCGCATTGCGTCCAACCAGCGGCAGGGCGAGTCGGCTCAACAACCCGGGGTTCGGGGCTGCGATAGCGATGAGCGTCGCCCGGCCCGAGAGGTAGAGGTTGTCACCGCGCGACACCACCAGGGCGGGGCGCGTCAACGTTCCGTTGTCGACCAGCGCTGCAACGCGCTGAGGGTGAAGGCTCGAGGCAGGACCGTACTGCGGCGCCAACACTACGACGGCGGCAACGAGCGCGACGAGGGCGGCGGTGGTGTTGCGAACCGCCAGCCCGAAAATTCTCGGCGTGCGCCTCTCCCGGGCGGGCCACGACGGAATGTCTTCGAACGGCGACTGCCGCACCCGATCCAGCACCGCGAGCTGCCACACCAGTGAGAACGAGGCGACGCCGAGGACCGACCACAGAGTGGGAATCCAGGGGAGGCCAAGAAACGCCAGAACGGTGCCGAGGGCGGCGGCCAGGAGGGCGGCCCCGCCCCGGGGCCACAGAGCGCCCGCGACCGCCCCGGCGCCGGCAAGTCCGATCGCGAGCGGCATACTGCGCTCGAAGGAGCCGGAAAAGTAGAGGTGAACGGCGTACACCGCGGGGAGCGGCCACAGACAGGCGATGGCCGTGGCCAGCCGTCTGGTCCAGGCGACCATCGCCGCAGCCGTCACGATGACCGCCAGGGTCGCGCCGAACGCCAGCGGGTAGCTCTTGCCGCCCAGCGTGGGGAGGGCGATGGCGAGACCGAGGGCCGCATAGAACGTCATCAACGCGGCAACCGGCCGTCGAACGCCGTTGACCAGAAGGAAGGTCCCCCAGGCGACGGCGGCAACGCGGAGAGCGAGCGTCAGGAAAGAGGATTCCCCGACGATGCCGACCGGGAGCGGGTCGGCGGCCGAGACATCGAAGGACGCCAGAAGGGCCGCCACGCAGAAAAGGACCCGGGTGGTCAGCCGGTTTCGCTGAATTGCGGTCATTCTCGCCCCCCTCCGACATTGTAGCGACTCCCGGCAGCCGCGAAGCGGCGGCAGATCATAGCCCGGGGCGTCAGCCCCTGGACAGGAGACCACAAAAAATTCGAAGCCCCGGCAGGGGCGACAGATCTGCCGCCGCTCCGCGGCTGGTTTTTCTACTATGCCCGTTCCTGGGGCCCACGCCCCAGGCTATTCTCTGTCGCCCCTGCGGGGCTCGAATCACCGATCCAGAACCGTGGCTCGCCAGAGACCCACGGGGTACTTGGCCCACCTTCAGAGCTGTGTATCCTAGGGCGACAACAGGGAGGGATCATGGGAGATATGGCAAGCGGTTTCGATCGGCGGCGGTTTACGGCTTTCTTGACGGCATTCGGGCTCGCCGGGACGGCGCTGCCGCGGCTGCTGTGGGCTGAGGTCGAAGCCCAGGGAGCGGTCAGCCTCGAGGCCCTGAAGGGTGCGGAACAACTCGCCGGTCTCGTCTTCACCGACGACGAGCGGGAGTTGATGCTCGAGGGGCTCGACGACCTTCGCCAGGACTATCAGGCATTGCGGGAAATTCCGCTCGACAATTCGGTGCCGCCCGCGCTGCAGTTTCAACCGGTGTTACCGGGGATGTCCCTGCCGAACTGGCCGCTGGTTCCGCGAAACAGCCGGCCGCGGCTGACCGAGCGCCCCGCTTCCAACGCGGAACTCGCCTTTCTGCCGGTATCGGAGCTCGGCAATCTGGTGCGCACCCGCGCCGTCACCTCCGAGGAACTGACCACTCTTTATCTTGATCGCCTCAAGACCTTCGACTCGCAGCTGCACTGCGTGATCACTTTGACCGAGGAGCGCGCCGTGAAGCAGGCGCGCCGCGCCGACCGCGAGCTGGCCGAGGGCATCTGGAGGGGGCCGCTGCACGGGATCCCGTGGGGCGCAAAGGACCTTCTGGCAGTCCGCGGCTATCCCACCACCTGGGGCGCCAAGCCGTTCGAGAACCAGGTGATCGACGAGGATGCCACCGTTGTGCGCAAACTCGACGATGCGGGCGCCGTTCTGGTCGCCAAACTGACCCTTGGCGCGCTGGCCTGGGGCGATGTCTGGTACGGCGAGATGACCCGCAACCCCTGGAACACCGAACAGGGCTCGAGCGGTTCGTCGGCCGGTCCGGGCTCGGCGACCGCCGCCGGTCTGGTGGGCTTCAGCATCGGGTCGGAGACCTGGGGCTCGATCGTTTCGCCTTCGACGAGGTGCGGCGTGACCGGTCTGCGTCCCACCTTCGGCAGAGTCAGCCGGCACGGCGCCATGGCCCTGTCGTGGAGTATGGACAAACTCGGGCCCATGTGTCGGAGCGTCGAGGACTGCGCGCTGGTCTTTGGCGAGATCCAGGGCGCCGACGGTCTCGACCTCTCGGCCGTGGAACGGCCCTTTGTGTGGGATGCGGAGTTTGACGTGAAGCAACTGCGGGTCGGCTATCTGGCCTCCGATTTCGACCGCGAGCTCGAGTTCGGCGACGACGACAGCGAAGAGGATCGGTCGCGGGCGCGCGAGTGGAAAGCCGCCGATCTTCAGACACTGGAGGTCTTGAGGTCGATGGGCATCGATTTGGTTCCTGTCGAGCTGCCCGACCTTCCGGTCAACGCGCTGTCGTTCATCCTCTCCGCCGAGGCCGGAGCGGCCTTCGACGACCTCACACGATCGGGTCGGGACGATCTTCTGGTGCGCCAGATCGAAGATGCGTGGCCCAACGTTTTTCGTCAGGCACGCACCATTCCGGCGGTCGAATACATTCAGGCCAACCGGGTGCGGACCCTGGTGATGCGGGAGATGGAGCGGATCCTCGAGGGCGTGGACTGTTGGATGGCCCCGTCTTTCGGCGGCGACAACCTTCTTCTGACCAACCTCACAGGCCACCCGGCGGTGGTGGTGCCGAACGGGTTCGCCACCGACGGCACGCCCACCAGCGTGACCTTCAACGGGCGCCTCTTCGGTGAATCCGAGCTTCTGGCTCTCGCCCGCGCCTATCAGGAGGCAACCGGCTTCCACCAGAGGCACCCCCGACAATTCCGGTGAATCGCGACGCGATTCACCGGAATTGTGATGTGTATCACATCGAGACGGTGTCCCGGAAAGAACCGTCGGGCGGAGCAAGTCCGCGGACATCGCGTCTCCAGACCGGGCATGGATCTTGCCATTGATCCCGGTGACCCCGCGCAGAGCAGGCACAGCGGCAGGCGCGGGAGCGAGGAGACGCCCGTGGAAGCCGTCACATTCACCATTGTCGGAAACCCCAACGACCTCAAGGTCAGCCAGTGCACCTTCTGCGCCCACCGCAGCCCCGACGGCACCGCCTGCAAGGCCTTTCCGAGCGGTATCCCGGTCGAGTTGCTCTACAACGAACACGATCATCGGTCGGAGTTTGCCGGCGACAAAGGAATCCGCTATCAGCCCGTCATCCTCGGCCGCGCGGGCCTTCCCCCCGCCAAGATCCGGCCCAGTGCCGAATTCGAGCTCGACATGGCGGCAATTCTGTAGCCGGAAATCAGTCGACAACCAGCCTCTCGTTTCTTTCCACTCCTGCTAGGGTGGTGTTGTGGGCGATGTCGCTTCTCTCGCAGTGACCGCGGTTGGTGGGCTGTGCGCCGCATTTCTTGGCGTTTTCGCTCTGATTTCACGTCGCGAGAGAGAGCCGAGGGCCGCCCGGGTCTCCCTGTGGTCGGCAGTAGCGATCGGGTTGGCGTCCGCGGCGTTTGCCCTTCTCCCGGCGCCGGCACCGATGATCTTCCTCATCGTGTCGGCTGGGGTCCTGGTCGTTGCAACCCTTCTGCTGGTTGGTCTGTCCGGCGGGGAGCCGGCACCTGGCGGCCGGCCGTCGCAGAGGGTCGACGAGCGGGACATCATGTTTGCGCGGGGACGGCTGGTTCCCGGCAGCCCGGAACACGAGGCCTATTACGCCCTGCGACCGCAGCATCTCCTAGGCGACGATCTCACCAGGTCGCTGCCGGGTCTGCTGTCACCCGATGCCGAGCTTGCCGACGAGATCGTCTTTGCCGCCGCCGAGGCCAGCTTCGACCTGACCGAGGCGGTTCGGCACTCGGTCGACGGCGAGGTCGCCTCCGATCGTGTCGAACGCTCACCCGAGGAGTGGACCGCCATCCTCAAGGAGTACGCGAGGTCGTACGGCGCCGTCGACGTTGGAGTGGCGGAACTGCAGCCCTACCACGTGTACTCCCATATCGGTCGAGGAACCGGTACATATGGCGCACCGGTCGAGCTCGATCACCTGTGGGCGCTGGTCTTTACGGTCGAGATGGACCACGGCCGGATCGGGAATGCGCCGGCCGCTCCGGTGGTGGAGGAGTCGGCCCGCCAGTACGTCGAAGGCGCCAAGATCGCCCTCATCCTGGCCGCCATGATCCGCCGCCTCGGCTATCCGGCGCGGGCCCACATCGACGGCAACTACCGGGTGATCGCGCCGCTGGTGGCGCGCGATGCCGGGCTCGGGGAGATCGGTCGAATGGGCCTCTTGATGACACCGCGTTTGGGCCCGCGGGTGCGGCTCGGGGTGGTCACGACCGACCTGCCGCTGGTCGCCGATGCCGCCGGGGACGACGCATCGGTGCTCGATTTCTGCACTGTTTGCCGCAAGTGCGCCGTCAACTGTCCGGTGGCGGCGATTCCGTCGGGTGAGCGGTCGCCGATCGACGGCGGTCTGCGCTGGGCCATCGATTCCGAGAGCTGCTTCCGCTATTGGAACCTCGTCGGGACCGACTGTGCGACCTGTGTCAGGGTCTGTCCGTATTCGCACCCGGACACCGCGGCCCACAACCTCGTGCGGTGGGCGATCGGCCGTTCTGCGGTCGCGCGGAGGGCGATGTTGTGGATGGATGACGTCTTTTATGGGAAAAAGGTCAGATCCATTGCTAAGATCAAGAGGTGAGAACCCTGCGGAGGGGAGGCCGACGATGAAGAGGCTGGCAATTGCTGCGTCGATCGTGAGTGGGCTGCTGCTGGCGGTGCCGGTCCCGGCGCAGCAGAAGCTCGGTGACGTTGCCGGGTCGATCAAACTGAATAAGAGCGGCGAGCAGAGCGTCGTCATCGACGGTTCGGATGTCGGTCAGACCTCGAGAAACTCCACTTCGGCGTCCGGTTCCGACCTGTTGTACGAAGTTCTGACAGATTGCCTGGAGGTTTCCCGCGCGCTGTCGTCGATGATTGCCGACGCTCCCCGCATCAAACCGGTCAGCTATCCGGACGGATGGCGCACCGAACTCGGTGATATCGGAGCGCGGTTGGAAAGCGTTGGTCTGGAGCTGAATATGCTGCCCGATGCAGGGCCCAATGAGGCCGCCTATCTCAATGCCGTGGGTGGTTTCGATCAGGTGCGGCAGGGTTATGACGCAGTTGTGACGGCGACCGACGGCAGAATGTTGGTGACTTCGCAGCAGAAACGAGCGGTGTCAGACGGAGCAGACGCCATCGAAAAGGCGATGGCCGAGGTGCGAGCTGTCGGTCGAACCCAGGCCGCGAACGCTCCACCGCCGGCCATCGATCCGATCGCGGCTGCCAACTCCATCCGCAACCTCTGCCTCAGGCAGGGCGCCGAGGGAACTCCGGCCTATCGCGACTGCGTCAACGACCAGGACGCAGCAAAGAATGCGCTGGTGGGACGGACCCCGCCATCGGTAGGACTGGACACCGCCGCGTTCAACAAGATCCGCAACGGATGCCTCTACGAGTGGCCCGACAACTACGTCAATCGCAATGCCTGCGAGACCCGTCGCGCAGCGGCCGCTTCCGGCGGTTGAGGTTCAAAATCCTTCATCCGCAGATCTGAAGGTGGGCCAAGGCCCACCCTACGCCGGACCTGCACATCGTCCGCGTAGGCTGGGCCTGGCCCACCTTCAGGTCTGATCATTCGGCGGGCTGTCCGGCGAATGCGTGAACCACGCGAGGGCATATTGCAGAATGCGGAAGAACCTCCGTCCGCGTCCGGCTCCTCCCGGCCCCCCGGAGGGCCTCATTTTTGCCGGTACGTATCGAGGATATCTCGCACCGTACGCTGGAGGTTTTCGTCGGCGATCAGGTCGACGAGTTTCGGGTTGGTGCGGCAGACGCGGCTGAGGTGCGCCACGGCCTCGTTTCTGCGCCCCTGGGCGTTCAAGCTCATCCCGAGATAGAAGTCCGCGTCCTCATGCGGCCAGCCGGCAAGGGAGGACTGAAACGCGGTCTCGGCGCCCTTGGCATCCCCCTGCAGGAGTCGGGCCCGGCCGAGTGTTCGCCACAACTCCGGACCGTCAACGCCGAGCCGCCCGAGTCGGGGCAGGATCTGGGACTCGACGGCGGCCCCCATCCGGGCTCGGGTCGCCGGATCTTCGCCCTGGACAAGGGCCATCCGCAGTTCGAGCCCGCCCATCCACACATCGACAGCAACCCTTCGCAGTTGCCAGAAGGCCCCCGCTGCGGCGAGAACGACAGCGACGATCGCCACCGGGACGCGGGCGCGGTGCCAACTCAAGATCTGCGGCGGTTGGTCGGAAGCGATGGTGTGGGCGAGGCTGAGGCCGATCGGAATCAGACCCACGGCGAGGTGAGTCGGGTAGTGAAGCAACAGAAAGGGCGCCGCCGCGGCCGCGGTCAGAGGCAAAATCGGCCCCGCACGCGGCCCTGCCGCGACCACCGCCCAAGCGAAGAGCACCATCCACAGGATTCCTGGAATCCCGAGTTCCGCGGCCACCTGGAGCGGGTCGCAGTGGGCCCACTGAAAATGGGACGCCACTTCGTCCCGTCCTCCGGTCCCGCCGTTCCGGTTGAGCCACGCGAGGCGGCTCGGATAGTACTGATGGCTATAGGCGGCCGCCCCGACCCCGAGCACCCCGCGATCGCGGATCATCTGCTCCGCTGCTGTCCACCCGTCTCCGCGGGCTGAGAACAACCGGTACCAGTTGCCGGTCCGGACGCGATCGGCCTCGCGCTGCAGGCGATCACCGAGTCCTGCGGCAAGCCCGATCGCGATCACGAGGGCCCCGAGAGCGGCCACCGTGGTCCACAACCGGCGGGAACGTTGTTGCACGAGCCACACCAGCATCACCAGAACCAGCGCCGCGATCCCGGTCAGCGTCTGGCTGATCAATGTGGCGACGGCAAAGAGGATTGCCAGAAC
This sequence comes from Candidatus Sulfomarinibacteraceae bacterium, assembly GCA_963714895.1. Lineage (GTDB taxonomy): Bacteria > Acidobacteriota > Thermoanaerobaculia > Thermoanaerobaculales > Sulfomarinibacteraceae > Sulfomarinibacter. The sequence continues at coordinate 70,646 of CAVQQC010000022.1, forward strand.
CCGGAAGAACCACTTTCGAGACGACGCCTCGCCCCACGTCAGGAGAAAGGGCAGGAGGAGGACCGACGCCATCGCGAGATCGGCGGGGTTGCCGGTCAGGCCCGTCAGGCTCAAGCGGGCGTTGGTGAAGGGCGCTGCAAAATCGAAAACCGCCACACCTGCCAACTGCAGGAGCATCACCACCACTGAACAGGCAACGCCGATCGCCGCTGCGACAACGACCCGGCGCCGCCCGTCGTCGTCGGTGGTCGCCAACCACAGGATGCCGGCCACCCAGATGAGGGCCAGCAGCGCCGATTGCACCGATCGTGACGGGCTCTCACTCCACAGGGCGGAGGTGAGGAGCAGGGCGGGGAGAGCCAACAGCGCCTGGGCCAGCCTGCCGCCCGGTAGTACGAGAATGCGCCGGTGAGCCGCCGAAATCACCGCGAGAGCGATCGCCGCGCAGAGGGCCGCCAGGGCCACCGCTTCCTTTGGCAGGCGAAACGGGCTCGCCGCACCGGCGAGGACCGCGACCTCGGCGAGGAAGAACCCGACGGCGGCAAACCGGATCGGCCAGCGCGAGGCGGGCGGCGGTTGCGGTTGCTTGCGTGCCACGGCGGCATCGTAACCCAGCCCGGATATCTATCGCCCCACTGATCCGATTTCGCGGCGTCGATTGAACCTCGTCCGCGAGGGCGGTGGCGCCCTCTGTCATTGACCTGAGCGTCGAAACCTGTACCCTGTCGCCTTGCTCCAGGTCTCTGCCCGTGCGGCCGGGGACGGATTTCACGGGCGAACCGGCCCACGGGGAGGCGAGATGCGACGCAGTGTGATCATCGGTACAGGCAGCTATGTTCCACCGCGAAAGGTGGCGAACGCCGAGTTCTTGAGCAACCGCTTCTTCAAAGACTACGACCAGCCGATCGATCCAGCCGACAACCAGAGGACCATCCATAAGTTTCAGGAGATCACCGAGATAGCCGAGCGCTGCTATGCTGCGGACGACCAGGTCGCCTCGGATCTCGGCACGCTGGCGGCTGAGAAGGCCCTCGAGGCGGCGGGCATCGACCGCGAGAGCCTTGACTCCATCATCTTCGCCCACAATTTTGGCGATGTGCAGCACGACAATCGACACAGCGATTTCTGCCCCAGCCTGGCTGCTCGGGCCAAACAGAACCTCGGGATCGAAAATCCCGAGTGCATCGCCTACGACCTGCCGTTCGGGTGCCCGGGTTGGGTCCAGGCAGTGATCCAGGCCGACTACTACCTGCGGTCGGGGGACGCGGCGCGGGTGATGGTGATCGGCGGAGAGACCCTGTCGAGGATCTCGGACCCCCACGATCGCGACAGCATGATCTACTCCGACGGTGCCGGCGCGACCATCTTCGAGGCGCGCGAGACCGACGAGGAGATCGGGATCCTCTCCCACTCGGCGCGGTCGGACACCATCGACCACGCGCGGTTGTTGTGGATGGGGGAGTCGTTCGACCGGACGAAATCAGACCCGACGCTCTATCTCAAGATGTACGGGCGCAAGTTGTATAACTACGCCCTGACGTACGTCCCGGGTGTGGTGAAGAAGAGCCTGGACAAGGCCGGGCTCGACCTTCAAGACGTGAAGAAGGTCTTTCTTCACCAGGCCAACGCCAAGATGGACGACGCCATTCTCAAGCGGCTTTTCAAGCTCTACGAGGTCGAGGAGATCCCCGAGGGGATCATGCCCATGACCATCTCCTGGCTCGGCAACTCGTCGGTGGCGACCGTGCCGACCCTGCTCGATCTGGTGGTCCGCGGCGAGATGAACGGCCAGCGGGTCGACCCCGGCGACATCGTGATCCTCGCTTCCGTCGGCGCCGGGATGAACATCAACTCGGTGGTCTATCGCTGGGTGTGACGGGTCAGTTTTTCGTTTTGAGTTTTAAGTTTTCAGTTTTGAGTTTTGAGTTCTCATCCGCCAACTCCGGCGAGGGGGCGGACAGGCGGGGACTGACTCGAGGATGAGAATGAGAGTTCAGAACCCGATATCGAGGCCGACCTGAAACATCCGTCCGGGCATCGGGTAGCCGATTCGATACTCGTAGTCCTGATCGGCGAGGTTCTCGCCGAACACGAAGATCGAACCGTCGGCGCGGATGCCAAACCACCGCAGCGGGATGCCGAGCTTGACGTTGGCGAGAAGGTAGGCGCTCACCTGGACCTCACCGGATGCATAGCGTGGGTTGAGAATGTAACGGTCGTCGACCCATTGCAGGTCGAGGTTGAGCCGTAGGCCGTTCGCGGAATTCCACGTCATGCCGCCGACGGCGGTCGTCTTCGGCAGGTTGGGAACGGTGGCGGGGTCGGCGTCCGAAAAAGTGCCGCCGACAAACAGTGCGACGCTGCTTGGAGGCCTCGGCGTTCAACGACAGTTCGAGACCGTTGATCGTGTAGGCGCCGATGTTCGCGAACTGCGGCGGTGGCGGCGGCGGCGGGACGAAACGAATGGCGTTCTCGACCCGGTCGCGGAAGAGAGATGCCGTGACCCTGACCGAACGGCCGATCGACGCCAACCAGCCGAGCTCCAGATGGTCGAGAGATTCGGCCTCGAGGTCCTGCCAGCTGTCGCCCCGGCCCCAGCCTCCGTACTGGACCGCTGCGTAGACTCCCGGGAGGTTGAAGGCGTGGGCCCAGTTGGCGTAGATCGAGTGGCCGCCGAGTCCCAGGGTGATGCCGGCCTGGCCGCCCCATTGGCTTCCGAAATACCGGGTGTCGTTGAAGCGCACTCCGACGGACGGGGTCACGGCCACCTTTCCGTGCAAATCTGTGGCTGAGCATCACGTATGGCGCCGTGTTGCGGAAGGTCAGGTCGCTCGACAGCCGGTCGTCGGAGGGGTGGCGCTCGACGAACTCCCCACCGTAGAGGTCGTGGTCGAGACCGAAGACCAGCTCGCCGTCGGTCCACGGTGAAACGGTCTCGCGCCACCTGAAGCCGTAATTCGAGGAGTCGGTGACGCTGCGGAATGGGTGCTGCTCGGAGCCGCTCCACTGCAGCCATTCGAATGTGCCGGCGTCGAGGTACAGCTTCAAAGTGCCAGTCCAGCCGCCGTTGGCGTGGCCCAGGGTGGTCAGCACGAAGCTGTTTCCGATGTCGTAGCTGGGGGTGATCGGGGTGACTGGTGCGCCACTCTTCTCCGGGGTCGTTGACCGAGCTCGAGTTGTGCTCGTAGAGGACCGATAGAGTCCACGCCTCGCCGAGACGGAAACCGAGGCGGCCGGAGAAGGTGTCGACCTCGCCATCTGCACTCGTGCGGTGACCGTCGCTCTGCCTGTGGCCGGCAGTCAGGAAGTAGTCGAAGCTCTCGGTCAGACCGCCGTACTCGAGAGTTCCGATGAGTGTGTTGTAGGTACCGTACGAGCCGAGAAAACGGCCGCCCGAGCCCGACTGCGTGCGCCGCTTGCTCGCCATGTCCACCGCTCCGAAGGCCATGTTGCCGAGCAACACCGGCTGCGCGCTGCGGTAGATGTCGATCTGGTGGACCGTGTCGATATTGCCGAGGTCGATCAGCGGGTGGGTCCAGATCCCGACGAATCGCGGGATCCCGTCGGTCAGCATCATGATCTCGCCGCCCGGACGGCTCGAACCGTGGCCGCGGATGAAGAATGGCGCCGCCGTCGCCGCCGCCGAAAGAACCGATCGGGTTGTAACGGGAGATCACGACGCCGGGAACACGGCGCAGCGCCGAGGTCAGATCCTGGGCGAAAAGGTCGTCGATCTGCTGGTCGCTGACCGTGGTCAGGAGGTTTCCGAAACCGTCGGTCTTCGATCCCTCCACGATCGGCGAGTCACTGACCGTAATGGCTCCGCGAAAGACCTGGTTTTCTCCCGTGCTCTCGTCCTCCGGCGTGTGGGAAGGGCTTTCAGGCTTCGCCGGGAGGGTCTCCTGCCCCCACGTGGGGAGTGAAGGGACTGCGAGCGTCAGCACCAGGGCCGGGACCGTCAGCCCACGGCGCCATCGGAACGCTGTGCCGGATCTCATCGTTCCCCCGGGTTGCCCGCCGGGAATCACTGAGACCACCTCGAAGAGGTCACAACGGTGCCAGTTCTGCCAGATGTCGAGGCCCAGCTCGCGCACCCCCAGCCAGTAACCTTCGTCCTCGAGGGTGTAACGCCCCAGCAGCTCCTGGATGGCGGCGCCGATCTGCGCCCGGTAGCTGTCCTTCAGCCGCAATTTGATCGTGCGATCGTTGTAACTGAAGGACGCCTCGACGGTGCCCGGCGGTCCCGGCTGATGGGTGAACAACCCGCGCCCCGGCGTCGATCCGGTCGCCACCAGCAGGCCGTCGTTGAGGCAGCTCACGGGCTGGGTCGGCGGCGCCGACGAAACGATCGTCATCGCGTGCTGAGGGGCGTTGAGCAGCTCGGCCGCCCGCAGACCCATTTTGACGCCGATGATGGAGTAGGCGCCGAGGTGTTCGTGAAGCTCGTTCAGCAGGAGCTGCGCGAACCATTCGTCAGGACCGTTGTTGGCCAGGATGGCTTCACGTCGAGTCTGCACGTCAGGTTGCAGGACTTCGGCGGGTAAAGGCCCGTCGACGAAGACCACGCGGTCCTTGTGTTGGCGTCCAGCGCAGAGCAGCTCGGCGATGGCGCCGGCCGCGTCCGCCGACGCTGTCGGTTGGACGATCCCGGGAGAGACCTCTTCGAAGACCTCGGGCATCACAAGGTAGAGCACCGCGAGCTCGTCGTGGAAGCTGGAGAGACCGTTGAGATCGTGGTCGCGGGCGGCGGTTGCCGCCAACATCCGCTCCACCAATGCCGCTCCGAGGGAGGTTGTGCCGCCGGGCCGCGTGTTCGCCGGGGACCACGCGCCGGGTTTTTCAGCGTGGGGTCCCGGCCGTACGAATACCGTTGGGATGCCGGTTTCGCGGACTCGGACGACAGCGTCCGGGTCCCGCGCGAGGTTCCAGCTGTCACTGCGCTCGGGATCGCCGGCGATGATGATGCGGCTGATGCCGCCCGCGATCTCAGGCTCCGCTTCGAGGGCGGCGGCGAGTTGGGTCAGGGGCCCGAGGACGAGCACGGTGCTGCGATGTTCGTCGATGGTGTAGGCCCGGGGAGTGAACGGGCGAGGACCAGCCGTCGCGGGATCGGGCAACGCGACGCCGATGACGGCTTCCACTCGCTCTCTGCACTCGGGTGCGATGCCCGTCGACATCTCCATGGGCCGATACTGCGGCACGTCGCCGCGGTTGAAGTAGTCAAGAAGCCGCCCCAGGTGTTCGTTCGCGGTTGCCGGGGCCGCAACGCCCTCGCCGGCAATCACGGCCGCTATTTCGAGAGTCGGACTCTGGAACGCGACCGCGAGACTCACCACGTCGTCGATTCCCAGGTCGGTCTCGATGATGATTGGCGACCGCAGCTCTTCGTCGTGGGCGGCACACGGGATGGCGATTGCAAAAAGGACCGCAAACACAGCCAGGCGTCGAACTCTTCGCGCAGCTGTGAGAAGTCGACCTCGGGTCATGTCTTCCTCCTATCGAGTTGCCGCGGCCGTCAGGAGACGGTGCGATGCCGGGCGACCGGTTGATCCGGTCGCAGCTGGCGGATCAGCATCGCGAAGACCGCCGTGGCGCTCATGGAGCCTGCACCAACCCGGTCACTTGAACCCGGGGATGGTGGCGAACACCCATTCGACCTTCTCGGATGGTCGGTTGCGTCGCGCCGGTATTCGTGATGCGAGGAGGGAGGTCAGGCGGGAGGACCACGCGGGTCGGCAATGCGGTCTTGCCAGCAGGTTTGTGTTGGCAAAGCCCTGCTCGAGGCGACCACCTCGGGCGCGGCTGTCGCCTCTGCGATCCTCGGTGCTCCTTGACTCAATTGATTGACAGCGTGCGAAACGGTGAGCACCAGGTGGCGTTTACGGTCGCTGTCCGCCGGTGCCGGATGGCTGCCGTCGGGAATCTCAACATCGGAGTGATCGACGCCCGCGTCGGCGTCGGCGGGGCCGTCCGCAGTGCTTTCGTGGCTGGCCTGGTGATGGACGTGTCCGGCCTCATGCCCTTCGAGATCTGGATGGTGGTGGTCGCCGACGTGAAAATGAAGGTGGAAGAAACCGGCGCCCATCTCGCCGTGGTGGTGCCAGTCGTCGGCCGCATGCAGTGCCAATCCGGCGGCACATACTGTCCCCACCAGCAGCAGGCCGGGGCCTGCCGCCGTCAATATTCGGTTTACGGCGTGGCGAAATCGTCGCACTTCGCGGCTCCGCGTTGATTCTAACGGATCCGCGTGCCGGAAAGGGCCTCCGGTAGGGAGCCCTGGTCGCTCGAGGTTTCGGCGATGGTCTCCAGCCAGCCCGCGTTGGCCTTCATGACGGTCATGAAGTGGCCGGAATCGGGTGTATTCGCGCACGGGTCGAAGAGAAGGCTGCCGACTCCCGGTCCGTGAAGACCTGCGATCGTGAGTTGTGGGTCGATCCAGGTGGTGAAGGCCCACCCGGTGTGTTCGTGGGCGCCCTCGGGCCCGTGACTGTGGGTCGTGGCGCCCTCGAGCGGGTACACTGGCAGCCAATGATAGGAGCTGAGATGGAACGACGTGTGTTCGCAATCGGCTCGATCCTGGCAGGGTTGGCTGTTGTTCTTGGAGCGTTTGGCGCGCACGCGCTGAAGGCGAGTTTGAGCCCACAGTTCCTGACCACCTTCGAAACGGGTGTCCGCTACCAGATCTACCACGGGCTCGGTCTGTTGGCTCTGGCGTGGGCGATCGGCCGCTGGCCCGAACGGCGGCTGGCGCCGGCGGCGTGGTTGTTGTTGGTGGGGACGGTGGTGTTCTCCGGCAGCCTGTACCTTCTGGTTCTGACGGGTGCCCGGTGGTTCGGCGCCGTCACGCCGTTTGGCGGCGGCGCGCTGATCGCCGGGTGGGGGCTCGCCGCGTGGCGGCTGCTCGCCGCCGGTGAACGGCCCGGAAGCGGGCCGTAAACGACCCGCCTGCGTCTCTCAGCGGGCTCATCGTCTTGTCGGCAGGTCCTTCAGGGCCTGCCAAAAGCGGGGCTGCATGAAGGTGCGCGCGGTCGCGAGAACCACCGGTTTTGGTGACGCCGTGCCAGTTCATGCGGGCGAGCCGGAAATCCTCCGACAGGGCTCCGAACGAAGAAAGCGGGCCGGAAATCGGCCCGCCTTCTCGTTTCTCGGCCGCTGGACCGATTACTGTTTCTCGCTCTTGGCCTTGGCTTTTTCGGCCTTCGCTGCGGCCTTCTGCTCCTGCTGCCACTCCTTGACCTTGGCCTTGGCTTCCTTGAGCTCTTCCTTGGTCATGATCGAGAAGGGCACTTTCATGACCTGGTCCGGGAGCTGGATATTGAGGAAATGACGGCCGTATTTGATGCCGTCGGGGATGATCCAGTACAGCCGGCCTCCGCATGCGCTGTCGGGATTCATGCTGAACTGGGTGTAGGTGAGCCCGCGGGCCGGCGTGGAGGCGTCGGAAAAGAAACCGATGCGGCACGGGATGTTGGCCTGTTTGGGGAGGTAGTTCAAAGAGTCGCGGCTGATGTTGGCGCGAGCGTCCAGAGCGCGCACCGCCCCCGAACCCTTGTTGAACTCCTCCTGGGTGGCGAGGTCGACGCGGCTGCCGTCGGGCGTCGTGAGCCAGAAATCATCGCGCTTGAGGGTCATATTGTGCCCCGGGAGCACCGTCATCGAGATCTCGACCATCAGCCACTCCTGGCCGACCGAGGCGTTGCCGGTGCGGTAGCCGAGGTTGACCACGGCCGCGTCGTTCTGGACGCGCCGGACGTACTCGCCGGGGAAGGACAAATGAGCTTTCCCCTCGGCGTTTTCTTGAGCGGTTGCCGTACCTGCGGGCATCAGGATGGCCGCGGCGCATGTCGCAACGAGAAACACTGCTAACAGGGATCTCTGATCGGTCTTCATGGTCGTCATCTCCTTTTCGATGGGGGAACACATCATAACCGTCCAACACTGGAAGTGGGTCGAATTATTGCTCAATCCGCCCTTTGAGTTGGTGCGGCACCGGGAATGCGGTACGATTCCCGGGCTTCAGCACCGTTCGATTGACTGGGGCGAAATCGACTCCTGAGGAGAATTTATGGCGCTAGGACACCCGAAGGGACTCTTCCCGCTGTTCTTCATCGAAATGTGGGAGCGTCTGGCCTTCTACACCATGCTCGGCGTTCTGCTGCTCTACACCACCGACATCGAGCGCGGCGGACTCGGCCTCCCGGCGGCGGAGGGCAACGAGATCTACGGGCTGTACCTGGCCTTCGTCTACTTCACGCCGTTCATCGGCGGCATGGTGGCGGACCGTTTTCTCGGATACCGCAAAGCGGTGATGCTCGGCGGGGCCTTGATGGCCGCAGGGCTTTTCCTGATGAGCACGCCCGGTTTCGGAGCCTTCACCACGGGACTCGGTCTCGTGATCATCGGCAACGGTTTCTTCAAACCCAACATCTCGGTCATGGTTGGGAACCTCTACAAACCGGGTGATCCGAAGCGTGATGCCGGCTTCAACATCTTCTACATGGGGATCAACATCGGCGCTTTCGCCGCCAATCTGCTGGCGGCATCGGTGCGCAACGAGTGGGGTTGGCTGTGGACCTTCCGGACGGCGGGGATCGGCATTTGCGTAGGTCTCGTCATCCTGCTCCTCAACTGGAAAATGCTCGAGGTCGCCGACCGCAGACCCGAGCGTGACCCCGAGGACGTCAGCTTCTGGATGATCGTCCGCAATATCTTCCTGCCGGCATTCGGCGTCGGGATTCTCGGCTACTTCCTGGCCAAGGCCTATCTGCCGGCGTCGATCCCGGTGCGGCCCGCGGTGGCGGGTTTCCTGGCCGGCATGGTCCCGGTGATCATCTTCTTTGTCCGTCTCGGGCTGACAGCAAAGCCTTCGGAAAAACCCGGTCTCCTGGCGTTGCTGCCCATTTACGTGGCGGGTGGGACCTTTTTCATGGTCCTCCACCTCAATGGCAGCGCCTTGACGCAGTGGGCGCGCGATTCCACCGATCGACAGGCCAAGCTGGTGCCGGCCGCCATGCAGCAGGAGGCCTTCCCGCAGTATTACCTCAATGCCAAGGAGGAGACGCCGCGGCCCGACCCGCGCAGTCTTCTGGTCGTCGATTCGCCATCAGTGGCGCGCATGTACGGCGTGCAGCGGATGGATAAGGCCGCGGTTGAGACAGCCCTTGGGGCGGACCCGACAGTGCAGTTGGTGCAGCTCGGAATCAGCGACGAATCTGACAAGGCGGCGGCCACACAGCTCGCGAGCATGGTGTACGCGGACGGGGTGGTGGAGGTCGTGGAGGGGGTCGACAGCCACGGTGCACCCCAGATCTCGGTCGAGGTGCCGGACAGCGCACGCCCCATCGAGAGGGTGTCCTTCGTGCGGTCGGTCGACGGTGCCGAGATCGCCCTCTTCATCGTCGATCAACACGTGTACGACGAGATCTACGACGGCTATTTTCAGCGCTTCGGTAAGGAACCGCAGACGCTGCCGCCAGGGAAGTTCCTGACCGTGGCCAATTCGGAGCTCTACCAGAGCTTCAACGCCCTGTTCGTGGTGGCGTTCACGCCGCTGATCGTCGCTTTCTTCCAGTTCCTGGTGTCGCGGGGCAAGGGTGTGACGACGGCGCGCAAGCTGTTTTACGGCCTGGTGCTGACGACGATCTCGTTGCTGGTCATGGTGGTGGCGGGGCTGTTCTCCGACGGCGGCGCCGTCAAGGTCTCGTCGTTGTGGTTGATCAGTTTCTACGCCATCGTCACTCTCGGCGAGCTGTGTCTGTCACCGATGGGGCTGTCGCTCGTCACCAAGCTGTCGCCAAAGCGTCTGGTCGGGCTGACGATGGGAGGTTGGTTCCTCGCGACCGCCTTCGGCAACAACTTCTCGGGCTTCTTCGGCGGTATTCAGCACCTGATGAGCCCGGTGGCCTTCTTCGCCGTGCTGGCACTGCTGGCCGGTCTCGCGGCCCTCTTCATCTACCTGTTGTTGCCGAAGCTCGACGCGGCGATCAAGCAGTACGGAGCGTAGCCTCGTAAGCTGTTAGCTGTTAGCAATTAGCAATTAGGTTTCCCCCGCCCGAATGGGCGGGGTTTTTCGCGATCGGTCGATCGCGAACATCGCAGGGGCCCTGGCTAAAAGCTAACCGCTAACCGCTGACGGCTAACCGCGCCCTCGAAGCTTTTCGAGGGCGCGGTGGAAACGCCACGCCTTGGTGCCTTCCATTTCCTTGATGAGGGCAGTGAGGCGCCCGATCTCGGCGTGGAGGCGATTGATTTCGGCATGGAGGCGTTCTGAGTTTTCGGCCTGCTCGGTGAGGGCCACCCGGTGCTTGTCGAGAGCTTCATTGAGGATGGCGCATTCCCGGTTGAACCGATGACGCTCCGTCTCGAGCTCGGCCGCGCGAAAATCCGCCGAGTCCTTTGCGACGACCGTCTCCGCCCGCAAGCGGTCGACCACCCGGGCTGTGATCTCAGGGGAGTGCCGATCCCGGTGTTTCTCGATGACCCGGGCCTTCATGGCGATGAAGTCGGCCCTCTCGGTGGGCCGTTCGCCGAGGATGTGGTCGCCGCCGCGAAAGTGGCGATACTCCGCCGTGACCTGCGGCAGGTGGTGAAACGGCGCCGTCGCGGCGAGACGGATCAGAACGTCCCAGTCTTCGAAGAACGGCAGTTCGGTGTCGAAGGGGCCGATCTCGTCGAACAACGCGCGCTCGATCAGCAGCGTGTTGAACGGGATGTAGTTGTCGAAGAGAAGCAGCTCGGGATCGAAATCACGACTGTATGGCAGCCGACGGGCAACCTCGCGCCACCCGTGCTCGGGATCGAGAGCATACACACCGACAGCGGCGTCGGTGTAGACCACCCTGGCCCCCGCGGCGGCACTCAGGCCCGCGAGCGTGGCCAGGTGTTCGGGTTCTGCAAGGTCGTCGTCGTCGAGGAAGGCGACCCATGCCCCGGTTGCACTTTCGACGCCGGCATTGGCCGCCGCGGCGCGGCCGAGGTTATGCGGGATGTTGACCAGCACCACCGGAAAAGGGAAGCCGTCGCGAACCGACGGCGGTTTGCCGCCGTCGTTGACCAGAACCACCTCGACCCGGCGGTAGGTGCTCCCAGCCAGACTCTCCAGGGCTTGGGTGAGCAGCTGCGGGCGGTCTTTGGTGCGGACGACGACGCTGATCATCGGTCCGTCGTCAACATCGTGGAGTTCGGGCACCCCGCCGAGACGGCGGATCATCCCGGCGCGGCTCGAGGTCACGAAGTCCTGGACGGTCAGCCTGCGGTAGCCCTCGGCCGCCGTGACCTCGGGAGACAGCGAGGCCGTGCGCAGCGAACGCAGCCCGAGGGTCATTTCCCGGTAGTTGTGAAGCTCGAGTTGGCTGGCGTGGGCCTCGATGGCGCGCCGGATGAGGTCCACCTCGTTGCTGACGTCCACCAAGACATCCGGAAACGCCGGGTGGTTGGCCTCGTAGAGGAGGATCTCGAGCCCGTCGACGGCGGCGTCGAGGTCGGTGCCGCCTCGCAGACCCGACAGAGCTGCATGGGTGGCGGCAAAGGCAGCCCGGTGGTCGGCGCTGATCTCGAGTGGAGAAATGGCGAGCAGGAGATCCGGAGAACGACTCACCAGAACTCGGCGGATGGCGTCGGCAGCCTCGCTGACGTGCGCCCCGAGGGAACCGTCGGGAAGATCCAGAAATTCGACATCGGTGACGCCGAGGATCTTCAGCCCGCGGGCGGCCTCGGCGTGCCGGCGTTCGGCGTAGGCATCGCGGTCGGGGATTTCCTCGACCCCGCCCGAGCCGTCGCTAAGAAAGAGGACGCCTACCCTCGCACCGGCAGCGGTCAGCTGGGCGATCAGCCCGCCGCACCCCAAAACGTCGTCGTCGAAATGGGGTGCGATGACAAGCGCCGTTTCGGCGGACACCCGCGTGGTGACGCCCGGTGGTGCGAGATCCATGCGCAAAATTCCCCCCTCTCCTGAGGATACTATCACCGTGCTGGTACCATACCCGCCGTGAAAACAACGTTTGATTTCCGCCCGGTCCGACGAGGACCGGTCCGATGAGCCGGGCGTTTCTCATCTGTCCGGAACCGGTGCGGGCCGTCACGGCCGGTGTCGGCACCCGGTTCATGACCCTGGCGACGGTCCTGGCCGGTGCGGGGCACGAAGTGACCCTCGCCATCCCCAACGATCCCGCAGAGGCGGGGCTCGTTCATGATCGATTGAACGTTGTCCAGGCGGAACCGGAAAGGCTGGGGGAACAGGCCGACGGCCACGACTGGGTGTTGTTGCACGCCCACCTCGGCAACCACTATCTCTCGCAGCGCGAAGACCTGCCGGTGGTGGTCGATCTCTACGACCCTTTTCTCGTGGAGAACATGCACTACCACCGCGAACTGGGTCTGGATCCGTTTCGCACCGATCACGCCACCTGGCGTCTGCAGATGGCCCGAGGAGATTTCTTTCTGTGCTCGTCGGAGGAACAGCGGCTCTACTACCTCGGTTGGTTGACGGCCCTCGGACGGGTGAACCCGCTGACACTCGAGACCGACCCGACCCTGGCCCGTCTGATCGTCGAGCTTCCGTTCGGGGCGCCGGGTGAGGGACTTCCGGACCCGCCGCAGCGCCACGAGGTCTTGCCGGGCGTCGATGCCGACGCACCGGTGTTGTACTTCGGAGGCATCTACGACTGGTATGACCCTGAGGTGGTTCTCGATGCGGTGCCGGCGGTGCTCGATCGCCATCCCGGGGCGATCGTCGTGTTTGTCGAACACCCGCACCCCGAGCTGACACCGCTTTCGGTTGCCGAGCGCGTGAAGAAACGGGCAAAGAAACAGGGTTGGCTCGGCACCACGGTGCGCTTCGAGCCGTGGCGGCCGTTTGATCGCCGTTTCGAGCTGCCCCAGGTCAGCGACCTGGCGGTGGTCACCCACCGACCCGGGTTGGAGACCGACCTCAGCCTGCGCACCCGGCTGGTTGACCTGTTGTGGCTCGGGCTCCCGGCGGTGGTGACCGCCGGCGGCACCATGGCGAGGGTCGTCGAGGAAGAGGGCGCGGGCGTGGTGGTGCCGGCGGGGGACGCCGTGGCGCTCGCTGCGGCCATCTGTTCCCTGCTCGCCGACCACTCTGCTCGGTCAAAAGCGCGAGCGGCCGCCCGCGGGTGGGCAGCGAACCGCAGTTGGGAGCAGGTGGCAGCGCCGCTCCTGCAGTTTGCCGAGAACCCGTGGCGCGACCCCAACCGCGAACACTTCGATGCGCTCGCACCCGGTGAGGTGTCGGCCGAAGAATCGCTGTTGCGGCGGATTCAGCGTCGGCTGCGGCGGTAGGGGAGCAACCGGTGAAGACCTCCGTCATCGTCGTTGTTCATGCCGGCGCCCATCACCTCGATGACAGCATCTCTTCGCTGGCGCGGTATTCGAATCGCAGCGACGTCGAGGTGGTGTTGGTGGACAACGGCTCGCGGGATCGTTGTGGAGACGAGGCAACCCGGCGATTCCCGTGGGTGCGGGTCATCCGATCGGACACCAACACCGGGTTTGCGGGCGGCGTCCACCTCGGCGCTGCGGCGGCGACGGGTGAGGTGCTGGTTCTACTCAACGACGACGCGGCGGTGGAGGACGATATCGTCGAGGCCCACCTCGTGACCCTGGCCTCGCATCCGGAAGCGGCGGCGAGCGCCGGCCGGCTCCTGACCTGGGACGGGAAGCGTCACGACTTCGTGCGCGGCGTGGTGACCTTCGACTGCCACGCGTTTCAGGCCGGTCAGGGCTTCCTGACGGCGGAGGCTGATCTTCCAGCAGCGGGGGAGGCGATGCCCTTCGCCTGCGGAGGCAACATGGCCATCCGCCGGGAAGACTGGGTGCGCAGCGGCGGTTTCGATCGCGAGTTGTTCGCGTACTTCGAAGACGTGGATCTGGGGTGGCGTCTGTGGGCGACGGGTCGCGAGGTGGTGGCGTGTCCGGACGCGGTCGCCCGCCACCGAGGCGCGGCCACTTCGGCAGGGCTCGGCGACTTTCGCCGCGGCGTGTTGTTCGAGCGCAACGCCTTGCGCACCTTCCACGCATGTGCGGATGACGAGTGCCGGGCAGCCTTCGGTTCGGTGGTCTACGCGACGTTCCTTCACCGCTTGGCGGCTTTTGCCAGCGAACGGCCGGATCTCGAGCGGGCGGTTGCGGACCCATTCAGCGGGGGCGCCGACTCCGCCTCGCGGCAGGGGCGGTGGGCCCGGCGGGTGCGGGAGACGGGCTGGGTCGCCAGCGCACGGCACCTTCTGGCTCGCATCGCTCTCGGCCCCCGCGCCGGCAGTCCCGCCCTCGACGACGGGTTCCTCCTGATGCAGCTGCGCGCGGCGAAGGGCTTCTTTGCAGGTCTCGATGGCACCGAGAAACGTCGCGCCGAACTGCAGTCGCGGCGGACCGTGCCGGACCGCGAAATCCTGGCCCGGTTCCCGCGTGTGGTGGTGCCCACCTATGCCGGCGACGAGGAGTGGTTCGACTCCGACACCTTCGCGGGCCTCCTGCCTGAAGGCTGGCCCGTCGAGCGCCGCAGCCTCGACGAGATCATGAAGCGGTAGGCGTCGCCCGCCCGCCCGGAAGCTGGATGCGGGATGCATCCAGCGTCCGGGCGGGTGCGTTCTGTCACCTGAGCGTAAAACCTTGGAAAATAAGCACAAACTTCGTCGGTTCTTCTTTAAGATCCGATCATTCGCGGTGCCCCGACAGCGCCGTAGACGAGTTTCCAGGGAGTCATCATGATGGTGAGAACCATTCTTCAGAGTTTGATGTGTGGTGTGTTGGTGGCGGCGGCAGCGCCCGGTTTCGGCCAGGAGGCCGAGCCCGAGACGCCGGCGACGGTCGAGAGTGAACAGACGGAAGAGGAAAAGGCCGCTGCCGAACAGGGGCTGTTGTTCAAAGACGAATTGGTGGTGACCGCGGGCCGCCAGGAGCAGCTGTCCGGCGAGACTCCGGTGCCGATTTCGGTACTGACCCGAGAGCAGATCGAAAGAGAACAACCGGAGAAGATGGCCGACCTCTTCAAACAGATCCCGGGTGTGGAGGTGCAGGGCGAAGGCCCGTTCCGCGGCATTCCGGTGATCCGCGGTCTGACCTCGAACCGGGTCCTGATCCTGGTGGACGGTCAGCGGCTCAACAATGCCCGTGAGTCGACGGATTTTGCGGGCATCCAGCCGGCGCTCGTCAACCTCGCCGATGTGGAGAGGATCGAGGTTCTGCGCGGGCCGGCGTCGGTCCAGTACGGATCGGACGCCATCGGCGGCGTGGTCAACATCATCACCCGCAAACCCGATCTCGGGAGCCAGGAATTCAAGATCACCGGCGACGCGGCCTACGAGTACGCCAGCACCTCCGACTCGCAGCAGTTCCGCGCGTCGGTCGCGGGCACCGGAAAGGGCTTCTCGTTCTTCGTCGGCGGGACCGTTGAAGACGTCGGCAACTACACCGCCGCGGATGGTGCTTCCGAAGATCCGCGCTATGAAAACTTCGTCACGTCGGACAACGTCGTTCCCAACAGCGGCATGGAGCAGACCAGCTTCAACGGCAGCTTCCGTTTTCTCACCGGCGACCAGGGCGTGTTGCGGTTGAATGCCGAGGTGGTGCGGACCAAGAACGTCGGCTTTCCGGGCTACGATCCCGAGACCTCCGGGATCGACATCTCGTTCCCGAATTTCGACCGCGACAAGTATTCACTGGCGTGGGAGTCCGGTCCGGTGTGGGGCCTCGACGACATCGTTCTCAGCACCTGGTACCAGGAAATCGACAAGGAGAGCATCCGCAATTTCGACTTCGGATTTTTCTACTCCAACCAGTTCACCCAGTCGCTGATCGACAGCCTCGGTTTCAACGCCCAGTCCATGGCCGATCTGGGCGACCACCACCTCACTTTCGGTCTCGATTTCTACCAGGACAAATTGCACGACAACGCCTCGTCGGTGACGTCCTTCTCGCCGCCGAGCGACGAGGTCGTGGTCCCCGACAGCCACCAGCGGGGGCTGGGGATCTATATCGAGGACCAGATCACCCTCAGCGAGCGCGTCACCCTCAATGCCGGTCTCAGGGGCGACGACTTCAGCTTCGTCACCGAGGACGACCCGCGCTACGCCGGCGAACAGTTCGACGTCAACCAATCGGCGTTGGCGGGCAACCTCGGTGTCGTGTGGTCGGTGGCGCAACACGTCAACGTGACGGGGTTGATCGCCCGCGGCTTCCGCGCCCCCAACCTGCAGGAGCGGTCGTTCATCGGTCTCGCGAGCACCGGCGACACCTTCATCCTGCAGAACCCCTTCCTCGACTCCGAGACCTCGTGGAACTACGAGGTCGGCTTCAAAGTGCGGTACGACCGGTATTCGGGCGGTCTGAACATTTATTACAACGACCTCAACGACTTCATCACCCTCGAGTTCCTCGATCCTTCCGAAAGCCCGATCCCCGGGTCTCGATGCCGCCCAGTTGCAGAACGTCGAGAAGGCGACCATCAAGGGCATCGAACTCGATCTCGAGGCCATCTTCGCCAGGTGGTGGACGGCCTTCGGGTCGTTTGCCCTGATCGAGGGCGACAACAACATCACCAACGAGCCGCTGCCGTCGATCCCGCCGATGAAGGTGATCCTCGGTCTGCGCTACCAGCGCGCGCGCTGGTGGACCGAGGCCAACATGCGCTGGCTCGACAGCCAGACCCGGCTGCCCACCGACGACCCGCGCTTCGAGACCGGAACCCCGGGCTTCACCGTGTTCGCGCTGCGCGGCGGCTACGATTTCGACTTCGGGCTCGGCGTCATGCTGGCGCTCGAGAACCTCACCGACAAGCTCTACAACGAGCCCTACAACAACCGGCCCGAGCCGGGACGCAATCTGCGGATGACGGTGGCGTATCGGTTCTGACAAAATTCGGAATTCGGAATTCGGAATTCGGAATTCGTCCATCGCGGATTCCCCGCCAAACCTGCACGTTCGAGTGCTCATACAGGTAGGGCGTGCTGATACGAGACCACGTGCGGCGGAGGTGCCTGGCTCCCGGCCCGTCCGACGGGCCGGCGTGCCTGGCTCCTCACGGGAAGCTCGCTCGCAAAGGCATGTTGGTGCAGATTTCCTGAAAGGCGTAATCGGGTCGTTTACGGCCCGCGGTCACTCGCGTGAAGCGTCCCACGGGCAGGCCCTGAAGGACCTGCCTACGACT
Organism: Candidatus Sulfomarinibacteraceae bacterium; assembly: GCA_963714895.1. Lineage (GTDB taxonomy): Bacteria > Acidobacteriota > Thermoanaerobaculia > Thermoanaerobaculales > Sulfomarinibacteraceae > Sulfomarinibacter. The sequence continues at coordinate 87,810 of CAVQQC010000022.1, forward strand.
TTGCAACGACTGTGGATTTTCCTGAAAGGCGTAGGCGGGTCGTTCACGACCCGCTCGCGGGAGCCGCTCCTACCCCTTCGCCTTCTCCTCCGACTTCTTGCCGGTGAGGGACTCGATGTCGATCCGCCAGACTCTGGTGGTGGCCGTGCGGTGGTCGGGGATGTCCCACTCGCGCCCGGAATAGTGGAGCATGATCTGGTTGAGGGCGTGGTTCTTTTCCTCGGTCGATGCCAGCTCGAAAACGGTCCCGTAGCCGATGACCGACCGGAAGCTGAAGCTCCAGGCACAGGCGTCCTCGGGATTCTTGACCAGGGCCACGTCGGTCTCGAACTCGAAGCAGACCCGGTTGTTGCTCTCGATGAATTCGATCTTGCGGCCTTTCGGTGCGGTGTGGAAGAAGACCCTCTCGCCGTCGTAGCCGAACGACACCGGCACCAGGTACGGTTCGTTGTTGTGGGCGAAAGCAATGCGGCAGACCGTCGGCCGCCCGGATGATCGCGTCGATCTCCTCGCGCGAGCCGATCTCCTTGTCGTGTCGCCGCATCGTCACAGCTTGAGCGCGCGGGTCGCGATAAACGACGGGATGTGTCTGGAGAGCTTGTCCTCGTCCGGCGGATACAGGTCTTCGTAGAACCCCGCCAGCACGAAGCCCGCCCGTCACCTGTCCGCCGATCTGTTGTTCCAGGGTGTGTCCGTACTCGAAGGGCTCTCCTTCAGCCATGTAGCGGTCCTTCTGCTCGTCGGTGAGCTGTTCCCGGTCGGAGTAGGGGACGGTGTTGACCACGTACAGAAGGTCGGAGCTGTATTCGATGTCCTCGTTGAAGAGGTACCGCACGGGGTTGGTGAATCCCGCGAGCAATGCGCCCCCGGTACGCAACACCCGATACGCCTCGCGCCACACCGGTTCGAGGTCGGGGACGAAGCAGTTGGAGACCGGATGCACGATCAGGTCGAAGGACTCGTCCGCGAAGACCCCGAGATCAGCCATGTCGCCCTCGATGGTCTCGATCGCGAGGCCCTCCCGTGAGGCGACCAGCCGGTCCTGTTCGAGCTGCCGGGGCGAGTTGTCGAAGACCACGACCTCGGCGCCCGCGGCAGCGAGGATCGGCCCTTGCTGGCCGCCGCCCGAGGCGAGGCAGAGGACCTTGGCCCCTGCGAGATCGGGATACCATTCCGGCGGGACCGCACGGGTCGGCGTCAGCACGATCTGCCACTGGCCGCCGCGGGCGGCTGCGATCTCGTCCGACCCCACCGGGACCGTCCACCGGTTGCCCTTATCGACCAGCGCGTCCCAGGCGCGCCGGTTGAGCTCGAGGATGTTGTCCTTCACGCGAACCCCTCAATCGATGTTCAGGAAACCGCGGGCGTACAGAACCGCCCTGCCGGCGATGTGGACCCGGTCGTCGACCAGACGGCAGGCGAGCTCGCCGCCGCGTTCGGAGACCTGTCGAGCCGCGAGATCGGTGGTGCCCAGGATCGCAGCCCAGTAGGGCGTCAGCGTGCAGTGGGCCGACCCGGTCACCGGGTCTTCGGGGACTCCGGCCCGCGGGGCGAAGAAACGGGACACGAAGTCGACGTCCTCACCCGGGGCGGTGACGATGATTCCGGTGCAATCCAGTCGTTCGAGTTCGGCCATATCCGGGCGCAACTCGCGAACGGTTTTCTCGGAGTCAAAAACGACCAAATAATCGCGTGATTTGAAAACGTCTTCGAGGGGAATATCAAAAGCGTTCTTGAGATGAAGAGGTGGTTCTATTCTTTGAGCAGGACGCGAGGGAAAATCCATGACCAAGGCCGACCCTTGTTTCCACACTTTCAACGTACCGCTCTGGGTATTGAACTGGATGCTTTCGCCCTCGAACCCGAGGTGATCGAAGAGGACGTAGGCGCTGGCCAGTGTGGCGTGTCCGCAGAGATCAACTTCCATCGACGGCGTAAACCACCGGAGATCGAATTCGCCATCTCCAGGCACGAAAAACGCAGTTTCCGAGAGACCGTTTTCCTTGGCGATCTTTTGCATCATTTCGTCGTCGAGCCACTCGTCGAGAGGGCAGACTCCGGCAGGATTTCCGTGAAAAATTTCGTCGGTAAACGAGTGGACTTCGAAATACAAAACCATCGAATCATTCCTCCGGGTTTTCAAGGAGATTCCGAATCAAGAAATCGATCTTGAGGCGGTGAAAATGGGGCGCGAATCGAGAGCGGCGGATTCCGTGCCGCGTCCGTGGGTAGATCATGAATTCGAAGGTCTTGTCGGCTGCGGCCAGTTTGCCGATCAGTTGCAGGGTGTTCTGCAGGTGGACGTTGTTGTCCATCGCACCGTGCGCCAGCAGCAGCGCCCCCGAGAGGTTGTCGGCGTATTCCAGCGGCGCCGATTGCCTGTAGCCCTCGGGGTTGTCCTGCGGGGTGTCCATGTAGCGCTCGGTGTAGATGGAGTCGTAGAGACGCCAGTCGGTGACCGGGGCGTAGGCGATGCCGGCGCGGAAGACGTCCGGGGCCTTGAGCATCAGCAACAGGGTCATGTAGCCGCCGTAGCTCCCGCCGTAGACGGCGATGCGGTCGGGGTCGACCCAGGGCTGCTGTTGCAGCCAGCGCGCTGCTGCCAGCTGGTCCGCGACCTCGAGCTCGCCGAGCCGGCGGTGGACCGCGGTCTCGAAGGCGTGGCCGCGGCCCCAGGTGCCGCGGTTGTCGACCAACAGGGTGGCTATGCCCAATTCGGCGAAGAGACGGTAGGTGTTGTGAACCGAACCGCCCCAGGTGTCTTTCGTCAGCTGTGAGTTGGGCCCGCCGTAGACATACAGCACGACCGGGTACCGCCGCGCCGGATCGAAGTCGCGCGGCCGCATCAGCAGCGAGTAGAGCTCGGTGCCGTCGTCGGCGGTCACCGACCCGGGCTCCATCGGGAGGAGGTCCCACCCGGCGAGTTCGTCGCCCGACTGCCATACGCGGCGCCGGACCTCGCCGTCGGCCGCGAGAAGATCGGCGCGCGGGGGCGTGTCGCGGGTCGACCACGTATCCACGAGCAGCGCACCATCGGGCGACAGCGAACCGGAGTGGGTGCCACGCGGCTGGTTGCCGAGCAGCGCGACCTCGCCACCGTCCAGGGCGATCCGGTAGAGGTGGAGTTGCCGGGGGTCGCCGAGAGTGGCCTGGAAGAAGGCAGTGGTCAGATCGCCATCGACTCCGTAGACCTTTTCGATCTGCCACTCGCCGGAAGTCAGGCGTCTCTCGAGCGTGCCGTCCGGACCGTAGAGGTAAAGGTGGCGCCAGCCGTCGCGCTCCGAGGTCCACAAAAAACGCCCGTCGTCGAGGAAAACGAGGTCGTCGCGCACGTTGATCCACGCGCGATCGGTGTCGCTGACGACGATCCGGGTCGCACCGGTCGCGGGGTCGGCGATCATCAGGTCGAGCACGTTCTGATCCCGATTGAGGCGCTGCACCCAGACCCCACCTGCGGGGGTCCAACCGGCCCGAGGCAGGTAGAAGTCGCCCTCTCCGGTATCGATCCAGCGCGGTTCACCGCCGCTGAGCCCGACCACTCCGAGACGCACGGCGGGGTTGGCGGTGCCGGCCTTCGGATACCACTGCCGTTCGAGGTCCGGGTAGGGCATGGCGTCGCCGGTGATGGGGACGACGCCGACCGGGGTCTCGTCGAACTGGAGGAAGGCGATGCGGACGCCGTCGGGCGACCACCAGTAGCTGCGCTCGACGTCGAGTTCTTCCTCGTAGACCCAGTCGGCGACACCGTTGAGGAGGAACTTCTTGTCACCGCGATCCGTGACCCGGTGAACGACGCCCGAGGCCAGGTCCAACCAATAGACGTCGCCGTTCTTGGCGAAACCGATCTTCGTACCATCGGGACTGAAGGCGGGGAAGATCTCCTGTTCGGCGTCGCCGGTCAGGAAGCGCGCCTCGCCGGTGGCGAGCTCGAAGAGGTACAGATCACCCGCGTGGCCGCCGGCCAGGGTCAGACCATCGGGCGACAGCATCGGTGTCGTGCGGCCGGACGCCGAGCTGTTGACGTCGCCTGGGCTGGGTTTCTTCCACTCCGGTCGAAGTGCTGTGAGGCGGTCGAGCACCGCGGCCCAATCGGCGAGGCGAGTCGTTTCGCCGGTCGTGACGGCTTGCCGCCAGAGCACGTTCTCATCGCCCTTCGACGTCCAATAGATCACGTGCTGACCGTCGGGCAGCCACATGAGGTTCTGGAGCTCTTCCAATTCGAGCGCTTTGTCCTCGAAGACAGCCTCGAGAGTGGGCCGTTTGAGCGGCTCGTCGTCGGCCGTGACGACCACACAGGGGACCACGAACACAAGTGCCAGGAAAACTGCCGGCAGACGACTGAGCCTCCTGCAAAATTCAAAAAATACCGCTGAAATCGAACCTACTACGCCTGATCGAGGTTGGGCGGCACAGGTGCCGCCCCTACCCACAAAGGACATTTCCCTGGAGTGGCGGGGCCTGCCCCGCCTTTGCATGTGAATTTTACGAGAGGCTCGACTCATGGCTCCCTCCATCCTGGATGGAGTGTAACGCCGCTCTTCACGACTCGGGGCTGTCGGTCTCCTCGAGCTCGACCAGGAGCTCGCGCGTCACTTCTGCGTACTCCGAGGGCACGAGAAAGGCCACGACGCCGGCGCGCGGGTTGAAACGGAAGGGCGACAGGCTGCCGCGGAAGGCGTCGAAGCGCTCCTCGCCGACCACCACGTGGGGGATGCCCTGGGCGTCGAGGAAGGACCGCACCACGGGGACTTCGGTGGGGTCCGAGGTCTCGAAGACCGGTTCGAGGTCGGCGTGGGCATCCTCGGCCGACAGCGGGGCGCAGTTGCCCCGGTCCTGACATGACTGGGGTGAGGCGGCCGCTTCTTCATCGGGTGGCTCGACAAGCGCAGAGGGGTCTTCCGCGACCAGAGGCTCGTTGCAGTAGGGACACTGGGTGATGCCCTCGCGGTACTCGCCGTGGCGGCCGTTCATCTCGAAATCGGGACACTGTCGATTCGCACAAAACATGGTGTTGTTGCTCCCGGCGATGATTATCGCCCGTTTCGACGGTTTGTGGTTCAATCGTCTCGATGAGTGGCGAAACGGTCTTGAATCTCTACCTGTCCGAAGGGCCGCCCGTGGCCGATCTCGCACGTGAGGCTCAGTTGATCGAGCGCGCGGCCGACGGCGAGATCGGCCTCTTCCTGACTTCGTGGGCGGATCCGGTCGTGGTCCTCGGCTACGGCCAAGCAGAAGATGACGTCGATCTCGAGTGGTGCAGGTCGCGGAAGTTGCCAGTCCTGCGCCGGCTCACCGGCGGAACCGGGGTTGTTCACCACGGAGATCTCGGAGTCGGGCTGGCGTTGCCGCAGGCGCACCCCTGGGCGCAAGGGATCATCAGTCTCTACGGCCGTTTTCTGGATGTTCTCGAGCCTGCACTGCGGTCGGTCGGGGCCGGCGTGTCGCGGGTCGCCGAGCCGCGGCGCACGAGCCGGGTGCGGTCGCCGATCTGTTTCCTCGACCAACTCGCCGACACCCTTGTGGTCGATGGCAAGAAGGCGGTCGGGTGTGCACAGACTCGACGGAAGGGCGCGGTATTGGTGCACGCCGCCGTGCTCCTGGGCCTCGATGCCGAGCTCTATTCCAGGGTGTTCGGCGTTCCGGTGGAGGATGTGACTGCAGGACTCGCCCCGGCCATCCCCGGCGGCGATTGGAAGGCGGTGGGGGAGGCGATCGCCGCGCACCTCGCAGACGCTCTCGGCGCTCGAAGTGCGGCGTCGGCCGTTGGAGACGGTTCCCGAGAGATTTCTCGCGCCGTACGAGACCGCGAAGTGGGCGCCGGTTTCTGGTTAAGTGGCGGTTGTGAGGATTGACTTTCCTGAGGTTCTTCCCGGAGTCTCAGGATTGTTTGCCCGGACACCTCGCCGGCGGGAGTCTTCGAGCGTCAAACAATGCCAAGAATGGCACCTCCGCCGCACGCGGTCTCTCCGCCTGCCCCACAAGCGACCCCGAGCTTTCGATCGGGAGTTCGAGGGGTGGCTGGGCGAAATTCCGAAATTCCGAATTCCGAATTCCGAAATTTCCCTCCGAAATACACTGCTACCCTGGGTTGTTGCCATAGATCGGACAGGATGACGGCAGGGGGAGAGACTATGCCTCGGACGCGGGTGTATGAAGCTGTGACGGAAAGGCTGGAGATCCTCGACACGGAAGGGCGGGTCGACGGCGACCTGATGCCGGAGCTCGACCCCAGCGAAATCCGCGGTCTCTATCGCGACATGGTCCTGATGCGGACCTTCGACGGCAAGGCCCTCAACCTCCAGCGCCAGGGCCGGATGGGGACCTGGCCGCCGATCAAGGGTCAGGAAGCGGTCCAGGCCGGTGTCGCTCTCGCCATGGCAGAGAACGACTGGCTGATTCCGGCTTTTCGCGAGCACGGGATCATGGTCATGCGCGGTGTGCCTCTGCACCTGGTCTACGCCTACTGGGCGGGAGACGAACGCGGTTCGTGCTACCCCGAAGGTGTCCGGTGTTTCCCGGTCGCGGTGCCGGTCGGCAGCCAGTGGCAGCACGGCGCCGGCGTCGGGCTGTCGCTCAAGCTTCGCGGCGAGGACGCGGTGGCGGTGACCCTCGGCGGCGACGGCTCGACTTCGGAAGGCGATTTCCACGAGGCGGTCAACTGCGCCGGCGTGTTCGACGCCAAGACGGTGTTCGTGATCCAGAACAACCAGTGGGCGATCTCGGTGCCGCTCCACAAGCAGACCGCGGCCGAGACGCTGGCCCAGAAGGCCCACGCCTACGGCGTGCCCGGCATCCAGGTCGACGGCAACGACGTCTTCGCGGTCTACGTGGCGGCGCACGAAGCCATCGAACGCGCGCGCAGCGGCGGCGGACCGAGCCTGATCGAGGCCGTCACCTACCGCCTCGGCGATCACACGACCGCCGACGACGCGACCCGGTACCGCGCCGATGACGAGCTCAAGATGTGGGAGGGCCGGGACCCGATCCTCAGGCTCAGACGCTATCTCGAGCAGCAGGGCCTGTGGGACGACGACCAGGAGGCGGTGCTGCTCGAAGAGGCGCAGGCCTGGGTCGAGGCGCAGGTCGCGTTGCTGGAGGAGATGACTCCGCAGGAACCGGAGGCGATCTTCAACTTCATGTACGACGAAATGCCGCCCCACGTGGTCGAGCAGATGGCCGCCCTGGCCGAGGAGGTGCAGTCATGACCTCGTCGAAGGCAGACCGCAAGCTCCGTGCGGTGCCCGAGGTGGCGACCGAAAAGCTGACCATCGCGCAGGCGGTGCGCGACGCCATGCTCGAGGAGATGGAGCGCGACGAGCGGGTCATCGTGCTCGGTGAGGACGTCGGCATCGACGGCGGCGTCTTCCGCGCCACCGACGGTTTGTTCGAACGCTTCGGCGCCGACCGGGTGATCGACACGCCGCTGGCCGAGAGCTCGATCATCGGGATGTCGGTGGGGCTGGCCGCGACCGGCTTCCGACCCATCGCCGAGATCCAGTTCATGGGCTTCGTCTATCCGGCGATCAACCAGCTCTTCGCCCACGCGGCGAGGATGCGCAACCGGACCCGGGGCTCGCTTGAGCTGCCCGATGGTGGTGCGCATGCCCTACGGCGGCGGCATCCACCCACCCGAACACCACTCGGAGAGCTACGAGGCGCTGTTCCTCAACACCCCGGGTTTCAAGGTGGTCGTTCCGTCGAATCCCTACGACGCCAAGGGGCTGTTGGTCTCCGCGATCCGCGACGAGGACCCGGTGCTCTTCATGGAGCCGAAGCGGATCTACCGCGCCTTTCGCGAGGCGGTGCCGGCGGAGAGCTACACGGTGCCGATCGGGAAAGCGGCGATCGCCCGCGAGGGCACCGATGTGACGCTGATCGCGTGGGGCGCCATGGTCCGGGTCTGTCTCGACGCCTCCGAGGTCCTGGCGCGCGAGAACATCAGCGCCGAGGTCGTCGATCTGCGGACCCTCAACCCGCTCGATCGCGAGACCATGATCGAAAGCGTGGTCAAGACCGGGCGCGCGGTGGTGGTGCACGAGGCGCCAAGGACGGGCGGTTTCGGGGCCGAGATCTCGGCCCAGATCAGCGAGCACGCGTTGCTGCAGCTCGAGGCGCCGGTGCAGCGGGTTGCGGGTTTCGACGTGGTGTTCCCGCTGGCCCACAGCGAGAAGCTCTATCTGCCGTCTCGAGAGCGGATCGTCAAGGCAGTCGAGAAGACGCTCGCCTTCTGAGCGTGCCGTTCTGAGATCCGCTATCATGTGTCAGCACAACTGAGAGATCCGAAGAAGAGGAGCAGGAGATGGCGTTCGTTTTCAACTTCCCCGATGTGGGTGAAGGGATCCACGAAGGACGGGTCGTGGAGTGGCTGGTCGCCGAGGGCGACGTGGTCGCCGACGACCAGGCGCTGCTCAAGGTCGAGACCGACAAGGCGGTGGTCGAGCTGCCGTCCCCCAATGCCGGGACCGTGCTCCGGCTGCACGTGGCTGCGGACGCCGCGATCTTTGTCGGCGATGCGCTGGTGACCATCGGCGAGCCGGGTGAGGATGCCGGCGGCGAACCCGCCGCAGCGGCCGAGCCGCAGCCCGATGCGCGCGCGGCTGCACCGGCGGCGCAGACTGAGGCCCCGGTCGCGAACGCGGATGCCAAGAGACCGTTGGCGACGCCGCGCACCCGCGCCCTGGCGCGCAAGCTGGGTGTCGATCTCGCTCACGTGCGAGGTTCCGGTTCAGGCGGGCGCATCACCGACGAGGACGTTCAGCGCGCCTCCGAGGGGGGCGGTACCGGCGCCCGCACCGGCGGTGACGAAGGCGTCCGCTCCCGCGGGGGTGACCGCAGCAACCGTCGACGGCGAGGTGGAGCGGGTGCCGATCACCCACCTCCGCAAGGTCATCGCCAACGCCATGCGCTACTCGAAACAGAACTCGGCCCACGTGACCCACGTCGACGAAGCCGACGTCACCGATCTCATGGACCACTACCGCCGCGCCAAACCGGTGATCGAGGAGCGCACCGGCGTCCGTTTCACGGTGCTGCCCTTCTTCATCAAGGCGCTGGTGGCGACGCTCAAGAAGTACCCGATCTTCAACGCCTCGGTCGACGAGGAACGGCAGGAGATCCTGTTCAAGAAGTACTACAACATCGGGATCGCGGTGGACACGCCGGAAGGGCTGATCGTGCCGGTGATCCGCAACGCCGACCGCAAGGACATGGTCGAGATCGCGGCCGAGGTCGCCGACAAGGCCGAACGCGCCCGCGACCGGCAGCTCACGCTCGACGAGCTCAAGGGCGGCACCTGCACCATCACCAACATCGGCCCGTTGGGCGGGGTGTTCGCGACGCCGATCATCAACCAGCCGGAGCTGGCCATCGTCGGGCTGCACGCCATCAAGGAACGGCCGGAGGTCGTGGACGGCGAGATCGCGATCCGCAAGATGATGTATCTCAGTCTTTCGTTCGATCACCGCTATGTCGACGGCGCCGAGGCCGCGAGGTTCATGAGCGACCTCGTGCGTCTGGTGTCGCAACCGATGTTGCTGATGGCGAGGTTGTAATGGTTGTAGGTTCTGTTTCCCGCGGGTGTCAGGTAGTTGTGATCGGCGCAGGTCCGGGCGGTTACGTGGCCGCCATCCGGCTCGCCCAGCTCGGCAAGGACGTCATTCTGGTGGAGAAGAACCCGACCCTCGGCGGTGTCTGCCTCAACGTCGGCTGCATCCCCTCGAAGGCCATGATCCACGCCGCGGACCTCGCCCACGAGATCCGCCACGCGGGCAACATGGGTCTCACGGTCGAGGGGCTGACGGTGGACCTGCCGAAGATGGTCGAGTGGAAGGACGGCATCGTCACCCGTCTCACCACGGGCGTCGAGTTCCTGTGCAAGGGCAACGGCGTCGACGTCGTGAGCGGTGCGGCCGAGTTTCTGAGCGACCGGTCGCTGGCGGTGTCCACCGACGAAGGGCGCATCGAGATCGAGTTCGAGCAGGCGGTGATCGCCACCGGTTCGCGGCCGATGCAGCTCGATGGCTTCCCGCACGACGGCGTCAGGATCATCGGTTCGACCGAGGCCCTGTCGCTGCAAAGCGTGCCCGAGCGTCTCGTGATCATCGGCGCCGGCTATATCGGCCTCGAGCTCGGTACCGTCTACGCCAAGCTCGGCTCGAAGGTGTCGGTGGTGGAGTTTCTGCCCAAGGTCGTTCCGAACCTCGACCCCGAGGTCGGCAAGGCCCTGACCCGCCAGCTCAAGAAGCTCGGAGTCACGCTGCACCTCAGCCACCGCGCCGAGGCCTTCGAGCCCGGCGACCCGTCGATCGTGGTGGCCCGCGGACCCAAGGACGAGGAATTGCGGCTCGAAGCCGACGTCGTGATGATGACGGTGGGCCGGGTTCCCAATACCGAGAACATCGGGCTCGAGGCGGCGGGCGTCACGACCGATGCCAAGGGCTTCATCACGGTCAACGACCGCATGCAGACCTCGGCCGCAGGCATCTACGCCATCGGCGACGTGGTCGGCGGCGCCCTGCTCGCCCACAAGGCCTACCAGGAGGGCAAGGTCGCTGCGGATGTCATCGCCGGAGAACCGGCGGCCTTCGACAGCTTCGTCCCGGCGGTGATCTACACCGACCCCGAGGTGGCGTGGGTCGGACTCGGCGAGGAAGAGGCGAAGGAAAAGGGCTACGACGTCGTCACCGGCGCCTTCCAGTTCAAGGCCTCGGGCCGCGCCATGTCCCTCGACTCGACCGACGGCTTCGTCAAGGCCATCGCCGACGCCGGCACCAAGCAGCTGCTGGGAATCGTCGCGGTCGGCCGCGGGGTCAGCGAGTTCATCGGCGAGGCCACTCTGGCCCTCGAGATGGGCGCCTTCCTCGAGGACGTGGCCCTCACTATCCATCCCCACCCGACCATGTCCGAGGCCCTGCAGGAGGCGATCGAGGGCGCCCTCGGGCAGGCGGTGCATATGGTGAATAAGTAGAATTCGGATTTCGGATTTCGGATTTCGGATTTGCCTTCGGCCCCGTTCACGGGCGGAGGGCGGGGGCTGGAAATCCGAAATCCGAAATCCGAAATCCGAAATTGATCCCTGCTAATCTGTACGCCTCGAAGGGAGCGCGGATGAATCCAACCCGTCCTGGTGCAGGCTGGATCGAGGTCATTGCCGGGCCCATGTTTTCGGGCAAGTCGGAGGAGCTGATCCGGCTCCTCAAGCGGGCGATGATCGCCCGCCAGAGGGTCCAGGTCTTCAAACCGAGGCTCGACAACCGCTACTCGGAGGGGGATGTGGTCTCCCACTCGCAGATGCGGGTGCCGTGCGAGTTGGTGGAGCGCGCGGACGAGATCAGACCGCGGCTCGATCCCCGAACCGAGGTCGTCGGCATCGACGAGGCGCAGTTCTTCGACGATGCGCTGCCCGGAGTGTGCGGGCACCTGGCCAACCTCGGCAAGAGGGTCATCGTCGCCGGTCTCGACATGGACTACCGCGGGGTGCCCTTCGGACCCATGCCGAGACTCCTGGCGGTGGCGGAAGAGGTCCACAAGATCCACGCCATCTGCACCTGCTGCGGATCCCCGGCCGCCTACACCCAACGCCTGATCGAGTCCGACGAACTTGTGGTGGTCGGCGCCACGGGAGCTTACGAAGCCCGTTGCCGGCGCTGCCACGAGCCCGAGGGCGCGCCGCCGGCCTCCGAGCCGTGGTTGTTCCAGTCGACCGACGCCGTGGACGGGGAGCCCGAAAGTTGAGACTTCGCGCGCGATGGTGGTGGCTCACAGGAGCGGTCATCATCGTGACCACAGCGGCCACCCTGGCCATCGCCCCGGAATCCGGGTTCGCACAGCTGGTGTTCGCCCTATCGCTCCTGTGGGCCGTTCTCAGTGCCTTTTGGGTGGGCATCAGGGTCTGGCGGTGGATGACCTATCGGGTCGGCGTGCGCCTGTTCGTCACCTATCTGGGGGTCGGGGTGCTGCCGGTGCTCTTTGCCATCACCTTCGGGATGGCGGGTCTCTACATCCTGATGGGCCAGTACACCTCGGTGCAATTGGGTTCGGAACTCCGCCGGGTGCGCTGGGAGCTCGCACACCAGTGCGACTCGGTTCTGCAGCGGGCGGAGCTCCAGGGCGTCGATTCCGCCGTCGGGCTGCTCGAAGAGTTCGCGGCAGCCACCCACGAACCGTTGCCGCAGGTCGTGTGGCAGGCGCGGTTCGGTGATCGGATTGTCGGTCTGGAGGGCGGCGAAGACCTGCCGGAAATAGACTGGCTCACGGCAAGCGAGCGCGACCTGACGGCTCGATACGGCGATCGAGCTTTCGGCGTTGTCTCCTCGGCTTCCGCCGCCGGAGATCGGGTGACGGCGCTTATCCCCTTGGACGAGGCCTCTTCTCGTGCCATCAGCAGTGAGTGGTGGTTTGACGTCGCGTTTCTGGTCGAGAACGGTGGCGGCGAGGGCGGAGACGCCGAAGACGCCGAGAATGAAATCGAGATCTCGACCGCCCGGCGAGGGACCATGAATTTCTCCGTGAGTGGTCGCGAGGTTTCTGGGAGCGACCTCTGGCCCCAGTGGTCAGAGGAGGGCTCGTCACTTCTCGCCCAACCGTGGGTGGTGTGGTTTCGAGTCGAGCCCGACCTGGTCGATCTGGCGACCGGTGAGCCGCTCGAGGGCGCCAGTTTGCTGGCGCTGCTGCGGACCTCTCCGGTCAAAGTCTGGGAGGATTTCACCCTTTCCCGCTACGAGCTCGGGCGCGAACTGTGGGGCGTCCTGGCGGGTCTCGCGGCTTTCTTTCTCGTCGGCTACGGGCTGGCGCTGGCGGCCGCGGCGGCGGTTGTCTTCTCCATCGCCCGATCGACTTCGAGGCTGACCCAGGGTGCGCGGCAGGTGGAGCGGGGGAACCTCGATCACCGGGTGCCGGTCAAACGCTCAGACCAGCTCGGCGACCTCGCGCGGTCGTTCAACCACATGACCGATGCGGTGCAGTCGATGCTGGTGGACGTCGCCGAGAAGGAGCGGCTGGCGCGCGAGCTCGAGCTCGCCCGCGAGATCCAACAGAGCCTGCTGCCGGCCCGCCGCCTCGAGCTGGGGCGGCTTCGCGTGCGCGCCACCTTTCAACCGGCGGCCGAGGTCGGCGGCGACTACTTCGACGTTTTCTCGGTGGCGGACGATCGCCTCGTGGTCACCGTGGGCGATGTCGCGGGCCACGGCCTTTCCACCGGGCTCCTGATGGCGAGCCTCAAGTCGTCGGTTGCGGCGTTGGTGCACGAGGGCTACGCGGGATCGGAGCTGATCGACAAGGCCAACCGGTTGTTGATGGGGCACGGCCGGGCGCGGACGATGGTCACCATGGTGGTCGTCGACGTGGATCCTGTGCGGGGGCGCCTCGCGCTGGCCAATGCGGGGCACCCGCCGCCCTTCCTGATCCGCCGCGACCGCGGTCCCCGCGAGCTCCTTGCGGGCGCCCTCCCGATGGGCAACCGCTTGTGCAGCCCGGCGTCGACGGAGTGCGACTTCCCCGACGGTGCACGCCTGTTTCGTGTATTCGGACGGGTTGGTCGAGGCGGTCGCGGCGGACGGCGAGCCGTTCGGCTACGACCGTCTGCTTCGACTGCTCGAAGAGAACGCCGACCTCGACGGCGACGCCTTGATTGCCCGCGTCCTCGAGGCTCTCGCCGACTACACCGCGGGTGTGCCGCTGGCCGACGACCTGACGCTTCTCGTGGTCGAACGATGCGACTGATCATGGAGCGCCTCGTCAGCAACGCTCGTGAGCGGGTTTGCGGGCGGTCGCAAACAAATGGGAGGGGATAAAAACCCTTCCCCTACGATCGTAAATGATGCGAGAGGCTGCATTTCGAACGGGCGTCGTATCATGGAAGGGTCATGATCAAGGAACTGCGCCCCGGGATGAAGATCTGGAGGTTCAGCCTCCAGCGGCGGCTGGCTCGCGGCGGCATGGGCACCGTGTGGGCGGCGTGGGACGAGCGTCTGGACCGGGAGGTGGCCCTCAAACTGCTGCCGCGGGTGCTGGTGACCGAACCGTCCGCCGAGGCCCGGTTCGAACGCGAAGCGTTGGCGATGGCCAGGCTCCAACACCCCAACGTGGTCGCCATCTTCGACATCGGCACCTTCGACCCCGGGGTCGGCGAAGAATTGCCGTATCTCGTCATGGAGCTGATCCACGGCAGTTCGCTCAACGAGATGTTGACCGAAGGCGCGCTGCCGGCACGTCTGGCGGCACGGATCATCGAGCAGGTGGGGTTGGCTCTGTCCGCCGCGCACAAGGTCGGGGTCATCCACCGCGATCTCAAGCCCTCCAACATCATGGTCGGAGACGGGGGCCACGTCACCGTTCTCGACTTCGGACTCGCGCGTCTTGCGGATCGGGATGGCGAGACCCCGGTCGAGACCTTGACCTCGCCGGGTATGGTCCTCGGCAGTTGTCCCTACATGGCGCCGGAGCAGGCCCTCGGTCAGGGCGTGACCCAGGCCTCGGATATTTTTTCCTGCGGGGCGGTGCTGTACGAGTGTCTGTCGGGCACCCGTGCTTTTGACGGTCCGACTCCGATGAAGGTCCTGCAGGCGGTGGTGAGGACCGAGTACCCGCCGTTGCAGGAGGTCGCTCCATACGTGCCCTCTGAACTGGTGGCGGTGGTCGAACGCTGTCTGGAGAAGGATCCGGGGAAACGTTACCGGACCTGTGCCGACCTCGCACACGATCTCGCGGTGTTTCAAGGCACCGACGCGGTGAGCCTCGCGGAGGCCCCGACCATGGCCATCAGTTCGGGCAAGCTGGAGGCCGTGGTTGCGAAACGCCGGCGGCTCGCGATCCGCGGCGCGGCGATCGCGGGGGTCGCGTTGGCGGTGGGGCTGTCAGGGGGCCTGTTGGGCGGCCGCCTCGGCACCGAGCCGCTGCGCCCGGATCCCGGACGGTGGGAGGCGCGGGCTGTGATGGACACGGTCGGCACGCTGGTCGATCCGTCGTGGCGCCCGGACGGATCCGAAATCGTGGTGGCCCGAAACCAGGTCGGCGTCAGTGAAATTCTCGCGGTCGATCCGTCGACCGGAAACACCCGCACCCTCCTCGAGGCGGAACCTCCGGAGATTCTCAGCTCGCCGCGAGTGTCGCCGGACGGCAAGGCCATGTTGGTGGAGGTTGTGGTCGCAGGCGAACCGGCAATCCGGGTTTTCCCGGCCGTCGGCGGGCAGGCGACGACCGAGGTCATCAACGCCGTGGGGGCGACCTGGGTTGATGCCGGTTCGTTTCTGTTTTCCCGTGAGGAGGTTGAGGGCTTCGGTCTGTACCGCTACTCGCTGAGCCGGCGGGAAACCACGAGGCTGCGCGCAGCCGAGGGCGCCGTGTCGTGGTTGAGCGCACAACCTCGACCGGGCGGAGGGTTCGCCCTGTTGTCGGGATCTTCGGGGATTCCCAATGGCCTCTTCGTCGTCAACGAGATCGACTCGAAACCGCAGACCTGGCAAGCGCCCGACAAGCAGATCTTCGGTACGTCGTGGGCGCCCTCCGGACGCTCGCTGGTGGCGTCGATCGAAGGCCGGTTGGTGCGGATCACGGCCGAGGGGTCGCTGCCGTTGATCCCGAGAATCGACCGTCTGTGGCATCCGGCCTTTTCGCCGTCGGCGGAGAGGCTGGCGGTTGTCCGCAGGAGCTCCACCAACGATCTGGTGGCGGTCGACCCCGACGGCGGTGGTTGGAGATGTCTTCTGTGCGGTGTCGCGGACAGCGGGTGGGGGAGTGTCGATGCCAACGGGGTGGTCGTGTATCGACGCTACATGGCGGGCAGCGCGACCCTGTTTTTACGAGAACAATCGGGGGTCGAGGCGGCTGTGAGCGATCCGGCTGAAGACGCGTCCTGCCCGTCGCTGTCGCCGGACGGGGGCCGGATCGCCTATCTGGCGCGGGTGCCCGAAAGCGGTACGGAACTGCGGGTCGTGGCGAGGTCCGGCGGCCAGCCGGTGACCCTGGCGGCCGATGTCGAGTCATCCGAGTACCCCAGCTGGTCGCCCGACGGGCGGTTCATCACCTTTGCCGCCGGTTCTCCGGTCAAGGTGATGGTGGTCCCCGCATCGGGCGGGCAGCCCCGGGAACTGACGCCGAACGGCGGCGACTATCCGCAGTGGAGCCCCGACGGCCGTTGGATCGCCTATTCGGTGTGGACCCAGGATTCCGACCCCGACCAGGGCGCCTGGGTGGTCGAGGCCGAGGGTGGAGCGCCGGTCATGATCGGCCGCGAGGCGACGCGGATGGTGTGGAGCCGGGATGGCGATCTTCTGTGGCAGCTGCGGCGCGTCGGAGACTCGATCGAACTCTGGGAGGCGGAAACCGGCGTGTGGAACTGGCGGCGGCGTTCGATCCTCGATCTCGGGCGGCCCGCCGTGTCGCACCTCGAGCACCTGCCGCTGACGGTCAATCCGGCCACCGGCGAGCTGGTCATGAACCGGCGCACCAATCTCGCGAGCCTCCTGGTTTTCGAGGGTGTCGACCCGGCGCGGTGGTAGAACCGGCCTCGAATTTTTCCCGTAAACCTATTCCTTCGAGTGGCTTCAATACCGATTTCGAGGTAGCTCCCGGACCGGCGGTGGGGCTTGGGGAATTCCGCGCCATCCGCGGACGTACTGTCACATGAGTGTCGTTCTTGAATACCCGTTGCGACGGTGGTAGATTCGGCTGGTGCCGGCGCCCGCCTACGGGGCGACACGGAGAAATGGAGGATATTTGATGAGAAGCAAGACTCTTTGGACGGCTTTCGCACTGACGGCCATGGTGTTGGTTACGTTCTCCGCCCAGGCGGGTGACCACGAGTACGTCGGTGCTGACAAGTGCAAGATGTGCCACAAGGTGCAGTACTCGTCATGGGAGACCACGACGCACGCCAAGGCGACCGAGTCGGCCAAGGCCTCGACCGAGCGCGCCTTCACCCCCGACTGCCTCAAGTGCCACGCCACCAACGCCAGCGAGGACTTCGCAGGTGTGCAGTGCGAGGCCTGCCACGGTGCGGGCGGCGACTACAAGAAGATGAGCATCATGAAGGACGCGGAAGCCGCCAAGGCCAACGGGCTGGTGATCCCGACCCAGGCGACCTGCGACGGCTGCCACACCGGCGCCGATCACGCCAAGAAGGTCGTGCTGGCCGACAATATCAACAACAAGGCCGCCATCCACGAGTTCAAGAATCCGCCGGGCGAGTAAGCTCGTCACTCTGTGACTCGCAAAAGCGCGGCTTCGGCCGCGCTTTTTTTTGGCGTGAGGCTTGGGGCTTGAGGCTTGAAATCCGAACTGAGGTTACGGAGCGCCAACTCCGCAGGGCCCCAGGCCCCAAGCCCCAGGTCTCAAGCCCCAGGCCCCAAGCCCCAAGCCCTTCTTGGCATCCCCCGGGAGGCCGTGTATCGTGCTCTATCGCTGCCGCGAGCGGAGGACCATGCCGACCGAAGACAAACGCTCTGCCATTTCCGTCGACGAGGCGCGGCACCGGGCCGGGATGACGGCTTTCCCCGATCGGGGTGAGGTTCCGCGAATCGGCGGTGTCGGTCTCGAGCCCGAGCTCTTCCCGATCGTGCGCGACGGCGAGGGCCGTCCGGCGGGTCGGGCGTTGCTGACGCAGCCTGGCGGTCACGGCGTGCTCGAGATCATCGACGAGCTTGCGACATCCGACGACAGGATCGAGCCCCGCGACGGCAACGCACCCGGACCGGTGGAATACCCGGTTGAGGGCGGTGGAAGGCTCACCTTCGAACCCGGAGGGCAGGTCGAACACTCGACGGCGGTCTACTCGTGTGTGGCTTCGGCGGTCGCCGACGTCGCCGACGTGCTGGGCCGCGTGCGGCGAGCGTTCGATCACCACAACATGTCGCTTGCCGCCATCGGCATGGATATCTGGCACGACGTGGAAACGGTGCCGCAACAGCTTCGGGCGGGCCGCTACACGGCCCAGGCCGCCTACTACCGGCAACGCGGACACTGGGGCGCGGTGATGATGCGCCACACCGCCAGCCTGCAGATCAACCTCGATCTCGGTCCGAGTGATACGTGGAAGGAGAGGTGGTTGCTCTCCAACCTCGCCAGCCCGTTGATGACGGCGACCTTTGCCAGCAGTCCGAGCGAGAGCGCGGTGTGCACCCGGGCGCGGGCGTGGCAGGAACTCGATCCGACGCGGAGCGGTTTCCCTTCCCTCCTCGTTCACGGTGAGGGCGACGATCCCCGCGGCGAGTGGGGCCAGGCGGCGCTCGACGCAGATGTCATGCTCTACCGGGTCGACGACGGCCATTACGAACCGGGGTGCGTCGGCTGTACCTTTGAAAAGTGGATCGTCGAGGGTCATCCCCGCTGGGGCTGGCCGACCGCTGCGGACCTCGATTACCACCTCACCACCCTGTTCTTCGAGGTGCGGCCGCGGGGTTTCCTCGAGTTGCGGGCCGGCGAGGCGCTGCCGAACCAGTGGCGGCCGGTGCCGGTGGCACTGATGGCAGCGCTCTTCTACGACGATCGCGCGCGGACGGCCGCGTTGGATCTGCTCGGCGACCTCCGCGGCCGCCTTCCCGAACTGTGGCGGCGCGCGGCCCTCGACGGGGTCCGCGATTCCGATCTGCGAGACCTCGCGTGCAGGCTGTGGAAGATCGGTCTCGACGGCATGCAGGCGCTGCCGTCCGGTTATGTGGCGGAGGATCAAGTAGCGACGACGCGCGCCTACCTCGAGCACTTCACCGAACAAGGCCGGACGCCGGGGGATGATCTTCTCGATCTCAACAACGAAGACCCCGCGGTGGCGTTGGAGTGGGCGAGTTCGCTAAGGCGCGAAATTTCGGATTTCGGATTTCGGATTTCGGAATTCCGGACCGAACCTTCACGGCACGTCGATGGCATGGCTCGCCGCCTTCGTCGGCTGGCAATGCGGCAATGGCCGGCCGCGTTGCGGCCTGGCGATGAGGTCATGGTGCACGAGCACTCCTCACTCTGGGATAGTTGCACCGCCTCACAGCCTCACGACTGCCTCACGGCCTCACTGCCTCAACTGCGCTATTCTCGTTCAGGCCCTTGGAGGATGAGATGATCTTCGATTCTGAAATCGATCGCGAAGTTCGCACCGGCACGCCGCTGACCGAAACCGCGCCGTGGTTGGCGTTGGCGGCTCACCACCGTGAGATCGCCGGTGTTCACATGCGCGATCTCTTTGCCCGCGACCCCGGGAGGGCCGACCGGTTCTCGCTGGAACTCGACGACCTGGTGTTCGACTACTCGAAGAACCGCATCACCGACGAGACCGTCCGCCTGCTGTGCGATCTGGCGCGGGCGAGCGGTGTGCGGGAGGCCGCGGCGGCGATGTTCGCAGGTGAGAGGATCAACTGGACCGAGGACCGCGCCGTGCTCCACGTGGCGCTGCGCAACCGGTCCAACACGCCGATCCTGGTCGACGGCGCCGACGTCATGCCGCAGGTCAACATCGTTTTGGAAAAGATGCGGAGGTTTTCGGAAGCCGTGCGGGGCGGGGAGTGGACCGGGTTCACCGGTAAGGCCATCACCGACGTGGTCAACATCGGGATCGGCGGTTCCGATCTCGGCCCGGCGATGATCTGCGAGGCTCTCGGTCCGTATTGCGACGGCCCGCAGGTCCGTTTCATTTCCAACGTCGATGCCACCGATTTCGTCGAAAAGACCCGCGGCCTCGACCCCGCCCGGACCCTTTTCGTCGTCGCCTCGAAGACCTTCACGACCCAGGAGACCATGACCAATGCCCACACCGCGCGGCGCTGGCTGGTAGACGCCCTCGGCGACGAGGCGGCGGTGGCCCGGCATTTCGTGGCCCTCTCCACCAACCGCCCGGCGGTGGAGGCCTTCGGCATCGACCCCGACAACATCTTCGAGTTCTGGGACTGGGTGGGGGGCCGCTACTCCAGTTGGTCGGCGATCGGTCTGACGGTGGCGATCGCGGTCGGGTTCGACCGATTCGTGGAACTGCTCGAGGGGGCCCATGCCGCGGACCTCCACCTGGTCAAGCAGCCATTCGAGAGCAACATCCCCGTCCTGATGGCCATGCTGGGGATCTGGTACCGCGACTTCTTCGGTGCGACGACCCGGGCGGTGCTGCCCTATGACCAGTACCTCCGCCGTTTCCCGGCCTATCTGCAGCAGGCGGACATGGAGTCCAACGGCAAGTCGGTGGACCGCGACGGCAACCGGGTCGCCTACCAGACGGGTCCGGTGGTGTGGGGCGAACCCGGCACCAACGGCCAGCACGCCTTCTACCAGCTGATCCACCAGGGAACATCGTTGGTGCCGTGCGACTTCATCGGCGTGGTGAACTCGCACAATCCGATCGGCGACCACCACGAGAAATTGATGTCGAATTTCTTCGCCCAGACCGAGGCCTTGATGCTGGGTCGCACCGCGGCCGAGGTCGAGGCGGAGCTGACCGCGAAAGGGCTCGATCCGGAACAAATCGCGGCCCTCGTTCCGCACAAGGTGTTCGAGGGCAATCGTCCGAGCAATTCGTTCCTGCTCGACCGGGTGACGCCGCGGTCGTTGGGGACCCTGATCGCTCTTTACGAGCATGCGATCTTCGTCGAAGGGGTGGTGTGGCGGATCAACAGCTTCGACCAGTGGGGCGTCGAGCTCGGCAAGGTCCTCGCCGGCACCATCCTCGACGAGGAGCAACGTCTGCTCGCCGGCGACGCCGTGGATCTGTCCCACCACGACAGCTCGACCCAGGCGCTGATCGAGCGTTACGCGTCGCGACGAGACCGGTAGCGGAGAGACAACCGCAGATAACGCAGATAGACGCAGATCCATCGCACCGTCGCAACCACAGAGACACAGAGACACAGAGGGGCGTCGCCTGCGTCAATGAGGTCGCCTGGAGTGGCCGGCGGAAGGCCGGTGATCTCGCGATCACCGGCCCCCGGTGAAAAGCCCGACCGCTCCGAACGCGAGCGTTCGTCACGGTCGATCTTCACCCCGGCCGACGCGCAGGAAGCGCGTCGGTCCCGCCTGGGTTGCTCTCATGATGTCGATCCGTAGGGTGGGCTTCAGCCCACCATCAGAGTTGTTCAAGTAGGTGCCAACTTCGAGGGACCTTGTAACAATTCATCGCAGGGGAGCAGGGCAGAGCAGGGGAGCAGGGGAGCAGGGGCGAGCAGGGGAGCAGGGGAAACAAGCCCCTTATCACGAAGCGGCGATCAAATTCGAAATCCGAAATCCGAAATCCGAAATCTGCGATGGCTCCCTTTCTCCCTTTCTCCCTTTCTCCCTTTCCCCCTTTCGCCTTTTCTCCCGTGCCCCACTGCACTTCTGCTATTTCTCAGGTTTCTCCGGGCGGCCGGGTTAGAATGCCGGTTCCCCGTAGCGGGCTGGAGGATCCATGACCCTGATTCGCGTGGCGCACTCGCCGGACTCCGACGACGCCTTCATGTTCTACGCCCTGGCCAACGGACTCATCGACACCGGCGATCTGCAGTTCGAACACATGCTGTCCGACATCGAGACCCTCAACAAGGCGGCCTTCGAAGGCACCTACGAGGTGACGGCGGTGTCGATCCACGCCTACGCCCACCTCGACGACCGCTACGCGCTGCTCGGATCGGGCGCCTCCATGGGAGACGGCTACGGCCCGGTGCTGGTGGCGCGCGAGCCGGTCGGCGATGAGGAATTACGTTCGATCAGGGTGGCCATCCCCGGCCGTCTGACCTCGGCGGCGCTGGCCCTCAAGATGTGGAACCCGTCTTTGCAGACCGTCATCTACGATTTCGACGCCATCATGCCGGCGGTTCGCTCGGGCGAGGTGGATGCCGGGGTCGTGATCCACGAAGGGCCAGCTCACCTGGCAGGACGAGGGCTTTGCCAAGATCGTCGACCTCGGCGTGTGGTGGGCCGAGGAGACCGGCGGCCTGCCGTTGCCGCTCGGCGGCAACGTGATCCGCCGGGATCTTGGCAGCGAGACGTGTCAGCGCGCCGCGGCGCTGCTCAGGGCCTCCATCGAGTACTCGCTCGCCAACCGGGAGAAGGCCCTCGACTACGCCCTCGACTACGGCCGCGGTCTCGACCGCGACAAGGCGGACCGGTTCGTCGGGATGTACGTCAACGAGCTGACGGTCGACTACGGCGAACGCGGGCGCGCGGGGATGAAGACCTTTCTCGATCGCGCTTTCGCCGCAGGCCTCATCCCGAAGGTGCCGCAGCTCGATTACCTCTGATCTCGACCACGAGCGCTGCGATCGCGCCGAGGACCGCGCAAGCGGCGAGCAGCATCCAGACCAGGCTCCAGTTTCCGGTACGGTCGTGGACCGCGCCGGCGATCGCCGGGCCGGCGAGGTTGCCGAGATTTGAAAACGCGGTGATGAAACCGAAGGCGAAGCCGACCCGGGTGGCCGCTACGAGCGTCGCCGGCAGCGAGTAGGTTGCGGTTGCGACGGTGGCGAAGGTCGCACCGACGAGGAGCATGGCGGGCGCCGGCGGGAGAAATTGAAACGCCATGCCCGCGAGGACGATGGTCAGCAGCAGTTGGCCTGCCAGCAGCCAGCGCCCGGCGCGTCCGGTGCGGTCGATCAGCATCCCGGTGATCGGGCCGAGGAAGATCGCGACCCAGGGAATCAGACTCACGGTCAGGAGCGCGCCGGCGCCGCCGCCGGCCCACTCGGGCGCGAAGGTGAAGATCGAGGCGTAGGCGGCGAAGAAGAGCAGCCAGGAGAGGGCCAGGGCGACCAGGGGTGTCGACAACCACGGCTGCCGGCGCTGATCTTCGGTTGCGGCTTCGCCGCGAAGGTCGCGCGGCACGGCGAGGTTGTGGAGGGGGATCGCTAGGATCACCATGACCGCCAACGCCGCCAGTTCGCCGCGCCAGCCGAACGCGGCCAGCAGTCTCGGGTGGAGGGTAAACATCACGATCATGCTCGCCGGGTAGACCGCGTTGAAGATGCCCATTGCCAATGCCAGTTCCCGGCCGGCGAATGCCGTCGAAACGAGACGGGCGAGCAGCAGGTTGATGGCCAGCCCGCCGACCCCGAAGAGCAATCGCCCCGCGACCAGCACGGTGTAGCTTGGCGCGAGGGCGAACAACCCCGCGCCGATGGCCATCAACCCGAGGGCCACGTTGCCGGTGGCGCGCGCGGGCCAGCGGTCGATGGCGGCACCGAGCGGGATCGAGAACAGAATCGCCGGTACCGAGATCGCTCCCATCAACACGCCGATGGCGAGGTGCGAAAGTCCGAACCTGGACACCAGTTCGGGGACCAGCGGCGGGACGGCGAAGAAGGTCACGCCGACGGAGAAGAAGCTCACGACGGTCGAGGCGAGGATCAGCCAGCGGCGGGCGGAGAGGTCGTTGTGCATGGGGGGCATGATACAGGCAACGGAAAGGCATTGAGGCAGTGAGGCAGTGAGGCAATGGGGCAGTGGTCGGCCGCGTTGCGGCCTGGCAATGGGGCAATGAGGCAGTGGTCGGCCGCTCTGCGGCCTGGCAATGAGGCCATGGGTCAGTGGTCGCCCGCGCTGCAGCCTGGCAATGGGGCAATGAGGCAGGGTCGGCCGCTCTGCGGCCTGGCAAGGGCCATGGGCGGTGGTCGGCCGCGCTGCAGCCTGGCATGAGGCCGCGGGCCTCACTGCCTCACTGCCACACCGCCTCACTGCCTCACTGCCCATCCACACCGCCCGATGGAAGCCTCACGCCATCCCCGACGTTGACCTGCAGTCGAGCCTGCCGTTGACACTTTGAAACATCTGTTTAATACTCTCGTTTGAAACAGGTGTTGGGAGTGTGTATGGAGACTGAAATGGACGCGGTGGTCGGAGGCGCACGAGGCGGAGGACACCCGGGACAGGATCCTCGAGTCGTCGCGCAAGCTCTTTGCTGAGAAGGGTTTCGATCTGACTTCGGTGCGCGACATCACGACTGATGCCGGGTGCAACGTGGCTTCGGTGAACTACCATTTCGGCGGCAAGGACAATCTCTACCTGGAGACCTTCCGCTCGATGTTGGCTTTTCTCCGGGAACAGCGGCTGTCAGTCCTCGACAAAATCATGGAACGCAAGCCGCCGCCGACGCTCGAGGAGTTCCTGCGGTCGTTCGCGGAGGGCTTTGTCGACCCCCTGACCGACGAGAGCCGGGGTCGGCTCTTCATGGCGCTGGTATCGAGGGAAATGTCGGACGCCCGGTTGCCGCACGATGTCTTCCTCAACGAGTTCATCCACCCGATCCTCGAACGGGCGATGGTGGCCCTGGCCGAGTTCGGGCCGCAACTCGAGCCCGCCGCGGCCCGCATGTGCATCATGTCGATGGTCGGTCAGCTGTTGCACGCCCTGAGGGCGCACCACCTGTTCACCGCGCAGGGAGCCTCGGAGCTGATGCCCGAGCGTCTTTCGGACTACGTTGCCCACTTCGTCACATTCTCGGTCGGCGGGATCAACGCGTGCGCCGTCGCACCTGCGACTGACGGCAGCGCACTTGCCGGGGAGGCCCATTCATGATCAACCGAAGAATTACCCGACGGGCGGTCGCGGCCGTCGCCCTGGTCTTCGCGGTGGGGTGCACACTCGGCCCCGATCCCGAACGCCCGACGACTGCGGCCGATGTCGGCTCGAGCTACGTCTACGCGCCCGAAGACTCCACGGGGCCGTTGCCGGAGGTGACGCCGTGGTGGCGGGAATTCGGCGACGAGACCACCACCGAGCTCGTCGAGCTCGCCCTCGCCCACAACACCGATCTGCGGGCGGCGGCGGCGCGGGTCCTGGAGGCCGAGGCCAACCTGAGCCGCGCGGGCGGCGCGAGATTGCCCCAGGTCGGCTACGGCGCCGCGGCATCAACCCAACGGAACTCGTTCGTGCTGCCGAACATCGGGCGCCAGGACATTGACTCCACGACCTACTCCTACAACTTCAACGTGTCCTGGCAGGCCGATCTCTTCGGCCGCCTCAAGCGAACCCAGCAGTCGACCTGGGCCACCCTGCTGGCTGAAGAGGCGGCGCGAGAAGCCGTGGTCCACTCGGTGGTCGCCGCGGTCGTCCGCGCGCGGGTTCTGGTCGCCACGACCGCGTGGGCGCTGGACATCAACCGGCAGATCACCGCGAGTTGGGAGTCGACCACGCGAACGGTCGACCGCCGCTATCGGGCCGGCATCGCCGGCGCTGTCGAGCTCCACCTGGCGCGCGAAAACCTGGCATCGGCGCGTGCTTCCGAAGCGACTTTGGAGGGCCAGCTCGAACTGGCGCGGCTCGCTCTGGACGTGCTCGTCGGCCGCCGACCAGGCAGCGCCGAGATGCTTCCGGCCACCATGCCGCAGCTCCCGTCGCTCGATCCCGTACCGCTCGGTCTACCGGCGGCCCTCCTCGACCGCCGGCCCGATCTGCGGCGCGCCGAGATGCAGCTTTCAGCCGCCACCTACGGCGTCGGCGCGGCGATCGCAAACCTCTATCCGGATCTCAGTCTGACCGGTTCGGTCGGAGAGTCTGCAGATTCGTTCAACCAACTCGATCTGACAAACTTCGTCTACAACATCGTCGCCAACCTCACCGGTCCGCTCTTCAGCGGCGGTCAGCGGCGGGCGGATGTCGATGCAGCCAAGGCGCGGGCCGAACAGGCTGCGGCGGTGTACGCGGGGGCGGTGTTGAACGCGCTTCGCGAGGTCGAGGATGCGCTGGTGCTCGGCGACTCGTCGGTTCAGAATTTCTACCTGACGACCGATCGCGTTGCCGAGGCCCGTGCAGCGGACAGCCTCGCGAAACAGCGTTATCAGCGCGGCGTGGAGACCCTGCTCACGGTTCTCGAGACCGAGCGTCGGCTGCGTCTCGCCGAACAGGCGATCGTCAACAGCACCATCAGCGTGTGGAACGCACGCATCGATCTCTTCCTCGCCCTCGGCGGCGACTGGGGCACCGATCCCCCGGATGCCGAACCCGATCGCAGTCGTTGCGAGCCGAGACCCAAGCCGATTCCGAAAATCCGAAATCCGAAATCCGAAATCCGAAATCTGAAGAGGTACTCTGATGTCTTCCAAAACCCTCAAGTTCGTCATTCCCGTTCTCGTCGTCATCGCCGGTTTCGCCGCAGCAGCAGTCATCACGTCGGCCCGCAAAGCGCCGCCCAGGGTTGACCGTCCGGCCCTCGGACCCCTGGTCGAGGTCATGCCGGTCGAGATCACCGATGTGCCGGTGGTCGTTTCCGGCCACGGCGAGGTCGTGGCGAAGGTGTCGGTGGACATCGTCCCGCAGGTTGCGGGCCAGGTGGTCGCGACCCATCGCTCGCTGGTGGCCGGTGGGTTCTTCAGGAGTGGTGAGGTTCTGGTGGAAATCGACCCCCGAGACTACGAGCTCGCGGTGGAGCGCGCGCAGGCGGCGGTGGCGCGGGCCAAGGTCACGCTCGAACGCGAGCAGGCGGAGGCCGAGGTCGCCCGCGAGGAGTGGAACGGGCTGCATCCGGACGAGGAGCCGACCGCGCTGGTGATCCGCGAGCCCCAGATCCGCCAGGCCGAGGCCGAGTACGCGGCCGCGGTTGCCGATCTCAGTGTCGCCAAGCTCAACCTCGAAAGGACCAGGTTGTCGTTGCCCTTCGACGGCGTGGTCGTGTCCGAGAACGTCGATGTCGGGCAGTTCGTCGGCAACGGCAGCAGGTTGGCCACCGTCTACGGAACGGACGTGGTCGAGGTTCGGGTTCCGCTGGACAGCGGCGAGATGGCGTGGTTCGACGTGCCCTCACGCCGAGGTGGCACGGGCGCGATCGCAGAGGTGAGCGTCGATTCCGGCAGCGCCCGCTCCGTTTGGGAGGGCAGGGTGACGCGGATGGAGGCGCAGGTCGACCAGATGTCGCGCATGGTGCACGTCGTGATCGAGGTGCCGCGCCCGTATGAGATCTCGACCGACCACGCGGCGCTGCTTCCCGGAACTTTTGTTGATGTCCGCATCTTGGGGCGCACATTGGAAGGGATTGCCGCGGTGCCCAGATACGCCATCCATGACGGCGACCGGGTGTGGGTGTTCGCGGACGGCGCGCTCGAGGTCCGTGATGTCGAGGTGGTTCGTGCCGACCGTCAACAGACGCTCCTGTCTTCGGGCCTTGACGAAGGCGATCTGGTGATCTTGAGCTCGCTCGACGCGGTCACCGACGGAATGACGATTCGCCGCGCCGAGACGCCGATCGCCCCTGTTTTGGAAGTGAAAAACCCTGAGGCTGGAGGCGCGGTATGAACGACAGCCGCAAGGGGCCGCTGGCCTGGTTTGCCGCCAACCACGTGGCGGCCAACATCCTGATGATCTTCATCCTGGTCTCGGGTGCTTTATCGCTGTTTTCGGTTGTTATCGAGGTTTTCCCCGAGATCGAGACCGACACCGTCACGGTCAGGGTGCCCTACCGAGGCGCCTCCCCGGCCGAGGCGGAGGAGGGGGTCTGCATCCGCGTCGAGGAGGCCATCGCCTCGATCGAAGGCATCAAACGCATCCGTTCGTCCGCCCAGGAAAACCTCGGGACGGTGACCGCTGAGCTCGAGGAGGACGCCGATAACCGCAAGGTGCTCGACGACATCAAGGCCGCGGTCGACCGCATCGAGACCTTTCCGGTCGAGACCGAGAAACCGGTGGTCTCCGAGGTCGACACCCGCCGCCGTGTCATCACCATCGTGCTCTACGGTGAAGCGTCGGAGAAGACGCTGAAGGCGCTCGCCGAGAGGGTCCGCGACGAGGTCACCGCCCTCGAAGGCATCTCCCAGGTCGAAATTGCCGGAGTCCGCAACTATGAGATCTCCATTGAAGTGTCGGAGGACGCTCTGCGCCGCTACGGTCTCAGTTTCGAAACCGTCGCGAATGCCGTTTCCATGTCGTCGCTCGACCTCCCTGGTGGAGCGGTCAAGACCCGGGGTGGTGAGATCCTGCTGCGGACCAAGGGACAGCTCTACCGCGGTTCGGAGTTCGAGGACATCGTCGTGGTCACGCGACCTGACGGCACCAGGGTGGAGTTGTCAGACGTAGCCACCGTGATCGACGGGTTTGAGGACACCGACACTGCGACCCGGTTCGACGGCAAGCGAGCGGCACTTATCCAGGTCTACCGGGTCGGCGACGAGGGCGCCCTGAACGTGGCCGGGACCACCAAGGAGTATCTTGCCGACCTCGCACCGGAACTGCCGGCGGGGGTCTCCGTCGACACCTGGGACGACGACTCCATCATCCTCAAACAGCGCATCGGTCTGCTGCTCCGTAACGCCCGGCTCGGTCTTTTCCTGGTCTTCATCTGTCTCGCGCTCTTCCTCAACACCAGGCTCGCCTTCTGGACCACCATGGGGATCCCGATCTCCTTTCTCGGTGGTCTGTGGCTGCTTCCCTATGCCGACGTCACCATCAACATGATTTCGCTCTTTGCATTCATCGTCGTCCTCGGCATCGTGGTGGACGACGCAATCGTTGTCGGCGAAAACATCTTCAACTATCTCGAAGCCGGTATGAAACCGATTGATGCGGCCATTACCGGCGTCCGCGAAATGGCGATGCCGGTGACTTTCGCCATCATCACCACGGTGGCCGCCTTCGCGCCGCTGCTCTTCGTGGCCGGCACGATGGGCAAGATCATGCGGCAGATCCCGGTCGTGGTGATCGCGGTCCTCCTGATGTCGTTGGTCGAAGCTCTGTTGATTCTCCCGGCCCACCTTTCCGGCGAGGGAAGGATCTTCAACCGGATCGTCGGGCCGTTCCTCGGACCGGTCGAGCGGGTGCAAAGCAGGGTTCAGGACCTTCTTCAGCGCTGGATCAGGGGGCCGTATCGGAAGAGCCTCGCATTCGCTCTCGAGTGGCGGTACCTGACGGTGGCAGTTGCCCTGGTCTTTTTGATCCTGAGTGCGTCGATGGTGGTCGGTGGGTTCCTGAAGTTCAGCTTCATGCCGCGGGTGGATTCCGACAACATGGTCGCCTCGCTGACCATGCCGCAGGGGACGCCGGTCTCTCAGACCGAGACGATTCTGGCGCGGATCGAAGCCGCCGCGGAGGTTCTCGCCCGCGACCACGACGAGGCGCAGCCGGACGGCTCGCCTTCGATCATCCGCCACATCTCGACCACCGTCGGGCAGCAGCCCTCGTCCGCCGGAGGAGGGCCGACGGCCCAACGCGTCTCGGGTGGCGATTCGTCCCACGTCGGAGAGGTCAACGTCGAGCTGCTGGGGGCGGAGGATCGCGATGTGGGCTCCGCTGAGTTGGTCAGCCGCTGGCGCGAAATCGTCGGCGAGGTGCCGGGAGCGGTCTCGCTGACCTTCAAGGCGAACATGTTCTCCGCCGGCGATCCGGTCAGCGTCCAGCTGGCCCACCGCAATTTCGACACGCTGCTCGCGGCGGTCGATCGGCTCAAGGTCATCATCGCCGAATACCCCGGCACCAAGGACGTGGCGGACTCGTTCCTGCCCGGAAAGAAGGAACTCAAGCTGACGTTGACGCCCGAGGGCCGGGCGGCGGGTCTGACCTTGTCGGATCTCGCGCGCCAGGTTCGCGCGGGCTTCTACGGCCAGGAGGTGCAGCGGATCCAGCGCGGCCGCGACGACATTCGGGTGATGGTTCGCTATCCCGAGGCCGAGCGGCAGTCGCGAGGCGACATCGACGAGATGCGGGTGCGGCTTCCCGGCGGCGCCGAGGTCCCCTTTGGGACGGTGGCGGTGGTCGAGGAGGGTCGCGGCTATGCGGTCATCAACCGCACCGACCGGCGCAGGGTGGTGACCGTCAGCTCCGATGTCGAGGAGGCGGTGGCCAACGCCAACGAGATCTCGAGCGACCTGCGCGCCAAGGTTCTGCCCGCCCTGGCCAGGGACTATCCGGGTCTGACCTTCGACTTCGAGGGCGAGCAGCGCCAGCAGAAGGAGTCGCTGGACAGCATGAAGATCAACTTCCTGGTTGCGCAGTTGGCGATCTTCGCCCTGCTGGCCATTCCCTTCAAGTCCTACTCGCAGCCGCTGATCATCATGTCGGCGATCCCCTTCGGGCTGGTCGGCGCGGTCTTCGGCCACATGGTGATGGGGCTCGATCTGACCATGCTGTCGATGTTCGGGATGGTCGCCCTGACCGGTGTCGTCGTCAACGATTCGCTGATCCTGGTCGACCTCATCAACCGCA
This sequence comes from Candidatus Sulfomarinibacteraceae bacterium, assembly GCA_963714895.1. Lineage (GTDB taxonomy): Bacteria > Acidobacteriota > Thermoanaerobaculia > Thermoanaerobaculales > Sulfomarinibacteraceae > Sulfomarinibacter. The sequence continues at coordinate 117,870 of CAVQQC010000022.1, forward strand.
TGCGGGCCGAGGGCGCGACGGTCGATCAGGCGATCCGCGAATCGGGCGAACGCCGCTTCCGGCCGATCATGCTGACGACCGCGACGACCTTTCTCGGTCTGACCCCGATGATCTTCGAGACCAGCATGCAGGCCAGGTTCCTGATCCCGATGGCGGTGAGCCTGGGCTACGGCATCGTCTTCGCCACCGCGATCACCTTGATCCTGATCCCGACCCTGTACCGCATTCTCGAGGACCTGAAGAGCTGGGTCGGGGCGACGACCGAAGAGGTCAGGGTGAGCCGGCAGGTGACGACGGCGGAAGGCTGAAGAATTCGGAATTCGGAATTAGGAATTTGTGAATTTCGGATTTCGGATTTCGGATTTTCCATCACACTCCCTACGAGAAAGTCAGAGTGCTCACGACGGAAAGCCGTGCGGATACGAGTCGCGTGCGGCGGCGGTGCCATTTTTGACATTGTCGGAAGCTCGACGGCGCCCGTCGGCTGGTCGTTCCGGGCAGACAATGTCAAAGGTGGCTCCGCACGGGAAGCGAGCTCGGAAGGTCATGTTCGGTGGCGGGACATTGACGGTCCAGCCGATTGAGGCGTCGGTGGTGGCAGGCCCTGAAGGACCTGCCTACGGCTTTCAGAAGGGCCATCGAAGGCACGCGGGGCGCGTGCCTCACAGTTGCTCCGGGTCCCTTTTGTGGGGCAGCCGTCCCGGCTGCCATAGGCACGGGTTTTTCTCGAGCCGTGAACGCAACCGGAACATGATTTGCAGGTATATAGGTTATATGTATGTGCGGCGATCATGGTGATGGTTCGGGGAGGTTTGGTGCGAACAACTCAGTTGAGTTTCTTTGTGCTCGCTGCGGTCTCGGCTGTCGCTCGTTTGCGGCGGCGGCGGGGCCGGCGATTCTCACGGCGCCGCTCGGGTCTGGTCAACGGCGTGATCGAGGTCGAGGTCGACCTCGGTGGCTCGACCGAACCGGCGACCCTGTATCTCGACGGCGTCGAGGCGTGTGCGCCGACCGCCGCCGAACCGACCTGCCGCGTTGATCTCGGTCCCGGCCTTCACGTCCACCTGCTGGAATTGGTGGTGACGGGGACCGACGGGCCGCGTGCAGCGGGTGGAGCGTTGGCTCAATCGCCCGGGCCACGAGGCCGACCTCGAGATCGAGCTCGCGTCGCGACCGATCGGCAACGTCTGCGGCGGCCGGCTCAACTGGTTCGACGTCCACGGGCGACAGCCCGCCGCCCTCGAGGCGGAGGCAGCCGGCGAGCGCATGGCGGTGTCGCCCGACACCAGGACCTTCGGTTATCCCTGCGCCGAGGTCGGCTCGACCGAGGTGGTGACCGCGGAGGTCGTGTTCGACGACGGACGGCGGGCGGCGCGGTGGCGCTGACCACCGACAGCGGGAGATCGGCCGGCAGCGAACCGCAATCGCTGGTCCTCGAGGCGGCGTCGTCCGGGACCGATCCCTGTGCACCGGCGTAGCGACCGTCACCGGCGCCGTCCCCGGTGCGGAGCCGCAAGGGTTCGAGGTGGCCTTCGTGCTCGATCCCACGGTGGACGCCGCGGCGCTCGCGGGGCTCGGCGGCGGTGGGATGACCTCCGCGTGGGACCTCGCGACGACCGCCCTGTCCGACGCCGACCGCTTGTGGTACGTGCGGCCCGACAGTTCCCTGGAGCGGATCGACGGTTTTGCCGGGGGCAGGGACATCTGGCTCGGCGGCTTTTTTCAACTCGCCTCGAGCCCGGCGCCCGCCGAATTGCGTCTGGCCGATGCGGTGGCAACGGCGGGGCTGACCGCCGGCGCCGCTCCTCGCCGACGGGCGGTGGTGCTGGTTCTTGCATCCGGCCAGTCCGCAGACACGAGCCGTTTTTCGGTCGCGCAGGTGAGGTCATACCTCGCCGAAATCGGGGTGCCGCTGCAGGTCATCCGTACCGAGCGAGGCCCGCTCGGACGGCTGGCCGACGGGCGTCGAGGCGGGTTCTCTCGATGGGTTCGCGGTTGCCCTCGAAGGCATCAGGGACCGGATCGATGCTCAATGCGTCGCGTGGTTTCCCGCCCTGCTGGAGCAGCGGCAGATCGCGGCGTTGCTCCCTCGAGGCGTCGCGGTTGCGGGGCGGAGCGACAGCGGTAGCAGTGGCGAACCGGTGTGGCGGCGGGCGGATCTGACCGGTACCGCGTCCGACAGCCAGCCGAACTCGGGCGAGCCGTTCGAGGGCGAGCAGGTCGAGGTGACGGCCGTCGAGGTGCTGGTCAGAGCGCACGACGGCAAGGGCAACCCGATCACCGATCTCGATCGCCGGGGACCTCCAGGTCGCCGAGGACGGCAACACCGTGCCCGTGCTGCAGTTGGAGGCGATCAATTCGCTCGGATGATCCGTCGAGACGCCGCCGGCGGCCGCCGCAACCAAACCTCAGGCGCCGCTGCCGGCCCGCAAGATCGTTCCGGTTTCGATCTACGTCGAACGCCGGCTCTCGGGTGCGACCGATATCCAGCCCGCCATCAACGCGCTGAAGGACCAGGCGGACTGGTTGACCTCCCTCGGCCCGGTCGACATCGTGGTCGCCGAGAGCGGGATCGAGCCCGTTCTCGTGGGCGCGACCGATCCCGAGGTGGTTCGAAATGCTCTCGACGAAGTGAACTCCCTGCCGTCCCACGGTCACGCCATCGAACGCATCCGCACCGACTATCTGCGCTACATCCGGGTCTACCCGGACCGCGGCCAGACCTCGCAGTCGGACGCGTCCGAACCTGCGGCAGGCGGATCCTCTTCATCGAGCACCCCGGACAACCGGCTTCGGGTCCGCACCATGACCATCGCCCGGACGGCCATCTTCGAAGAGGATGCGCTGCTGACCAGCACCATGGAGCGGATGAACGACTGGGCATTGGGGTTGCAGTCCTCCGGGCCGCGGCTCCTGTTCCTCGTGGGGACCGGTTTTGACGAGGACCCGATCGATTTCTACCTGCGCTTTCTCGAGCAGAAGGACCCCTCGCTCGGGACCGCGGCGCGCGCCGAGTTCATCCGCTACAACCAGGCGGCCCGGGTCGGTTCGGTGGGACGCGAACTGGCGGCCGCCGGTTGGATGGTGGTTCCGGTCGCGACGCGGATCGCCGGGCAGCAGCGATCGTCGGCGGAGTTTTCGGGCGGCGAGACCTTCCAGTCGTTCATGGGGGTCGGGGACTCGAACTACCTCCGCGCTGTGGACTTCATGTTGCTGGATCCGCTGGGTTCGCAGCAGCACCTGGCCGAGCCGAGCGGCGGCAAGGTGGTGCTCGGCGGTGGCGGTCTGAAGAAGCTGATTTCAGAGAGTGCCGGGTGGTACCGGTTGACCTACCAGGTCGCGCGGGCGCCGGACGGGGTGCTGCACGAAGTCGCGGTCACCAGCGATCGCTCCGAGGTCTCGGTCGAGAGCACCGGCGTGGTGGTGTCGGGCACGTCCGAAGGTCGGGCGGCCATGCGGTTGCGCAAGCTGCTCGACGACCCGTCGGCTGCGGGCGAACTGCCGGTGCGGGTGGATGTGGGACCGGCGCGTCCGACCGACGGCAATGTGGTCGAGGCGTCGCTGATCGCCAGCGTCGAACTGGCTCCGATCGCGCCGCTCTTCTCCGCGGATGGCGCACGCGCCCTGCGCTTTTCGATCGGCGTCCGCTCGGGGCCGGGCGTGCCCTTCGTCTCCCACTCGGTGGTCACGGCGACCGGGGCCGTCGGCGGCATGCAGTTCGAAGCCCCCATCCAGTGGTCGGGCGATGACGCCGAGTTGGCGGTGGTCGTCGAGGACCTGGGATCGGGAGCGTGGGGGGGAACCGTCAGTCGGCTCACGAACTGACCGGCACGCAGGCGACCGGAGAATTCGGAATTCGGAATTCGGAATTCGGAATGGCGGCCCACTCACGCGCCCCTCCGAAACACAGCAGCTTCGCTCCGCGTGCTCATGACGATCCTGAAGGTGGGCCAAGGCCCACCCTACTTTGGACCCAAACCTCGAGTCGAATTGTAGGGTGGGCTTCAGCCCACCTTCAGAGCTGTCGGCCGTGATTCGAGCGGTAATTTTCGGCGCTGGTCGGCTCAATCCTCAAGTCAACCCAAGCCCCAAGCCCCTAAAACTGTCGACCCCGGTCCGGTCGGAAGACGTTTTGGTAGTGGCGGACGCGCCACGGGAAGCAATCCGCCGATCCGTTCGATGGTGACGAGATCGAAACGGCACGGCCGGTCCCACAGCGAGAACCGGCCGAGATAGGCGGCCGAGACCCGGGTCAGGATCCTTTTCTTTTTGTCGTCGAGCGCGGCGGCGGCGCCGCCGAAGTCATCGCTCGATCGCGCCTTGACCTCGACGAAGACGATCTCGCCGCGGCGCTCCATCACCAGGTCGAGCTCGCCGCCGGCGCCGCGCCAGTTGCGGTGGCGCAGCCGGTAGCCCTTGCCGAGGAGCAATAGCAGCGCGAACCACTCGGCGGTACGTCCGAAATGGTGGCGGCGGAGCGGGGACATGGGTGGATTGTAGTGCCCCCTGAAGATCCTCGCTGGAATGTGCAGGCGGGACGCCCGCACCACAAGTCCGAACGGATCGTGGAGACGGAATTGTGGGGCACGCGTCTCGCGGCCGAAACCGTTATCATGCGCCGGTGCGAACCGATGATTTCGACTTCGATCTCCCTCAGGAGCTGATCGCGCAACACCCGGCGCCGCGGGGCACTTCGCGGTTGATGGTGCTCGATCGTGCCTCGGGTGCGGTGAGCCATCGCGATGTGAGCTGCCTGCCGGAGCTGTTGCGCCCCGACGATCTGCTGCTGCTCAACGACACCCGGGTGATCCCGGCGCGGCTCTTCGCCCACCGCCCGACGGGGCGGAAGTTCGAGCTGCTGCTCCTGCGGCAGATCGACGGCGGCGAGTGGGAGGCGCTGCTGCGGCCCTCCGCCCGGGCCCGCACCGGCGAGCGGCTGGAGCTGGCCGACGGTGGTGCAGTGATTCCGGCCGAGCGAAGAGGGGAGGGCCGGTGGCTTGTCCGTTTCGACCCGGTCCTCGACCTCGAGCGGCTCGACCGCCTCGGTGAGATGCCGCTGCCGCCCTATATCGAGCGCCCCGAGGGCGGAGTCGACGAGGATCGAACCACCTACCAGACGGTCTACGCCGCCAACCCGGGCGCGGTGGCCGCGCCGACCGCCGGTCTCCACTTCACGGGCGAACTGCTCGACACGATCCGCGCGGCGGGCGTCGAGATCGCCTTTCTGACCCTCCACGTCGGTCTCGGCACCTTCCGCCCGGTGAAGGTCGAGGACATCGCCGACCACGAGATGCACGAGGAGTGGTTCAACGTCTCAGAGGCCACGGCGGCGGCGGTCAATCGCGCTCTCGACCAGGGGCGCCGGATCGTCTGCGTCGGCACCACCTCGGTGCGCGCTCTCGAAGGGGCGCTGGCGGTGGGGGAGGGCCGGCTGCAACCGGGCGACGGGTGGACCCGGATCTTCATCACACCCGGCTTCGAATTTCGCGGCGCCGGCGCCCTGCTCACCAACTTCCACCTGCCGCGCTCGACCCTGCTGATGATGATCAGCGCCTTCGCCGGCCGCGACCACGTCCTTGCCGCCTACGCCGAGGCCGTCGCCGAGCGCTACCGTTTCTTCTCCTACGGCGACGCGATGTTCATCGGGTAAAACGCGGCGATCTATGCCGCCTACCAGGCGTTGATTCAAGGGGGTAGGGGCGGGGCATGCCCCGCCCTGTGTCGCACGATATTCGGCAGTGAACCGCAGCATTCAACAGCGTTGTTAAATTATGTATTCAATGTCTTTACCATTGCCAAAGGAAATTGACTGTCAACTCGTGAGGACTCGCGACTGCTGACTGTCAATAAGATCCGGTCCGGCGCCCGGACGCCTTGGGCAGGTTCCAGAGTGACCCGAGTCAGTCGGCATCGTCGCCCGGCTTCTTTGGGTCGGGCGGCGCCTTCCGTTCGTCGTCCTCGCCGAAGATCCGCAGCGCGGGCGTCTCGAGATCGTCCATCTGACCGCTCCGCACCGACCAGATGAAGGCCATCACCCCGACCAGGGCGAGGAGCAGGGCGATCGGCAGGGCGATGTAGATGGCTGACATGGGAGTTTGATTGTAGAGTCAGAATTCGGAATTCGGAATTCGGAATTCGGAATTTCCGTCCCACCACCCCCAACTCAGCTTGGTTTCAAGTGGGAGAGTGGCATTCCGGATTTCGGAATTTCGCACCCGACCACCCGGCAGCCGGGACGGCTGCCCCACAATCGCGCCTCAGCATCGAGGTTGTGGGGCAGCCGTCTCGCTGCCGGGTGCGAGGGCGGCATTCAAAACTCCGAATTCCGAATTCAGAATTCAGAACGTCCGTGCCCGGTACGAACTCAGCACGACCGTCATCGACTGAGAGCGGCATCAGGATGGCGGCGAGGATCGGGCTCATGTGGCCGGTGATGGCGAAGGCCACGGCGACGATGTTGTAGGCGAGTGAAAACACGAGGTTGCGGCGGATGACGCCGAGCGTCCGCCGCGATCCCTCGAGCAGCTCCACCACCGGGGTGAGCCCGGGCCGGCCGAGATAGACATCGGCCGCCGCCAGCACCGCCTCGGCGCCGCCGTGGACGCCGATGCCGACCGTCGCTGCAGCCAGCGCCGCCGCGTCGTTGACGCCGTCGCCGACCATGGCCACGGTTTCGTCGCCGCTGTGACCGAACCGCCTCGAGCTTGTCCTCGGGGGTCGCCGCACCGCGCGCTGCCTCGGGCGGCACCCCGACCTGGCGGGCGATCGTCTGCACCACCACCGGGTGGTCGCCCGACAGGATCTCCACCCGCCATCCGCCGTCGCGGATCGCCGACGATGGAATCCGGCGGTGTCGGGGCGCAGACGGGTCGCCGACCCCAGCGACCGCCAGCGACTCGCGCCGATCGACAGCCGCCACCACCGGGCTCAGACCTTCGGCGGCGAAGGCCGCCACCGCCTCGGCGGCATCTGCCGGCAGCTCGCCGAGGCTGCGCTCGACGATAGGCCGCCGAGCCGACGATGCATCGCCGGCCGTCGACCACGCCCTCGATTCCGGCGCCGGTGGTCTCGCGGACCTCGGTCCGCCTCGAGCGCCGAGCCGTCGCCCAGCCGCCGCCACCAGGGCGCGCGCCACCGGGTGGGCCGAGTGACGCTCCACCGCCGCCACCAGCGGCCGCAGATCTTCGTCGCCCCACCACCGGATCACCGCCAGCCGGCCCTCGGTGAGGGTCCCGGTCTTGTCGAGGATCATCAGCCCGGGCCGGGCGAGATTCTCCAGCGCATCGCCGCCCTTGATGAGGATCTTCTTGCGGGCGGCGCGGCCGATGGCGGCGCTCACCGCCAGGGGCGTCGCGAGGCCGAGCGCGCACGGGCAGCTGACGATCAGCAGCGCCACCGCGTGCTGGATCGCGTTGGCCGGGTCGAGCCGCAACCAGATCACGACCGTGGCCAGCGCCAGCGCCAGCACGATGGCGACAAACCACCCCGAGATCCGGTCGGCCAGCAACACCACCGGCGCGCGCCGCTGCGCGCCCTCCTCGACCAGCCGCATCAGGCGGCCCGACGCGGGTGTCTTCGCCGGTCGACCGCACCTCCACCAGGAGGCGGCGCCGAGAGATTGACGGTGCCCGCGTGCACCGGGTCGCCGGCCACGACCTCCTCGGGCAGCGACTCGCCGGTGAGCAGCGAGCGGTCGAGCGTCGACGTGCCGTCGATCACGACCCCGTCGGCGGGGATCGAGTCCCCGGCTCGTACCTCGACCACCGCACCCGCCGCCAGGGACTCGAGCGGGACCTCGCGCACAGCTGTTGCCCTCGACCAGCCGGGCGGTCGACGGCGCCAGCGAGAACATCAGCTCGGTCGAGCTCGCCGCCTTGAGCTGCTGCCGCCGCTGCAGGAATCGCCCCACCAGCAGAAAGAAGATCAGCGCCGTCACCGACTCGAAGTAGATCTCGCCCGAGCCGCGCACCGTGTTGACCGCGCCCTGGGTGAAGCCGGCGAGGATGCCGATGGCGATGGGCAGGTCCATGTGGAGGCTGCGGGTGCGCAGCGCCCCCCACGCGCCGCGGTAGAAGACCGATGCGCACCACAAGACCGAGGGCAGGGCGAGACCGAGGCTGACCCAGCGGAAGAGCGTGCTGTACTCGTCGGCGATCGAGTGGAAGTGGCCGCCGTAGAGAGCGAAGGCGATCAGCATGACGTTGCCGGCGATCGCCCCCGCCACCGCAATGCGAACCAGCAGCGATCGTTCCTCGCGCCGCGCCATGTCGCGCGCCTCGACCCCGCGGAAGGGGTGGGGGACATAGCCGATGGAGTCGAGGAACCGCGCCACGTCCGAAAGCGGGGTCGTTCGCGGGTCCCAGGTCACCGTGGCCAGCGCGCGGCCGAGATCGAGGCGGACCTCGGCCACCCCGTCCACCACCACCGTCAGCTTCTCCACCAGCCACACGCAGGCCGCGCAGTGGACCCCCTCGAGATAGAGCTCGACGGTCTCGAGCCCCGACGGCAGCGTCCGGCAGTAGAGGCGGTGGAAGGCGGGGTCGTCGAACTCCGAGAACGTCTTGCCCGGAGACCCGCGCCGCCTGCTCCGGCGCCTCGATCCGCGACTTGATGTCGTAGTAGCCGTCGAGCCCGTGCCCGCGGATCACCTCGTACGCCACCCGGCACCCCGAGCAGCAGAACTGGTGTTCGGCGCCGTCCTCCACCAGCCCGGCGGGGACCGGCAGACCGCAGTGATCACACTCGACGGACACGGTCGGATTGTCTCATGGGAGCAGTCGCGGAATTCGGAATTCGGAATTCCATCACAGATTCCGACCGACAGGAGATGCTCGAGTGCTGAGAGCTGGGCGAAACCGCGTGCGGCGGAGGTGCCATTCTCAATATTGTCGGACTCTCGATTACCCACTTCGGCAGGGTGATGCGGGCCGACAATGTTGAGGTGGCTCCTCGCGGGAAGCGAGCCCGAAAGACGGTGATTCAGAATCCTATCCGTTCCCCGAACCTCGGCGCTGGGTGTATCATTGAAAAGAAGGCTCTCGAACACCAACCGACTGAGACGAGGCGTGGTCTCAAAATCAAATCGCACTTCTGCACGCCAGGAGAGCCTAAGACATTATGGCTCAACAGGTTGCATGAGCAATCATAGTGCGGAAGCTACGTTCACCCGATCAACACCCCGCTCCGAATCGAGATTCTTGACAACTCCAGAATCCTGTTTTATGCTCCATTTACACCATCATGGGAAACGTTCAACAGTTCCCCGTCGCCGCCTCCCGGCGCCCCCGGCGCCTCATGGACCGGGTCATTTCCGAGATCCGGGTCCGCCACTACTCGATCCGGACCGAAGAGGCCTACACCGCCTGGATCCGGCGCTACATCCGGTTTCACCGCAGCCACCCGCGCGATCTCGACGGCGACGACCTCAACCGCTTTCTGACCCACCTCGCCGAACACGACCGGGTCGCGGTCTCGACCCAGCGCCAGGCCATGTCCGCCATCCTCTTCCTCTACCGCCACGTGCTCAAGACCAACTTCGAGTGGCTCGACGACGTGGTGCGCGCCCGCCAACCGCGCCGCCTGCCCAACGTCCTCAGCCGCGAAGAAGTGGCGGCCGTGCTCTCCCGTCTCGAGGGCATCCCACAGCTCGTGGTGCTGCTGCTCTACGGCACCGGCATGCGGATCCTCGAGTGCCTGCGGCTTCGCGTCCAGGACATCGACTTCGATCTCGGCCACATCACCATCCGCCGACCCAAGGGCGGCCGCGACCGGGTGACCATGCTTCCGGAATCCACCCGCGACCGCCTGCAGCGACCACCTGATCAACGGTCCGCACTCTCCACGAACAGGACCTCGCGGAAGGCTTCGGCAACGTCTACCTGCCGGACGCCCTCGCCCGCAAGTATCCCCACGCCGACCGCGACTGGAAATGGCAGTACGTCTTCCCGGCCGCCAGCCGCGGCATCGATCCGCGCACCGGCATCGATCGCCGCCACCACCTCCACGAGTCGGTCATCCGAAAGGCCGTCTACGCCGCGGCTCGCGCTGCAGCCATTCCGAAGAAGGTCAGCTGCCACACCTTTCGCCACAGCTTCGCGACCCACCTCCTGATGGCCGGCCACGACATCCGCACCATCCAGGAACTGCTCGGCCACAAAGACGTCAAGACCACCATGATCTACACCCACATCCTCGGCAACTCGGCGGGCGCGGCGTCACCAGCCCGGCCGACACCCTCGGGACGGCAGCGTGAGCACGCTAACATCCGTCGTGTTAGCGTGCGATCCAAGCACGATAACACGACCATCGGTTGTTGAAAAAGAACTGATCTGAAATCAATTATTGACTTGAGATCAATTGCGATATAGATTGGAAACTGGCCATGGTGGGCAGGCCGGACATCACGGAGCAGTTGCCTGGCGGCCAGGCGTTGCGTCTCGCGAAGACGGTCATTCGCGATGGGTCGACGGTCTTCACCCGGCACGCGCGCGACGAGATGGAGAATGACGATCTTCTGGAAACAGACGTGGTCAACGCCATCAGCGGGGGAGTGATCAGCGAGCCGGGAGAGCTAGGGCACAGGGGCGACTGGTGCTATCGAGTCAGGACCGGCAGGGTGACCGTGGTGATCATGTTCCGAAGTGTCGGGGAGATGGTGGTTGTGACGGCATGGCGAGAGCGGCGGAGAGGACGATGAAAGAAAAGGTCTCGTGTCTGGAGTGTGGCGCCTTCATGGAGATCACGTTGGGCCCATATCGTTACGGCCGAGGGCTCGACGTAGTGGTCCACGACGTCGAGACCAGGCGTTGCCCGGAGTGCGGCCACGACGAGGTGGTGATCCCAAGAATCGAGGAGCTCCACAGGACCATCGCGCGCGCGATCTCTCAGAGACCGGCCCGCCTCGAGCCCAATGAGATCCGTTTTCTGAGAACCTACCTGGGGTACTCGAGCATGGATTTCGCCGCGTTGCTGGGGGTGACGCCGGAAACCGTGTCGCGATGGGAACGGACGTCGAAGCCGCAGAAGATGGGGAAAGTGGCTGAACGCCTGCTCCGGATGCTGGCCCAGTACGGGGAACCCGATCGGATCTACGACCTCGAGGCCGTGCTGCTGACTGACGGTAACGCTCGCGGAACGGGCCCGGTCATGATCGCCCAATCGAGCGGATCGTGGAAGGTCGCCGAGGCATGTTGAGTCGCGCTACCCGTCCTGTTCGCAACGGAATGTTATTTCGTCGAATCCGTACGTCTCGTTCCCTAGCTTTAGTATCGCTAATATGAGTTAGGCAATAGTACTTTCCGCGCACATAGAGTCTTTATGGAAGATCTGCGGCACCGAATCAAAGAAGTGGCGAAAAGGGCTGAAGCGGCCGGGAGGACGAATTTCTCATGGCGCAATCTCCTGGTTGAGCTATTGCAAATAACCGAAACGCTCCAATCGAGGGTTAAACCTCCGTCTGGCGAAATGGGACGATCGCTGGGTTCGCCCATCAATTGCGAAGATCAGCACGATGTGTAACCCGAAGTTGGCGCGTATACTCCGTGCTGAGGCAACGGCACAGAGCAAGCCTCCCAGCCGGCTCGTCGCCGACATTGTGAAGCAATTCGTGTCAAATCCCCAGCAGAGGAGACTGACACGTGGTGGAATGCGCCGACCAAAGTTGTCCGCGCCCTAATGGGACGCGAAACGTTGACTGCCGCCGTCGATCCGCCCATTAAGGAGATGTTTGAATCCATGATTCCTCGTGTAAAGGGCGTCTTGCAAACAAAAGTCAGCTTCTCGCTTGGGTCATCTGGAATCATCTAGGCCGCCCCACAGACCGAAGTTGACAATGACAAATGATCTGCCTAACACCTCATTCCAGCGGACCCTCACCGCCGCGGTTCGGTCCGCTGAATTGGGGCCGTTAGGCTCTGAAAAACATGAGCGATTGCAAACCCCGAATCGCAACTGACCTGGACTGATCTCATTATCGAAGATGTCAAACCGGAAGACGCCGGTCGCTGGTTGGCAGAATGGGACTGGCTCGTGTCTGGACGATTGGCTCGGTGTTTGATCACGATGTTCGGAGACTGGTTCCTGCCAGAAGCCCGACGGATCTACGCAGATGCTCGATGTCCTGGAAGGCACGGTGAAGACTGTCGCCAATACTCCTGGAGAGTTCCGGTTGTTGGTCAACGATCAGACCTGGCAAGAAGAAAATCTGCTCTCACCGCTCGTACTCAGACTCCACGAGGGCGGGATGATTCTCGGTAAACACCAATGCTATGCGGTGGCACCGCATCCGCTCTTGGTCGGGAAGACTGAGCCGGAATTCATCATGGTCATGGATCTCTCCGTGTGGCAATCAATCTGTTCTCAGACGTTTTATCGGAAGGCCTAGATTCGGTATGAGTTGCGATATGCGCCTAACACCTCATTCCAGCGGACCCCCACCCGCGGCGGGTGGTGTCCGCTGAATTCGGACCGTTAGGCCATCGCTGGGAGGACAACGTCGTGATTTGGACACTCTCGAGAGACAGCGCTCCGCTCGAGGCACCGTTAGTTCGGCACTGTGATCATTGCGGTGGCGATGAACTCTCGCAGGACTACTTGTGGTACAGCTTTGTTTCGGTCTACGGACTCTTCCCGTTTATTAAATCGAAATCACTTGTTCGAGTTTGTGCCAGGTGCGGCACGGAACACGACCTCGGCCCGGAAGCAGTTCCCAACCATGCAAGTCGCGAGATTCCGTTTTTTCGGCGGTTTGGGTGTTTGCTCTTGGTCGGCTTTCTTGTGGTCTTTGCAGGGGTTTCATTTGTTATCAACAACCCGTAGGATTCTGCGTGCCTAACACCTCATTCCAGCGGACCCCCACCCGCGGCGGGTGGTGTCCGCTGAATTCGGACCGTTAGGCCGGTCAGGTAGGTAAGGTGAGTAGCAGGAACATCACACACCGTTGGGGCAAGTGCAGTGCCAAACCGGAGGCGCGGTTTCGGACACCGTCAGTGGAACGCGCTTCCGACGTGAACGCGGAAATATTGTCCGCGCCTAACACCTCATTCCAGCGGACCCCCACCCGCGGCGGGTGTGGTCCGCTGAATTCGGACCGTTAGGCCAGCAGGAAACGAGACATGGGCACAAGCGTAGACATCGTAGCCTTTGCAGATACCGGCGAGCCTCTTGATGTTTGGGCCCATCGGTTGGTCGCAATCTCGACCGCCGCCGAACCGTCTGGTGATGTTGTCGTTCATCTCACCCGAACACCGGCTGGTTCTCATCGCTTCCTTTGGATCGGGATCTCGGATGACCGCGGTATTAACGCTGGGCTCTACGAGGAAGCTGCCCGGATCGCGAGCGAGTATTCCGAGAATCCCGTGATCGCCGCCTGGTACTCGGATTCAGCAGGGATGGCTGGATACAAGGTCTTTGAACAGGGCAGGTGTTCGTCTTCAAATGATACTGAGTTGTCCCCGGAAATCGACATCGTCAACCTATTCTGCAGACCCTTTGGCGAAGCCTATCCCGGGTCAGAGATTGGCTGTCCTGACGATGTCTTTGACTTATGCTACGGCGAGAACGCAACCGAGGAATCCTATGTAATTGGGTCATCCGGGACGCCGCTAGAATCTCCGCAATCTTGGCTTCCACCTCCGCCCGAACCGCAGGGCTGGCGAATCCCACATGAGTTTCGGTGGGGCAGAAAACCCCGTTCGTTCCTCAAGGGCTTGGCAGTAGTCTTTGGGCTTCTGTCCACAGGTTTGATTCTATTCACCGTCGGTTGGTTCTTGTATGAGACAGTATTGAAATAGGCATGCGATGCCTAACACCTCATTCCAGCGGACCCGAGTCCGCGGCGGCCGCGGCCTCGGTCCGCTGAATTCGGACCGTTAGGTAGAATTCCCTAAATGAAAAGAACTGACCCTGTTTTGCGCCGCTATCTCGCCGTTGGACCCTTGTATCTGCCGATCGCCACAATCGTTGTTCATATCATCGGCAGCATGGTTTTGGACGTGGCAACTGGCGGGTTCGGCGGTATTCTAGCCGCCCCGATTCTGGCGATTTTCGGTTTGGTTGTTCTGCCCGTCGAACTCCTTGCTGTCACTCTGCAGTGGTACCTTTACTATGCGCTGTCCTTTTCGAAACGAGCATTCCGGATGCTGTTTGTCGTTTCGGCCGTTCTCGTGCCGGCTCTGGTTGCGATCCTGGGACCAAAGGAAGAAAATTCTGAAGTCCAATGGGCAGTTGGCTTCGGGATAGGTGCGGCGGTGGCCGGAATTTCGACACTCCTGGCGCTTCGGTGGATCGTTAGAGCTATTTCGAAAAGCCTCGAAAGGGGAATTCCGGCGACATCAGAATAATTGGGGAGCAAAATACGTACACCTAACACCTCATTCCAGCGGACCCTCACCCGCGGCGGGTGGCGGTCCGCTGAATTCGGACCGTTACGTCGTCAATCGAAGTACATGGTTGCACGGTTACCGTGAAAGCATTATATTGAAACGAGAGGTGGCAGGCCGTGATCGTCTCGTTCGGTGACAAGGCAACCGAGGCCGTTTTTGACGGAACCCCTGTTCGATTGCTGAAGAGGTTTCCGGCCGATGTTCTGAAGAGAGCGATTCAAAAACTCGACTACCTCAACGGTATTTCTGAGCTCGCTGATCTTGAAGCCCCTCCGGGGAATCGACTCGAAGCGCTCAAGGGCGACCTGAAGGGTATGCATAGCATTCGAGTAAACGACCAATGGAGAATCGTATTTCGTTGGCATGGCTCTGATGCTCGTGAGGTCAGACTCGTGGACTACCACCGGTAAAGGAGAGAATCCGATGATCCCCAAGAACCGTGTTCCGACGCATCCGGGAGAGATTCTCCTTGAGGAGTTCTTGATTCCCATGGGTCTTTCCCAAGTCAAATTCGCCGCACATATCGGTGTTCCGGTACAGCGGGTCAATGAAATCGTCCGTGGCAAGCGTGGCATCACGCCTGAGACTGCCTGGTTGTTCGCCCAGGCATTTGGCACCACTCCGCAGCTTTGGGTCAACCTGCAGACAAACTATGATCTCGCACAGAGCAAACCTGATCGAAAGGTGCGGCAACTCAGAAAGGCTGGATAGTACGTGATACCTAACACCTCATTCCAGCGGACCCTCACCCGCGTTGGGTGCGGTCCGCTGAATTCGGACCGCTAGGCGTTTAACGCCTTGACATCAAAGCGTCATGACGCTATAACGTTTTTATGAGTGATCCCAAACGTACGACGGTCTATTTTGACCCTGAAATCCACCAGGCGCTGCGGCTGAAATCGGCAGTCTCTGAACGGTCCATATCTGAAATGGTCAACGACGCCGTCCGTAGCTCGTTGGCAGAGGACGCCGAGGATCTTGCGGCCTTCGATGACAGGGCGGATGAACCTGCAGTCGACTTCGAGGATTTTGTAAAGAAGATGAAACGCAGTGGCAAGCTTTAAGCTGGTCATCAAGCGTTCTGCGGCAAAAGAGATCGAATCGATCGGTCAAAAGAAAACGCGTCAACGCATAGTTGAGAGAATCCGAGGGCTTGCCGACGATCCGCGACCCCGTGGTTGCGAAAAGCTCTCGGGGAAGCATTCGCGCTATAGAATCCGTCAAGGATCTTTCAGGATTCTCTACGAAATCAAGGATGCCGAACTTATCGTTTTCGTCGTCAGGGTGGCGGATCGTCGTGAAGTGTATAGAGACCTCACCTAACACCTCGTTCCTGCGGACCCTCACCCGCGGCGGGTTCGGTCCGCTGAACTCGGACCGTTAGGCCCTTGACTCCGTGGTGCGATACATGTACATTAATCCTGTACATGTGAGACGGGAGGCAGATATGCCGACAGTGACAACCTACACAAACGCCAGAGCCACTCTCGCAGCGCTTTGTGAGAAAGTGTCATCGACTCGGGAGCCGGTGATCATTCGGCGCCGCAACGCGGAGGATGTCGCACTGGTTTCTGCGGACGAGCTTGAGAGTATTTTGGAAACCGCCCATCTGATGCGTTCCCCGAAGAACGCGGAGCGGCTCTTAGCTGCTCTCACGCGAGCGCAAGCCAGTGAGCTGCCTCCGTCATCGATCGAGGAACTTCGAAAAGAGCTCGGACTTGGCCAAGAAACGAAGTAGGGGCGACAAGACAACGGTGACTCGCGAATGGGTAGCTGTATTTCAGCCCGAATTCGTGGAGGACCTCAAGTTCTGGGTGAAAACGAATCGAAAGGTGGCTCTTCGCGCACTCGACCTCGTTCAAGCTGTTTTGCGCGACCCGTTTGCAGGCATCGGGAAACCTGAACCGCTCAAGTACCTTCCTAGCGGTTCATGGTCGCGCCGTCTCACTGAAGAGCACCGAATTGTCTACCTTGTGAGTGACGGTCGGATCGACTTCCTGCAAGCCCGCTATCACTATTGATGTGCCTGCCTAACACCTCATTCCAGCGGACCCCCACCCGCGGCGGGTGGTGTCCGCTGAACTCGGACCGTTGGCGCGGCGCTACGCGCCGCCCCAACAGACGGGAGTTAAATGTACGCCCGGTGTCCGGCGCGGCGCCGGCCAACCGTGCGTTCAAGCTGGCGGACGCAGGCTACAGTCGCACGCGGCGTGCGCCTGATATCCTGCGCCGCAGCTTAACTCCCGCCCGTTAGCTGATCTTCAGATCCGACCTTGACAAGGTGTACAAATGTACATACATTTATTTCAGTGACAGTTGAGTGGGATCCCGCCAAGGCTCGTTCCAATCTAGCGAAGCATGGGATTGATTTCGCCGACGCTTCAATCGCTCTTGAAGACGAATTCGCGCTCACGATCGAAGACAAATCTGCTGGTGGCGAGCAACGATTCCTTACTCTGTGTCGTGATCCAAATAGTCAGGTGATTGTCGTCGTCCACACGTATCGTGGCGAGACGGTCAGGATTATCTCGGCTCGGAAGGCCACGAACCGCGAACGTCAGACCTACGAGGTGAAAACATGAAACGAGAGTATGACTTCAAGAACGGAAAGCGTGGGGCGGTTGTCCGGCCGGCGGCCGGGAAGACACGAATCACTATCCGAATTGATGACGATGTCTTGGCGTGGTTCAAGGACGAGGTGCGTGAAGCGGGCGGTGGGAATTACCAATCCCTTATCAACGCTGCTCTGCGGGAACATATCGATTATCAGGAGGAACCCCTGGAAGACACCCTTCGCAAGGTAATTCGCGAAGAGCTCAGGAATGCCAGCTAACACCTCATTCCAGCGGACCCCCACCCGCGGCGGGTGGTGTCCGCTGAACTCGGACCGTTGGCGCGGCGCTACGCGCCGCCCCAACAGACGGGAGTTAAATGTACGCCCGGTGTCCGGCGCGGCGCCGGCCACCCGTGCGTTCAAGCTGACGGACGCAGGCTACAGTCGCACGCGGCGTGCGCCTGATATCCTGCGCCGCAGCTTAACTCCCGCCTGTCAGGCCTTTCACGGTGTCGAGTACAATCCTCATGTGTACTTCGAAATAGTTGGTGAAATCAGTGACGTCGAGACGATTGCTGCGGGGAACGCGATCCGGGAACTCGATCGCCTCCACAAACTGTATGGCAAGGCAAAGTGGCGAAAGGTAAAGGGTGTGTGCGAGATTCGGCTCTTGAGTGGTCTCGTGGTCAAGGCGGAGTTACATTGGTATGAGGCGCATGGGATTGGCAGGCGGGAATTCAAGGTCAAGCGCCTGATGGATTGAAAAATGATGATTGAGCAAGATATTTCATTCGTGTTGTGCGTTGAAAACGAGGGTTTCGAAGTCTCCCTCGAGAAGCGTAAGGTCTATCTTCGGTTGGCCGGTGAACCGGATGGCGATGATCGATTGATCCGCGTCATCGATGAGTCAGGCGAGGACTATCTTTTCCCTTCGGAGTTTTTTGTTCCGATCATCCTCCCTAAAGCTGCAACGGCCGTATTCGAAGAAGCTTCAGCCTAACACCTCATTCCAGCGGACCCCCACCCGCGGCGAGTGTGGTCCGCTGAACTCGGACCGTTAGGGACGACCTGGCTTGACAGTTGATTCGCCAGAATGTATCTTCTTTGTAGATACGGAGGCGTTATGAAAACTCAGGTCCAAAAATGGGGAAACAGCCTGGCTCTCAGGATTCCGAAAGCCTTTGCGGCTGACCTGGGATTGGCACACGACACCCCGGTTGAGCTTTCTCTTGAAGACGGCAATCTTGTAATCCGCCCGTCGTCGATTCAGCGTTATGAACTCAGCAGCCTATTGACGCGAGTCACGGAAGCAAACGTGCATGGTGAGCAGGACAACGGCGACGCTGTCGGATCCGAAGAGTGGTAGCTGGAAAAGAGGCCCCGCAACGTGGTGACGTGGTCTGGGTTTCGCTGAACCCGCAGGCCGGCCACGAACAGGAAGGTCGAAGGCCTGCGCTGGTTCTGTCGCCGGTTGAGTACAACGAACGGGTCGGTTTGGCGCTGATGTGTCCGGTGACGAGCAAAGTCAAAGGCTATCCGTTCGAGGTACCTCTTCCAGAAGACCTCGATATTGGAGGCGTGGTACTGGCCGATCAGGTCAAGAGTCTCGATTGGAGAGTTCGCAGAGCTGAGCATGCTTGCACCGTGCCTCAGTCCGTCATGAATGAAGTGCTCGGAAAACTCAATGCGCTCCTCACGTGATGAAGGACCGCTTGATGACTGTGAGCCCTAACACCTCATTCCATCGGACCCCCACCCGCGGCGGGTGTGGTCCGCTGAACTCGGACCGTTAGGTTTACAATGGGTTTGGAGACACAGCCATGAAGTACAAAGTAGCCCTTCACGAAGACGAAGAAGGCTTCGCCGTTTCTGTACCCGGACTTCCAGGATGTTGGTCTCAAGGTGGCACCGAAAGGGAAGCTCTCGAAAATATCGAAGCAGCGATTCGTGAGTACCTTGAGGTCGTTGACGATCTCATCGGTGACTCAATGGTTCGCGAGATCGAAATCGCGGTCTGAAGTTGCCTCGAATACCTGGCGTCAACCACCTTGCGGCCGTCAGGGCACTCGAAAAGGCCGGATTTCGCATCGCCCGCCAGAGCAAACATATCGTTATGACCGACGGCACGCGAATTGTCACGATTCCGCGGCACAATCCTGTCAACGCATTCACGCTGGGTGGAATCGTCCGAGACGCCGGCCTCACCGTTGAGGAGTTCAGGGCGTTGCTGTGATCCATCCACCTAACTCCTCATTCCAGCGGACCCCCACCCCCACCCGCGGCGGGTGTGGTCCGCTGAACTCGGACCGTTGGCGCGGCGCTTCGCGCCGCCCCAACAGACGGGAGTTTAATGTGCGCCCGGTGTCCGGCGCGGCGCCGGCCAACCGTGCGTTCAAGCTGACGGACGCAGGCTACAGTCGCACGCGGCGTGCGCCTGATATCCTGCGCCGCAGCTTAACTCCCGTCTGTTAGGGTATGAAAGAAACGTAACGCTTGACGTTATTAACGCGACGCATTATTATAGTACTGTGATTCGGAGCTTCAAAGACCCAGAGGCCGAACGGATTTTCAAGCGTGAACGTTCTAGAAAGCTCCCGCAGAACATCTACCGCTCGGCTTTGAAGAAGCTTCTCGTGCTTGACGCCGCCGATGCTTTGGCCGATCTGAGAGTTCCGCCCGGGAATCGCCTTGAAAAGCTGTCCGGGGATCGAAAGGGTCAACACAGCATCCGGATCAACGATCAGTGGAGGATCTGCTTCCGCTGGAGAAACGGCGATGCCCTCGATGTGGAAATCGCCGACTATCACTAAGGACGGAATGATGGCGAAGAAACTGGTGGACCCAATTCACCCTGGCGAGATCTTGATGGAGGAGTTCCTTGAGCCTCTGGGTGTCAGTCAGTATCGGCTGTCCAAGGACATCAGTGTGCCTCCACGTCGCATCAACGAGATTGTCCATGGCAAGCGCTCGATTACAGCGGACACGGCGCTTCGGCTTGCACGTTTCTTTGGAACGACTGAGCGGTTCTGGCTCAATCTCCAGGTTCGTTATGACCTCGAAGTCGAAAAGGACCGTCTTGAAGACGTGCTCGATCGCGATGTAACAGTGTTCCAGGCCGTTGGGTAAAGTAATGAGCCCTAACACCTCATTCCAGCGGACCCCCACCCCCACCCGCGGCGGGTGTGGTCCGCTGAACTCGGACCGTTAGGCCAGAGACGAAAACGTGGATGACACCTTCCACCTCTACACAGACCTAGCGTGGCTGTGGCCAATGTGGGGCGATGCCACCACTGAATACGCGCACTATTGCCGGCACGTTACAGGCCTGATTCGACAGCACGCCAAGCGCCCGGTAGGCACCTTGCTGGACATTGGGTGCGGGGGCGGAAAAAACGTCTTGAATCTGAAGCGGGAGTTCAACGTCACCGGTGTTGATCTGAGTTCCGCCATGCTCGCACAGGCGAAAGAATTGAATCCAGAGTGCACGTTCATCCAAGGGGATATGCGAACGTTCAGGCTCGACAGTACCTTCGACGCCGTAATGATGGATGATGCAATATCGTACATGAGTTGCCTCGCCGACTTCGTGGCGGCGTTTCGGACGGCGTATGCTCACCTGAACCCTGGCGGCGTTCTGGTCGCGACTCCGGATGCGACGACCGAGACTTTCCAGCAAAACAAGACGATCGTTACCCCCGCGACGCCCAAGGCCACACCGGCCGGCGTCGAGGTCGTGTTCGTTGAGAACACGTATGATCCCGACCCCACGGATGAGCAGTACGAAACGACGGTTTTGTATCTCATTCGTGTCCATGGGCGCCTCCGGATTGAGACCGACCACTGGACCATGGGGATATTCAGTCTGGACACATGGAGGCGTGTTCTGCGCGAGGCCGGTTTCGAGGTGCATGAGGGACAGTACAGCACGGGCGAGGATGACTACATGGTTTTCACCTGCGTTAAGGCAGGATGAAGGCCGCACAACGCGTTGCAGGCGACGCTTGACAGCGCGCCTGAACGCCACGTTAGGCGACAACGATCGTTTCTCGGTACATAATTGACCCGTGAGTCCTACCGTCTTTCGAAGCGGCCCGTACCGGTTTTATTTCTTTTCCAGGGAAGAGCCGCGATTGCACATCCATGTCGATTCAGCCAAACGGGGAGGCCAAGTACTGGATCGAACCGGCTGTAGAATTGGCTCGAAGTCACGGTCTTTCAGAACCCGAGTTGGTTCGGGTACGTAAACTAGTAGAGGAGCACGAGGATGTCATCCGTACAGCATGGGACAAGCAATTCGGTGGCTGAGGTCACCAACATCTCCAGGCACGGCGTCTGGCTGCTGGTGGACGACCGCGAGCTCTTCATGCCCTTCGATGAGTTTCCCTGGTTCAAAAACGCGCCGGTCAATTCCGTCCTCAAGCTCGAGCGCCCCGGTCACAATCACCTTTATTGGCCTGCTCTCGATGTCGACCTCACGGTTGAATCAATCGAGCATCCTGAGAGATACCCGCTCAAAGCCAAGCATGCCTAACACCTCGTTCCAGCGGACCCCCACCCGCGGCGGGTGCGGTCCGCTGAAATCGAACCGTTAGGAGTCGCAGATGGCTGATTCGATTCTCCACGGTGGTTGTTTCTGCAATTCCGTGCGTTACAAACTCAACGGGTCATTGCAGAACGCCAGGGCCTGCCATTGCTCCCGCTGCCGCAAGGCCTTCAGCGGCGCATCTTCGGCCTATGCGGAAATCCCACCATCCGGTTCACTCGAATGGCTGACGGGCGAGGACCTTCTTTCGATCCACGATACGGGAGGCGGGTGGGGAATGGCGTTCTGCTCGAAATGCGGCTCCACCCTGTGTGGGATGCATGGCGGAAAAGTCCATGGCCTGGCATTGGGGTGCATCGACGGTGACCCGGGTGTCGAGATCGAGATGCACATCTTCGTGGGTTCGAAGGCGCCGTGGGACCATATTGGCGGTAACGCAAGACAGTATGCCGAACACGCTCAATCTGACGATGACGACTGACGTGGGGGCGTCGAACACCTCAAGTCAGCGAGAGCCGGACCGCCGGTTCGCCGATAATCCTTCGAAGCCCCGGAATAGGAGAAACGTCAGGTGACGAACTCGAAGATATGGCTGCGGATCAGCTTCCGGGTGGGGGCGATCGCAGATGGCATCGTCGCTCTTGCCATGTTCGCAGAGGCGATACTCTCGCGGCCCAGTCCCTTGACTCATTACGTGCCGGACACCCCTTATCGATACGCCATCGGTCTTGCGGGCTCCCTGATGCTGGGCTGGACCGTTCTCCTGTTGTGGGCCGATCGGAGGCCCGAAGAGAGGCGCGGTATCTTGCTGTTGACCATCGCTGTTGTGTTGGGTCTCATGGGGAGCGGCTTGTTTGCACTGTCGACCGGCTTCATGCCCATGGCGACCGGGGTCCCAATTCTGTTCTTTCAGGGACTGCTCATTGTGCTCTTCAGTTCGAGCTATGTTGCATCCAGACGGCAACGACCAGATACTCGGTAGGCAGTCGTTTCGGCGCGCCCACCGGGCCGTTCAACCCGGATGATCTGCCGTTTGCGGGAATTCCAGGACAAAGGACCGAGCCATTTCAATGAAAATCGAACACCCCGACGACCCACTCCACGGCCACACCCTGGAGATGATCGTGGAGAGCCTGGTCGCGCATTACGGCTGGGGCGAGTTGGGCAAACGAATCAAGATCCGGTGTTTCACCAGCGACCCTTCAGTGAGGTCCAGCCTGAAGTTCCTCCGCAAGACACCGTGGGCGAGGAAAAAGGTGGAGGACCAATTTGTCGCCATGAACAAGAAGACACGCCGATGATTGGACGGTCTCATTGAAAATCTCGATCTTCCAGATCAAGGTCGCCCACACGGTCATCTTCTGGGTTCTGAGCCTCTGTGTCGTGTACGCCCTTTTCAGCGGGGTTGCCGACCGCATCACGATCTGGACCTGGGTCGCGGTGGGTCTGCTTTTGGTCGAGAGTGTCGTGCTGGCGTTCTTCGGTTGGATCTGCCCGCTGACGATTCTGGCCGAGCGCCAGGGTGCACCGCGGGGGTCGGTGGCCGACATCTTCCTGCCGAAGTGGTTTGCCGACCGTATCTTCCCGGTCTGCGGCACCCTCTATGTGATTGCGTTGGTGATCATCGCGGTTCGTGTATTGCTGTAGCCGGGACCGTTCCGGCTCTGGAAAAAAGCCCATCGAATCGGAAGATCTGCGAAAGGGTGAGACATGGCTTTCAGCTTCTTCGATGACAGGGAACACCAACCCGATGACGCCGATCTGGCTGAGGCTCTGGCCCAGACACAGCGGTATTGGGATGACTTGAAGTCCACCATGGCCGGGAAATTCCAGCCGCTGTCCGCGGACTGGGGCTTCTCGGGAAAGAAGTGGGGATGGTCCTTTCGGCTCAAACAGAAGGCGCGGACGATTCTGTACATGACGCCCCGCGCCGGCCATTTCGTGGTCGGGTTCGCTCTCGGGCAAAAGGCGGTGGATGCAGCGCACACGACAGATTTGCCGCGTTCCGTGTTCGAACAGATCGATGCCGCACCGAAATACGCCGAGGGGCGCGGGGTGCGGCTCGAGGTTCGAACTGAAGAAGATCTGCGATCGGTTGTGAAGTTGGCAGATGTCAAAATGGCGAACTGATCTTCGATTTGTGAAGACCGCCTCAACGAGAGGATCAACATGGGTTCTGACCTGGATTTTGTCGAATTTGTGACCGAACAGATAGCAGAGGATTGCGGCATCTCGTTCAAGAAAATGTTCGGTGAATATGCTCTCTATTCGAGTGGGAAAGTCGTCGCTCTGATCTGTGATAATCAGCTTTTCATCAAACCCACTGATGCCGGCAAACAGTACATCGGTGAGTACGTTGAAGCGCCTCCCTACCCCGGCGCGAAGAACTCACTGCTCATTCAGGATCGAATCGAGGATTCCGAATGGTTGTCGGAATTGATACGGGTCACGGAGAAGGGACTTCCCATACCGAAAGAGAAGAAAAACGGCAGAAGAAATCGTCGAAATAGCGCGTAGAAATCGTGAAATTACAACGCGGATGCGGTGTCGGAGATAATTGTTATGTGGGTTCAAAAAATTCGAGAAATTCTGGATGAAAGCAGCCCGAAATTGTGATTATTGAAATCAACGAGCGGTTCAGCCTCCCGGCCGGCGAGATCTATGCCTATTTCCGGACTCCCGCCGACTGGCCCCGGCTGTTCGGTATGGCCGGGGGCACCAGGGACCTGGGTGATGGTTGGTACGCGGTCGCTTTGAAGCGTTTCCCGTTTCCGCTGGTGGCGAAGAACACGGATCAGGAACCGAACCGGATGGCCAGGTGGGTCTTCCGGGGGTTCTGGCGGGGCAGGGGAGAGGTTCGATTCCTCGAGACTACTGAAGGAGTCACGGTCGTGGGCTTCGAAGAGATTGCGGTGAGAGCGCTCTTCTTCTTGTCACCCGTGGTTGAACGGCTGTTCCTCGAAAAGGGCTTCCGAGCGATCTGGGAGATCGGTTGGCGCCGGTTGCGCAAGAGAGAGGCCTCGGCGGGCGGGACCGCGCGGTAGGTCCGGCGGTTGATCCGAACCCTGATCCCGGTCGAACGCCCCTGAACGGTATCGTGCCTCGTGCCCGCAGGCCCTGAGAGCGCCTCACAAAAGGCTGTTCTGATTCCCCGCCTCAGGTCCGGAAGGTATGATGTGTCGGTGCATCAACCGAACACTTCCGCGTCGATCGCTCTTCTCGGGGCGTTCTCCGTTGCCGTGACGGTTGTCGGCACCAGCTGCGGGGTGCTCGTCCGGCCCGTTCTGACGAGTCTGAAATGATACCCCGCCGAACCGGCTCGTTGCCTGTCGGTCTGGCGGCTGCCGGTTTCCCGGGCCGGGGGCGTCCGTCATGAGGCTGGTCGAGGCTTTGCAGGTCGCCGGTGCCATTCTGGGCAGCGCGGCGTCTCTGTTTACCGTGATCGAGAAGCGACTCCTCATGCGTTTCCGGCGTGCCGATGCGACTGCACCGGAGAACGCAGTCGAACTACCGCGGCTCGGGGTGCTCTCTCGTTGGAGGCTGTCCCGGCTCCGTTCAGTCCGAGCGGTTGTCGAGGTCGACGATCGGCGCACCTATCTCGACGAGAGAACATACGCGTCGCTTCGCAGGAAACGCGCGGTCTTCGGAATCATACTGGTCGTCGTCGCGTTGGCGCTCGTCGTCCTGCTGCACGCGGCCCTGAGCTGAATCGAGGTTCTGCAATACATGGTGGACAGCCGCCATCCACGAGTGGAGGAATCTTCATGGGTCAACGCGTCTTACATCCGGGAATCGCGCTCCTTACCTTCTGCCTGTTTGCGACATCCGGGGCTGCACAGGATCTCCCGATCCCCGAAGAGTGGAGCACCCATTACGCCTGGTTCCTGGTGGTGAACCCGGAGTACGTTTCCGCTGATAAGGAGGGGGAGGGCGCCATCACCGCGGCCCACATCCAGTATCAGCTGCACCTTCAAGAGAACGGCGTGGCGATTGCCGCGGGCGGCCTCGGCGAGGGACCGGGTGAGTCGATCGTCGGGTTGACGTTGCTTCGGGCAGAGAGCCTCGCCGGGGCGAAAGAAATCGCGGCGGCCGACCCGGCGGTGGAGGCCGGTCGCCTCATCGCCTGGGTGCGAGAGTGGTGGGTGCCTGCGGAGAGGTTGCCGTGACGCTTGTGTGAGCCGTGCATCTCTGGAGATCACGGGTTATGATCCGATCAAGGAGCCGACCATGCCCAACCTCGTACCAGGTGCTTCGGCCTCTCGAACCTGCACGATCAGCGATGAGATGATCCGCGGGTTTGCGGAGCTGACCGGCGACACCAACCCCGTCCATCTCGACGACGCCTATGCCGCGGGCACGCGCTTCGGCCGACGGATCGCCCACGGGATGATCGCAGCTGGGATGATTTCGGCAACCCTGGCCAATGACCTTCCGGGGCCAGGAACGGTCTACCTTGGCCAGTCGTTGAAGTTCAAACAGCCGGTCTACCCGGGCGACACGATCACGGCGACCGTCGAGGTCCTCATCGGTGCGGCCCGACAAACCGATCGTGACCCTCGCGACCGTCTGCACCAATCAGGACGGCGAGGTGGTGCTGGAAGGCGAGGCGGTGGTCCGGGCGGGCGCCGAATAACCGGCTGCAGCGGGCCGGTCCGGGGCGCCGGATCCACGATTCAAAACCGGCACCCGGAGACCGGAGCGCCGACTCGAGGAAGGGTAGAAGATGTTTCTCGGGCATTTCGGAGTCGGGTTCGGGGCCAAGGCGGCTGCGCCCAAAACCTCGCTCGGAACGTTGTTTCTGGCGGCGCAGTTCATCGATCTCCTGTGGCCGACGTTGCTCCTGGTCGGGCTCGAGCGGGTTGCGATCTGCGCCGGGCATCACGCGGGTGACGCCGCTTGATTTCACCCACTACCCCATATCCCACAGCCTGCTGGCGGTGCTCCTCTGGGGAGCTGGTTTCGGCCTCGTCTACTTCCTGTTGCGTCGCTATCCGCGCGGCGCGTGGGTCTGCGTTCTTGCGGTGTTCAGCCACTGGGTGTTGGATCTCGTGGTGCACCGGCCCGACCTGCCGCTGGCTCCCGGTCTGCAGGTGTTCGTGGGTCTCGGGCTGTGGAACTCGCTCCCGATCACCTTGGTTCTCGAACTCGGGATCTTCGCGGTTGGTGTCTGCCTGTATGTGCGGACGACCACGGCGTCGACCGCGTGGGGACCGATCGCTCTCTGGAGCCTGGTCGGATTCCTGCTCCTGATCTACGTCGGAAATGTGTTCGGCGAACCGCCGCCGAACGTCGGTGCCATCGCGTGGGTGGGCCACGCGCAGTGGCTGCTGGTGGCCTGGGGCTTCTGGATCGATCGGCATCGCACGACCAGGGAGACTGAAGATTGACCACCCATACGCTCAGGCGTCGGCTGTTGCGTGTCGTCGTGATGGCCGCCCTGGTGGTCTGGATTGTGGTGTGGCTGCGGGTCTTCGGTTTTTCATTCAGCGCGAACTCTTTTCGACATCTCCACGGCACCCGTCTGGTCATCCTGATCATGGCGATGGCTGCCGTGACGGCGCCGGTGGTTTCAGGTTATTGGGCTGTGACCCGCACGACGCGCCGCGAAGAGGGCGCCCTCAAGGCCTGTATCGTCAACCTGGTGGTGTCCGGGCTGCCGTTGGCCGTCTTCTGGTCGGTTCTTGCGGTTTGGATCAGGGTTGCTCGCCGGGCCGGAGAACTTGCCTTCGAAGCGGACGAGGCGATGGGCATCGGCATCGTGTTTCTGTTCTGCCAGGCCGCCTGGATTGCAGCCAACCTGGTCGCTGTCTGCACCATCGTTGTGTTGAAGCTGATCGAAGGTAAGAGCAACGACGGTCGGGTCGTGTAGACTTCGAGACCTGTCAACACCTTTTTGAACACCACCCGGAGGTTTTGTGGACTCCTTTGTCGATGCGGTGCTGACCCGTCTGCGAGAACAGTTCGATCCGGCGGTGATGGGGCCGGTGCTGGTCTCGATGCTGACCAATCTCGTGATCGGTTTTCTGACCTTTGCGGGCTTCTATGCTCTGTGGTGGGTCATCGATCGTTTTGCGGGCGTGGTCTTGAGGCGAGGCAAGGTCGACCAGACATCCGCCAGTTTCGCCCGGACGATACTCAAGTTTCTCGTCCTCGCCTTTGGTGTCGTCCAGGCCTTGTCCGCAATCGGGGTCAACACCGCCGCGCTTGTCACCAGTCTGGGGGTGGCCGGTCTGACGATTGGCTTTGCGGCGCGCGACGCGTTGTCCAACTTGATCTCGGGCATCCTCATTTTCTGGGACCGACCGTTTGTGATCGGAGATCTCGTCGAGGTCGAAGGACACTATGGACGGGTGGATCGGATCACCCCGCGGTCGACCCGGATCGTCACCGTCGACGGTCGGATGCTCGCCGTGCCGAATGCGACGGTGATCAACTCGACCGTGGCTTCCTACACCAACTTCCCGCACCTGCGACTCGACATCTCGGTCACGGTCGCTGTGACTGAGGACATCGATCGAACTCGTGAAATCCTGTTGAACCTGGTTCGAGACGATCCGAGCATCATGAACGACCCTCCTCCTCGGGTCGTGGTGACCGCCCTCAACGACTACAACGTGAACCTCCAGTTGCAGGCCTGGATCGAGGACGAAAAACAGCACATTCCAAAGACGTTCGAACTGCGGGAGGCGATCTTCACGACCTTGACCGGCGCGGGCAT
This sequence comes from Candidatus Sulfomarinibacteraceae bacterium, assembly GCA_963714895.1. GTDB lineage: Bacteria > Acidobacteriota > Thermoanaerobaculia > Thermoanaerobaculales > Sulfomarinibacteraceae > Sulfomarinibacter. Next base: position 146,066 of record CAVQQC010000022.1, read on the forward strand.
TGACATGCCCTTCGAAACGCTGCAGTTGGCACCGATTGATGTGAGGGCGACGCCGGGAGAATCGAGGCCGCGGTCTGAACGATGGCGCTGCTTCCGGTTGTATGATTCCGGTCCGGAGCCGGACCGTGCTGCTCCCGCGACCGCGCCCGAACGAGGTTCCTGAACGGAGGATGCGCGTGCCGAATCCTGGTGCCAGAATCTGGCGAATGATCACCGTGTCCTATCGTCCGCGCCCGGATGAGAGGACTTTTCTGGATCGCGTGAAAAGCCGCAGAAGGACGATCTGACGGTGGAGGCGGCGGCGTTGAGCGCGCACGAGAGTCAACGGTTCTTCGGAGTGCGGATGGCCCGACGGGGTATCCAGCCGGTGTGGGTCCGCATCGTCAACGGATCGGATCGGCCGCATCGTCTCGATCTGCTGAGCGTGGATCCCGGTTACTACACGTCGCTCGAGGCTGCCTACGTCAACCACTTCTCGGTCGGCAGGCGGCTCTTGAGTTTCGGGCTGCTCGGGTGGATGTTCCTGCCGTTGATGCCCCTCGTGCCGTTCAAGTTGCTCGGGGCCAGGGCGGCCAACCACCGCATGAACGACTTTTTCAAGAACCACGGTTATCGACCGGGGCCCATCCGACCGGGGAGCGAAACGGCAGGATTCGTTTTCGTCAGTGTCGACGAGGGCATCAAGAACGTGGACCTCAAGATCGTGGCGGCGGGCGGCCTCGTGGATTTCAGTTTTTCGCTCGAGGTGCCGGGTCTGACCCTCGACGATGTTGATGGCGCCTCGTCGCCGCAGACGAAGTTGCAGGAACTCGACGAGCCGGCGCTGCGGGATCTTCTCGAGAGTCAGCCTCGTTGCACGACCAACCAGGTGGGGACTCGCGAAGGCGACCCGCTCAACCTTGTGGTGATCGGCAATCGGGCGACGATTCTGCGATGCTTCGGCGCCCGCTGGGATGAGGTCGAATCGATCACCATCGCCACCAGTCTGAAGACCTTCAAGGCCTTTCTCTTCGATTCCGAATACCGGTATTCTCCGGTGAGTCCGCTGTATCTGGACGGACACCGTCAGGAGCTGGCCCTGCAGAAGGCCAGGGCCAGCATCAACGAGCGGATTCACCTCAGGCTGTGGCCGACTCCACATTCCTTCATGGGGCAACCGGTGTGGATAGGACAGTGCAGCCGCGATATCGGGGTGCGCTACACGCTGAGGACCTGGAACCTGACGACGCACAAGATCGACCCGGATGTCGACGAGGCGAGGGACTACGTGATCGACGATCTGGTGGCGAGGGGGCGTGTGTCGCAAGTCGGTTACGTCAAGGGCGTCGGGGCGGCGCCACCCTCGGCACCGAGGCACAATCTGACCGGCGACCCCTACTTCACGGACGGCTCGAGAGCGGTCGTGGTGCTGTCGAAGAGCCGGACCGACGTGTCATACCTGAGCTGGGGGTGAGGCGCCCAGCTGCAGGTGGCTTGTTTCTGAAAGCGGTTCCCGAGATGAGCTGCAGAGCGGCGACAGTGCCGGCTCATCTGTCGCTCCTCCGGGGCTGTTCGGTGCGACCGTCCCGGCCGCACGTGCAGGCGGGACGCCTGCACCACAAATTCCTGCAACAACGATTGCGAAGGTTGTGGGGCACGCGTCCCGCGTGCCGGCTTGAAAAGTCGAACACTCACAGAACTCAACACTAAGAACTCAACACTAAGATACTCATCCCGTGTTCTGCATCCCCCTGGCAATGCCCCTCACGGTCACTTTGAGCGCTTCTTCGAGTTCGAGGTCCTCTCGGTCGCCCGCTCGCCAACGCCGCAACAGATCGACCTGGAGGATGCTGATGGGGTCGACGTAGGGATTGCGAAGGCGAATCGAGCGCCGTAACACCGGTTCCCGCTCGAGCGGTTCCCTGATTCCCCGCAGACGACAGATCAGCTCCCGGGTGCGGCCGTACTCGGCCAGGATCCCGGGGAACAGCTTCTCGCCGGCCTCGCCCGCCAACCCGGCATACCGTTCGGCGATCCCCATGTCGGCCTTGGCGAGCACCATCTCGACATCGGCCAGGAGATTCTCAAAGAACGGCCAGTCACGAGCCATCTCGCCGAGCAGGTCCTCGCCGTGGGCGTCGATAGCTGCAGCGAGACCCGCACCGACGCCGTACCAGCCCGGAAGCAGATGGCGGTTCTGCACCCAGGAGAAGACCCAGGGGATGGCGCGCAGGCTTTCGACGCCGCCGCCCGAACGGCGGGAGGCCGGACGCGAGCCGATCTCGAGCCGCTCGATGATGTCGATCGGAGTGGCGGAGCGGAAGTAGGGGATGAAGTCCGGGTCCTCGTACACCAGGGCGCGGTAGGTCGACCGTCCGGTGCGTGCGATCGTCGTCATGACGTCGGCGAATTCGCCGCTTGGAGTGTTTTCGTCACCGCCGCCGACGCTCGCTTCGAGCACGGCGCCCGTCATCAGTTCGAGAGTTCGCAAGGCGATGCCGCGCAGGCCGTACTTGGCATGGATGATTTCACCCTGTTCGGTGAGCCGCATGCGCCCGTGCATGACGCCGGGCGGCTGCGCGAGAATGCCCGCCCTCGGTTTGCTGCCGCCTCGGCTCGGTGTGCCGCCGCGACCGTGGAACAGGGTGAGCTCGACCCCGGCCCGGTCGGCGACCTCTGACAGCGTCGATTCCGCTCGGTAGAGTGCCCACCGCGAGGCCGCGAGACCGGATTCCTTGCTGGAGTCTGAATACCCCAGCATCACGATCTGCCGGTCGCCTCGTGCCGCGACGTGTGCCCGGTAGAGAGGATTGTCGAGAAGGGCGGTCAGAGTTTCGGAGGCTTGATCGAGATCACCGACGGTCTCAAACAGCGGCGCGACGTCCAGCGGAACGCCCCCGCCGGAATCGATCAGCCCCGCGCACCTCGCGAGATAGAGGACCGCCAGCGCGTCATCCGGCCCCTGTGCCATCGAGATGATGTAGGGACCGATGGCTTCTTGACCGAAGACCTCTCGCGCCTCGGCGAGTGCTCGGAAGACACCAAGAGTCTTGGCAACGCCAGGATCGCTGGGGACATCGGCTTCAACCACCGACTCCAGGGCTTCGCGCAGCATCGCGGTGCGTTTGAGGGAGCCGGAATCTTCGAATTCGGCGTCGTCGAGAAGGACGCCGACCGCCGCCCGATGGACGGCGGCGTCCTGCCGGATATCGAGGGTCGCCATGTGGAATCCAAAGGCGGCGACCCGTTGCGCGAGTCTGGAGGTCCTGAGGAGGCCGGCGTGCTCACCCTTGTGACGGCGAAGACTGGCGGTCACCAACTCGAGGTCTTCAAGGAAACCGGATGCCGACCGGTAGGCGTGGTCGCCTCCGGCCAGGATTTCCTCCAATCGCGCCCAACAAAACCACAGCAGGATCCGGTGCGGCATATCGTCATAGCGATCCGGAATCCCAGCCGCCACCTCAGGCATGGTTTGGCGATAGAAGACGCATCGCTGTTCGAGTTCTGGGTCAACTTCGACTCGCGATCGAGATTGGCTGAGGTGACCGAAGAGTTCGCGGACCTCGGTGATGTAGCGGCCGATAATCATCTCGCGCTGACGGTCGAGGGTGCGACGGATGGTGTCGGGCCCGACATTGGGGTTGCCGTCCATATCGCCGCCGACCCACGATCCGAAACGCACGAACGGGCCCGGGAGGGCGTTCACGGCGTCGCCGCCGAAGGCCGTGAGAAACGATGCGGCCATCGCTTCGTCGAGCGCCGGCACCACGCGGTAGATGACGTCGATGAGGTAGAACAGAACATGCTCGGTCTCGTCGGCCACCGTGCGCCTGACACCGGGGTGTTCGGCGGTCTGCCACATCAGCGTGATCTCGTCGCGAAGCCGGCCCGTTAGCGCTGCGTCCTCGGTCGGTGTGCGGTCGGTGTGCTGCAGTCGGTCGATCAGGAGGGCTGCGACGCGCTGCTCCTTGGCGAGGATCGTGCGGCGGATGGCTTCGGTGGGGTGCGCGGTGAAGACGGGTTCTACAAGCATTTTCCCGAGCACTGCGCGGACTTCGCCTGGCGTCGCTCCGGAAGCCGCGAGTCGACGCATGACGTCGTCGAGGCTGCCGGGTTGTGGCGTGCCCGACCGGAGATATTCGCGGCGGCGCCGGATGCGTTGGACCCGTTCCGCCATGTTGACGAGCGCGAAATAGCCGGAAAAAGCACGTGCCACCTCGGAGGCATCCGCGGGTGCGAGCCCGGTCAGCAGGTCGTCAAGCGTTTTTTCGGCGTCAGTGTCGCCTTCACGTCGTGACCGCGCCGCCACCCGCGCGCCCTCGACGATTTCGAAGAACTCATCACCGTCCTGTTCACGCAGCACTTCGCCGAGGAGGGCGCCGAGAAAACTGACGTCTCGCCGCAACCCGTCGGCGGCTTCAATTGGAGCGGTGTTATTCATCGGGCGTCACCGAGGCATTTTCTCTACCGCCGCCCGGTCTGAGGACACTCCTGACACAGCTGGAACTTCGAAGAAGACCGTGCTGTTCTTGCCCGATTTCTTGGCCTCGTACATCAGATGGTCGGCGCGCGAGATGGCCTCTTCGGGGTTTCCGGGGGGGTCGAGAAACACCGCCGCGCCGATGCTGGCGCCGATCGGCCACTCGGCGGCGGCAGCAGCGGTGAGGTTGGCGCGAATCTTCTCGATCACCTCGCGAGCGCCGCTCTCGGCGGTTTCCGGCAGGAGGACGGCGAACTCGTCGCCGCCCAGCCGCCCGACGATGTCGGTGCGGCGGACCGAATTCATGAGGGCCGAGGCGACCGCCTTGAGCGCGCGATCTCCCTCCGCGTGGCCGCGGGTGTCGTTGACCTTCTTGAAGTCGTCGAGATCGACGTAGACCAGGGTGAACGGCTTTTCGTTGCGCCCGGCCAGACCGATGATTTCGGCGGCCGAGTGTCGGAAGGAACGTCCGGACATGACTCCCGTGAGGCCGTCGATCCGAGCCAGCTTTTCCTCCATCCTCAGGTGGCGGTGGAGGTTGGTGAGAAGCGCTGCGACCAGAACGAAGAAACCGAGCCGCACCGCCGCGTTCCAGTACGGAATGAAGGGCGAGCTGTAGACGCCGCCGTCGATGGCGTCGATCGCAAACCAGGTCCCCGCCGCGAGGACGCTGATGGTCGGGCCGCTCCAGCCTCCGACGTACCAGGCTGCAAGCGAGACCGGCAGCAGGTAGAAGATCGAAAATGACAACTCGGAACCGGTGGCGCTGTCGAGGGTGGCGACCGCTCCCACGAGAAGGACCGAGATGACGATGATCACCGTTCGCGGGGTGCGGCGAAATAGTCTATCGAATGTCTTCAGCATGGTCGCGATCCGGCGCTTTCGGTTTCCGGGAACTGCATCATGGTTTCAATGTACCTGATTCGGCGGTGAGCCGTTCGGCCGGGCGCCGCTTCCCGGGGGAAGGTCAGCCGCCGTCGCAACAACCGGCACCGGCGCCGTCGGGCGAAGGAACGCCGCTCTGCATCCCCTCGTGCTTGTGGATGGCGGCGGTGACCGATGCCGGGCGGCCGAGGATGGCGAAGAGACCCAGGGCCACCAGCAGGACGGCGGTGACGGCGGGCACGTGGCGGCGCAAAGGTGCGCTCAACAATTGAGTGCCGAACCCCACCGCCAACAGCGCGGGGACGGTGCCCGCCCAGAATGCGGTCATGACGGCTGCGCCCTCGATCGCGCCGCCGGTACCAGCAGCGGTGACCACGAAGGCCCACAACCAGCCGCAGGGCAGAAAGCCAGACAGCAGCCCGACGACGGAGGCGCGGACCAGCGGAGGTTTGTCGCTGACCAGCGAAAATCCGCGCCGGAAGAGGCGCGCCAACCGTCCGTTGCCGCTGCCGTGTTTGAAGATGCGGACGCCGCGAATCTGGAGCAGGGCGAGCACGCCCCACAGGATCATGGTCGCTCCGGCGACCATCGCGGCGACGCGCTGAAAACCGGCCAACGACCCGGCGACGTCGAGGGCGGCGCCGACGGCTCCCGCGGCGAGCCCGAAGAGCACGTAGGTGACCAACCGTCCACCGGAGTAGGCGGCGTGGCTGAGCATCCGGCGGGTGCCCGCCGACCCGTCGGACCCGCTGTAGAAGGCGACGAAGGGGCCGCACATGCCGACGCAGTGCAGCGAGCCGACCACGCTCGCGACGAAGACGGTGGCGAGAAGTGGGCTCATGGAGCGGTCCGTACAAAATTCGGAATTCGGAATTCGGAATTTTGAATTTCGAACCCGTCGCTGCACCACACGGGAAGCGCTGTCCGCCATTCCGAATTTCGGATTTCGGATTTCGGATTTGGCTCCGCCCTCCCCAAGAAACCTGGGTGGCTGGTTGAAAATCCGAAATCCGAAATCCGAAATCCGAAATCTTCTCTCATTCCCAGCTTCCTTCTACGAAGAGGTGCCGGGTCTCGGTGCTCGTGAACTCCTGGCCGCCGTGGTCGACGGTGAAACGCAGTTCCCAGCGTCCGTTGCGCTGCATCGGCAGCGTCGCGCGGTAGACCCCGGGCTCGTCGGTCGGCGTGAGAGCGGCGCGGAGGATGTCGCCGCTCGAGGAATTGTGGAAGGCCTCGACCGTGATCGTGGCGCCGGTCAGTGGGGCCCCCTCGGCATCGGCGAGCGTGACCTCGAGCCGCGGCTGGTCGTCCGGCCGCTCCGGCGGCGTGACTTCGAATTCGAAGCGCCACCCGAGGTTCTCGTTGGTGCGGTCCTGGGCCCTTTTCAGGTCCCAGTCGATGGCTTTCTGGTAATAGTCCTCTTCGACCGCGTAGGACGGGTCCGAGGTCGCGATGAACACGACGATCAGCGAGACCACCACGTGGAGCGCGAGGGCGCCGGCGATGAGGTACGGCCAGACAGCGCCCTTCTTCACGACCCACCTCCGGTTCCCGAGGGCCCGAGGATGCGGTAGTCGAGGTCGCGGCTGAAGTCGACACCGTCGTCGATGCGCAGGGTGACCGACACTTCATCGGCCGAAAACGTCGACGGCGGCGCGGTGATGAATGCGCCGGTCATCTCGGTCTCGCCGCCGGCGACCACCAGCGGGTTTTCCGGCGCCACGAGGGTGATGCCGTCGCCGTCCACCAGTTCGATGAGGTAGGAACGCTCCTCGGGTGAACGGTTGGCGATCTTGAGCCGGATCTGGTTGGAGATGTCGCCGTTGGGAAGCACGGTGAAGGGCGCGCCGAGGCCGCGCAGCAGGGTCACGTCGGCTGAGGTCTTTCCGGCGAGCGAAACGCCGAAGGCGCCGAACATCACGAGCAGGATGGCCGAGTAGACCACCAGCCGCGGCCGTAGGAAGGACCGCTTGCCGGTCTCCAGCTCGGCCTGCGAGGTGTAGGAGATGAGCCCCGGCTCGAGACCGATGCGGTCCATCACGGCGTCGCAGGCGTCGATGCACTGGGTGCAGTGGATGCACTCCATCTGCAGACCTTCGCGGATGTCGATGCCGGTGGGGCAGGTGCTGACGCAGAGGCCGCAGTCGATGCAGTCACCGGCGGTGCGTTCTTCCTTCTTGCGCCACGGCGCCCGCTCCTCGCCGCGCTTCGGGTCGTAGCCGACGATCAGCGACTGCCGGTCGAGCAGAACCGACTGGAAGCGGCCGTAGGGACAGGCCACGATGCAGGTCTGCTCGCGGAAGTAGGCGAAGTCGAAGAACATCAGAAGCGTCGTTCCGAGCATCACGGCAAAGGCCGCCGGGTGGTGGGTCGGCGGGCTGGTCATCCAGCCGAGAAGGCGGTCCCAACCCACGAAATAGGCGAGAAAGGTGTTGGCGAGAAAGGCCGAGACGACGAAGAACACCGCGTACTTGATGAGGCGGCGTGCGTCGGGTCCGGATTCGTCGAGCTCCATCTGCCGTTTGCGGCCGCCTTCGATGAGGTTTTCGAGCGGCCGGTAGAGAAACTCCATGTAGACGGTCTGCGGACAGCCCCAGCCGCACCACACCCGGCCGAGCACGGCGGTGATCAGGAAGATCCCGATGAAGATCGAGAACAGGAGCAGCATCAGGAGAAAGGTGTCGGTGGGCAGAAAGGTCGCGCCGAACAAGGTGAACTCGCGTTTCGGGATGTCGAACAGCATCAGCGGTTTGCCGCCGATCTTGAGGATCGGGATCAGGGTGAAGGTGGCGATCAACGCCCACGCGGTCACCAACCGTCGCTTGTGGTAGTGACCTTTCGAAAGCTTGGGCCGGATCCAGCGCCGGCTGCCGTCCCGGTTGAGGGTCGAGAGGACCCTCTCCTGGGCTTCGGGCGCATTCGATGTGGTCGTCACGGCGTGCCTCAGGATTCGGTTGGTTGGCTGTCAGCCTCGGCGACGATTTCGGCCCCTTCACTTTGCGCCGGCGCCGACCCTCGCGGTGACCTGACCCTGCGGATCTTTCGGGTTCGGCGGATCGCTGCCGAGCAGGGTGCCGACATAGGCGCTGACCGCCATCAGTTCGGCCGGCCGCAGCTGCCGTTCCCACGCCAGCATGCCCTTGGCGGTCACGCCGTCGCGCACGGTCGCGTAGATATCCATCAACTGGGCGCCGTGCAGCCAGTACTGGTCGGTGAGGTTGGGGCCGATGCCGCCCTCGCCGAACATCCCGTGGCAGGTGGCGCACTTGGTGTGGAAGATCTTCTTGCCGCCGTTCATCATGCTCGCGTCGGCGGTCAGATCGACCAGGGTCCCCTCGCTGATGTCGCCGAGGGCCAGGAGTTGCTCCGCCTGCCTGTCGTAGAAGGCGATCATCTCGGCATCGTATTTCTCGGTGGCGAGCATACCGCCCCCGAAGTGGAAGTAGAGGATGTAGAGCGGCGAAAAGACGATGGTCAGCCAGAAGATGGCCAGCCACCACCGCGGCAGCGGATTGTCGTACTCCTGGATGCCGTCGTAGGCGTGGTCCAGCAGGGAGTCCTGGTCGGCCGCTGTCGGATCGTGATCGGTGTGCTCGTGGCTCACGAGTGTTCGCCTCCTTTTGCGGCGGCGGTGAGGTCGTCGGCGCCGTCCTCGAGCGGCAGGTTCCGCAGGTGATCGTACGAGGGCTTGCTGCGCACGAAAAAGACCCAGACGACGATCGCCGCAAAGGTGATGAAACAGAGAATCAAGGCCACCTCGGTCCACGAGGAGAGACCGGCCGCGGACATGACGTCGGTGAGGCTCATGACGCCTCCCCGATGACGACCGATTCTTCAACCTCGACGGCGGCCTCCGCGGGGCCGATCTCCTCTTCGATCGCCACCGGTTCGGGCTTTGTGATGTCGGTTCCCATGCGCTGCAGGTAGGCGATGAGGGCGACGATCTGTTTGTCCGCAAGCCCGTCGGGCCCGCCCTGAATGACGATCTCGGCGGCGATCGCAGCGGCTTGCTCGCGGGCGGCGGCCATGCCGTTGGCGACCTCCTCGTCGCTGTAGGGCACGCCGAGGATCTGGTGGGCGCGCATGACGGGTTCGACGCTTTCCCAGTCGAGGTCGTCGGTCAGCATCCACGGATAGGCGGGCATGATCGAGCCGGCGGTGATGGACCGCGGGTCGTCCATGTGGCGGACGTGCCACAGATCGGGGTACTTGCCGCCGATCCGCTGCAGATCGGGGCCGATCCGCCGCGAGCCCCACTGGAAGGGGTGGTCCCAGACGAATTCGCCGGGTTTGGAGTACTCGCCGTAGCGCTCGGTCTCGGCGCGGATCGGGCGGATCATCTGCGAGTGGCAGTTGTAGCAGCCCTCCGCGAGGTAGATGTCGCGGCCGGCGAGCTCGAGCGGTGTGTAGGGCGTGACCGTGGCGATGGTCGGGACGTTGGATTTGATGAGGAAGGTCGGGATGATCTCGAAGAACGAGGCCACCACGACCGCGATCAGCACCGCGACGGTGAATTTCAGCGGCAGACGCTCCCAGCGCCGGTGCCAGGTGGTCGAGAAGAAGCGGTCGAGCTTGTAGGCGAGGTTGACGACGTGGGCGCCGCTGGTCTTCAACTGGCCGGCCGGCTCCGGAGGATCGGCGTACTCCTTCGACAGGGCCGGCGCTTCGTGCACCGGGACCTCGTAGGTCGAGGGCCGGTTCTTCCAGGTCATGAAGAAGTTGACGCCGAGCATGAGCGCGCCGGCGAGATAGGCGACGCCGCCGATGACCCGCACCCAGTACATCGGGATCAGCCGCAGGGTGGTTTCGACGAAGTCGCCGTACTTGAGGTAGCCCTCGGAGTCGAAGGCGAGCCACATCAGACCCTGGGTGAGACCGGCGGCGTAGATGGCGACGATGTAGAGGAGGATCCCGATCGTGCCGAGCCAGAAGTGCGCCTCGGCGAGCTTGCGGCTCCACAGCTCGGTCTGGAAGAGTCGCGGCAGCAGCCAGTAGATCATGCCGAAGATCAGGAACCCGACCCAGCCGAGCGCGCCGGCGTGGACGTGGGCGATGGTCCAGTCGGTGTAGTGGGAGAGCAGGTTGACGGACCTGACCGACAGCAGCGGCCCCTCGAAGGTCGACATGCCGTAGAAGGTGATGGCGACGACGAAGAACTTGAGCACCGGGTCCGAGGCGACCTTGTCCCACGCCCCGCGCAGGGTCAGGAGGCCGTTGAGCATGCCGCCCCACGAGGGCATCCACAGCATGACCGAGAAGAGCATCCCGAGGGTCGAGGCCCAGGCGGGGAGGGCGGTGTAGTGGAGGTGGTGCGGCCCGGCCCAGATGTAGATGAAGACCAGCGACCAGAAGTGGATGATCGACAACCGGTAGGAGAAGACCGGGCGGTTGGCGGCCTTGGGCAGGAAGTAGTACATGATGCCGAGGAAGGGCGTGGTCAGCAGGAAACCGACCGCGTTGTGGCCGTACCACCACTGCATGAAGGCGTCCTGGACGCCGGCGTAGATGGGGTAGGAGCGCCACAGCCCGGCGGGCACCACGAGGTTGTTGAAGACGTGGAGCACCGTGATGGTGACGATGGTCGCGATGTAGAACCAGATCGCGACGTAGATGTGGCGCTCGCGGCGTTTGGCGATGGTGCCGAAGGCGTTGATGGCGAAGGCGATCCACACCAGCGCGATGGCGATGTCGATCGGCCACTGCAGCTCGGCGTACTCCTTGCCCTGGGTGATGCCGAGGGGCAGGGTGACGGCGGCGGCGACGATGATCAGCTGCCAGCCCCAGAAGTGAATGGCGCTCAGAGTCTTCGAGAACATCGGGGTCTTGAGGAGCCGCTGCATGGAGTAGTAGACGCCGGCAAACACCGCGTTGCCCGCAAAGGCGAAGATGACCGCGTTGGTGTGGAGCGGCCGCAGCCGCCCGAAGGAGAGAAAGGCGAGCTCGAAATTGAAGAAGGGCGCCGCCAGCTGCGAGGGCGACGATCACGCCCACCAGCATGCCGACGACGCCCCAGATCAAGGTCACCAGGGTGAATTTGCGGACGATCGCGTCGTCGTAGGAAAACTGTTCGATCTTGACGGTCATCAAGCTCCTCCGGGCCTTCGATTGTCGGGTCGCCGCGGACCGAATGTACTTGGTCTCAAGTGGCGTCGCGAATAATAACAGGAATCGTTCCTTCAAGTGAGTACCAGGAGAACCAGAATGCCGACCGCACCGCTCCCAGGCGTAGGGGTTCGGCGAGTGGTTCGACATCGGCCACGCCCACAACAGTGTCGAAAGAGATGCGCAGCGGCAGGTCCCGGACCGTCACCTCGTACGAGCCGGCCGCCGTTCCGGCGGCCGCCGCCATCTGCGAGAACGAGAAGGCGAAGTCCTCACCGTCGACGGTGACGATCAGCAAGCGGTCCTTGAGCCCCGGGCCACCGGCAGGGGGCAGGGGGTCGACCGGGAACCTGAGCAGGTCGGATCCGAAGTACGAGTGGTAGGGGTCGCGTTTGTAGAGCATTTTCATGTCGGGAAGTGGCGCGAGAACGGCGGTTTCCGGGTGGCGGGCGCGCCAGTCGGCCCAGGTCGTCAGGCGCGCGCTGCGCAACGGCAGCCGAGGCTGCGAGGCGGGCGCGGGTCCGGCGACCGCTCGGCCGTCGAGTTGGGTCCACAGCGGGGTGGCCTCTGCATTGACTCGCCGGTCGTAGAGCATGGTGTTCGAGTTGTAGAGCAGCCCCGAGACTCCGAGGTCGACTTCTTCGCCTGCGATCTCCCGGCCGAAGACGGCGACGCTGTCGCACAGAGGGCTGTAGGTAACGGCGATGGGCTCGCCGCCGACGACATCGTTGACCACTTCGTGCCACCGCATCAGCCGCAGCGGGTAGGCTCGTGCCTCGCCGCCGATCTCGATCCCGATGACCCGGTCGTCCGGCACCAACATCTTGCCGCGTTCCTCGCGGTTGAAACGATCGACCTCGGCGGCGTCCACCATCGCGGGTGCGGTCAGGGCCATCACGCCGTCGCGGTTCATGGCGCGCACGATGAGGTCTCTCGAAACCAGTGGTTCCGAAAGATCGAAGTCAGCGCCGGGATCGTGCGGCGGCGCCCGACCGAGGAGGGGGGCGATGATGACCGCGCCGACGGCCAGGGTCAGCGCGATCGCCGCCAGCGCCACCCACCAGCCGCTGCGGATGATGGACGGTGCAGCCACGGGTCAGAACTCCGTGGCGTCGGACGGAGGCGAGGTCTGCACGACCGGTTCGGCAGAGCGAACCAGTGTGGCGACAGCCGCCCCCGACGGTGGCGCCGTGCCGTCGTGGCGGTGGTCGATGTCGGCGACCCCGAAACCGAGCACGACGGGGAGGTAGAGAATGCTCGCCAGGAACAGCCGCCGTGCGGACTGCTGACTGCGATCGCGGAGGAAGACCCAACCCAGCGCCAGGAAGGCCAGACCGAAGACCTGCGATGCCACAAGGTAGGTGGCGCCGGTGACCCCGGCCGCGGACAGGGCGGCAGTGATCGGCAGCAGGGCGGCGGCGTAGACGAAGGCCAGGCGTCCGGTGACGTGGCCCTCGAGGTCGACTGCCGGCAGCATGCGGAATCCGCCGCGTTCGTAGTCCTCGCGGTACAGCCAGGCGAGCGCGAGGAAGTGCGGGATCTGCCAGGCGAAGAGGACGCCGCCGAGGATCCAGGCGCCGGCATCGAGGCGGCCGGTGGCGGCGGCCCAGCCCATCATCGGCGGAATCGCGCCACAGACCGCGCCGACCACCGTGTTGAGGGGTGTCCGCACCTTGAGCGGGGTGTAGACCAAGACGTAGAGAAGAATGACGAAGAGCGACAGCCCGGTGGTAAGGGCGTTGGTGCCGAGGGCCAGAATCGTGAGCCCGGCGGCGGCCGTCACGAGGCCCCACACCAGGGCGACCCTGCGATCGACCCGGCCCGAAGGCAGGGGGCGCGACCTGGTGCGGTGCATCAGACGGTCGCGCTCGACCTCCCACCACTGGTTGAGGATGTTGGCGCCAAAGGCGCTGAGGGCGGTGCCGACAACCGCAGCCAGAGCGACCAACGGCTCGAGATGGCCGCGGGCGCCGAGCGCGTACCCGACCAGCGCGGTCAGTACGACGAGGGCGCCGAGCCGGGCCTTCGAAAGCTCGAGATAGCTGGCGAGGACCCTCCGCGCGGTCAACCCCGACCCTGAGGGTTCGGTGCGGGATTCGACTGAGATGCTCATTGGATGGTTTTCGTCTTTCAAGAGTTCTGCCGCAGCGCCTGGTGTATATTTCCCGTCGATCCCTGTCAGGTGGCGGTTGACGCCGCCGATTATAACCGAGCCTCGCCGGCGCGTATTCTTCTGTATGCAGGAATTGGAGGCGAAATGGATCGCGACCGCTCATATGTGCTGCCCCTCGGATTCGCCATGACGGTCACGATGTGGGGCCTCGCCTACATCTTCAGGCTCCCCTTGGTGTTCGCGCCGAGTTGGCTGCTCTTGATTTCGATGCTCGCAGTGGTGGCCTTCTGGGGCTGGTTCACCGGCGCCCGCAGCGGCGGCGGTTGGCTCGGCGGCGTGCTGGTCGGTGCGATCGCGGCCGTCCTCAACATGCTGATTCTGGGCAGCCTCCTGACCTCCGCCGACGGTGGGGGGGTCGTGCCCACGGCGCTTGCGTGGGTCCCCGGATCGATTCTCGTCGTGGCGCTGATCGCAGGCGGTGCCGCGGCGGTGGCAGGCGATTCCGGAAAGGCGGCGACCACCGCGGATTGGACTGCCCTTTTCTCGAAGGTCGCGGTGGCGGCGACCTTTCTCCTGGTGGTGGCGGGTGGCCTGGTGACCAGCAGCGAGGCCGGTCTGGCGGTCGTTGACTGGCCCAACACCTTCGGGTCGAATATGTTCCTGTTCCCGCTCGCGCGCATGACCGGCGGCATCTACTATGAACACGCCCACCGCCTTTTCGGAGCGCTCGTGGGTCTGACCACGATCGTGCTCGCCGTCCGCCTGTGGCGGCGCGACGTGAGGAAATGGGTGCACCGACTGGCGCTGGCGGCGGTCGTCCTGGTGGTCCTGCAGGGCACTCTCGGCGGGCTCCGGGTCACCGGTAATTTCACCCTTTCGACCTCGGAGGCGGACATGGCGCCGAGCATCGCGCTCGCCCTCGCGCACGGGGTCCTGGGCCAGATCTTTCTCGGCGTGATGGTCGCGCTGGCGGCCGTGACTTCCGTTCGGTGGCTCGAGGCCGGGGCGCCCGAACTGCGACCGAACTTCAAGGACGACCGCAGTCTCCAGCGATGGTTGATCGTCATCGTTGTCGTGCAGCTGGTGCTGGGTGCGGCGCAGCGGCATCTGGCGGCGTTGTTGATCGTGCACATTTCCCTGGCGGCGGTGGTGATCCTGCTGGCGGTGATGGTCGGGGTTCGCGCCTGGGGGATGTTCCGCGATGTGTGGCCGGTCGACCGGCTGGGCAAGGCGCTTGTGGTGTTGGCGTCACTTCAGGGCCTTCTCGGCATCGCGGCTCTCGCAGTGACTGCCGGAGATGCGGTGGTGGGCACACCGACGACTCTCGAGATCACCGTGACCACCGCGCACCAGGCGACCGGCGCCGTGATCCTCGCCCTGTCCCTGGCGTTGGCGCTGTGGACTCAGCGCCTGTTTGCCCAGGACCCTGCCGCCATCCGCTGACGCGGAGCAGGGGAGCAGGGGAGCAGGGGAGCAGGGGAGCAGGGGAGCAGGGGAGCAGGGGAGCAGGGGAGCAGGGGAGCAGGGGAGCAGGGGAAACAAGCCCCTTATCACGAATCGGGGATCAAATCCGAAATCCGAAATCTGCGATGGCTCCCTTTCTCCCTTTCTCCCTTTCTCCTCTGCCCTAACCGCTCAGGTCGGGTTGTTGGGGGAAGGCGCCGGTGGCGTAGAAGTGTTCGAGGAGGTCGTCCTTTTCGTGCCAGCGGTCGAGGAGCCACTGCCGGAGGTCGTCGGCGGGGTGGGGGAGGTCAGCGACGGGGAAGCGGCGGACGTGAACGTGGATGCGGCGGACCAGGCCCTTCATAAACTGCCACAGTGACGGCACTGCGTTGTCGTAGCCGATCGTGAGATCGTAGACGGCATCGATGTGGCTGCGCAAACCCTCGACCGATGCCACGAAGCCTTTGGTGCGTGGGACCAAGGTGTGGACCGGTGGGCGGACGTCGTGGGCGCGGGCATAGTCCTGGGCGGCGGCGAGCTTGGGGAGGGTCAGGCGAGTCCCTTCGACGAAGGAAACCAGGTAGATGGGCACGTTGCCGTCCACGATTCGAGAAAAGGTCTTGCGGATGGTCTCGCGGTCCGCCATCCAATCGCGGTCGATGTAGAGGCAGTCGAGGAACTGCATGCCCCAACCCATCCCCGGCACCCACTTGAGCTGTTTCTTGACGAAGAACTTGAGGTCGCCGAGGCGGCCCTTGGTCCGGGCGAACTTCATGATCGCCGGGATGTCCGGCATCTGTTGGTGGTTTGCCGTGACCAGCGCGTTCTCGCGCATCGGCACATCGTCCCCGGTGAAGATCACCTGCACCTTGTACAGACGGTCCGCAGCGGTGACGCACAGCCCCCACCAGGTGTTCGCGCACCACCGGTTGACCGCGCGAAAGGCCTTTCTGGAAAAGGGCAGGACGACCAGACTCGATGTCTGCAGCAGGTTGATCAGCAACAGGCTCGCAGATCCCGCCACCAGGAGGGCGACGGCCTTGAGAGTCGCCAGCGGGCCGGATCGGTCCTTCAGCGGTTCGAGAGGCACGACAGACCCTCCGTCAGCAGTTCGCAGCAGCGTTTCACGTCGGACTCCACGGTCGCCAGGTTGCCGATGGCGACGCGCAGCGAGATCCCGTCGTCGAGTTTGGTGTGGGACAGGAAGATCTCGCCCGACGCGTTGACGTGTTCCATGAGCTCCATGTTGAAAAGGTCGAGCTCTTCGCCGTCGAGCCCTTCCGGCCGGGCGCGGAAACAGACGACCGAGAACGGCGTCGGCGCGAGCCGTTCGAAGTGCTCATGGTTCTCCACCCAGCTGGCGAACGATCGTGCCATGTGGACGTGGCGACGGATGCGTTCGTGGACTCCCTCGAGCCCGAAACAGCGCAGCACCCACCACAGCTTGAGCGCGCGGAAGCGGCGGCCGAGCTGAACGCCGTAGTCCATGAGATCGACGACCTGGCCGCTGACCGGGGTGGTCAGATACTCCGGCACCAGGGAAAAAGCCCGCTTGAAGATCTCCGGGTGGCGGGTGTAGAGGGCCGAGGCGTCAATCGGTGTGAAGAGCCACTTGTGGGGGTTGAAGACGAAGCTGTCGGCCCGTTCGCAGCCGTCGAGGCACCAACGATTTTCGGGACAAAGAGCCGCCGAGCCGGCGTAGGCGGCGTCCACGTGCAGCCACAGTCCCTCGGCCGCGCAGAGCTCGGCGATGGTCGCCACCGGGTCGACCGAGGTGGTGGAGGTGGTGCCGACCGTGGCCACCACGGCCAGCGGCCGGAAACCCGCCGCGCGGTCGGCGGCCACCAGGTGGGCGAGCGCTTCGGGGTCCATCCGGTAGTCGGCGTCGTGGGGCACGGCGCGAAAGCCGTCGAGCCCGAATCCCAGGGTCAGACAGGCCTTGGCGATCGACGAGTGGGCCTGGTCTGAGGCGTAGATACGGAAAGGCACGGTCTCGCGGCCGGCCATGCCGAGGCGTCGGATCTCGGGGTCGGCCGCCTCGCGCGCGGCGGCGAGAGCGAGCAAGGAGGAGATCGAGGCGGTGTCAGTGAGAAAGCCGAAAAAGTCGTCCGGCAGTTCGAGGCCTCGGCGCATCCAGTCGAGGACTGTGAGCTCGAGTTCGGTGGCCGACGGGCAGGTCCGCCACAGCATGCCGTTGACGTCGAGCGCCGCCGTCAGCATCTCGCCGAGGACGCCGGGGCCGGAACCGGTGATCCCGAAATAGGCCATGAATCCGGGGTGGTTCCAGTGGGTCACTCCGGGCAGGATGATCGAGAGAAAGTCCTGCCACACCGCCTCGGGGTCCTCGGCGGCGATCGGCATTTCCGTCGGAAGCTGGGCGGAGACTTCGCCCGGTCGGACCCTCGAAAGCACGGGGTGCTCCCGGTTGCCGCCGTCGAGGTAGTCGGCGATCCACTCCACCATCCGGTGGCCTTCGCGGCGAAAAAGCTCCGCGTCCCAGTGGCCCGAATCGTCACCCATCGCGACCTCCGGCGCCTACCTTAACCCGCACCCGGCGCACGTGTCACCACCACCGGAACGACTCGCGGCGGACAGGGAAGAAAATCGCCGTGCTAGGGTGTTTCAAAGTTCAGAATCGAAAAAGGAGGAGAGCATGACTGTCACCGACACCGGTGGAGGCGGCGCCGCCCGCAAGGCGCCGGTGCATTTCTGGATCGTCGCGGTCTTGTCGTTGTTGTGGAACGCTTTCGGAGCATTCGATTACCTGGCAACCCAACTCGAGCTCGATTTCTACATGGGGGCGTTCAGCGAGGAACAGTTGGCCTATTTCTACGGTTTCCCGGCGTGGTCGGTCGCTGCGTGGGCGTTCGGAGTCTGGGGTGCGGTCGCCGGGTCCGTCGGGCTGTTGTTGCGCAAGAAGTGGGCCGTCTGGGCCTTCGCGGTTTCCATCGCCGGAATGGTTGTCAACGGGATCTACACATTTTTCCTGACCAACGGTCTGGAGATCATGGGCGAAAGTGCGCCGGTCATCACCGCAGTCATCTGGGTGGTGGCGATTTTCCTGCTGGTCTATGCAATCGCCATGAAGAAGCGCGGCATCCTGAACTGACTTCGACCCGAGGTGGGCAGCGCGGGTCAGTTCAGGCGTTTGTCGAGGGCCGCGATGTATTTGGCGATGGTCTTGGCGCTCTTTTTCGAGCCCTCCTCGGTCGAACGCACTTCGACCCGGGTCTGCTCGCCGGTCTGACTCAGAGTGACCTCGAAGTCGACGGTTTTGGAGAGGGTCTTTTTCGGCGTCTGCATGGTGAAGACGTGGTCCGAACGGTCGGAGTCCGTCACGACCAGATCGGCGTCGCGGGCGGCCTTGACCGCCTCGTCCCACGTCCGTTCGATGGGCGCATCGTAGACGCGGCTGTCGGCGGCCGCTGCAAGAACCGCCACTGCGATCACGATGGCACCCAGGCAAGCGATCCGTGATGATTTCATGGTTGGTACCTCCTCTTTCGAGAGTAGCGGAGCCGGGCCCGGTTGTCTCACAGATCAGCCATCGGAGGTGCGAGGGTCGATTCCGCGCACTGCGGTTTTCGACACCCCTGCATCAGCTATCGGGTTATTGGAGTTGACATGGCCGGGAGGACGCGGCACGCTGCGCCCATGATGACGAAAGTTGACACCAAGGTTCCCCGCTTCGAACTGCGGACATTCGGTACGGAGCACGGTTTTGCGAGGATCGGCACCGGCAGCGTGGGGGGCAAGGCAGTGGGCCTCCAGCAGATCCGCCAGGAGATCCTGCCGCGCTTCGACGCTTCCGAGTTCGAAGGCGTCACGGTGGTTGTGCCGCGCGCTGTGGTCATCGCGACCGACGTGTTCACGGAGTTCGTGGAGCGAAACCGGCTCCTGGAAAAAGCGCTGAGCGGAATTCCGGACAGCCAGATCGCGCTGGAGTTCCAGCACGGCGAGGTGACCGAAGAGGTGAGGGCGGAGCTGAAGTCGTTGCTCGAGGTTATGACGGCGCCCCTCGCCATCCGGCCTTCGAGTTTTCTCGAAGACACGCAGCAGCGCGCCTTCGCGGGCATCTTCACCTCCAAGCTGATTCCGAATTCCGAAGCAAGCGGTGACGCCCGCTATCGGCGCCTGTCAGGTGCGATCAAGCTCGCCTGGGCCTCGACTTTCTTCGCAAACGCGCTGGTCTCACGGCGCGCGTGTGGGCTCGCCGACGATGCCGAGAAAATGGCGGTCGTCGTTCAGGAGATCACCGGCTCGCTGTATGACGGGCGTTTCTACCCGACACTGTCGGGGCTCGCTCGGTCGTACAACCACTACCCGGCGCCCGGCAACAAGCGCGAGGATGGAGTGGTGACGGTGGCGCTGGGGCTGGGCAAGACCATCACCGACGGCGACCACGTGTGGAGCTACAGCCCTCACCGCGCGACCGCGCCGCCGCCCTTCAAGAGCACGGGCGAACTCCTCAAGTTCACCCAGAACAGCTTCTGGGCGGTCAACGTCGGCGACCCGCCGCCGCCGGACCCGGCGCGCGAGAACTCCTGCCTGGTGCGGTGCGGTCTGGGAGACGCGGAGGCCGACGGCACGTTGACATTTCTGGCCTCCACCTGGGACCCGGCATCGGACCAGCTGCGGGCGGGTCTCGGGGGCAACGGGCCGCGGGCCGTGACATTCGCGCCCATCCTCGAATCGCGCACGATCCCCTTCACTCCGGTGATGGAGCGCCTGCTCGAGCTCTCGTGCAACGTTCTCAACGGCGAGGCCGAGATCGAGTTCGCGGTCAATCTGGACCCCGACGACGCCCTGCCGATGGAGATCGGGTTTGTCCAGGTGCGTCCGATGCTGACGCCCGGCGAACGGACTCCCATCGAAGAGAGCGACCTCGAGGGCGACGACGTTCTGGTGTCCTCCGACAACTGCCTCGGACAGGGGGCCCGCGGCGACCTGACCGACGTTGTCTATCTGAGGCCGCAGCATTTCGATCGCGGATCGACCCGGATGATGGCTTCGGAGCTGGACGCCGTCAACCGGGGCCTGGTGGAGGAGGGCCGCCACGGCGTTTTTATCGGTCTCGGGCGGTGGGGAACGACCGACGACCGCTTCGGAGTGCCGGTCAAGTGGGCGCAGATCTCGGCCGCGCGGGTGATCGTCGAGGCGACGATGCCGGATGCTCCGTCCAACCTCAGCCACGGGACGCATTTCTTCCACCGACTGCTCAGCAATCACGTGCTCTACATGTCGGTGGAAGGGGACGGGCACGGCCGGATCGACTGGGATTGGCTCGACACCCAGGAGGCGATCTGGGAGAGCCGGCACGTCCGCCACGTGCGGGTGGAAAACCCCCTCGATGTCCGCATCGATTGTGCCAGCCGCAGAGGGTTGATCCGCCGGACGCCTGGAAAGTGAGGGTGAGCGCTTCGGCCGTGCGGCTGTCGGTTGCGTGGTCTGTCGCGTTCGTTCTGGTGGGGTGCGGGACGCCCGTGCCCGGGGTGCCGGCCGGCGAAACGGTCTCGTACGCCCGCCACCTCGAACCGCTGGTGATCGCGCACTGCCTCGGCTGCCACGAGGCCGAAGAACCCAAGGCCAAATTGGTGCTCGAGGAGGGGAGGGGCTACGCCGACCTGGTGGACCGGCACTCGGTCCAGGTCCCGGAGATGTCCCTGGTCGTGCCGGGCGATCTCGAGGCCTCGTATCTGTGGCTCAAACTCGAACACAGGGCTCCCGAGGGCAAGGGCATGCCGCGAACCCCGACCGGGGTCAAGAAGCTGCGCGCCGCCGAGCTCGAGCTCTACCGGCGGTGGATCGAGGAAGGCGCGCTCCCGTAGGGAGTATTTCGAATTCGGATTTCGGATTTCGGATTTCGGAATTTCGACGTTCCATCGCTCCCACCTGCCGATGGGGCTGCCAGTTGCTCAGCACCGATTCCGAACCGTTCACGGCAGGCATAGGTCGTAGCGACAAGGCGCGAGCAAATTCGAAATCCGAAATCCGAAATCCGAATTCAACTTGTGTACACTTCCCCCGAAATGAAACTGTTCAGTGGAGTCGATGAGGTCGCGATGGGGAGATCGGTATGCAGGTGATCGTGGTGGGCGGCGGTCTGGTGGGTTCGACGCTGGCGGAGAAGCTGGCCGGCGACGGCCACGATGTGGTGCTGGTGGAACGGAGCGTGGAGCTCATTGCGGACCTCAACGAAAACCTCGACGTGCAGACGATCCGGGGCAACGGAGCGACCATCCCGGTCCTGGTAAGAGCGGGGATCGAGAATGCCGACCTGCTGCTCGCCACCACCGATTCCGACGAGGCCAACATGGTCGTGGCCCTGGTCGGTTCGGTGATCTTCAAGGTGCCGAGGGTGGCGGCGAGGCTGCGCGATCCCGGCCACGAGGAAGGCTTCCGGCGAATCGCGCGGGAGCCGGGCGGCGAACGGGTGGCGATCAATCCGGACATGGCGGCGGTGGAGAAGATCCTGTCGCTGCTGCCGGTGCCGGGTGCGGTGGACGTAGTCGAGTTTTTCGACGGAAAGCTCCTGGTCGCCGGCTTCCACATCAAACAGGGATCGGAGTTCGCCGGTCTGATGCTGTCGCACCTCCGTCTGTTGTTTCCGGCTACGCCGATGCTGGTGGTGGCGATCCGTCGCGACGGGACGTGGCGGGTCCCCTTCGGCGACGATGAGATCAGGGCCGGCGATCTGGTCTACTTCGCGATGGATCCGAACGAACTCGACAACGCGCTGGTCCTGCTCGGACAGCGTCGCGGTGTCGACCGGCGGGTGATGGTCGCCGGCGCCACCAGGATCGGAGTCAATCTGGCGCGTCGACTCGAAGAGAAGTCCGTCCCCGTGACCCTGATTGAAGCGGACCGGGAAGCGTGCGAACGGGCGGCTGCCGAACTCAATGACACCCTCGTGATTCACGGCAGCGCCACCAACCGCTCTCTGTTGCGGGAGGAAGGCGCGGAACGGATCGACGCGTTTGTCTCCTGCACGGACCGCCACGAGGAAAACGTGGTGTCGTGTCTCCTGGCCGGGCGGATGGGAGCGGCCCACACCTTCGCCCTGGTCGACAACGCGGCCCTGTCGGGGCTGGTGGGCGAACTCGGCATCGACGCCATCATCTCCCCGAGACTGTTGTCGGTCAGTCACGCGCTGCACTTTGCCCGCAAGGGCCGTATCAAGTCGGTGGCGGCGCTGCTGGAGGACTCGGTGGAGGTGTTCGAGGTCGAGGCTGCCGAAGGCAGCAAACTGGTTCGCAAGCCGTTGTCCGAGCTGGGTCTGCCGCGCGGGATCCTGGTGGTGGCCGTTCAGCGTGGTGACCGGATCTTCATCCCCAGCGGCGCCGACCGGATCGTACCCGGTGACCAGGTCATCGTCGCTGCGGCGGCCGAGATGGCGTCGAAACTCGACGATGTCCTCGAGGCGTAGGTGAAAGGGCCCCGCCGGTGAACCGCCGTTTCGTCGTCTATCTGCTGGGCTGGCTGCTGCTGCTCGACTGTGCCTTTCTCGTCGTGCCGTTGTTTGCGAGCCTGGTGTTCGGGGAATCACCGGAACCGTGGGTGGAGGCGATGGCGGTTGCCGGTGTGTTCGGCGTGCTGTTGATCAGCTCGCCCACCGAATTCGACCGCCACATCCGACCCCGCGACGGTTTCCTGATTGTCACCGGGGCCTGGATCCTGGTGTCGCTGGTGGGCGCCGTTCCCTATCTGGTCACGGACTCTCTAGGGCCGGCGGATGCACTGTTCGAGTCGGTGTCGGGGTTCACGACCACCGGATCGACGGTGATCGCCGATGTCACCGTCATCCCCCGATCCCTTCTGCTGTGGCGGGCCATGAGCCAGTGGTTGGGAGGGATGGGGATCATCCTCTTCACGATCGCCATCCTGCCGCTGTTGGGCATCGGCGGAATGCAGCTCTTCAAAGCCGAGGTGCCCGGTCCGGTGGCGGACAAGGTGCGGCCGCGTCTCGCCGCCACCGCGCGGATGTTGTGGATGATCTACGTCGGTTTTACGGCGGCGGAATGGGTCGCGCTCCGCCTCGCCGGTCTTTCCGGTTTTGACGCCCTCTGCCACTCGTTCACGACCCTCGCCACGGGCGGGTTTTCGACCATGAACACCTCGGTCGGAGAGTTCGGTTCGCCGCTGGTGGAGTGGATCATCATTTTCTTCATGCTGCTGGCGGGCATCAACTTCGTTCTCCACTTCCGCCTGCTCACCGGGCGCGCGCTTGAAGTCTGGCGCGATGCGGAACTGCGCTACTTCCTCGGGGTGATCGCCGTCGCGACCCTCATTCTGATGGCGACCACCCACGTCGCAGGAGAGCGCTTCGCCGACACCTTCCGAGACGCGGTCTTCCAGACGCTGAGCGTCCTCACCACCACCGGTTACGCCTCCACGGACTTCGAACTGTGGGGCACTCTCCCGTCGCTGGTGCTGCTGTGTCTGATGGTGCTCGGGGGGATGTCGGGCTCGACAGGGGGCGGCATCAAGAGCCTCCGCGCACTGCTCGCGATGACCTCGCTGAGGACTACGGTGCACCGGCTCATCCACCCCCACGCCGTGCGGCCGGTGAAGTACGGCGGGAGCCGTGGTTTCGGAATCGGTGCTGTCCGGCATCTGGGCATTTCTGACCGCCTACCTCCTGATCGCACTGATTGGGGCGGCGGTGGTGGCGGCCTACGGCTACGATCTGATGACTTCTATTTCAGCCGCCATGACGGCGATCGGCAACGTCGGGCCCGGGTCTCGGCGAGGTCGGCGCCTACGACAATTTCTCCCACTTTCCGGGGATCGTGAAGATCGTGCTCGCCGGCTGCATGCTGTTCGGCCGGCTCGAGATCTTCACCATCCTCGCGCTGTTCTCGAGGGAGTTCTGGCGGCGCTGAAAAACGTTCCATCGTTTCAACGTTGTGTAGAATGCACCGTCCTGGCGAGGAGATCCCGAGAGTGAAAGAGCACCGCGCGAAGATCGGCATCGTCTTCCTGATCGTCTTCATCGATCTGGTGGGTTTCGGCATCGTGATCCCGATCCTGCCGCTGTACGCGGAGGAGTACGGTCCGTCGCCGTTGGTCTTCGGTCTGTTGATGGCGTCGTTCTCCATCATGCAGTTCGTTTTCGCGCCGATCCTGGGGCGGTTGTCGGACAGGGTCGGCCGGCGGCCGGTGCTGCTGGTGTCGTTGGCGGGCTCCGCCGTGGGCTATGTTCTCTTCGGCATCGCGGGGTCGTTGGGGATGCTCTTCGCTTCGCGCATCATCGACGGCATCTCGGGCGGCAACATCTCGACCGCCCACGCGGTGATCGCCGACATCACCGGGCCGGAGGACCGCGCGAAGGGCATGGGTCTGATCGGTGCGGCGTTCGGGCTCGGTTTCATTCTCGGGCCGGCAATCGGCGCCCTGCTGGTGACCATCGCTCCGTGGATGCCGGGCATCGCGGCCGCGGTTGCCTCGACCATCGCGTTTTTCCTCGTGCTGACGAAACTCCCGGAGACCCTCGACACATCGGTCAGACGAGAGGCGCGCAAGCACCCGCTCAACCTCGCGCGAGCTCGTCCGCACGATGTCGCACCCGTTGGTGGGTCTGTGCATGGTGATGGCCTTCTGCACGATCTTCGCCTTCGCCAATTTCGAGACCACCTTCGCTCAGTTCGCCAAGCTGCGGTTTTCATTCAGCATCTCGACCATCGCCTGGCTCTTCGTCTATGCAGGGGTCCTCGGCGCGGTGGTCCAGGGCGGGCTGGTGGGAAAATTGTCAAAGAGGTTCGGTGAAGCGAGGCTCATCGTGGCCGGCACCGGCTTGAGCTTTCTCGCCCTCGGCTTCCTGCCCTACGCGCCGGGTACGGGTCCGCTGCTGGCCGCCCTCGCGGTGCTGGCGCTGGGTCAGGGCATCGCTCACCCTTCGCTGACCTCACTCACCTCCAAACTGGCGGCCCCGGAGGAGATCGGCGGCGTGATGGGGGTCTTTCAGGGCATGGCCAGCCTGGCGAGGATCGTCGGACCGTTCTGGGCTGAAATCGCTTACGGAAAACTCGGTTTCGCGTGGCCCTTCGGGACCGGTTCGGTCTTCATGTTGGTCGCCTTTGTGATCGCGATGACCGCTCTGGTCCGACTGGGTCGACAGGCGCCGGCAGCTGGGACCAACGAGTCGTAATGACTCAGCCGCCGTGGTGTTTGGACCCACCCTGCGAAGAAGGAGACTGCGAACCGGCCCCGCCCTGCTGCGGCTGGTTGCCCATCGCGGGCGTCTGCTGACCGCCGCTCCAGCTCGAGCTCCCGGTCCTCCGCCCTCGATCCCAGTCACTGGATGTCAGACCGTGTGGGCTGGGCGAGCTTGGCGGCCGGCCCTTCCGTATCCGGGTTGACTGCCCCGCCTGAACCTGCACGGCGTCACCCGTTCCCATCGGGTCGCGGATTTCGACCGTACCTTCGAAAACCACCACGCTGGTATCGCCGTCCTTCTCGACCTCGATTCCGTATTCGGTCCCGCGTACCGCGAGCACGGCCGACGGGGTGGTCACCAACCGCTCGCGGTCATCACCCTCCAGGAGCTTGCCGAACACGGCCCGGAGGCTGCCCCGCTCGACGTCGATCAGCACCCCGGGAGCGCCGTGGGCGAGGCGAAAGCGGGTCTTGGTACCGATGTGAAACCGCGCCGCACGAGCGGGGACCTCGAGGTCGGCGGATGATCGGGAACCGGTTCGAAGCGAGTCGCCGGACCGCGCGTGAGCGCCCGTCTGGAGCGCGAGTTCGCCGCTGTCGGTGACGAGCAACAGGTGGCGTTTGACGGCCACCACCTCGTAGTCGAGTGGGTTCTCGGATTCGGGGCCCGGTGCGGCCCCGAGTGCAGCCATCGCCACCACGAGAAACGCGATGCTCTTGTTCATGGCTCGTCCTCCTCGCGGTCAAGCGCGATACCGAGGCGTTCGGCCTTGCGGTACAGCGATTTGCGTTCGATGCCGAGGATTTCGGCGGCGCGGGTGCGGTTGCCGCTGCATCGTCTGAGGACCGCCTCGATGTGGCGGGTCTCGAGCTCTTTGAGGGTGAGGTCGTCGCCGATTCCCGGCGCGGTGGGCCGGGCCGAGGGCCCTGCCGCGTCACGAACAAGCAGGTTGAGAACGCTGTGAACATCGACCAGACCGCCGGTGTCGATCATTGCTCTTTGCACCACGTGCTCGAGCTCGCGCACGTTTCCGGGCCAGAGATGGCCCACGAGAGCCTCCAGAACTTCAGCGTTTGCAGGTGTTTCCGTCTCGAGGCCGAGGTTGTCGGCGTGGCGGCGGCGGAAGTGTTCCACCAGCGCCGGGATGTCCGAACGGCGGTCCCGCAAGGGCGGTACCTCGATCTCGTAGGCCGCGAGCCGGAAGTAGAAGTCCTCGCGAAAGGAACCGGCCTCGACCTCGGCGCGGAGATCGCGGTTGGTGGCCGCCACCACTCGCACCGGGACGTTGACCGAGCCGTCGGAACCCACCGGCCGCACCTCTCCGGACTGCAGGAAGCGCAGCAGTTTGACCTGGAGGGAGGCCGGCAGCTCACCGATCTCGTCGAGAAACAGGGTTCCGTTGCGGGCGGTTTCGACGGCTCCCCGGTGGTCGCGGTCGGCGCCGGTGAAGGAGCCCTTGCGGTGGCCGAAGAGTTCGCTCTCGAGGAGGTTGTCGGGGATCGCTCCGCAGTTGATCGGCACGAAGGGCCCGTCGGGGTCGGCGCCGAAACGGTGCAGAGCCCGAGCGATGAGCTCCTTCCCGGTGCCGGTCTCGCCGCGGATCAACACCGGGATGGGGAGAGGCGCTACCCGGGCGACTGTGTTGTAGACCTCGACGATGGAGGGGTGGTTGCCGATGATCATGGATTCCGGGCCCACATCGAAACGGTCGTGGCCCGCTTCGGGGGAGTGAAGGGCCGCCCGGACGCGCGCCACCAGCGCCCCGACGGCAAAGGGTTTGGCCAGATAGTCGAACACGCCCAACCGACGCGCCGAGGCCGCGGTCTCGATGGTGCCGTGGGCCGTCACCAGGATGACCTTGGCTAGCGGCGAGTGCGTCCGGCAGTGTTCGAGCAGCTCGAGGCCGGTGCCGTCGCCGAGATAGATGTCGGTGACGATGACATCGAAGGTGCCGGATGCGACGGCATCGAGCGCATCGGCGGACGAGGCTGCAGCGCTGACGTCGAAGCCCTCCTTGCCGAGGGACAGCTTCATCATCTCGCGCATCGCGGTGTCGTCGTCGACCACCAGGATTCTCGGCCTCTTCGCCACTCGTCAACCCTCCTCGGGTGACGGCAGACTGACGGTGAAGACGCTGCCGACGCCCGGTTCACTGTCTATTGTCATGCATCCTCCGTGCCAATCCACCACATCCTTGACCAGGGCAAGCCCGAGACCGGCCCCGGAGCCCTCGGTGCCGGGGACGCGGTAGAAGCGGTCGAAGATCCGCGCGAGCGACTCGGGGG
The DNA here is from genome assembly GCA_963714895.1 of Candidatus Sulfomarinibacteraceae bacterium. Lineage (GTDB taxonomy): Bacteria > Acidobacteriota > Thermoanaerobaculia > Thermoanaerobaculales > Sulfomarinibacteraceae > Sulfomarinibacter. The sequence goes on from CAVQQC010000022.1 coordinate 173,509, forward strand.
GGATTCCGGGGCCGTGGTCGAGGACCGTCAGCACGATCCGGTCACCGCGGGTGTGAACGTCGACCGCGATTTCCTGTCCGGGCTTGGAGTATTTGATGGCGTTGCCGACCAGATTGTCGACCACCCGGTCGAGGAGAGGGGGGACGCCCGTCACCCGGCAGCCTTCGTCCAGCGAAGAGGTGATCGAAAGACCGCGCGCACCGGCGGCGGCTGCGAGGATCTCCAACCGCGCCTCGACGAGAGCAGCGAGATCGACCGGGCCCGCTTCACCGTCCCAGTGGCCGGCCCCGAGCCGTTCGAGATCGAGAAATACCGTCACCATGTCGTGGAGCCGGCCGGCCTCGCCACGAATCATTGAGGCCACTCTCGAGAGCTCGTCTTTGGAGAGCTGGTAGCGCTCCAGGGTCTCTCCGAAACCGGCGATGGAGGCGAGCGGTGTCTTGAGCTCGTGCGACACCAGCCGTTGCATATCGCGCCGTCGCCGCTCGAGAGTGCGTTCGGCCGTGACATCCCGGATGATCGCGAGCCGGTTGGTCTCGAGTCCGGTGACAACGACGGACAGTTCGTACGGGCCGCGTCGGTGCTGGTTGGAGCCGCCACCCGTCCGGCCGCTCCCGCCGGTCACCTCTTCCAGCGTCGGGACGTGGCCCCACAACCGCTGGGCGGCCGGGTTGGATTCGAGAACATCCCCGTCGGGGCCCCACAGCACGACGCCTTCGGTCATGCCTGCGAGGAGGGCCTTGCGCGTCGCGTCTTCGGCGAGGACCCGTCGTTGGACGGTCCTGATCGCGTCGAGGCGGGCGCGGGCGGTCCGGGGGACCGGCCCGGGTGGCGAGGCAGTCGATGTGGGCGAGCATCGCCTGCAGGAGGCGGCCGGTTTCGCGGTGGGCAACGCGCGACTCGACGGTCTCGCGCAGCAGGGCGGAGATCACCATGGTCACGATGAGTGAGGCGACCGGCACCAGAACGAGAGCGCTGCGGAGAGCGAGGATCGCGACCGCCCCGACCCCGGCGATGAGGAGCGAAAACCCGAGGAGGTCGAACGCGCCGCGGCGGTCGCGGAGCAGCTGAACTCCGAACGCGAGCAACAACGCCGCCATCGCCGACCAGAGGAGACCGAGAGGATGCAGCAGGAGGCCATCGAGGATCGACGCGGCGGCTGATGCGTGCGCCAGGACCCCGGGAACCGGGGCGTGGCCGGGCCCGGTGGGAATGACGAATTGGTCGCCCGCGCCGGTCGCCGAGATGCCGATGAAAATCAGGCGGCCGGAGATGCCGGCGGCCGGCAGAACGCCTTCCAGGGCCGAGGCGGCGCTGAACACGGGAAGGTCCTGCGGGGCCGGGCGGAACCCCGGCCGCATTTCGGTGCCCGGCAGCGACGGCGATCTCGGGGCGCAGCAGCCGGGCCGCGGCCAGGGACAACGCCGGGAGCGACAGGCCGTCCGCCTGTTTGGTGGCGGCGATGGTCCGGACCACCCCGTCGGGCCCGACCTCGCCGTAGGCGTGGGCGGCTGCAAGGCTGCCGCCGAACCTCGGCAGCGGCAGCAGCCAGGTACCATCCGAGTCGATGGCGGCTGCGAGGGTGACGGGGCCGGCAGTGACGGCACGAGCGAGCGCGAGGTCGTCATCGGTCGGCCCCGGCTCGGCAAGGATCAGGTCGACGGCGATGGCACGCGCCCCGGCCTCCTGGACGGCCGTGATCACTCGCGCCAGGCGCTCGCGCGGCCACGGCAGCGGCCCGTAGCGAGCGACCGCGGCATCGTCGATGAGGACGGCCGCGACCGGGGCCTCGACTCTGGCGCGGAGCGAGGAGGCGCGCAGCAGCACGTCGCCGCTGACACGATCGATTGCCGGCACCCATCCGATGATCCACAGCAGTCCCGTGACAACAGTGGCCGACAGGGCGAGCGCGGTCGAGGTCCACCGCCGCGAGCGGTGTTCAGTTTCATTCGAAAGGCGATGGTCGTTCCGCATCTCGTTCATGCTACCGGTTTTCTCCTGAAACCGGGAAACGTCCGGAGGCTCGACGAAGTTGGCGGACGGAGCAATTTCGCCCGGCCGGAAACTGTTGGAAACGACGATGCACAGCTATCGTGGACGACAACAATCGGAAAGCGGGGGCCCCGGTTTGGAGGGCCGATGGCGGAGGACGGCGTGAGAATCGTGTCGGTGGGATCTGCACTCCCGAAACACTTCTACGAACAGGAGACCCTGCTCGCGGCGTTCAGGGAGCAGTGGGCGGAGCGCTACTTCAACCTCCGCCGGCTCGAAGACCTGCACCGCAACGTGCTCGTGGGAGGTCGCCATCTGTCGCTGCCGCTCGAGGACTACGCTTCGATCGAGAACTGGGGCCAGGCCAACGACCACTGGATCCGGGTGGCCACCGAACTCGGAGGCGAGGCGGTGCTGGAGGCCCTGTCCAGGGCCGGTCTGGCGCCGTCCGATGTCAATGCGTTCTATTTCGTCACCGTCACGGGTGTCGCAACGCCCTCGATCGACGCCCGCCTCGTGAACCGGCTCGGTCTGCCGCCGACGGTCAAACGGGTGCCGATCTTCGGTCTCGGGTGTCTGGCGGGGGCGGCCGGTGTGGCGCGGGCGGCGGACTATCTCGAGGGACACCCGGAGGAAGTCGCCGTTCTGCTGTCGGTGGAGCTGTGCTCCCTGACCCTGCAGCGCGAGGACCTGTCGGTCGAGAATCTGATCGCTTCGGGTCTCTTCGGCGACGGCGCGGCCGCCGCGGTGCTGGTGGGCCGAGGACGAGGGGGCAACGGGCCGCGGGTGATGGACAGCCGGTCGTCGTTCTATACCGACACCGAACGCGTGATGGGTTGGGACGTTTCCGAGCGCGGTTTCAAGGTCGTGCTGTCGGCGGAGGTGCCCGGACATGGTTCGCCGCCACCTGCGAAACGACGTCGATGCCTTTCTCGCCGATCACGGTCTCGAGCGATCCGACATCGCGGTCTGGGTCTCTCACCCGGGAGGGCCCCGGGTGCTCGAGGCCATGCAGGAGGCCCTCGAGTTGCCGGACGGAGCGCTCGCCGGAGCGTGGCGCACGTTGCGGGAGGTCGGGAACCTCTCCTCGACGTCGGTGCTGCTGGTTCTCGAAGAGGCGCTCGCCTCGCCGCCACCGCCGGGCAGCTGGGGTCTGATGTCGGCCATGGGCCCCGGTTTCTGTTCGGAACTGGTGTTGCTGCGGTGGGACGAAGAGCCCGGCCGATGATCCTCGGCGTCGATTCCCGCGTCGCCTACACGGTGCTGATCGTGCTGATCGCGGTGCAGCGTCTGTGGGAGCTCGAGATCTCCAAGCGCAACCTGCGTGGGCTTCGCAAGCGCGGCGGCCGCGAGACCGGCGCGGGGCACTATCCGTGGATGGTGGCGCTGCACACGGCCTTTCTGGTGTCGTGTGTGGCCGAGGTGTGGCTGTTGGACCGCCCGTGGAGGCCCATCGTGGGTCTGATCTCGATGCTGGTTCTGGTTGCCGCTCTCGGTCTTCGGTGGTGGGCCTTGAGGGCGCTCGGCGACCGCTGGACGACGCGGGTGGTCGTGGTGCCGGGAGAGCAGCTGGTGACGTCGGGCCCCTACCGGTGGTTCCGCCACCCCAACTACGTGGCGGTGGTGCTCGAGATCGCGGCCATCCCCATGCTCCACTGCGCCTGGATCACCGCTGTCACCTTCAGCCTCGCCAACCTCGCTCTCTTGAAGGTCAGAGTGGGCGCCGAGGAAGGCGCTCTGGATCGAAGCGTGGGCGGTGGCGGGTGAGGCTGTCCGAAGCTGAAGTTCTCGCCGGCATCGCCGAGGTGGCCCGGACCCATGTCGAGTGGCGCGGCGAACTGCGCCCCGAGATGCAGCTGGTGGAGGACCTCGAGCTCGATTCGCTGAAGGCCCTGACCCTCGCGCTCGAGGTGGAGAACCGGTTCAAGGTGTATCTCGACCAGGAGGGCGATCTGGTCACCATCGGAGACCTGGTGGCCGCGATCCGGAGACAGCTCGATGGGTGAAGCGACGACTCTCGTCGAGATGTTGGCCCGCGCGGCGTCGGTTCCCGACACCGGTTTGCGGCTGATCGACCGCCGTGGTCGGGCCGGCTTCCTGCCGTGGTCGGAGATTCACTCGAGAGCGCTGCAGGTGGCGGGTGGGCTGCGAGAACTCGGAATCGCCACGGGCCAACGGGTGGCCCTGGTCTACCCGACCTGTGCGGAGTTCTTCGAGGCTCTGTTCGGGATCCTCGCCGCCGGCGCCGTTCCGGTGCCGCTGTATCCGCCGGTGCGCCTCGGCCGCCTCGACGAGTACACCGCTCGCACCGCGGCCATGCTGCGGGCGGTCGATGCGCCGCTGGTGCTTGCCGAACGCAGGGTGCGGCGGCTGCTCGGTGAGGCGGTGGAGGCGGCGGGCCCGGTTCACGGTTGTCTGGAGGTGGGCGCCCTCCCCGTTGCCGGGATGCGGGAGGTCGACGTCGGTGGCGGTGATCTGGCCCTGGTCCAGTTCTCCTCCGGAACCACGGTCGACCCGAAACCGGTGGCCCTGAGCCACCGCGCGGTGATCGCCCAAACGGTCCGGCTCAACGGCTTCTGGCCTGACGGCAACGGCCTCGTCCACAGCGGGGTGAGCTGGCTGCCGCTCTATCACGACATGGGTCTGATCGGCTGCGTGTTTCCTGCGCTCGAGCGGCCGGCGGTCCTGACCCTGATCCCGCCCGAACTGTTCGTGGCGCGACCGGCGGTGTGGCTGCAGACGATCTCGCGCTACCGCGCGACCGTCTCGCCCGCGCCGAATTTCGCCTACGGCCTGTGCGTCGAGAAGATCCGCGACGAGGAGCTGGAAGGGGTCGATCTGTCGTCGTGGAGCGTTGCGCTCAACGGTGCCGAACCGGTGGCGCCCCGGGTGTTGCGGAGATTCCAGGAGCGATTCTCCAGGTGGGGTTTCCGGGCCGAGGCCCTGACCCCGGTCTACGGGCTCTCGGAGGCCGCCCTCGCGGTCACCTTTTCCGAGATCGCCCGCCCGTTTTCGAGCCGGTTCTTCGATCGTGACGAGCTGGCGGATGACCACCGGGCCGTGGAGTCGGCGGGCGGCGTCGAGTTGGTGTCGCTGGGCAGCCCGCTCGATGGGTTCGAAATCCGCGTCGTCGACCGGGATCGCCGGGATCTGCCGGAGGGCCGGGTGGGGCGGATGCTGGTGAGCGGTCCCTCGCTGATGGACGGTTATCTCGGGATGGAAGAGTCGACCGCCGAGGTCCTGCAGGACGGCTGGCTCGACACCGGTGACCTCGGCTTTCTTCTCGACGGCGAGTTGTACCTCACGGGCCGGGCCAAGGACGTTCTGATCCTGCGCGGGCGCAATCACTCACCGGTGGAGGTCGAACACGCCGTCGACGGGGTCGAAGGGGTGCGAACCGGGTGTGCGGCGGCCTTTTCCTTCATGCCGGAGGACGGCGAGACGGAACGCTGGTGGTGCTGGTCGAGGCACGTCGCGCAGTGGCGGAGGCGTTCTACCCGGGGATCGGGACACGGGCGGCGCACGCGGTGCGGGCGGCGACCGGGCTGCAACCGGATCGGGTGGAGGTGGTGCCGCCGGGGACCCTGCCGCGGACATCGTCGGGGAAGATCCGGCGCCGTGAGGCGATGCGGCAGTGGCGGACGGGCGAACTGCGGCCGCCGAAGGCGGTGACGCCGCTGAGTGTCGGCGCGGCCATGGTCCGTTCGTCGCTGGCGGCCGCTCGTTGGGGAGGCGCCGTGGGCGGACGCTGATCTGGTCATCGCGGGAGGCGGGCCCGCCGGTCTTGCCACGGCGATCCGCGCGCGACTGGCCGGACTCGAGGTCGTGGTGCTGGAGGCCGGGACGCCGCCGATCGACAAGGCCTGCGGCGAAGGTCTGATGCCGGACGGGGTCGAGGTCCTCTCCGGTCTCGGGGTCGAGTTCGAGGCGATCGAGACCCGGGCCTTTCGCGGGATCCGCTACGTCGACGGTGATCTCGTCGCCGAGGGACGGTTCCCGGGCGCGCCCGGGCTCGGCATCCGCCGCACGGTTCTGCACGGGGCGCTGAGCCGCCGCGCCGCCGAAGTCGGTGTCGATCTGCGGTGGGGGAGCCGCGTGCTCGGGTCTCGTCGACGGCGGATTCTGTCACCGACGGCGGGATCGTGACGGGCAGATGGCTGGTGGGAGCCGACGGACGCACCTCCAGGGTCCGCCGGTGGGCGGGTCTCGACGGGCGGAGGGCGAAGACGACGGCGGATCGGCCTGCGCCGCCACTACGAGATCGAACCGTGGACCGATCTCGTCGAGGTCACTGGCACGACCGGTGTGAGGCCTACGTGACGCCCGTCGGGGATCGCCTGGTCGGCGTGGCCATGCTCTTCGAGGGCGGCCCGAACGACTTCGACGCGCTGCTGGCCCGCTTCCCGGAGCTTCAGAGGCGCCTCGCCGGCGCGCCGGTCGCCTCCACCGACCGGGGGGCGGGGCCTCTCGAACAGCGGTGCCGCCGCGTGGTCTCCGGAAACCTCGCGCTGGTCGGCGACGCCGCCGGGTATCTGGATGCCATCACCGGCGAGGGCCTCGCGCTGGCGTTCCACCAGGCCGGAGCCGTGGTCGACGCGATGCTCGACGGCAGACCTCGGACCGGTACGTGATCCGCCCACCGGCGGATCGTGCGCTACCCGACGGCGGTGACCCGGCTCCTGTTGGCCGTCGAGCGGCGGCCGGCGCTGAGGCGCAGGGTGATGACCTCGTTGGCGGGCGACCCCTCCCTGATGTCCCGTTTTCTCGCTCTCAAGATGCGGCGGGACGGACCGCGACTTTCTCGGTTCCGGTGGGTTGCTGCCGCTTGAGCATGGCCGTTCTGAGAGGCTGAAATGCGGCGACCTTTCGCCGGCAGCGGGGACGGGCTACACTGAAGCGGTACGTGGTCAAGGGGGAGTCGATGAGCGTTCTCGACGAGAGCAGTCACGACATGACGGTGCTGATCCTCGGCGGCGGGCGCGGCAAGCGGTTGTCTCCCCTGACCATGATGCGCAGCAAACCGGCGGTGCCGGTCGCCGGCAAGTACCGCCTGATCGACATCCCGATCTCCAACGCCATCAACTCCGGCATGGAACGGATGTACGTGCTGACCCAGTTCAACTCGGTGTCGCTGCACCGGCACATCGGCCGCACCTACCGTTTCGACGCCTTCTCCCGCGGCTACGTCCAGATCCTGGCCGCCCAGCAGACGCCGGAGGTCCAGACCTGGTTCCAGGGCACCGCCGACGCGGTCCGCCAGAACCTCCAGATCTTCTCCCAGCTCCACGGCGACCACGTGCTGATCCTGTCCGGCGACCACATGTACCGGATGGACTACCGGCAGCTGCTGCGCGACCACCTCGAGAACGAGGCCGACATCACGATCGCGGTCAAACCGTGTTCGGAGGACGAGATCGCCGGTTTCGGCGCGGCGAGGGTCGACGGGTCGGGACGAATCGTCGAGTTCCGCGAGAAACCGGCGACGCCCGAGGACGCGGGCGGGGATGGAAGTCGCGCCGATCGTTGCTCGCCGCCAAGGGAGTTTCGTCCGACCTCCCCTACATCGCGTCCATGGGCGTCTACATCTTCAGAAAAGACGCCCTGGTCGAGGCCCTGGACAACCGTCTGGTGGATTTCGGCGGCGACATCATCCCGGCCGAGATCTCGAGGCGCCGGGTGCAGGCTCACTTCTTCAAAGGCTACTGGCGGGACATCGGGACCATCGGCGCGTTCTTCGACGCCCACATGGATCTGGTGCAGCCGGACCCGGAGTTCACCTTCCACGACCAGAGCTGGCCGATCTACACGCGTCCGCGCTACCTGCCGGGGGCCAAGCTCCACGGCTGCCGATTCGACCACGTATTGCTCGGCGACGGCTCGCGGGTCGAAGACACGGTTGCCGAGAACGCCGTCATCGGTCTGCGGTCTCACATCCGCGGCGCCACCATCCGCCGCAGCCTGATCATGGGTGTGGATTCCCACTACCCGGACGCCGGACCGGGGGCGCCACCGGTGGGTATCGGCGAAGGCAGCGAGATCTCCAACGCCATCGTCGACAAGAACGCCCGCATCGGCCGCGGCGTCCGGATCTGCAACGAGCGGGGCGTCGAGGAGGCCGACGGCGACGGGTGGGCGATCCGGGACGGGATCGTCGTGGTCGAGAAGAACGCGGTCATCCCCGACGGGACGGTGATTTGAGGGCTTGAGGCTTGTCTAATGGGCTATGGGCCATGAGCTATGGGCTCAGCCTCTTGCAGAATCACCCGCAGGCGATCAGAATCGAGGCACGATGACACTGAAAAGGGAGGGGATAAACCCCTCCCCTACGGCTATAATGGACGGCATACGTTCCCACAACCGATTCTGAACTCCGTAGGGGAGGGGTTTATCCCCTCCCGCGTTGGATATTGCAAGATGCTCGGCTGGCTATGAGCCATGAGCTGGGGGAAAGGTCGCGGCGGGCGGCCTTGATGCCGCCCCTACCCAGGATCGCGCAGCCGTGGAGACGTCACAACCACGAAGGCACAAAGACACAAAGAAAAACACAAAGAAATTCACCTTGGTGAAAACCTTCGTGGCTTCATGTCTTTGTGGTTGCGGTTCACGGAATTTCCCGGGGCGACATCGACGAATTGTGCCTCTGCAAGCAGTTCAGCCCATAGCCCATAGCCCATAGCCCACAGCCCAGCAGCCAAGCCCCAAGCCTTTCGCCCCAGGCCTTCAGCGATCTTCCGTTTACCCGCCGATTGTTGAATCTTGTTCGATTGTTCAATCATAAGTTTAAGTGATTTCTTTATAGAGATTTAGGCGTGGCATACTGGGCCCTGTCGAAGGGAGGGTGTCGCGTGGTCAGACGCATGACGATCCCCGTTGTGGTGTTGTTGATGGGTGCTTGGACTGCTGTGGGCGAGGAGCCTGCCGGCGTGGTGCAACGGGTCGAGTCCGTCCAGCTGGCGGCCATCGCCTCGTCCCCCGCGCTGCAGGCACGCCTCCACGATGCGGCATTCAGAGGGGCGGAGGCGAGGTCGGAGGCGGCTGCCGTCAACCCCTATGTGGAGTGGCAGAGCGAAGGCCTGGGATCGGACCGCACGCTCAACGCTCAGGACTCGCTCCGTATCGGGACGCCGTTCAACTTCTTCGGCCAGATGGGCCCGGCCCACGACCTCGCCGCGACGACCGAGGAGGGCGTGGCAGTAATCCAGCGTGCGGCCGTTCGATCGACGGCCGTCGATGCCGTGCAACGGTGGCTCGATCTGGCGGCGGCGGTTGAACGGCTCGAAGTCAGGAAGGCGCGGCTGGACCGCCTCGATATCGCGCTCTCCCTGCTCGAGGCGCGCCACCAACTGGGGGAGGTTGCCGGCACCGAGGTCGCCCAGCTCGACCTCGAGCACACCGACGCTTCGCTGCTGGTGGCGGCGGCCGCAGCCGAGATCGAGGTGCAGCGGCAGGCAGTCGCGGAGCTCTGCGGCCTCTCCTTCCCGGACCCGTGGCCCGGCGATCTGGAAGCGCTTGCCGGGCTGTCGCGATCCCCTGCGTCGAGCGATGTTCAGGCACAGGCGCTGGCGGCCGGAGTGCCGATGCAGCTCGCCGATACCGAGGCCGGTATCGAGGAGGCGAGGGCGCGGATGGCGGCGGCCACGGCGTGGGGGCGCCCGATGATCGAGGCGGAGTGGGAGCACTTTCCCGACATTGGCCCGATCCCGGGGTATGACGCATGGGGCTTTCGCATCGCGGTGCCGCTTCCCCTGGGGAGCGTGGGCGCCCGCCACCGGGCTGCTGCAAAGGAGCGTACGGCAGCGGCGGTGGCATCCCGTCAGGCGGCGGGTCGTGAGACGTTGCGCCGCGCCGAAACCGCGCTGGCGGTGGCCGAGGGTGCAGAATCACGCCTCGCGACGATCGCCTCGGCCGTCAAGTCGCTGCCTCGTATCGAAGAGTCTCTCTTCGCACAATTTCGGTTGGGCGTGCTCAGCTACCTGGAGTATGTCTACGGCACGGTGCGGCACGACGAGTTGTTGCTGACGGCGATCGACGCCCACATCGATCTCCTCGTCGCGCGTCTCGAATTGAGCTATCTGCTGGATGACCCGTCGATCTTCCCGACCGCGGCGTCGTCGACGGAGGAGGAATCATGATCCGCTTTCTGGGAACCTGTTTGCTTGCGTCGGCCGCGGCCGCGGCCGGCGCCTCCGACGTCGTCCAACTGACCGCCGAACAACGGGCCCGGGCGGGGATCGAAGTCGCGGCCGTGAAGCACGAAGAATTCGGCAGCCGTTTGCGGGCGGTCGGAATGGTCGTGAGGGCCCCGGGCTCGACCCTGGTGCTCAAGACGATCGCGGGCGGCCGGGTGGAGACGCTCGAGGTGGCGCCGGGTGAACGGGTCGTGCGCGGCCAGCCCGTGGTGACTCTCCACTCGCACGAGATGCTGACGATGCAGAGCGAGTTGTTGCTGACCCTCGACCAGGCAAAAATGGCGGAACAACGTCTCGAAGCGGCCCGCGAACTTTTGGCGATCGAGGGCATCAGCCGAATCGAGCTCGAACGGCGGGAGCAGGAGCTCCTGTCGGCGAGGCTGCGCTACAGCACTCTGCGCGAGGAGCTTCTCGACCACGGCCTTCCCGAACACAGCCTCGAACAGGTCCTCCGGGGCCAGAGCCTCGATCCCCACCTTCCGGTGACGTCGCCGATTGACGGGGTCGTGCTCGAGGTCTCGGTGCAGGAGCAGGAGTGGGTGCAGCCTTATGCACCGTTGATGGTGGTCGGAGACCCTGCCAGGGTCGAGCTCGAGCTGCAGCTGGCCCCCGAGCAGGCCGCGTGGGTATCGGTGGGCGATCCCGTGGAGTTCGCGCCGGTCGGCAGGGCCGGAGAAACGCGCCGTGCGACCGTCATCACCCGGGTGCCGCAGATCGACCCGGCGACGCGGACCATCCGCATCCGGGCGCGGATCGACGATGGGTCGCCGTCCTGTTTCCCGGGAGCGTTCGTTGAAGCGACGGTGAGCCACGGCGCGCTGCGGAAATCACTGGCGGTCCCGAAATCCGCGGTGATCAGTCTCGGTGGTGATGACGTGGTGTTCGTGGTCTCGGGTGCCGACGAGTTCACCGTTCGGCCTGTGGAATTGATCCAGGCTGACGGCGGCAGGTACGAGGTGGTCGAGGGTCTGGCCGACGGAGAGGAGATCGCCGTGGCGGGGGTGTTCCTCTTGAAGTCCGCCCTGGTGAACTCCGAGGGCGGGGAGAGCTGAGATGCGCAACCTGGTCGAGCTTTCCCTGAGCCACCGTCTGGTCGTCGTGCTGTTGGCAGTCCTCCTGATCGCGGCGGGGTGGATGTCGTTCCGGACATTGCCGATCGATGCCTTTCCCGATGTGACCAACGTCCAGGTGACGGTGATCTCGCAGGCCGCCACCCTCTCACCGCTCGAGATCGAACAGCTCGTGACCTACCCCATCGAGCAGGCCTGCACCGGCCTGCCGCACTCGACCGAGGTGCGCTCTCTCTCGAAGTTCGGTCTCTCGATGGTCACCGTCGTGTTCGAGGACGGAACCGATATCTACTTCGCCCGCCAACTGGTGATGGAGCGGATCTTCTCCGTCCAGGGTGAACTACCGGACGGCGCCAGCAGCGGTCTCGGGCCGATCTCCACCGGTCTCGGCGAGGTCTACCAGTACACCCTCGAAAGCCCCGACCTCGATCTGATGGAGCTGCGGTCGTTGCAGGACTGGGTGCTGCGGCCCATCCTCCGCACCGTGCCGGGGGTTGCAGGGGTCGACAGCTTCGGCGGGCATGTCCGCCAGTTTCACGTGGTGGCGGACCCGATGGCCCTGCGCCAGTACGGGCTCGCGCTCGAGGAGCTCGCGGCGGCGGTGGCGGCCAACAACGGCGTCGCCGGCGGCGCCTTTGTCGAACGCGGCGGCGAACAGTTCGTGGTCCGTGGCGATGGGTGGGTGAGGGATTCCGAGGACCTCGAGAACACCGTGGTCGCCTACCGCAACAACGTCCCGGTGCTGCTCCGCCAGGTGGCCTCCGTGGAGCTCGCGCCCGAGATCCGCCAGGGCGCCATCAGCCGCGACGGCCGCGGAGAGACCGTGGCCGGGATCGTGCTCATGTTGCGCGGCGGGTCGGGCCGTGACGTTGTGGCCGGGGTGCGGGAAAAGCTCGACCTGGCCCGGCAGTCGATGCCGCCCAACGTCGAGATCGTGCCCTTCTACGACCGCAACGAGCTGGTGACGACGGCCCTCGGCACCGTTCGCGGGGCGCTCCTTCAGGGCGCTGTGCTCGTGTTGCTGGTGCTGCTCTTCTTCATGGGTCACCTGAGGTCGGCGGTTCTGGTGGCGTTGCAGCTGCCGATGGCGGCCCTCGCCACCTTCCTCGTCATGAGCCTCTTCGGGATGTCGCTCAACCTCATGACGCTTTCGGGCCTGGCCATCGCCATCGGCATGCTCGGCGACGGCGCCATCGTGCTGGTTGAAAACGCGGTCCGCCTGTTGGCCCGTCCGCAGGGCGCCGAACAGCAGCGTTGCGGTCTGATGTGCCAGGCGGCCACCGAGGTCGCCCGGCCCGTGACCTTCGGAGTGCTCGTGATCATCGTGGTGTTCATTCCCGATCGCGGCACTGCAGGGGATGGAGGGCAAGATGTTCGCGCCGCTGGCCTACACCATCGGCATCGCCCTCGGGTGTTCGCTGCTGCTCACGATGACCGTCATTCCGGTGCTGGCGTCGTTCATTCTCAAACCGGTGCCGGTCTTCGGCGGCGGCCGGATCCCGCACCCCGCGGACGTGGTCAGGAAGATGTACCGGCCCCACCTGCGGTGGGCGCTCGCCCACCCGTGGGTCGTGCTCGGAACCGCCGGGGGGCTGTTGGTGATCGCCGCGGCGCTCGTGCCCACGCTGGGAACCGAGTTTCTGCCGACCATGGACGAGGGCTCGATCGTCGTCCAGCCGTTTCAGATTCCGTCGGTCTCGCTCGATCAGTCGCTCGAGACGGTGGCCCTGATCGAGGCCACCATCATGGAACTGCCCGAGGTTCGCCACGTCGTCAGCCGTACCGGCCGGTCCGACATTTCCACCGATCCGATGGGGGTCGGCGAGAGCGACACCTACGTGCTGTTGGCGCCGCGCTCGGAGTGGACGACCGCGCGCACCAAGGAAGGTCTGGTCGCGGCGATCCGGGAGCGGCTCGCTACCATTCCCGGCGTCGAGTTCGGCTATACCCAACCCATCCAGATGCGGGTCGACGAGCTGCTGTCGGGCGTCAAGTCCCAGATCGCAGTCAAGATCTTCGGCGACGACCTCCACGAACTGGCGCGGGTCGGCGAGGAGGCGGCGGCGATCATGGCCGGTATTCGCGGGGCCGCGGACATCAAGGTCGAGGCGGTCGAGGGTCTGGGCTACCTGCAGATCGACATGGATCGGCGGCGGATGGCGCGGATGGGGATCAGCGTCGCCCAGGTGAGGGAGTTGATCGAAACCGCGATCGGCGGCCGGGTCGTGACCACGATGCCGGAGGGAGACCGGCGGACCGACGTCGTCGTGCGGCTGCCGCGGTCCTTTACCGCCGAGGTCGAGAACCTGCGCGAGCTGCCTCTGTCGAGCCCGTCCGGCGAGCGCGTGGTCCTGGGCGAGGTGGTCGATATCGGGGTCGTCGAGGGACCGGCGCAGATCTCCCGCGAGGACGGCAAGCGGCGGGTGGTCGTGGAACTCAACGTGGTCGATCGCGATATCGGCGGCTTTGTCGAAGAGGCGCAACAGACAGTTGCAGGAGAGGCTGGTGCTCCCGACCGGCTATTTCGTCACCTGGGGCGGCCAGTTCGAACAACAGCAACGGGCGATGGCGCGTCTGCGTCTGATGGTGCCGGTGGTCCTGGTGCTGATCTTCATTCTGCTCTACCTCAATTTCAGGGCAACCCGACCGGTCTTCCTGATTCTCGTCAACATCCCGTTGGCCCTCGTCGGCGGGGTCTTCGGGCTCAAGATCTTCGGCCTCTACCTGTCGGTCTCGGCGTCGGTCGGATTCATCGCGCTCTTCGGCATCGCGGTCCTCAACGGACTGGTCATGGTGGAGTTCTTCCGCAATCTCGAGGCGGAGGGCATGCCGCGGCTCGAGGCGGTGCTCGAGGGCGCCGAGCTTCGGCTGCGACCGGTGTTGATGACGGCGGCGACCACGGCCCTCGGTCTGGTCCCGATGGTGTGGGCGAGCGGTGTCGGTTCCGAGGTTCAGAGACCTCTGGCGGTGGTGGTGGTCTTCGGGGTCGTGACCTCGACCCTGCTGACGCTCATGGTGTTGCCGGTGCTGTACCAGAGATTCGGCGGCGAGAGTGTTTCCCAGGACAGCCCTTAGCTGTTAGCTCCTAGCCTGCGCCAGCCAAAGAGTCATAGCGTGAACCCCATCAGGAGCGGGCGGGGATAAACCCCGCCCCTACGGCGTTCAGAATCGACATGTGTTCGTTCAAAGTCTTTAGGGGAGGGGTTCATCCCCTCCCTTTCGGTGTTCTTGCAGGGGAGTGAGCTCATTGCTCATAGCTCAAAGCCGCATAGCCCAAGCCTCAAGCCCCAAGCCTCAGGCCTCATTGTCCGAGCCGGCGGTTCGGACATACAAAAATGGCCCCGCCCGAAGGGCGAGGCCGTGTGGAGGGGGAGGGGAGGAGGAAAGTGCTACTGGCGCCCGCCGCTGCCGGAGCCCCCGCCTCTCCGCTGAGAACCGCTGCCGGCGCCCGTGCAGCTTCCCGATCCCGATCCACTGAGATCCCGGGCCTGTGATCGGGTGCCGGAACCGGCAGCCTGGTCGCTGCCGCCGGCACCGTTCCCACCGTTCTTGGCTGCGGTCTTGTTGGCCTTTTTTGCCGCCTTCTTGGCTGCCTTCTGTGCCGCCTTCGAATTCGCCGAGGCCGCGGCCTCGCCTTTTTGGTTCGTCGATCCGGCGCCCATCCGGCCCGGGGAACCGTTGCCGGTGCCGTCTGCAGGTTTGACCCCCTGGTTGCCGGTGCCGTCTCCGGGCCCGAGTTGCCGCGCTGAGCCGTCCTGGTTCTGGGTTCCCTGGGCTTGACCGTTGCGGTCGCCGTTCTGAGCCTGGGTCTGGGTCGTTGGATCAGGGGTGGCTTCCTGAGCGACACCGATACCGGCGGTGGCCAGGAGCAGGACTCCGCCGCCGATGATTGTGGTGATGGTTCGGCCTGTCATTTTCATTTCTTCTCCTTGTTTTCTGCTGATCTTCCGATCAGTTCCCGCCGCCGTTGCCGTTCCCGCCGGTGCCGTTGCCGCCGCCGGTGGTACCCGAACCGTCGCACTCGCCCGTGCCGGAACCATTTCCGCTGGTGGATGAACCGGAACCATCACACTCGCCCGACCCCGACCCGTGCTCTCCACCGGCATTGCCGCCGGCGCCGCGCCGCACGCCGAAACCGCCGACGCCTGCACCACAGGCGGCCACTGGTTCGCCGTCGGCGTCGTAGAACATCTGGCGTTCCATGTCGGCGGCAAGAATGGCATCGAAGGTCTCCTCGTCGAGGTACTGCGGTGTGTAGGTCTCGCCCTGCGCTTCGAGCGCGCGAATGAACGCACGCAGGTGGTTTCGCGATCCCTTGGCGAGGTTATGGGCGACCAGCAGAATGTGGCGGTTGTCGGTGAATTCCATCAGTTCGTAGAGGTCGGCCAGATCCATATCTTCGATGGTTGCACCCACGATGAGAGCGGCGATCAGGGACTCGTCGCCGTCGACGATGTGACCGTCATAAAGGAAAGTGAAGTCCGGGTTGGAAAACACCCCAACGGTGTCGTCGGTGACGGGGTCGATCAGACCATAGATTTCGACGAGCCTGAAGACCAGGTCCATGTGCAGCTGCTCGGCGCGCGCGATATTTGAAAAGATGGGAAGCTGCCACCTTTCGGCGAGCGTGATATAGACATCGCGCGCCATTTTTTCTTCCTCGCGCATGTACGCAACCTCGGCCTCCTCAGCGGCCGAAAGCGGTACCGGTTCGATCTCATCGAAGAGCGTCTGGATCCCTCCGACGCACTCGGGGCCGACTTGAGCAGCTGCGCGCCGCTGGGCGTCGGCCGGTAGGGCGAGAGACACCGCAGCCACGACGGCCGCGGCCACAGTCAGACGAAAAGCATCGAGACTTCATGTGACCTCCTTGGGTGGGCGTTGTGCCCGGTCTGCTCTGGCTGCAGAGCAACCCACGTGCCAGCCTGGAGTGCTCCAAAGTGATTTCTACGCAGTCGTTTGCGAGGCCAATCGACCCGGTCGCGGGGCAAAGAGACACGGGAGGGCTTGAGGCTTGAGGCCTGGGGCTCGAGGCTCGAGAGTCGAAGTATTCGCTCCGTCAAGCCTCAAGCCCCAAGCCCCAAGCCTTTTGTCCGTGCCAGCGGCACGGACAAAAAGAAAGCCCCGCCCGAAGGCGGGGCTTGATGTGAGATACGAAAGCCTAGAAGGCCCAGCCCACCGACGCCGCGGCGTACTGATACGTGCCCGAGGTGTCGTAGAGGTAGGGTGCGTCGTCCTGGTAGTCAACGTAGTGATACCGCACGCGCAACCAGAAATTGGACCGGAACCAGAACTTCGCCCACAGGTCGGCGTCGATCCTGGTGCTGTCCAGGTTGGAGTAGGTGTGGGACTGCGAGAAGTCGTAGGACATGGGCGGATGGGTTGCGACGTAGTCGTCGGCGGAGAGGTCAAACGGGTCGAGCCCGGCTTCGGCCTGCATCCAGCTGAGGTCGAGCCCCAGTTCCATCTTGTCCTTTTTGCCGTACTTCGCGCCGGCCATCAGAGTGTTTGATTCGGAGGTGTAGTTGAGCATGTCGCGGGAGTAGCCATCCTGGCCACCCATGATCGTGCCTGCTCAACCATCGAATACGGGTATGCAGACCGGCGAATTGAGGTCGGAATCCATCCACGTATATGTTGCGTACCAGTTGAAGGCCTCGGTCGGCGCCGACCATACGGTGACGAGCGCGGTATTGTTCTGCCGCGACCAGTCGGTGAGGTCACCGTCGCTGTTGTCGCCATCGTAGTAGATGTACTTGCCGAAGACGGTGGTCTTGCCGGTCGAGTAGCCGAGCCGCAGGTCCGCGCGTGCCCAACTCGAAGCGGAGGCCGTGGTTTCGGCGATCCGCGCCTCGTGGAACTGGGTGTACTGCGGCGTTTCCGGGTTCCACGGGTTCGGGTACGAACCCGAAACCAGGGTCGAGCAGGCGCCGTTGATCAGCGTGAATGCGTTGTCGACCTGGGCGTACTTGAGGTTCGCTTCGAGCTGCCAGCCGCTGGCCGGTCGGGCCCTCCAGCTGACACCCAACAGGTTTGTCGAGGTCGTGAATTCACCGGGCAGGACTTCGTAGTTTTCGCGATCGATGGTGTCGTAGTCCCAGGTGAAACGGAGGGTCCCCGCCTTGCGGCCGAAGCGGTAGCTGAGATCGGCCTTCGACTCGAACACGTCACGGTTGAGCGCCGACTTCCGAGTGAAGTCGAAGTTGAGTCCGTAGACGTCCTCATAGGTTCGGCCTGCGTGCGGGCCGGCGATCGACGGGCGATCGTTGACGTCGACGAAGACGTCGTCGTTGTCGATCGAGTAGACGTTGCCGCGCCAGCGCAGACGCCAGCCGTTCTTCCAACCCTTGGCGGCCGACACGATGTAGCCCTTGTAGTCCGACTGCAGGTTGGTGGAGTCGTTCTCGGTCTGCGACCACACGCCGTTGGCGGTGACGGTGAACCCGCCGACGTCGTTGAAGACGAGATCGAGTCGGGTCTTGTCCTTGTTGGTGTTCGGCCACATATCGGCCGGAATCGCCCCCACATCCGAGTCGTACTGCATGCGGTTGTCGAAGACCGGCGTCTGCAGCTCGGGGTGAAGGTTGTCGTCAAACGTGGCCTGCACCGAGTTGGTGCCGTACTTCAAGCTGCGGCTGGTGAAGGCGCCCTTCACATAGCCGCCCTTCCACGCCACCTTGGCGTCGAGGGTGCCGTCCGACGTTTTCTCGTTCAGCGCGTGCGACTGGCTCTTGACGTGGCAGGTGTCGCAATGCGAGGTGGTGAAGGCCTGGCGGTGGCCTTCGCGCTTCTGTTCGTCGAACTGCACACCGAGGGTGAGAGCCTTCACGCTCGGCAACTGGAACTCGGTCCGGCTGGAGAAGACCGCGTAGGTGAGGTCGTACTCCTGGTCCGGGTCGTAGTCCGTGTGGTGGACGACCTTGCCGTTGAACGACGTGGCTTCGAGATTGGTCATCGGATCGTGGCCGAGCCGGTGGATGAACTTCTCGTAGCTGTTGTGCGAGCGCACCATGCGTTTGATGTCGAAATCGAGCTCGCCGGCGTTGGTGTTCGCACTCTGGAAGGCGCCCATGAAATACAGGCTGCCCCAGTCCTGGTGGGTCGAGACGGTGGCATCTCCGGTCATGCCGGACGTGGTGTCGTCGTACTCTGCGGCCATGTCGGGAGATCCGTCGACGTCCGTGCCGAACATACCGGCTTCGATGTTCGACTCGGCGTTGCCTTCAGCGGCCCAGTAGCCGGGAACCGTATACGGTACGGCCCAGAAGGTGTAGATCCACGGCCCCGGATCGCCAAGCGCAACCGCCGGAGGCTCGCCCTCTTCCTGGGCGAATCCGACCATCGGCGCGGCAAAAAGGGCAACGATCAGCGACAAACGAAGTAATGATCTGATGTTCATTCCTGCCCCCTCACCGCACCATGCCGCCGCCGGCGCCCGGGGTCGACTGTGACGGGAGATCCGTACCGTGGACCTGGGAGTGGCACTGCGTGCACTTGGTTGTGAACGACGCGTTGAAACTGTGCTCGCCCAGCGGATTTTCACGCTCGGTACCGCCGACCTCCCACTCGTCCTCGGGGCTCAAGAGCCCGGCATGGAAGTGGAACTCGTGGCACTGCAGGCACACAGTGGGTTCGTTGGCCGTCAGCAGGTTGTTCGGGATCGCGCCGTGGGCCGTGTGGCACAGACTGCAATCCTCGACCACCGGGGCGTGCTCGAAGACGAACGGGCCTTCCTTGTTCTGGTGGCAGGTGTAGCAGAGATCGTTGAGCCGCATCGACGTCTTGAGCTGGAAATCGTTGGCTGCGTGCGGGTCATGGCAGCTCGCACAGCTCATCTTGCCCTCGGGCACCGGGTGGTGCGACGGCAGCTCGAACTGCGCGTACACCTGTTGGTGGCAGTCCTTGCAGGTGTTCAAGGGATTTGCCGTCTGGTGGATCGAGTGGCAGTCGAGACACGAGATGTTTTCCATCGCGTGGGTCGAGGCCATCCACTCGCCCTGCTCCTTCAGGGAGTGGCAATCGAGACACGCCGAGGTGTCCTCGATGGCGTTTTTGAAGGTGCGGATCAGAGCTGGATCCCCCTCCTCCATGTGCTTGGTGCCGTCACCGTGGCAGCCCTCACAGCCCACCTGGCGACCGAAGACCTCGAAAGGCTCGATGCGCATGTGGATCTGATTGGCCATCTCAGCGGCCACTTCGTCGTGACAGTCCGCACAGGGGCTGTCCGCCGCAGCAGCCGGGAGGGCCAGGGCGCATACCACGCCGACAAGCGCCAGCAGGATGCTCCTATTCATCATGTCCTCCTTGCACTCGTTGTTTTCAGATCAAAAAAATAGAGACCCCGTGCGGGGTTCGGATATCGACGCAGGGTGGGTTCGTGGTGACCCGAAAGCGCGCAGCGCCCACCGGTCTCTACAGGGGAGTGGTGAGGCATGCAGGCTCCGTTCAAGCGCCTCGCCGTCCTCCCGGGACGGCTGGTGCGGCCTCAATGATGGGGACTGATTCGGCCCCGCGAGGTACAGTTCATTCTCACCGCTCCAACCTATTGATCTCAAAATCCATTGTCAAGCTTATGTCACTTTGGTCATATGTAAAGATGTTCAACTATCAGATTGACAGATTTTAAATCATTCAAAAATAATAAGCTTCATGTGATTTTTGAGAGTTGAATTCAGAATTGAATTCGAGCCATTTCTGGAATTTTGAGGATTCTGTCTCAATTTTCTGAACGGAATTGGGGCAACAAAAAGCGGGCCCGAAGGCCCGCCTGAATGAAGGGGATGATGTTCTCAGTGAGAGGGAGCCAGCGCCGCAGCCAGCGGGTCCACCTCGTAGCCGAGGCCGGTCCAGTCGAGACGCCCGTCCGGACCGTGGCAATCGAGGCAGCGCAACGAGTTGTCGGCCGGCTGCACCTCGTGGAAGATGCCCATGTAGCGCCGGACCGGCATCCATGTGTAGTTGAAGTCCTCGATGCCGTAGAGGACGTGGGCGGCCTCGCGGACGGCGCCGTCGATGTTGCCGTCGGCGAAGAACTCCTCGACGTTGATCGGCAACAGCCAACGGCTCTCGGTGGTCACCGGCATGGTCGCCTGGTGGACCTTGAACGGATAGAGCTTCGCCTTCGGGTCCTGTCGGGAGCCCTGCGGCACGACCATGTTCACCACGCCCTCGGCATCGGTGGTCACCGGCACGCCGGGCAGTTGCGCCCACACGGTGCCGTTGTACCAGGCGATCTCGGGTTCGACATTCGAGCCCATGGTGAAGGTCGGGATGTGTTTGTCCTTCTCCTCACTGTAGACAGGGGTCGACCAGTCGCGCGCCATGTCGGTGCTGTCGATCCTGGCGAAGGTCGGGATGTGGCAGACGGTGCAGTCGACGCGGACCGCATGCCGGTTCAGCAGTTCCTTCTGGTGGGGGGCCGCCTCGTGGCAGGCGCCGTCACCGCATCGCAGCTGGTCGGCCGAATCCGAACCCATGAGGTCGACGCCGCGGCCGCGCATCCGGTGACTCTTTCCGGCGTGGCAGTCCATGCACGCCATGTCACCGCCGTCGGTGCCCATGTGGACGTCGAACTCGCGATCGGTATCGGCCATTTCGTATTCGATATCACCACGTTTGAAGTTGGGCCCGCCGCCGGAGCCGGCGTGGCACCGTAGACAGCTGGTCCGCTTCGGCATGGTGATCCGTTTGGAGACCGAGTCGAGGCCTTCCTGGTTCTGCCACAGGATCGGTTTCCACTCGAGACTGCCGTCGTCGTTCTCCACCAGAGTCCGGTTGTAGCCGGAGGCGTGGCAGATCAGACAGTCGATGTTCTCGAGCTGCTCCTGGCTCATCTCGGAGCTGGGCATCTTGCCCAACCCGGCGTGGCACTTGGAACAGCCCTGGGAAAGGATCTCGCCGCGGGAGTTCTTCGTGATGCCGATCCAGGCCGGGATGGGGTTGGTGCAGAAGTCGTTGATGGTGTTTTTCTTGCCGAGGAGCTCTCCTTCAGCGTTGACGATCGCCGGGGTTTCACCGGTCCACTGATAGTGCTGCGAGTGGAAAAAGGTCTCCGCCTCGTCCTGGTGGCACCCGAGACATGTCGCGGTGCCCTCGTAGTGTTCGAAGTACTCCTGGTGGGAGTAGTCCGCTGCGACCGCCGGCATCGCGGCCAGGCCGAGCAGCGTCATCAGTGTGATCGTGCGCCGAATCATGTGAGCCTCCCCGGTTGGTTTCTCAAGATCAGAATCGCGCCTGCAATCCTAGCAGGAAACGATCGGCGTCGGTCGGTGAGGCGAAGCCGAGGATCGGGGTCGAGTCCAGCTCCTTTGGCGCACCCAGGTGCCAACCGGAGCCCGAATAATCGAAGTTGTACTTCATGTAGTCGAGCTTGAGAATGAAGTTCTTGGTGATGCGGTGGGTGAGGTAGAGCTCCCAGACATCGCCGCGGACCGAGGTCTTGGGCGCAAAGAGGCTGTCCTCGGCGACCGCCATGTTGAACCAGTACTCGGAGCCGTAGTTGTACTCGAGGCCGATTTTGGTCTTGTTGTTGGCGAAGTTGTAGCGCGCGCCGAGGTAGTACATGTAGCCGTCCTGCTTCTCGGGCGCCTGAAAGGGGTCGGAGAACATGCCGCCGAAAGGCGTGGTGATGTCGTTGGGGTCGGACTCCATGTAGCTGACGCTTCCGAAGACGTCGAACGCTCCGGGGTGGGCGACGGCGACCACACTCGCCCAGGAGATGTCACCCAGGTTTTCCGTGGGGGCGTAGCGGAGAACGACCGGGGCCGGCACATCCTGACCGGTGACCGGGTCGACCGGCAGGACCACGAGCCCGGCGAATCCGTCGGTCACATCGAAGGCCTTCATGATGGTGGTCTGAATGAACAGGTCCTCGGTGCTCACGATGTCCCAGTTGAGACCCAGGAAGGAGGCGTCCTTGATCCGGTCGGCGGGCTGCTTGAGGTTTTCGGCATTGCCGAAGCCGGACTCGAAGCCGACGCCATAGCAGAGGCGCATCGTCGAGCTTTCGCTGATATGCCAACCAAAGGTGGCGCCGTCGAACTGGAAGTTGACGAGCGTGCCCAGCGGCGAACCACCGCGGGGCTCGTCGTTGCGGAAGTTGAGCGGCACACCGCCGGTGGAGGGGCGACGACCGATCGAGAGGTAGAACTTGGGGCCGCGCCAGGTGAAGTAGGCGCGCTCGACCCGCAGGATGTCGGAGTTGGGTACCGACGCCGTGGTGCCGTCGATGTTGATCGAGGTGGAGGAGCCGTTGAACGTCTGGACGCCGGTGGAGTCGCCCCACACCTTGTACATGGAGAGGCGCCCCGAGAAATCGACGCTGTCAGAGACCTTGGCATCCATCTGCAGACGCAGGCGGTTGGTGTAGAGGATGTCGTTGTCGTAGTCGTAGCCCTCGGTGTAGGTGTAGGGGAGGAGCTGTCCCATGAGTTGCTCCTGCATCTCGGGCGGGAACGACGCCATCACGTCCTTCAACCAATCAAAGGTCACCACGTTATCGAGGTAGTAGAGGTAGTTGGCATAGTTCTGTGCAATGAAGCCCTGCACGTCTTCTGGCGACTGCGGCGGCATGCCGGTGGCGCCGAAGTAAAACAGGGTGTCGACCAACATCCGCTGCAGCTCCATGCCGTTGTAAAAGTCGTCGTAGGTCGAGTTGATGGAGTTCACCTCGAAGCGGAAGTCGCCCGACCAGTTGATCTTGTCGAGGGCCGTCTTGCGCTCGTTCTGCATGACGCGTTTCTCGAGGTCCGAGATCTCTTCTTTGAGTTTGTCGATCTCTTCCTGGGTCGTCGCATCCTGGGTGAACGCGACGGAGGTCAGGCAGAGCAGGGAGATGCCGAGCACCGCCAGGGTCTTGCGAAACATCATTCTCCTCCTTGAGTTCGGCGGATCAACCGCAGGTCATGGGTTGTTCGGAGTCGGCCGCGTGGTCGATCGCGAACTTCTTGATGAGTTCGAGGTCGTCTTTGGTGATGACCTCGGTGACCGGCTTGTTGTCGTGGGCGGGATCCATGACGGCCGCGTGGGAACCTTCATACTTGTCGTTGAAGAAACGCTCCCACTGGTCCTGGATGTAGGTCATGGGGGTGTACTCGCCGTTGGCCGATCCGGCCTCGTGGCAGGGCCTGCAGTACTCCTTGTAGAGGTCGCTCCCCTTGGGCTTTTTCGCCGCGGTCGCCACGTTGGCGAGACCGATGACGAGGACTCCGATCAGAACAGTCGCAACAAACAGACGGGATCGAGACATCGTTACCTCCTTGTGCTTTGTTTCACAATGTATTGAAGACAAATTCGTGACTTCAATACGGCTATATTACCAAGAGAGCATATGCCCGCATTTCGATATTGTCAAGATCTTTCAAGTATATGATTGCAGCCCGCAGAGAGTGTTTCTCATTTAGTTGAGGGTTCTTGGCCGATCCAGGATCGCCCCGCCGGGATCAGGTCGAGCCGGTTGCCACAGATAGAGGCAACGACCGCTCATCGGACCCACGGTCTCAATTGTCCCGAAAAACGAAGGGCGGGCAGGTGCGAAAAAGCCCGCGGCACGGCGAGAGGGGTTTGTGAATTTGGTAACATGCGCGTTTACGGCTCGCCACCGGGTGCTGAGGTGGACAGTCGAAGGAGGCGAGATGTTCGAGAGTGTAGAAGAAGCTGAACGCTACATCGCTGACGAGGGCATCGAGCAGATCGACCTCAAATTCTGCGATCTGTGGGGGCGCTGGCACCACGTGACGATCTCCGCCGCCCGATTCAGCGACGAACTGATGACGAACGGTATCGGTTTCGACGGATCCTCGGTCGGGTTCAAGGGCATCAGCTCGGGCGACATGGTGATGGTCCCGGATCTTCAAACCGCCTTCCCCGACCCCTTCTGGGAGCTGCCGACCCTCAGCTTCATCTGTACGACCCTGGAGGCCGACACCCGCAAGCTCTACCCCTACGACCCGCGGAGCATCGTCCAGCGTTCCGAGGTGTGGCTGGCGGAGAGCGGGATCGCCGATGCCAGCCTGTGGGGGCCGGAGTTCGAGTTCTACGTCTTCAACGGAGTGTCGTACGAAAACGGCATGAACACAGCCGCGTATCGCATCGAGTCGGACGAGGGCAGCTGGGCGCAGCCGGGAAATCGGAAGCGGCTACTCGGCCCCTGCGCACGGCGGCTACCACGCGATTCCGCCGCGCGACCACCTCCACAACCTGCGGTCGAGGATCTGCTGGAGGCTCGACGCTGCCGGGGTCCCCGTCAAGTATCACCACCACGAAGTCGGCGGACCCGGCCAGTGCGAGATCGAGACCCCGCTGCTTGCCGCCCACCCAGGCCGCGGATGCCTGCATGATCGTCAAATACATGTCGCGGATGACCGCGTTGGAAGACGGCTTGACCGTCACCTTCATGCCCAAGCCCCTGTTCGGAGAGGCCGGGTCGGGCATGCACTTCCACCAACGGCTGCGACGGGGCGAGCACAACCTCTTTTACTCGGCCGAGGGCTACTCGTGCTTGTCCGACGAGGCGCGTTGGTACATCGGCGGGTTGCTCGAGCACGGCGCCGCGGTGCTCGCCTTCACCAACCCGAGCACCAACTCCTACCGGCGCCTGGTGCCGGGGTTCGAGGCCCCGGTGAGTGCCATCTTTTCAGCCGGCAACCGCTCGGCCGCCGTCCGCATCCCGAGTTACGCCAACAAACCGGACACCGCGCGCATCGAGTTCCGGCCACCGGACGCCACCGCCAATCCATATCTCAGCATCGCCGTCCAGTTGCTGGCCGGTCTCGACGGCATCCGCCGTCGCCTCGATCCCTCCGAGCTCGGTTTCGGACCGGTCGACGAGGACATCTTCTCGTGGACCGAGGAACGCCGCCGTTCCATCAAGGCCCTGCCGGCCTCGCTCGGTGAGGCGCTCGACGCACTCGAACGCGACTCGGATTTCCTGGTCGAAAGCGGCGTCTTCTCCTCACAGCTGATCGAGCGCTGGATCACCAAGAAGCGCGACGAGGAGCGTGAGGTCGCGATCCGCACCCATCCCTACGAGGTGGAGCTGTACTACGACTTGTAATTCGCGGCCCCGGAGGGCCACGGAATTACGGGGCCCCTACGGGCGCCAAGCCTATCCGACTGGCGGGGGTGGCGGGGTCTGGGTGTACATCCCGGGCGAAGGTTCGACTTTGAAGACCGAACCGCCGATGAGGCCGCCGAGGACGCCGAAGATGGCGCCGAACAACAGGGCGAAGAAGAGCCCGATGAGCAACATCATCACGCCGCCCGAGCTTTCCATGAAGGACGAGACCTGCTCGATCATGACGGGGTCGATGTCGGCGCCGCTCGCCTGGATCTGTTCGATGACCTCCTGCCAGTCGCCCATCCCGAAGGCGGCGCTGATGAGACCTCCGAGGATGCCGGACACGACGCCGTAGATCAGGCCCGCGAGCAGGCCCACCGTCGCGCCGCTGCCGGGGCCGAAGGCGGCTCCCGTCTTGCGGCTCTCCTTGGAATGGAGAAAGGCCGCGAAGAGCCCGGTGCCGATGATCAACGCGCAGCACGCACAGTTGATCCAGTTGAGGACAGGGATCGAGCCTGCGATCCCGAAAGCAACGCCCGAGATCAGGGCCGGTTTGAACATCGAGGGGGCCTGGTTCATCGTCTCCTCCTTGCGTGTTCGCCTATCCTACCGAATTCTGCGGGGGATTGGCAGATGCGGCCGGATGTGAGTTCTGACGGACGATTTCGAGCAGGGCGTCGCCGAGGTAGAGCCCGGCGAGCAGACCCAGCGGAACCGCCATCGCGAACCGGGGCCAGTTGGCGAGGCTGGGCAATCCGACAAGGCCGGCCGCGAAGTCGAGCACCGAGGGTGCAGCCACCACCGCCAACCACACCGGCCGCGGTCGCGAAGACCGGTTGCGAAGCGTGGTCCACAGCAGACCGAGGCTGCCTCCGAGGTACAGCCCCATGCAGCGGGCGCACACCGCCAACGGACCGAATCCGAGGTCGAGACAGCGCTCGGCGATCTGGTGGCAGCCGGGTTTGTAGAGCAGCCGCAGCCATGGCGCGAAAAACGAGCCATTGGTCGCCAACCACGGTACCGCCACCACCCCTGCCGTCCACAACAGGGCGAAGCCTGTGACGAGAGCGGGCACCAGCCGGCTGGTCGGTCGCGAGGAAGGCGAGTCGGTACTCATCGGCACTCGCTAGTGTGCCAGAACTCGAGCGATCCCCTCATCCGTGTGCCGGAGAAGCCACAGATAACGCAGATAGACGCAGATCCGGTCACATGGAAGAAAACGCAAAGGCGCAGAGACGCAAAGACGCAAAGGCGCGGTACCGATGGGAATGGAATTGCCTGAAGTGACCGGCGGGTACGCCGGCGATCGAATCGCCGGCCACGGCGGAAAGTCCACCGGCCACGAACGCAAGCGTTCTCAGCCGCCGGACTTCCCACCGCCCGACGCGCTGGCGGCGCGTCGGTCCCGCCTTCGGTATGCCAGATCAACTCAGATCGCTGCGAAGAACCGTAGGGTGGGCTTCAGCCCACCATCAGAGTCGTGCACGTATGCGACGAACCGACGAGATCTGTTGCAGATCTGAAGGTGGGCCAAGGCCCACCCTACTGCGCGTCTGTCGCCCCGACAATGGTGAAGCAGGCTCTGCATCCCGATGCTCCCGACGATGTTGCCCGAGAGTGCCCCCCTTGAGGATGTTTGCGACCGACGGATTTCGCTCGTGTCGAGGCTACCTGATCGCAAAATCCTCAAGGACGGCACGTCCGGTCAGCGCGGATTTCGCGAGCAAGCGAATTCGGGCTCGGGCAAGGGGACGGGTGGGCGTCTATTCGTCGAAGAGGGCGCGTTGGCCGAGCTCGGCGGGGACGAGGTTGCTGGCGCCGACGCCGAGCAGGCGGACGGAGCGCTTGGAAGCTTCGGTGCGGCGCACCAGTTCGTGCGCCACCGCGGTGATCGTCGCCGCATCGGAAGTCGGGGAGGGGAGGGTGTGGGACCGGGTCGGAGTGGTGAAGTCGGGGTAGCGCACCTTGATGGTGATGGTCGAGGCGGCGAGCTCTCGCTTTGGCGAGCCCCTGCGCCACCTCCTCGGCCATCGTCCCGAGAAGTTCATCGATGGCGGCAGGTTCGCTGATGTTCGCCTCGAAGGTCCGTTCGGTGCTGAGGCTCTTGCGGACGTGGTCGTTGTGGACCGGGCGGTCGTCGATGCCCCAGGCGCGTTGCTGCATGGCCCGGCCCCAGTGACCGAAGCGGTTGGTCAGGAGATCGACCGGCGCGTCGCGAAGATCGGCGATGGTCTTGAGCCCCATGGCGAGCAGGATCTTCTCGGTGGCCGGCCCGACGCCGTGGAGCCGGCGCACCGGCAGCGGTGCGAGAAAGGCCGCAGCCTGCGACGGCCGAACCACTGTCAGCCCGTCCGGTTTGTCCTGGTCGGAGGCGATCTTGGCCACCAGCTTGTTGGGGCCGACGCCGACGGAGACCGTCAGCCGGCGTTCCTCGCGCACCCGGCGGCGGATGTCCTGGGCGATGGCGGTGGCGCTGCCGAAGGCACCCAGGTGTTCGCTGACATCGAGGTAGGCCTCGTCCAGCGACAGGGTCTGGACGAGCGGGGTGTATTCGCGGTAGATGTCGAAGATCGCCCGCGATTCTTCGCGGTAGCGGCTGAAGTCGGGGCGGATGAAGACGGTGTCGGCACAGCGTCGGCGCGCCTCGGCGGCCGGCATGGCCGAGTGGATGCCGAACTTGCGCGCTTCGTAGTTGGCTGCCGCCACCACTCCGCGTCCCGATGGATCGCCGCCCACCACCACCGGCTTGCCGACCAACGACGGGTCGTCGCGCATGTGGACCGCAGCATAAAAGCAGTCCATGTCGGCGTGCAGGATCCGCCGCAGCGGCTCATCGGCCATTACCCGATCTTACGCTGGATTTACTCCAGCTCAAAGGCACTCGTCAATCCGGAGAAACCGCAGATGACGCAGATAGGCGCAGATCCGGCCCATCGCAAATCCAACGCAAAGACGCAGAGACGCAGAGCGAAGGGCGGACGGAGCAGGGGAGAAAGGGAGAGACGGGGACACACCCCCGATCACTTTTGGATACAGATGAATGTCATTTCGACCGAGCGTAGCGAGCGGAGAAATCTCCTGCGGGAAGAGCTGGCGGCACTTCGGTCCCGGCGTTCGATGCCAGAACCTGCCTTTCAGATCACGGCGGTGACCCGTAGAGTGAGCCACCTACCAACATTGTTGGCCCGAATCGGACTGAACCGACGAGATCTGTTGAGGATGATTGTGGGCCAGGTCCACTACGAATATTGAACGATGGCACCTCGACCGCGCGCTGTCGCCGCTGTCCGAAGAACGCCTCTGTACCACTGCGTTTCCATCCGTGATCACTCCGCCAGCCTGTCGCGATATCATCTGCGTTCATCTGCGCTGTCTGCGGTTCCTCCGGGTGAGCGGGCTTTGCGCCTTTGCGTCTTTGCGTTGAAAACTCGGCTGCTGACGCCGTGGTGAAGCCTTCGTGGAAACCCGGTAGACTGCATCCCGATGACGGCGTTCTTCGAATGTGGTCCGTTCAGCGCGACGGATGGCGAGGGGCGCGTGCTGTTCGAGGACGTCTCGCTTTCGTTGTCCGACGGCGGGTGCGTGGCGATCGAGGGGCCGTCGGGCGGCGGGAAGTCGACGCTGCTGCGGTACCTGACCGGGCTCGCGTGGTCGCCCGATGCGGGACGTCGGCTGGACGGGGTGGACTACCCGTGTGGACAGCTTCCTGTCTGGAGGTCGCAGGTCACCCTGGTCGCCCAGGACGCACCGATGGTGGCCGGGACGGTGGGCGACAACCTCTCCTTTCCGTTCACGCAGCGGGCGAGCAAGGGGCGGCAATTCGACCCGGAGCAGGCGGCCGGTCTCCTCGAATCGGTGGGTCTCGGGCGGCTGCCCCTCGACCGCGAGATCCGCACCCTGTCAGGAGGTGAGCGCCACCGCATCGCACTGGTGCGGGGCCTGTTGTGGGACCCGCCGGTGCTGGTGGCCGACGAGACCCTTTCGGGTCTCGACCCTGATGCCGTGTCGGCGTCGTTCGAACTGATGCTCACCTTCGCCAGACGGCCCGGTCGTCTGGTCATCTGCGTCTTCCACGATCCGGAGCTCAACGCCCGGGCTGATCGCCACCTGCGGCTCGCCAACGGCCGGTTGGAGGAGGTCTCGTGAAAGAACTCATCCAACTCGGGCCGCTGCAGCTGGTGATCGCCACCGGTTTGATCGTGGCCGCCGGCGTGGTGTCGCTGGTGCTGCGGCTCGGCGTCGAAAAACGGCTGGGGGTGGCGGCCCTCCGCACCGTCATCCAACTCGGTCTGCTCGGTTTGATCCTCGAGCGGGTCTTTGCGGTCCGCAACCCGTACGTCGTGGTCGGTCTCCTGCTGCTGATGACGGTCTTCGCCGCCCGCGAGGCGGTGGGCCGCGCGTCCCGCCGCTACCGCGGCATCCTCGCCGATGCCTGGCTCACCATGGCGGCGACCTGTTTTCTGGTCGGCGGCATCGTCACCCAGGTCGTGGTCGGGGTCGAGCCCTGGTACGACCCGCAGTACGTGATCCCGCTTGCTCGGGATGATTCTCGGCAACTCTCTGACCGGGATCTCCCTGTGCCTCGACCGCTTCATGGACCACCTCGAGACACGATCGGCCGAGGTGGAGCTGCGCATCGCCTACGGCGCCACCCGCCGCGAGGCGCTGGCGGCTCCGCTCAAGGACGCGGTCCGCACCGGCATGATCCCGATCATCAACTCGATGGCCGCCGCCGGCATCGTGTCGCTGCCCGGTATGATGACCGGCCAGATCCTGGCCGGGTCGCCGCCGATGCAGGCCGTGGCCTATCAGATCGTGGTGATGTTCATGATCGCGGCCGCGGTCGCTCTCGGCGCCATGCTGGTTGTGGTGCTCGCGGGGCGGCATTTCATGGGCGTCGATGCGACCCTGCGGCTCGACCGGATGAATGCCACCAAGGGCTGATCGGGAAGCGAAGACCCCGTATCCGGAATCGCCCGCCCACCGCGGGCCGGGCCCGCGGCTCCGGTCGCTCACGTCTGGTCCTCGGAATGCGAGCATTCCTCGGACCCGCCGAGAGCGCCCGAGGCGCGCCGATGGCGCGCCTGGGCGGGCGGATCGGGGCGGAGTGAGGCGGCGACCCTTTGAGTGTCCCGCCCCCGCCCCCCTCCCACCCACCCTCGGAAATTCCCGACGGGCTGCGCCCGGCGAGAATTTCCGAGGGGCGAGGTTTTTTGACTTGGGCATTGCCACCCACGAGGCGTATCACCTGACGGAGGACGTCCGGGAGGTTCTTGTGGGGATTTGCCGTAGATTGGTTTTCCGGGCGTCGTTCCCGGGAGGAGCCACCCGTCGCATTGATTGCCCGAAAGGCCCTCGAAGACCGGAGAGTCCCGGGCTCAATCAATGCGACAAGTGGCACCTCCGCCGCACGGGCTTGTCCCGGCGAAGCAAAGGCGAAGCCACACACCTCCGCCGCACGTTGTCCCACTGGACCTGAGCACTCGGACGTTTCCCGTCGGTGGGCTGCTGCCCGGAATTCAAAACTCAAAACTCAAAACTAAGAACTCTCATCGACGGATGCGTCAGCTTCCGTCGATGAGCCGTCTTCCCAGGGCATTGCCGGGCGAGTGGTCTGCTCCTTGGGGAGGGTCCACTTCTTGACCACGACGACCTCTTTCATGTGGTCGATGACCTGGAGGCTGATGTCTCTGGCCAGGGACTCCATTTCGGCGAGCGCGGGGCCGGTGACGACATTCTCGATGATCGAGGATGCGACGGCCTGCACGGCCTCCTGACCATCGGGACTGTCGAGGGTGGCGCTGATGGTCTCGAGGGTGGTTTCGAGCAGGACCTCGCCGATCGCGCGGACCACCGGTTTGACGACAACGTGGGGCAGCGGCAGCGAGCGCAGGCTGGCGGACTCGTCGACCGCGTTTTCGAGGTTGAGTTCGAGCAGGAGCCGGAAGCGCTCGAGGGTTTCCTGGTCGGTCAGGATCGCGCGGATCTGGCTCACCAGCACGCGTTCGATCTCCTCGCGGCGGGGCTCGAAAACCGAGCGCGCTATCCGCACGTGGGTTCCGTCGACTATCTCTTCGCGGTACTCGTCGAGGATCCGCACCGCCACCCGGTCCGAGACCTCCTCGGTGATGATGTTGGAGATGTAGGCCACGCCGCGGCTGACAAAGTCCTTGCCGATGCGCGACAGGTCCGACTGGCGGAGCCGCATGTAGATCGAGACAACCCGCAGCAGGCGCAGCGGTCTCAGGGCCATGACCGGGATCAGGCTCAGGAGGTCGTACCAGTAGAAGATCGGAAAGAAGTACCAGCGGGCGTAGGTGCGGCGGCGCACCGCGAATGTCCAGCGGACCGCGAACTCGATCCAGAACAGAATCAGGAACGGCAGGTCGATCTTCCAGAACTGGTCGACGAGGTGACCGTTGAGTTCGTACCCGCGGAAGTAGTTGACTGCCAGCCGGGGCTCGATCTGGCGATCGAACACGTCGAACCGGTGGCGGAGGAGTTCGGGCGGTCCGCTCCAGTAGTCGTGGGCGATCTCGGTCAAAACGGCGGGGTCGCCGAGACGGGTGCGGGCTTGGCCGGTCTCCCCGGCCATGGTCGCCTTGATGGCGTCGAGGTCCTCGGTCTGGCCCGATCTGAAGAACGGGTTTTCGAGAAATATGCGGGTGTTCAGGTTTTGGAGACTTTCGAGTTGTTCGGCGAGGGCGGGAGCAGCGGGGTCGAGCGCGAACAACTTTTGTGCTGATTCAGCCTGTTCGATCATCTCCTCGGTGAGCGGGTTGGGCCGGATGCCGAGCACCGGGTCCCAGACGCGGGTCACGATCGGCACATATTTGAAATAGGTGGGCCGCATCCACAGGTAGGTCAGATCGAAGAGGATGAGGCACAGGTTGATGAAGACCACCCACACCATGAAGAGGTCCCACAGGGCGGACAGGGTGACCTTGCCGTATTTCTCTTTCCACTTTCGAAGTGAGTACATCGACACTCCCGATTCTGCGGTCATTGTACGGTGTTTGACGACTGCAGCCGGTATTCCGCGCCCTTTCCCGGCAGGGCGCCGGGACAAATTCGAAATCCGAAATCCGAAATCCGAAATTGTGGCGCTGAGCTACAATCCCCGAAGGGCGTTGCCCCCATGGAGGTCGCTCATGCCGTCGCTCTCCGCCAAATCATCGAAATTGCAGGCGTCGCCGATCCGCAAGCTGGCGCCGCACGCCCGTGCGGCCGAGGCCCGCGGCACCAACGTGATCTATCTCAATATCGGCCAACCCGACATGCCGACCCCCCCCGAGATGATCGCCGAGTTGCACGGTCTGTCGCTGGCGACCCTGGCCTACGCGCCGAGCGAAGGGCTTGCGGTGGCGCGGGAAGCCTGGAGCGCCTTTTTCGCGAGCTGGGGCATCGAGTTCGCCGCCGACGAGATCCTGGTCACCGCGGGCGCCAGCGAAGCGATCACATTCATCCTCGCGATCGTGGCCGGAGGCGGCGGCGAGGTGCTGGTGTTCGAACCCTGTTACACGAACTACCTGAGCTTTGCTGCGCAAGCCGACGTCACGATGGTCCCCATCACTCTCAAGGTGGAGGACGGCTACCACTTCGGAACGATCGACAGGCTGCGCGCGAGCCTGACGCCGAACACCAAGGCGATCCTGTTGTGCAATCCGTCCAACCCCACCGGTACGGTCTACACCGCGCAAGAGCTGGAAGCAGTCGCGCAGGTGGCGCTGGAAAACGACCTCTTCGTGATCTGCGACGAGGTCTATCGGGAGTTCGTGTTCGGCGGCGGCAAGGTCCGCAGTTTCACCGAGTTTTCTGATCTCGCACAGCGGATCGTGGTTGTCGACAGCGTCTCCAAACGGTTCAACGCCTGTGGAGTGAGGATCGGCTGCATGGCCACCCACAACCGCGAAGTGCTCGATGTCGCGTTGCGGTTCTGCCAGGCGCGGCTTTCGGTGCCCACCGCCGAGCAGCTGATGGTCGTGCCGATGCTCGAAAACGGGCGCGCCTATTCCGAACGGCTGTGCGGCGAGTACGAGGGCCGGAGGGACGCCGTCTTCAAGGGGCTATCGGCCATCGAAGGCGTCAGCCCGCACCTCTCCGAGGGCTCGTTCTACACCATGACCCGGCTTCCGATCGACAGTTGTGAGGATTTCGCGGTCTTCCTTTTGCGCGATTTTTCGCACGAAGGAGAGACCGTGTGTCTGGCTCCCGGCGAAGGGTTCTACGTCACTCCGGGCCTTGGTGTGGACGAGGTCCGCGTCGCTTTCATGTACGACGCCGCCACCCTGACGCGGGCGATGAAGGTGCTCGGCGCCGCGGTGAACGCGTATCCGGGGAAACTCACCGCTGCTGCGCAGCTATGAGGGCTTAGTTTTGAGTTCTTAGTTTTGAGTGGTCTTTCCGATCGGTTGATGGTTGAGGTGAGGCGACTCAACTCAAAACTCAAAACTCAGAACTCATAACTCAAAACTCTATTGTGTTGCTTTCTCGATCCCGTCGAGGGCGTTGATCGGTCCGAGTGCGACGAGGACATCGCCCGCCTCGATGGTCTCGTTGGGGCCCGGGTTGAAGATGTTCTTGTCTCCGTGTTTGAGGGCGACGACGATGATCCCGAAACGCTGGCGGACCCCGGCGCCCGCGAGGGTCTTGCCGACCAGATCAGAGGACGGGTGGACCTTCACCTCGGCCAACTCGAGTTCCATCGATGACCCCATGAGCGATGCTTCGACGAAATCGGTGACAGTGGGTTTGAGGGCGGTGAGGGCCAACCGGGTGCCGCCGACCCGGTAGGGGTTGAGCACACGGTCGGCACCGGCGAGCTCGAGGCGTTTCTCCGCTCCGTCCTCGACGGCGCGGGCGATGATCGTGATGTCGGGGTTGAGCTGACGCGCGATCAGGATCGAGTACACGTTGTGGGCGTCGTCGGCGAGACAGGCGATGAAGGTCTTGGCGTGCTCGACGCCGGCATCGCGCAGAACGTCTTCGTGGGTGGCGTCGCCGCGAACCACGGGGAGACGCGCCTCCTCGAGTTCGCGGCAGCGCTCCGTCTTGAGTTCGACCACGGCGAAGGGGATGCCGCGGTCGCGAAAGACCTCCACCACGGCCCGTCCCATGCGGCCGTAGCCGCAGACCACGATGTGGCCGGTCATCTTCTTGATCATGGTCAGGTCCCTTCGCAGGCCGATGATGCGGCTGATATCGGTGTCGAGAATCGCGCGGGCGGCCTCGGTGGCGATCAGAAGAATGACCCCGATGCCTCCGAAGGCGAGCAGGACGGTGAAGGCCTGGCCTGCCGGCGATAGCGGAAAAGCTTCGCGGAAACCGACGGTGGTGACCGTGATGGCGGTCATGTAGAACGCGTTGAGCGCGCCCTGGTCCTCGATCACCATGTAGCCGAAGGTCCCGAGGCCGAGTACGGCGAAACCGAGGCCGAGAGACCTCAGAACATGGTCGCGGCGTCGTGCATCCACGGCACCATCGTACACGGAGTCACGGGTTTTGATTTCGGATTTCGGATTTCGGATTTCGGATTTTCCAGCCCCCGTTCATTCGCCCTACCGTTCGAGCTACTGCCCGTATCTCGTTGCCGATGGTGGGTTGCGAAGAAGTGGAGCAGGGGAGCAGGGGAGCAGGGGAGCAGGGGAGCAGGGGAGCAGGGGAGCAGGGGAGCAGGGGAGACCCTGCCCTTATCACGGATCGTGGTTCAAAATTCGAAATCCGAAATCCGAAATGCGAAATGTGCGATGGCTCCCTTTCCCCCTTTCTCCCTTTCCTCCTCCGGCCGTCACACCAACTCGAGGAGCTGCAGCGAGTGCTGGCCGGCATCCGGGCCGTGGCTCTGGAGACCTTCGGCGGTGATGACAAAAGTGGCGTGCTCGCCCGCGGTTCGCGAAAAATAGAGCCGGTGGCGGACGCCCTGGGTCGCGAGGTCGAGCGCACACAGATCGGGCGCCGCCTCCATCGCCAGGCTGCGGGAACACACCGGACAGTAGAACGACCACAGGGAGCCCTCGCGAAGCTCGAGCCCGGGCGGCAGGTAGGCCCGGTAGTTTCCCGGTTCGGGGTGAAAGCCGATCAACACCCGGTGCGGGCCGCACTCGCCGATCAACACCACGGTCTCATCGGGGTTGAGCATCGCATCGCACTGGGGACACGCGTAGATCCAACGCATGGCGGACCCCTTTCGCTGGATGTGCCTGTGGAATCAATATGGGTTCCGGCGGCGAGAATGCAAGGCGTTTCCCCGATGTTGATAGGATCACCCTAGGAGGCTCTCATGGTCGAGGCAGAAGGACGGACGTTCGCATTCGATGGCCCGGAAAGGCTCACGCCAGAGGTCCTGGAGACCTTTCCCTACGAATACCCGGCGCGCGAGGCCCTGGTGGAGATCGAAACCGACGAGTGGAGCTGCGTGTGTCCCTTTTCGGGGCTGCCCGATTACGGCACTCTGGCCGTTCGATACCTCCCGTCGGATGCGTGCATCGAGCTCAAGTCGCTGAAGTACTATCTGACGGGCTATCGTAACGTCGGCATTTACCAGGAGCACGCCGTCAACCGGGTGCTCGAGGACCTGGTGGCATGCTGCCGGCCGCGATGGATGGAAGTGGAGCTCGACTACCGCCTGCGCGGAGGGCTGCACACGGTCGTGACCGTAGCCCACGGCGAAGGGCCCGACGAGTGAGGATCAGGTCCCGGGGGTCTGCCTGACGGCACGGCTGCCGCCGCGAAGGATCGTGAACACGGCGGTGGCGCAGATGATGATGGCGCCCCCGAGCGAGGCCCACACGGTCGGTTGTTCTCCGTGCATCAGCCACGCCCACAAAGGGCTAAGGATCGGCTCGAGCAGCAACAGGAGCGATCCCTCGAACGCTCCGACCCGGCGCATGCCGTTGACCATGAACACATAGGCCACTGCGATCTGGAAGACGCCAAGAAAGCCAACCACGGCCCAGTCGGACGGGGTTGTCGGTCCCAGCGGAAGCGCGAACGGCAAGGCCACCAGACAGGCGATGACATTGCCGCACACCACCGCCGAAGCGGCGGTCCCGCCAGCCTCCTGGCTACTGCCGGCTCGTCCCAGCCACCTCAGACCGAGGATCGTGAAGGCCCAGAAGAGCCCGGTCGCCGCGGCGACGAAATTTCCCCGCATCGGATCGGGCGCGGTCATCGACTCCGGCTTGGAACCGACGAAGAACAGGGACATCCCGACGGCGAGGGCGACCATGAAGAAGAACGTCACGGCGGCGGACGACGCTCGTTGAGCAGGATCGGGCTCAAGAGCAGGATGTAGAGCGGTGCCGTGCTCTGGAGAAAAATCGCGTTGGCAGCGGTGGTCAGTTTGTTGGCGAGGACGTACGAGATCATGGTGCCGGCGTAGGCGGCTCCCACCAGCCAGGTTCGCCAGCCCCAACCACGACGGGCCGCCGGGAGAACCAGCAGCAGCGTCACCGCCGCGATCCCCGACCGGAAGCTCGCCACCTGCCACGCGGACAGGGAACACGCCTTGACAGCCGCCCCACCGGTTGAAAAGAGCAGAGCCGCCATCAGAATCATCAGGCGATCCGAGGTGCGGGCGGGGAGGGAGTGGGTCATCGGGCGATATCATATGAGAAATTTCGGATTTCGGATTTCGGATTTCGGATTTTCAGGCCACCACCGCTCCGACGGCATTTCTTTGGTAAATCGGGCAGTTTCAATTCCACGATGCCGCACACCCGGCGGTTTGATTTTGCGCAGGTTTTAGAGCCTGGCCTTGCCCTCGAGCGCCAGCAACTCGCACTTCGAAGGCGGGAGGTGCCGGGTGACAAATTCGAAATCCGAAATCCGAAATCCGAAATCCAAAAAATCCAACGGATTTTTTGGTGTGCTACCATGCCCGAAATGGGAGTTCGACCGACGAAATGAGTAACTGCGCTTCCCGCTTCGGGGAGCTTTTTTGTGTTCCGCGGTGGGGATGAATAGGTGAAGCCTCAAACAGGGTCGACGGTGCTTCAGGCGCTGCTGGACGAGGCCGGGATGGCGCGCACGGTGGCGCGGATGGCGGCCGAGATTCTCGAGCGTGACGGCGACGACGTCATGCTGGTGGGCATCCACACCCGCGGTGTGCCGCTGGCGGATCGTCTGGCGCGAGTCCTCGAGGAGGCCACCGGCCACGAGGTGGCGGTGGGCCGGTTGGACATCACCCTCTATCGGGACGACGTCGGACCCTGGCGGGCGGCGCACCTCCAACCGGTGCTCAAGAAGACCGTACTGCCGAAGAACATCGACGACCGCATCATCTATCTGGTGGACGACGTGCTCTTTACGGGCCGCACCATTCGGGCGGCCCTCGACACGCTGATCGACTACGGCCGCCCGCTGGCCGTGCGGCTGGCGGTGTTGGTGGACCGGGGCCACCGGGAGCTGCCGATCGCCGCCGACGTGGTGGGCAGGTCGTTGGAGACGACTCGTGAAGAGGACGTCCAGGTGCGGCTCAAGGAGACCGACGGAGTCGACGGCATCTGGATCGGCCGGGAGGTCAAACATGCCGGTTGAAGCGGCGGCGGGTCTTGCCGGCAAGGACGTGGTCGGGATCAGCCACCTGACTCCGGGAGAGATCCAACTCATCCTCGACACCGCCGAGGAGCTCCTCGAAGTTGCCAAGAGGCCGATCAAAAAGGTTCCCGCACTGCGCGGCTACACGGTGGTCAACCTCTTCATGGAGGCATCGACCCGGACCCGGTTCTCCTTCGAGGTGGCTGAAAAACGACTGTCTGCCGACACTCTGAATTTCGCGGCGTCGAGCTCTTCGGTGAGCAAGGGTGAGACCCTGTTCGACACCGCCCGTAATCTGATGGCGATGGCCCCCGATTTCATCGTCATCCGTCATCCGCACTCGGGGGCTCCGCACCGGCTGGCCAAGGTCGTGCCGGCCTCCATCATCAACGCCGGCGACGGCATCAACGAACACCCGACCCAGGCTCTGCTCGACGCATTCACAATGCGTCAGCGCTTCGCCAGACTGGAAGGCCTCAAGGTGGTGATCGCGGGCGACATCCGGCACTCGCGGGTGGCGCGATCCAACGCCTTTCTCCTCGGGAAAATGGGGGCAGAGGTTCGTTTTGTCGCTCCGGCATCGCTCTTGCCGTTGGATGTGGAAGAGCTCGGGGTCACTCCGTTCGTCCGGCTCGAGCCGGCCCTCGAGGGCGCCGACGTCGTGATGATGCTGCGGATCCAGCTCGAGCGTCAGAAGAAGGTGAACTTCCCTTCCACGCGCGAGTATTTCGATTTCTTCGCCCTGACCCCCGAACGGCTGGATCTCGCCGCTGAACACGCGATCGTGATGCACCCGGGCCCCATGAATCGTGGTGTCGAAATCGAATCCGGAGTAGCGGACGGCCCGCGATCCGTGATTCTCGATCAGGTGACCAACGGCGTGGCGATCCGGATGGCCATTCTCTACCTGCTTGCCGGAGGACGCAGTGAAGCGGCTTCTGATTCGTAACGGCCGGGTCATCGATCCGAGCCAGGGCCTCGATCAGGGGATGGACGTCCTGATCGAGGATGGTGTGATCGCCTCGGTCAGCGAACGCCTGACGGTGCCGGCCAAGACCAAGGTCTTCGATGCCGCGGGTCTGGTGGTGGCACCGGGTTTTATCGACCTCCACGCCCACCTGCGGGAACCGGGCGCCGAGCACAAGGAGACCATCGAAAGCGGTTGCCGGGCGGCGGTCGCGGGGGGCTTTACAGCGGTCTGCGCCATGCCCGATACCAAGCCGGTCAATGATGACCCGTCGGTGACCGCCTACATCCTCAGACGGGCGGAGCAGGCGGCTCTCGCCCGGGTCTACCCGGTTGGCGCGGTCTCGAAGGGCCTGGCCGGCGAGGAGATGGCCGAGATCGGCGAAATGGTCGCGGCCGGCGCCGTGGCTGTTTCCGACAACCACAAACCGGTTCGTAATTCGCAGCTCTTCCGGCGCGCCCTGGAGTACGCCCGCAGCTTCGGTGTTCCGGTGGCCGCCCATGAAGAGGACCTCGAGCTGACGGACGGCGGATCGATGCACGAGGGCAGGGTCTCGACGAGGATCGGGCTGCGCGGAATGCCCACCACCGCCGAAGAAGTCATGGTGGCGCGCGACGTCCTGTTGGCGGAGCTTACCGGCGGGCGGCTCCACCTCTGCCACCTCTCGACATCGACCTCCCTCGACCTGGTGCGGACGGCAAAGAGCCGCGGCCTCGCCGTGAGCTGCGAGGTCGCCGCGCACCAGTTCGTATTGACCGACGAGGACGTGGCGGGGGCGGGTTATGACCCCAACTGGAAGACCAACCCCCCTCTCCGCAGCGCCTCGGATGTCGAATCGATCCTGCAAGCGGTGTATGACGGGACCGTGGACGCCATCGTCTCGGATCACGAGCCCCACCACGCCGACGAGAAGGAGTTCGACTTCGCGGACGCTCCGTTCGGCATCGTCGGTCTCGAGACCGCGGTGCCGCTGGCCCTCAACCGGTTGGTGCACGGCCGCGTGATCGGGCTGATGCAGCTGGTGCGTCTGATGTCGACGCGGCCGGCCGAGATCTTCGGTCTCCCCGGCGGCACCTTGCGCGAGGGCGCACCGGCGGATCTGACGGTGCTCGATCTGCGGGCGCTGAAGAGCGTCGACCCGACGGCCTTCAAGTCGAAGAGCCGCAACACGCCGTTTGCGGGGATGCGGCTCAAGGGCTGGCCCGCCGCGACCATCGTCGGCGGCGAGATCGTCTGGCGGGCCAAGAACTGAGTTTTTAGTTTTGAGTTTTTAGTTTTGAGTTCGCCTTTCCAATCGTTCCGCCACTACCATTGCGGGACAACTCAAAACTAAAAACTCAAAACTCAGAACTAAAAACTTATCTGTGTTATATTTCCGCTCCCGTGCGTGAAGGTGCGGTGAAGTTCCGCCTGCGAGGCCTGCCATGACCGAGGAAACCAACAAAAGCATGAACCAGATGAACGAATTCGAGCTCGCGCTTCGCGACAGCCTCGATGCCGAAGAACACCGACCTGGCGACGTCATCCAGGGAACCATCGTCGCGATCCACGGTGACGTGGCATTGGTTGATGTTGCCGGTAAATCGGAAGCGGTCTTGGATCGGTCCGAAATCGACGACCTCGGCACGGGTGACCCGGTGGAGGTCGTGGTGGTGTCGAGCGGCGAGGAGATCCGGGTCTCCCGGCGTCTCGCACTCGAAGCCAAGCTCAAGGAGCGTTTGAGCGATGCCGTCGCCTCCGGCGAACCGGTCGAGGGCAAGGTCGTCGGCCGGCGCAAAGGGGGCTTCGACGTTGCGGTCTCCGGCGTCCGTGGCTTCTGTCCGATGTCCCATATCTCCGATCTCAGGGTGGACGATCTCGACGTTCACCTCGGTCAGACCTACACCTTCAAGGTCCTGGAGTACGAACCCGATGGCCAGCAG
Organism: Candidatus Sulfomarinibacteraceae bacterium; assembly: GCA_963714895.1. Lineage (GTDB taxonomy): Bacteria > Acidobacteriota > Thermoanaerobaculia > Thermoanaerobaculales > Sulfomarinibacteraceae > Sulfomarinibacter. The sequence continues at coordinate 214,242 of CAVQQC010000022.1, forward strand.
TTGGTGGTGTCCAGGGCGATTCTCCTGCGCGAAGAAAAAGCGAAGTTGAGAGATGCGTCGTGGGCGACCCTCGAGGTCGGCGCCGAGGTCGAAGGCAGAGTTCGTTCGCTGACCGACTTCGGGGCTTTCGTCGACCTCGGTGGGGTCGACGGTCTGGTCCACGTCACCGAGATCGCCCACCAGCGGGTCAACCACCCGCGCGATCTGTTGGCGGTAGATCAACAGGTGCAGGTCAAGGTCCTCGAGCTCGATCGTCAGAAGGACCGTATCTCGTTGAGTATGAAGGCGCTGATCGAAGACCCCTGGAGCAAGGTCGCAGAGCGCTGCACGGTTGGCGGCCCGTTCGAGGGCGCGATCGTACGCAAAACCGACTTTGGCGCCTTTGTCGAAATCGAACCGGGCATGGACGGCCTCCTCCACGTCAGCCAACTCAACCCCGGGATGGAATTGGGTTCGCTTGAGGTCGGCCAGGCCGTTTCCGGGTGGGTCCGTGAGGTCGACGTCGAAAACCACCGCATCAGCCTCACCATGCGCCAGATTCCCGATCGCGACCCGTGGGAACGTATCGAGATGCGCTACCGGGAGGGACAGACGGTCGAAGGAACGGTCGAGAACGGAGCGGACTTCGGAGTCTTTGTCGAGCTCGAACCGGGGCTCAGCGGTCTGATCCCGATCTCGGAGCTCGGAATGGAAAGGGACGCCGACCCCCGGACGGCCTTCAGCCCGGGTGAGAAGATCCATCTCAAGCTGATGTCCGTGGATCCGGATCGCCGTCGGATCAGCCTCTCGGTTCGCGCCCACAAGAGCGATCTGGAACGCCAGGAGTACAGCCAGCACATGGACGCAAACGCTGGCGGCGAACCGACCATGACCGGTTTCGGCGCCCAGCTCCAGGCTGCCCTCGGTACGAAAAAACAGAAGAAGGCGCCCAAGAAAAAGAAGAAGTGACAAGGGGCGGGGCCCTGCCCCGGCTCGAAGAGATCTCAAAAACGGGGGGGCTTGCCCCTCCCTTTTGTTTTGTGGCGAGTATGATGCCCCGGAGGGCGTATTTTGTGGGAGGAGCGGTGTCAAAAAACGGGATGAAGGTAGTTCTGGCGGTCGGCCTCACGGTCGTTGGTTGCGGCAATCAGACCGCCCCCGTCGAGGAAGTTGAAGCGACGGTTTCGGTCACGACCGTTACGGTCGGGCGGCAGCCCGTGGAGCGCGAGATCACCGCGGTCGGGACCCTGCAGCCGGTGGCGAAAGTACTGGTGGCGGCGCAGGAGGAGGGCCTGGTCACCGCGGTGCATGTCCGCGAGGGGGACCGGGTTGCCGCGGGTACGGTCGTCGTCGAACTCGATAACCGCGAGGTCCTCGCCGAGCTCGCCGAAGCCAGGGCCAATCTCGAAGAGGCCACGGCGGGGTGGCACCGGGTGGAAAGCCTGCACGCCACCGGTCTCGCTTCGGCCCAGGAACTGGACGCCGCGGTGGCCCGCCAGAGGGTCGGCGCGGCCCGGGTCGACGCCCTCGAGACGCGCCTTTCCTTTACCAGGATCACCGCCCCCGTGGCCGGAGTCGTCACCGCTCGTGAGGTCGAGGTCGGCGACCTCGCCTCCCCGCGAGCTCCACTGCTCGAATTGGCGTCGGGGCGTGGTCTTCTTCTCAGGGTCCCGGTTTCGGAGCTCGAGGTGGTGCGCCTCAAGACAGGGGACACCGCCGAAGTGAGTGTCGATGCGCTCCCCGATCTGAATCTGCAGGGATCCATCCAACGCATCTTCCCGGCTGCCGACGGCGTTTCCCGCCAGGTCACAGTGGAACTTCTGGTGGCGGAGATGCCGCCGGATGTTCGCTACGGCTTCCTGGCGCGTGCCCACCTGGTGCTCGAGCGGATTCCCGAGGCCCTGTTGGTGCCGGAAGCAGCGCTGCAGCGCGGCACCCAGGGTCAGACGTTCGTGTGGGTGGTAGAGGACGGCGCGGCTCGAATGCGCGATGTGGAGGTTGGCCACCGTTTTCAGGGCCGGGCCGTCGTTGCGGACGGGCTGAATGAAGGCGAGATGGTGGTCCTCGAAGGGGTAGCGCGGCTGCGCGACGGTATCGCCGTCACCACCCAACCCGCCTCCCAGGGAGCGGCGTCGTGAGCGGTCCGGGGACCGAACGCCGCGGCCTCGTCCACTGGGCGATCCGGCACCCGGTGGGGACGCTGGTGATTTCGATCGCGATCTGCGTGATCGGGTCGGCGATGTTCAGCCGGCTGGCCGTCGACCTGCTGCCGAAGATCATCTACCCGCAGGTCCGCGCCGGCATCACCAACCCCGAGGTCGATCCCGAGGTCATGGAGCAGACCGTGGCCAAGGTGCTCGAGCCGCGGCTCGCCACCACCGAGGACGCGGTGCTGATCACCTCGTCCTCGAGCGAGGGCCGCACCAGCGTCGAGCTCCACTTCGAGTACGGGACCGACATCGACCTCGCCCTGCGCGACGCCTCCACCAAGCTCGACCAGGCGCGCGGGGCGCTTCCGGAAGAGGCCGACCCGCCGACCATCTTCAAGTTCGACCCGTCCCAGATCCCGGTGCTTCAGTTCGCGGTGTCATCGCCGAGCCGCGACCTGGCGTGGCTGAAAAGGTGGTGCGAGGACGAGCTCGCCAAACAGCTGCTGACGGTCTCGGGAGTTGCGTCGGTCGATGTCGCGGGCGGGCTCGATCGTGAGATCCAGGTGGTGCTCGACCCCGAGCGCCTGCGGTCCTACGGGCTGACGGTGTCCGAGGTCCTGAACCGGCTGCGAGAGGAAAATCAGGACATCGCCGCCGGCCGCCTGCGGTCGCCGGGCCGCGAGCTGCTGTCGAAGACCAAGGGGAAATTCGCGACCGTGGCCGATATCCGCGCGGTCCGGCTGCCGATGGCCTCCGGCGGAGACATCGCGCTGGAGGATGTGGCCGAGGTTCTGGACACGTACGCGGACGACCGGGTCTACAGCCGGCTCGACGGTGACGCCGCGGTCCAGGTCGCGATCACGAAACAACCCGACGCCAACACGGTGCGGGTGGTCGACGGGTGCACCAAGGTCCTCGACCGGCTGCGGCGCGACAACTTCTTTCCACCCGATGTCATGACTCAGGTCATCCAGGACCAGGCCTATTATGTGCGGTCGGCGGTCAGCGGCGTTGCCCGAGCGGCGCTGGTCGGCGGCGGGCTGGCGATGCTGGTGGTCTTTCTCTTTCTGCGGTCGGCCCGGCGCACGCTGGTCATCGGGACCTCGGTGCCGATCGCCCTGCTCGGCTGTATCGCTCTCATGGGCGGCTTCGATCTGACCCTCAACATCATGTCACTGGGGGGGCTCGCCCTCGGTATCGGCATGCTGGTCGATAACAGCATCGTCATGCTCGAGAATATCGACCGCCACCAACGCGAGGGCGGTGACCCGCAGGAAGCGGCCGACGCCGGCGCCGGCGAGGTGGCGTCCGCGGTGACCGCCTCGACCATGACCAATCTGGCTGCGGTGGCGCCGTTTTTTCTCATGGGCGGACTCACCGCGTTGCTCTTCAACGAGCTGCTTCTGACCATTTCCTTCGCCATCCTGACCTCGCTCGTGGTCGCCCTGACCCTGGTGCCGATGCTCTCTGCACAGCTCTTCAAGCTGCGTTCGAAGTCGCGCGCGGAGCGCTCCCGCTGGTTGGGGTTCGTGCCCGCCGGAGTCGCACTCGTCGAGCGCAGCTACCGGCGCCAGCTGCCGTGGGTCCTGCGCCACAGCTGGCTGGTGATCGGATGCGCCGTCATGCTGTTCGGCGGCGCTCTCGTGGCCATGTCGAGGCTCGGCAACGAGTTCCTGCCGCCGGTCGACGACGGACGGTTGTCGATCAATTTCACGATGCCGCCGGAGACCCCGCTCGAGGTGACCAACCGGGCGAGCCGGGTCGCCGAAGGCGCGGTCATGGGTCTTCCCAAGGTGGTCCACATCTTCACCACCGCGGGAGGGTTCATCTGGGGCCGCGGCGCGATGTTCTCGCCGACCCGGATCATGATGAGCGTCGAGCTCGAACCGCGGGACCGGCGCGGCATGAGCGCTGCCGAGTGGATCGTCCTCGCGGAGGAGAAGCTGGCCTCGCTGCCGGAACTCGCCAATGCCCAGATCCGGGTGCGCCCGCCGCGCATCCGCGGGTTGCGGACCTCTTCTGGAACCGAGGACATCGAGATCAAGGTCTTCGGCGAGGACCTGGATGACCTCCGCCGGATCGGGCTCGACATCGCCGCGCGGCTCGAGGCTTTCGAGGGTCTGGTCGGTGTCGAAAGCTCGTACGAGACGATCAGCCCGGAGGTGCGGGTTGCGCTCGACCGCCGGCGTGCCGGGGACCTCGGGCTCGACGTCGGCGAGGTCGGACGCACCGTGCGCACCGCGGTCGGCGGTTCGGTGCCGACCCGCCTCACCCAGGGCGACCGCGAGTTCGACATCCGCGTGCGGTTTGCCCGCGATACCGTCGAGACCGCCGCCGATCTCGCCGCGGTGCCGCTGTTTCCGCGCAGCGGCGCACCCCTCCGTCTGGGGGATGTGGCGGAGGTCACCGAAGGGCTGGCGCCGCCGTCGATCGAGCGCGAGAACCAGAACCGGCTGGTCAGGATCACCGCCTCGGTGCTGCCTGCGGCGTGGTCGGTGGGGGAGGCGACGGCCGCGGTCAGGGAGAACCTCGCCACCTATCCGTTGCCCGTAGGTTATCGCCTGCTCTTCGGGGGCCAGGAGGAGGCAATCGAAGCCAATCGACGGACCCTGCTCACCGCCATCGCGCTGGCGGTCTTCATGGTGTTTTCGGTGATGGCGATCCAGTACGAGTCGTTCGTCAACCCGCTGGTGATCATGATCGCGATCCCGATGGGGCTGGTCGGCGTCGTGGCCTCGCTGCTGGTCACGGGTCTGCCGATCTCGGCGCCGGTCATGTTGGGTCTGATCCTGCTCGCCGGGATCGTGGTCAATAACGGGATTCTCCTGGTCGAGTACATCGAGATCAGGCGCCGCGGGGGCGAGGTCGATCGAGTTGAGGCGGTCCTTCAGGGGGCGCCGCTGCGGGTGCGGCCCATCATGATGACGGTGAGCACCACGGCCATCGGCATGCTGCCCTTGGCCCTCAACCCGGCCGAAGGCGCCGAGTTGATGTCGCCGCTCGCGGTGACCGTCATCGGCGGGTTGATCCTTTCCGCAGCGCTGACGCTCTACGTGGTGCCGTGCCTGTATCTCATCCTGACCGGCGCCACCGACCGCCTGCGCGAACGGATGGTGGTTGGCCGCGGTGCGGAATCGCGGGCGGAGGGGTGAGAGCCCACCCAATTCGGATATTGGATATTTGATATTGGATCGGACGGATTCTCTATCGGGTATCAGTGCTGTCCAATACAGATCACCATCTGACCTTGCCACACTGAAAGCACTGGAGTTGAGGATCTGTCAAAGCCATTTTCAGAACGTGGTCCTCAACAACCGAAAACGGCTTTCCAGGTCTCGTACTGAGACACGGGTGATCCGAGAAGAAGGAAACATCTCTGAAGGTGGGCCAAGGCCCACCCTACGAACCCGCTCGAAACCTGGGTCCGAAGTAGGGTGGGCCTCGGCCCACCTTCAGACCCGCCGCGGTCGGGGTGGAGCCTGAATGTGATTTCGAGCAGTCCACGATGCCGTCTTGGACAAGAGTGATCGGGTATCCTCCATCCAACACCCAACATCCAACATCCAACATCCGCCCATTCGTGCGGGGTAGAATGCCGACCGACCTCGAAGGATTGGAGCACGCATGAACGACGAGCAGAAGCTGAGCCTGCCGGAGAACGCATACCGCGAGCTGAAACCGGGTGAGACGTACAAGCCGGTGATCCCGGAAGAGCGGGGCGTCCTCGAGGTGACCCTCAGGTCGGCCGCCATTGGATTCGGGATGGCGATTCTGTTCTCGGCAGCGGCGGCCTATATCGCGCTCAAGCTCGGCCAGGGCATCGAGTCGGCGATCCCGATCTCGATCCTCGCGATCGGCGCCTCGGCGCTGTTGGCCCGCAAGTCGACCCTGCTCGAAAACGTCAACATCCTCACCATCGGCGCCACCTCCGGCATTCTGGTCGGTGGGTCGGTGTTCACGATGCCGGCGATCTACGTGCTCGGTCTGCAGGACCGGTCGTCGTTTCTCCAGATCTTCCTGGTGCCGTTTCTGGGGGCGATCCTCGGCGTCCTGATGCTGATCCCGTTCCGGCGCTACTTCGTGGCCGAGATGCACGGCAAGTTGCCGTTCCCCGAAGGCACCGCCATCACCGAGATCCTGATGACCGGAGAGCGGGGGGGACAGCAGGCCAAGATGCTGGTGACCTCGATGGGGATCGGCTTTCTGTTCGACAAGCTGGCGCTCAGCTTCGGCGCCTGGCGCGATGTGTTCACGACGGCGTTGGTCGGTTCGCTGGACGGTCTCACCCACAAGGTCAAGGCGGTCTTCGCGATCAACACCTCGGCGGCCGTGCTCGGTCTCGGCTACATCATCGGCGTTCGGTATGCCTCGATCATCTGCGCGGGTTCGTTTCTCGGCTACTTCGTCCTCATCCCGTTGGTCGCGTGGTTCGGGACCTATATCCCCGGGCCTCTCGCCGAGGGGCTGGCTCCGATCTCCGAGATGAGCGCCGAAGACATCTTCAGCAACTACGTGCGCTTCATCGGCATCGGCGGGATCTTCATGGCCGGCATCATCTCCATCGTCAAGATGTCGCCGGTGATGGCCCAGGCCATGGGCAAGGCCTTCGCCGAGATCCGCAAACTGGCTTCGGGCGGGCTCCAGCATTCCACCCACCGCACGGACTCCGACATTCCGATGGGGATGGTGGCGATGATGATGGTTGCGGTGGCGATTGCGATCTGGGTCTACTTCCGGTTTTCGGTGCTGGCGGGGATCCCGGGGGCGACCAAGCTGGCCACCCTCAGCCTGATTCTGACGCTGGTGATCACCTTCCTCTTCGCCGCGGTGTCGGCGTGGGCGGTGGCGATGATCTCGATCACGCCGATCTCCGGCATGACCTTGACGACCCTGATCGTGGCGGCCGTGGTCCTTGCCAAGCTCGGGCTGTCGGGCCCCGAGGGGATGTTGGCGACTCTGCTCATCGGCGGGGTCGTGTGCACCGCGCTGTCGATGACCGGCTCCCTGGTGACCGAGTTCAAGGTCAGCTATTGGCTGGGGGCGACACCGCGGCGGATCCAGTGGGCAAACATCGTCGGCGCGGCCGTATCGTCGATCACGGTGACGGCCATGATCATGCTCTTCGCCAAGGTCTACGGCTACACGGCGTCGGTGCAGCACCCGACGCCCATGCCGGCGCCCCAGGCCAACGCGATGGCCGCGGTGATCCAGAGCGTGATGTCGAGTGCCGAGGCGCCGTGGTTGCTGTATGGAGTGGGCGCGGCGATCGCGCTGATCGTCGAGATGCTGGGGGTGTCCGCTCTGGCCTTCGCCCTCGGGATGTACCTCCCCATCGAGCTCAACACCCCGATTCTGTTCGGTGCTCTGGTGGCGGAATACGTGCGGCGGAAGGCGCCCTCGGAGGAAAGCCGGAAGGCGCGGAACAACCGCGGCACCCTGATCGCGTCGGGTCTGATAGCCGGCGGCGCCCTGGCCGGCGTCAGCGACGGCGTTTTGCGGATGGTCGCCGACTGGCGCGGCTTCGACGTCTTCAACTTCGGCATGACCGGACCCGCGGGCAACTGGCTCGGCCTCGGGATGTTCGTCGCCCTGGCCGTGTACGTGATCTGGGACGCCTCCCGCGCCTCTGAAGAGGAGGGAGTGGGGCCGGAGATCTCGATGTGATGACTCGCCCGGGCGCCCGGGCGCCCGGGCTATGAGCTATGGGCTGTGAGCTATGGGCATCCTGCATCACTCTTTTCCAATACAGCATCTTGGAGGACGGTTCGAGTTCAAATTCAGATTCCACGCAACTGCGGCGGGTCTGAAGGTGGGCCAAGGCCCACCCTACTTCGGACCCAGGTGTCGAGCGGGCTCGTAGGGTGGGCCTTGGCCCACCTTCAGAGCTGTTTCCTGCATCCTGGATTTCTCATGTCTACGCACGAGACTTCAACAGGGGTTTTCAGTGTGGCAAGGTCAAATCAGGATTTGTGTTGGACAGCAGTGATCCTGCATCTTGCATTCGAGAGTCCGACGGTTGACACTGGCAGCCGACATTGTTAGATTATCGCTCCCCACTGGGGACACTGAGCGGGAGTAACTCAGTGGTAGAGTGCAACCTTGCCAAGGTTGACGTCGCGGGTTCAAATCCCGTCTCCCGCTCCAATTTTCTTTCCCGGAAAACGTCGCTCCCGCCGAGTTGGTTCCGGCCCGTCCCGTCGCCATGACACAACACCGCAGCAACCCACTCATCGGGGACCTCGCAGCCGGCTGGCATCGACTGTTGTCGTTGCTGTTGCCTGCCGCTGCGCTCGGCGCAGGGCTCGTCATGGCGTTCCATCCCACGCTCGGCACCGGCTTCTCGAAGTTGCAGACCGATCTGGGAGACAGCCGCCTCAACGCCTACCTCCTCGAGCACGGCTGGCTCTGGCTGACCGGCACACCCGGGGTCCGGCTGTGGCACCCCGCGTTCTACTACCCGGTTCCCGACGCGCTGGCCTTCAGCGACCTGATGCTCTCGTTCGGGCCGCTTTTCTGGCCATGGCGGGCCCTCGGGTGCGACGTCATGCTGAGCTTTCAGCTGTGGATGATCAGTGCCGCGGCGTGCAACTTCCTGATCTGTTTCGTGTTTCTCCGCCGGTGCGTGGGTTTCGACAGGCCCGGTTCGGCGCTGGGATCGTTCGTCATCAGCTTCGCAGCTTCGCGGGTCGCACAGCTCGGACACCAACAGATGCTGCCGATCTTCTTCGTGATCGGGGCGCTATGGGCGGTGTGGTCGCTGGCGGCATCGGCGGCGGTTCGGGGGGCTGAACGTCGCCGCCGGTGGGCGGTCGCTGCGCTGTTCGGGTGCCTCGTGGCCCAGCTGTACGGCGGTTACTACAACTTTGTCTTTGCGCTCGCCATCCTCGTCATGGCGGGAGTGTCGGCGATGACGGCGGCGGCCTCCAGGCGCGTCCTCGCCGACCTGATTCGCTGCAACTGGAGGGCGTTCGGCGCGGCCTCCTGCGCCGCGGTCTTGCTGGCCCTTCCGGCGGTGTCCCACTACCTCGAGGCCGCGGCGATGGCCGGCGCGCGCCGGCCACGAGCTGCGCTCGAGATGCTGCCGCGGCTGGTTTCGTACCTTTTTGTGAGCGGCCGGTCGTGGTGGTACGGATGGATGTCGGATCTCCCTCCGATCCATGACCTGCCCATGCGAACCGAGCACGCGGTCGGCCTCGGGCTCATCACCACCGGCTGCCTGTTCTGGGTCGGCTGGAAGACCCGCGTGCACCCTGCAGTCCGGCTGGCGATCACCATCGTGCTGGCGATCGGTCTGCTGGTCACGATGTTCCCGGCCGGGATGCACCTCTGGCGGTTCACGTACCACGCGTTCCCGCCGCTCCAGGGGATCCGGGCGGTGTGCCGCATCGGGATGCTGCTGGCGATTCCGGCCGGAATCGCGATCGGTTGGATGGTCAGCCACCGCGCCCGGGGATTCCGCGGCCGGGTTGTCATTGCGGTAGCTCTTCTCGCGTGCCTCGAACAGGGCGTCACCACCCACTCGGTCGACGTGGATCTGGCCGAGGCCCGGGTCCAGGCGATCGTGGAAAGTGTCGATCCTACGGCCGAGGCCTTTCTCGTCCTTCCGAAGGGCGCCGCGGGCCCTTGGGTCTGGCACCAACTCGACGCGATGTCTGCCCAACAACGCACGGGCGTGCCGACCGTCAACGGTTTCAGCGGGATCCGCCCACTCGGCTGGGATTTCGAGGACTTCAGGCTCCTGCGGGGGGGCGATCTCCATGAAGGGCGGCGGCGCCTCGAGGCCTGGGCCGGCCTGACGGGGATCGACGCCAGTCGGGTTCAGATCATCCGGGTGAAATCGAACCTCAACGTGCCGGATCGTGACGGAAATGCGAGTTCCTCGCCCTTGGAGGGGAGTTCTCCGAAGTCCTCACCTGACCCGGGTGCGACGGGAGTCCCCGGAGGTCGAACCGAACCGTGACGTGAGGCCTCTCCGACCGGAGAGAATTGCAAATCGAGCGTTCTGCAATTACTATGTCGTTCCCTGAAGGCGACGTCGCCAAGTGGTAAGGCAGGGGCCTGCAAAGCCCTTATCCCCGGTTCGAATCCGGGCGTCGCCTCCAATAGCAATTCTCACCGGTCGACTTCCACCCTGAACAACTCTCTCGAGACCATTGGCTGCCAATGCTGCGAGAGGGTTCGTGTGTCGACCGGTGAGAATCGCGGTTATAGCTGGGTTTCGCCGGTCAATACGGTTCCATCCGCCACTGCAGCCGGCCGGAGGGCACGCAATGTCGCTTCGCCCTCGACGACGACACCCTTGCCGAAGCTGATGTCGCCTTCGATTTTGAGGCTGTCGCAGCATCGGAGCGAGGGAGGGCCGGCGGGGAAACGGCGTTCGAAGTCGTCGATCATCTTGAAGAAACGTTCGTCGAGGTCGATCACGGGTGGTGTTGTGCGGGCGGGGTGAAGCACCACCCGCCAGTCGTCGGTCAGCCGGTAGGCGTCGGAACGCACCGCCAACAGATCATCGGTGTTTTTCACCGGTGAGAAACGCCGCCTCGGCACCCTGACTGCGGCCGCCCGTTCGAAGAACGAGACCGCGGCGCCCATCGCGGTCTCGAGTTGGAGCACCGGCGGCGAGGCCGGGTCCCGCGGGTCGAGCCGCTTGTGATTGACGATGGTGGCGAGCGGGAGGAAGCCGCCGTTTTCATCGAGGGCCGCCGCGAGCGACGGCAGATGGAGCCAGAGGTTGTTGGTGTTGAAGAAGCGATGGCGGCCTACGTCTTGAAAGGCCGCCTCGTCGCCGGGCCGGCACTGGGCGGACTCGCGCAGAGCGAGGCGCCCGTCGGGCAAACGGCAGAGGTGGCCTCCCTTGCGGTCCGCGGCGGAGCGGTCGGCGACCTCCATCACGAAATCGTGGTGGTTCTCGACCATGAAACCGAGGATGCAGGGATCGAGGACCGCCCCCAGGTTGTCGGCATTCGAGACGAAGGCATAGTCGAAACCGCTTCCGAGGAGTCGAGCGAGCAGGCCGGAACCGGCGAGGGCGGTGTAGAGATCACCGTGACCCGGAGGGCACCACCCCAGGTCTTCGTCGGGGTGTTCTGCCGGGGACATGTCGCTCGCCACGATCTTGGGGACCCGATTCTGTACGAAGCTCGTGGGGAGGCCGGGGTGGGGGAGTGTGGAATAGGCGGTAAGGGCGCCCTCCGATTCGAGTGCGGTGCGCGAACTGTTCATCAGGAGCAGAGGGATCGGTGCGCCGGTGGCGCCCCGGGCGGCCAGGATCTGGCGGGCGATCAGGTCGAGAAAGGTGAGACCGTCGCGGACCTCGAGCAGGGATTTCGCCCGTTCGAGCCCCATCCCGGTGCCGAGACCGCCGTTGAGCTTGATCACAACGGTTCGATGAACGGCTCGTGAGCCGATCTCACGATAGGCGGCGAACTGCTTCGAGTCGGGCAGGTCGACGACCGGTTCGATGTCGCCCTCGATCAGGAACTCGCGTGCGCCGCCGGCCGTCCGCTCGAAGTGAAGCACGAAGGAATCGATCGCCGGCTGGCCTGCGCCAGCCTGCCTCATGCGGTCGACACAGAGTTGGAGATTCCCGGTTTTTTGACCATCGGCCGGCAAAAGTGTCTCCTTCGGGGCGCTTCCTGTCATAATAGTAGCGTGAGACGGTTCAACTGTTTTCTTGCGGGCCTCGGGCTCGTCCTGGCGTCGGCGCCGGCGGGTGCCAACGGCGCCGTCGCCGCAGCGGGAGCTCGCGAGGCTTCGGTAGAGCGCGGTGAGTTGCGCAAGCTGGTTCGAGAGGTGAGCACGGAGCACGGCGTCGATCCGAAGCTGATCGACGCTCTGGTTCACGTGGAGTCCGCCTACAACCCCAACGCGGTCAGCCGCAAGGGGGCCATGGGGCTGATGCAGCTGATGCCCGAAACCGCAAAGCGCCTCAAGGTCGATGACCCGTTCGACCCGGCGGAAAACGTCCGCGGTGGGGTCAGGGAATTCTCTCGACTCGTGAGCCGTTATTCCGGGAACCTGCAGCTGGCTCTGGCTGCCTACAACGCGGGCGAGGGCGCTGTGTCGAAGTACCGAGGCGTGCCTCCATATTCCGAGACCCGCTCGTATATATCGAAAATCCTCTCCCTCTATACCGGCAGGCCGTACCGTCTCGCCGGAACGTATCGGGCGGAGCCGGTCAGGATGTTACGGAACCCGCAGGGTGCGACGATCATCACCAATGCCAGGGCGGACGGGTCATCGGCCGCCGATCAGTGGTCGGCTCCCCTGGGAGGCCCTCTGAAGGGCGGATTCGGGTCTTCGCAGTAGGCATGGGAGCGTGTAGTGCATAGATGGTGGATGGATTTCGGAGAGGCGTTTGAGGCCATTTTTGGGCGAATTTGCAGGCTCATACTGGTGGTATGAATCAAGAACTCGCCAAAAAATGGGCCAAACGACACCCGAAAGGCGCCACCGATTCTATGCACTACACGCTCCTTGATACCGTACAATAAGCCATACCGGGTGCGCACTTCCGAGGAGAATCCACAGATGAGGCGGTCTACATGTCGGTGAGGGGACAGGGTGTACGCGGCGGTTGGGCCGTCCTTGCGGTCCTGCTCGCGTTTTCGGTGGGCTGCTCGTCGGTCATGTCCTCCGCCACCGCCGGCCTCGCTAACAGCCTGACCGGCGCCATCTTGAACCAGAACGACCCGGAGACGGTCCGGCAGGGGGCGCCTGCCTATCTGCTCCTGATCGACGGTTTGATCGCGGAGAGCCCGGACAGTACGAGCCTGCTGCTCGCAGGGGCAAACCTCTACTCCAGCTATGCCGGCGCATTTGTCGAGGACCGGGAGCGGGCGGCTCGGCTTGCCGAGAAGGGTCGCGACTATGGGTGGCGGGCTCTGTGCAGCGGCGACCGTTCAGCTTGCGGAAGTTGGAGCGCACCATACGACGAGTTCGAGGACTTCGTTTCCGGGATGGGGCCGAAGGACCTGCCGGTCCTCTTCGGAGCCGGTTCCGCCTGGGCGACGTGGATCATGTCCAACAAGAGCGACTGGGCGGCGGTCGCCGACAAGGCGCGCGTCGATGCCATCATGCAACGCGTCGTAGCGCTCGACGAGTCGTACGACGACGGTTCGGCATTCCTGTATCTCGGTGTGCTGGCGACGATTCTCCCCGAAGCCATGGGAGGCAAACCGGAAGACGGCCGGGCGGCGTTCGAACGAGCGATCGAACTGTCTGGGGGCCGCAACCTGATGGCCAAGGTGCTGCTGGCGGAGAACTACGCCAAGCTGGTTTTCGATCGGGAGCTCTACGACCGGCTCTGCCGGGAGGTCATCGACGCCGACCCGGTGGCTCCCGGGCTCACGCTCGCCAACACCCTCGCCCAGGAAAAGGCGAGAGCACTGCTCGCCGATTCGGAAGACTATTTTGGAGACTGACACATGATGATCAAGAGAGCAGCGCTGGCTCTGTGCACCATGATCCTGGTGGCGTCCGCGGCCGGCGCCCAGACCAAGATCAAGATCGCGACGATGGCGCCTGACGGCTCCTTCTGGATGAACGAGCTGCAGGCCGCGGCGGACCTCATCGACCAACGCACCGACGGCCGGGTGAATCTCCGCTTCTACCCGGGAGGCACGATGGGCTCGGACAGCGCGGTCCTGCGCAAGATCCGCATCGGCCAGCTCCAGGGCGGCGTCTTTCTGGCCGGTGGTCTGGCGGAAGTCGACCAGAATTTCGACGTCTACAACCTGCCGTTACTGTTCTGGTCATTCGATGAGGTGGATTTCGTGCGGCAGCGGATGGACGCCTCCCTCATCGGCGAGCTTGCCAAATCCGGTCTCGTGGTCTTCGGGATCACCGAGACCGGTTTCACCTACCTGATGTCCGCCAAGCCGACGCGGACCTTCGCCGATCTGAGGGGCCGCAAGGCATGGGCGCCGCAGGACGACCCGATCAGCCTGGCGATCGTCAATTCCGCAGGGCTGTCGCCGGTCCCCCTGCCGATCTCGGACGTTCTGACCGGGCTTCAGACCGGGCTGATCGACACTGTGGCGGCGCCCGCGGTGGGAGCTATCGCACTGCAGTGGTTCACCAAGGCCCCATATATCACCGACCTGCCCATCACCTACGTATGCGGCGCCCTCGCAATCTCGGACAAGACCCTCGAAAAGCTGAGCCCGGGCGACCGGAAGATCGTATCCGAGGTGCTGGCCGAGGCCGCCAACAGCATGGATCGGAAGACCCGCGCCGACGACCAAGAGGCCCGGGCCGCGCTCGTCAAACAGGGTGCGACCTTCGTCGACCCGACCGACGAAACCCGTGCGGAGTGGATCGAGATCGCAGCCAGGGCCACCAAGAAGCTGTTGGCCGAACGCAACTACGATCCGAAGATCGTCGCCGAGATTCAGCGGTTGTTGGCCGAGTATCGAGCATCGCACCCGGCCGGCGAATAGTCATGAGCGAACGGGAGCCGACCGTTTTGGCGCGTCTGCAGCGCGCTACCGCGTTGGTTGAAGACGGTTTGCTGGTTCTCCTGCTGACGGCGATGATCCTGGTCGCCGGGGCGCAGATCGTGCTGCGAAATCTCTTCGACGGCGCGATCTTGTGGGCCGACCCTCTGCTGCGGGTCGCGGTCCTGTGGGTGGGCATGATCGGCGCCATGGTCGCGACCCGCGGCGACAAACAGATCGCCATCGATGCCGTTTCGCGATTTCTCCCTGAACACTGGAAGTTCAGAATTCGTGTCCTCACCGACCTTTTCACCGCCGCGGTTTCGGCGGTGGTGGCCTGGAGCGCATTTCGTCTGATGATGGGGGACAGGGAGGCCGGTGGGATGGCCATCTCCTTTGTTCCGGTGTGGGTCTGCGAGTCGATTCTTCCGGTCGCCTTCGCCATCATCGCCCTGCGGTACCTCCTGTTAGCCGTGGAACATTTCCGGCACAGCCGCGCACCGGAGGAACTGCTGTGATTCTGGTCGGCATCGCCCTGTTCCTGATGGCGGTGCTGGGCGCGCCGCTGTTCGCCGTCATCGCTGCGGGCGCCCTGATCGGGTTCGCCGGAGCGGACATCGATCTCATGGCGGTGCCGATGGAGATCTTCCGGGTGTCGGAGATCCCGGTGTTGATCGCCATCCCGTTGTTCACCTTTGCCGGGTACATCCTGGGCGAGAGCCAGGCGCCGCGGCGGCTGGTGAGAATGTCGAATGTCCTGCTCGGTTGGATGCCCGGCGGGCTGGCGGTGATCGCGCTCTTCGTGTGCGCGCTGTTCACCGCCTTCACCGGCGCGTCGGGAGTGACGATCATCGCCATGGGAGCGCTCTTGTATCCGGCCATCGCCGAGGCCGGCTACCGCGAGCAGTTCAATCTCGGTCTCATCACCACGTCGGGAAGCCTCGGGCTGTTGTTTGCGCCCTCGCTGCCGCTGATTCTCTACGGCATCATCGCCGAACAGTCGATCGACAAGCTGTTTGTCGCCGGGATTCTGCCGGGTCTCTTGATGTTGTTCCTGCTCGCCATGTGGTGCATGAGAGAAGGACGGTTCATCCAGAAGCGGACGGACCGGCCGCGCTTCAACCTGCGCGAGGCGGGTGCCGCTTTCCGCGAGTCGGTCTGGGAGATGCCGCTGCCGGTGATCGTGCTGGGCGGTGTCTACAGCGGGTTCTTCGCTGTGTCCGAAGCCGCGGTGGTGACGGTCCTCTACGTGTTGGTGGTGGAGGTCCTGGTCTACCGCGACATCCCCTTTCGACGGCTGCCGGGGATCATGCGCGATTCGATGATGCTGGTCGGCGGGATCCTCATCATCCTCGGGGTCTCGCTGGCCTCGACAAACCTGATGATCGATCAGGAGGTGCCGACCCGCCTGTTCGAGTATGTGACGGCCCACGTCTCGTCCAAGCTCGGGTTCCTGATTCTGTTGAACCTCTTCCTCCTCGCGCTCGGGATGATGCTCGACATCTTTTCCGCGCTGGTGATCGTGGTGCCGTTGATCCTCCCGATCGCCGCCGGATACGGCATTGACCCGATCCACCTCGGGATGATCTTCCTCGCCAACATGCAGATCGGTTACTGCACGCCGCCGGTCGGGATGAACCTCTTCATCGCGAGTTACAGGTTCGATAGACCGATCATGCTGCTGTATCGGGCGACGATCCCGTTTCTGATCATTCTCCTCGCGTCGGTGCTGGTCATCACCTACTGGCCGTGGCTGTCCCTGGTGCTGGTGCGCTGAGGTCGGTGCTTCCGCTCCTGCGGAAATTTGGTTGGATATTCTGACCAAGCCCCGCAGGGGCGATAGAACGTAGCCCGGGGCGTAAGCCCCGGGTTTTCCGGCATCAATTGAATTGAAGCCGCAGAGCGGCGACAGATGGCCGTGATTGATGTGTTCTCACGTACGCCACTCCAATGATCTGTCGCCCCTTTGGGGCTTTCTTCTTTATTTTGTGGAATTCCCGGGGCTGACGCCCCGGGCTATTCTCTGCCGCCGCTTCGCGGCTTCCTGAGAATTCTCGCAAGAACGAGCAGATCTCGTCCTTTTCCGGATGAACCAGTGATTCGACGGCTGTCGGTCGCTGAATCTACCTTCGGTTGCCGAGCTCGATCTGACGATTGAGGTGGGCGACCAGGCGTTCGTAGCTCGAGTCGCGAATGTCGGCGAACCGGGTGCCGACGCCTTCGACGCCCTCGCGCGAAGAGTTGGTCCGCCGCACGACCTCGGCGGTCCCGTCGATCAGACCACCGCCGGGGAGCCTGAAAAGAAAATTGAAGTTGGTGCCGGGGTCGAGGCTCTCGTGCCCCTGGAGGAGTGCCCCCGACCTGGAGACGTTGACGGTCTGGAAGATGGCGCGATTCCGGTTCCGGGTGACCTCGACATCCGCGTGCAGGAGCACCCGCATCGACACTCGCGGGGCGATCTCCAAGAGGTCGCCGATCGCCCGCCACAAACGGGCCTCGTTCCAGTCGGTACAGATCGCCCGGTTGGCGCCGACATCCACGCGCGACTGCGCCTCGTCCATGTCGCCCGGTTTGGCGAGCAGGAGCAGCCCCGCATCGTGACAGGCAGAGCCCTCGTTGCGGATGGTCTGCATCAGGTGGTCGAGCGAGATCTCTTCGAGAGGGTAGGTGATCACGACAAGTTCGAAGGCGGTGCTCAGGACGAGGTCGTGGAGAAACGGTGACGGCTCGACGGTGTGAACGCTGAAATCGGCGCGCCGCAACATGGGTGCGACCCGTTCCAGGCCGGCTTCCTTGGCGCCGACGACCAGTACGTGTTGCCGTGTGTCGGCCATCACTCCATCATAACCCGACAAAAGCCAACTGTTTCAACTATGTTAGGATGCTGCGACCGTTGAATCTGCGGCGCCGTCCCGCATCGGCCGGTCGCCGGAACGGGCGTGGTCAGGTGACAGGCGAGGACGAGAACAAGGTGAACACCCAGGGCGGCGGCAACCTCAAGGTCAGCGGCGTGATCACGTCGTTCAACGAAGAACACAATATCGCCGACTGTATCGAGTCCCTCGACTGGTGCGACGAGATCATCCTGGTGGACTCGTTTTCAACCGACTCGACACCCGAGATCGCGGGCCGTTTCCCCAAAGTGAAGTTGTTCCAACGACCCTATTTCGGGGCCGGCGCGCAGAAGAACTGGGCGATGCAGCACGTCGACAACGACTGGATCTTCCTGCTCGACTCCGACGAGCGCTGCACACCCGGGTTGCGGGAAGAGGTGAGGGCGTTGCTTGCAGCCGGGCCCACTCACGATGCCTACATGATGAACCGCAACGTCTACATCATGGGCAAGCGGATTCGATTCTCGGGGTGGCAGCACGACCGTGTGGCGCGTCTGTTCCGCCGCGGCAACGCCTACTACGAAAATCGCAGGGTGCACTCGGTCCTGCACACGACCGGCGAAACCCCGATTTTGAAAAACGCGATCGAACATTTCATGGTCGATCGCAGCTTTGACGAGTACGCCTTCCGCCTCGGGAAATACGGCTATTGGAACGCTGCTCAGTGTTGGCGAGACGGCGAGAGGACCAACGCGCTCGAGGTTTTCGTCCGGCCGATCTGGCGTTTCTTCAGGACCTATATTCTCCAGCTCGGCGTTCTCGACGGCGGGCTGGGCGTCGTCTTCTGTCTCTTGCAGGCGTATTCGACGTACATGAAGTTCGCGATTCTCTGGGGGTGGCAGGTCAACGACGCCCGCGGCATCCCGCCGGTCCTCCCCGAGTTCGACGAGGAGGAAACCACGTGGCAAGGCCTCAGACAGCTCGAGGAGCAGGAGCAGAAGGGCGGGTGATTAACCGGGGGGTAGCGACGTGATCGCCGCGGCGGCATATATGCCGCCCCTACCCAGTTCCGTCGCGAAGCCTCGCGTCGCGGCCCTTTTCCCACGTCACGATGATTCGACGGTAGGGGCGGGACATGTCCCGCCCGCACGATATCGATCTCTTCGCGAAGCTCAGGAATCGGCTGCCACCATGTGGGTTGTGCCGTCTTCCTTCTCGTCGAGTTGCGCCCCAGAGATCAAACCCGTCACGAGGGCAAACGTGATCAGGGGGATCTGCTTGTGCAAGAACGGCTCGCCGAGAAAGGCCACCAGATAGACCGCGGCGACCACTGACGCTGCGGCGCCGAGTCCCCGCGACCGATAGGGCCCCCGCACCAGAACCCAGAATATCCAGCCAAGCGAAGCGAGACCGGCCACGCCGAGTTCGCTTGCGATCTGCGCGTACTGGTTGTGGAAATGGCGGTACCAGTAGATCGCCGGTTTGAAGTCCTGGAACTCGGTATCGAGATAGTGGCGGAAAAGGGGGATATTGCCGCCGACGCCGGCGCCCAAAAACGGGTGTTCGCGCACGATCCGGGCGGCCACCACCGTGGCTGCCAGCCGGCCCCCGATATTGCTCTGGTAGTCGTTTTCGACAGCGGCGGCGCGGAGTTCGTGTCGTGCATCGCTCATGCGCTGGACGGCCGGTGGCGCTCCAACCCAGACTGCGATCACCGCCACGAGCGTCAGCCCGATGGTCACGGCGAAGACCCGCCGCGAGGCGTCGAACGCCCACCGCAGCATCAGCACGCCCAGACCGACCACAAAACCCAGCTGACCGGATCGGCCGATGTTGAACAGGAGCCCCGAGGCAGTCATGGCGAAAGCCGCGAGCCAGAGCGCCCGATCGCTCCATGACGGAGCGCCATACAGCGCCCGCGTCAAGGCGAGCAGGGAGCACAAGGCGAGGATGAGCGTGTAATCCAGGTGAGCCATGGTGGCGGAAGGATCTCCGGGGTGGGCATCGCCCAGGTGTATGGCCCCGAGAAGGACGGCCGCCGACAACGCGACCGAGGCGATGGCGCCGATCTGGAACGCGGCTGCGGCCCGCTTCCGGTAGAGCCCCGTCACGGCGGTGGCCACCATCGGTACCAGCAGGAGATACCGGTATTTGGCCACGTAGCGGAGACCGGCGGCGGGATCGCTCGACCACAGGAGCGAGAGCAGGTTGAGCGCCACGAAGACGACGATCGCCAGCGTCAGCCGGTGGTTTCCGAGCCTTTTCGATTCCGTCTTCAGGTTGCCGCCGAAGATCCACAGGAGCATGACGAGCGTGGCGGCAAGCGTCACCCAGGGCCGGTAGAGGGGGAGGGAAAAGGCGAGGACGACGGTCAGCCACCCGATCATCGGGAGCTTTTCCGGATCGTGGGGCGAGGCTGTATCTTGCGTGGCCATGGTCAGTACCGGTGGCGGACTATAGCAGAAAGAAAAAACGCCGGGGTGGGGCCCCGGCGTGAGACGTTCGTTCGATCGGATCAGGCTTCGACCGCCGCTTCCTTCTGTTTGTCGATCTCGGCTCGGACCTCGGTCATGTCGAGCTCGCTCACCTTGTCCATCAGTTCGTCCAGCGCCGCTGCGGGCAGCATCCCGGCCTGGCTGAAGATGCCGATGCCCTCTCTGAAGACGACGAGGGTCGGGATCGAACGGATCTGGAACATCGCCGCCAGCTCCGACTGCTCCTCGGTGTTGCAGGCTGCAAACACCGCCCCTTCGTGCTTTTCCGACGCCTTTTCGAAGATCGGTTTGAAGGTCTGGCAGGGCCCGCACCAGGGGGCCCAGAAATCGATGACGACGGTGTCGTTGTTGTTGATGGTCTCCTCGAGATTGGCCTGGGTCAATTCAGTGACTGCCATGATGCGCTTCCTTTCCTACTCAGACTTCAATGGCTGTATAACCATTAAAGCATATACTAATAGTCGAAATTATGATTGTCAACCCCCGCTGTTGCTGTCCGGTCAGTTGACCTCGTCGCCGGCATCGGGGTCGGTCGTCTCGAGAAAGGCCGGCAACCGGTAACGTCCGCCGGACGGGAGGGCGTCGAGGCCATCTGATGGGCGCTCCTCGGCGACCGTGACCAGTGCGAGCACCTCTCTGGGCAGCTCGAGCAGGAAACGCGAGGGCTCGACGATCACGTCGACCCGATAGCGGTCGCGGGCGATCTCCGGGCGCACCAGAAACAACCGGTCGCGGGCGCGGGTGGCCGCGACGTAGAAGAGCCGTCGTTCCTCTTCCTCGTCGTCCGTGCGGTAGCTCGGGAAGCGCCCCTCGGCCAGCCAGATCACGAACACCGCCCGCCACTCGATGCCCTTGGCCTGATGGACCGTCGACAGGGTCAGCATTTCATCTGGCGGTCCGGCCGCGGCATCCTCGCCGGAGAGGTCGTTGAGCAGCGTGATCTCCGACAGAAAGGCGTTGACGTCCGGATACCCGTCGGCGAATAACGCCAGCTGTTCGAGGTCTTCGAGTCGGGAGCCGGCATTTTCGAGGTGGGCCCGCGCCCATTTCGAGTAGTAGAGCTCAACCACCCGGCGAACGGCCTCACCGGGCCGGCCGAGGAGGTTCGGACCGGAGATTTCGGCGATCAGGGCCTTCAGTTCGGCAAACGCAGTCGCGGCTCCCTTCGGCAGCCGCAGCGACGCGACATCGAGCTGCCGGAGTCTCTCCAACGGGTCGACCCGGCCCAGCTGTTCCCAGACCCTCGACGCCAGCCTCGGGCCGAACCCGTCCCGGAGCTTGACGAGACGGGAGAACGCGATCTCGTCACGAGGGTTGTCGACGAATCGGAGGTGGGCCAGCACGTCCTTGACGTGGCGGTGTTCGAAGAACCGGAGGCCCGAACGCACCCGAAATGGGATGTTGCGCCGCGCGAGTTCGACCTGGAGATCGAGCGAATGGCCGTGGTTGCGGTACAGGACCGCCATGTCTTCGAGCTCGAAGCCCTCCTCGCGGAGAGCGAGCAACTGATCGGCGACGTGCGAAGCCTGCACTTCGGGGGTTGCAACCGCGACCTCGAAGGGCATTTCGCCGCCCTCCCTGGCCGGTCGCAGGATCTTGTGGAACTGGCGTTGGTTGTGGCGGATCGAGGCGTTCGCCAGTTCGAGGATTGGCGGCACCGATCGATAGTTGGTCTCGAGTCGGAAGACCGCGCAGTCGGTGTGTCGCTCGGGAAATCCGAGAATGTTTTCGAAGTCGGCGCCGCGGAAGGCGTAGATCGCCTGGGCGTCGTCGCCGACCACCATGACGTTGCGTTCGGGGCCGAGCATGGCGTCGACGATGTCGGCCTGGAGACGGTTGGTGTCCTGGTATTCGTCCACCAGGATGTGGTCGAAGGCCTGGCGAAGCTCCTGGCGGGCGCGGGGAAAGCGGGTGAGGAGCAGCAGCCAGTTGAGCAGGAGGTCGTCGAAGTCCATGAGGTCGGCCTGTCTCTTGCGCTCGAGAAAGCGCTTGAAGACGTCGGCGACGACCCCGGCCTGATCCAGAAAATAGGGGGCGCGGTCGGTCAGGACCTCCTCGAGGTCGTGACCGGTGTTGATGATGTAGGAGTAGATGTCGACGAGCTGGCGCGGTCGCGGCATGCGTTTGCCCGGAACCTCCGGCGTGACATCCGCCAGGGCGGCCCCCATCAGCTCCGTGGAGTCCTCGCGGTCGAGGATCGAAAACCGCGGGCTGTAGCCAAGGAGTTCGGCGTACCGGCGCAGGATCCGGTGGCCTGCGGAGTGGAAGGTGCCGCCGGTGACCCGCGTCGATGCGTGTTCGACCAGTTGCTCGACCCTGCCGAGCATCTCCTTGGCGGCTTTGTTGGTGAAGGTCAGGAGCAGGATCCGGCCCGGAGGCACTCCGTCTTCGATCAGCCGGCAGGTGCGATAGACCAGGGTGCGGGTCTTGCCGGTGCCGGCGCCGGCGAGGGCTAGCATGGGCCCGCCGGGGTGCATGACGACCGCCAGTTGCTGTTCGTTGAGTTCTTCTTCGTAGTGCACGCGGTACCGCCGGTCGGCGTCCGGACGGCGCAGATCGCCGCTCATGGGAGGGAGGAGGGTCCGAAAATGGAACGGTCGAGCGCAAGGGAGACGCCCTTGCCGTAGAGCAGCAACGTGGCCTCGAGGTGAGCATCGCTGTCGAGCAGCGTTTCGACCGCCGAGGTGAACGGTGAGGGCACCCGTATCGCCAGGGATCCCGAGGCGCCTGCGGCGACCGCCAGATCGAGGGCCCAGCCGAGCCCGGAGAGGGCCGCGTCCGGTGTGCTGCCGGCGACCGGGCCGACCTGGTCGATGCCGCCGTAGGCATAGGCGGCGATGCGCGCGCCCTGTTGCACGAAGGCGGCCTTGAGGCGCCGTTCCTTGAGCCAGTGGACGTGGTCGACGTCGCGGGTGATGTTCCGGGTGACGCGGTCGATGCGGTCGAGATCGGCCTGGCCGCGGCGGTTGAAGAGATCCGAGGTCACGTCCTTGCCGGTCAACAGCCGGGTGAGGACCGCGGCGAGGTCTTCGGCGGCCCCTGCGGCCATCGTGAACTGGTAGACCGTCGTCATGGGGCTGAACCCACGGCTCAAGAGCAAGGCCTGGATGCTGGGTTCGGGCGGCACCATCGCCAGGAACTCCCGCGCGCCGGAGCGTTCGCCGTAGGCGAGGGTCCGGTCGAGGAGGGCGCCGCCGGCGCCGTTGCCCTGATGCTGCGGCAGGACCCAGAGATCGGACAGGATGTACTGGCGCGAGCGAACGTGAGAGGCCGCGAATCCGAGGGTCTCGTCGCGTTCCATGGCGGTGAAGAACCCGTCGGGGTCGTGGGCCATGAGGTGGCGGAGATCGGGATCGATCTCCATGTCGAGATCGAGGGTGCCGCGATTGGCCGGGAAGGCGGCGAGATCGGCCGCGACGGCGTCCCGCAGGATCGCCACACCCGGCAGCTCTTCGCGATTGATCCTGCGCACCTTGATCTTGGCCATGCCCACTCCCACCGTCGAGACGAGGATTCTACCGCATCCGGTGGCTCGCAAGCTTGCCCTCAGCAGACTTCTATCCGATGAGAGTTTTCCTGCGTCCACATCCCGATTCTCTCGACGTTATTGCCCGTGAGTGCCCCCTATGACAATGACTGGGCCCTTTGAGTTGACTCGCAACAGAGATCCGAGTTCCCAACATTGTCAAAGACGGCACGTCCGGTGCACGCGGACGGTGCGCCGAAGGTGTCCGCAGTCCCCGTGCGGCTGTGGGAGTGTTCCGATATCTGCGTTCATCTGCGTGATCAGCGGTTACTCGGGGCGTGCGATGGAGAATCCGAAATCCGAATTCCGAAATCCGAAATTGCGATGGCCCCCTTTCCCCCTTTCCCCTTTCTCCCTTTCCTCTGTCACTCGCCTCAAGCCTCAAGCCTCGAGCCCCAAGCCACGGTGGAGCCGAAGGGCGAGGCCGGATGTGCGAATTCCCGACAACCTCGACGCGACGGCTGCGTACCTCCATGCAGGCTGAAAGGTAACCGGCATTCTTGGTGTTGCATAGTTGAGACCGGGTGGTGGAATGGGAAATCCCCATCCTCTGGACAGTGGTCGAAACCGGGTTACTCTATGGGGGTGCTCAGCGACATGGACATGACCTTCAAACGGCGGATCTCGAGCCAGGTCGTGGCAGTCGTGTGCAGTGTCGCGATATTGCTGAGTGCGGCTTCCGGTTTGGCGGATGCCCGCGCGGATACCGAAGAAAAACAACAGCCCCAGATCCCGGCCTATTGGCTGGTGTGGCTCGATGAGGAAGTCTATCCGCTCATCACCAAGGAACAGCGTCTGGCCTTCCTCTCCCTCGAAACCGAGGCGCAGCGCAAGGCCTTCGTCGAGAGGCTGTGGCTCCTGTGGAGCCGGCAGTCCGGGTTTGGCACGGCCTTTCGCGGGATGTACGAAGAGCGCCTTGCCATCGTCCGCTCGGAGTTCGGAAACACGCTCGAGGCCCGGGCCCGGATCCTCCTCATCCACGGGCCGCCGACATTTCGCCATCAGGCTCGTTGTGACGCGGTCTTCCGGCCCATGGATTTCTGGGTGTGGCAGTACATCGAAGGTCTCGGCGAAAACGTCGTAGTGTTGTTCTACCAGCCGGACCTGCTGCGTCGCTGGGAGATGTGGACCACCCTCGAGGGCTATCAGCGGCTCTACGCAACCGGTGTGCAGAGCCAGTATGGGGGAATCGGCGGGTTCAGCACGAGGAACAAGTTCGACAGCCCAGCCTTCAGATGCCCGAACGGTGACGTGACGGTGCGTCTGTTGAATGCTGCGGCAATGTGGAGCCGTGATCCAACCTACCTGTCGGCGATGAACCACCTCCGCACCCTGGAAAAAGGCGGACTCGAGGCGACATCCCATCGTTTCATGGAGTTTTCCGCCCTCCTCGATGACGACGCCGAGCCGATGGACTTTTCGATCGAAACCGATTCACGGGGCGCTCGGGGAGGGCTGGTCGAGGTCGGGTTCTCCGTCAATGTCGATGTCGAAGGTCTCGGTACCAATCCGGTGGGGGACATTGAAGTCGTGCAACTCGATGTGGTGGGTGAGATCACCAGCTCCGGTGAGGTCATGGTGGACCGCTTCCGTTACATCTACTCGATGCCACAGACCGACGACAAGGTCGGTCTGCTGCTCGACCGGATGTTGCGGCCCGGCGACTATCTGTTGCGGCTGAAGATCGAGGACGTCCACTCCAAGCACGGTTCAATCAAAGAACAGGCTTTTTCGGTGGTCGCCCTCAATTTCTCGAAAGAGGTGATGGACGGTTTTGTCGATCCCCGGGTGGCTGCCATCGAGGCGGAGCTCGGTGAAAAGGAAGTGGAAGTCGAGCAGCCGACGTTGCGTCTGGTGGGTCCGGAGGGCGACGCCGTCAGCGGTCTGCAACGCTTCGAGGCGGTGGCCCTCGAGGAGGTCCGAAAGGTGACCTTCTTCATCGACAACGAATCGGTCCTGACGAAGAACAGACCTCCGTTCGACATCGATCTCAACCTCGGTCCTCTGCCGAGACTGACCTCGGTGATGGTCATCGGTTACGACGCTGAGGACAACGAGATCGCGCGCGACGGATATACGTTGAATGTCGGCCGTGAACGCTTTCACGTGCGTCTGAAGCCGGTGTCGGCGGTGGACGGCGCCGGCGGCAATGTCAGGGTGGAGGCCGAACTCAACATTCCCTCCGACGGCGAGCTCCAGCAGCTCGACCTGTTCTGGAACGACGAGCCCCTCGCCACGCTCCACGACCCTCCCTACGAGGCGGATGTCGCGCTCGCCGCAACCGGCCAGTTCGGTTATCTGCGAGCGGTTGCAACCTTGGCCGGTGGCGATCAGGCCGAGGACATCCAGTTCGTCAATTCGCCGCAGTTCGGCACGGTGGTCAAGGTCACCGCGATCGAACTTCCGGTGACCGTGCTCGACAACAAAGGAAACCCGGTCGAGGACCTGACCATCGACGATTTCAAGGTCTACGAGGACAAGGTCCTTCAGGAGATCTCGCATTTCTCTCTCCACCGCGACCTGCCGGTGCGGATGGGCATGGTGCTCGACACCTCGGGATCGATGGAGACCACGCTGCCCACCGTCCAGCGGGTGGTGATGGGTTTCCTCCGCGATCTCCTGAGACCGCGCGACCGGGCCTTCATCGAGACCTTTTCGGACCGCCCCGACATGTTGACGGGCTTTACCGCCAACTTCACGGTCATCGAGAACGCTCTGCTGGCGCTCTACGCCGATCGGTCGACCGCTCTGTATGACGCCATCGTGATGGGCCTGTTCCAGTTCTCAGGTGTTACGGGTCGACGGGCGATGGTGGTGTTGACGGACGGCGATGACACCGCCTCGGAGAACGGGTACGACGACGCACTCGGCTATGCCCAGAGAATGGGTGTGACGATCTACACGATCGGCGTCAGCATTTCATCGACCAAGATCACCACCAGGTGGCAGCTCAGCAAGCTGGCCGATGCAACCGGTGGGCGTTCGTTCTTTGTTTCAGAAAAGTCGGAACTCGATGACATCTACTCGGAAATCAACCGCGAGCTGAGAACGCAGTACCTGCTCGCCTATTCGTCAAATTCCGAGGAGCCCCCGGACAAGTTGCGGAAGATCAAGGTCGAAGTGGATCGACCCAGGACCAAGGTGCGGACGATCACCGGTTACTATCCATACGGTGGCTGAGAGAGCAACAGCGTAGGCGCCCACCGAGGTGCGCCGAATTGCGGAGGGAGATTGAGGTGCTGACACGACGGTGGTTCACAACGGTCGGCGCGGCGTTTGTGGTGGCGATGACCTTGGCCCCCTCACACGTCGCTGCCGGAGACGGCGCGAAAAAAGAAGCCGGTGCGGAGATGGAGTGGGGCTACAAAGCGGCCCGGCGGGGATACTGGCAGGAAGCGCTGCTTCGCTTCGAACACGCCAATGAGCTGACCCCGGACCGACCGGAGATCCTCAACAACATCGCGGTCGCGCAGGAAGCCAACGGACAGTTCGAACAGGCTCTGCTGACCTATCAGACGGGGCTGTCCATCGATCCGAAGGACGGGGCGTTACAGCGCAACTACGCCCGTTTCCAGGAATTCTACGCGAGCTACATCGCGCCGCCGGAGAATCTCAAGGAAGCCGGGGACGAAGGGAAAGACGATGCGAAACAAGATAATTAAGCTCGTGGCCCTGTTCCTGGCGGCAACCACGATCGCCTCGGCAGGAGCGCGAGAGGTCCGCATCCAACTGCAGCTCAAGCCGGAGCTCGCCCTCGAGGGAACCGAGAGCGTCTTTGTCGGGCCGATCATGATCGAACCGCGCGAGGGCGAGAGCGTCCAGTCGGTGGACCTGACCGCGGCCCGGGAGTTCGAGATCTACCTTCGCAAGATCCTGCGCCGCGAGGCCGAGTTGAACCTGTTGCCGCAGGCCGACGACCTCCGGCCGCCGTCGAAGAACCTCGCCAAACTGGCGCTCGATCCGGCGTTCTGGAAGACGCTCAACGAAGAGACCGGCGCCGATCTGATCGTCGCCGCAGCCATCGACGTCAAGGTTCTGGACCGCTCGGGTTACACCACCGAGGAGTATGTCTCCCCCCAGGACGGGCAGACCTATTTTCGCCAGGTCCTGGTCGAGGAGACCGGCTTCAATTACGACATCCTGCTGGTGGTGATGGATGGCGCGACGGGCTCGATCGTCCACCAGGAGCAGATCACCGATTTCAAACCACAGGACGAGCGCAAGCTCGAAGAGTACACCGACATGTTCACCGACCTCTACACCCTGCAGAACCGCCTCATCGGGGTCTTCGTGCCGCGGTTGGTGCAGGTCAAACGTGCGTTGTACACCAACTGATGCGTGATGAATGGACTGATCAGCCCGATGCCGACATGGGTATTGCTGATTCTCGAGTCGTCTTCGGCGGAGGTATGAGATGAAGGTTCTGAGATTGTTCGGAGTGCTGTTGCTCGCTGCGGCCCCCGCCACGGCCCAGCTGAACCCCTACAACCCCTATATCGGCGGTAAGAACAAGGTTCGCTGGGACAAGTTCAAGTGGATGACCTATGAAACTCCGCACTTCAAGATCTCCTACTACGACCGTGTCGAGCCGGCGCTCGAAAAAGTCGCCTCCTACGCGGAGAGCGCGTACGACGATATCGCCCGTCAGCTGAACTACCAGGTCCTGGAACCGATACCGTTGATCTGCTATGCGACGCACGCCGAGTTCGAGGAGACCAACGTCATTGTCGGGTTCATTCCTGAAGGCGTCGGGGCGTTCGCGACTCCGGTCCGCAATCGCATGGTGATGCCGATCGACCTGCCCGACCGTGAACTCCAGGGTTTGATCCAGCACGAGCTCACCCATATCTTCCAGTACGAGATCTTCTTCGGCGGCAAACGCGGCCGTCTGGTCTACGCCCGCCCGCCGCTGTGGTTCATGGAGGGTATGGCGTCGTACTTCGGTAACGACGAGGACGCCCGCGACGAGATGTACATGCGGGACGCGGCCCTGTCGGACCAGGTTCCGTCCATCATGAACCCTCCGCAGGGTTTTCTCGCCTACCGGTACGGGCACAAAGTGTTCGAATACATCGAGCAGGAGTGGGGCGAGGACGTGGTGCGCGACTTCGTCTTCTCCTTTCGCGGCAATTTCGGAGGCCAGGTCGGCCGGCCTTTGGACAAGGTCCTCAACATGGAGCCTGAGGAATTCGATGCCGCGTTCCGCACCTGGTTGCGGCAGACGTATCAGCCCTACACGGTTCGTGGCGTGCCGGGAGAGTTCGGGCGCAAGTTCCGGGTCCCGGGTTTTCTCAACTCGAACCAGACTTCGCCCGCGATCTCGCCGTCGGGAGACCTGGTGGCGGCCTTCACAACCTACAAGCAGGACGTGGATGTTGCCATCTTCGGTCTGCCGGACCGGAATCTCTACAAGAACCTGACCAAGGGCATGACGACCAAGTACCAGTATCTCGTCGCCCAGGGTCTGACCGTCGGGCCGGCCGAAGGGCGGGACCTGGCGTATTCGCCGGACGGCAACTACGTGGCGGTGTTCGCGCGCACCGAGCGCGTGCGTTCACTGTTGCTGCTCGACGTCCGCAAGGGCGGCATCGCCAAGGAGTACCAGATCGGACTCCCGGTGGACCAGCCGTCGCAGCCGGCCTATTCGCCGGATGGACGGCATGTGGCGTTCCATGCTGTCGCCAACGAGCAGTTCGACATCTTCATCCTCGATCTCGAAACCGGGGAGGTGTCGAACCTGACCAACGACGCGCGCTACGACGCAGCGCCCGCCTATTCACCAGACGGCAAGAGCCTGGTCTACACCTCGAGCCGGGGCGGCCCGGCCAAACTCGTCCGACTCGACCTCGCCGATCCCTCGAATCGGGAACAGTTGACCTTCGGCCCCGGAGAAGACGAGGGGGCGGCGTTCTCTCCCGACGGAGAACGACTGTACTTTTCGTCGGACCGTGAGCAGGGGGTCTTCGACATCTATCGGCTCGACCTCGATACGCGAGACCTGACCCGCCTGACCTACGTCATCGGCGCGGCGCTCAACCCGGTTCCAGCGGCGACCCTGGAGGGTGAGCGGGTCGGCTTCCAGGCGTACTCCAATGGAGTCTGGGGCTTGTACGGCGCCGACGCCAACCAGGGTGTCGAGGCCGGCAAGTCAGAGCCGCCGACGGAAGAGATCAAACTCGAGCCGTTCGTTCCGGCGGTCAGCATCACGGTCGACCCGGAGAAGGGCGAAAGGGTCAAACGCCGCAAGTTCTACCTCGAGGATGCGGGGGCTTATATCGGTATCGACACCACGAACCAGTTTCTCGGACAGGCCTATTTCACCCTGTCGGATCTGTATGGAGACCGGAGGATCACGATTCTCCTCGACAGTGTGGACACCTTTGCCAACTTCCTGGTCAGCTTTTACAACCTCGAGCCCCGCCTGCAATGGGGGATTCGACTGTATGACAGCCGCAGCTACTACATCACCGGGTACGATCCCTTGCGGTTGACGGTGACCGACAAACAGCAGCTCTACCGGTACACGACGGCCGACTTCAACCTCCGCTATCCGCTCAGTTCCTACTACCGTTTGGAAGGCCGCGTCGGATATCTCGACCGCAAATACGATCAACCGATCGGTTATGACGAGGAAACCGGTGAGGTCGAGACGAGGTCGTCGCAGAACAAGGCGCCCTACCTGGGCATCGGCGCCGCCGGTGACACGACCTTCTGGAAGAGCTACGGCCCCCACAAAGGAGCTCGGTGGGAGGCCAACTACTACTACGCCTACGACACCGAGGAGAGCGGAGCGCTGACCCAGAACGTCGCGATTGACGCCCGTGCCTACGTGCCGACGTCGCAGCGCAGCGAGTTGGCCTTTCGCGGGTGGGCGGGGTTTGCGGACGGGAACCAACCGTGGATCTACTCCTACGGCGGTCTCGACACCCTGCGCGGCTACCCGACCTACTCTCTGTCGGGCAACCGGACGTTCTTCGTCAATATGGAGTGGCGTTTTCCACTGGTGGATCGCATGGACCTCGCCTTCCTGAGAATCGGCGGCATCCGCGGCAGGATCTTCATGGATGTCGGCGCCGCCTGGTATCAGAACTCAGCCGGACAGGAATTCAACATGTTCGGCCAGCCGGGCTTCACGTTCTACGAGGATGGCGCTCTCGTCGACGGCGTCTCGTCCTACGGCTTCGGCTTCGATATCAATCTTTTCGGTCTGCCGATGCACTTCGACTGGGTCAAACTCTGGAATTTCGACCAGACCTACACGAGTTGGGAGACCGACTTCTGGATCGGGGTGCGGTTCTGAATTAGGATTTCGGAATTTCGGATTTCGGATTTCGAAATTCCCACGCCGCCTCCCCCGAATCCCGGGGGAGGCGGTTTTCTTTTCAGTGAGGGATGGTCGCTGCGCCCACCATCCCTGTCATCCCGACCGAGGGAGCGAAGCGACCGAGTGGAGGGATCTCTTCGGTTTGCTTCCCGGAAGGTCCCTGATGGTGGGCTGAAGCCCACCCTGCCTGTCCGCTCGGTTTGTGGGTCCGAAGTAGGGTGGGCCTTGGCCCACCTTCAGAAACGCCGCTGCCAAGGCCAGCCCGTCGTTGTGTCGTGGGGTGCGCGTATGGAATTCAAAATTGAGAATTCAAAATTCAAAATTTGCTATTTCCCGGGGTAATAGCCCGAAATGGTCCTGACCTCGGCCTCGGGGTCGCTGACCTTGACCTCGATCGTCCGGAACTGTTCGAGCGGCTTGTCCGATGGGGACTGGTACCACAGGAGGTACTGGGAACGGAGAAGCTCGGCGATGCGCGCGTAGACGGCGGGCAATTCCTCGACCTTCTTTGGGAAGAAGGACTCGCCGCCGGTTTCTTCGGCCAGGGCCTTGAGCACCTTGCGGCTGGAGAAATCGAGCTTGCCGACGCCGAGACCGATGGAGAATATCGGGATGCGCATGGTGTGGGCGAAGCGCTCTGCAACCCGCCAGTCGGTCCGCGACGTGGTGTCTTCCCCGTCCGTGAGCAGCACCACGGCCTGCCGGCCCCGACGCCCGCGGAACTGCTCCAGTGATCGAACCACGGCATCGTTCAGCGAGGTGCCGCCTTCCGGCGCCACGGAATCGAGATCACCGACCAGAGCCTGGATATTGTCGGTCCAGTTGACCTGCACCTTGGCGTCCCAGGAGAACCGGATCAGCACCGCCTGGTCCCCGGGCTCGAGCAACTCGTCGGTGAAGCCCCGCACCGCTTGTCGGACCTTGGGAAAGTCCTCGATCATCGAGCCCGAGGTGTCGACCGCGATGGCGAGCGACAGCGGGAGGTCCTCGGTGGTGCCGAAACCCTCCACCTCGACCTCGCTTCCGTCCTCGAAGACCGTGAAATCGGCCTCTTCGAGACCGATGACGGGGATCCCGTGTTCATCGAGTACGACCACCGGCAGCTCGACGAGTTCGACCCGCACCGAGCCCACGAAACCGCCACCGCCTCCGAGCGTCAGGACCGCATCGCCTCTGGTCCCATCCAGGTCCACGACCTCGGCGGAGAGAATTGCAGCCTGTTGCAGTTTGGACACCGCAACCTCGGTCACGCAGGGGCAGGCCGCCCAGCGAGCGACCATGTCGGCATCGAGGTGCAATTGGACCTGTTGGATTTCCTTGCCGCCGCTGGTGGCGACGGTGATTTTCCGCATGCCGCCCTTGATGGTGGATTCCGGCGCCAGCAGGATCTCGACGCCGATCTGTCCCGAAGGACTGTTCAGGACCAGCGCGTCTTCGCCGAGGTACTCTCCGTCCGCGTCGTAGGCGATGGCCGAGATCTGGGTCCGTCGGAGGATCTCGCCGAGCGGGATGGAGACCGTCCACGGGGCACGGTTGCGGCGGCCGAGGCTCACGCCGTCGTTGAGGAACTCGACCGATGCGGTGTTTTCCGGCGCGTCGACCTCGAGTTGGACGGCGCCGAGGCCGCCGAGGTTGGGCGGCGGCTGGAACTTCACGGCGCCCTGGCTGGGTGGTGTGAGATCGAGAGCGATCGCGTCGATCGGCGCGCCTTCGGGCGCCTCGAAGGGGTCCAAGGATTCCGGGACCTCAATATCGCCGAACCAGACGCCGCCGGCGCGACCGTCGAGCGTGGCGATGGCGATCTGCAGCTCGTAGGTGCCCGGGTCCCACTCGCGGTAGAGCATCGCCGTGCCGTCGGCTTCGATTGGCACGACCGCACTCTGACGATCGACGATCTCCCCACCGGTACGAAGCGTCGTCACCACCCGGACGCGGTCTCCGGTGCGTTCGCGGTCCTCGGGGGCGATCTGAAACACGGCCCCGACCACGGTGCCGTCGACGCCTCGACCGAGCGCCTCCACGTGGGCGGTGAGTGCGATCGGCGGCGTGCCCTGGCCTGAGGCCAGGGAGGCTGCCAGAAGAATGAGAGCGAGATTCGCGGGTTTCATTGACACTCCTCGGGGTGTTCTCGGTTCGCTGATTCCCCGGCGGCCGAAACCCCGGGGCTGCTCGATTGTACGGCCGTCACCGTTGGCGGTTGCCAGACCCGGCGAAGGACGGTCGTGACCCTTCGGTACAACCCAAATCCACAGGTTCTTCATCCCCGGGTGCCCGTCATTGCACTTTCAACGGCGCGGCGACCACGACCTCGAGGCCGGATCCCGAGAGGTATCTCACCTCGTAGTCCCCTGGCTCGAACGGCGCCGCGAGGGTTGAAGGGCTGCCGGCAGCGGCAAAAGCGAAGTCCAGTGGGTCAGCGGTGCTCGATCCGACTTTCGCGACCGCGAGAAAGTCGCCCGGGCGGGCGGTACCGGTCCAGTGAACCTCGAATCGAGTCCCGGTGCGAACCGATTTCGGAACGTTCAGCTCGATCTGAGCAGCGGCAATTTCGAGGCCGCCGCGGGCCAGCGCAACGCCGTCGACCGAACGGATGTAGCGGACCTCATAGGATCCCGGGTCGGGTGGGGACTGCAGGCGAGCGGGGTTGCCGTCCGCGGTAGGCGCCCAGCTCAGGTAGGTGTCGTCGGGGGAGCCCGGAGTCGCGATGCTGAGAAAGTCCTGTACGGCGTCAGGTCCCGTCCACGCAAACTCCAGGGTGGTTCCAGGAGCACCCGTCGCAGGACCGTCCAGGGTGGCCAGCACCTCGAAGACCTCGAACGATTGACGGGCGAGGATCTTCCCCAGCCCCGAGCGGTAGAAGATCGAATAATCGCCGGCGTCGGCCGGGGCCGTGGTGGTGAGGGTGCCGATTCCGCGCACGGCGGGCAGGCAGATCCTGTAGTCGGTTTCGTCGGCGCCCTTGGCGGCGATCGTGATGTGGTCACCGCCGAGCCCCGGACCGTTCCACGAAATGGTGATCGGTTTTCCGTTCTCGACCCGGTCCTCGCTCTGGATGCTGGCCTGAGGGTATCGGGTGTGGAAGCGAAGGCTCCCGAGCAACTGGGAAACGCCGGGTCGCGGTTCGAAGATGCAACGTGCCTCGAGTTCGGATGCGGCGCCCGGGAGGTTGAGCGCGACTTCGCCGCGGCGACCGTTGGTCCTGGCACGGACCACGAATTCGCCGGCCGCGGACCCCGGCGCCGCCACGGCGATCCACGTAGCACCGGTGGGCGCGCCCCAAAACGCGATGTGGACGATGCCGCCTGCGAGTGGATCGTCAGGATCCACCTCGAGGGTCACCGGTGGAGCGTCGGCAAGGGCGATTTCGATGACCTGGTCGGCGCCTCCGACGACGAGCCCCGAAAGCTCGATCTCCTCTTGGTCGCCGTTCTGGATCCTGGCGCGGTAGCGGCCCGAGGGCAACTGGACACGGGCCAGCCCGTCCTCGACGGCCGAGTATGCCCTCTCGCTGCCGCTGGCGTCGCTGAAGTCGATTGCGGATGAGTTCAGGGAACCCAGGCCGAGAGAAATTCGAAATTCCACCTGGCGGGCCACCGAGGGGCGGGTGTCGGTCGGCTGAAGGGCCCACTCGAGAGCGTCGGCCAGGGCCGCGGGTTCGAAGAGATTGCGGGTCGGCGCCAACATGGTCGCCGCATTCGCGAGAGCCCGATCGAGCCCGAGGCCGATGATCCTGACCTCGATCGGCGGCTCTCCCTCGACCAGGCCCTTGATTGTCTCGATGATGTCTTCATGACATTGGTCGGAACCCGATGTGATGATCACGATCCGCCGATCCTGGGCTTCCGCCAGGTCGTCGACCGCTTCGTTCAGCCCCCGGACCAATGGGCGCCCTCCGCGCGGTACGAGGTTTTCGAGCCCCTCGCGGATTGACTGCGGGTCGATCAGATCAAACGGCACCGCGAGTCGGGTGTCGCCGCACCAGTTGCCGGCGACGAGGGGGATGCCGCCCCCGACGATGCGGAGAGCGAGTTCCGGACGACCTTGCCGCTGCACTGAGGCCGCCGCGTAGTCCTGAAGCGCCTCTCGGACGGCGACAAATTTCGGCGGGCCATCCCCGAGGTCGTCCCACATTCCCGCGGAGGCGTCGAGGACCACCTCGACGCGTTCGACGGCGGAACAGATCGTCGCCGCCAACAGCAGCGCCACGGCGGCTTGGACGCGGATTCGACATTTCACCGGCGAAGTGTAGCCGAAAAAAAACCGCCCGCCGTGCGGCGGGCGGTCTGTGTTTCCTGTGGCCGGAACCGCCGGCCCTGAGCCTAGGTCTCCTTGAGCGCGGTCAGGAGCTCGAGCATGGCCTTTTTGCCGTCGGAAAAGAACATCAGCGTGTTGTCGGCGGCGAAGAGGGGATTGGGAATGCCGGCGAATCCCGGGCTCAGGCTCCGCTTGACCACCACCACGGTCCGCGCCTTGTCGACATCGATGATCGGCATGCCGGCGATCGGGCTCTCGGGGTCGGTGCGTGCCACCGGGTTGACCACGTCGTTGGCGCCGACCACGATGACCACGTCGACCTGTTCCATGGTCGCGTTGACTTCGTCCATCTCCTTGAGCTGATCGTAGGGCACGTCGGCTTCGGCGAGGAGCACGTTCATGTGGCCCGGCATGCGGCCGGCCACCGGGTGGATCCCGTACTCGACCGTGATGCCCTTGCCCTCGAGGAAGTTGGCGATGTCGCGCACCGCGTGTTGCGCCTGCGCGACCGCCATACCGTAACCGGGAACGATGAGGACCCTCTGCGCGACTTCGAGGGTCATCGCGACCTCGTCGGCGGAGGCCGATTTGACGGTCTTGTAGACCTCGTCGGCGTCCGGGGTGTCGGCGGTCGGGCCCATGGTGCCGAAGAGCACGTTGGCCAGCGAGCGGTTCATGGCCTTGCACATGATCTTGGTCAGGATGATGCCCGAGGCGCCGACCAGCGAACCGGCGATGATCAGCACGGTGTTGTTGATGACAAAACCGGTGGCTGCCGCAGCCAGACCGGAATAGGAGTTCAGGAGGGCGATGACGACCGGCATGTCGGCGCCGCCGATCGACAGCGTGAGGATGACGCCGAGCACGCCGGCGACCGCCACCAGCACCCAGAAGAGGGCGGTGTTCGACGGGTCGAGGACCAGCATCACGCCCAACGCCGACCGACGCGATTGCGGACAGCCCCTTGAGCAGGTCCATCCCCGGGAAGCGGTCCTTTTTGAGCAGCAGGAGACCGCCGATGAGGAGCATGGACGCCATGAACACGATGGACAGACGGGTTGATCCCAATGCTCAGGCCGTACCAGATGCCGCCGCCGGCGACGGCCAGCGAGAACCCGTACTTGACGATTTTCTGCCAGGTGTGGAGCTTCCACTTGACGCACAGGAACTCGGCCAGCTTGCCGAAGGCCACGTAGGACCCGAAGAAGGTCACCGAACCGATGATGCCGGACAACACGGTGGCGACCTTCATCTGCATGCTGCCGTCGCCGAGTCCGGCGCTCACGGCGTTGAAGGTCGCGACCAGCGCCGAACCGGCGACCAGAACGGAGGCCGCGCCGCCGAAGCCGTTGAACAGACCGACCAACTCCGGCATCGAGGTCATTTTCACCCTGAGAGCGGCCACCGCTCCGATGAGGGAGCCGATGCCGATGCCGAGGATGATGTAGGTCCAGTCCCATGTTCCGCTCATCAGGGTCGCCACGATGGCCAGCACCATGCCGAGGGCGCCGAGCTGGTTGCCGCGCACCGCGGTCCGCGGGTGGGCGAGCATCTTGAGGTCGAGGATGAAGAGAACTGCCGCAATCAGATAGACGATGTTGGTGAGGTCTTGCATCTCCATGTCAATCCCCCGCCTACTTCCGTTGGAACATCTTGAGCATGCGGCCGGTCACCAGAAAGCCGCCGACCACGTTGATGGTCGCGAAGATCACCGCCACAAAGGCCATGGTCTTCGCGAGTGGACTGAACAGGCCTGGTCCTTCCAGACGCCCGGCCAGAATCAAGGCGCCGACGATCGTGATCCCCGAAATCGCGTTGGAGCCCGACATCAGCGGGGTGTGCAGCGTCGGCGGCACCTTGGTGATGATCTCGAAACCGACGAAGACCGCCAGCACGAAGACCGTGATCAGCATGATCAGGCTACTCATGTCACTCGCTCCCTTCGCTCGAGGCGCCCATGGCCTCGAGAACTCGTGTGTTCACGACCTTGCCGCCTGGGTGATGAGGGTGCCCTCGGTGATCTCGTCCTCGGTGTCGATCTTGAGGTTGCCCTCGTCCACCAGATGGAGGAGGAAGGTGGCGATGTTCTTGGCGTACATCTGGCTGGCGTGGAACGGAATGGTGGTCGGGATGTTGACCGGACCGATGATCTTGACGCCACCGTCGACGACGGTCTCGCCGGCCTTGGTGAGCTCGCAGTTGCCGCCTCGCTCGGCGGCGAGATCGATGATCACCGAACCGGGATGCATGCCCTTGACCATTTCGGCCGTGACCAGGATCGGCGCCTTCTTGCCGGGAATGGCGGCCGTGGTGATCACGACGTCGCTCTCGGCGATCACCTTGTTCATCATCTCCCGCTGTTTGCGGTAGAAGTCCTCGCCGAGCTCCTTGGCGTAGCCGCCGGCGTCCTCGGCTGTCGTGGTCTCGAGCTCGAGTTCGACGAATTTTCCACCGAGGCTCTCGACCTGTTCCTTGACGGCCGGGCGGACGTCGTAGGCCTCGACGATGGCGCCGAGCTTCTTGGCCGAGGCGATGGCCTGCAGACCGGCGACGCCGGCGCCGACGACAAAGACCTTGGCCGGGGCGACGGTGCCGGCGGCGGTCATCATCATGGGAAACATCTTCGGCAGTTCGTTGGCGGCCAGCAGGACCGCCTTGTAACCGGCGATGGTGGCCATCGAGGACAGGACGTCCATGCTCTGGGCGCGGGTGATGCGGGGCATCATCTCCATGGAAAAGAGCGTGACGCCCTTGTCGGCCAGCTTCTTGGTGGCCTCGTGCTCGGTCAGGGGCTCGCACACGCCGACCACCGTCTGACCCTCGCGAAGGTACTCGAGGTCCGCCTTTCCCGCCTCCGGGTTGGCCCCGAGCGCACGGACCTGGGCGATGAGGTCGGCGGTCTTGAACACCTCGGCGCGCCCGGAAACGACCTTGGCCCCCTTGGCGCTGTACTCGGTGTCCAGGAAACCGGCGTCCTCGCCGGCCCCGCTCTCGATGATCACCTCGATGCCGGCTTTTGCCAGCTGAGGCACGAGGGCGGGGACCATGGCGACCCTGGCCTCGTTCGGAAAACTCTCTTTGACGACTCCGACGATCATAGGCGTCCGTCCCTTCTTCCGCGACCAGGGCCGGGTCGGTCCGGCCACGGGCTGAGTTTCGAAGGAGGCCGGGAGGGGGAGGAGCCCGCCCTTGTGACCACCGTCGCGAGATCCTACCACCACTACGAACCCGGAAAAGGCCTCTTGAAAAAAACTTCACAAGCTTGGAGTGGGTTCTCGAAGGTGGGTAACGGGCGCTCCCGGCGCGAACGATACGAGATCGCAAGACTCGCGATACAATGGCAATCCAACGATGAGACGATCCACGCATCCCGGTACTCAACGGGAGCTTTCCCATCGATTCAACGCTTGAGAGGTCCTGGGTGGTTCGAAAGATCCTGCTGAGCGGAACGGTTGCGGTCTGTAGCCTCCTCTTGAATGCCCCCGGCGCTTTCGCAGGGGACGACAACCAACGACGCGGGGAGATCGGCGTCGAGATCGGCGCCCGACGAGCCGACTCGCAAATCGTGCCCGACGGCGACAACGGTATTGCCATGACCTGGGGCATCGAGGGTGCGTGGGCTTTCAACCACAAGTGGGCCCTGTTCGTCGATGTCAATACCTCCGATCACGACAGCAGAGAGTTCTGCGCTGAGAATCCCAATTGCAACGCCCTGACACCCGTGTCGCACCACAAAGTCGCGACGTTCGGCATGGAACGCCGCCTCAACCGCGGCCCCAAAGGGGGGCAGTGGGTCTTCGGTCTGGGCACCGGCATGATGGATGTCGAGTGGAACGGGGCCCAGATCCACCACGGGATCCTCTCGTTCAACGCCGGCCGGCGCAGACCGTTGGGGCCAGGCATTCTGCGGTGGACTTTTCGGATCGAGAGTGCTTTCAGTGGCCGGACGGATGCCCAGTTCTACGGCTCCCTCGACTGGGCGCGGATGACCAACGTGGTGTTCGTGGTCGGATGGGGGTTCGACTTCGGCAAGCGGTTGACGACCCCGGCCACGGTTTCCGGTGGCCCCGACCAGGCCTCGACCGCAACGGCGGGCGTTCCCGGACGGTGAGCGGTCCCGAGTCCCTGCGCGACGCGCCGCACGTCATCGTGACGAGGTTTTCGGTTCCTCGGCCCCACGACCCCAAGAACGCGGCCAGTCACGCCGATGGGTCCTGGCTCGAGCGGCGTCTCGTGCTTTTCCGCTCGTCCTTCGTGCCGTCGGTGGGCCGGCTGAGGGCGCCGGCGGTCCTCCTGTGCTCGACCGACAGTGCGCCCGCAATTGCGTCCGCTCTAGCCGACCTCGAGTGGGTCGCGGTCGTGGAGCAGAATGACTGGTACGGAGGCTGGATGGGGGAGCCGGGTCAGACCCTGACGAGGATGGACTCCGACGACGCGATCCACGAAGACTGGTTCGAGGCGGTGGACGCGGTCGGGGGCGACGTCCAGGTCTGTTTTACCAGGGACTTTCTCCGCTACGACCTGACGAGTGGGAAGCTCGCCGCGTATTCACGAGACGTGCCGTCGCCGTTGGCGGCGTTCAGGGGCGGGTTGAACCCCTACTCCTGCGATCACGTGGACCTCGAGAAGCGTTTTGCGGCGCAGCCCATCGACGGCGCCTTTCTGCTCCAGGTCTTTCACGGCGGCAACGTCAGCAGCCGGCGGCCGTCGTGGTACCGGCGCCGTCTCCCGCTCGAACGGCTCGAACCGTTCGGTGTCCGCCAAAGCCTCTCAACGTCGAAAGGGCGCGCGGTCCAGGGGTAGAAAGATGACCATTTCGGTGCCGCCCTCGCGCCGCGGCGCGGCGGTTATCGAGCCCCCGTAACTCTCGACAATCGCCCGCACCAGCGCCAGACCGAGACCGGTGTGGCTGCGATCAGGGTCGCTTTCGGGTCGATAACTGAAAAACCTCGCAAAGACCCGTTCGCGGTGTTCTTCGGGGATCCCGGGCCCGCGGTCACCGATCGTGATCCTCGCCGACTCTCCCGCGATGGTCAGCGCGACGGTAATCGGTGCGCCCGGCGGCGAAAAGCTCACCGCGTTGTCGATCGAGGTTCTCAAGCGCCTGGGTCAGACGGTCGGCCGAAGCGAAGACGGTGACGCCGCCATCCGAGATGTGGACGTCGAACGTCGGGCCCGCGCTGCCGAGCCGCAGCCTGAAACTCTCGACCAGGGCGGGAACCAATTCGTCCAGTCGGATCAGCGTCCGTTCTTCGTCGTCCAGGAGAGCGTCGATTCGCGAGATCTCCCGCGCCTCGGAGAGCAGCCGTTCCATGCGGGCGACATCCTTCTGGATCATCTGCAGGAATCGTCGCCGCTCGCCGGGAGTCACATCTTCGAGCGCCATGTCGGTGGCCGTGCGAATGGACGCCAGCGGGTTCTTGAACTCGTGCGAGACGTCGGCCGCAAACGCTTCGGTCGAGCGGAGGTGCTGTTCCAGCTGGAGGGTCAACTCCGCCAGCGCCCGTTCGAGGTCGCCGATTTCGTCCCGCCTCGTGCTGGGGACGAAACCGCCCCGCAGCCGCCCGCGGCGGTCCAGAATATCCCCGGCGCGGCGGCGGAGACCGGCCAGCGGGCGGGCGATGGTGGTGGCGGCCACCAGGCTGAGAACGACCGCGGCGCCGAGGCTGAGGAGGAAGACCTTGAAGACGTCGAGACGGACCGCGTCGAGCGCCTGGAGGATCCTGCCCGTCGACTGGGAAACCAGGACCGCTCCCTCGACCGTTCCCTCGATTCTCACCGGGATGGCGATGTGCAGGGTCACCGACCGTCTCGGCCCGACGGTGATCCGGGTGGCGGCGCCGTAGCGGCCGGCAAGGGCGGATTGGATTTCGGAGCGGGTCAGGAGATCGCTGCTGATGTCGGAGTCGGCCGACCGGTCCGAATCGTCGGCCCCGCTGCGGAACAGTCGGAAGGGGAGTGAGCCGATTCGGTACAGCACGCTCGTCTGGGAGGGCGACGCGGCTCGATGCCGGAACCTGTTCGGTCTCGCTCTCGCGTCTGGGACCGAGCAGGGCGGAGTCGGCGAGGACCTCGCCACCGCTGTTGACCACGCGGAGCCGGGCGAGTTGGCGCTGGTCGAGCTGGATCAGGATCCGCTGGGCGTCCTCCGGGTCGAGGCGGTCGCGCGCCTCGATGGCGGCCGCCAGCAGACGCCCCTCCTGCGCCATCGTGCGCTCCTGGGCATCCAACAGGTGGCCTTCATAGGTGTCGAGAAACAGACACGCCGCCGACCGGCAGGAAGACGAGAAGAATGTTGAAGGCGAGCAGTCGCAGGGAGATGCGGGACGGGAGTTGGATCTTCATCGGCGACGTATCAGCCGGGCTCCTCGGTGTAGCGGTAGCCGAGACCGTACACCGTCTCGACTCCGTTGAACGTCTCGTCGATGGCGAGGAATTTCTTGCGGATCCTCTTGATGTGCGAGTCGATCGTGCGGTCCGACACGAAGGTGTCGTGGGGGTAGCCGTCGGTCATCAGCTGTTCACGCGTCTTGACGTGTCCGGGGCGGCGGGCGAGGGCGTTCAGGATCATGAACTCGGTGACGGTCAACGGCACCATCCGGTCGTTCCATCGGGCCGTGTAGCGGCGGAGGTCGAGTTTCAGAGCCCCGACGCGGAGCAGCTCCTCGTCACTTCCGGCGGACTCGCGGCCGAGGGCGACCCGCCGAAAGAGGACCTTGACCCGGGCCTGGAGCTCGCGCATCGAGAAGGGCTTGCACAGATAGTCGTCGGCCCCCAGTTCGAGCCCCAACACGCGATCGAACTCCTCGTCCCGCGAGGTGAGAAAGATGATGGGTACGGTCTCGGAAAGCCCCCTCACTCTTCGGCACAGCTCGAGGCCGTCCATCCTCGGCATGATGATGTCGAGGATCAGAAGCTCCGGGAGGTCGTTCTGGAACGCCTCCCAGGCCGCCTGCCCGTCGGCGAAGGTCGCGACCCGATAGCCCTCGCGCTCGAACGCGAAGGCGACGTTGTCGCGGATGTTCTGCTCGTCCTCGACGATTGCAATGCGTTCGGCCATGCACCGAGCGTAAACCACCACACCGCCGTTCGCAATTGGCGAACGGCGATTTCGGATTTCGGATTTCGGATTTCGGATTTCGGATTTCGGATTTCGGATTTCGGATTTCGAGATTTCGGATTTTCCATCGCGGCTTCCCGCCGCTCCAGAATGTCCGAGTGCTCACACCGCTCGAAAGTTCGGATACGAGTCGCGTGCGGCGGAGGTGTCATTCTTGGCATTGTTTGATGCTCGAGGGTGTCGGTTGCGAGGTTCGTGCGGGCAAACAATGCCGAGGGTGGCTCCTCTCGGGAAGCGAGAAGGGAAAGCCGTGCCTGCTCGAACTCCGGGAAACGGTACCCGTCAAGGTGAAACGAATCGCGGCGCCGAAAGATCCGAAAGGGAGGGGATAAACCCCTCCCCTACGACTTTGAGGACGGCATGTACCTGCAAGGGAGGGGTCGGTTTCAACCCCGTCCGCGTGTCTGAAAGCCGTAGGGGCGGGGTTTATCCCCGCCCGCTCATGTCGAATTTTGCAGGAGCCGCAAGCCCCAAGCCTCAAGCCAAAAAAAACCGGCGCCCTGGGCGCCGGTGCAAGGTGGGAAGCAATCTCCCCGATGTGAAGCTTTTCGCGCGGTTTACTTGGCCTCGGGCGCCTTCGCAGCTGGCTTCTTCGGCGCAGCCTTTTTGGCGGCGGGCTTGGGCGTGGAAGCCTGTTTGGTGCGGAGCTTGTCGACCGCGACGGTGAGCGACTCGACCTTCTGGGTCAGGATCTCGATCTCGTCCTTGGTCGGTACGCCGATGCGATGGATGACAGCGGTCATCTGGTCGTCGACGGTGCGGCCAAAGGTCTCCCAGTAGCTCTCGGCAACGGTCTTCATTCCAGCCACCGTGCCCTTGGCCTTTTCGACCTGTTCCTTGCTCAATTCCCTGCTCTTCTTTTCGACCTTGCCGCCCTTTTCGACGAGGTTGGTGAAGAACTTGCCGCCCTCCTGCTCGGCCATGGCGACGGCGCCGAGACCGGCCAGCCAGATCTTGTGGGCGGATTCCATGATGTCCTTTTGCAGCTCTTTCGACTTCTTCTTGGCGTTCATTTTTCGATCCTCCTTGCCGGTTCTGTATTCGGCGCTTGGCGCCGGTTTTCTGAATCATTGCCGCCATGCGGCATTCACGACGCCTTGAATATAACGCGC
Organism: Candidatus Sulfomarinibacteraceae bacterium; assembly: GCA_963714895.1. Classification (GTDB taxonomy): domain Bacteria; phylum Acidobacteriota; class Thermoanaerobaculia; order Thermoanaerobaculales; family Sulfomarinibacteraceae; genus Sulfomarinibacter. Next base: position 257,473 of record CAVQQC010000022.1, read on the forward strand.
TGCGGCATAGTTGTCAAGATAATTCTGCCGCACTGCGGCAGAATTATAGTTAAATATCTGTTTATGTATTTACCTTACATGGCGCTGAAGAGCGGAGCCCGAACGATGGTCGAGGATCATGAAGATGCCGCAGAGCGGCAACAGCCCTGGCTGTCACTCCCAGCCCTCCGGGAAGGTGGTGTCGACGTTGATCGCCGAGCGCACCAGCTCCTTGGCCGCCTTGGCGTAGGGCAGGAGGGCAAACAGGCTGCCCTTGGCGAGCTTGAGCTTGCCGCCCATGAGACCGACGATGGGGTCGGTCTTGCCGGCGAGGACGCTTTTCCAGGCCGTCGGCTCGGCGGTGATCAGGTAGGGGGCGTCCTCGAGGTCGGACGGGTCGGCGGTCTTGGCCCCGCGGCAGTCGCCGTGCCACAGGTCGGCGATCACGATCCGATCCTCGGGGATGCCCATCGCCGGGTCGGCGGTCATGAGCATGGCGATGGCGCCTTCCCACCTCGTGGCCGCCTTCTTGTAGTCGGCGTTGCCGTTGATGCTGTCGTTCCAAAGCTCCGCCCAGTCGTCGGTGAAGATCTCTGCAGCCATGGTGCCTCCGTGTTTTCGCCGCTGAGAATAGCCGACGATGGCCCCGGTCTCAACCTCGGCCGGTGACGTGGTGGACCGCGTCGTCCCGGAAACGGCCGACATAGCGGCGGAACGGCTCGGTGACGCTCCTCGGGACCGGCAGGTACATGAGGTGACCCGGCGATTCCTGGGTGGCGCCGAACAGCCACGAGGCCACCTGGTGGACGTTGACCCTGGCGATGTCGCGGCGGCTGAAGACGTTGGCGAGATACAGCGGGGACAGATCCCGCGCCTCAGGCTCGGCCAGGCTGACGGTCCACGGCTGCGGCCGGAGATCGAGGTCGAATCTCTTCAGGACCTTCGGCGGCCGGTTGCGGATGGCGTAGAGGAAGAGGCGGTTGAAGGCGCTGGTCATCAGGCGGGGGTTGATGCAGCGGATCGCCGGGACGTAGAACAGGTGCTGGCGATCGGGGTGGTCCTCGCCGATCTGATCGAAGGTGCCGTCGATGCCGTCTTTGAGTCGCATCAGGTCGGTCAGCAACTCGCCGTCGCCGGTTCTCAGGCGGAGCGGAAAGCGCCAGAACGGCACCAGGTCCCAACCGTCCTCGTCGGGCAACGGGACGTGCCCGTAGCCGACCTCCCGTTTGCGCCCCTCGACGACTTCACAGACCCGGTGGCAGTTGTGGCAGAAGTGCAGCACGGCGTCCGGGTCGAAGGAGAACTCGTGGCCGCAGACCGGACACTCCATCGGCACGAACCGAAGTCCGGCCCCCGGTTCGCGCGCCGTCTGCGGCAGATCCGTCAGAAGATTCTCGTTGATTCTCGGCGCCGGCCCCACCACGGACCCGGCGGCGCCGTCGAGGAGAACGGTTTCGTCGATTCCGGGACCACGCACCTCGGCGATCCACCACGGCCGCCAGACCACCGCCGTCACCTCGCGGGTGAAACGCGAACCGAGTCGAATGACCTGGATGTCCCGGATCAGCCGTTTGCGGTCGAGGTTGCCAAAGGCCCGCGCGAGGTCGTCGTCCGGGCCGTCGATGGCGAGGGTCTTGAGATCGGCGGACAAAGCTGCCGCGGGTCGCAGCGCCCGCAGATAACTGAGCTTGCCCATCGGAGGAACCTCGACCTCCGAGGTGGCCGCCACCGATGCCTCGATCGTCCCCACGTCGAACCGCAGAAATTTCTCCTGGTCGTTCGATGAGCGTCCGAACGCGGCCTGGTACAGCGTGCCCATCCCGTGGCGGTAGGGGGTCAGAAAGTGAAGGGTGCGGACGACGTGCAGGTTCTCGGCAAGCTGGATGCGAAAAGCGTCGGCCTTGCGGGAGACGGCGGCCTCCGCCGCGTTGACGGCGGCGTCGACCTCCGGCCGGGTGACCAGGGCGCCGGTCGGGCTCGCCTCGGTGGCGTTGCGCGCGAGCGGTGCCACCGATCGTGCGTAGAGCTTGAGGTAGTGCTGGTAACGGTAGTGGTCCAGCAGGGCCTCGCGCAGGACGTTGCTGTCGTAGACCCTTTCAGGCAGGGTCACGTACAGGGTCTCCTCGTGACCGGCCACCAGGTGGTCGCTCCCGCAAAAGGAGCAGTGGGCCATGTGGTGGAGGACAGGCACGGCAACCGCCGCCCCGCACTCGGAGCAATTGACCTCGACGCAGTAGTGGCTTTCGATGACGGTCTCCGCCTCGTCGACGCCGCGGGCGCGGGTGGCCTTCGGTTTGGGATCGTCCTCCTTGGCGGCGAGCTTGAACTGTTCGAGCTGCTGGAGCCTCCTCGCACGCTCCGCTTCGGCCCTCACGAGTGGGCTCAGCGGGGTCACGAAAAGCGCCCAGACGGCGCCCACGAGCATACTCGGCAGGTACATCCAGAGATCCCCGGCCCTGGCCGTGAGGATCATGCAGGCCTGGGCGAACATCACTCCGAGGACGACCTCGAGGGTGGCTCGCCCCGATGCGGCGAGCCCGGCGCCAGAACTCAGCGCATTGAGAACGATGACGGTCCACGGCGAGGGGTTGCGCGGGCGCACGAGGACCGCTGAGGCGATTGCCGCGACGGGGGGCAGGGCGAAGGCGGCGATCGCCCAACCGGGCGTCACAACAGGTCCCCTGCCTTCAACTCACCCCGAGCCAGCGCCTTCAGGATCGGCACCACCAGTTGGGTGTCGTCGATGCTGAAAAGAGGATCGGCCAACGCGCCGCGGAGAAGGGTGAACAGGGCCTGGAACGCCACCTCTTCGTCACATTGTTCGGCGAGCACCTGGCGGCACGCATCGATCTCTCGTCCGGCCGGAATGCTGTCGGCGAGTATGCGTTGTACGAGGCGACGTTGTTCGGGAAGCGAGTGCCGGGTATCGTCGTTCATGGCCTTCTCCATGATAGCTCCGCCGGGAGCGGCCCGGTACCGAAAGTCGAGGATGGAGAGTTGCAGTTCATGTCAGACCTGCGTGACAAGCGAGTGGTTATTTCCGGTGCATCGAGCGGAATCGGTTTCGAAACGGCGAGTCGGCTCGCCGAAGAGGGCGCCGAGGTGTGTCTGGTGGCGCGCGACCACAACCGGTTACAGGCGGCCGTTGACACCATCGGCGGCGCCGCGTGGCAGGTTTGTTGCGATCTCGCGGACCCGGTGGCCGTCGCCGCCCTTGCCGAGGCAGTCGGATCCCGGTGGCCGGCCGTGGACGGGTTGGTCAACAACGCCGGGATCGCGCCCATGGCGACGGTCGACGACACCACGACCGAGGTCTGGGACACGACCTTCGCCGTCAATGTTCGCGGGCCGTTCCTCCTGTGTCGGGAGCTGAGCCCGCTGCTGCACGCGGGGACGTCGCCGGCGGTGGTCAACGTGTCGTCGACCCTGGCTGAAAGAGCCATTCCGGGGATGGCCGCCTACAACGCTTCCAAGGCCGCCCTCAACCAGCTCACCCGGTCGTTGGCCCTGGAATGGGCGCCGTCGGTCCGGGTCAACGCCGTCATGCCGGCGGTGGTCGACACCCCGATCCACGCCCTGCGCGGGATGACGTCGGAGCAGGTCCATGAGATGGACGGGATCCACCCCCTCGGCAGAATCGGTCAACCGAAGGACGTGGCCGCGCTGATCCTCTTCCTGCTCTCCGAAGCCTCGTCCTGGATGACCGGCGCAGTCATACCCGTCGACGGCGGGGTGATGGCCAGTTAAAGTTTTGAGTTTTAAGTTTTGAGTTTTGAGTTACGAGCGACGAGAAATGAGTTTTCGGTCTTTCACGCCTTGCCCGCCTGAGAGTTGTATCTGAGACGGAACACTCAAAACTAAGAACTCAAAACTCAAAACTAAGAACTCAAAACTAAGAACTCAAAACTCAAAACTCAAAACTCAAAACTATCGAGATGGTTCGTTCGGCGGCGTGATCTCGATCGTGCGCGTGTTGTCATCCTTGACGGCGATGCCGACCCTCCACACCCTCGTGCCGGCGGGGATCCAGGCGGCGATGGCCTCCTTGGGCCACTCGACGGCCGTGACGGCGGTCTGATCCGAGAGAACGTCCTCGATCCCGATCTCGCGGAGGTCGGTGCTGCTTTCGCCGAGGCGGTAGAGATCGACGTGGTGGAGGGTGCCGATCGAGCCCGCGCTGCAGCCGTAGCTCTGGATCAGGACGAAGGTGGGTGACGAGACGTCCGCCGGGTCCCCTTCGAGGCCGCGAACGAGACCTCTGACAAACGCCGTCTTGCCGGCTGCGAGCTCGGCCTCGAGAAGAATCACGTCTCCGCCCGCAAGCTCGACGGCCAGCTGACCACCGAGAGCCTCGGTCTCGTCGGTCGAACGGCTGTCGAGTCGTCGGCAGGTGGTCACAGGGACTCGAGCTCGCGCCACGCCTGGGCCAGGAACAAGGGCTGCTCGGAGGCAGGGACGGCGGCGGGGTAGACAGCTGAGCCGAGCTCACCAGCGCGTCCGTGGAGCCAACACCCCACGATGGCCGCTCGTACAGGCTCCAGACCCTGGGCGAGAAATGCGGCGATGGTGCCGGTGAGCACGTCGCCGGACCCCCCGCTCGCGAGCGACGCGCCGCCCGTGGAGTTGATCCAGACCTCGCCATCCGGCTCGGCGATCAGGGTGCGGTGCCCCTTGGCGACCACCACCGACTGCGTTCGCGAGGCCGCCTCGCGAGCGGCCCCTAACCGGTCCGCCGAGACCTTTTCCGTCGTCCAGCCGAGCAGCCGCGCGAGCTCGCCGGGGTGCGGCGTCACGATGGGCGGCGTCTCACGGCCGGCAAGCCGTTCAGGCCGGTTCGCGAGGAGGTTGATGGCATCCGCATCCAACAGCAGCGCGCCTCGCCAGTTCTCGAGCAGCCACTCGAGGGTGGCCGCGGCGCCGGCGCCGGTGCCCATTCCGGGCCCGACGGCGATCGCCGTCATCCGTTCGAGGATCGGCTCGATGCCCTCGGGTCCGCCGATCTCGCCGCCTTCGGTGGAACCCAACGAAAGGGTCATGGCCTCGAGACAGCTCGCGTCGACCACCGGGACAACCGGTTTCGGGACCGCCATGGTCACCAGACCCGCGCCCGCAATCACCGCTGCCCGCGCGGCCATCGCAACGGCGCCACCCCGACCTTCGGCGCCGGCCACCAGCAGCAGGTGGCCGAAGGTCCCCTTGTGGGCATCGGGCGCGCGGGTGGGCAACAACAGGCGGATGTCCTCGGCCTCCGGCCACCGCAGGTGACAGTTCGCCTCGAGGGCGGGCGGGGCTATGCCGATGTCGACCACTGCGACCTCGCCGCACGAGAGGCAGGCGGGAGGCAGCACGTGACAGAGCTTGAGGGCGGCAAACGTGACCGTGAGGTCGGCCTCGAGAACCGTGCCCGGAACCTCAGGCGGACGATCCGTTGAGCCCGGTCGGCACATCGACGGCGAGTACCGGAGCGCCCGATGCGGAGACCCTGCGCACCACTTCCTGGAAGCGGCCGCCGAGGGGGCGGTCGAGACCGGTTCCGAGCAGGGCATCCACCACCACATCGGGTGTGGCCTCCCTGAGCTCGTCCTCGAGTACCGACAGGTCGTCGCCCTCGACGATCTGCAGGGGGACCCGGAATGCCGTCGCCAGCCGGTGGTTGACCGCGCAATCCGGGCTCAGACCCGCCGGGTTTCCGAACAACAGGACGGAGACGTCGTGCCCGCCGTTCATCAGGTGGCGGGCCGCGGCGAGCCCGTCGCCACCGTTGTTGCCCGGTCCGCACAGCACCAGAACCCGCCGGGCATCGGGGAAGCCGTCACGGAGGGCGTCCACCACACCGGTGGCCGCGTTCTCCATGAGAACGATGCCCGGTACGCCGAGATCCTCGATGGTGTGTCGATCAGCCTCGCGCATGGCCTGGTTGTCGAGAACGGGCAGCATCGCGACCTCCTCAGAGGATTGTAACCTCTGGGTGCTCGGCGTGCGCCGCGGGGCCGGTTGCCGGTTTCAGTCGTGAGCCCACGGGGCGATCTCGTCGGCCGCAATGGTGTCGAACAGGATGTGGATCTCGTCCCACTCGTCGATGAGCTTCTGGATATGTTCCACGATCTTGTCGCGGCGGACAAAAAGCGCCTCGATTTCGAGGTCGCTGAGAAACGGGGAGAGTCGTTCCTTCACCTCGGCCTGGTCGAGGGCCTTCAGCGCTTCAAACAGGTTGCGCTCGCAGTGGGTGATCGCTTCCGGATACAGCAGATCCTTCGAGGAACCGAAACAGCGCGAACAATCGATGAACCACAGGCGCCAGTTGGCGTCGATCAGGGTGTTGCCGAGGTTGCTGTCGCGGTTGGCCACCAGGTTGTCGAAGACGTGCATGATCTCCTTCTGCTGGTTGAAGCGGCCGATGTTGGGTGGAGCGTAGCCCTTGTCGCGGCGCATGGTGTCGGTGATGACGCCTTGCAGCCAGATCTGCACCGAACCGGTGGTGCGTTTGATCTTGCGCTCGATCACCGGCGGAACCCGGTTCAGCTCGAGGAGGCGGTCGAGCCGGTAGGCCGCGATGTCGTACCCGTACCAGTCGCGCCAGTTGAGATAGAACTTGGTCTTGCCGGCGGTCGTGTCGCGGACTTTCTGCTCCTTTTGGTCGATGTCCTTGAACACCGCGTTGATCCGCAGCCCCTCGCCGGCCAGCAGCAGTTTTTTCGGGTCGGACACGCCGACCGGGATCTTGGTCATCGAGGCGACCTCGGCCGTGGCCAGATAGTGCTCGATCGCCTCGTCGGTCTGAAAGGGCAGGGGGCGGCCGTCCGCGTCTCGAAACAGGTAACCCTCGAATCGTCCGTCCGGAACAGCCTGGGCTGCCTCGGGCGGGTTCTGGCCGAAAGCCGGCGCAGGCTGCGAACAGACGATCGCAGTGGCGATCGCAATGACGAGCACTCCACGGACTGTGTTTGAAGCCTTCACGGTGCATCTCCTGGCCGAGGGCGCCGAGAAATCAACAGCGCGTGTCCGGCCCCCTGGGCGCGGGATTCACGAAGTGTCCATCTTCCGACGACACGCCGCTGCATCATTCTCCGGTTGATTCTCCGGCCATCATATCGAATATCACAGCATCTGCGCCACGTTGGTCCATGAGATCGAGCAGCAAGGCCTCGATCTTGTCGCGGCGCTTCAGGAGGGCGCTGATTTCCGACGGCTGCAGATAGGGGGTGAGTTCCTGCCGGACTCGATCGGGGTCGAGGGACTGCAAACGTTCAAACAACTCGCGGTCGCAAGACCGGATGTAAGTCTCACACAGCAGGTCGTCGGTGTTTCCGAACGCTCGGGTGCTGTCGATGAACCACACCCGCCAGCCCGCGTCGACCAGCGTATTGCCGGGGTTGACGTCGCGCTTGGCGATCAGGTTGTTGAAGATCTGCATGATCTGCATCTGGCGGTTCCACGTTGCGAGGTCCGGGGGCAGGAGCCCCTTCTTCCGCCGTTTGCTCTCGGTCATGGTGCCTTCGATCCAGATGATCATGGTGCCGGTCGAGCCCCCGATGCGGCGGCTCACGGCGGGCGGGACGTGGTTGATACCGAGCATGCGGTCGATCACATAGGCCGCATTGTCGTAAACGTGCGAATCCCGCCAATCGAGATAGAAGTGGCGGCGCCCGCAGGTGCGCTCGGAGACCTTGTTCCGGTTGACGTCGACGTCCTTGAAGAGGGCGTGGGCGGAGACACCATCTCGCGAGAGGACCACGCGGCGGGGCATGGTGATCCCTTCGCCGAGGACCTCGCTATCGGTCACTTCAGCCGTGCGCAGGAAGTCCTCGATCTCGGCGTCGCTCTGAAAAGGGAGGGGCTCGCCGTGGATGTCGAGCCACACGTAGCCGTCGAATCGACTCTGTGGAGGCTGTGTCTGCGACCGCCCGGACCCTGCCTCGGCCGCCTCCCATGCGGGTGAGACTGCGACTACGAGCAGGAACACCGGGACGATTCGCGACTTCATCATGGTCTGTATCTTCGTCCTCATACTATACGGGTTCCGAATCAACCGGTTGCAGATCGCGTTGCCAGTCGATCGGCCGCGAGGCAACCGGTGGCGACAGCCAGCGCGGGAAACATCGGTTCAATCCCCAGCGGATAACCTTCAGGGCTCGAACAAGCGATCCAGGCGATCGCGGTTGCCGCCGCAGCGAGAATTGCGGCGGTCGCCGCCCGCCCGCCGGGCCGCCACCCGGGCGGCAGGTTCACCGCCAGGACGGGGAGGAGCAGCGCTGCGGTGACAACCGAGCCGACGTGGTGCCAGACCTGGACGGCTGAGGTGAAGAGCATCGCGCCCGCAGCTGCGAGGGCGGCCGACACCACGAGGCCGACCCGGGTCCGGCGCCGCACGACGTCCGGATCGGGTTCGGAGGGCCGGAGGTCGTGACCGATGGTGGTGGCCGCGATGAAGAGGTACGAATCGAGGGTCGACATGACGGTGGCGAACAACCCGATCATGAAGATCGCCACGAGCCAGGGCGACAACACCAGCGACGCCAGGGCGGGGTAGGCCGCCATCGGGTCGTCGAGGGCCGGCACCAGGACCCGGGCGGCGAGACCGCTGAACACTGTGAGGAAGTCGAAGACCACCCACAGACCCACCGACACCAGGACCCCCGTACGGGCGGTGCGGGGGTCGCGGGCGGCGAAGACCCGCTGGTAGAAAGCGGGCTCGACAACGGTCTGCAACGCGATCAGGTACCACACGATGACGGTCTGCCACCCCAGACCGCCGTCCCAGAGGCGGTGCCCTGCCGGGAGTTGCGACCACAGACCGTTCAGACCGCCGGTGTGGGCGAGGGCGGCCGGGAGCAGGATGAGGAAGCCCCCGTACATCAGGACGAACTGCAGGATGTCGGTGCGGACGACCGCGCGGAAGCCGGAAAGACCGACATAGACGCCGGAAAAGACCGCGGCAACGATCACCGAGGTCCAGAACGGCCACCCGGTCACCTGGGCGAGGAGCACCGCCAACATCAGCAGGTAGGCGACCGGGACGGTGGCGGCGTAGACCGCGGCGGCGCCCGCGAGCGATGCCGGGCGCCCGTAGGCGTCGGCGAGGAGGTCCGGAATCGTGACGGCGCCACTCGCTCGGAGACGGGGGGCGAGCCAGAGTGCAAAAAGCACCGCCGCCGCGTAGTAGGGGACCCCGAAGACCAACCAGGTCGAGATCCCGAAGCGCCAGGCGTACTCGCCGATGCCGAGGATCCCTCCGTACCAGGTGGTCACCAGGGTGGCGACAAACACCGGCAGAGTCAATCGGCGCCCCGCCAGGAGGTAGTCGACACCCCCGCCGCCGCGCCGCCGCAACGAAAGCAGAAGCAGCGCCGCCACGTACGCCAGCAACAGGATGATGACCCGCATATCCATCCAAGGGAGTTTAGCCTGCATATCTCACCAGCTGCCGACTGCGGCCGACGATGCATCCTACCCAGCCGTGTTTTCTCACCTTGGGGTGCTCAACGTACTGCAAAGTACAAGGCGCGCCCCAAGGTGAGAAAACCCGCCTGGCCACGGCGCCTCGTCGCCCTCGTGACGAAACCTGGTGAGATATACAGGCTAGCTGGGCCGGTGTTTTCGTATCAGCCTGCCTCGGGGGTTCCCGGTGGGTTGTGCGGTACACTTGAGTGGTACCCAGGGGGGACTATGCATATCAATGACATCCTCAAGGTGGCGGTCGAGCGCAAGGCTTCGGACGTCCATCTCAAGGTCGGCGCGCACCCGGTGCTGCGCATCGACGGACGGCTCCAGGTCCTTGCCGAGTTCAAAAGACTGATGCAGGAAGACACCATCGCGATGGCGTTTTCCATGATGTCGTCGCGCCAGAAAGAGCGATTCAAACACCTCCTCGAAACCGATATCGCGTATTCGGTGCCGGGCATGGGGAGGTTCCGTTGCAACATCTTCCAGCAGCGCGGGTCGGTGGGTCTGGTGCTGCGACTCATCCCCGCCAGGATTCAGACGTTCAAGGAACTGATGCTGCCGACCGTCCTCGAGAGGATCTGTGAAGAACAGCGGGGGCTGGTGCTGGTCACCGGCACCACGGGCTCCGGAAAATCGACCTCGCTGGCCTCGATGATCGACCACATCAACACCCGCCGCATCGAGCACGTCATGACCATCGAGGACCCGATCGAGTTTCTCCACCGCGACAAGAAATCGATCATCAACCAGCGCGAGGTGGACGTCGACACCAAACAGTTTTCGACCGCCCTCCGGTCTGCGATGCGCCAGGACCCGGACGTGATTCTGGTCGGCGAAATGCGTGACTACGAGACCATCGAGACCGCCCTGCTGGCGGCCGAGACCGGCCACCTCGTGCTCTCCACCCTGCACACGGTGGACGCGACCGAGACCATCAACCGCGTGATCTCGGTGTTCCCGCCCCACCAGCAGAAACAGATCCGGATCCAGCTCGCTGCGGTCCTCAAGGCCATCGTTTCGATGCGGCTGCTGCCCCGCGCCGACGGGCTCGGCCGGGTGCCGGCGGTCGAGGTCCTGATCTCCACGTCGTACATCCGCGACTGCGTGGAGAACAAGGAGAAGACCAAACTCATCCGGGACGCGATCGTCCAGGGCACCAGCCAGTACGGGATGCAGACCTTCGACCAGTCGCTGTACCAGCTCTACAAGAACGGTCTGATCACCCTCGAGGAGGCTCTCCGGCGGGCCACCAACCCCGACGAGTTCAAGCTCAAGATCCAGGGCATCCAGTCGACTTCGGACATCTCCCGCGAGGAGATGGACGGGGTCCTCGATCTCTCTTCGGAGACCGATCTCGATCCGTTTTCCGAGGAGTCGCCGTTCGAGTTCGGCGGCAGCTGAGGCCGTTCCCCGAAGGTGATCCATGCGGACTGAAAGATCGGTCTACCAGACCGCTCTCGACCTGTTGTCGCGGCGCGACCACTTCCGGCGCGAGATCGAGGACAAGCTCCGCCGGCGCGACCTCCCGGACGACGAGATCGCCGCCGCAATTGAACGTTGTATCGAGCTGGGGCTGATCGACGACGAGCGGGTGGCCGAGCGATTCGTCGAGGTGCGCGCGGCGTCGCGCGGTTGGGGCCCGCGGCGGTTGGCGGCGGAGCTGCAACAGCGGGGCCTCAGCCACGCCGACGCCGAACGGCTGGCCACGCTGCAGCCCGGGCTGGGCGATGACGCGGTGCGGACGGCCTTGCGCAAGCTCGAGGGACGGGCTCCGGCTGAGTGGTGGCGGGATGGTCAGCGGCGGGCACGGATGGTAAGCTCCCTCATCACACGCGGTTTCGAAGCCGAGGTCGCGATCGCCGCCGTCAACGCACTGGCGGCTTCCCGGGAGAACCACAACGATGCGCTCGATGACCAGTAAGGAAATACGACAGACCTTTCTCGACTACTTCGCCTCCAAAGGGCACCAGGTGGTGCCTTCGGGTTCATTGCTGCCGGGCGGTGACAGCACGCTCCTTTTCACCAATGCCGGGATGAACCAGTTCAAGGAAGTTTTCGCAGGGCGTGAAAAGCGCGAAGAGCCCCGAGCCTGCTCGACCCAGAAGTGCGTGCGCGCCGGCGGCAAGCACAACGACCTGGAAAACGTGGGCTACACCGCCCGCCACCACACCTTCTTCGAGATGCTGGGCAACTTCTCCTTCGGCGACTACTTCAAGAAGGAAGCCATCGAGTACGCGTGGGAGCTGGTGGTCGATGTCTACGGCCTTCCCGTGGATCGGCTCTGGTTCACCGTTTACACCGACGACGACGACGCGGTGGAGCTGTGGAAGGCCGTGGGTGCGCCGACGGACCGGATTCTCCGTTTCGGTGAGAAGGACAACTTCTGGGCGATGGGTGAGACCGGGCCCTGCGGTCCGTGCTCCGAGGTCCACTTCGACCGCGGGCCGGACCCTCTGGCACCGGGCCGGGCCGAATTGGTCAACGGCGATGGCGACGACATCGTCGAAATCTGGAACCTCGTGTTCATGCAATTCGACCGCGATGCCTCCGGTCAGATGCACCCCCTGCCGCGGCCCTCTATCGACACCGGTGCGGGCCTCGAACGGTTTGCGGCGGTGCTGCAGAATGCGGAATCCAATTACGAGACCGATCTCTTCATGCCGCTGATCGGTGCGGTCGCCGAGTTGGCGCAACGGCCCTACGACCCGGCTGGTGATCTCGGTCCGGCCTACCGGGTGATCGCAGACCACCTGCGCGCCGCGACATTTCTGATGACCGACGGCGTCGTTCCGTCCAACGAAGGTCGCGGCTACGTCCTGCGCCGAATCATCCGGCGCGCCCTCCGTTATGGCCGCAAACTCGGTCTCGACGGCGCCTTTCTCTACACTCTTCAGCCCACTGTCGTCGATCTCATGGGCGACGTGTTTCCCGAACTCGTCGAGCGTCGGGAGGTTGTGGCAACGCAGCTGAGGCAGGAGGAGGAGCGGTTTGCCCGCACCCTCAACGCCGGCACCGACGTCGCCCAGCGCGAGCTCGAGCGGCTCAAACGTGATGGCAAGACCCAGGTCCCCGGCGGCACCATCTTCGATCTGTACCAGACCCACGGTATCCCCTCCGAGCTGCTCGAGGAGTTCGCCCAGGAAGAAGGCCTTACCGTCGATCTCGAGGGCTTCAAGTCCGCCCTCGATGAAGAGCGCGAACGCGGCCAGGCCTCCTGGCGAGGCGATCTGCTCGCCCACTTCCGCCCCGAATACGAGTGGATCCTCGAAAAGGGCATCCGGTCCGAGTTCGTGGGTTATGACACCCTCCGTCACACCGCCGAGGTGGTGGCGCTGATCGGCGACGACGGGCTCGAGGACGAACTGCAGAAGGGCGAGAGCGGCGAAGTGGTCTTTGCCACGACCCCCTTCTACGCCGAGTCGGGCGGCCAGATCGGCGACCGGGGTAGGCTGCGCTGGGACGGCGGCCACGCGGTCGTGCTCGACACCCAGAAGCCGTTCGACGGCCTGATCGTTCACCGGATCGTCGTCGAGGAGGGGTCGCTGGTGCTCGGCGCCCCAGTCGAGGCCGAGGTCGCGGAGGGCAACCGGATCGACACCCAACGCAACCACACCGCCACCCATCTGCTGCACGCGGCGCTGCGAAAGGTTCTTGGCGAGGCGGCGCAACAGGCGGGCTCCCTGGTGGACCCGGACCGCCTCCGCTTCGATTTCTCGTGGGGCGATCCGGTGACCCGGGAACAACTGCGGGAGATCGAGCGTCTGGTCAACGCCGAAATCGTGCGCAACCAGCCGGTCACCAAGGAAGTCATGGACATGGACGCGGCCCGCGGCCGCGGCGCGATGGCCCTGTTCGGCGAGAAATACGGCGATCGGGTGCGGGTGGTGACGGTCGGCGACGGCGATTTTTCGACCGAGCTGTGCGGCGGCTGCCACGTCGACCGCACCGGCGACATCGGTCTGTGCACCGTGGTTTCCGAACGCGGGGTCGCCGCGGGCGTGCGGCGGATCGAGGCGGTGACCGGCCGTGGCTCGGTCGAACGCCTCCAGGAACGGGAACGGCTGGCGGAACAACTTGCCGGGCGTTACCAGGCATCCTTCGAGCAGCTGCCCGAGCTGTTGGCGAAGCGGGACCAACGGCTCTCGGACCTCGAAGAGGAGGTTCGCAAGCTCAAGCATCAACTCGCCTCGGGTGACAGCGGCGGCAGTGAGATCCGCAGCGACGCGGCGGGCATCCAGGTTCAGGCGCGCCGCGTACCGGAGATGAGCCCTTCGGAGCTCCGCAACCTCGCCGACACCCTGCGCCAGAAACTGGGTTCGGGGGTCGTGGTCCTGGGCATGGAGTCGGACGGCAAGGCGACGCTGTTGGCCGCCGTCACCGATGATCTCACCCACCGCGTGAAGGCGGGCGATCTGGTGCGCGAGCTGGCGAAGACCGTCGGCGGCCGCGGAGGCGGCAAACCCAATCTCGCCCAGGCGGGCGGTCCGGACGTCGAGAAGCTCGACGAAGCTCTGGGCCAGGCGGCCGAGGTGGTCGCTGCGCAGTCGGCCGTCAACGAGAAGTGAGAAAGGCCGCCGGATCCGGCGGATCGCGACCGCAAGGGAGACCTGAAGTGAAAAGCAGCGCTGATATTGCGTTTATCGGTCCGGGCGTCATGGCGGAGGCGATGATTGCCGGTCTGATCCACCAGGGGGTGGCCCCCGCCGCGTCCATCATCTGCGCGGGGCCGAATGGCGAACGCTGCCAAGAGCTCGGCAGCCGGTATGGGATCCAGCACTCCACCGACAATGCCGAGGCCGTCCGCTCTGCGAAGATCGTCGTCCTCGCGGTGAAGCCGCAACGGCTGGACCCGGTGTTGACCGACCTCGAGGGGCGCATCGACCCATCGGCGCTGGTGGTGTCGATCATCGCCGGTGCGACCATCGACAGGATCTCCGGCGGTCTCGGGCACACCATGATCGTGCGGTCGATGCCGAACACGCCGGCCCAGATCGGTGAGGGCATCACGGTGTGGACCGCCGCCGCCGCGGTCACCGACAGTCAGAAGGAGAGCGCCAGGAAGATCCTCGGCGCCTTCGGCGACGAGGTGTTTCTCGAGGAGGAGCGGTTTCTCGACATGGCAACCGCCCTTTCCGGGACCGGGCCGGCCTATGTGTTCCTGTTCATGGAGGCGATGGTCGACGCCGGGGTTCATCTCGGTTTTTCGCGCCGCGTCGCCGAGACCCTGGTCGCCAAGACCGTTCGCGGTTCGGTCGACTTCTATTCGAACAGCGACGACCCGGTCCACCTCGCCCGGCTCCGCAACCAGGTCACGTCACCCGGCGGGACCTCGGCTGCCGCCCTCTACTACCTCGAAAAAGCAGGCTTCAGAACCGCGATCTCCCGCGCGATCTGGGCCGCCTACGAGCGCTCCCGCGAACTCGGACAGGATGTCGACGCCCACAACCCGGAGCCGGCAGGCTAGTGGTCGACGTACCCGCTGTGGGTGCGGACCTTCACTCCCTGCGCGGTGATGTTGACGCGAACGTCGTGCCAACGACCGTCGTTCGCCGATCGCGTGGGGTAGTAGCCGATCGCGTATTGCCTGCGAAGCTCCTCCAGGACATCGACAAAGACCGCTTGGATGTCCGACGGCGAGTCGACGCCGATGATGCGGCCGCCGCTGTCGGTGACAGTCCGCTCGAGGAGGTTGATCTGGCGCCGGTACTGTCGGGGGCTGCGCCACGCCGACGCGATGTTGAGGCCCTGGTCGCCGGGGAGGTCGCCGAGGTGGCGGCTGAGCCGGATCCAGTAGATGAGGACCTGGCTTGTTCGTGCCTTCTCGAAGACCTGGTCCATCGACAGGACGCTGTGGGTGTCGATGCCATCCGAGAGAACGACAACCACCCGCCGTCCCTGGCGGTGCTCGAGGAGCTTCACTGAGGCAAAGAGGTGATCGTTGAGCGCGGTTCCGCCGCGCGCCGTTGCCGCCCGCAGTCCCGCCGAGAGAGTCTGCGGCGAGTTGGTGAACGGCGTCGTGCTCAACAGTTGATCGGAGAACACCATGACCTTCGCCTGGTCGAGTGAGGCCATCCCGGTGACGAACGCATCGCCGCCGGCACGAGCGGCCTGGATCCGTTGCCCCGACATCGACGCGCTGGAATCGATCAGAAGCACCGCCGTGAAGGGAATATCTCCGCCGGCGAAGGTCACGATGTCCTGTCGGGCGCCGTCGTCAAATACCTCGAACTGGTCCCGGGTCAGTTGACTCTCCTGGCCGCTGTCCCGGATCGCGGTGACGTAGAGCTGCTGCAGTTCGACCTTGACCTCGCCGCTGATGGGATAGGGCAGGGTCGTCACCGTGTCGGTGGCCTCGGCGCCCGACCGGTCGCGGGCGACCATGGTGATCCGGTGGCCGATATTCTCGGGGCCGAGATCGACCGGCAGGCGATAGGGCGGCGTGCTGAGGGTTCCCACCGGCCGGCCGTCGACCGAGAATTCGACCGTGGTGATCTCGTCGACCGCCAGGACCTCGGCGGCGATATCGACCTCGCCGACCACGAAGGAGCCCTCGCGGGGTTCGGTGATGCTGAGCCAGATCTCGCCGGCTCCAGCGGGCGGTGCGAAACCCGACAGCACGGCCGCCACCAGAAGTGCGCCCCTCATTTCCGGTCGCCCACTGTCTGCAGCGCCTGGGCGAGGTCAGGAAGGGCGGCCGCTGCCGCTTCGCGGAGGGCGGCGGCCGACGCCTCGCCGCCGAGGTCCGGCCACTCGGTATAACGGGCCCTGGGGGAGGTGCCGGCCTCGGCGGGTGGAAGCTGAAGAACGGCTTCGACGGCCTCCAGCGACCGGCCGGCCGAGTCCGCGTTGAAAGCACCGAGGATCCGGAGCCGCTGGTCGTAGGGAAGTCTGGCGGACGATGCGTCGAGGAGCCGCTGCGCCTCCTGCTCGCGCTGTTGATCGATCAACCACCGGGCGTACTCCTGGGCGGCGAGAGCATCGACCCACGTGGTGCCCTTGCGATCGATCAGGATCTGAAACTCCCGCTCGGCGGCACGTTCGTGCCCGGAACGCGCGAGATTCACCGCCAATCGGAGCCGTCCTTCGGCAAAATCGGGGTGGGTCTCGACGAGACGCTCGAATGCCTTGACCGCCTGGTCGTAATCGGCGCGCCGTTCGAAGATCGCGCCGAGGGCCAGCAGCGCCGCCTGAGACGAGGGCTCCGCCGCCAGAGCATCTTCGAGATAGGAGTTGGCGAGAGTGGCCGAAGCATTGCGGGCGAGGTCGCTCGCGAGGTTGACCAGCAAAGCTGCGGCGAAACCCCGCTCCTCCTGGTTTCCGGCGATCTGGACCGCTCTGTCCGCAGCGACTGATCGCGCGAATCCGGCGAGGACGAACTGGTGTCGAGCCACATAGCGGCGAACCAGTTGTTGGTGGAGGAGGGCGATCGGCAGCAGGCTGCGCGGATCGGCATCGGCGAGCTCGCCGGCCGCGGAGTCTTCGACGCGACGCAGGGACCGGAGATCGCCGGAAGCGAAGGCCGTCTGTTCGAGCGCCATCAGTTGTTCGCGAGCGTCGTCGTCGTCGCCGTCGGCGAGGGCCCTGACGGCCGCGATATAGGCCGCGCGGGCCCTGCGTCGCCGAAAGGTGGGTGCCGCGGTCTCGGCAGGGGTGTCTCCCGGAGATGCCGCGGACGCCTCCCGGCTGACGCGGTCGATCCACGTGTACGGACCGGCGGCTGGGACCAGAACCACCGTCAACGACTGTCGGGAAACACCTCCCGAGACCTCGCCACGGGTTTCGAAAACCAGAGTGTACTGCCCGGGCGGAAGATCGACCGCCGGAAGCGTGGCCCTGAGCAGAGTGGACGCCGGGTCGGGCACGGGCGAGACCTCGACCGGGTACTCGGCCAGGACCCGGCCCGCCGGGTCCTTGAAAGAGGCGTCGACGGCGGGAGCGGGGGTGCCGCCGCCGGCCACGAAGAAGTCGGTGGGCCGGCCCTCGACCAGGATCGGCCGCGCAGCCGGGACGAAAGCCGCTCCCTTGTCGATCTCGAGCCCGATGGCGACGCCGTGTTGGCGGATCGTCACCCAACCACCCCCGGGATCGGGGAACACCGAGCTCAATCCCGCCGATCCGGGCTGATCGGGTCGGGGGACAACCACCCGGCTTCGTGCCATGAAGAACCGATCGGACCCCTGTGCCCTGACCATGACCCGCAGCGTGTAGAGACCTGGGGCGAGGATCGAGCGGCCGATGATCCGGAGCCCGTTCTCGGCGATCAGGGGCGCCAGAGGGTCCGCGTCGAGGACCGCTCCCTGGGCGATGTGATCGGCGATTCCTCCGCTGTCATCGACGAGGTAAGCGAAGAGGCCGATGGCGATCCGGGAGGCTGACAGGCCGGCCAGGAGTGAGGCTCCGTCGACCTCGACGACGAACGGGACCTGACTGCGGCCGTCTGCATCTGTGGCGCCGACGGTCCAGGCGAGGGCCCCGTCGACGTCGCCGCTCTGTTGCCCGGACAACAGGAGGGCCGCGCTTCGGGCATCGACGCCGCCGATCGGAACGGCCTCGACGGCCGGGTCGGATTGGGTCGGATCGCCATCGCTACCGGCGTCGGCAGCGGTAGAGGATGCCGCCAGGCCGACCAACGCGACCGCGACCAGGAACGGACGGATGAATGTGACGTTTGATCGCCGTTTGGACGCCCGCCGCGTCATCCGCCGGCACCCTCCGGGTCCACCTCGAGCGTGACCACGGATTCCGTCCGTCCGATCTCGTCGAGAACGCCGACCGCGATGCGCTGGTTGCCGCGGCGCACCCCGAGGCGCACCGTAAAGCCGACGGTCTTCCCGAGGGCGGTCTCGAGTTGGTCGTTCGGCACGGGAATGGGGTATTCCAGCCGCTGCAGATCAGAAAGGCCCCCTTCGTCGTCGCGCACCGCGAGGTGGATCGAGATCCGCCCCTGGTGGTCGTTTGCGGCCGGCACCAGGACCAGTCCGCCGACCGGCACGACCACCAGAATGGGCACCAGGAAGGTCCCGTCGTCGCGCGGCGTCGCTTCGAAGGCCTGGGCCTGGATGCCCATCGGGTTCTCGGCGATGCCGTGAATGGCGGCGGCCAGGGTCCGGCTGTCGATGCGATCGTTTTCCGGGGTGTCGTAGTAACCTTCCCGGTGGCGGACCTGAGCGTGGTCGACATCGACGTCGACCTTGATCCGGTAGTACTTCCCATCCCCGACGTGATCGGGCCGGTAGGCCAGCGAATAGTAGCTGCCCAGCTCTGCGGCCACCTCGGTCAGCTGGTCGCCCAGGGCCGGCGAATTTTCGAGCGGCCGCCCACCGGTGGTGGCGGCGAGGTTGGTCTTGAGCAGGTCCTCGCTCATCCCCTGGATCACCGACAGGCGCCCCTCGTCCATCAGCCGGTACTCGGCGGAGATTGCCCGATTGTTGATGCCGCTGATGGAAGACAGAGTGTAGAGCGTGACCCGGTAGCCGTTGGCGCTCTGACCGACATCGACAAAAGCGTCGGTCACGTCGTATTGGATGGCCTGGTTGAAAGCCTGCCTTGCCTGGATCTCCCACATCGGCTCCGACCCGAAAGTCTCGGCCCATTGCCGGAACAGCCGTTCGCCGGGGCGGGGCTCGACCCCGTCGCTGACCAGCAGGAGGGCCTTGCGCCCTTCGAGACCGGAGAGCGAACGAAAGACCTTCTGCAGGCTCGCACAGCTGCTTCGGGTCCGGTGTTCCTGCTGGTCGGCGTAGGACTGAATCTGCTGGTAGATGGCGCTGCCGGAATTGAGGAGGATCGACTCCGCCTGCGCCGGTGACGCATTCGCCATCGCGCGAGTGCGCTGCATTTCGTTGATCAACCCCTCCTGGTCGGTCGAGAGGCTGAGGGACGCCCGGTGGTTGGCATCGGCCAGAGCCGCCGTTGCCTCGGCGATGTCCGAAGTGAACGGCTGCAGGACCTGGATTCGCCCGTCGTAGGCGATGATCATGACCTTGAACCCCGGAGGAAAGTCCGTCCGGAAGAAGCTCTCGATGTGGTCGACCGCCGACCGCCGCCGGCTTCGGCTCAAGTTGGTGTCGTCGAAGAACACCACCAGGTAGATGTCCTGGTTCGGAGGCTCCGGCGGCGCTCCAATGGGCACTGCTGCAACCGCTCCGATTTCAGGTGAGTCGACGGGCCCGGTCACTCCGGGTGCGGCGTAGAAGTGGCTGATCTCGACCGGCTGCCCGTCCTCGAAGAGGTGGAAGTCATCGATGCCGAGACCGGGGATCGGTCGCCCCTGGCGATCGGCCACGTAGACGTCGACGCTGACCAGGGGAACCTCGAGAGGGGCGAAGAATGTCGAGAGGGGCTGGTCGGTCTTTTGGGCGATCGCCGCGGTCGCGCAGCCGATGGCGATCAGCCCGCAGACCAGCCGTACCAGAACCGTCGCGGCGTAGTCGAGAAAAAGCCGAGATCTCACAGGCGCCCCTCTGCGTGCTCGGAATCGGGCCAGTCCAGACGATTGAGTCGAACCGACGAGGATGTTACTACGATCGACCGGCGTTCGATACCGGCCCGGTCCACCACCGAGAGTGATTACGCGCTGGCGCGTTGCAATGGAGCCAGGCCGTCAGCAGGCGATCCGCCCTCACTCGCCCGGCGGTCGTCCGCCGCCGATCGGCCGCCAGTGGCCCCGTGAACGGCGAGGAGCCTGTTGAGGGCCGAAAGACAGGCTTTGGCGCTGGCAACGATGATGTCGGTGTCGGTTCCGTGACCGTGAAAGATCGGACGACTCGAAATCTCGTTCTGCGGATTGATGCGCGAACTGTCCCCTGAACCCCCGTCGTGCTGTGAATATGCACAAAAGCGAGGACCAGAAACAGTTTGGAAAGCGACAGGTTGGCGGCCACCGCGCGTGCGGTTTCGATCGAGTGCGAGAATATGCCGGCGCCCTTCATGAATTCCGATCCTTGGTGCCGGACCTGGTCGTGTCAAGCTGTATACTCCACACGCTTCCAAACGAGCGTGGCAATTGAACCGCCGCGACTGAGCCTTGCAGTGTTCCCAGAGGTGGCGCGCTCGTCTGAATCAAGGGCTGTCTATGGACGGTGGGTCTGAGAAGAAGAACGGTGTGAGAGCGGTCAAGATCTATGGTACCGGGTCGATATCCGACTTTCTCGGCGATGCCGTCGCCTATCGAAGTCTGACGCCGGTAGACCGGGATCTGCCTGGTCTGGCGGACCTTCGACCACAGCTCGGCCTGCACACGACCGGAGTCCCTCGCAAGGTCGAGCCGGCATATGGTCTGGTCGTCGCAGAGATCCTGCGTGCGGCCGGTCAGCGACTGACGGGTTCGGCTGATCTCGAGGCGGTGGTCCTGGTCGGCGATACGGAACACAACGACGGCGGCGCGTTTATGAGAATCTGCGACGCTCTCGATTGCCCGGGTGGCGCGTTCATCTGCGACGAGCGTGGCGACCGACCGGAGATCAGGAAAGCCGGGGGCGGCGACGGGCGCCCCATCTATCTCGCCAACCGGTGGCGACTGGTTGCAGACTTCGAAGCCGGGCTTGCCGCGAACGGAGTTCGCATCGGCGCCGGAACCGCGATCATCATCGATATCGACAAGACCGCCCTCGGTGCGCGGGGCCGCAACGACCGTCCGATCGACGAGGCCCGGGGCGCGGCGGTTGTCCGGACGGCGCGCGGTTTTCGCGGAGATGCGGTCGACAGCGCCCTCCTGATGGCGGCATACGACCACTTCAACCATCCGAGATTCCACCCCTTCACGACGGACAACCAGGACTACCTCGCATACCTCGCGATGATCGTCGAAGCGGGGTGGACATCGCGCGAGGTCCTCGACGAGGACATCTCCGGTGGTCGTCTGGGGTCTTTCTTCGATCTCCTCGCGGCGATCTCGGCGAGGATCGAAGACCTTCCGAGTGATTTGCACTCGGTCCACGGGGAGGTGGTTGCAGCGGTGGCCGCCGGGGATCCGACCCCCTTCAAGGACTTTCGCAGGTCCGAGTTTCAGGAGACGGTCGCCCGCATGAAACCGGGAGAATTTGCCGGCGACGCCGCATCCATTCTCGAGAGCAGGCTGACGATCACTCACGAGGTTCGGCGCAAGGCGGTCGAGTGGCGCGACCGCGGCGCCCTGCTCTTCGGTTTGTCGGACAAACCGGACGAGGCGTCCTTTCCGTCGGCCGACCTGGCCGCCGAGGGGTACCTACCGCTCCATCGCACGGAGGCGTTGGTGGTGGGCGAGGGCTAAGCTCCGACCAGGACTTGCCTGAGTTCGTCGTACACCGCAGCAATCGGCGTGACCCGCCGCTCGCGCCGGAGATGGACGGCGAGACGCGGCGGCAGTGGAACGTCGGCGCCGATGACCTCCTCGACGGTCTCGCGGAACTTCGCCGGGTGGGCGGTGGCCAGGAGAATCGAGTCGGTTGGCGCGGGTCGTCGTGCGAGTTCCTGACGGAGCCCGAGGTAACCGACCGCGGTGTGGGGGTCGAGAACCGTTCCGGTGGTGTCGTAGACCTCCCGGATGCACTTCCTGGTTTCCTCGTCGTTGTGGCTGGAGGAGGAGAGGTCCTTTCTGAGAGCCTTCACGTCGTGATCGTAGAGGTCGATGATGCGAGCGAGATTCGATGGATCGCCGACGTCCATGGCGTTGGAGATCGTGCGCTGCGACGGGCGAGGGGTGTAGTCCCCGGATCGTAAATACTCCGGGAAGACGTCGTTGATGTTGGTGGCGGCGACCAGGCGGCTTGCCTGAAGCCCGAGGCGTTTGGCCATCAGCCCGGCGGTGACATTTCCGAAGTTGCCGCTCGGCGTGCAGAAGACCAACTCGCGGTCCGAGGGCGGCAGCTGTGACCACGCGCCGAAGTAGTAGAAGATCTGCGGCAGCAGACGTCCGATGTTGATCGAGTTGGCGGATGTCAGGGGCACCCGGCGGCGGAGATCTTCGTCGGCGAAGGCGGTCTTGGCGAGCTTCTGACAGTCGTCGAAATTCCCCTGGACCGCGAGTGCCCGGACGTTGTCGCCGAGGGTGGTGAACTGCCGCTCCTGGAGGTCGCTCACCTGTCCGTCGGGAAAGAGCACGACGATGCGCGTGTCCTGAAGTCCCAGAAACGCGTCCGCCACCGCGCTGCCGGTGTCGCCCGAGGTGGCCACGAGAATCGTCAAAGGGGCGCCGGCGGGGTGGCAGCTCTTCATGACCCTGGCCATGAATCTCGCACCCACGTCCTTGAATGCAAGGGTCGGACCGTGGAACAGCTCCAGCAGGTGGATGCCGTCACCGATCTCGACGAGAGGAATCGGAAAGTCGAGGGCGTCTTCCACGATCGCGTCGACGGTCTCCGCATCGAACTCGTCGCCCAGAAGATGACCGGCGAGCGTCTTTGCCACGGTCTGGAACGCCGCTCCTCGGAGAGCGGAAACCTCTTCGGGCGTCAGCGGAGACAGAGTTCTCGGCGTGTAGAGACCACCGTCGGCGGCCAGCGACTGGAAGAGCGCCGCTTTGAAGGTCGCGGGCGGTGACTGCCCGTTGGTACTGGTCAACTGCACGTTGAGTCCTTTGTCGTGGACGGCGGCGCGATGGAGGGCACCACCCGTTTGCTCACGGCCATCTCGGCGGCCAACAGCGAACCTCCGGCGGCGCCGCGGACGGTGTTGTGGGAGAGGGCCACGAACTTGTAGTCGAAGAGGGAGCACGGACGAAGCCGGCCGATGGTGATCGCCATGCCCGATCCCGCATCCCGGTGAAGGCGGGGCTGCGGCGCAGCATCCGCCCGGTTGTAATAGATCGGTTGTTCGGGGGCGGACGGCAGATCGAGCCACTGCGGGGCGCCCCGGAAGCCTTCCCACACCTCGATGATCTGATCCACGGTTGCGGGGCTGTGGAGCTTGACCGAAACACACTCGGTGTGACCGTCGAGAACGGCGACCCGGTTGCACTGCGCACTCACGATGATTTCGGCGTCGGTGATGCCGCCGTTTTCCAGGAGCCCCAGGATCTTTCGGGTCTCGGACTCGAGCTTTTCCTCCTCGCCGCCGATGAAGGGCACGAGGTTGTCCAGAATTTCAAGGCTGGGGACGCCGGGGAATCCCGCCCCCGAGATCGCCTGCATGGTGACGACGTTGACCTTGTCGATACCGAAGGCGTCGTGCAGGGGTTTGAGCGCCAGCACCAGACCGATCGTCGAGCAGTTCGGGTTGGTGACGATGGCGCCGCCGTCATAAGGCTGCGAGCCGATCAGCTGCAGGTGGTCCGGGTTGACCTCGGGGATCAGCAGCGGGACATCCTTGCGCATCCGGTGGTTCTTCGCGTTGGACACGACCAGGTGACCGGCTCGGGCGCAATGTTCCTCGACCTCTCCTGCGACGTCGGAGTCGAGGGCGGAGAGAACCAACCGCGCCTTGAGGTCTGCATCGATGGGCAGGACTTCGAGTTCGGCGAGCGATGGAGGGATCGGGGAGGTCTGGAACCACCTGACCGCGTCCTTGTATGCACGGCCCGCCGACCTCTGCGATGCGGCGACTTCGACCAGAACGAACCAGGGGTGGTCGGCGAGGAGACTGAGCATCCTCTGGCCCACACTGCCGGTGGCGCCGAGCACGGCGGTCGGGATGCGCTCGCGGATGGATTCCACCCGGGTGGTTCTCGGAAAGAACGCATCGTGGATGGCTATCACCGCCGCGGCCTGATCGCGTCGAGCAACCACCAGCGAGATGTTGAGCTCGGAGGAACCCTGAGCGATGGCCCTGACGTTGATTCCGTGGTCGCCGAGGACGCTGAAGACCTTGCCGGCGATGCCGGGGATCCGGCACATCGTCTCGCCGACGACGGCGATGACGGAAAGTTCGGTCTCGACGACCACGGGATCGATGAGCCCCGCCCCGCGTTCGAGCTTGAACTCGGAGTCGACCTGTTGTCGTGCCTCAACGACCGCGCCGGGAGCAACTGCGAAACAGATGGAGTGTTCGCTCGAGGCCTGACTGATGAGGACGATGCTGATGTTCCGGCGGGCGAGGACCCCGAACAGGCGTTTGGCGATCCCCGGCACCCCGACCATCCCATCGCCCTCGAGCCGCAGCAAGGCCACGTCATCGATCGAGGAGATGCCCCGGACCTGGCGGCCGTTGCCGTGAACTCTCTCCAACACCCTGGTGCCGGCAAAGGTCGGATTGAAGGTGTTGCGGATGACGATCGGGATCGAGTGGGTGCGCGCCGGGTGGAGAGTCGGCGGGTAGACGACCTTGGCTCCGAAATGCGAGAGCTCCATGAGTTCGTCGTAGCTGAGGGCGGTGAGGGAGAACGCGCCGGGCACCAGGCGCGGGTCGGCACTCATGACGCCGTCGACGTCGGTCCAGATCTCGACCGATTCGACATCGAGGGCCGCTCCGAGAATAGCGGCCGTGTAGTCGGAACCACCCCTTCCCAGGGTGGTGGTCTCGCCGCGCCGGTTGGCGGCGATGAAGCCGGTGACGACCTGGGTCGGCTCTCGGTCGGTAAAAAGTTCGAGGACCCTGTCTCGCGTGGCTGCCATGTCGACCCGGGCGTTGCCGAACTCATCATCAGTCACGAACAGGCTCCGGGCGTCGCAGAAATCAGCAGGGGTCCCGGAGCAGCGGAGGGCGGCAGCGACCACCTGCGCCGACAGTCTCTCGCCGCAGCAGAGAACCGCGTCCCGGGTTCTCGGCGTGCATTCGCCCACCAACGATGCGCCGTGCAGGATCCTGTTCATCTCGTCGAAGATCTCGTCGATGCGGGGCCGGATGTTCTCCGTTTCGGTGATCGAGAGCAGGTCCCTGGCGGCCGCTTCGTGGCGGGAGCGGATCCTCTCCACCACGTCCCGGTAGTTTCTGTCGTCGGCTGCGGCCTCGCTCGCCGCCAGCAGGTCATCGGTGACTCCGCCCAACGCCGATACCACGACTGCCGCACGACCATCGGTCAGCTCGGCCTCGATGATCGAGACCACGCCGCGGATTCTCTCTGCCGATGCCAGTGACGAGCCGCCGAACTTGAGGATCTTCATGTTTCGAGGTCCTTTCCATATAAAAAAAACCGCCCCCGGTTGGGGGCGGTGTGACTTCAGAAAGTCTGCCCAACCGGGGATCAGCCGTCCGGCCACATAGTGACGGTCGTCGAGCGGGAAGAAGTCCGGTTGGTGCAACTCATGGGCACGATTCCATTCATGGCGAATTCGACTGTATGCCTGTGATCCGGCGTTGTCAAACCTCGGCGATTCCCCTGGTGCTTCTGATCAGGCCGCACTGGAAGCCGTCGGCAGGGGCCAACCACGATGTCTCGATGATGCGGGGTTCTCGCCGAGCGTCGTTCCCAACGGCTCCTGGAGGCGGATGGGGAGGGGATGAGTCGGCAGAAATGAAGATGACGAACGGTGGCGGGATGTCCGGTTGACGTGGTTTTCGTCGGGTCCAACACGAATTCGAGGAAGTCCGACTTCCGCCAGGCGGTATCCGCGCCGTCGCCGCGGCGCTGGCCGCGGGCGCCAGAACCGCCGACCTCGCTGCGGCCGGTGCGGTGTCAACCGCCGAGATGGGCGAGGCGGTCTGTGACTGTCTCGAGCGCGAGCTCGATCATCTCGTCGAAGGAGGTCTGGCGGTCGGCTGAGGACAGCGCCTCGCCTTTGCGGATGTCGTCACTGACGGTGCAGATGGCGAGGGCTTCGGCACCGTGCTCCGCTGCGATGGTGTAGATGCCTGCGGTTTCCATTTCGATGCCGAGGACCCGGTATTTTTCCATGAGATCGAACATCTCCGGTTGGGGGGTGTAGAAGAGGTCAGCCGAAAAAATGTTTCCGACGTGGAAGGGGAGTCCCTTCTCCTCGGCCACCCGGACCGCGGTCCGCAGGAGATCGAAATCCGCGAGGGCCGCGAGGTCGTGGCCCCCGAAGCGCATGCGGTTGACTCCCGAGTCGGTCGAGGCGCCCATGGCGATGATGATGTCCCGCAGTTTGACCTCCGGGTGGACGGTGCCGCAGCTGCCGACCCTGATCACGCGTTTGACCCCGAAATCGCGGATGAGCTCGGTGCAGTAGATCGAGGCCGACGGGATCCCCATGCCGTGGGCCATGACGGACACCGGGTGGTCCCGGTAGACGCCGGTGAAGCCGAACATGTTGCGGACATCGGTCACCTGGCGGGGGCCGTCGAGGAATGTCTCGGCAATGTACTTCGCCCGCAGGGGGTCGCCCGGCATCAGAACCGAGGTTGCGAAGTCTCCAGGGGAGGCGTTGATATGAATGGATGCCATGATTTCTCCGTGGGCGCGAGCAATGATGGTACCGAACCTCTCCGGGCAACCGCAACCCGCCGGGACCGTTCACGAACCGGGGCGCCCGAATCTTGACACCATGCGGCACAAAGATTTGCTATCCTCCTCGGCGACGATGACATCTCGAATTGTCCGAATTTCATGGGGAGGTACGTCATGGTGAACCCGGTGGCGAAGCGTCTGTTTGGTGTCTTGGTATTCGCTCTCATTCTTACCGCCTTTGGCGGTTTTTCCTTTTCTCAGGAAGAACCTGCAGAACCACAGGGGATTCCAGAGGAAAAGATCGATGTGCCGATCGCGGTCGGCGAGATCGTGGTCACGGCGCGAAAGACCGAGGAGAACATTCAGGACGTTCCGATCGCGGTGTCCACCCTTGCGGGTGAGGACCTCGATGTCCTCCTCACCGGCGGCGCGGACGTCCGGGCCCTTTCCGGCCGTGTCCCCAGCCTGGTCATGGAATCTTCCTTTGGGCGCGCTTTCCCGCGCTTCTACATCCGCGGTCTCGGCAACCCGGACTTCGACCTCAACGCCTCCCAGCCGGTTTCGATGATCGTTGACGACGTGGTGCTCGAAAACCCGGTCGTCAAGGGCATGCCCCTGTTTGACATCCAACAGGTCGAGGTTTTGCGCGGGCCCCAGGGCACGCTCTTCGGCCGCAACACCCCGGCCGGCATCGTCAAGTTCGACAGCGTCAAGCCGTCGCAGGACTTCGACGCCTACGCGAAGGTCTCCTACGGCACCTACGACACCATGGACATCCAGGGAGGGGTCGGATTCGCCCTTTCCAAGACCTGGTCCGCCAGGCTCTCCGCCGTCTACCAGTCGCAGAGCGATTGGGTGACCAACCAGTACGAACCCGGTCCGGAAAACGAGCTCGGCGGTTACGACACCACGGCCTGGCGCGCCCAGCTCCTGTGGGAACCCAACGACAAGTTCAACGCCCTGCTCAACCTCCACGGCTGGGAAGTCGACGGCACCGCCCGCATCTTCCGCGCCAACATCTTTGTTCCGGGCAGCAGTGATCTGATTCCCGGGTATGACCAGGAGAGCGTGTGGCACGACGGCCAGAACAAGCAGGAGATCAGCTCCTTCGGCGGTGTGTTCAAGATGGAGTACGACTTCGGCAGCACGACTCTGACGTCGATCACCGGCTACGAGAGCCTCGACGATATGTACAGCCGCGGCGACATCGACGGCGGTTACGGCGCAGCCTTCCTCGGTGAGGGCAACTACGGACCGGGGTTCATTCCGTTCCCGTCCGAATCCGCCGATGGTCTCCCGTTCCTCGACCAGTGGACCCAGGAGTTCCGGCTCGCCAGCAACGACAACGAGGTCGTGAACTGGCTCGTCGGCTTCTTCTACTTCAACGAGGAACTGCAGGCGGACACCTTCAGCTACAACTCACTCGCACCGGGCAATCCTCAGGACGGGTACGCCTTCCAGACCCAGGACGCCACGTCCTACGCCCTCTTCGCCTCCGTCGACTGGCGGGTGGCAGCGGATTGGGTATTGGGTGCAGGCATCCGCTTCTCGAGTGACGAAAAAGACTTCTCGGCCGAACGGCCCGACCCGACCTTCCAGACACCCACCGTGCGACCGATCACGGAGCACGTCGAGGACGACGTGGTGAGCTGGGACCTGAGCGCGCTCTACGAGGTCAACCAGAACGTCAACCTCTACGGCCGCGTCTCGACCGGCTACCGCGCACCGTCGATCCAGGGCCGCATCCTCTTCTGCGCCGACTTCGAGGGCGGGCTCAACCCCGCGACCAACTGCGTGACGGTGGCCGACACCGAGACGATTCTCTCGTTCGAGGTAGGCCTCAAAACCATCCTGGCCGAGAACAAGCTGCGCTTCAACCTCACAGGCTACATGTTCGAGATCGACGACCAGCAGGTCACCGCGGTCGGCGGCGAGTACAACACCGCCACCCTCCTCAACGCGGACAAGACCGAGGGCTACGGCCTCGAGACCGACATCCAGTGGACCCCCACCGGCCACTGGCTGATGACCTTCGGCGCGAGCTGGAACCCGACCGAAATCAAGGACCCGAACCTGACGGTAGCGCCCTGCGGCGGCGGCTGCACCGTCCTCGACCCGGTCGTCGACGGCCTCGCCTATGTCGACGGCAACAGCCTGCCGCATTCACCGGACGTGATCTTCAACGGCATCATCAACTGGCGCTCCGACCCGGCCAAGAAGAAGCTCTTCGCAACCCTCGACTGGACCTACTACTCGGAGAAGAGCTTCTACCTCTACGAGTCGGAGGAGTTCAACGGAGACGCCCTCGAATTCGGTCTGCGGCTGGGTTACGCCTTCAGCAACGCCAAGTACGAGGTCGCGCTGTTCGGGCGCAACATCTTCGACGCGGAGATCGCCCGTGGCGCCATCGACTTCAACAACCTGACCGGTTTCATGAACGATCCCAGGATCATCGGCGTCGAGTTCCTCGCCCGCTTCTGATCCACATTCGGACTCATGACCAGGGCCGCCCTTCGGGGCGGCCCTTTTCTTTGGAGTTCAATTCTCAACGTCTGAACGATGCGGTTTCTAGAATTACGGCAATTCTGAAGGTGGGCCAAGGCCCACCCTACGTCGGACCTCCACACCGGGCGCGTCCGTAGGGTGGGCCTCAGCCCACCTTCAGAGCTGCCACACGCAGCACACGCGATTCCGGATGAACTTGGTCAGTGCCCCGATCGTCTGCTGGGGAAGGGTTTGTTCCAGTCCCAACCGCATTTCCGAAAACCGTAAGGGCGGGGGTTATCCCCGCCCTTACGATGTTGAGTTTTGCGAGCAAACAGCTAACGGCTAACGGCTACCCTTTCGGCTTGAGCCAGTAGGCGAGGGCCGGGAGGAGGACGATGGCGCCCGCCATGTTGAGTAGGAACATGAAGGTCAGGAGGATCCCCATGTCGGCCTGGAACTTGATCGGGGCGAAGATCCAGGTCGCGACTCCCACGGCGAGAGTGATGCCGGTGAAGATGACGCCGCTGCCGGTCAGTTTGAGGGTCGTGAGGTAGGCGTCTTGGATCGACTCGCCCTTGGCGAGAAGACTCTTGAACCGGCTGTAAATGTAGATGCCGTAGTCGACGCCGACCCCGACACCCAGGGCCACGACGGGCAGCGTCGAAATCTTGAGTCCGATTTCCAGAATCGCCATCAAGGCGTAGGCGAGGATCGACACCAGAGCCAGCGGAATGACGATGCAGAGTGTTCCGCGGAGTGACCGGAAGGTGATCAGACAGAGCAGGATGATGGCCGCAAACACCCACATCAACATGGGGAACTGGGCCTCCGAGACCGCCTCGTTGGTGGCTGCCATGACGCCGACGTTGCCGGTAGCGAGCCGGAACTTGAGATCCTCCGAACCGTGTTCGGCCTGGAAGTCCTTGACCGCGCGAACCACGCGGTCGATGGTCTCGGCCTTGTGGTCCACGGTATAGATGTAAACCGGCATGACGCTGCAATCACCGTTCAGCAGCCCGGTCGAGGTGTCGATGTAGGTCACCGCCTGCGCCATGGTCGAGGTGTTGCGCGGCAGTTCGCGCCACATCAGGCTGCCCTCGTTCCAGCCCGCGCTGATGATCTTGGCGACACCGCCGACGCCGAACACCGACTGCACGCCCGGGACGTTCTTGATCGTCCATTCGAAATCGTCGATAACGCTCATCAGGCGTGCTCGGTACAGGCCTCCGGGTGCGATTCGATGATGGTGGTGATGACGTCGACACCGACCGAAAAGTGGCTGGTGATGACCTCGGTGTCGACGTTGTACTGCGATTCCGCACGCAGTTCCGGCACCCCGGCGTGGAGATCGCCGATCTTGATCTGGGTCGCCTTCCAACTCCCAACGGCGAACAACACCGCGGCGACCGCGACGATGGCCGCGGCGGTCTTTCGCGTCGTCACCTTGCCTAAGCCTGCCCACAGAGGGGCCATTTTTCCGGCGCGGTCCATAAGTTTTTGTTGGTAGTCCTGATCCAACTTGACGTATGAAAGAAGGACGGGGACCAGGATCAGGTCGGTGAGAATAATGACGGCCACACCGATGCTCGCGGTGATGGCCATCTCCTGGATCATGCGGATCTTGATCAACATGATCGTGATGAAACCGATGGTATCCGATAGCAGCGCGATACCTCCCGGAATCAAGAGCCTTCGAAAGGTGGATCGGGCGGCGTCGAGGCTGTTGGGGCTGTCAAAGACCTCGGCTCGGAAGGCGCTCACCATCTGGACGCCGTGGCTGACTCCGATCGCGAATATCAAAAACGGGACCAGGATCGACATGGGGTCGATTCCGAAGCCGAACAGCGGCAAGAGACCGAGTTGCCAGATGACTGCGATAAACGCACAACCGACGATGATCATCGTCAGCTTGAGGTTCTGCGAATAGATGAAAACGAAGACTGCGGTGATGGCAAAGGCGATCAAAAAGAAGAGGACCACTCTCGCCACGCCCGAAGCGATGTCGCCGATGACCTTGGCGAATCCGATGATGTGGTAATTGAACTCGGCACCGGCCGCATCAGAGGAATACTCGGCTCGAATGTCCTCGAGTTGTTTCGCGACCGCGATGTAGTCGAGTTTTTCTCCCGTGTTGGGGTCGATCTCCAAGAGTTCGGCGACCACGATGGCGGCCGAGAAATCATTGGCTACGAGACGGCCCATGTAGTTGGACTTGAGGATGTTCTCGCGGACTTTGGCGAGCCCTTCGGCATCAGGTGCGAAGTCGTCCGGGATGACATTGCCACCCGAAATTCCGTCCTCCACCACCTCGGTGAACCGGACGTTGGGCGTGTAGAGGGACATCACCCGTGTGCGATCGACACCCGGAATAAAAAAGACGTCATCCGTCAGGCGGGCAAGAACGTCGAAGAACTCCGGCGTGAAAATGTCCCCTTCGGGAGCGCGGAGGGCGATCACGACCTTGTTGGCGCCGCCGTAGGCATCGCGGTACTCGAGGTAGGTCTGCATATAGGGATGCTCGAGCGGCAGCATTTTGGCGAAGCCCGCGTCGATCTTGAGGTGGGAGGCCTGATAGGCCATGAAGATCGTCATCAGGATGAAGAGCGCAACCACCAGACGACGATTCCCGAAGACGGCGTTTTCGATGAACTTGATCATGGCTGTCCCCTCCCACTCAATCCGACATCGTCATGAGATCGGCCACGGTGACCATCTTGACCCCGAACTCGCCAACCATGAGCAGAGAGCCGCCTCCTGCATCGATGATCGACGAGATCCCGCGACGGTTTGCCTGCTGGTGGAGTTCGAAAGTGACGCCGCCGTCCTGTGAAACGAGAACGGCGCCCCCCAGACCGGTGACGATGATCGTGCCGTCGGAGAGTTGGATGCCGTCGGTGAGCATGGCGACGGTTCCGGTCTCGATCTCGAGCCAGTTCTCACCGGCGTCGTCTGACCGGAAGAGGTGTCCGCGAAGGCCGAAGAGGAGAACGCTGTCTCCGTCGAGAGGGAGGACTCCGAAGAACGAACCTTCGTAGGGAGAAAGGAGTTCCTCCCAGGTTTCACCACCATCGTCGGACCCGTACACATAACCCGCTTCGGCCGCGATGTAGAGGCGGCCGTTGGCGGTGCCGGCGATCTTGTAAAGGTGCCAGTCGGTATCTTCGACCGACACGAAGTCCCACGTGCTCCCGCCGTCGGTGGTCGCGTAGAAGGCGCCGTACGCACCGATGGCCGCACCGTTTTCTGCATCTGTAAACCGGACGTCGAAGAACGGCGACTCCTCCTCGGGGGCCCAGTTGACCAGTTCCCAGGTGGCGCCGCCGTCGATGGTGCGAAGAATCACTGAATCGTGACCCACCGCCCACCCCAGGTTCTCATCGTAGAAGTCCACGGCGGTCAGCAGGGCTCGGGTCGGGACCTGGGCCTGTTGCCAGGTCGCGCCGTTGTCGGTAGAGATCAGGATGTGCCCGCGCTCTCCGACAACCACCAACTTGCCGCCGACAGCGACCGCGTCGAGGGCCAACGCTCGCTGTGCGAGAGGCGCCATGACTGACGGCTCCGGCGCGATCTCCTCCTGGGCGGTCGTGGTCAGGCTGAGGCCCATCGCCAACGTGACCGCGACAATCACCGGGGCCCAGCCCAGCCCGCGGCGGATTGTGTGACGTCGGGTAACGAACCCAATTACCCGGGCGAGGGTGATGCCCGATGGTGTCTCCATCTGCTGTTCTCCTGTCATATGGCGACCAAAAGCAAAAAAAAACGGACGGGCCGTGAGGCCCGTCCGTCATCCGATCGATAGGTCAGCGCTTGCCCTCGCGGCGCAGGGCCGCGGGGGTGTAGTCTTCATAGGATCGCACGATGTCGAACTGGTACGGCGGGTTTTCGCTGTTGAGCCCGATCGCCAGATACCGTCCGGCCTGGAGGTCGGTGTGGACCTCGAGTGAGGTCCACAGGCTGGGAACGTTGTAGTACTGCATGGCGTGACCTTCGGAGACCCGCCACAACTGATCGCGTTTGTCGTACGCATCCACCGCAAGAATCTGCCAGCTGTCCTCGTCGATGTAGAAGGTGCGCCGTTTGTAGATGTGGCGCTCGCCCTCTTTGAGGGTCGCGTCGACCACCCACACCCGATGCAGTTCGTAGCGGGGAAGTTCCTGGTTGATGTGGAGCGGTGTGAGGATGTCCTTGTTCTTGACCGTCGGGTCCTGCAGCTTGTAGGCGTTGTAGGGGACGTACATCTCCTGTTTGCCGATCAGTTTCCAGTCGTACTTGTCGGGGGCGCCGTTGTACATGTCGAACTGGTCGGAGGTGCGCATGGAGTCGGCCGCGGTGCCGGGGTTGTCATAGGCCACGTTGGGCGCGCGCCGAACCCGCCGTTGTCCGGGGTTGTAGAGCCAGGCGTTGCGGTTTTCCTTGACCTGGTCGAGGGTCTCCTGGACGAGCAGAATGCCGCCCGCCAGACGCGCCGGCGCCATCACTTCCTGTTTGAAGAACAGGATCCGGTTGTTGAGCTTTTCTTCGCTCATGTCCGGCATGCTGTAGACCATGAAGAACTCGTCGCGGAACTGGACCAGGGTGTAGTCGCCGCCGCGGGTCGGCGCGGCCTGGCCGATGTCACGGGCGGCACTTTCGGCGCGGTAGCGGACGATGTGGTTCCAGATGCACTCGACACCAACCTTCGGGATCGGGAACGGAATGCCGTTGACCGCACCCCGGATCCCATTGCCGCCCTCGACCAACTCCGCCGTGGCAGCGATGTGTTTGGTGGCGTCGTAGATCCGCTGCGGCACCGCGGCGCTGCGGCGGGTCGGGTAGACCTTCATCATGTAGGTGTCGGGGTAGGTCGCGAAGAGGGCCTTCTGGCCGACCGTCAATTTGTCAGCATACTTGTCCACGTTCTCGGAGGTGATGGTGAACAGGACCTTGTCGTCCGCATACGGGTCGATGTAGTGGGTGCCGGGTTTCCACGCCGCCGGCGGTTTGGTCAAGCCCGCCGTCCCAGGCGGGGATCGTGCCGTCGGCGTTGCCGGCCTTTTCGCCACCCAGCGGAGTGAGTGTGGTGCCGAGCTTGGCGATCTCTTCAGGTGACAACCCGGCCCACGCCGTCGCCGTCAGACCGGCGATCAACACTACGGCGCAGCCGAGGATGATCAGTGAGTTCTTTCGCATCGTCATGCCTCCCTTACCCTAGAACGAGTACTTGATGAAACCGCCGATGAAATCGCGGTCGTTGATGAGGTTGTATCGACTGGCGCCGCTGTAGGTCGTGTAGCTGAGATCGATCTGCCAGGCGTTCTGATAGTCCGCGCTGATGCCGACCGTCAGGGCCTTGACTCCTTCGAGGAAGGCGCCGCCGGGGCCGGGGGTATTGCCGCTCACGTCCTGGGCCCATGCGAGCCTGGGCACCAGGGCCCACGGTCCGATGGCGTTGTTGTACTGGAAGCGGGTGGCCAGACGGTAGCCCCAGGAGAAGTCGTCCGCGAAGTGCTCCGGCAGTTCGTACGGTTTGCCCGCGTGGGCGCCGCCGGGAAGCTCGTGGATCGGGTTGCCGCTGGTGTAGGTGCCGGGGCCCTCGAACCGCAGCGTGTCCTTGTCCGGCATGTCGAAGACCCAGTTGAAACCGAACTCACCGACAGAAGACCGCCTGGTCGGCGCCGAGGACCTGGGCAGTGATCTTGGTCAGGGTGAACTGGAGCTGCGACGAGTCGAGCCGCCGGTAGCCGTCGATGTTCTCGGAGAACGACGCACCGCCGGGCACCACCTGGTTCGTCAATGCGAGCCCGGCGGAGATCGGCGACAGCGCCGCGAAGAGGAGCTCGACGTCGTCCACCTGGTACGGCGCGTCCTGTTTGTAGGTGACCTCGCCCTGGAAGGCGATGCCCGAACCGCCGAGCTGGGCGTTCCAGCTCAGACCGTAGAGCTTGATGTCCTCGGGGTAGGCGATGTACCAGGTCGCGGTCTGGGCGTAGGCGGACGTGGCGGCCGCCTGTCCGACCTGGGCCGCGAGTGCGTCGACCTCCGGACTCACGCCGGGAGGGACACCGACAAGGTAGTAGAACATCAGAGCCGCTGACGGTCCGGCTGCCGCGGCTGCCTGGGCGCCCTGGATGGTGCCCGTGACGCCGTTGATGGTCGGCAGCCGGCTGTGGAGGTTCGTGTAGTAGAAGCCGAACTCGGTGCCGCCCCAGTTGGGCATGAAGAGCCGCAGCGCGATACCGTACTGGCCGCCGTCTTCGGCATCGATGGTGTCACCGCGGGGAACGCCCATGAACGGGTAGTCCACCGGCGGCTGGATGTAGGGAGGTGACACGCCGGTGTCGGGGAAGCTGCCGAAAGCCGAGAAACACGGTTTCGCCGCCGAGACCGGCAAAGTCGTTGGTCGAGAAGTAGGTGCCCGGCGGGTCGATGACGATCGGCTCCCACTCGTACTCGTAGAACCCCTCGAACGAGATGTTCTGCGACAGGTCGACCGATGCCCACACCATGCCGAGGGGCCGGTAGGCCTCGCGGAGCTCGGCGCCGGGGACCCGGATGGCCGAGACGTCGACCGGGTTGATGCCGCTCAGACCGCCCTGGATGAAGGTGCTTTCACCCCAGTTCAGGACCTGGTTGCCGGCCCGGATCTCGGCCCGTCCGTTGCCGACGCCGAACTGGAACCAGGCGTAGGCGTCGAGAAGCTCGACCCGTTTGCCGGCCCAATCGAGGGCATCCTCGGTCAGCTCTGTGCGGGCACAGCAGTCTTCATCGAGCTCGAAATCGTAGAACCCGCTGCCGCGCACGAAGAAGCCCAGGCTGCTGTTCGCCCAGCCCGTGTATGCATAGCTGAGATCGATGGTCGCCTTGAGGGTGTTGCTGACGATGCCCTTGTCGAAGTTGAGGTTGCCGTCGTCGCCGTTGACCGACCACGCGGTTCCGCCCTCGAAGGAGCCCGATGATCGCCGGGTCTCGATCCTCGATGCGGTAGGTGGCGCCCCACGACAGGGTCGTGTCGAGGTTGAGGGTGTAGCCGCTCGACGAGGCCAGTTCGAAGGCCCCGACCGGCGCCGCCATCAACACCGCCACAAACAGTCACGACGACCGCAACGCCCACGCCCCGGGCCCGCGGGACCGGCCTGAACTCGAAAGTCATCTTCATCTCCTCCCTCCAATCGTTCGTCCTGTTGGTTTCAAAGGGAACGACACACGCAAAGGCCCCCCGGTGGTCAGACTCGGGGAGCGGGGATACACGGTGGTTGGGTGCGATGGCGGGGGCGAATCCGGGTGGTTGGACGGGCAACGGGAATCGCACGCGAGAACCCGAATCATGGCTTCCTGCGTCCGTCGCAACGCCATCTTCCTCCCTCGTTCTCTCGGCGATCAGGTGTCTCTGACTTCAACTCGAATGACGTCGCGAAGCATAACACAGCGGCGTCGTCAAACGACCTTCGGGAGAGATTGAGACCGGGGCTTTTGTAGGCGTCCGGTGGACGCACCAAGTGTGCCATGCGCTCTACCGCCGCGGTTCGGTTCAGAGCGTTCTTCCCGAGACGAGCCACCTTCAAAAACGTTGGAACGTTCAACGTTCGAAGCACCTCCGCCCCACGCGAGTTCCGATGGCAGGCGGGACGCCTGCCCCACAAGACGAGAATCTCCGCAGCACGGGGCGGGAACTCAAAACTCAAAACTCAAAACTAAGAACTCAAAACTAAGAACTCAAAACTAAGAACTCAAAACTAAGAACTTTGTCAGAGCCCCAGCCTCTTCCGCGTCAGCGCCTCGAGCCCGCCGGCGAGGACCAGGTCCTGCGCCGCCGGGCCGACCGGCGAGAGGGCGTAGCTTTGACCTTTCCAGGTCGCTTTCGCGTTCTTGAAGTCGATGACGAGGTCGCCGGCGGGAATGGTCTTGCCGCCGGATGCCACCTCGCTCTCGAGGCCCGCGCGGATGGCATCCGAAAGCTCCCGGCTTTCGATGCAGATGAAGGCGTTGTTGAACGCGTTGCGCAGATAGGTCTGAGAAAACGACGCCGCGATGACCATCTGGATGCCGCGGTACTTGAGGGCGGTCGCGGCCTGCTCGCGGGACGAGCCGGCGCCGAAGTTGCGGCCGGCGACGATGATGTCGCCTTCGGCCGCGATCGACTGGAAGGCGGGATCGTAGTTCGCCATCGCGTAGGTGGCCATCTGATCGGGGGTGAGGTCGTCGCGGTAGGTCACGTCCTTGCCGTAGATGCCGTCGGTGTTGAGGCTGTCGACCGGGAGCAGCAGGGCGCGTCCGCTGAGAGTCTCAGGGAAACCCTGGCGGATTGAGACCGAGCGTTCCAGCGGCCGCCATCCGAGGTCTCTGAAGGCGTATTTCGGCACCGAGGCGCCGAGGTCCTCCGGGCCGGTGATGTAGCCGGCGATCGCCGACGCCGCGACCACAGCCGGGCTCGCCAGGTAGGCCT
Organism: Candidatus Sulfomarinibacteraceae bacterium; assembly: GCA_963714895.1. Lineage (GTDB taxonomy): Bacteria > Acidobacteriota > Thermoanaerobaculia > Thermoanaerobaculales > Sulfomarinibacteraceae > Sulfomarinibacter. The sequence goes on from CAVQQC010000022.1 coordinate 295,065, forward strand.
GGGCGTCGCGCGATCCCATGCGGCCCTTGAAGTTGCGGTTGGTGGCGGAGATCCCGACCTCGCCCTCTTCGAGGAGGCCGATGCCGAGACCGATGCACGCGCCGCAGCCTGGCGGCAGGGGTCGGGCGCCGGCGCGCAGGAGATCCCGCCAGGCGCCGTCCTTCTCCGCTTCGGCCTGGACTTCGGCAGATGCGGCGGCGACGTAGAGTTCGACATCGTCGGCCACCTTTTTCCCGTCGAGCACCGCCGCCGCTTCGATCAGATCATCGAGACGGGCGTTGGTGCACGACAGGAGGTAGGCCTTGTGGACCCTGACCCGTTCCTCGGAAATCTCCGCCACCGGCCGCATCACCGCCACCGAATCGGGCCCCGACACGTGCGGAGAAACCCGTTTGAGATCGAGCACGATCTCCGCGGCGTAGCGGGCGTCGGCGTCGGGGACCGGCGGCTGAGCCTCCCACCCGGCGATCATCTCCTCGTTGAGACGATCCGAGAGCCCCTTGGCCGCGAGGACCTCGGCGCGTTCGCGAAGATACTCCGCGGTGATCTCGTCGAACGGGAACCACCCGACCAGCGCGCCCCACTCGGTCGTCATGTTGGAGATCGTCAGCCGTTCGGACATCGAGAGCCCGGCGATCCCGGGGCCGTGGAACTCGACGGCGGCGTTGAGGACCTCGCCCGAGTTGTAGAGCCCGCACAGGGTGATGATGACGTCCTTGCCGGTCACCCCGGGGCGGAGGTCGCCCTCGAGGGTGACCTTGACCGTGCGCGGCACCAGCCACCAGGTGACCGCTCCCGCCCACAGGGCGGCGGCGTCGGTGCGGACCACCGGCGTGCCGACGGCCGCGAGGGCGCCGTACATGTTGGAGTGGGAGTCGGAGGCCACGACCAGGGTGCCGGGGTGGACGAAGCCCTGTTCGACCATCAACTGGTGGCCGATCCCGGCGCCGGCCGGGAAGAAGGCGATCCCCTGGTCGGACGCGAACTCCTCGATGCGGCGGTACTTGGCGAGGTTTTCGTCGCTGGTGTCCTGGACGTTGTGGTCGAGGGTGAAAACCGGTTGCGACGGGTCCGCGACCCGCTCGGCGCCGATCGCGCGAAACTTGGGCAGCACGGCCCCGGTGTTGTCGTGGGTCATGACGTGGAACGGGCGGACCGTCACCATGTCGCCGGCCTGGACCTCGTGGCCGGGCTCGAGACCTTCGGCGTGGGCTTGCACTACTTTTTCGGTGATGGTCTGGGACATGTCGAACCTCCGGTTCGAATTATGAATTTTGACCCAATCGCCGCTTCTCGCCGCATTTGGCTTTCCTGACACTGTTCCCGAGAGGAGCCACCTTCAACTCGTTGGCCCGCATCAGGGTGCCGGCGTGAATGGTCGAGTGTCCAACAATGTTGAAAATGGCACCTCCGCCGCACGGCCGTTTGTGAGCGTCGTTCCCGAGAGGATGCCAGGCACGCCGCCATGATGTTGAGGACAACATCACGCCGGGATGCCAGGCACCTCCGCCGCGTTCTCACTTTGTGACGGTCAGTTCTGCCATGAGCTCTCGGACGTTGTCGTAATTCTTCGGTGCGGTTGATCGCCGCCTGCATCCGCTCGACGTCGCCGGGGCCGGCGATGCCGGCGGCGAGGGCCTTGAACTTGCCGGTGATCTCGGCGTCCGTGAGCGGGTTGCGCGGGTCGCCCTTGGGGTAGTCGAGCTGCTTTTCGACTTCACGCCCGTCGGTGGTCCGGATGACGACGCGCACCCTCTGCAGCTCGGGGAAGACCGCCTCGATCGCGGGGTCCGCGATGACCTTGACCTTGTTGAGCTGGGCGCGGATGGTCGGGTCCATGATCTTGGCGTCGGTGAACTGGAGAGGCGTCACCTGGCGTTCGGCCACCGCGGCGGCGATGACGTAGGGCAGCGAGTGGTCGGCCGTCTCCTTGGTTCGCGGATCGTACTTCGAGGGATCGGCGAGGATGTCGGCGGCCCGCGCCAGCGAGTAGATCGTGACCGTCTCCACCTCGTCGGGGGCGAGGTCGTTTTCGGTCATGAGATCGAGGGTCGCGGAGATCGGGGCGTGGGTCAGCGCCTCGGTTGGAAAGAACTTCATCCCGCACTGCAGGATGCGCCAGGACTCCCCGAGGCCGTCGGTGAGAATGTCGAACTTCCACTCGGTGTCGAAGACGTGGCTGAAGCCTTCTTTCCCGTCGAGCACGTGCTCGGGCCCGGTGTAGCCCTGCTCGGCCAGCAGCGCCGCCAGCACCCCGGACTGGGTGGCCATCGGGTCGACCGTGTTCTTCATCATGGTCAGCTTGCCGGCGGTCACCGAACCCGGCGTGCAGTGGCGCGAGGCCGAGATCCCGATGGCGTGCTGCATCTGCTCGGCGTCGAGACCGAGCATGCGGGCGGCGGCGATCGGCGAAGCGGCGGCGGTGAGGGTGGCGTGGTGCCAGCCGATCTCGCGAACACCGGGGAACGAGACCTCGCAGAGACGCTGCTCGAACTCGTAGGCGAGGGCGATGCCGACCAGAAGGTCCCGGCCCGAGCCCCCGGCGCGCTCGGCGCAGGCCATCGCTGCGGGAATGATGTCGGAGGGGTGGCATGGGTCCTGTTGCCAGTAGATGTCGTTGTAGTCCATCACCCGGATCATCAGGGCGTTGAGGAGGGAGGCGGAGACCGGGTCCCACTGCTCGCCGGTGACCAGGACGCGGCAGTTCCCCGACCCGGCCATTTCTCCGAGCACCTTGCGCGCGATGTGGACGTCGTGTTGCTGGGCACCGCCGAGGGCGCAGCCGATGGAGTCCATGAGGAATCTCTTGGTTTCGCGGACGACTTCGGGGGGGAGGTCCTCGTAACGGACCTTCGACGCCCAATCGGAGATGGTGCGGGTGACGGTGGTCATGGTGCGGTGCCTCCAGGTAGATCGGTGTGGGCCGCGGTGCGGCGAGGGGATTGTAGCTGAATGATTTTGGATTTTGGATTTCGGATTTCGGAATTCCATCACAGCTCCCTACCGAAAGTGAGGTTCGAGTGCTCAGGGCGAGCTCTGAGTGATTTCGGATTTCGGATTTCTCCGGGCCAGGCACTTCCGCCGCATGCGACCCGTTTCCACACGACTTTCCGACGTGCGTACTCGAACGTACTTGAACGGAGGGGGGTTGTGATGGCAAATCCGAAATCCGAAATCCGAAATCCGAAATCCGAAATCGCTATGGCAACGTCGTATCATGTACGCGACGGAGGACGGAATGGTTGTGGAGCGAAAAACGGCGGCCTGTCTGGCGGTGGGGTCGGAGCTGCTCGGCGACCGCAGGCTCGACTCCAACTCGCTGACCATCACGCGGACCCTCGCCAGATACGGCATCTCCGTCGACGAGAAGAGGGTGGCCGGCGATTCGGTGGACCTGGTCGCCACCGCCATCCGCGAGCTGACGGCCCGCCACGACCTGGTGGTGGTGACCGGCGGACTGGGTCCGACGGCCGACGACGTCACCCGGGACGCGGTGGCCCAGGCCCTCGACCGGAGCATCGAGCCCAGCGCCGAGGTCGAGGGCTGGATCCGCAAGCGCTACCGGGATCTCGGCCGCCGCATGCCGGATGTCTGCCTCGACATGGCCCGGGTGGTCGAGGGCTCGCGTCCGCTGCGCAACGACCGCGGGTCCGCACCGGGGCTGATGGTCGAGACCCACGGCCGCATCGTCGCGGTGTTCCCGGGCGTCCCTTGGGAGATGGAGGAGATGCTCGAAGCGGACCTGGTGCCGGAGATCGCCGCCTGGAGCGGGGGTGCGGCCAAGATCAGCCGGACCCTCCTCCTCGGGGGCGTCGTGGAGTCGGACACCGAGGACAAGATCCGCCACCTCTACGATCGTTTCGGGCGTGAGAACGTGACCATTCTCGCCTCCTACGGCGTGGTGCGTCTGGTGCTGTCGGCAGAGGGCGACGAGGCAGCGGCGCGGCGGCGGATCCAGACCATGGAGGCCGCTTTTCGCGAGGTTCTGGGCGACGACGTGGCGGGGGTCGACATCGACGGGCTGGCCGAGGTGGTGCTCGAGGGCCTTCGCCGAGAGGAAAGACCCTGGCGACCGCCGAGTCGTGCACCGGCGGCCTGATCAGCGCCGATCTGACCGAGGTTCCGGGCTCCTCTGACGTCTTTCTCGGCGGCGTTGTGTCCTACTCCAACGACGCCAAGGAGGGGCTGCTGGACGTGCCGCACGACACCCTGGTGGCGCACGGCGCGGTGTCGGAGGAGGTTGCGCGGGCGATGGCCGAGGGAGTCCGGGAGCGGTTGGCTGCGGATTGGGGCATCGGCATCACGGGGATCGCCGGACCTGGCGGCGGCACAGCGGAAAAGCCGGTCGGGCTCGTCCACTGGGCGGTCGCCGGGCCGACCGGGGTGGCGGCCCGTCACCGGGTCTTTCTCGGAGACCGTTCGATCATTCGCGGGTGGAGCGTCAACGCGGCCCTCGACCTGCTGCGGCGACGCCTCGCACGAGACCGGTGACCCGATCCTCCATCGTCCGCGCCTTTTTTGCCTTCGAGATCCCGGATGCGGTCAGAACCCGTCTGGAAGCTGCCCGCGAAGGCGTCAGACGCGCACTTCCGGCCGCCAGGTGGACCCGGCCCGAGGGCTGGCACCTGACGGTGAAGTTTCTCGGTGAACGACCGCGGGGCGAGCTCGAGAGGTTGGCCTGCGATATCGGACCTCGCGTTGCGGGCTGTGGCGTGGTGACCGCAGCTCTCGCGGGTGGTGGTTTCTTCCCATCGCCCGCACGACCGAGGGTGGCGTGGGTCGGAGGGTCGGCAGCGGGTGCGAACCCGGTCGTTGAAACCGTCGAAAAGGCGGCGGTGCAGGCTGGATTGCCGGCGGAGCGGCGCCCGTGGGCGGTCCACCTGACGATGGCCCGGCTCCAGACGCGGTGGCCGGGGGACGCGGTCGACCGGTACCTGGAGTGGGCGCACGACCTGGAGGCGATGCGCTTCGTGTGCAGCGAGGTCGTGCTGTTTGAAAGCCGTCTCCAACCCGGAGGGGCGGTATACACTGCGCTTGAAAGGATTCCTCTCGAGTGAAGTTCGAAATCGCGCTGGTCGTTTTTGCCTATTTCCTCGGCTCGCTGCCGACGGCATACCTGCTGGTCCGATTGATGACCGGCAAGGATGTTCGCGTCACGGGTTCCGGCAACGTCGGCGCGACCAACGCCTTGAGAACCGCCGGCTGGAAGGTCGGCGCGGTGGTCACCGTCATCGACTTGTTGAAAGGCGCCATCCCGGTGTGGTTGATGTTCCGGTTCAACCCCGAGAGCGGGTGGGTGGCGGCCGCGATGTTGGCGGCCGTCCTCGGCCACTGCTACCCGGTGTGGCTCAAGTTCAAGGGCGGCAAGGGCGTGGCCACCTGTTTCGGCGCGTTTCTGGTGATCGCGCCCCTGAGCGCGTTGGCGGCGTTTGTTCTGTGGGTCGTGGTGCTCGTCATTTCGCGCTGGGTGGCGCTGGCATCGATGGTCGCCAGCGCCTCGTTTCCGCTGATTCTCAAACTGATCGATCGGCCCGACATGGTGACGCTGGTATCGGTGTCCGCCGCGGCCGTGATCATCATCCTCCGCCACAGCTCCAATATTCGCGGGATCCTGACCGGCACCGAGGTGAAGACGAGCGACGATTCCTGGAGGTGATATGAGGCTGAGCGTTTTCGGTGGCGGGTCCTGGGGCACGGCGGTCGCGCATCAACTGGCGCGGCGCGGACACGATGTGCTGCTGTGGGCCAGAGAGCCCGAAGTGGCGGAAGGCATCAACACCGACCACCGGAACCCGCTGTTCATCAGCGATCTCGATCTCGATCCCGGGATCAGGGCCACCCACGATCTGAGGGCCGCGGCCGCCCACTCGGAGGTCTGGTTGTGGGTCGTCCCGGCGCAGTTCAGCCGCGCGGTGATGGAGGACCTCAAACCTGTCGTCAACGACCGGGTGGTGATCGTCTCGGCTTCGAAAGGCATCGAAACCGGCACGCTCCGGCGCATGGATCAGGTGGCGCACGAGACACTCGGCATCGAGCCCGCGAGGTTCTGCTGTCTTTCGGGGCCGACCTTTGCGCGCGAGGTGATCGTCGGCGATCCCTCGGCGGCCGTCCTCGCCTGTCCCGACCTCGATCTCGCCGCGCGGCTCCAGGGAGAGTTTTCGGACCACCACCTGCGCTGTTACGCGGGCACCGATCTGGTCGGGGTGGAGCTTGCCGGCGCTCTCAAAAACGTGATCGCGATCGCCGCCGGGATCGTCGACGGCCTCGGTCTCGGGTTCAACACCCAGGCGGCCCTCATGACCCGGGGTCTGCACGAAATCACCCGTCTCGGGGTCGCCCTCGGCGCCGACGCCGAGACCTTTCGCGGTCTCGCCGGGATGGGCGATCTCGTCCTCACCTGTACGGGAGGGCTGTCGAGAAACCGGACCCTCGGCCAGCGCCTCGGCCGAGGCGAAGACCTCGAGACCATCCTCGGCTCCCAGCGCGAGGTCGTGGAGGGCGTGCGAACGACGCCGGCAGCGGCCAGACTGGCCGAAGACCACGGGGTGGTCATGCCGATCACCGACGCGATGACCCGCCTGCTCACCGGCGACGTCGATCCGAAGACCGCGCTCCGCGAGCTGATGACGCGGGAGCTCAGGGTGGAGGCAGAGCTTTAGAATTTCGGATTTCGGATTTCGGATTTCGGATTTTTTCTCCGAGCCCAGCGATGCTCACAATGGCCTGAGGTGATGGCGTTGAAATACCGTGATTGCGACTCAGAGGAGGGTGTGCGTTAAATCCGAAATTCGAAATTCGAAATTCGAAATCGTTACGGGCATCAGCCCGCGGGCCCCTGTTCGTCGCGCGGAATCCTGAGGCCGGGCACGAGGTTGCGTTCGGCGATCACGACAATCGCCTTCGGGTGCTCCGGGCAGGCCCGTTCGCAGAGGCCGCACCCGGTGCAGGCGCCGCTGCCGACGAGCGGTCGAGCGCCGATCATCAGGATCGCCTGGTCCGGATACGGGCAGGCGGTGTAGCACCTCGTGCACGTTTCGCCGCGGAAGGTGACGCACCGCCTGGGGTCCACCTTGGCAATCCCGAGGCGCACCCTTGCCGGTCCGCCCGGGTCGACCAGGGCCCCGTCGCCGCAGGCGGCGATGCAGGGCAGGTCGTCGCACAGGTGGCAGGGCTTCACCGACGGGTTGATCACGGGCACCAGTTTCTCGTCGTCGCGCTGGAGGCTGATGATGCTTTCGGTCGGGCACACCGGGATGCAGTCGCCGCACCCGGTGCATGCCGCGAGAAAGTCGGAGTCGGGTTTGAGGGCGCCTGGGGGGCGCAGCACCTTGTCCGGATCCGGGCCCGCTGTGCCGGTCGCGACGCTGGTCGTGCTGCGGAAGGCGCCGAACAGATCGGTGAACAGTTCGCGCCGCGAACGGTCGCGCGGACCGCTCATGATGCCGCTTCCTTCGGAACGGGTATCCCGCTCCATTCCACTGGTGTGTCGATCTTCCGGTACTCGCAGCCGCCGAGGGCCTCTTCGACCAGGGATTGCACGTCGAGGGCGGTCTCGGCCTCGTCCAGTTCGGCGGCCGTCGACCTGGTGGCGGGTTTGTCGGGCAGGAGGAACGAACAGCAGTCGAAGTGGGGGAGGATGGACGTCTCGTAGGTCCCGATGCGGCGGGCGCGATCGATGATCTCGGGTTTGTCGAGGCTGATCAGGGGACGCAGCACCGGCATCGTCGCCACCGCCTCGACGGCCCGCAGATTCTGGATGGTCTGCGACGCCACCTGGCCCAGCGACTCGCCGGTGATGAGCGCATCGGACCTGAATCGGCGGGCGGCTCTTTCGGCCAGACGCAGCATGAAACGACGATACAACAGGACCCGGAGCTCGGCCGGACAGCGGGCGGCGATCTCTTCTTGAATCGGCAACAGCGGCACCATGGCGAGGCGCGCGGGTCCCTGATAGCGGATCAGGATCTTGATCAGATCGACGACCTTTTCGAGGCTCGCGGGATCGGTGCGGGGCACCGAGTGGAAGTGGACGAAGTCGAGGCGCATGCCGCGCTTCATCATCAGCCACGCGGCGACCGGAGAGTCGATGCCTCCGGAGATCATGCAGGTGGCGCGGCCGCCCACGCCGACCGGCAGACCGCCCGGTCCGGGAATCCGCCGGTCCCACAAGAACAGCCCCTTTTCGTCGACCAGGACGTGGAGGGTCAGGTCGGGCGACGAAAGGTCGACCGGCCACCCGGTGCGCGCCTGGACGAAGGCACCGAGCGCGCGTTCGATTTCGGGGGAGGTCATGGGGAACTGCTTGTTCGATCGGATGCAGCGGATCGCGAAGCTCTCGGCGTGGAGGCCCGCGAGGCGGGTTGCCAGGAGGTCCTGCAGCGACTCGATGGTCTGTCCGCCGTACTCGACGGCCATGATCGCGCCGATACCGAAGACCGTCCCCAACCTCCGCGCGACTTCGGCGAAGGACGTGGGTTCGGAAAAGCTGATGAGGACGCGCCACGCCGGACGATCGACGGCCTCGACGGGAAGACCTCCCAGGGCCTTGTTCACGTTGTCGGTGAGCTTGCGCTCGAACCACATTCGGTTGCCGCCCTTGAGGCTGATCTCCGAGGTGGTGGCGAGGACGCGGGTCACGGTGTCCATCGGGAGAGGGTAGCATTCGATGGATTTCGGATTTCGGATTTCGGATTTCGGATTTCGGATTTCGGATTTCGGATTTCGGATTTCTGGATTTCGGAAAGACCGCGTGCGGTGGAGGTGCCTGGCATCCGGCCCGCCGCGGGCCGCGTGCCCGGCTCCTCACGGGAAGAACGCAAGGAAACGAGCCGCGTGCCCACAAGCGGACCCGCATCGGTGGATGGTTTGTGGGGCAGCCGTCCCGGCTGCCATGTGCTTGCCTGGCGGCAACTCAAAGGCGTAGGCAGGTCCTTCAGGGCCTGCCGGCGGGATGCATGGAACGCGAGTGGTGGCGGGCCGTAAACCGACGCGCCTACGGCTGTCGGTGGCCACTCGCCGGTGTTCGGCTCAGAACACGATGCGGATCGGCTCGACGGCGAAGCAGAGAATGAAGATGAGGATGGTGATCCAGCCGATCATCCGGCGCCGCGGGTCCAACGGGACGTCCTCGTCCCAGATCCGGGGGTGGACCGGTTTCATGATGAGGGCGATGACGACCCACAACCACCAACCCGGCCAGATGAAACCGAGACCGGCGAGCACTCCCAGGAGCGGCCAGGCGAGCTTGCGCTGCCAGCGTCCGAAGAGGGCATAGGTGATGTGGCCGCCGTCGAGTTGGGCCAGCGGCAGGAGGTTGAGGAGGGTGACGAAGATCCCGAACCACGCGGCGACCCCGGTCGGGTGGATCCACAGGACCAGGTCGTCGGCGAGACCGGGGTGGAGCAGGGTCTCGAAGATCCGGTAGATCAGCGGTTCGGCGAACTGGATATAGCCGCCGCCTTCGAGGCTCTCGCCGACCTCGGAGGCCGCGATACCGTAGGCGAGAAAGGGCAACAGGGCCGCGAAACCCGCGATCGGGCCGGCGGCGCCGACGTCGAGCAACTGCCGCTTGTTGACGATGGGGTCCTTGATCCGGATCACCGCGCCGAGGGTGCCGATGCCCCGAACGGAATCGGAAAGGGGATGAAGAACGGCGGTGTGACGGTCAGACCGTGGCGCCGCGCCGCAATGTAATGTCCAAGTTCGTGGCACATCAAAATCGTCAGCAGCGGGACCGAGAACTTGAGCCCGGCCAGATAGAGGCGCGGGTCGGCAAAAAGACGGGCGAGGCCGAAGTGCGCCATCTCTGGCGGAAGGCTGCCCCAGAACAGACCGCCGACCATCGTCGTGCTGGCGAAGGTGAGGATGAACAGCACGATGTGGAGCCACCACCGGGGGCGGTAGGGCGGCGGCGGCAATGGAAACGCCCCGGCGGGGAGACCGTCGGGGCGGGAAAATTCCGGGAGTTCCTCCGGGTGCACGCTCAGCTCATGTCGCGCAGCGCCTTGCCGGGTTTGAACCGGATGGTCTTGCCGGGTGGAATCTCGACCTCGCGGCCGGTCTTCGGATTGCGGCCGATGCCGCGTTTCCGGTCCTTGACCTGAAAAACGCCGAATCCACGAAGCTCGATGCGGTCGCCGCGAAGGAGTGCGCTCTTCATACCCTCGAACAGGGCGTTGACCGCCTCGCTCGCTTTGGGTTTCGGAAGATCGGTCGCCTGCATGACCCGCTCGACCAGATCCGACTTGATCATCCACTCCTCCTTCCCCGGACGCGGGGAATGCGAAGTTATCCGAGAAGTTCATATCTTGTCAAGGCTTACAAAAAAACTCCCGCGGCACCGGCGGGAGTTCGGAGAATGAAAAGATGTTCTTCAACTGCACATCAGAACGGCACGTCGTCCGCGTCGTCGGGGAAGTTCTGGCCGACGTCGCCGTGGGGCGGTGAGGCGGCCGTCCCCACCTCCGGATGACGGCCGGCCGCCGCCGCCAAGCAGCTCCATCTCGCGGATGTGGACCTCGGTGCGGTATTTCGTCTGTCCGTCCACCTCGTACTTCCGGGTCCGGATCTGACCCTCGATGTAGAGCTGTTTGCCCTTGGTGACGTAGTTCTCGACGATGTCCACCATGCGGTCCCAGGCGACGATGTTGTGCCACTCGGTGCGGGGGTTGCCGTTCTCGTCCTTCGACCGGCGGTCGGTGGTGGCGAGAGAAAAGGTGGCGAGCCTCATGCCGCTGGGAAGCGACTTGATCTCGGGATCTCTCCCGACGTTTCCTAACAGAATGGCTTTGTTGATGCCCATGATTGGCTCCTCTCCTGCGTGGACGGGACAGCGGAATCGTAACACACCCGGGGGGCCCTTACGGGCCCGAATTCGAATTTCGAATTTCGGATTTCGGATTTCGAATTTCGGATTTTCCAACCCAGCATCTGGCCTGAGTGAGGCATCTTCGCGTTCACAACGGTTCGGGTCGAGCGCGGCGTGCTTTCCTGGGGTCTCTCGTGCCTCGAAATCGCCACGTTCCGGCCACGGCGCCGGGGCGTCGAGGGTGGTACCGTGTCGTCCGTGAGCCAGGAACGTCGCGTCGTGCGCCACGCCTCGCGGATGGCGGTGGTGACCCTGGTCTGCCGGATCACCGGGTACCTTGCGGGACAAGGCGCTGTTCTCGGTGATCGGCGCCGGCCACCTGTACGACATGTACCGCACCGCCAACCGGATTCCCAACGCCTTTCGCGGCCTCTTTGCCGAGGGCACCCTGCATGCGGCCTTCGTTCCGACCCTGTCGCAGCTGGTTGCCCGGGACGAGCGATCGCAAGGAGGCGGTCGAGTTGTTCCGCGGCCTGTTGGCTGTGATCTTGCTGGTGGTGGGGATGGTGGTGGCGCTCGGCATCCTCGCCTCACCGTGGCTGGTCCGGCTCTACGCCGAGGGTTTTTCGACGACTCCGGGGAAGCTCGAGACCACGATGCTCATGAATCGGATCATGTTCCCGTACCTGCTGCTGATCTCGCTCGCGGCCCTGCTCCAGGCGGTTCTCAACAGCCACGAACGGTTCCTGCTCGCCGCCTCGACGCCGATGTTCTATCAACCTGACCATTGCCGGGACGGCGTGGTGGGTGCTCCGCGGGTCGCGAACCCCGAGGTCGGTGCTGTCGGTCGGCGGTGCTGGTCGGGGGGTTCCTCCAGTTCGCGGTCCAGGCGCCGGCGGTGCGCACGCTCGGCTTTTCCCTTCGCCCGCTGTGGAGCGGCTTTGCCAATCCGCAGGTCAAGGCGGTCCTGCTGCTGATGTTGCCGGGGATACCGGTCCTCGGCATCAACCAGATCAATCAGCTGGTCTCAAACCGATTTGCTTCGTTCATCGACTCCGGCGTCAGCTACACCTATGGCGCCTACCGGGTGACCGAGCTGGTCTTCGGAGCGATCGTCGTGCAGCTGACGACCGTGCTCCTGCCGCTGCTGTCGCGAGAGCTGCGGCAGGACCCGGAGCATGCGCCGAGGACCCTCGTGGGGACCATCACTCTGGTCTCGTTTGTCACGCTTCCCGCGGCAGTGGTCATGGCGGTGCTGTCACGTCCCGTGATCGGTCTGCTCTTCGGGGGTGGGCGCTTCGACCCCGTCGATGTGAGGGTAACCGGCGCGACGCTCGACCGCATACGCCTTTTCCCTGGTCGGCACCGGCCACGTCAAGGTCATGGCCACCGCGTTTTTTGCGCAGAGGAACACCCGCACACCGATGTGGGGGAGCCTGGTTGCTCTGATCATCTTCACGGCGACCTGTGCCGGATGGTTGGACCATGGGGCACCGTTGGCCTGGGTTGGGCCAACACCGTTGCGATGGCCTGTTTCGGGCTGTTTCTGACGGTGCTCTACGGGCTACGCTACGGCTTTCGGGATGCCGGCCGGGCCCGTGCGCGGCTGCGGTCGGCCGGCAGCTCGCATTGCGGCTGCCGTGATGGCGGTGGTCCTCGTTTCGCGCAGCCGTGGCTCGCATCGATCGACCACACGTCGTTGGACGGCGCCCGTCGGCTTGTCGGCCTGTTGCCCTGGCTGCGGTCGCCTATGTCGGCCTGGTGACGCTGCTCGGCGGCAGCGAGCTGAGCTTGCTGGTGTCGGCGTTGAGAACGGGATGACCGACATGAAGATGGTCATCCAGCGGGTGTCCCGGGCCGAGGTGCGGGTCGATGGCGAGGTGGTCGGCCGGATCGGCGTCGGTCTCCTGGTCCTGGTCGGGCTCGAGCGGGGTGACGGCGAGCCGCAGCTCGAGCGGGCGGCACGCCGGCTGGCGACGCTGCGGGTGTTTTCGGACGCCGACGGCCGGATGAACCTCGGTCTCGACGAGGTCGGTGGCGCTGTGCTCGCGGTCTCGCAGTTCACCCTCGCCGGGTCGATCCGCAAGGGTCGCCGCCCGGGCTTCGATCGCGCCATGCCGGGAGATCGGGCCGAACCGCTGTTCGACACCTTTGTCGAGCTCCTGCGGGCGGCCGGACGTGACGGTCGAAACCGGGAGATTCGGCGCCCTCATGGAGGTCGAGCTGGTCAACGACGGGCCCGTCACCCTGATCTGGGAAGACAACCCTGCGGGGAGTTCTGAGTGTTGAGTTCTGAGTGTTGAGTTGAGCTTCGACAAATGTCCAAGCAAGAGTTGAACTGTCCTTCCGAAAACTCAAAACTGAGAAACTAAAAACTCGAGACACTCAATCCGGGCTGTCGTCGCGCAGCGAATCAGTCCGAGATTGGCGGCTTTCCAGGTGGCCCAGAAATCCTGTCGCTTCGCGGCGAGGTGCTCGATGGCGGCGAGAAACTGTTCGTCGGTCTCGAGGGCCGCCTGGTAGCCGGCGTCGAGACCGAGCGGTGGCGTTGAGGACCTCGACCAGGATGCCCAGCTTGACGTCGATGAGGTCCTGTTCGTCGCTCTTCAGAGCGTCCAGGTTGTCGGCCGGCAGGATCTCGTTCTCGGCGACGAAAGCGAAGAAATCGTCGAGCACCGGGCCGTCGACCGCAAAACTGCGCGCCATGGCCGCCTGATCCTCTTCGGGCACGTTCTTGAGCAGATCGATGGCGAATCGGAAGAACGCCGAATTGCCGTAGAGGCGGGCCAGGTTCTCGGACAGCGTCCGGTGCTGACGGTCGACGTCGGGGGTGATGCCCCCGCCGCCGAGCACGGTTCGGCCGGCATCGGTGTCGTAGATCGTCTCGCCATCGCCGCCGTTGGTGCCGTTGCGGTGGGTGATGTAGTCGATGAACGAATCGTAGTCGCGCTGGATCGATCGCCCGGACGGGGTGTAGTACCGCGCGGTGGTGAGCGCGAGGCCGGCATCGCGAACCGTGAACACGGTCTGCACCAGGCCCTTGCCCCAGGTGATCTCGCCGATCACCAGCCCTCGGTCGTGGTCCTGAATCGCTCCGGCCACGATCTCCGAGGCTGAGGCGGATCCCTCGTTGACGAGGACGATGACGGTCCCCTCGAAGGTCTCGCCGTTGCCCGGTGCGTTGAGGGTGGAGTGGCTCGATCGGGTCCGGCCACCGGTCGTCACGACCAGATCGTCCTTGGTCAGAAACGGGTCGGCGACCCCGATCGCGGCGTCGAGCGACCCGCCGGGATTGTTGCGGAGGTCGAGGATGAGGTCCTGCATGCCCTCGGTCCTGAGCCGTTCAATGGCCTCGCGCACCTCGCGGGTGCTGCTCGAGGTGAACTCGGACAGTCGGATATAACCGACCTCCGGGCGGACCATGAACGCGTAGCGAACGGTGGTCTGCGGGATCTTGGTGCGTGTGATGTCGACCCCGAAGGTGTCGCTGAGGCCCGGCCGGGCGATCGTCAGGTGAACGTCCGTGCCCTCCGGTCCGCGGACGAGATCGACGACGTCGTCGAGGCTCATGTCCTCGGTTTCTTGATCGCCGACGGCAGTGATGATGTCTCCGGTCCGCAGGCCCTTCGCCGCCGCCGGGGTTCCGGCCATGGGTGCGATCACGGTGATCTTGCCGTCTCGTCGGGAGATGATGATGCCGACTCCGAAGAACGAACCTTCCTGCCGGGAACGCATCTTGTCGAAGGTGCGCGGGTCGAGGAAGTTGGAGTGCGGGTCGAGCACCTCGAGCATTCCGCCGATCCCGTCGTAGACGATGTCGGCGGGGTCCTGTTCGGTCGGCAGCCACTCGACGAGGAGATTGACCACGCGCGATGCGCGCATCATCAACTGGGTCTCCTCCTCGGGCACCGAGCGCTCGCCGAAGAGAGCGCCTGCCGTGGCCCCGCAGAGGAGGACGACCGAGGCAACGACAATCGGGAAGAAACGGCGGCTTCTGTCAGTCATAGATTTCCCATCCGTGGCTCGTCACACCTCGAAGTGTGACCGTATCTCAGTGTAACCCGCTTCGAGATACGAAAAATCCTCGCCGTGAGTTTTTCCGGACGGTATCGATGGCACCCCCTCTGCACGCGATACCACCGATCCTGAGCACTCGAACCATGCTTGTCGGTGAAGCGTGTCCGAAATTCCGAAATCCGAAATCCGAAATCCGAAATCAAAATTGGCACCTCCACCGCACGTGGTATACCCACCCTGAGCCCTCGAAACATTGCTTGTCGGTGGAACGTGTCCGAAATTCCGAAATCCGAAATCCGAAATTCGAAATCAAAATTGGCACCTCCACCGCACGTGGTATACCCACCCTGAGCCCTCGAAACATTGCTTGTCGGTGGAGCGTGTCCGAAATTCAAAACTCAAAACTCAGAACTCAAAACTCAAAACTCAAAACTGTATGTGGGTATACTGAGCACCTGGAGGTCGCTGCCGTGTTCGGTACCCTCGGTATGCCCGAGCTCATCTTGATCTTCGTCGTGGCGCTGCTGCTGTTCGGCCCGCGCAAGATGCCGCAGATCGGCAAGTCGGTGGGGCGGGCGCTGGGCGAGTTCCGGCGGGCCTCGAACGAGTTCAAACGCACCATCGAGGACGAAGTGGCTGCGGACGATCTACGGGATGTCGGCAAGGACCTCAAGGGCCTGCGGGATGTCGGCAACGACCTCAAGG
Source organism: Candidatus Sulfomarinibacteraceae bacterium (assembly GCA_963714895.1). Taxonomy (GTDB): domain Bacteria; phylum Acidobacteriota; class Thermoanaerobaculia; order Thermoanaerobaculales; family Sulfomarinibacteraceae; genus Sulfomarinibacter. The sequence goes on from CAVQQC010000022.1 coordinate 310,594, forward strand.
ATCTCAAGCGGACCATCGAGAAGCCCATTGAGACAACCGTGAAGAAGATGATGGAAGATCCCGCCGAGAGTGACGGAATGGAGGCCCCCGCCGAGAGTGACGGAAGTGTCCCCGAGCCCGAAAGGATCGAGCCAAAGTGAGCTCGGTCGAGCGGGAGGCGCTGGACATCGACGACGAGGGGGCGGACGACGATCTGCCGCGGATGACCCTGCTCGACCACCTCGACGAGTTGCGCCGCCGCATCCTCTACAGCGTGATCGCCCTCTTTGTGGCCTTCCTCGCGAGTTGGTACTTCGCGCCGAAGATCTTCCTGTGGCTCGAGAAGCCGATCCTCGACGTGCTTCCCGCGGGCGAGCAACTCGCATTCACCGAGCTCGCAGGCCCGTTCATGCTCTACATCAAGGTCGCGCTGCTGACGGCGATCTTCGTGGCGTCGCCGTTTCTGTTGCTGCAATTGTGGATGTTTCTGAGTCCGGGACTGTACAAGAAGGAACGGCGGTTGGCGGCGCCGTTCATCGTCTTCACGACTCTCTTCTTCGTCGCCGGGGGGTATTTCGGCTACCGCATCGCCTTCCCCATGGTGGTGCGGTTTCTACTCGGGGTCGGCGAGAACTTCAGACAGGTCGTCACCATCGACACCTACTTCTCGATGATGTCGAAGATCCTCCTCGGGCTCGGTCTGGTGTTCGAGATGCCGATGCTGATCTTCTTTCTCGCCCGCCTCGGTATCGTCAGCGCCGGCCAGCTCATCCGCTGGTTCCGGTGGGCCGTGCTGTTGATCTTTGTCGTAGCGGCGGTCATCACTCCGACCCCGGACGTCGCCACCCAGACGGTGTTTGCGGTGCCGATGATGCTGCTCTACATTCTGGGCATCGGGGTCGCGGCGATCTTCGGCAAGAAACGGGACTCCGACGACTGACGCGGATGCACAACGAGTTCTGAAGACGGAGGCTGAACATGGGATCGATCGAGGCGGGGTGGGAGATCGGGTTTCCGGCGACGACGGTGGATGAGTTGCTGGTGGCCCTGGTCGTCCGCGACCTGGTGCACGGTGCGTCCTTCGATGTCGAGGCGCTCGAGGACGGGAGCGAGCTCGCGTTGGACTTCACCGCCGGCGATGAGCTCGACGGCGAGACCTACCATTTGCTGCTGTCGGCCGAAGTCGTGGGCTCCGAAAATCGCGAAATGATCGAGGCGTTTGCCGAGGAGATGCTCGAGGGCCTGGTCGACGAGGCGCAGGAAGCGATCGAGCAGCGACAGGAGATCGCCTCCAGGCCTCTCGCGGATCTCGTCTTTCGGACGGTTGCGGAAGACGAGGAGCGGTGGGACCTCGTGATTCCCGACTGGTTGGCCCCGGACGGTTCGGAAGTGCCCTTCGGATTCAGGCCGTTCGAGGCCGCCGGCAACCAGGCGTGGCCGGACAACCCGGTCCTCGATCTCCACGGGAGGGTCGTGCTGGTGCCGTTCGAGGGCAGGGTTCACGCCTTCGCGATCCCGGCGCCGACCGGGTGGAACGAAGAGCACGCAACCGATGATCCGAACGGGCTCCCGCTGCACCCGGACGCGGGCTAGATCCGAGCCCTATCCCCTTGTTCTCCCTATAGAAGGCGTGTATACTCCGCGCCCTTGGGCCGCTCTTCGGCTCCCGGTATGGTTGGAGGCTAGGACGATGGACCTCATTCGCGAAGTGACAAAAGACTACCTGAGAACGGATATTCCGGATTTCCGGCCCGGCGACAACGTCAAGGTTCACGTGCGTCTGAAAGAAGGCGAAAAAGAGCGCATCCAGATCTTCGAGGGTCTGGTGATCGCCCGCAAACACGGTGGAATCTCGGAGACCTTCACGGTTCGCAAGATCTCTTCGGGGATCGGCGTCGAGCGGACTTTCCCGTTGCACACGCCCTCGATCTCGCAGATCGAGGTGTCGCGGCGCGGGCGCGTGCGGCGGGCCAAGCTGTACTACATCCGCAACCTGCGCGGGAAGGCCGCCCGGATCAAGGAGCGGGACCGCGCGCGCTAGACCGGTGTCGGCGAACCCCGGGGCCTCCCTCCACAGCGATCGAACCTTCATGGGGTGAGGTGTGCCCGTCCGGGTCGTTCTCGGTGCCAGGGACCGCCGCCTTCTCGCGGAGGCCGACGCCGTTATCGGTGTCGATGAAGTCGGTCGCGGCGCGCTCGCCGGACCGGTGGTGGTCTGCGCAGCCCGTTTCGAAGAGATACCGGTCGACGACGGCGTGCGGGACTCCAAACTGTTGACCGCGAAGCAGCGAGAAGAGGCCCTGGCGAGGGTGCTTCGACAGAGCGCCGGGTGGGCGATCTGTGAGATCGGCCCCGAGGTCATTGATCGCATCAACATCCTCGAGGCGACCCGTCTCGCGATGCGGGCCGCGGCGCTCGCGCTGACCGGGCCCTCGAGCGTCGTCGTCACCGACCATGTGGCCCCGGGCGACCTCGGATGTCGGGTTCTTTCGCCCACCCGCGCCGATCGAGATTACTACTGCGTGGCGGCCGCCTCGATCGTGGCCAAGGTTCACCGAGACCGGATCATGGCGGCAATGGGGCGCCGGGACCCCCGATGGGGATGGCAGAACAACAAGGGATACGGCACGACGGTTCATCGCGCAGCCCTCGACCGGTGGGGCCCGACGCCCAGCCACCGTCTCAGCTTTTCGTGGACGCCGGTCGAGTCGTAGCACGCCCCCGACCCGGTCGGGCGGGGGTCGACAGCCCGCGGGCGTGGGACTCCGGATGGCCAGGGAGGCCCCGGCGAAGTGTCGTCAGCGTCGGATCGACGAAAACGCTGCCTGTGCTACCATAATTCCTGGGATCAGGACGCATTAACCCGGCTCTTCATCGCGAGAACGTCGCGTGGTTTTTTCGCTGAGAACGCCGGGTGGGGAGATTGAGAATCGGATGGCGCTGAAACGGGACAGAGTCCTGAAAGATGCTGAAAAGCTTGTCCAGAAGGGCAAGCTGGAGCAGGCCATCCGCGAGTACGAGAAGATTCTCAAGCGCTATCCCAGCGACACCACGATCATCAACCGCGTCGGGGACCTCTACGGACGGATCGGCCAGTTGCAGCGGTCGATCGAGCTCTACGAGGAGATCGCGGCTCATTTCACGAGCGACGGCTTCGTCACCAAGGCCATCGCCATCTTGAAAAAGATCCAGCGGCTGGACCCGCAGCGGCTCGACATCTTCGAACGCCTCGCCCAGCTCTACTTCGACCAGGGGCTTCTCATCGAAGCCAAACGCGAGTACCAGATCCTGGCCGATTGGTATATGAAGAACGCGCAGCTGGAAAAGGCCATCGAGGCCCACGAAAAGCTCGTCAACCTGGACCCGAGCAACCACGTGTCCTCCTTGCGGTTGGCCGACCTTCTGTTGCGCCGCGGCGAGATCGGCTCGGCGCTCAGGGTCTTCGATCGGCTCGGTGCGGTGCTGATCGAAAAGGGCAAGATCGACGAGGCCGAGCGCCTCTACCGACACGTGCTCGAAAAGAGCCCGCCGGAAGGCGAATTCCTGGCGGATGCCTGCGATGCATTTCTCGAAGCCGGGCGGACCGCCGTGGCGCTCGAGTTCCTGAACTACGCGGTCGGGAAGTCCCCCGATTCCATCGAGCTCAAGACGCTGCTGGCACGCGCCCACGTCACGATGGGGGAGACGGATGCGGCGGCGGCGCTCGCCCGGGAAATCCTCGCCGTGGACCCGAAGAACGCGAAGATCCGGGCTCTCATGGGCTCCGCACTGGGAAGCGTCGGATTCACCGAAGAGGCAGGCGAGGTCCTGCTTCCGACCGTGGTGGAGATGCTCGAAAGAAGCGATCATGCAGGGGCCCAGGCGGCCCTCAGGAAATTTCTCAAGCAGGACCCGGACAACCAGGAGGTGTTGAAGCTGGCGGTCCGTGCGTGGGGTCCATCGAGCGACCAGGAGACCCTGTTCACCCTTCGCGCCGCCCTCGCCGAGAGCTTTTTCAACTCCGGTGAAATGGAAGCCGCAAAGCGTTTGTATATCGACCTGCTCGACACCGATCCGGAGAACCAGCGCTTTCGCGAGCGGCTGGCCGCGCTCGACGATGTCAACGAAGGCTTCTTCCGTGACGCGGGGGCCGCGCGTCCACCGGTGGTGGATCGTGGCGAAGACATCGAAGAGATCTCTTTCGACCACAGGGAAGACGAGATCGAGGAGATGCCGCAACGGCTGCCGAGAGTCGAGGCCGAATCCGACCCTGTCATACCTCTCGAAATGGATGTGGCTGCGGTCGCCGTTTCGCGCCCCGTTCCTCCTCCCGTTTCGACCCCCGAGGGATTCGACCTCGAGGAGAGGCTGGCAGAGGCCGGAGTGTTTGCCAAGTACGGCCTGGTGGACAAGGCGATCAGCCACCTCGAAGACGTGGTCCTTTTCTGCCCGAACGAGATCGAGCCCCGTCGGCGTTTGGCCCAGTTGTACGCCGAACATGGCGACAAGGACGCGGCGATCGCGATGGCCGGTCCGATCGTCGAGCACCACCGCGCGCAGGGCACGATGGATGAGTTGGGTGGGCTCCTGGCCTTTCTTCCCGACCTCGTCGACGGCGGCCGAACCCGGGCCCGCCGGGTGGCCGAGGTCGCCGATGAGCCGCCGACAGTTGCGGGCAGAGCGATTCAGACCGAAAAACCCGCGGCCGCAGGATTCGTCGACGAGGACAGCGACCTGGTCGAGATCGTCGACATCGAGGAGGAGCTCGAGTCGGTAGCGGTCGAGGAGATTCCGATCGAGGTCGAGGAGATCGCAGCCGATCTCGATTTCGAGGTTGCTCGCATCGAGCCCCCGCCGCCGGTTGCCGAAGTTGCGAAAGTCGCCGAGCTTGAAATCCCCGAACCTGTGCCGATGGTCGCAAAACCACCTCGGTCGGTCATGACCGAGGAAGTCGTCGCCGATGAATTGGTGGAGATCACGGACAGTTTCGTCGGCCCCTCCATGGGCGACCTCGAGCAGATCGATTTCTTTATCGACCAGGAACTGTACGACGATGCCGCCCGGGTACTCACGGTCCTGGAAGAGGAACACCCGGACGACCCCGAAGTCGCCTCGAGACGCCTCAAGCTGAAGGAAGTCGGGGTTCTTCTCGAGGCGGTGGAGACCGTCGAGGAGGGGGCCGAGGAGCTGTTCGCCGACGAAGAGCAGTACATCGATCTCGCCAAGGAGCTCGAGGCGGAGCTCGCGGCGGAAGAGGCGATGGTGGACGAGGCGACCGGCCGCGGCAAGGGCGAGGCGCTGCTCGAAGAGGTCTTCAGGGAATTCCAGAAGGGCGTGGCCGAGCAGCTGTCGGACGAGGACTCGGACACCCACTTCAATCTCGGCATCGCCTACCGGGAAATGTCACTGCTCCCCGAAGCGATTCGCGAATTTCAGGTGGCCTCGCGCGACCCCGCCTACTTTGTCGAAAGCTGCTCCATCATCGGTGTCTGCTACCAGGATCAGGGGATGTGGTCGGAGGCGGTCAGCTGGTTCCAGAAGGCCCTGGTGGCGCCCGACATCTCGGACGACGCACGGCTCGGTCTGCGGTACGACCTCGCGGTTGCCTATGAAGGGGCGGGAGACGTCGATCAGGCGGTCGGCCTGCTCGAGGAGATTTCGTCAGCCGCTGCGACCTACCGCGATGTGACGGACCGTCTCGCAAACCTCAGCCAGCAGCGCCAGGCCAACTAGCCCGTCCAAACGCCCAGTATTAAGTTCAGCCTCTTGGAGAAGCCCTCGAGTGAACGATATCGGGAGCGGAAACGCTCGAAAGGGAGGGGATAAATCCCTCCCCTACGGCTTTTCGTGACTCGTTTCGTTTCTGAACACCGTAGGGGAGGGGTTTATCCCCTCCCTCGCTCACTCTACCGGGAGCGCGTGACGCCGACCCGGGGACAGAGGTCTTCGAGCGGACAACCGTTGCACTTCGGTGAGGTCGGGTGGCAGCGGTTCTGACCGAAGGTCACGAGGAGGTCGTTGATCGGGATCCAGAGGTCCTGCGGGAGAACCTTCCGGAGGGCGTATTCGGTCTGTTCCGGGGTCGCGGTCGAAACCAGCCCGAGCCGGTTCGAGATGCGGTGAACGTGGGTGTCGACACAGATCGCCGGGATGCCGAAGGCCGAGACCGAGGACCAGGTTGGCGGTCTTGCGGCCGACACCCGGAAGCGCGAGCAGCGCCGTCTCGTCCGCCGGGACCGCACCGCCGTGACCACCCTGAAGAATCTGCGCGATCTCGCGGAGCTGTTTCGCCTTGGTGTTGTAAAAACCGGCCGGAAAGATGGCGCCGGCGATCGCCGCGGGTTCGAGGGCCGCGAGCGCCTCCGGGTTGTCGGCGAGGGCGAACAGACGCCGGCTCGATTCGGCGGTCACCTCGTCCTTGGTGCGCAACGAGATCACGCACGCCACCAACAGCCTGAACGGCGACCTCGAGGTCTCCTGCTCCTCGACCAGAGTCGTCACCCGGCAGGTGCGTCTGAACTCCTCGAGGCGCCGCGCCAGCTCGCGGACCCGGGCGGTGGACCATTTCTTCATCGCCCGATCATGGGGGGTTCCCGGCCCGCCGTCAAATTCGATATTAAACGTTGAGTTCTTCGCATGTTAGGCGACCCGTCGATTGACCTGAACTGACTCTCGGTGTTAGGGTGTGCGCTCCAACAGGGAGGATCAATGGCACCCAACGGACACCACGTCTTTACTTCCGAATCCGTGACCGAAGGACACCCCGACAAGATCGCCGATCAGATTTCCGACGCCGTTCTCGACGCGGTCCTGACCGACGACCCTCACGGCCGGGTGGCCTGCGAAACGCTCGTGACAACCGGGCTCGCATTTATCGCCGGTGAGATCACCACGGAGACCTACGTCGACTTTCCGGCCATCGTTCGCGGAACCATCCGGGAGATCGGTTATACCCGCGCCAAGTTCGGCTTCGATTACGAGACCTGTGCGGTGATTTCGTCGATCGATCCGCAGTCCCCCGATATCGCCCAGGGCGTCAACCCCGGTGGCGCGGGGGACCAGGGTCTGATGTTCGGTTTCGCCACCAACGAAACGCCGGAACTCATGCCGATGCCGCTGATGATGGCCCACAAACTGACGATGAAGTTGAGTTCCGTTCGTCGCTCGGAGGTGGTCGATTGGCTGCGTCCGGACGGCAAGGCCCAGGTCTCCATCGAGTACGACGGCGACCAACCGAAGCGCATCGAGGCGATCGTGGTCTCCAGCCAGCACTCCGACGAGATCGAGACCGGCGAACTCCGGAGCGGAATCCGAAAACTCATCATCGACGCGACGCTCCCGGCCGACATGATCGACGACAACACCAAGATCCACATCAACCCGACCGGTCGTTTTGTCATCGGCGGCCCGCAGGGCGACTGCGGTCTCACCGGCCGCAAGATCATCGTCGACACCTACGGCGGCGTCGGTTCCCACGGCGGCGGCGCGTTCTCGGGCAAGGACCCGTCCAAGGTGGATCGGTCGGCTTCCTACATGGCCCGCCACATCGCCAAGAACATCGTCGCCTCGGGGCTGGCCGCCCGTGCCGAAGTCCAGTTGGCGTACGCCATCGGTGTCGTCGATCCGGTTTCGGTCATGGTCGACACCTTCGGCACCGGGGAGGTGCGGGACGACCGCATCACCACCGCGGTGCGGGAGGTGTTTCCCCTGTCGCCGCTCGGGATCATCGGATATCTCGATCTGTTGCGCCCGATCTACAAGCAGACCGCCGCGTTCGGGCACTTCGGACGCGACAACCCGGACTTCACTTGGGAGAAGACGCACCGGACGGCCGATCTCCGGACCGCCTGCGGTCTCTGACCGCACCCGATGTGGAGACCGGCGGCCGCGGACGGACCGGTGTGGCACACGGTTTGCGTGTTCGTGGCTCATCCGGTCCGGTGGCCACCGATCAGAATCAGAACCACCGTCCGGGTTGGGTTTGCTGGGTTCTTCGAGCCCCGGATGATTTCCAGCGTGGAGCGTGACGAGTCACCATGACCGATGACAAGGGCCTATTCGGCACACAACGATCGCTGCGACTGCAGTACGCCGCGGCCGCTGCGATCTTTCTGGTGCTGGTGCTCGGCATCATCCTGCTCTTCGGTCATTTGATTTCCGGTTCGCTTTCGAAGAGATACCTCGAAGATGTCCTGGCGGGCGGTCGTGAGGAGGCCCGGCGGATCGCGGCCGAACTCGGTGGAGCGGAGGTCAAGGAGCTCGACGTGGTCGAGACCCGCCGCGAGGTTCTTTCGCGGACCCTCGAAGGCGATCCGGAACGCCGCATCTGGCAGTCCATCGAGGTCACCGACAGCGAAGGAACGGTCGTGTACTCGTCGCGCACCCAGTCTCGGGAGGAGATCCCCGAGTCGCTCGCGGAGGATCTGCAGGTCCAGGGGATGCTGTCGGACCAGAACGTCGTCGAGACCGAGAACCCGTACCGCATCACGGTGCCGCTGGGCGAGGTCGGGAATGTCGTGCTCAACGTGGACCGGGCCGAGGTGGCCGAGCGGGTCTCGAAACTTCGCGGGGACCTCCTGACGCAGACCATCGGGATCGCCGCCTTGACCCTGGCGACGCTTCTGCTGGCATTCGCCTTCGTGTGGTTCCTCATCCAACGCACGCAGCGCCTCGAGGCACAGAGGTTCGAGGCCGAGGAGATGGCGGCGCTCGGCGCCCTCGCGGCCAATCTCGCCCACGAGATCCGCAACCCCCTGAATGCCATCAATCTCAACCTCGAGCTGCTCGGCGAAGACCTGCCGGCAGACGGCGGTATCGCCAGCCAGTCGCTCGCCACGACCCGCGACGAGGTGGGGCGGCTGGCGAGCCTGGTCAGCGATTTTCTCACCTACGCCAGACCGGGCGAGCCGGAGCTCGAGGCGGTGCGGGTCGACGGCATGCTCAAGGATGTGTGCGAGTTTCTGGCCGCGGAGGCTCGGACCAACGGCGTCCACCTCCGGGTCCTTCCCGGATTGCCGCCGGTGGCGGTGTGGAGCGACCCCGGTCAGCTTCGCCAGGTGTTGTTGAACCTGGTGATCAACGCCGTCCAGGCCGTGCAACAACTGCCGCCGGACCGGCGGGTGATCGAACTCACGGCGGACGCCGGCGAAAAACTGGTTGGCATCGCCGTTCGCGATCGCGGGAACGGGATACCCGGTGACGAGATCACCCGGGTGCGAAAGGCCTTCTACACGAAAAGGCGGGGTGGCAGCGGACTGGGTCTTGCCATCGCCGAGCGCTTCATCGAGGCCCAGGGTGGGCGGATCGAGCTCGAGAATCTGCAACCGCACGGCTTCGAGGCGCGGGTCTTCTTGCCCATCGTCGACGAAGCTGGCAAGATAGGCGGGTGACCGGCTGAGATGGCGTATGCCCCGGTACCCCTGGAGGATTGAATGAATCGAAATACCCTGGCCGCCGGTCTCGCGATCGCCGTCCTGACCGTTGCGGTCCCTGCCGGCGCCCAGTTTCTGGCGGCCGACCTTCTCTACGTCCCGGGCGTCGCCCACACGGACGGTGAGGAAGGCAGTCAATGGCGATCCGACCTCTACATCACGAACGTGGAACAGGAAGCGGACGTCGATATCGCGATCGTCTATATCAGAACCGGCCTGGTCTCCAACAGCCAGGAGTTCGTCGACCGCAGCACGTGGGTCGGTGGTACCGATGGGGAGGGCTTCGGGCAGGTTGATCCGGCTCTTGCGAACATCCCACCGGGGGGCACTGTCGTCGTGGAGGATCCGATCGGCACATTCTGGCCCAACGAGCAGGGGACGGCGAATTACGGCGCTCTCGTGATCTTCGCTTACGAGTCCGGCACCCTGGAGGACGACGGGACGAGGGTCTATGAAAACGTCATCGTCAACTCGCGGGTCTACACCCCGAAGACCTTTTTCGAGCCCGATCCCGACAACGAGGGCGAGTTCCTCGAGGTCAAAGGCACGTACGGCCAGACGCTGCCGGGGGTTCCCTGGTACAACCTGGCAGACCCCTCCGCGGTCAGCGACGAGCGCAATTTCAGCTTCCAGATCCTGTCGGGCGCTCAGGCGAACGAGGATTATCGCTACAACGTGGGTATTCTCAACGCGTCGGACCCCCTGACCTCCATCACTATCGTGATTCAGCCTTTTCAGGGCGACGGCGAACCGTTTCGCGATGCGAACGACAACCCGGTCTTGAGATCCCTCGTGATGCCGCCGATGTCGCACGTGCAGTACAACAACGCCCTGGATAACCTGTTCGGGCTGGATGACGTGCCGGCCGACACGACGGTCGATATCAGTTTTGTCAGCTGGTCGTCGGCGAACTCGATGCCGGTCGTCGGGATGACGGTCTACGGCACGATGATCGACAACCAGACCAACGACTCGACGGCGATCCTTCCCGCCTTTGCGTTTCCCTACGATATCGAGTGCCAGTGGCCGTCGAGCAGCGGCAAGAAAACCTCCACCGGAGGCATCCAGCGAGTGTGGGATCGACCTCTTGAGATTCCGCCTAGATGAACCGGTCGACAACCGAGATTTGACAACCGATTGGCGGGTGGTATTATCCCGCGGACGCGCGGGGAAACCCGCAGGAAGGGAAAGCAAAAATGGCCGATCCGAACGACAAACTCGAAGATAACGTACCCGGAAAGTGGTACGTCGATTCCAACTGCATCGACTGCGATGTCTGCAGGACAACCGCGCCGAACAATTTCGAGGCCAACGAGGACGAGGGCTACTCCTTCGTCAGCAAACAGCCGGCAAATGACGAGGAGACCGCGCTGGTCGAAGAGGCCATGGAATCGTGCCCGACCGAGGCCATCGGCAACGACGGCTGATCGCAGAACCTCCAGAATCACCCGGCCGGTCTGCGACCGGCCGGTTTTTTGTTGCGTTTGCTATCATCCGCCGGGTTCGGACCGTTCTTCGGCCCGAACGAGGAGGCTCCATGCGTGTCCTGTCCGGTGTGCAACCATCCGGAACTCTCCATGTCGGCAACTACTTCGGCGCCGTCCGCCAGTTCGTGCGTCTCCAGGAGGAGAACGAGTGTTTCTTCTTTTTGGCCGACCTCCACGCCCTGACCACGGTCCAGGACCCGGTGCGGCTGGGCGAACTGATCGCTGATCTGGCAACCAGCTATCTCGCCCTCGGTCTCGACCCGGCAAAAAGCGTCGTCTACCGGCAGTCGGATCTCCCCGAAGTCACCGAGCTGTCGTGGTACCTGTCCACGGTGACCTCGATGGGCCTCCTCCAACGCTGCCACTCGTTCAAGGACAAGGTGGCGCAGGGCGTGGTGCCGAGCCACGGGCTCTTCGCCTACCCGGTGCTGATGGCCGCCGACATCCTCATCGTCAAGAGCGATCTGGTGCCGGTGGGCAAGGACCAGAAGCAACACCTCGAGGTGACGCGCGACGTCGCGGCCTCCTTCCACGCCACCTACGGTGAGGAGGTCTTCGTGCTGCCCGAGCCCCTGATCCTCGATGACGTGGCCGTGGTGCCCGGCGTCGACGGACGCAAGATGAGCAAGTCCTACGACAACGCCATCGACATCTTCGGACCGGAAAAACCGATCCGTAAGAAGATCATGGGCATCGTCACCGACTCCACACCGGTGGAGGAGCCCAAACCGACCGAGGACAACGCTCTCTACCACCTGCTCAAGATCTTCGCACCCGACGCGACCGAGAAGGCGTGGGTCGAGAACGCATTCGCCGAGGGCGGAGTGGGTTACGGCGACATGAAGAAGCGGCTCTTCGACTACTACCTGCAGACGTTCGGCGACGCACGTGCCCGCTACGACGAGCTGCGCAGCGACCCCGCCGAACTCGAGCGCATCCTGAAAAACGGCGCCGAAACCGCACGCGAGACCGCCGCTCCGCTGATGGACGAGGTGCGCAAGGTGGTCGGCATCCGCTGACGGCAGGGGAAATTTCGGATTTCGGATTTCGGATTTCGGATTTTCGGCCGGCGGAGCAACCGCAGATCGCGCAGATGAGCGCAGATAGGGCCACGCGCTCATCCGGGCAGGCGGGACGCCTGCCCCACAATCCTCCAATTCTCGGTGGGACGCCTTGTGGGGCAGCCGTCCCGGCTGCCATTGTCCAAGCTCACGTCAACGCTTCTGAACCTGTCATCCCTGACCCTCGCAGCTCGCGTTTGAAAACCACGTGGCTGACAATCACGCAAAACCCCGGTGGGACGCCTTGTGGGGCAGCCGTCCCGGCTGCCAGCATTCAAGCCCGCGTGTACGGTTCTGAACCAGCCGTCCCGGCTGCCAGTATTCAAGCTCACGTCACGCTTCTGAACCTGTCATCCCGACCGAGAGAGCGAAGCGACCGAGCGGAGGGACCTTTGGAGCGCGGTAGCGCACCTTCGAATTCAAAATTCAAAATTCAAAATTAAGAATTCGCGCCGCGCTCCAGCGCGGCGCGCATCGCCTCCTTCGGCGGCACCGTCTGCGTGAAGGCCGCGAACTGGGCGATGCCCTGGTGGAGCAGCACGTCGAGGCCGTCGGCCGCGACCAGCCCCGCCGCCCGGGCTTGCGCCACCAACGCTGTCGGGTGATCGGCGTAGACCATGTCGACCACTGCCTCCGCCTTCGAGATCTCGGCCCCTGAGAATGGACACGGCCCATCGGCGTCCCGTCCCAGCGGCGTCGCGTTGACCAGGATGGCGGCATCTTCAGGAACGGTGTCCGCGGCGCACCAGCCGACGCCGATCTTCCCGGCGACCTCCTTCGCCCGTTCGTCGGAGCGGCTCCGCAGCACCACGTCAGCTCCCGCCAGGTGAAGCCCCACCGCCGCTCCTCGCGCGGCTCCCCCGGTGCCCTGAACCACCGCGCGGCGGCCCATCGGTTCGAAGCCGAGAGTGACGAGCGAACCCACGATCCCGTCGGCGTCGGTGTTCTCGGCGACTACCTTGCCGACGCCGAGAACCAGAGTGTTGGCGGCACCCGCGCGCTGCACCCTGGGCGCCGCGAGATTGGCGGCCGCCGCGGCCTGGTCCTTGTAGGGCGTCGTCACCGCCCAGCCGTGGGCTTTGAGACCGATACGGTCGAAACACGTGTCGCCACGTGGCACGAAGAGCTCTTCGAGTTCAGCTGCGTCGGGCACGCTGACGGGGACCATCAGATAGGGGAGGCCGAGCGCGCGATACGCGGCGGCGTGGAGGGTCGGGCTCAAGCTGTGGCTGACATCCGATCCGACAATTCCGTACAACCGTTGCGGGGGACCGTTGAGGTGTGAGATCACGCCGTTGGTCTGCGCGATGGTGAGCTGTCCCGGCGCCGCCTCCGCACCCTCGCTCCATGCCGCAAAGGACAACGGCGGGCCCAGGAGAGGCGCCAGATAGCGGCTGGCCAGACCGGGCACGCCCATCGCAAAGGTCAGCAAACGCCGCCGCTGCCGTGCGCGATCGTTGAACCGCCCGTGCAGCGCGAGAACCGCAACCAGATCGGCGACCGAGGTCGCGGTCGGAACCACCTTGACCCATCGCGCCGGCGTCTCGAGCATCCCCTCGGCAATCTCGCCGAGATCCGATGGCGTGCCGTCGACCGAATGCCACGACATGACCACCTGTTCCGGTGCCAGACCCAGCCCTCGAATCAGACGTCTGTCCCTCTCGTGCTCGAGATCCACCAACGCCGCACCGGCCTCACGCGCCGCTTCCAACACGGCACGCCGCTCTCCGGGGTCGGTCGGCCCGCGGCCACCCTCGGCACTCGACCGTAGGGTCACCAGAACCGGCAGCGGGCACGCCCTGATCGCAGCCCGCAGGTCGATCCCCGGGAACAGGTCCGCCCGTATCTCGACGATCGAAGCCCCCTCCGGAGGCCGCGAAACGGCCTCCAGCGGATCCTCCGAAACCTCCGGCGTGAGAGAGACAATCCAATCCATAGACAGGCAGGATAGCAGCATGCGGAAGACCTGCGGCCCGCTCCATCCGGCCCCGCTCTCACGGCGTTAGCCCGTTGACGCATCAGAATGCATGCATTATGATGAAGGTTGAGTATTGGAGTTCGTCATGCCGTCACTTCAGATTCGCGATTTGCCGGATGCGATCTATCGCGCTCTTTCCCTGAGGGCTCTTCGAGAGCGGCGGAGCCTCGCGCAGCAGGCTGTCATTGAACTCGAGCGGTTCGCCGAGGTCGAGTCGAAAAATCGCCGGCTCGAAGCTCTTCGAGATCTCCGTGAGTCGATCCAGAATGACGGCGAGCGAAAGGTCGGGAGGGCGCCGGCTGACGTCGTGCGTGAAGACCGCGACCGATGAGCCGGACTCTGGTGCTCGATGCGTCGGCTGCGATCGAGGCGGTACTCGGCCGTTCGCTGGCGGTGAAGATCATCAACGAACTCGAACGGGCCGATCGCGTCACGGTTCCCGATCTGTACTTCGCCGAAGTCGCCAACGCCCTCTGGAAATACGTTCGCGCCGGCGATCTTCAGGTGGACGACGCCCAGAATCTGCTTTCGATCGCGGCCTCATTCGCAGATGATGCGTTGGCGGCCCGTGACCTTGCGACCGAAGCTCTCGCGACGGCCGAAGCGTTTGGCCATCCCGTCTACGATGCCCTGTACGCCATCACGGCGCGCCGCGAAGGGGCCGCCGTCTGCACCATCGATAAACGGCTCCTCAAGCTCCTCAAGGCGTTGCGTATAGCAACCACCAAACTGTGACCCGGACTCCGACCTGACGGAACACTTAGCCTGGGGAGATCGATCGGAACCCGAACCTCTGATCATGATTGCCGAGCAGCCCGTGAGCCGCGGAGAGGCGGCAGAGTTCGGCATCTGGAGGCCATCCTCTGGACATCCATGCGCCGGGGCATTCCGTAAGCCGCGGAGCGGCGCCAGAAAATAGCCTGTGACGGCATCGTTTGGAGATGAACGCCCCCGGGGATTCCGAGAGCCGCGGAGCGGCGCCAGAAATTGGCCGGTGACGGCATCGATTGGACGAGAATGCCCCCGGGGCAATCCGAAAGCCGCGGAGCGGCGCCAGACAATAGCCTGGGGCGTGAGCCCCAGGAATCGGTCGCCCCCTGTTAAAACAAGCGCCGGAGGCGCGACAGAACCAAGCCCGGCAGCCGGGCCGGCCGCCCCACAAGGCGCTCGGAACTGTTTGTGGGGCACGCGTCTCGCGTGCCATCCGGCAGCCGGGACGGCTGCCCCACAAGAGACAACCGTCGATTCCCTTGCTTCCTGCTCCTCCCTGGCACCTCATCCAGCGCGTGGCATTCCGCGTCGCGCTTTTTGCACAGCTCGAACTCGAACCCGATGATCGGGACCGTCCGCGTCGCGGTCGTCGGTGGCTTCCAACCTCCGCCTCCTGCATAATGGAGCCATGACCCGCAAGATCCGTAACACCGGTCGAATGATCGACGTTGCTGAACGGCTCCCGGCGCTCGAGTCAATTCTCGGCGATGTGCCGGGCCTGGCTGCGGTCTACCTGTACGGTTCCTATGGAACGCCGTTCCAGACGCCGCTCAGCGATGTAGATCTTGCGCTGGTGTTCGTCGACGGGGGCGAGCCTTCGCCGCGACAGCACGTGGAGTTGATCGGGCGCATCACGGAGGCGCTGCGCGAGGACGATGTTTCGGTCACGATTCTGAACAAAGCTCCGCTTGCGTTCCGGCACAAGGTTCTGGCCGAAGGTCGGAGGTTGTTCCTGCGCGACGAGGTCGCCCATGCGGACTTCCTGGAGAGAACCGTCAACCGGTACTGCGATTTCGCGATCGACGAGGCGCGCTTCTTCGAGGAGTACGATCGGGCGTTGATCGAAGAGTACTGCCATGGCGCCGGTTGATCGCGAGAAGGTGCGCTCGCACCTCGACTATGTGCGCAGCAATGTCGGAAAGCTCGAGCAGCTGCGCGCGGAGGGTCGGGAGGCGTTCCTAGGCGACGACAAATCCCAGGCTGCTGCTGCCAGGTGGCTGCAGACAGCTGTCGAGGCAGTGATCGACATCGCGAACCACGTCATCGCGCGCGAAGGACTGGGTGTTCCGCGCGCCTACTCGGAGACGATCGAGATCCTGGCGCGGGAGGGCGTGCTTCCTGCCGACCGTCGCGAAGCGTTCCTCGCTATGGTCCGTTTTCGCAACCGCATCGTGCACCTCTACGACGAGGTCGCGCCTGGTGAGGTCTGGCGGATCCTCGAGGATGACCTCGGCGATTTCGACGCCTTTATCGCTGCGATCGCAGCTCGCTACCTCACGAACTGAGGGCCGGCCACCGCTCTCGGGTGGCCCACAAGACCAGGGTGAAGCGTTTGTGGGGCACGCGTCTCCGCGTGCCACCGGCAGCCGGGACGGCTGCCCTAAAGCGCGCCTGGGCGCGGCTAACCCCACTTCCGGCTGCGGTCGGGCACCTCGTCCATGGTGTGCGCCTTTGCGTCCCGCTTCTTGCACAGCTCGAGCTCGAATGCCATGATCGGGCCCACCCCGGTGTGCCGGGTGTGCGTGAGCACTCCCTCGCAGATCTCGGCGGCGCGGTCGAAGGCGCCGGCCCGCCGCAGCAGGTCGACCTTCACGGCCTCGTCGAATCCGTCTTCGTCGACCACGGTTTCGCCCTCCTGGTGCGCCAGGTTCATGAAGTCGACCGCGTTGAGCCTGGCCGCAGTCGCCCGCACGGTGTCACCAAAATCGTCGTGGACCCACGACTCGTGCAGCGTGTGGTGAAACGCCTCGACGGGGCGGCCGCGCTCGGCGGCGATGAAGGCCGCGGTGCGGAAGACGCGGACGAGGTCGGGCAGTTCGGCGAGACCGGCGCGAAAGTCGGCGAAGGCCGCGCTTTCGACGATCACCCTCTCCCCGAACGAGACCAGGCCGATGGACTCGGAGCAGTAGCCGCAGGACGGGCACTCCTGCAGCCACCAGATCATGGTCGAGCGCGCCATCTCCGGGGGCCGCGTGTCGAGGTCCGGGTAGCCCATCTCGTTGGTGCTGCCCAATGCGTCGAACTCGGAGTCGTGACCGCAGACCGCACAGGTGACGCTCTGTTCGATAAAGGTGGTCATGGCTGGTTCCCTTTCTTTCGTTTCGGTGTGAAATGCTCGGAAATCGGCCTGAGGAGGGGATGCCGCCCAGCTCGAGACCATTTCAGACGCTCAGGCACGAACGTGAATAACCAGGAGCGCAGCCGTTGAAGCAGCTGCACAAGACCGCTCCGCCGCCCGGTGCGTTTTGTTTCAAGGCGCGCCGAGCTCGTGGTCGGGCCCCCGTCGCCGCGGTGGCGGCAGCAGAACTCTTCGAAACTTTCCGCGGGTTGGGTCACCGGTTCTGGCGACGGCGATGGAGTCATGCTTCCCATCAGCTGGCCTCCTTCCTGCACTGCAGCCCCCATGCCTCCAGGACGGGAGGAATGAGCCGGGTGCGGGTCTCGCGCTCGGCCAGGGTCACGAGCCGCTCCCGGATGTGCCGCCCGAGCTGCTCACGGGTGATCGAGAACTGAATGTGGTAGCAGACCCTGAGGCGAAGATCGCCGGCGTCGAGCGAGGTGGCCGGCGAAAGGGCGTCACACTCCGAGGCCGCGCCGGAACGCTCGACCACCGACGCGAGCTGTGCGAACCGCGTGTGGTCGTTGTGGCGCTGGGCTTCATCCATCCACTCGAGCAGGAACACGACGGTCGCAAGATTCGGATTGACGAGGGTGATGCCGCAGAAGAACTGCCACCTCGTCGTCGGTCAGCTCGGAACGAATATCGCGCAGCTCGCCGAGAAGTTCGGAGTCGCCGACAGCGACCAGCCCGAGAAATGTTGCGGCCCGGCACATCTCCGACTCGTACTCGGCACCGTAGAACAACCTGCCAATCTCGTCCCAGGCGAAATCTTCGAACATCATGACGAATGCCGCATATCGCGCAGCGCTGGCGGCGACCAAGGCCGGCTCGTTTTCGAGCATGGCGGCAAGGAACAGAGAGTTTGGCCCCCGGCCGTCGCGAACCCGCGCGACCAGGATTCGTCGATCATGGCTAGGCGCCGTTCGACGCTGGCTGCGTCGCGGAACAGCGGATAGGCGCGCCTCGCAACCTCCTCCGACTCCTGAGTCGAATCGATGTCCAGGGCCGTGAACGCGTCCCTCAGCAGCTGTTCCAGCTCGTCGACAGGGGGCGCGATCCGCCCGTTTCTCCCCTCGATGCGGTCGAGGGCCCTCGTGATCTCTTCGAGCGTCGCCGGGCGCGAGCGGGACCACCGGATCCCGCTTTCCCCGCCCGGCAGCGGGCAGGGGGGGAGCTGCCCCCCCTCCCGGACGATTACCTTTTCATCGCTCACACAACCTCCTTTGGGCCCACGTTCGCGGCCCGCTGCACCGTCCGCCGCGCCGGCCATCAGTTGGCTTCCCCTCGGGGCGTCAGCCCCCAACCTTCGAGAATCGGAGGAACGATCGGCCACCCGGTCTCGTGCTCGGCGAGTACCTTGAGCCGGGGTTCGATGTGCTGGGCGAACTCCCGGATGGGAACGTAGAAGAACGGTTGTTCGCACCGCAGCAGGCTCGGTGGGCCTGTCACCTCCGCGATCACTGTTCTCCTTCTGTGCCCGCTCGATCTCGATCGCGTCGACGGTCAGCGCTGCGGCCAGCTCGCGCACTTGCCGTGATCAGCCTCCGCCTGGGCTTCCTCGAACCAGTCGAGCAGGAAGAGGTACGACGGTGGTGTCTGACGCCGACGATGGTAGCGAGCACATCATGAGGACTTCGTCGTCGGTCAGCTCGTACCGGTACGGCCGAAGCACATCGAGAGATCTCAGGGCGACCCAGCACCATCAGACCCAGAAAGGTGCCGGCCTGGCTACCGGGCTCGTTGTTCCAGGACTGCCGGAGCAAATCGTCGGCACGCATGCGGCTTCTGCTCCGCCATTTCCGCCTGGAGGTAGGCGTAGGCACTCGGTCGCTCGTCGCAACCAGGAGTGGCTCGTCTTCAACAACGCCATGATTGCCAGCGCACCGCGGTGTCGGCGTTCCCCGAGAACGACCTCCCGTTCGAGGTCGTCGATGAAAAAGGTTCGGCGCTGCTCGGAGGGACCAGGTCGCGGTAGGCCATGTAGAGCGGCGGAAACGATCTCGGCGAGCCGGGAGTCTGGTCGCGATCGAAGGCCATGTTACGGCCCGCAGGCCTCGTTCGGAGCATTTCGGCGTTGAAGGCGAACCACTCGTGCGGTTCTTCGAGCCTCCCAAGGCTCCGACGACCTCTCGATGAGTCCGTCCGGCAGGTGGCGGCCTGACCATGTGATCGTTCCCGGGCCCGCCCGGATCGGGCAGGGGAGAGGAGGGGCTTCCTCCTCGTCCCATTCGGCGTCGCTCATGTGTCACCTCCCTGGACTGTTTTTCTCGAGGGCTGACGTGTTCATGCAGCCCCCGGATCGGCCGCCGGGTCGGCGCCCGACGTCGGAGACCTGTATTGCAAGCCGTGCCAACTTTTTGAACAGTTTGAAAATCAACCTGTGGAAAACGTAGAGATAGTGCCCGCAAAGGCGTTTGTCAAGTCTGATGTCAATATTTTCAACAATTGTATCAACATCTGAATAATAAAATTTCTTGCGTCAAAATGAGGTATCTTGTACTATCGATCAGTGAAGGTACTCTTGGCGTGGCTTGGGCAGACCGACCTTGACGCCTCGGTGGACGAGGCGAAGGTCGGCCGAGGGCCCATCGCCGGCGCGGTTGAAGACCGCGCCTTCGACCGCGTCCTCCTCCTCAACACCTATCCGGGCGAGAAGGCCGCCCACTATGCGGCCTGGCTGGGCGCGCGCACCGACGCTGCACCGGCCCTCGAGATCCGCCCCGTCAAGCTCCCCAGCCCGGTCGACTACGCCGCCATCTACAAGGCCGCCGTCGACGCCGTCGAGTCGGTGCGCGCCGAGCACGGCACCAAGGTCGAACTCACCTTCCACCTCAGCCCCGGCACCCCGGCGATGGCGGCGGTGTGGCTGCTGCTGGCCAAGGCCCGCTACGACGCGCACCTCATCGACTCCTCGCGCGAGCACGGCCTGCGCGACGTGGACCTGCCGTTCGAGATCTCCATGGAGTACATCCCGGAGATCCTGCGCCCCTCCGACCGCCGCATCGCCGGCCTCGCCGCCTCGACGCCGCCCGACGCCCCCGACGAGGCGGGCATCATCGGCCGCAGCCCGGCCATGCAGGTGCTGCTCGAGCGCTCGCGCGCCGTCGCCCCGCGCTCGGTGCCGGTGCTGATCGAGGGCGAGTCCGGCACCGGCAAGGAGCTGTGCGCGCGCTTCATCCACGCCCACAGCCCGCGCCGCGCCAAGCAGATGGTCACCGTCAACTGCGGCGCCATCCCCGAGAACCTGGTCGAGTCGGTGCTCTTCGGCCACGTCAAGGGCGCCTTCACCGGCGCCGACCGCGCCAAGCGCGGCCTCTTCCAGACCGCCGACGGCTCCACCCTCCTGCTCGACGAGATCGGCGAGCTGCCGGCCGACGCCCAGGTCAAGCTGCTGCGCGCCCTGCAGGAGGGCGAGGTCACGCCCGTCGGCAGCAACGCCCCGGAGAAGGTGGACGTGCGCGTCATCGCCGCCACCAACCGCACCCTGGTCGACGAGGTCGCGGCGGGCCGCTTCCGCTCCGACCTCTACTACCGCCTCGCGGTCGCCGTCCTCACCCTGCCGCCCCTGCGCGAGCGCGAGGGCGACCTCGGCATGCTCATCGATCACTTCCTGGCCCGCATCAACGCCGACCAGCGCGTCCACGACCCCGGCTGGAAGGATCGCCGCCTCGCCCCCGGCGCCCGCAACCTGCTGCTGCGCCACCCGTGGCCCGGCAACGTCCGCGAGCTCGAGAACACCCTCACCCGCGCCGTCATCTGGTGCACCGGCGAGGTCATCCGCGAAGTCGAGATGCGCGAGGCCTTCCAGAACGGCGTGCCCGCCAACGGCGAGACCCTCCTCAACCGCGCCCTCGGCTCCGGCCTCGACATCCGCGAGCTCCAGGCCGACGTCGCCCGCCACTACCTCGAACGCGCCTTGAAGGAAGCGGGCGGCAACAAGTCGAAGGCCGCCGAGCTGGTCGGCCTGCCCAGCTACCAGACGCTCACCAACTGGATGCAGAAGTACGGGGTGGAGGAGTGAGTGGCATGG
>CAVQQC010000023.1:0-220465 GCA_963714895.1 Candidatus Sulfomarinibacteraceae bacterium
GCTCTCTCAGCCGCCGAGAGAAGTTGCTTCACTGCAACCCGACCGATAGCAGACAATTCGCAGGGGCTCCCCGCCCCGTACGGCAGCCTCACCGGAAAGTCTCCCGTTTCCCACAATCAGCCGGAATGACCCGAACGACTCACGATTGTGGGTGATGTGCGGGCAGACCAGCGGCACACGAATTTAGAGGTGTGCCTGCAGAAAGAAAAATATGAACGCGTTTAACTTCAACCTCCACCCCGCCATCGAGCGTGGGATCAACGACATGGGCTTTACCGAGCCCACCCCCATCCAGAGAGACGCCATTCCTCCGGCCCTCGACGGCCGCGACGTGCTCGCCTGCGCCATGACCGGCAGCGGCAAGACCGCAGCCTTCGTACTACCCATCCTCCAACAGATGGCGGGGACCCCGAGCGGTCGCACCCGCGCGCTCATCCTCACCCCGACCCGCGAGTTGGCCTCGCAGATCCACGAACACACCCAGGCCTTCGCCCGCCACACGCCGGTGAAATCGGCCACGGTGTTCGGCGGCGTCAAACCCGGCAAGCAGGAGCAGGCCCTCCGCTCGGGCGTCGACATCGTGGTCGCCACTCCCGGACGCCTTCTCGACCTCATGCAGAACCCGTGGGCACGCTTCGATCATCTCGAGTTTCTGGTAATCGACGAGGCCGACCGCATGCTGGACATGGGCTTTCTGCCGGACATCCGCAGGATCCTCGCCAGGTTGCCGAAGAAGCGGCAGACGATGCTGTTTTCTGCGACCTCCCGGCGCCTATCGTCACCCTCAGCAAGGATCTCTTGAACGATCCCGTGAGGATCGATGTCGAGCGCCGCTCGGCGCCCGCCACCGGCATCGCCCAGTCAATCCTGCCGGTCCCCGAACTCCTCAAGGCCAATCTCCTCCAGGAAATGCTCAAACGCGGAGATGTCGAGACCGCGCTGGTCTTCACCCGCACCAAGCACCGGGCCAACCGCCCTTCGAAAAGTTGGAACGAGCCGGATTTTCCGTCGAGCGGATCCACGGCAACCGGAGCCAGCCGCAACGCGAGGCGGCCCTCGCCGGTTTCAAGAACGGCCGCATCAAAGTGCTGGTGGCCACCGACATCGCGGCTCGAGGCATCGACGTCGAGGCCTTGCCTCACGTCATCAACTTCGACGTCCCGGTGGCCCCCGAAGACTATATTCACCGCGTCGGGCGGACTGCACGCGCCGGTCTGATCGGCGACGCACGTCGACCTTTGCCTCTCCCGCGGAACAGCCGCTGGTCAACGCCATCAACGCGCAGTAGGTCGCCAGATCACGCGCCGCACGATCGACGGATTCGACTACAAGGCCAAACCCGAGGGGCGGCTGGAGATCCCGGTCGGCGAGCGCATTGCCGCCCACCGCGCCCGCAGGGCCGAAGAACGCGCGCGTGGGAATGGAAAGGCGCAGCGCAGGACGCGCCCCGCCGGCAATCGTCCGTCGAATCGGAATGCACGAGCTACGAGATAACCTCGTAGTTTTCAGTTTTGAGTTTTTAGTTTTTAGTTTTTAGTTTTTAGTTTCGATTCCCATCCGCCCGATTCGGGCGGGTTTTTTCTTTATGGTGCAGGCGTCCCGCCTGCCTGGCAGCCGGGTCGGCTACCCCACAAATGCTCATGGCCGGTTCGGAGTGCCTTGTGGGGCACGCGTCTCTCGCGTGCCATTCGTGTGGTTGGCATCCTCTGTTGCATTCCTATCTCTTCTCGAACCCGCAGCCGGACTCGGCCTGGAGAATCGCTCCAGACCGGCCCAAACATCGAACTGGCAGCCGGGACGGCTGCCCCAGCAGAACCACCTCGTCGCGGCCTTCCTGCTTGGCGTCGTAGAACTTCCGAATCATCGCCGGCAAGACGTGCGAGCTCTCGAGGTCGAAATTGTCGTGCGGCCCGTAAAGGTTGGTGGGCATGGCGGAGATGAAGTTCGAGCCGTACTGCCGGCGGTAGGCCTGGCAGAGCTTGATGCCGGCGATCTTGGCGATGGCGTAGGACTCGTTGGTCGGTTCGAGGGCAGACGAAAGAAGGTGCTCCTCCAGCATGGGCTGCGGGCAGGCGCGGGGATAGATACAGGAACTGCCGAGGTACAGGAGCTTTTCCACGTTGAAAAGGTGGGCGGCGTGGACCACGGTGGCGTGGATCATCATGTTGTCGTAGATGAACTCGGCCGGACGGGTTGAGTTTGCGAGAATTCCACCAACTGTGCCGGCTACCAAAAAAACGAATTCAGGACGATTGGCGCGAAACCAGTAGTTGACCGCCGCCTGGTCGCGGAGATCGAGCTGGTCGCGAGTAGCCGTGAGGACATTTTCAAATCCCTCGCGCTCGAGGCGGCGAAGCACGGCCGAACCAACCAGACCAGCGTGACCGGCCACATACACGCGGGACTCGGGTGTAATTGCTGTATGTCATACTCTCCTGCTCTCTGAACATTCGCACGCAATCATGCCACGGACCGCAGCCACACTGGTGCTCCGCTCTCGTCCGGGTGCGGCGCGGTCTGGGGCTGGCCCACGTGGTACGGTAGCGCGACCGGGTCGCAGACCCGCGCCATCACAGTTGGAGCACTTCACCGATGACGGTTGATTCACAGGAACCTGGTTCTACAGCGAAAACTGCGCGACGACGGCCCATCGTCTGGGGCAACGTGGCGTTTCTCACTCTGATGCCGCTGGCCGCGGTCATTGCAGTCCCCTGGTACATCATCACCCATGGTGTGACGTGGGTCGAGATCACCGCGTGTGTCGCGATGTGGTTGCTGACCGGCCTCAGCATCACCGCCGGCTACCACCGGCTGTTCACTCACCGCGCCTATGCGGCGCCGGCGCCGGTGCGAGCGGTGTTTGCGGTGATCGGCGCGGCGGCTTACGAAAACAGCGTGATCTCGTGGGCGGCGGCGCACCGCTTCCACCACCGCAACGTGGACACCGACGACGATCCCTACAACGCTCAGGAGGGGTTCTTCTACTCGCATATGGGCTGGGTGATGGTCGAGGGATCGAAACACGATGACACCTCGAACGTCCCGGATCTGTGGAAAGACCCGATTCTGCGGTGGCAGCACCGCCACGCCATCGCGATCGGTACCGTGGTCAATCTCGGATCGACGATCCTCCTCGGTCTGATCACCGGCCACATGCTCGGGATGTTCGTGTTTGCGTTTCTTCTGCGGATCGTCCTGACGCAACACTTCACCTTCCTCATCAACTCCGCCGCCCACATGTGGGGCAGCCAGCCGTATTCGACGGCACATTCGGCGCGCGACAACTGGTTCTTGTCATTTCTCTCATTCGGTGAGGGTTACCACAATTACCACCACAGTTTTCAGGCCGATTACCGCAACGGTCCACGCCTTTACAACTGGGACCCCAGCAAGTGGTTGATCTGGCTTCTGGCGCGGGTCGGGCTCGCCAGCAATCTCCGCCGCAGCCCTATCGACGTCACACTGGGCAAGATGTTCGAGCACGCACGGGAGACCTTCGACGAGCACCTGAAGTCCGCGGGCGACACCATCGACGGTTGGCAGGCATCTGCCAGGGCGCATACTACGGCCGCCAGTGATGCGGTTCGAGAGATGATCGCCATCGGCCCCCGCGAGGCCCTTCGCGAGAGCATCCTGGCCGCCGAACGGCGGTGCGAAGAGGCGCTGGCGGACCTCAAGGCCGCCCGCACTTCGCTCCAGGCCACCATCGCCGAAGGCACGGGGTTCGCCGCCAGGAGGCGTCTCCGGAGACGAGTCCGGGAAGCCAAACGCTCCGCCTATGATGCCCTCAAACACTGGCAGGAACTTGGCCGAGCGTACCTCGAGGAATTGACCGGTCCAGCTTTTTCGGCGCAACCCGGATAGAGCTCAGCCTGTTGCAAAAACCCGTTCGTGAGTGAATTCGTGGATGACCGCAAACGGAAGGGAGGGGATAAACCCCTCCCCTACAAATACATCCGTAGGGGTGGGGTTCATCCCCGCCCTCTCGGTTACAGATTTGCAGGAGGCTCAGCTTTCAACTCATCCGGAAATCGGCGAGGTTTCCAGACGAAGAAGAACAGACCTGTCGCCCCTGCCGGGGCTCTACGGTTAGATTTTGCGCGATTCCCGGGGCTGACGCCCCGGGCTATGGTCTGCCGCCGCTCCGCGGCTCGGCTGTATATCGGACCGAACAGGGGTAAGACTATCCCACCAGTCTTCGGATGAGCCACATTACGCAACCAATCTCACACCCGGCAGTTTTGATTTGAGATCAGGAATCGAATCGGCAACCCTCGTACTGACCGCCCGTACCTGTCCATGGGTGGTTCGAATACGACCACCTCAGGACACGCCGGGGGCCGAGGGGGGTCACATGAATACGACAGCACGGTATGTTCTCGGGTTGACGTTTGCGGTTGGAGTGGCCGGCGGGGTCTGGGCCGGATCAGCTGACGAAAAGCTGGTGATCGTCGAGGTCGCACCGTCGGTGGTCATGGCCCAGAATTCCAGCGGTTCCAATATCACCTGTATCGCACTCGAGGACGGTCTGGTGTTTGTCGATGCCGGCCTCAGCACCGAGGCCGCAGCGGACTTCCGCAAAGACATGGAGCAGCGCTTCGAGCGGCCGACCCGCAACCTGATCCTGACCCACGCCCACCTCGACCACATCCTCGCGATGGGGGCATTCAGCGATGTCCCGGTGGTGGCGGCCGCAACCGCCCGTCCCCTGTTCGAGCACCAGCTGGCCATCGAGTGGGACGAGAAGGCGATCGAGGGCTACAACAATATCTTTCCGACATTTGCCAGGGCGCAGAAGACGGCGAAACCGTTCCTGCCCACCGTCTGGGTTGACGCGGAGCAGGTCTTCGGATCGCCACCCGGCCACATCGTGTTCGTCAACACCGGGGGCCACACCACCGGTTCGTCCTACGTCTATTTTCCGTCTGCAAGAGTCCTGGTCACCGGCGATCTGGTGCAGGTCGACAAGTACCCCTATTTCGGCGATCCATCGACCGATCTCACGGTCTGGATCGACACCCTCAAAGACTGGTACGCCATGAACCCGGCGCGGGTGTGCCCCGGCCACGGTCGGGTCGTCGAAAAAGACTACCTGCAGCTGGAGTGGGAGTACTTCGAGGAGCTGATTTCTGCGCTGCGAACTCTCAAGGAGGACGGGGTTTCCCTGGAAGAAGCGGTGATCCACCCCAGCCTTCCGGCGGGCTACTGGGAGGACAGCTGCCCCGAGCCCCGCTGGTTCAAATACTGTATCGCCTCGTGCTACCGCAGCTTGTGAAGGGCCTCCGCAAAGCTCTCGCCGACCCTGGTCATTGCCGTCCTCAAACGACGACGCCCCTCTGATCTGCTAGGGTAGGAACAGGGAGGACGGATTGGGCAGAAAAAGCGGATCGTACAAGTTTGAAAAACGGCAGAAAGAAATCAAGAAGCAGAAGAAGAAACAGGACAAGCTCGAAAAGCGCCTGAACAAGGGCGGCGAGTTCGATGACGAACCGCAGCCCGTAGGTTGGGAAGGCGGTTCGCTCGACCAGGGTGAGGCTCCCGATTCGGACCTCGAAGCGGACGAAGACGACGACTCCTGATATTTCGACCGGCCGATCCGGCCGGTCCCCCGGCCTCTGGATTTCCTTTTCCAAGCCCGAGATCACCCAAACACCGATTTGGATCCGACAACGCACGGGGTGTGATGAAAGCGGTCATCTTCGACATGGACGGGGTCCTCATCGACTCCGAACCCCTGTGGCGTGCGGCCGAGCGGCAGGTCTTTGCCGAGGCCGGTCTCGACCTCACCGACGCGGATTGCGAGCTCACCATGGGCATGCGGACCGACGAGGTCATCGCCTATTGGTTTGCTCGTTCTCCTTGGCAGGGCGTTTCCCCCGATGAGGTGGAGCGACGCCTGATAGAGCGCATGCAGATCTTGATCTCCACACGCGGTCAACCGATGTCCGGCCTCGAGCACGCCCTTGACGTGGTGCGAAACGCAGACCTCGCGCTGGCGTTGGCGTCGTCGTCCAGCCCGATTCTCATCGAGACGGTTCTGCACACCCTCGGTCTGACCACGACCTTTGAGGTCGTTCGTTCGGCGATCCACGAGTCGCACGGCAAACCCCACCCTGCGGTCTTTCTTGCAACCGCCAGGGACTTGGGGTTCCCGCCATCCCGAGTGCGCCGTCATCGAAGACTCGGCGGCCGGGGTTCAGGCGGCGCGAGCGGCCGGGATGCGGGTCGTGGCCGTCCCACCACCCCACCTCTTCGCGGACCCGGCGTACGACCTGGCGGACGTCAAGCTGCACTCGCTGGAGGAACTCACCCTACCAATGTTGGGCTGACCCAGTGCGGGCGGGATCCGACTTCGCCCGAAGCTACGCCGTGACAAGGCAGCCTGCACCATGCGTCTTCGCGCTTCGCGCTACGCCGTCACAAGCAAGAGAGTCGAAGCCTGTCACGGCGAAGCCCCCTGGAGCGAAGCCGGATGGCACGGCCGTCCCGGCCGCACGCCCGGGGTCAACCCCGTTCGGTGAGCGCCACCCCGGCAAACACCAGCGCTCCACCGATCAGCAGATTGACGGTGATGGTTTCGCCCAGATAGAAGGCGGCGAATGCAGCGGTCAGTGGTGGGATCAGGTAGAGATAGACCCCGACCTTTTGCGACTCCGACAGACCGAGGGCCACGAAGTAGAGGAGGGTCGCCAGGAACGAGCACCCCACCCCGAGAAAGGCGATGGCCGCCCACGCCTCGCCATCCAGGGTCGACACGTCGAACCCCGTCAGCCGCATCTGCGCCCAACCCACGGGCGCCATCCACGCCGCGCCGATGACCGTGACCCAGGCCGTCACCCGGAGCGCGCCGAGTTGGTCGGTGAGTTTCTTGCCGAAGACGGTGAACAGACCCCACATGATGAGACTCGCGAGCACCAGCAGATCGCCGAGGATGTGCTCGTCGAGCTCCAGCGAGGTCAGCTTGGCGGGTCCCATGACCACCAGTACGCCGGCGACCGCCAGGGCGACGCCGGCGGCTTTGCGCCCGGTGATTCGCTCACCGAGAACGAGTGCCGACAGCAGCATGATCGTGATCGGACCGGTGGTCGTGTAGAGCGAGGCGTTGGAGGCGGTGGTGTACTGCAGACCGATGGTCTGGGTCGCGTAGTGGAGCCCGGCACCGAACAGGCTGAGAACGAACAACTCGCGCAGCACCCGGAACCCGCCCAGACCGCGGGTGCCGCCGGTGGCGACGATCCACGGCAGAAAACAGACGGCCGAGATCAGCAGGCGGAGCGAGACCACAACCAACGGCGGCGCCGACTCGAGGGCCACCTTGGTAGCGACAAACGACACCGCCCACAGAACGACAGCGGTCAGCAGGGCAAGGCGCGCGCGGGTCGGCATGGCGATGCAGTCTAGCTGAATTTCGGATTTCGGATTTCGGATTTCGGATTTGCCGCCTAGGACCCCCCTGCCCAGGCCCTCAGATCTCGTGTGTTCTGTGCACCCAAATGGCAGCCGGGACGGCTGCCCCACAAGGGACGGACCTGAAAGATTCGTTAGGCGGGCGTCTCGCCTGCCAATTGCTAGGTGTTCAGAAACGTCGTGAAAGTCTTGTGGGGTAGGCGTCCCGTCTGCCATTTACACGGTATTCAGAAACCCCGTGAAAGCCTTGTGGGGTAGGCGTCCCGGCTGCCATTTACACGGTATTCAGAAACCCCGTGAAAGTCTTGTGGGGTAGGCGTCCCGGCTGCCATTTACACGGTGTTCAGAAACGTCGCAAATGCCTTGTTGGGTAGGCGTCCCGCCTGCCATTTACTAGGTGTTCAGAATCGTCGTGAAGGTCTTGTGGGGTAGGCGTCCCGCCTGCCATTTGCTAGGTGTTCAGAAACGTCGTGAAAGCCTTGTGGGGTAGGCGGGACGCCTGCCAACTTGAGAATTGGCTTGCAGTGCTAATCTCTGGTTGCGCAGGCGGCATTTCGGGCCGAGGAGGTTTCGCATGAGGACGAGAGTCACCGAGCTGTTCGGCGTCGAGCACCCGATCGTTCTTTCCGGCATGAGCTGGATCAGCACTCCCGAACTGGTGGCCGCGGTGGCCAACGCCGGCGGTCTCGGCATTCTCGCCACCGGGGTGCTCGACGCCGACCAGACCCGGGCGGCGGTTCGCCGCACTCGCGAGCTGACGGAACGCCCTTTCGCCGCCAACGTCACCCTCTACTTTCCGGGCAACCGAAAGAACGCCGAGATTCTCCTTGAGGAAAAGGTGCCGATCATCAACTACTCGCTCGGCAAGGGCGACTGGATCTGCGAGCGCGCTCACGCCTACGGCGGCAAGGTGATCGCGACCGTCGCCACCCAGAAACACGCGGAGGCGGCCGAACGCGACGGCGCCGACGCCCTCATCGTCACCGGGCACGAGGCGGCGGGTCATGGCGGCCCGGTCACATCTCTCGTGCTGGTGCCCAGCCTCGCCGACCGGGTTTCGATCCCGATCATCGCCGCCGGCGGTTTTGCCGACGGACGCGGTCTGGCTGCGGCGCTTGCCCTCGGCGCCGAGGGTGTCGCGATGGGGACGCGCTTCATGAACACTCTCGAAAGCCCGGTCCACGAAGGTGCCAAGCGGGCCAGCGTCGAACACCAGGTTGCCGATACCGTCTACACCAACCGGGTGGATGGGCTCTACGGCCGCTATGTCGATGCCGAGGGGGCGCAGCGGCTGATCCAGCAACGGCTGAATCCCCTGTCTGCCCTGCTGCGGTCGCGTGAAATTGCCGGCCTCCTGGGTCTGCCGTGGGCCAAGCTGGCTGCAGGGATCGTTCTCTCGGGCTACAAGAAATCCGTGCAGATGGCGCGCATGGCGATCGGCTTCGAGGCCTTCAAGAACGGTTGCACCCAGGGCGATCTCGAGCGGGGCGTGCTGCCGCTCGGGCAGTGCACGGGACTGATCGACGACACGCCCACGGTCGACGCGGTCATCCGTCGCATCGTCGGAGAGGCGGAGGCAGCGGCGTCCCGCCTCGAGCAGACGATCCACGACCCGGTCGCGGTGGGATGAGATGGCAGTTGTTAGTTTTGAGTTTTGAGTTCTTAGGTGAGCCTCTTGCAATATTCAATGCGGGCGGGGATAAACCCCGCCCCTACGGTTTTCAGACACGCGGACGGGGTTGAGACAAGCCCAGCCCTTGCAGGCACATGCCGTCCTCAAAGTCGTAGGGGAGGGGTTTACCCCCTCCCTTTCGGGTCTTTCTGTGCCGCGGTTCTTTTCACCTGCGGATGTTTCGGCAAGAGGCTGAGTGTTGAGGTTCGGGCGGTCGTGCGGTGACCAACCATCGCAATGGCAGCCGGGACGGCTGCCCCACAAGGCTTTCAGAAACGTATCGACCGGCTTGTCTACAGGATATTCAGAGGCGTCGTAAAGGGCTTGTGGGGCAGCCGTCCCGGCTGCCATTTACAGGATATTCAGAGGCTTCGTGAAGGCCTTTGTGGGGCAGCCGTCCCGGCTGCCATTTACAGGGTTTTCAGAAGTGCCGTGAAAGGCTTGTGGGGCGGCCGTCCCGGCTGCCGCTGCGATCCGCGCAGCGGATCGCCGTGGCATACTGGCGCAGTATGGACAACTACCCAAACCAATACTCCAGGTTCGACGGCGAACCGCCCGGCGACGACCGCCCGCCGCGCCGCGGGCTCAGCATCTTCGGCTTTCCGCTGCGGGTCGACCCGTTTTTCTTCGTCACCGCGTGGCTCATCGGTGGGCGCCAGGAACCGCAGTGGATGGTGGTGTGGGTCTTCACCGTCATTGTCGGCGTCCTCGCCCACGAGCTCGGACATGCGTTCGCCGGACGCCGTCTCGGCATGCAGCCTTGGATCCGGCTGATGGCCTTCGGCGGGATGACGGGCTGGATGCGGCCTCGCACACTGACGCCGTGGCAGCAGATCGGCATCAGCATTGCCGGGCCCGCAGTCGGGATCACCATCGGCGGGGCCGTCCTGCTGGGCGTGATGGGCGGGTTCTTCTCCGCTGCGACACCGGCGGTGATGCGGGTCGCCAACTTCTTCGTGTGGGTCAACCTCGGATGGGGCGTGCTCAACCTGCTGCCGATCCTGCCCCTCGACGGCGGTCACATCACCTCCTCGCTAGCCGAAATGGTCGCCGGTCGTCGCGGAAGGATCGCAGCGCGTGCGTTTTCGGTCGTGCTCACGGTTGCGATCGGTCTGTGGGCCATGACGGCCGGCGACTGGTGGATTCTCATCCTGTGCGCCGTCTTCACTTTCGCCAATGTCCAGGCCCTGCGAGTGGAACTCCACCCGTTCGGTTCTGGCGGCGCATGAGTTGACACACCGCCATTCCCGCCCCACATTCAAACCCTGAACCATTTCGACATGAGCGGCAGGTGCGCCGGGTATCCGGGTTGTTGCTCGAGTGAGAACACCAGGGTTGAGGTTTGCGACCAGAGACACAAAACGAAAGGAGCATTGATATGGCGTCTCTCAATTGGGTTGAAAATCGGGTGCGTGTTCACGGTGTCGAGCTCCGCGCCGACGCCACGCCTGTGCCCAGCAGCACCACCACCTCGAAAGTGGTCTTCAGCAGCCCGCCGGTGTGGGACTCGGACGGTTTCTTCAACCCGGCGGTCCCCGAGAGGGTCGTCATCCCCTCGGGCTTTCGCGGCCGATACGCTGCCCGGCTCACACTCAGGTGGTCCTTCGGTCAACAGCCTTTCACCATCAACGATCGAGACAACGGGTTCTTCTATGCCGAGATCGCCACCAACGCCCATCCTGACGGGAGGTTTCAGGAAACCCGGGTATCGGCGGCTCCAGTCGTGAACTCCACCAAGACCGTCATGCAGATCCTGTGGGACGGGGCATTGGCCCACGGACATTACCTCGAAGTCAATCTTCAATATGACCTGCCGCGCCCGGCAGGGGTCAATATCTGGTTCGCGCTTCGCTGGCTCGGACGATAGAGCCGACCCAGCAATTCGCGCCAGCGAATTGCAGAGGTACAATCAGTGCCCGCCATCCGTAGACTTTCAGGCGGACACTGACATCATGTACCAGGAGTTTTACGGCCTATCGGCCCCACCGTTCAACATCACACCGGATCCCCGGTACCTGTTCTTCAGCCGACGCCACCGCCAGGCATTCGAGCACATCCTGTTCGGCATCAGCGAGCGCAAGGGCTTCATCCAGATCACTGGCGAGATCGGGGCCGGCAAGAGCACCTTGTGCCGCAAGGTGCTCGAAGAGCTTCGCGAGGGCTATGCAACCGCCCTCATCCTCAACCCGGTCATGACCCCGATCCAGCTCACGCGTTCGGTTCTCCGCGAGCTCGACCTCGACGACAGCGGTAACGATCGCATCCGGCTGGTGGAGCGCCTCAACGATTTCCTGCTCGAACGTGCCCACGCCGGCGATGTGGTCGTGCTCTTCATCGACGAGGCCCAGGACATGTCGGACGAGTTGATCGAGCAGGTGCGGCTGCTGTCCAACCTCGAGACGGACCAGCACAAGCTGCTGCAGATCGTCCTCATCGGCCAGCCCGAGCTTCGAGAGCGGCTGGAGGCCCCGGGTCTTCGCCAACTCCGGCAGCGCATCACGGTGCGCTACCACCTCGGCTCGATCAACCGCCAGGAGACGGTCGCCTACATTCAACACCGGCTCTTGGTGGCCGGTTCGAACGGCCGGCCGTCCTTCAGCCGGCCCGCCTTCAGGGCCATCCACCGGTATTCGCGCGGCATCCCGCGGCTGATCAACGCAGTCTGCGACAAGAGTCTGTTGTGCGGTTACGTCCAGGGTCGCGACCAGATCGGCTGGTGGCAGGTGCGGCGCGCGATTCACGATCTGGAGGGACAGGGCTGGTGAGCCTGATCAACGAAGCCCTCCGCAAGGCGCGCCAGGCGGCCGCCGAACACGACGACCAGCGCAGCGCCGGTCGGGCGCCGCAGGCCTATCCTTCGAGGGGGCCGCGAAAGGGCACGGGCCCGGCGGCGGTGGCCCTGGTGGCGGTTCTCGCCGGGCTCGCCGGCGCCGCCGGCGTGTGGTGGATCGTGGGCGCCGGCGCGGTCGATTCGGAATCTGATGGTACATCGTCTCTCCAGCAGCCTGCTGCCGTCGAGAGTCCGCGCACCTCGGTCGAGAATTCAACCCCACCCGAACCCGCGCCCGAAGCTCTTCAGCAACCGCTGCAGACGGCTCCCTTGGTCGAGCCGCTGCCGTCTCCCCAGCAGGGTGAACCCTTCCCCGACACCGCTGTTCCAGGCGTCGAGACGGATCCGACGCCGATCCCCCGCGCAACCGCCACACGGGTTGCCGCGGCATCAGGCAACCGGGTGTTCATCATGGACGCCGATCTCGGCTATACGACGTTGTCGCTCGGCTACATCGTGTTCCGACCGATCCGGCCCTTCGCCGAGATCAACGGCGTGGATATCTACGAAGGGTCCGAAATCGCCGGATTCAAGGTCGAGAAGATCGAGATCGACCGCGTGGTTCTGCGCGACGACCGCGGTCCGCTCGAGTTGCGGGTTCCGTAACGCCTTCCAACAGGTGAGCCTCTCGCATGAGTCGAAATCAAGCGGGCGGGACATGTCCGCCCCTCCAATCGATCCCATCTCAGCCTCTTGCAAGATCACGCGCAGGCAAGAGAAATCGCGGCACAAAGACACCGAAAAGGGAGGGGATAAACCCCTCCCCTACGACTTTGGGAAAGCTATGCAGCTGAATGGAAGGGGTTTGCTCGAGCCCTATCCGTATTCTGGAAAATCGTAGGGGCGGCACATAGGCCGCCCGGCCCGTTGGTTTTCGTACAAGGCTCAGTCGAGAACGCGGTACACGTAGAGCTCGTGGATCTCCCGGTCGTAACCCTCGTACAAACCCGTCGGCATCCCCAACACGATCCGCTTGCCGCGGTTCGCCAGGACCACCATCTCGGATGCTTCGGGGTCGAAGGCGATGCCCTCGATCTCGCCGACGCGCCGGAACTCGACGAAGGCCTTCTCATGGGTCACGTAGGCGGCTGTTGCCGTCGGTTCGGCCCGAACCCGCCAGAGATTGTCGACTTCGTCATCCTCGGCGTCGCCGTCGTCGGCGGTGATGTACAGCGATCCATCGAATACAGCAATGCCCTGCTGCCACTGCGGAACCGGCCGCAGGTGCAGCTTGCCCGCATAGGTTTCCGTCGCCATGTCGTAGCGATAGAGATACCTGCCGTCCACCCAGTCGGTCATCCACACGAGGCCGTTGGCGGCGTCGACGGCTACCGCGCTGACCTCAACCTGGCCTGAACCGGGGTCCCAGGAGACCGCCCTCTTGTAGCGAAGCGTCGCCGCGTCATACACGGCGATCTGGATATCCTGGCCCCTTCCGTCGACAAACCACTCGACGCCGGCGAACAGCTCTCCGTCGTGGACGCTGATGTCGCCGATATGGTTGGCCGGTTTTTCGAGATCGACAAACGGTTCTTCGTTGGACGCGAGCAACTCGCCGTCCTTTGAATAGACGAAGAAAGCGGTGCTGCCGCTGACGAAGTACCGTTCGCCGTCGGTGGCGACTCCTTGCCGCCCCTCCACCTCGATGACGCGAATCAGTTCGTAGTCAGCGGACGCCTCCTGGTTTGCGAATGTTGCCGACTCCGGTGGGCACGCGCAACCGATCCAGATCGACCCCATCCCTGCCGCGACCACACACCAGAAGTAACGCACGCGACCCATCGTGGTGGACATCGTCGGATCCTCTCAATCTAGTCTCTCAGTGATCCATCGAATACTCGCCGCGGATGGATTCGCGGCCGGTGAATGGATGGGGCCCCTTTTCGTCCAACAACGACTTCAGCCGCTCGCCGTTTTTTCCTTGATCCGCGCCTCGACCGCCGCGAACTCGTCGCGCAGGTGGTTCTGGAAGATGGTGAAGCTCTCGTCGGCGAGAACCCGTTCAGAAACGAGGTCCGACAGCGCTCGGTGGCGGATCTCATAGAGCGCGTCGCGGTGGCTGGCCAGTTCGGCCAGCGACAGCGATCCGAGATCGGCCGCCTGCTCCTCGATTTCGATCAGGTAGGCGTCCATCCGGTTTTTCATTCGCCGTTTCATCCACTCGCGGAGGGCGACGTAGCCGGAGTAGGCGCCGACGAGCAGGGTGAGACCGAGGCTCATGGCTTCGGCGTAGGCGACGAAGAAGGGTGGTTCTTCCCGATGGTAGTAGCCGACGGCCCCCTCATGGAATGGAATCACAGAGGCGCCCGGCCGATAGTCCTCGTGGATCCGCTGCGCCACCGTCCTCTCTTCACCCTCGAGGCGACCCGCGCCGCCACGGTGCTCGAATATGGCCTCCGTGACGGCCCGGACCAGATCCGGGTCGAGGTCGCGTCGAGCGACCAGCAGGGCCGACACGGCGACGGTCTGGATTGGACGGTCGGGCAGGCGAACGTAGGTCGACCGCGGGATCGTGGTGGCAGAGATGGCCGGGAAAACAAGGGCCAGCGCATCGGCCTCGTTACCGCTCTGCTGCGCGTCGCCGAGACTCAGGAAGCGCACAGCGTTGGCAGCTGCGAGGCCGCCCACGAGCCGCGAGGGAATGGCGGTAAGGATGAACGCCACGTCGACCGAACCATCGATCAGTCCTTCGGCCGCAGCTTCGGGCGAGACCTCGATCTCTTCGCCCACCGTGGCTCCGAAGTGCGCCAGCACGCGCTCGGACAGCTGTCGGGTCCCCGAGCCCGGCGGGCCCAGTGCCACCCGGAGATCTCCCAGGTCGAAGACCGTGCGAACGTCTTCCGCCAAACGAGCGGCAACCAGAATGTGCAGAACCTCGTCGTACAGGGGTGCGACAAGGCGGGCCGAGGGACTGGGCGGCGTGTCGCTCTGAACAAAGGCCAGATCGACGCCGCTGCCGTCCTCACCGATCAACTCCATGTTGGTAACGCTGCCGTCGGTGGTGAGAACTCCAGCCTCCCGAACCACACCCTCCGCCTCGAGAACCCTTGCCAATGCCATCCCGAGAGCGTGGTACATGCCGGTGTCGGAACCGGTGGCGATCACGATTTCGTGTCCCGTGTCCGCTTCTTCGAGCGCGAAATAGGCCGCCAACCCGGCGATCACCACCACCACCGCCACCACCCCGGCGACGATCGCCGGAACCGGCAACGACGACCCTACATCCTGATCGAGAGGTTCTAACTCCATCTCCGCAAACTCCAATCGGCACCCTCATTCGGTATCCGCTGTCGCTCCAGTGTCGGGTCCGCAGCGTAGCACAAGGATTGACTCCGTTTTGCAGCGCGGAACGCAGCGGCACCACTCAACCGCAGCGAAGGTCGGGAGATTCTCGACGGGGCCCCCGAACGCCGGTGATAAAATAGAAGGACGATCTGCCATTTCACCGATTGAACCAGGAAGTGGCGGAGCGATGAACAGCGAGGCAGGGGTGACGAAGAAGAACCGAGACGGCTCGAAACCGGCGTTGGACAACGTCCACCAACTCCCCGCCAGCGGGCGGCGGAGGCCGGCTTCCGTCGAGACGCCGGTTGCCTTCCCGAACGCGCCGACCATCGTGGAAAACGCCGAGCGGGCCGCGATCGCCGTCGATCCCCACAACCAGATCGTGAACTGGAATGCCGCAGCTGTGGAATTGGTCGGCTTTTCGGCCGGCGAGGTCCTCGGCCGCAACCTGCAGCAGGTGATTCAGGCCCGGGACGTGCACGGCAACCGCCTGTCATCGGACCACAGCGCGTTGCACGAAATGGTCCGCATCGGCGACACGCCCAAGAGCTTCGAGATCGCCGTCATCACCGCCACCGGCAAAATGATCAGAGTCGCGGTCACGGTGGTTGTCGTCATAGGCCCTGAACCGACCGATTATCACCTGGTGTATCTGATGACGCAGATGCACCGTCGGCGACGCGCCGACGAGGCCATCGACCGCCTCCTCGCGCAAATCAATATTCCGGGGGTCACGGTCCCCGGCACCAGCGCACCGAGTGGCGCCGATCAACGCGGCACCACCCAGCAGCCTCACCTCACCCGCCGCCAACTCGAAGTGCTGTTGTTGCTCGCGGAGGGCAAACGCTCGCGTGAGATCGCCGAGGAGCTCTGTATCAGCGTCCACACCGTGCGCACCCACATCCAGGGCATCCTGCGCACCCTCGGCGCCGCCAACCGCCTCGAGGCGGTGTCCAGAGCGCTGCACGAGCGAATCATCTGACGCTCACTACTGAAAAACGGGATCCAGATCACAGACGAGCGGAACGACGTGAGCCATCCTTGAAATGTTGGAGGGCGGACAACGGGCTCGGTGATGGGGAAATCCCGCATCGGGCCCGATTTCCTTTCGAAGCTTGGGTTCGGGCTGTTGAGCAGGGACCCACCATCGCAATGGCAGCCGGGACGGCTGCCCCACAAGGTTTTCAGAAGCGCCTTGACCGGGTTGTCTACGGGATGTTCAGAGGTTTCGTGAAGGTTTTGTGGGGCAGCCGCCCCGGCTGCCATTTACAGAGTGTTCGGAATCACCGTGAAGGTTTTGTGGGGCAGCCGTCCCGGCTGCCATTTACATGGTGTTCGGGATCACCGTGAAGGTCTTGTGGGGCAGCCGTCCCGGCTGCCATTTACATGGTGTTCGGGATCACCGTGAAGGTCTTGTGGGGTAGCCGTCCCGGCTGCCATTTACATGGTGTTCGGGATCACCGTAAAGGTCTTGTGGGGTAGCCGTCCCGGCTGCCATTTACATGGTGTTCGGGATCACCGTGAAAGCCCTGTGGGGCAGCCGTCCCGGCTGCCGTTTCTGCCCTGTCGCCGTAAGTGATCGCTGGAGTCCTGACTTCGGACGCGGGCTGAGCCCATTTCATCGAATCCCGGATCTGCCAAACTCTGAGGCTTATCGGACGCTCTTGGGTGCGGTCACTTCCAGGGACTTCTCGGTGGCGTCGACCGACACCTGGGCAGGGAGCGTGACACCGGGCGGCAGCATCAGGCGCAGCGCCACCCCGGCATCGATCATCGGCCCGAACCTTTCGGCGGCGCGGTTGAGCTGGTCGCTGCCCTGAACCAGAAACAACCCACCGCCGGAGGACTCGCCGATGGTCTTCAGGTTCCTGCGGAGGCGGTCGTTGAATTTTTCGTCCCACAACGCGATCACCAGCACCGGAACCCCGGCGTTCGCCGCCGCGTCGGTCGCGGCCTTCCAGGCCGCCTTGTCGGCATCGCTGCGGCCATCGGTGACGACCACCAGAAAGGCACGACCCCGCCGCCCCTCAAAACGCCCGAGTGAGTCGATGATCAACGAGGTCAGACCACCGGCGCTCACCGACGCCGGTCCGCCGCGCGCCTCTCCGGGGCCGGCGTCCCAGGTACCGATCCTGCCGTCCGCGGCGAAAAAGACGTGCCCCCTCCCGCCGCGCGCGCGCTGCACCAGCGAAAACAAGCGCCCGCCCGACTGCGACCAACCTGCCGCCGAACCCGAGGCCACATCGACGGCGACACCCAGTTGAAGGGGTGCGCGATCGGCGTCGCCCACCTTTTCGACTACGGCATCCTTGCGATCGATCCGTACGCTGAAATCCGCAGCCGTCAATCCCGTCGCCGGTTCGTTGTCGCGGAGCACTACGACGGTCAGGTCGGTGGTCGCCGGGTCGGCGTCGACCCACTCTTCGAAGGCTGCGGCCACCTCGGCGGGCGGCGGTTGAGCGGATTCCACATCATTGTCAGGCGAGGGCGCAACCGGAGAATCCGGGGCCGGGCTCGGCGGGACCGCCTCGGCGCGAAGCGGCTCGACCACCGCCGCTTCCGGTTCCACACTCTGGGCGGGTTCATTCGGCGGTTCGCGTTCGGCCGGCGCCTCCGGTTCAACCGTCGCTTCCGGGGAGGCTTCCGGTACCGTTGCGGCCGCCGCCCCAACTGCACCCGCGATCGCCAGCGGCGCCGCTGCATCGCGATCGGGCTCTTCTTCCTCGACCACCTCGACGACCGCGACCGATTCCTCGGCGACACCCGGCGATTCCGGAACGGCGACCGTCACGATCTCTTCCTCCAGGAGAATGGCCGCCTCTGGCTCCGGTTCCGGCGCCTGAACTGCCGCCGCCATCTCTTCCACCTCAGGAGGAGCGGCGTCTGGCGG
This sequence comes from Candidatus Sulfomarinibacteraceae bacterium, assembly GCA_963714895.1. Lineage (GTDB taxonomy): Bacteria > Acidobacteriota > Thermoanaerobaculia > Thermoanaerobaculales > Sulfomarinibacteraceae > Sulfomarinibacter. The sequence goes on from CAVQQC010000023.1 coordinate 18,085, forward strand.
CACGACTTCTTCCACCTCAGGAGGAACCACGTCTGGCGGCGCGACTTCTTCCACCTCGGAAGAAGCCACGTCTGGCGGCGCCTCACCCAGGGCCTCCAAGAATTCCACTGGTTCTTCGCGGGCGTCGGGGACTTCGGAGACGGGTGCCATCGCCGCCGCTGCCGCAGGTGCCAATGCTGCCGTGTCGTCGATCTCCACCGCGGGCGTCGGGACAGCCACGGACGTCGGATCGGGCGCGGGCTTGAGTGGTTCGGCGCGATCGCCGGATCCAACCGATTCGGCGGCGGCGCCGGGGATGCGGACGGTCCCCACCCAGAGACCCGTGTGCTGGCCGTTCGGGCTCGAGATCTCGACGCGCAGGGCGTGCTCACCCGGCGGCCACAGGGTTTCGACACGCCCGCTGCCGTCGCTTTCGATCCGCACCGCCCACAGCGGGCTCTGCCCGGGCGGGACATCCCCATCGAGGGTTATCCGCACCATGGCGTTCTTGCCGATCCGTGAGCGATCCTCCGGGGAGACCTGGACGGTCACGGCGACCTCCGTCCCTTCACCCTTGACCACGAGGGACTCCACCTCGACGCGGACGGCCACCGGTGCATCCGCAGCTCCGTACACGGCGGTCGCGATCACGGCCAGCATCACACTCGATTTGAAGATGTTCACGGTGTTCTCCTGCCCGAATTGTCGCACGAACCCGCTGTGCCGTCGCCGGACGGGCGGCGGCGGGTCTCGATTACACGGCGGCGGACGAGTGGATCGCGAAGAGGGCCCCTTGCGGATCGAGGCACTGCGCGATCAGGTCGCCGCCGGGAACCTCCATCGGTCCGTTGATCACCTGGCCGCCAAGCTCGGCGACCTTTTTCACCGCCTCATTGACGTCGCGGACCTTGACGTAATACAGCCACATCGGCGGTCCGGGCATCCCGTTCGGCTTGTCGAACATGCCGCCGAGGGGGTCGCCTCCCGCGCCGTAGAGTTGGTAGGTGCCGGCCTCACCCATGTCCATCGCTTCGCCAGATTTCCAGCCGAATAGATCGCTGTAGAAGCTCAACGCACTCTTGGAATCGGAAGTGGCGAGTTCGTGCCACGAGAACCCGCCGATCTCCGGATCACCGGCCTCGGCCGGAAGCTCTCCGGCTGACTGGTAGATTGAAAACAAGGCGCCCTGAGGGTCCGTCAACACGGCCCAGATCCCGACACTCGAAATATCGGTAGGTCCGTGCAGCACCGAGCCGCCGAGTTCACCCGCTCGGGCGATGGTAGCTCGAATATCTTCGACCGCGACGTAGGCCAGCCAATGCGCAGGGGCGCCCGCCGCACGGGCCTCTTCGGTGAGTTCGACCACGCCACCGAAGGGTGTGTCCCGGTTGGTCCACAACGTGTGGTTCTCGCCGCCGTCATCCCACGACCTGGTCCCCCAGTCGATCAGCCCGGTGTAAAAGTCTCCGGCGCCCTTGGGATCGCTGGTCATCAGGTCGTACCACACGAATGCTCCAACCTTGCTCGAACCGGTCATCTCAAACACCTCCACGATGTGGTCTCGAGTTCCAATACGGACGGTCAACCGCGGAGTTTCCCGGCTCCCGGTCCTTCCCCACGCTCAATCGTCGACCAGGAAATACTGGACCGTGGTCACGACGCGGATCTTCTTGTACTCGGGGGAAAAGCGGTCGCGGTCCTCGATCGAGAAGTATCCCTGCTGGGCGCTGCGGATCCCGCCGACCCGGCTCCCCGAGTCTTCCGCGAACTGCTGCGCGGCCCGTCGTGCGTCCCTGGTCGCCTCACGGATCATCTCCGGTTTGATCTGATCCAGCGCCGTGAAGAAATACTCGGTCGAGGTTTCGTAGCTGCGGATCAGGGCCACACCCTGCGACACCAGTTCGCCGCTGCGCTCCATCGCCGCGCGCACCACGTCGATTCGGTCGCTCCGCACGGTTACTGTGGACTCGGCGACGAAACGCTCGAGGCGCCCCGTCTGGTCCAGCATCCCCTGTGCTTGCCGGTCCGTCACTCTCGCCTCCGACAAGCTGATCTCGCCCTCGGAGAAGGAGCCGGCGAGGAACGCGCGAATCTTGGCCGAGCCCTCATCGGTGCGGCGTTGGAGCATACCCAGGTCATCCGCAGTCACCGTGTAAGTGATCGGCCAGATGACGAGATCCGCGGCAACCTCGCGCTCCGCGAGCCCGCGGACCGTGACCGAGCGGTCGGTCGCTCGCGCACGGAGAAAACCGCTACCGATGAAGTACCCGGACAGTGCTACGCCTACCGCCATCAGCGCCGCTGCGAGGGTCGTACTCCTGGACTGCATCTCTGTCATGGTAACTCCCGGTCAGGATAACCTCGGACGTCTGTATCGTATTCTCAACGGTTCTGCAAACCGGACCCCGGGGCTCTGGTGAGGGCCCGTGACTTTGGGCGCAACTCAGATAGAATCACCCGGCTCAAAGCACGTCAAGGGAGGCACGGTCGATGGAACGAATCAGGATCTCCGTGGCGGTGATTTTCACGCTGTTTGCTGTTGGCTGCGGGGGCGGGAACCCTCCCGAGAACGAGACTCTCGCGGTGTCGGAGGTGGTGGCGCCGCCCCCGGCCCCTGGCGGGCTGGAGCTCGACCCCGACGACCCGACGATTCTCATCCGACCATTCACCGCTGAGCAGATCCGCGACGAGTGGGTGCCGGGGCTGCGGCTTCTGATGCGCCGCACTTCTCGCGAAGGCCAGGTGATGGAGCGCTGGACGGTGATCGAAGCCGATGATGACGGGGTCCAGATCGAGTACGCGGTTCTCGACCAGAATGGACACGTCGTTGGAGAACCGCGGGTGCAGCGATCCGGCTTTGTCGAGCTCCGCGACCACGCCAGATTCCCGGTGACTCACTCGACCCGCGAGTGGGTAGCCCGGACGACGCAACTGGGCGAATTCGAAGGCTGGCTGTACCGCGTCGCCGCAGAAGGCACCGCCACGGTACAGGAGTTCTTCTTTGTCCCGGAGTCGCCTGGGGCCCCCGTTCAGATGCGCATCCTCGAGGGCGACACGACGGTCTTCGAACTCGAGCAGACCGCTCGTTTGCGCTCCGCCGCCGATTAACGGCAGCCGATTTCTTCGCCCTGGAGGCCTCATGACACACACCCGAACCGGATTCATCGCCGCTGCTGTGATCGTCGTTCTGTTGGCCTCTCCCATTCTGGCTCAGGAGCAGACTTCTGACGAAGGAAAGCTCGTTCTCGTTCTGTCCGGCGGCGGGGCGCGAGGTTTTGCCCACATCGGCGTGCTTCGTGTCCTCGAGGAGATGGACATCGCTCCCGACCTGATCGTCGGCACCAGCATGGGTTCGGTCGTCGGCGGGCTCTACGCCGCGGGGTGGTCGCCGGACGACATCGAGGAGTTGGTCAAGACCATCGATTGGGAGAACATCTTCACCGATCGCCTGGACCGCAAGTACCAGTCCTTCCGGCGCAAGCAGGACGACAAGCCGTTCATGATCGACGGTCGTCTCCATTTTGACGGCCTCAAACCGGTGCTCCCCAAGGGCGTCATCGAAGGCCAACGTCTCGATCTCGTGCTGCGCACGGTCGAGGCCCTGTCGCCGGCGACCGGGAACTTTGACGATCTTCCGATCCCATTCCGAGCGGTTGCCGCGAACATCGCCACGGGCCAGGCAGTCGTCCTCGACTCAGGCAGTCTCGCCACCACCATCCGAGCCAGCATGTCGGTGCCCGGGGCCCTGCCGCCGGTCACGATCGACGGCCAGGAACTGGTGGACGGCGGCATCGCGGCCAACCTCCCGATTGGAATCGCGAGAGGTTTGGGAGCGACCCGAATCATCGCAGTCGATATCTCGAGCCCGCTGTTGGACGAGAGCGACGAACAGTTCGACACCTTCATGGAAGTCTTCACCCACCTCAACTCGCTGCTGACGGCCGGCAACGTCGACCGGGATTCGGCCCTGATCGGCGCAGACGATCTCCTGATCACGCCCGACCTCGGCGACATCACCTTTGTCAGCTTCGACAAGGCGGAAAAGGCAATCGCGATCGGCGAAGAAGCCGCTCGCGCAAAGACCGGTGAGCTCAGGACTTTCGGCGCCTCCGGTCAACGGTGGGCGGAATTCAGCCGGCGCAAACAGGCGACTCCGCTGGCTCCCCTTGAGATCGACCGGCTCCGGCTGGAGAACGCAAGCCGGGTCGACGACCGCCTGGTGCGCACGGCCCTGACGATTGATCCACCCGCGTTTCTGGATCGCAAAAGCCTGATCTTCGATCTTCTCAGTCTCTTCAACTCCCGCTATTTCGGTGTCATCGCCTTCGAAATCGACGAAGTCGAACCCGGGGTCAAGGAACTCGTCATCGAGACGCCCCCGCCGCCCTACGGGCGGGGATCGCTCCAGTTCGGCCTCGGCTTCGGCGACGATTTCGACGGCGACACCAGTTACCACCTTCAATTCCGCCACCAGTACCTGCCCGCCAACCGCCGGGGCGGGGAGTGGGAGACCATGGTCCAGTTCGGCACCGTGGGCGGCGCCAGGACCTCCTTCTATCAACCCCTCGATTGGGGCATGCGGTGGTTCGTCGAGCCCTCGATCGACTACGAGCAGGGCGTCCAGGACATCTGGTTGGGCGGCAACGCAATTGCTCAGTACCAGTTCCGGTCGTTCGACGCACGGATCGCCGCCGGGAGGGTCCTGGGACGGTGGGGCGAACTCAGCATTGCGGCCTTCATCCGCGACAACCAGGGTTCACCGCGCATCGGTTCGCCCGAGTTCGAGTCCGCCAATGAACGCCGCGGCGGCGGACAGGCGGCGTTTCAGATCGACACCCTGGACGCGGTCGCCTTTCCCCAGACCGGCGCCGACCTCAACATCGTCTATACCGTTTCATCCGAAACGCTCGGCTCCGAAGTCGACTTCGAACAGCTCTGGGGCAAGGCGTCCTATGCGTGGACCTTCGGTAGGACCACCATCCTCCCGACGATCCAATACGGCGACAATCTCGATCCCATCCAGAGCTTCTTCAGCGCCTATTTTCTCGGGGGGTTGTTCCGCCTGTCCGGGCTCGGAAGCAACGAACTGTTCGGCGAAAAGCTGGCATTTGCGAGACTGCTTGCGTACCAACGCCTGTTCAGCTTCAACGTCGCCGGATCGGGAGTCAGGATCTACGCAGGGCTCAGCCTGGAGGCGGGCAACACCTATTTTGCCGGCGAAGACGTTTCCTGGGACAGCATGCTCAAGGGAGGCAGCATCTTCATCGGGGGCGACACCTTCATCGGACCGATCATCTTCGCCTACGGTCGAACGGGGAGCGACAACGACCGGTTCTATTTCGTCATCGGCGATCGCTTCTGATCCGAAGTGAAGGACGCCGCCGGTTCCCGTTCAGCGGTCGAGGATCCACTCGAGAGCGTTGGTGAGTTCGCGATCGCTGTCGCGCGGAAACGAATGTCCGGTACTCGGGACGACGCGTAACTTGACGTCAAACCCGGCTGCCTCATAGTCCTTGGCTGCGTGCCGCATATCGCTCACCGCCCGGTCCCGTGAACCGACGATGAAGTAGTACCTGGGGTCGCCCGTACGCGCAAGGGGCGGAGCATCGATCTCCGGGATATAGGGCCCGGCCATCGGGATGACCCCGACAAACCGGGCCGGGTAGCGCAGACCGAGGGCCAGAGCGATGAACCCTCCCTGAGAAAACCCGGTGAGAACCACGTGGTCCGGGTCCACGGCGTACTTTCGACCCACTTCCGCAAGGACACGTTGGAAGATCGCGTCGGCCTCGTCCACGCTCCCCCACCCGAAACCGTTGCCCACCGGCTGCATCCCCTGCGGCACGGCAAGGATGGCGCCGAACTCCGCGGCGGGCCCGCTCCAGAATCGCGGATAGTTCCCGGCCCGGTCGCCGTAACCGTGAAACGCGATGATTAATGGGGCGGGGTGCCGCCTGTCGTGGCCGGGCGGCGCGACGATGAGGACCGGCGAGGTCGAGGCGCGCTTCGCGATCTCCTTGAGGTGTCGGCTCTCGTTTTCGGCCACCGCGGCGCGGACGCTCGAATACCCCGGGCGATCCCGTACGGAATCGAGATCGGTATCGGACTCGAAGAGGGAAAGCCGGGCGAACCCGCTGGCGGCGGCGCGGCCGAGCCAGTGGAGGGCCGGGTCCGGGTCCCCCGAGAGCGCGTACGCGCACGCCAGGTTGTATTTGGTGGTGGCGTTGTCCGGCAGCATCTCAACCAGGTCGAGCCCGACATCGATCGCCTTCGCCCAGTCTTCCTGCCGGTAGGCATCGTTGAACGCGCTCTGCGCCGCCTGCACCGCGACCGATTCGCCCGCTTCCGCCGCCGGCCCCGGAGACAAGAAACCGGCGGTGCAGGCGATCACAACGAGTACCAGGAGTCGAGAAACCACCGCCGCCACACTCACCCCCTCTGGACCGGCCGCCAGATCACGATCGAGTGGAAGTACGCCGAACCGACTCCAGGGTTGCCATGAAATCCGCTGGGAATCCGCGTGGGTGGTGGATAATGCACCTCCACCGGGCTTCGCTCCGGCGGTTGGAGGCGGTTTGCTGTCAGGTTCTTCCCGGTTCGGGGCCGTGCGCGATCGATGATGACGTCGTTTGCAGCCGTGTTCGCGGCCTCGATGTTCGCCGTTTCGAGCATCTTCGTCGTCATCTTCGGCGCCGGGTTGATGGTGCGCCGCGGCATCATCACACAGAACCAGATCGACGGTCTCTCGAGCGCCACCGTCAATATCTTTCTCCCGTGCCTGATCTTCACGAAGGTCGCCGACGCCCTCGATCCATCCTCCCAACCGTGGTGGTGGGCCCTGCCGTTGGCCGGTATCGCGATGGCTCTCGTGGGCACCGGGCTCGGCGCGGTGGTTTTTGCCGGTCAGCTGCCGGCCAAACGCAACCTCCTGCCGCTCGCCGGGATGCAGAATGCGGGCTATCTCGTGCTGCCCGTGGGTCTGGCCCTGTTCCCGGAACAGTTCGATACCTTCGCCCTCTACACCTTCCTTTTCATCCTCGGCTACAACCCGGTCCTGTGGAGCCTCGGTAAATACCTGATCTCCGGCGTTGCAAGTGATCGCCCGGTGTGGCGGGGCCTTCTGACGCCGCCTTTCGTCGCCAATGTCGTCGCCATCGTCTCGGCGCTCACCGGCGCCACGGCCCTGCTGCCGCGACCAGCCCTCGAGGCCGTTTCGCTGATCGGCTCGGCGGCGGTACCGGTCGCCACTCTGGTGCTCGGGGCGGTGCTCGGCAGCGTCGCGATCCGCGCCCGCTCCATTCTCGCCGACGCCGTGCGAACGATGGGGGTCAAGCTGATCGTGCTGCCCGCGTTGGCGGCCCTGGTGGTCCATTTCACCGGTCTCGCCACCGCCAACCCACTGCTGGCTGAGTTCCTGATCATCGAGGCCGCATCGGCGCCGCCGGTGGGAGTGGTGCTGATGGTTCGGACCTACGGCGGTGATGAACAGCGCATCGGCAGCATCATGGTGTTTTCGTACGCCGCCTGCATCCTCACGCTGCCCGCGTGGATCGCGATCTGGCGTTTGGTCTCCGGCTGAGGGTCGGTTTCGCCGGCGACGTGCAGCTCGACGACCGCACCGCCGCATGGCAGGCGGGACGCCTGCCCCACAAGGCCCTTCATCGACGTTCGAGTCTCGGGACGCCTGCCCCACAAGGCCCTTCATCGACGTTCGAGTCTCGGGACGCCTGCCCCACAAGGCCCTTCATCGACGTTCGAGTTGTGGGGCGGCCGTCCCGGCTGCCGATTTCGAGAGGCCCGGCCTTCCCTATCTTCTGATGTTCCGCAGAAAAGATCCCGGGGCGGAAATCCGCCCCGGGGAGTTGAAGTCTAGGGCGCCTGAGTCACGCCATCACGATCATCCAGCAAGTCGGCCAACACTCCCTGCGACGCGTCGGCCGCGAGCATCAAACCGTCCGGCGCATCGGCCGCTTCCTGTATCTCGAGTCCCTGGCTTTCGGGCGCTCGGGGGGGCCAACCCATCGCCTCCCGCAGCTCGTGCATCTTGGACACAACCCGCCGCGCATTGGTCGGGCCCATACGGAGGAGCTGTTTCTGAGCGTCGCTGAGCTGCTCCACATGCTCATCGGCGTAGGCATAGACGATCGCCCTCTGCTCGAGCTCGAAGGGCCCCGAGATGCTCTCGACCTCGAGCAGGTGGTCGATCGCCTCGCGGAGTCTGGCGTCGAAGTCCCCGCCGGACCACCCGATGTCCTCGTAGATCGCCTCCAACCGAGATTGAAATCCGCGATAGATTTCAACCGCGTCGGCGACCGCGATGGAGTCGAAGACGTCGGCAACGAGATCGTATCGGTGGTAGCTTCCTGCCGCTGCAACCAACCGCCCCTCGGACTCACGGACCAGAAACGGGCGGTTCGGGCGCAGCAACTCGACCTGGTCGCGCGGACTGTAGCCACCGGCAACCGCATCGACGGCCATGACACATCGGGTCAGGAGCCGGTCGGTCACCAGCAACGCCGCAAACTGTGGGTGCGCCGAAAGACGCGCCACGGCCCGGCGGACCACGTCGTTTTCAGAATCATCCCCTGACGTCGGTTCAACGGCGACCGCAGCCGGGGCCGCGGAGGCCTCCGGCGCCGTCGCCTCGCGCAACGGCACCACGACCGCCGCCCGCTGCGGGGCGTCGACGGTGATCCCGGTGCCCAACCACACAATGGCCGCGACCACGGCCGCGGCGGTTCCGACACAGGCGCCCACGATTGCGAAGATCCGGTCATCCTTTTGCATGGTGACCTCCTTTCGCTTTCAACGATGGCGGATGGATGGGTTCGGTTGAGGGCAGGAATGGGGCACGACCGAGGAAGATCGAGGCAGATTGCAGGCAGCGCGAAACGTTCAACGTTGTAACGTTTGAACGTTAGAACGTAGCTCTCATAGCGGAATCGCTGAGCGGATTCACGCGATCCGGTTGGAACGAGAGAGCCCCGGAGGGGCGGAAGACTGTAGCCTGGGGCGTCAGCCCCAGGTATTCGGGCGACAACCAATCAGCAAGCCCCAGAGGGGCGACAGACGGCCGCCTTCGACGGCGGAGGCGTACGCCGCAAATGGGATCTGTCGCCCCTCCGGGGCTCGACCATCATTGTTGCCGTGGATGCCGGGGCTCACGCCCCGGCCTATTCTCTACCGCCGCGCCGCGGCTTTCTTCTACCGACATCGACATGTGGGTCAGCTCAGTTTCTACCGCCGCTCCGCAGCTTTCTTCTACCGACATCGACATGTGGGTCAGCTCAGTTTCTACCGCCGCGCCGCGGCTTGCTTCTACCGACATCGACATGTGGGTCAGCTCAGGTTGACCCGGATGAGCGGTCGTCACATATCTTCGAGGTCGGGTGACCGGCTACTGGACGGAGAAGCTGACGGTGACGAGGTAAAAGACGGCGACCGGTTTACCCTCGAGAGTGGCCGGTTCGAAACGCCACTTCGACACCGCTTCGACGGCCGCCTCGGTCAAGCCGGAGGGCAGACCCTTGAGCACCTTGACATCGGTCACCTGGCCGGCCTTGTCGATGACCGTCTGCAGAATCACCACACCCTGGACCCTGGCGTGACGAGCCTCCTCGGGATAGTGGGGGTCGGGCGAATACACCCTTTTCGGAGCGAGCACGTTGCCGCTGATCTGCATCGGTCCGATGCCCGGTCCGGCAGGGCCCTGCGGAACGACCACCGAATCGCCGACCTCCGGAAAATCGAGGTCCGACACGTCCACCGATTCCTCGCGGACGATCGGTTCGGGGTCGTCCGGGGTGGCATCGGGTACCGGGATCTTGCGCGCCGTGGGCCGCGTGACGGTCTGCTGGACCTTGGGTTTCGGTGGCTGGGCAAACTGCACCTGGCGCAGGCGGTAGACCCGCGGGGTGCTGCCGACCTTGAGAATCCTCTCCTCGTAGTAAGAAGGAAAAATGATGAAGAAAAGCACGACGTGGAAGGCGATGGCTGCAGCCAGACCGAGACGAACGGCCCGGCGGAGACGCGGGCGCTCCTCCTCCTCGAGCTGCACCACCGCCGGGTCGAGGGCGTTGTAGGGCCGACTCCAGCGGCGCTCACGCGCCTGCGCCAGTTTGCTCTCTCCGATCCTCATTCCAGTCCTCGCCGCCGCGTTCTCCGGCTCGATCCGTTTCGATCTACGTCGATCGCAGGTCGGGGTTTACATCGCCGCTCTCGGATATTTCTGCTGTGCCGCCTGCGGTGTCGGTCAGTGCGACCACCGGGAGGGGAAACCACCGAAGCCACTCCAGTTCTTCCGGGAGGGCCGCGGTGGCGCTCTCAGCCTCGGACTCAAGGCTTGCCGCCGCGATGATCCGGCGAGCATTTTCGAGGTACTGTTCGAGAGCGCTCTCCGGTTCGGTCAGATGCCGTCCGCGATAGACCAGGCTCCCGGAGTCGAAACACAGGTCACCGAGGCCGAATTCCTTGAACCTGGGCTGATCACGATGCCGCCACAACCCGCTGTCGATGGAAAAACGGTACTGCGGCAGGAGCTTCCATCCATCGGAAGCGACCAGATGGACGGCCTCGATCAGGAATTGAAAGACCGGTTCGGAGATGAAGTAGTTGAAATTGACCCGCACCCACCCCGGTTTGATGCCCTCGCAACCGCTGTTGATGGCCTCGCGAAACCTGCCCGATCGCGCCAGATCGATGCCGAGGAGCCGGTGGCCGTACGGCCCCGCGCACGAACACCCGCCGCGCGCCTGGATCCCGAAAAGATCGTTGAGCAACGCCACGACGTAGTTGTGGTGGAGGAAACGGTCTTTGTGGCTGATGAGGAAGGAGACGATGGACAGCCGTTTCGCCTCCCGGTTGCCGAGGATACGGATGTTGGGGTTGGCCGACCAGCTCTCGATGGCGCGGGTCACGAAGGAGTGCTCGAGCCTCTCGATCGTCGACTCGCCGACTGCGGATTTGAGTTTGAACACCAGCCCGGCGCGGATGGACTCGATGATGGCCGGCGTCCCTCCCTCCTCGCGGATCGCGGGATCGCTGATGTAGCTGTGGCTGTCGGCGCTGACGTAGGTCACGGTCCCGCCGCCCGGCACCGTCGGCACGCGATTGGTGACGAGGGCGCGTTTCACGACCAGAACACCGGGCGTGCCCGGGCCGCCCACGAACTTGTGGGGCGACATGAAGATGGCGTCCTTGGCGGCGAGGCGATCTCCTCCATCGCCGCCGAGGTTCATGTCGATCGCGACGTAGGGGGCGGCGGCCGCAAAGTCCCAGAAGGCGAGCGCTGCGTGCCGGTGGAGCAGCACGGTCACGGAATTCGTGTCCGAGACGATCCCGGTCACATTCGACGCCGCCGAGAAGCTGCCGATCTTGAGGGGCCGGTCGCGATAGGCCGTCAATTCTCGTTCGAGGTGGCTCTCGTCGATGCGCCCGTCCCGATCTTCGTCGATGACCACGACGTCGGCGATGGTCTCCCGCCACGAGATCTCGTTCGAGTGGTGTTCGTAGGGGCCGATGAAGACGACGGGACGTTCGTCGGCCGGGATCCTGCTCGAGAGGCCGTACTTCTCGTCAAGGTCAGCCGGCAGCCGCAGGTTGAGAATCTCGATCAGCTTGTTGATGGCCCCGGTCGCCCCGGAGCCGCAGAAGATGACGACGTCCTGCTCGCCGCCGTGCACGGCGTCGAGCACCGCGGCGCGGGCGTCTTCTCGAAAACGGGTCGTCTGCAACCCGGTCGAGGAGGTCTCGCTGTGGGTGTTGGCATACAGCGACATGACCTCGTCGCGGATGAAGTCCTCGATGAAGCGCAGCGACCGCCCCGAGGCCGTGTAGTCGGCATAGGTCACCCGGCGGAGACCGAATGGCCCCTCGATCGCGCGATCGTCGCCGATGATTCCGGTGCGAATTTCCTCGATCAGATTGTTCGGGTCTCCCGTCATCTCTCTCCCTGCCGGTGCACCATCCTACGCGACTCCGGCCGGGCGGGCGATCCGCGGTCGCTCCTCGATGCCGTGACGGACCCCGTCGCGGCGACCCCCGAAAATCGCCAATCTTCGGTTTCCAACCCATCTCGAGGGGGCTCCTCGACGCCGAAAAGACACCAGCGGGCAGACCCTCTCACTCTGGAAACGCCATAGTTTTCGTTTACAATGGGATCTTCGTATGAGCAGCGAACGGGATGAGGGCGACCGAAAGGAGCAGCGATGACACCCCGAGAGCGGAGGAACGTCAAGGAATCCGAAGAGCATGCCGCCTTCAGGCGACGGAAGTACCTGGTCGACAGTCGGATGCAGCTCGCCGCGACGATCAAGGTCGCAGGTCTCGTTCTCATCTTGCTGATCGTTCTCAACAGTGTCCTGGCATGGCAGAACCTCAACGAGACCAAGCGGATCGTGACCGCCAACCCGCATCTCAGCGAGCAGATGCACGCCAGCGAGGTTCGCAACATGGCGATCCTGGCGGCGATCTCGCTGATCATTCTCGCCATGGTGGTGCTCCGTTCGATCATGATCACCCACCGGACGGCCGGCGCCATGGTCAAGATCGTCAACTACATGGATGATGTGGCGGCCGGTCACTACAACGTCACGTTGAGGCTCCGGCGCGAGGACACGCTGCGACCGATCGAAGACGCCTTCAACAAGATGGTGGCGGCGCTTCGCCGGCGCGCTCAGGACGACCACAAGAGCCTGACCAGACTCGCCAACGAGATCACCGAACACGGCAGCCCGGTCGACGCCGAGATGGTGCGCCGGATCGCCGACTCGACAGGTCGGCTCGTAGAGTAGCGCGCGTTCCCTATTTCGGCGGTGGCGGGGGGAATGACTTTAAAAGCTTGGTGACCGCCTTCTCGATCCGATCTCCCGGAGGATTGACGCTCCGCACTTCCTTCGTGATCGAACCGAACCAGACCAGCTTGTGGGTTCGGGCATCAACGATGTCCAACACCAGCGTCCCCTCCGTGTATTCGCGAACCGTGGCGTATCCACCTCCATAACCACCCCAGTACCCGTAACCCCACGGCTGGTAGACACTGTAGCCCACGTAGTCGACCGCGAATTCTGCGCTGGCGCCGAAGTGGTAGGTCAGGTAGAGATCGGTCTGGGGCGGAGCCGGCGCGGGCTCCAGCCCCTTTTCGGCGAGCACGTCTTCGGTGACCCGCTGCAGTCTCATGCGCAGGTGGTCGGGCAACATCTCATCGTTCGCGTCTTCGCGCTGCAGCCACCCGTAGGTCTTGTAACTGGAGAAATCGGCATTCGGATCGTGATCCGAGATCACCTTGGCCCACGCGTACCCGGCAGCCGCCGCGACCACGAGCGCGAACACCGCCACAAGTCGTTTTCTTGACATCGAGAACCACTCCCTTCTTCGAATCCACAGCGTAGCAGAGGAACATCTCGAGTGCCTGAACGTTATACCTGATATCTCTTGACGGAGGAACTGAAGGAGGTGACCGTGGCCCGCAAACCGAATTTCTCGCCCGAAATGTTCGAGTTCCTTTCAGAACTCAAGGGCAACAACACCAAGGAGTGGTTTCAAGCCAACAAGGAACGGTATCGAGCAGAGGTCCAGGAGCCTCTGCTGCGATTCATCTCGGAGTTCGCGGACCCACTGCACGCCATCAGCCCGCACTTCGTCGCCGACCCGAGACCCTCCGGCGGTTCGATGTTCCGCATCTACCGCGACGTCCGTTTTTCGAAGGACAAGAGCCCCTACAAGACCCACGCCGCAGCGCAGTTCCGTCACGCCGCGGGAAAGGACGCCCACGCGCCCGGTTTCTATCTCCACCTCGAACCGGGTCAGGTCTTCGTCGGCGCAGGGTCGTGGCACCCGGCCTCCGACGCCCTCGCCGCCATCCGCGGCGCGATCGTCGACAAACCCGCACGGTGGACGAAGATCGTTGGCAAACCCGCAGTTCGACAAACATCATCATCTGGGTGGTGAGAGCCTCAAGCGGCCGCCGCGCGGGTTCGACCCCGACCACCCGCTGATCGACGACCTCAAACGCAAGGACTTCATCTGCGTCGAGGAGTTCACCCAGGCGGCCGCCTGCAAGGCGGACTTCATCGACCGCGTTGAAGCCTCATGCCAAGCCGCCGGCCCGTTCGTGAAATTCCTCACCGAAGCTGTAGGGCAAGAATTCTGAATTCGGAATTCGGATTTCGGAATTATGCGGCGGAGGTGCCATTTTCAGCATGGTTGGACACTCGAACACTCACGTCGGCAGGATGCGACAGGCCAACAATGTTGAAGGTGGCTCCTCTCGGGAAGAGCGTGCGGAAACGTGCCGCGTGCGGCGGAGGTGCAATTTTCAACATTGTTGGACACTCGAACATTCACGTCGATCGAGTGATACGGGCCAACAATGTTGAGGGTGGCTCCTCACGGGAAGCGCATGCTGATACGGCCCGCGTGCGGCGGAGGTGCCTGGTTGCCTGTCCGAGCCGGATGCCGCACGCAGCCAGGATCGCATGCGGGCAGCATTGACGGGGCGGCCGTCCCGGCTGCCAGCGCTGAGTCGCGGCGGCACCCACGACAATTCGAGAAATTGGTACGTGGCACTCAGATTGAGATTCAAGACGACGGTAGCCAGCACGTCACGATCGTACCTCCGCCCGGTTGAGACTGGAGGCTGATCTTGCCGCCGTGTGCTTCGACGATTTCCCGGCTCAAAGCGAGGCCGAGGCCGGTGCCGGTCTTCTTGGTTGAGTAAAACGGCAAGAGCGCCTTTTTCATTGTTTCTTCGTCCATGCCCGGGCCGTTGTCCGAGATATGAAGGAAGGTGCCGTTGCCGGCGTCGCGAACGCGGATCGATACGCGCGGATCGGTTTCGCATGCTTCGACGGCGTTCTTGACAAGATTGATCAGAAGTTGGCGAAGCTGGGGAATATCGCCGAAGGCGGGGCGGGACGGCAGAGGTTCTTCGATCGTGAGTTCCGGGAAATCGCCAAGATGCGTCAACAAATCCCGCCAATCGACGTCGGTCTTGCGGGGTTCAGGTAGGCGGGCGAACCTCGCATATCCATCGATGAATTGGACGATATGACTGAGACGTTCTTCGATCGTGGAAAAAATCTCTTCTGATTTGTGGCTGAGGTCGGGCCGTTTCGCGACCAGTTTGGCCGAGTGAACGAGCGACGAAATCGGCGCCAAGGAATTGTTGAGTTCGTGGGAGATGACGCGAATGACTTTTTTCCAGATTGCGGCTTCTTGACGGCCGAGTTCGTCGGTGAGGCGGTGCAGCAGCACAAGGGTGTGTTGCTGTTGGTTGAGTAAGAACTGGCGCTGGGACAGTTGATAGGTCTCGACGATCTCTTCTCGCTTGATGCTGAAGATCCCTTCGCCTTCGCCGGCCAGGATCATCCGCATGTCCTCGGGGCAGTGTTGCTCGAGCTCGGCAAAGGATCGTCCTTCGAGTCGGGCGCCGCCAAGCAGGAGTTTTCGCGCTTCCGGATTGGAGAAAATAATCCGGCCCAGCGCGTTGACGAGCATGATCGCGACTGGTGAACGGTCGAGCGCCGTCTCCAAGAGCAGTTCTTTTTGGCGGAGATGGTGTCGTTCCTTTTGCAGGAGTTGCCCGACGTCGTTGTAGAGCCGGGCGAGTTCACCCATTTCGTCTTGGCGGCCGGACGCAAGGCGCATGGAAAAATCGCGGTCACGAAAGCTCGAAATGCCATCACGCAATCCGCTCAGCGTGATCTCAAGCGGTCGTAAGATCTTTGCGACCAGCACGGCGCCGATTGGCAAGCCGATCAAGAGCGTCAGCAGGAAGATCAACCAAGGTTGCAAATGAAACGCGCTGCACGCAGCAGCGATTGCGGCCATGAGCAGCAGGATTCCGGCGATGCCCAGATAGACTCTACCTGCAAACGAAGTGCGAAATCGCCGGGTCTCTGTGTGATCCTGCTTTTGTTCCATCAGTGCGGAGGCCCTTCAGAGCGTGCCTTCCGGTGTACTTCGATACCGAGTTTTGACATCTTGCGATACAACGCTTGACGGCTGATTCCAAGCACTTCTGCAGCATGCGCGACCACGCCGTGCGATTGTTCGAGGGCTTCCAAAACGTCTCGGGTCTGGCTCTCGTCAGCGGGCGACAGGGGCTCGAGCTGGGCTCCGTCAAAACCAAGATCTTCGACCTCGATTTCGGGTCGGGAGCTCAAGACAGTGGCTCGCTGCATTCGGTTTTCGAGTTCTCGAACATTGCCTGGCCAGGTATGGTCGAGCAATGCCTGTTCAGCGCGTGAACTGAGAATCTGCTCTCGGTCGCTGAAGTTATTGAGAAAAAAACGGGCCAGGGGAAGGATGTCATCGCGGCGTTGTCTGAGCGAAGGTATCTTCAATTCGACGACATTGAGCCGATAATAGAGATCTTCTCTGAATCGCATGGTGCTGATCGCTTCCTCGAGATTGGCGTTGGTCGCGCTGATGATCCGCACATCCGCTTTGTAGCTTCGGCTCGAACCGAGGCGACGGAATTCGCCGCTTTGTAAAACGCGCAGAAGTTTGACCTGCCCCGACAATGAGAGCGCGTCGATTTCATCAAGAAAAAGAGTGCCTTTGTCAGCGCTCTCGAAATGGCCGATACGGCGTGATGAAGCGCCGGTGAAAGCTCCAGATTCTGCGCCGAAGAGTTCACTTTCCATAAGTTCGGCCGGGATGGCGCCGACGTTGACGCGTAGGAAGGCTTCGCCCGAACGCCGCGAGTTGGCCTGAATGATCTCGGCGAGACGTTCTTTCCCCGACCCCGACGGGCCGGTGATGAGCACCGGTGCATCGGATTGGGCGACGTTGACGGCGAGGGCGACCGTGTTGTGCATTGCGGGCGAGGCGTAGACCAGACCACAGAGGTTGAAGTCTTCGGCGAGCGCCTTCTGGGATCTTTCGGTCATCAGGCGCAAGCGTCCGTTTTCGACCTCGAGTTCCCGCATTTTCAACAGATCACGCAGACGATGGATGATGGCATCATCGTCCCAGGGTTTTCGCAGATAATCGTTGGCGCCTTCTTTGACGAGTTCGACAGCGGCTTCGAGTGATGCCCATGCGGTGACGAGTAGGATCGGAAGTGATGGATCGTGAAGGCGCAGCGCTCGAAAGAGTTCGACTCCTTCTCGACCAGACGTCTCGTTCGGGCTGAAGTTCATGTCTTGGATCACCGCTCCGAGGGTCTCGGTTGCAGCAATTTTCAACGCTTGTGATGGCGTCGAAGCTGAAATGTGGCTGATGCCGTGGATGTCGAACAATACCTGTAACGCGGTGACGACACCAGCCTGATCGTCAACGATGAGCACTTTGAGATCTTGTTTGTTCACATCGTGATTGTATCGCCTCATACCGTGCGAGTAGCGATCTCCGGCGTAACAGTTGTCGCACGAAGTGCCGGGAACAGGGCTGCAAGAAGACCTGCTGCCCACAAGACGGTGGCGCCGCCGACCATCAGAACCCAGTCAATCTTCGGAGCTTCCGCATACTGAGCGAGTATATAGTTCAGCAAAATGGTCAGTAGTGTTCCAATTGTCAATCCGAGAGTCGTGATGAGCCAGTTTTCGAGAAGGAAATAGCGCAGGATGGCTGCTCTGGTCGCACCGAGCGCGCGTCGGGTGCCGATTTCCCGGATGCGTTGAGTTACTGAAAATGACGTCAATCCGACGATACCAAGTGAGGTGACGATGATCATGAGCACGACCACTGCCGCCCAGATCTTCATCGCCATCAGTGTGCGTCTGAAGTATCGGAGTTTGATCTCAGAGAGTGTTCGCACCGTGACGATTCGATCGTTCTCGAGCGAAACCAACAACTCGTCGAGTTCGGTGTAGAGAGAGTCGATGGCGCCGGGTTCGGCACGTACGAGATAGTTCATTTCGCGGTTGTCACGCGGCTTGCCCGGCAGCAGCATCGTTTGACCACCCATACCTGCCCTCGGCCACGAATTGCTCATGCTGTCGATCACTCCGATGATAGTTCCAGTATGTTCGTTGTCCCGGTTGGAGAGCCGGCTGCCTATGACGTTCCCGTCGGGGAAGACTCGATCTGCGAAGGCCTTGGTGATGATGATGTTTTGTGGAGCGTCGTAGTCACTGCTGAGTTCGATATCGGATGAATTGAAGTTACGTCCTTCGATGAGGTTGGTGCCGAGAGTATCGATCCCGTGTTCATCGACCATGAAATATCCCACCTCCACGGTATCGATTTCAGAACCGGCGGCTTTTTGACCGATTGATGAGCCACTGCCGGACAACGGAAAGAAGTGAATTGGGGTTGCATCGATGATCGAGGGGTGGCTGCGGAGTTGCCGGAGATCTGCTTCGCCGACGCTCTCGACAAATTCCTCGTCTGCGAAGTTCTCACCAAATGGCTCGGTGGTGATGGCAAGAATGTTGTCGGTGTCCATGCCCGTAGGAGCGAGAAATGACTGACGTTTTTCAAGGAAGATCGAGGTGCAGTTGACCACGATGGCGAGGGTCAGCGCGACTTCCACGAGAATCAGCCAGAACCTCGTACGGTTGTTGAGGAGGGCGCGAAAAATTGGACCAAATTCCATCACAATCTCCAGTCACTGCATTTTGAGGTGAACGGCGGGCGCGACGTGGCAGATGCGCCAGGATGGATAGACCCCGGCGATCAGGCCGGCCACGAGAGAGAGCAGGAGACCGGCGCCGACCATGGTGAGATCGAGGTGGAGGTGCTCGCCGGTCGACAACATGCGGTTGATCAGGTTGAGCACCAGCACCGAGATCAGCAAGCCCGAGGCCGCCTCCAAGAACACCGATCACCTCGCACTCGAGCACGTGTTGTATGAAGACCGAAGAACGGCTCGCGCCGAGGGCTCTGCGTACGCCGATCTCGGGGGCCCTGCTCAAGAACTTGCCGAGCAGAATTCCGATGAGATTGATCGCACACACGACAAGAAAGAGCAGCGATACGACGAGCTGACTCCTCGTCGAATCAGGCACGACTTCATATTCTTCGAGGGTGGTCATGACGTTGAGCAATCGGTTGTTCAGAGGTCGGCCAAAACGGCCAAGCTTCTTTTGTTCGATAACATAGGCGTCCAGGTAATCCTGATATGCCTGCTTTTGTGTTGCAGAGTCGAGTTGAACCCACATCTGGATCCAGAGCATTTCGGACTGCAGGTATGCCTCGTGGTTGTTGATCGAATCGGGCGTCCAACCCCATGTGTTGCCGCTGGAATAAACCTCGAGGACCGGAGTGAAGTTGAACGGCATGAAGATCCCTTCGGGCTTTCCGAACGGGTCGCCTGTCGGGTCGTAATACTTGGGTGTTGGACGCCAAGGTGCGAGTATGCCGATGATGGTGAAGTAGCGATCTTCGATCTTGAGTGATCGTCCGACGCTATTGACGCCCCCGAAGAGTTTCTGATTCATCTCTGAATCGATGACGATGACCGATTCGGGCGCCAGATCGGCAGCTTCGTCCCAGCCGTTGCCGTACTGAAAAGGCACTTCAAACATCAGAAAGAAGTCGCTGAAACACATCCGTATGTGCTCTCGAAACGGGCGTTGCTGATCGTCGTCGGGGAAGACTATGAACTCTCCACGGAAGGCCGCGGTCTGGTAGGTCGGAACGTCGGATTGCATGATCGCCGTCGCGTCACGGTAGCTGAGCTGAAAAGGAGCTCTTTCAGGGTGATCGCGGTTAAACGGTTTGTCTGGATGCCAGTTGTCGAGTTCGACATGGAAGAGCACGTCGCTTTTGTGTGGTATCGGATTGCCGGAGTAGATGTAATAGATCGTCACCGAGGCCGTCGACACGGCAATGCCGAGGCCGATTGCTACGACCATCAGGGCCGAGAGAACAGGGTTGCGGCGCAGACTCTCGAAAGCCAGGCGAAGTAGATAACCAAACACCGTCATTCTCCTCTCAAATCAGCAGTCTGCGTTCGCGAGCCCGGCCGGCACGGCGTTGATGAGCGGAATGTGAGAGTCCTGAGTCTTGAGGTCGATCAACGAACCGTCGAGCAGATGGATCTGGCGTGAAGCGCGTCGCGCGAGATCGGGATCGTGGGTCACCATGACCAGTGTGGTGCCGCTCTCGTTGACCTTTTCCAAGAGATCCATGATGTCGTTGGCCATTGCCGTATCGAGATTTCCTGTCGGCTCGTCGGCGAGAATGAGCTTGGGCCGGCCGACGATTGCCCGCGCCACGGCAACACGTTGTTGCTGCCCGCCCGAGAGCTGGGTCGGCAGGTGTTTCATGCGTGACACCAGACCAACGGTCGAAAGCGCCTCTTCGATGGCAGTGCGTCTTTCCCTTGCGGGCATGCCGCGGTATCTCAGTGGGACGTCGATGTTGTCGAAGACATTGAGGTCGGGAATGAGGTTGAAGGTTTGAAAGATGAACCCGATTTTCATGTTGCGGATCCGCGACATCTGCCGGTCGGATAACTTCGTGACGTCCTCACCGTCGAGCACATAAGATCCGTGGTCGAAGCTGTCGAGCAGCCCGATGAGATTGAGCAGGGTCGTTTTTCCGGAGCCTGACGGCCCCATGATTGAAATGAACTCGCCGGGTTTCACTTCGAGGTCGAAGCTGTCCAGGGCGTGGGTTTCGACGTGTTCGGTGCGGTAGATTTTGCGGATTTCCTGCATCTTGATCATGTTGGCTCCTTGAGGTTTGGTTAGCGGAGGAGGACATTTTCGGCATCCTCGAATCGAGCGATGTCGGAAATGATGATGCGGTCGCCAATTTCGAGACCGGATACAATTTCGACTTCCGAAATGCTGGTGCTTCCTGTGATGATCGGCCTTTTGAAAGCGATTTCATCGTCTACGACGAAAGCGACACGGCCTGCGCCGTCTTCGAGAAAAGGACCGCGCGCCACCTTGAGCACATCGGGGCGGGTTTCGAGAATCAATCGTGCTGTGACGCGCTGGTTCTGCCTCAATCCGTCAGGCGCTTTCCCGGTAAATGCGACCCTGCCTTTGACGCGGCTTCCTTCAACCTCAGGGGATATGCTGAGCACGTGTGCCGGGTATTCGATACCGTCTTTGGAAATGACGGCTTCAGTGGAGGGGTCAATCTCGTTTGAATAGGATTCAGCGATCGCAATTTCGACTTCATACGCCGAAAGGTCGACGACGGTGATCAGAGGGTCATTGGTATTGACGGCTTGACGATCGTCAACATGTAAGCGTGATACGAGGCCCGCGACCGGAGCGCGGATGGTCAAGGCTTCGACCCTGCGTTCGAGTTCGTCAACGACAAGTTGTTGGCGCTCGAGCTGCTGCCGGGCGCTTTCGAGTTCAAACATGAGGATTTCGGAACCAAATTCAACATGTTGTTCGGCCTGTTGGAGTTTGACCGAAGCGACGACGACGGAATCACGAGCCGCCTCGAGATCGACTTCGTTCGTCAGGCCGAGTTTGTAGAGCTTCTCGGCTCGTTCGAGGGAGCGGTTGGCCGCCGCGAGTTCGACGCGCCCGAGATCGACCTTCTGCTCATTCAACAGTCGATTCTGGCGGGCTTCAAGTTGCAGGCGTTCATCGGTCGATTTCAGGCTGCTCAGCGTCGTCTCTTCCTGAGCCACAAGACTGCCGAGTTCGGGGCTGGAAACAGTGGCGAGGACATCACCCTCATCAACGACCTGACCTGCAGTGACGTTGATCGAAACGATGCCGGGTGCCGGGCTGAATGAGGTCGGGTGGAATGCAGCGACGATGCGTCCTTCAACCGAGAACTCTCGCACGAGATCACCACGAACAACCTCGGCAATCCGCACGCGGGAAGCGTCAATCGAAGCTTCTGATCGGGACCAGCGTGAGAACGTGGGCCAAAAAGCCGCAGCGGCAAGTATCGCTACGATCGTTGCAGGACCAATGAAACGCACCCGATGCAAAAATCTTCGTTGAGCAACCGGCCGGTCCATGACAGAAGCATCTTTGATCATGTTCGTCTCCTGGAGACGTTCCACAGCAAAGACCGTGCCCGGTTGTTCAAATTCTTTAAGTCACTAATAATCAATCATATGACGACCGTTCTCGAAACGTCAGGTTGACAGGTGTCAACCTGGCTGCGGACAGGTGACCGGTGTCATTGAGCAGAATCGATGAGGCGTGCTCCGATCGTTCTCGACCCAGTTTTATGTTGTATTCGGGATCTATTGGCATCATTTGTTGCATTGTCTGACCCTTGAATTCCGAAGCAGGCGAGACGCATCGGGCAGTCAGTGCAACGGGTGGCTCCTCCTGGGGAGCGCTTGCTGATACGAGTCGCGCGTGGCAGATGTCCCGCGTTCCTGTGCAGGCGGGACGCCTGCACCACAAGGATTTGTGCGCCGGATTGTTGGGCAGCCGTCCCGGCTGCCAGGGCGAGCGCGTGCGGTGGAGGTGTGCGGCGGAGGTGCCATTTTCAATATTGTTGGACACTCGAACACTCACGTCGGCAGGATGCGACGGGCCAACAATGTTGAAGGTGGCTCCTCTCGGGAAGCGAGTGTGGAAGGTCAAGCCCCAAACGCGCTTCTATTCAGCCAGGGGTCTTCATGCCCTCGGCGTCCAAGATCGCCACGTACTCGCGGACCCCATTCCGCAGCACGAAGGCGTGCTCGATCGAGAACCCCGCGAGGCGCTCCTGCACGGCGGCGGGGGTCATCTGTGGAGCTCCCACAACCTCGGTCGTCGACCGCTCGTAGGTGAGGTGGCTTTCATCCACGATCCGGAATCGGGTCGGAGAAGCGGGCATGGTATCGGAGGCGACGACCATCGCGAGGCAGCGAGCGTCCGGACGGCACAGCGGCACGACGGATTGGACAAGCGCCGCTCCCTCCGCCAGTGAGAGGTAGTTGAGGCAATCCCACAACAGCACGAGGTGAAACCCACCGTCGGAGGCCTGAGCAAGCTCGCGCACCACTGCAGTGGCTGGGCCGGCACCGTGAGACTCTCTCAATGCATCGACAATCTGGATTCTGGTGGCAAAAGCGGCATAGAAATCGACATTTTCGGAAATCGCCGGCCCCAGATCCAGAATCCGGATCGCTCCCCCACGGGCAAGGCCTTCCAGGACCGCCTCGAGGCCCGGCGAGCGATGGGTCTGGGAAAGCGGTAGAACCTCGGACCGGCTGGTTTCCAGGTCGGGGGCCGGTATCCGGGCGCGGTTCGTCCACGGCAATTTCATCAGACCCGCATTATGCGCTACCGACGCAGCGAGGAGGGCTCAGGCCGAGAGATCCTTGCCGGGCACACCCGAAGGCGGCGCCTTCGGGCTCTCGGCGGCCTTTTCCCGGCCTTTGTCACCACCGGTCGCGGCGCTTGCCGGTTGGCTCTCCTTGCCAGTTTTCGAAGCCGAGTCCATTTCGATCGCGCCTCGGAACACGGCGCCGTCTTCGAGCGCGACCCGAGGGGCGCTGATGCTGCCCTCGACCTTTGCCGTGTGGCGAAGGATGATCTGCTCGGCAGCCTTGAGGTCTCCATCGACCTCACCCTCCACGATCACCATCCTGCCGCGGACATCGGCCTTGACCCGGCCACTCGGTCCGATCGTCACGTTGTGCTGGGCCAGATTGACCGTTCCCTCGACCTTGCCGAGGATCATCAGGTCCTCATCACCCGACACGTCGCCCTTGATGGTTATCGACGGCCCGATGACTGCTGCAGCACCGCCGTGCGATGGTGCCTGCCGCCTGCCGGCGGCCGCTGGCGGCGCGGGCGCCGGAGTCGATGGCGTGAGATCGTTCTGGTCTTTCTTGAACATCCGGGACCTCCCTGTCGGTGACTGCCGCTGGACCTCCAGTCTACGGCCGATTCGGCGCAGGTTCCGTGCCCGGGATCACGCCGGTCACCGGATCCGCACGCCGGAGGCGGGGAGGACCTCCGTGCTATTCTGCGCCCAGAAACCACAAGAGCCCACCGATACTGCGGACTCAGCACGACGAGGTGTGGCCGGGGGGATTCGAATGAAAGTACTCAAAAGACTCCTGATCGCCGTCGTCGCCATCCTCGTGATCGTGGTCGTGATCGGACTGCTGCTGCCGCGAACCCGCCACCTCGAACGATCCGTCGATATCGACGCCCCCGTCAGCGTGGTCTTTGCACAGATCAACGGTCTCCGCAACTTCAACGACTGGTCACCCTTCATGGCGGTCATGCCCGACGCCTCCTACGAATTCGAAGGACCCGATTTCGGCGTCGGTTCGAAAATCTCCTGGGAGGTCGCGGGGCCGGACCCCGAGGTGGGCAGCCAGACCATCGTTGCCAGCACCCCGTACGAACGGGTGGATGTGGAGCTCGATCTCGGGCCGCAGGGCGAGGCCCAATCGGCATACCTGCTGCAAAAGGTCGACGGCGGAACCCGACTGACGTGGACGTTCGACACCGACTTCGGGCTCGATATTCCGGGACGGTATTGGGGCCTCTTCCTCGACCGCCAACTCGGCCCGCTCTACGCGCAGGGCCTCGCCAACCTCAAACGGATCGCCGAGTCGCTGCCCGAGGTCGACTGGTCGGACATCGAGATCGGCATCACCGTCGTTCCGTCCACCACCATCGCCTATGCCACCGGGAACAGCAGCGCCGATCCTACGGAGATTTCTGCCGCGCTGGCGGCGACCTACGGCCAGGTTCTGGGCTTTGTATCCACCAACGGTCTGCAGCTGGCCGGTCAGCCCTTCGCGATCACCAACTACCGGGATGATCGCGGCTGGGGTTTCGACGCCGGTATTCCGGTCAGCGGCACGCCAACCCGCGGGGCCGGCCCCGATTCCCCGGTGCGGATGGGCGAGACCTACGGGGGGCGCGTGGTGCGAGCAGTTCACGTGGGAGCCTACACCGACCTCGAAAACACCTTCGCGAAAGTCGACGCCTTTGTCGTCGCCCACCGGCTGGAAAAGAACGGGCGCCCGTGGGAGGTGTTCGTCAGCGATCCCGGCAACGTGCCCGAAAACGAACTCGTCACCGAGGTCTTCTACCCCGTCAAGTAGCACGGAAGCTGTTAGCCGTTAGCATTTAGCTATTAGCCACGGGCACGTCCCCCGAGGGTTTCGAGCTAACCGCTAACCGCTAATCGCTGTCAGCTTCCGCCCCGCGGAAGCTGACCGATCGTGTCGAACAGTTCCTCGAACTGCGCCGTCAGCTTGTGTGACGGCGCCAGGTAGGGCAGCGGTTTCGCCGCCTGGTGGGACTCTCGCACTTTGACCGACGACGCGATGAATGGCGCGAGAACCGGCAGCCCCTCGGCCTGGAGCTCTTCTACAAGCTGTCTTGGCAAACGGGCGCGGGCCTGGAACTGGTTGACCACCACTCCGCCCACCCGAAGAGCAGGGTTGTGATCTTCCCGCACCTCCTCGACGGTTTCGAGAAGACTGTAGAGCGCGCGCCTTGAAAAATCGTCACAATCGAACGGGATCAGACAGCTGTCGCCGGCGATCAGGGCTGACAGCGTGTAGAAACCGAAGGCGGGTGGGGTGTCGAGAAAGATCTCGTCATAGCCATCGAGTTCTTTGAGCGCGTCCCGCAGCTTGTAGATCTTGTACTTCGCCTCGAGTTTGCCCTGCAGGTCCTCGAGCTCGGCGGCCGCCGGCATGATGTGGAGATTGTCGAACCGGGTGTGGTGAATGAAATCCCGCGGGCCTTCCCGAAAGAGCTTGAACCCGAGGGTCTGTTCGAAGAACTGAACCAGCGTCGGCGTCGCCGCTTCGAGATCCGTCCCGAGCAGATAGTGGCTCGAGTTGGCCTGAGGGTCGAGGTCCACCACCAGGGTTCGCAGACCGCGTTTGGCGCTGACCGCCGCGAGGTTGCAGACGATCGTCGATTTGCCGACGCCACCCTTCTGGTTGAAGACCACCCTGCGCATCATCGACCTCCCGACCTGGCGCCGCGAGCATAATCGTGATGCCGCAGTGCGTCAAGAAACGCCGAAATCGGATCGTTGCGGTATGGTCTGAACGTGACCGAGGAGCTCCAGGGTTTTCGCACGTCGAGCGCGCGCCGCGGGCACAGCGGACCATCGCTGCTGACCGCCGCGGTCGTGGTGGTGGTCGTGTTGTTCGCGACGCTGGCGATCCTCCACCGCAACCGGCAACCACCTCCCCAACTGCAATCATCGACGCCGCCGCCGATGCCGACCGTCGTACCGACCCGGACCGCGACTGCGACCGTTCTCGTCGAGCACGGCTCCGACTGGTTCGTGGCCCTCGCTCCAACCACAACCCCGAGCCCCTGGCCGACGATTGCTGCGGCGGCCACGGCCGCTCCTCGCCCGCAACCGAGCCCGACTCCCCGCATACCCGACTGCGTCACCTACCGTTGGAGCTCGGGCCAGGTCTTCCGCCCGTCCGCTCAGGTTCTGGTGGAAATCGAAGCCGTCAACCGGTGCAACCGCGATCTCGGGCCCCTCGAACTGTGGTTCGAAATCACCGGGTGGCGCCGGGGCAGTTGGGTGCAGTCGGTGCGAGGCCACCCCTTCGACCGCATTCGTCGGGGCGGCTCCGGGATCGTCGCCATCGGTCTCCCCGGTTCGCTCGACTGGTACGACGAGATCACGGTCGAGATCGTGGACTAGAAGGATTTCGAATTTCGGATTTCGGAATTCGGAATTCGGAATTTCAGCCCACGTGGCAGCCGGGATGGCTGCCTCACAATCGTGCTTGAGGCAGTGAGGCAGTGAGGCAGGTGAGGCGGTGAGGCGGTGAGGCGGTGAGGCGGTGAGGCGGCCCGAACCTGCCCCGCTGCCAGGTTGCGTAGCAACCGGCCACCGCCCCATGGCCTCGTTCGCGTTCACCGGGGTGGCTCCTCTCGGGAAGGACGTGCGGAAACGAGTCGCGTGCGGCGGAGGTGCCATTTTCAACATTGTTGGACACACGAACATTCACTTCGGCGAAACAACCTGGGCCAACAATGTTGAAGGTGGCTCCTCCCGGGAAGCGCGCACGGAATTGGCCCCGTGCGGCGGAGGTGCCATTTTCAATATTGTTGGACAAACGAACATTCACTTCGGCGAAACAACCTGGGCCAACAATGTTGAGAGTGGCTCCTCCCGGGAAGGACGCCTGGAAAGGCGGCCTGCCACGGCACTTCCAGAAACGGTAGGATGGCACGCGGAGGAACCACATGGCCGACGATCGACTGACCGGCGAAGAGCTTACCAACCTGGTGCGGCGGGTTTTTGAACCGAAAGATGCGGATCGCGCGCTGGCGGTGATCGTCGATCTTCCCGACGATCAGACTCCCGACACCGACGCGTGGAAGACCCGCCGGCGGTTGGCGGCGGGGTGGGTCGAAGAACTTGCGAGCGCGAAGGAAGACCACGGTCTCGAGGTCGCGCTCTTTCTCTACCCCAATGTCCACTCAAACAACGCCGATCTGCCGGCAACCGCCTGGCGGTGGACCGCTGCGGAACTTCCTGATCACGTGGACGCCATGGTCGGCCACCTGTCCGAACCGATGGAGGGTGTTCTCGCCTCGCACCAGATCGTGATCGCTCCGACCCGGTTCTCCACCACCGCCCCGTTGAAGATCATGGCGCCTCGCCTCGGTTTCCGGGCGGCGACCATGCCCGGGTTCTCGCCGGCGATGGTTCCGGCCCTGCGGTTGGACTACACCGAGGTCAACCGCCGCGTCATCCTTCTTAAAAACCTTCTCGACCGCAGCACCGCCGCCGACTTCCTTTTTGTCGTCGACGGTTCGGAAGAGCTCCGGCTCCACCTCGATCTTCGCCACCGTACGGCGCACGCGTCGGGAGGCCTGCTGCCGACTCTCGGGACCGCGGGGAATCTCCCCTCGGGCGAGGCATATATCGTGCCCTATGAGGGCGAGGTTGACGGAGACCCCACCGCCAGCGCGGGGCAACTCCCGGTCCAGTTCGGCGATGAGGTGGTGGTGTTCGCGATCGAGAACAACGTCGCCGTCGATGTCACCAGCAGCGGTCCCGAGTCCGACGCCGAACGCCTCCGCCTCGGGTCCGAACCGGCTCGCGGCAACATCGCCGAGCTCGGGTTGGGCGTGCTCTCGGACTTCGGCGTCAAACCCATCGGCGTCGTCCTGCTGGACGAGAAGCTGGGTCTCCACCTCGCCTTCGGCCGCAGCGAGCACTTCGGCGGCCAGGTCGGCCCGTCACAGTTTTCACGACCGGAGGCGGTGATGCACCAGGACCACGTCTACCTGCCGGAACTCCAGCCGCGGGTGCTCGCAGCGGAGGTGGTTCTGCAACTCGAGGATGGAACGGAATTGGAGTTGATGCGCGACGGGCTCTACACCATCGAATTCTGATCAGCCGAGGAGTGCTCCGACGACCAGGAACGCGAGGAAGAGAGCGCCGACCGCCATCGGGAAAAGAATGTAGTTCTGGGATTCTTCGATATCCTGGCCCTTGCTCACCGTCGCCCCCCTGCCCTGCCGGTGCCTCGTGATCGCAGGCACGCTGGGCATCCTAACCCAAGAGTCCGGGATCGCCAAGCCATCGCGGACGATCTCCGTCTGGGGATCATTAGAGGGCGCGAATCGGTCCGCCCGATGGACAATCGAGGCGATTGCAAGGCACATTGTGGCAGAAAGAAGGCAAAGCAATTCCCCACCCCTCCGGAGGGGGTGGGGAATTGCAGAGGATCAGTTTGCGGCTACGGTGCCTTCGGCGATCACGATCTCGACCCGGCGGTTCTTGGCGCGGCCTTGAGAGGTTGCGTTGTCGCCGACCGGTCGCGTCATCCCATACCCGACGGACATCATCCGCAGCGAGTTGATCCCCTGTCCGGCCAGGAAGTCGCGGACCGACGCCGCGCGCTTCTCGGACAGAACCTGGTTGTAGTCCGCGCTGCCGGTGGAGTCGGTGTGGCCTTCGATCCTGAGGTTGAGCTCGGGCATGATGAGCAGAATGCCGGCGAGCTTGGCGATCACGATCTTGGCGTCGTTTTTGAGGGTCGCTTCGTTGGTGTCAAACAGGATGTCGGGAAGGCTGACCACCATCCCGCGGGCGGTGTTCTGGGTGTCGGCAACCTCCGACAACGCGCCCTGGAGACGCGCCGAGAGGTCTTCCTTCTCGCGCGCCAGGCTCGCCGCCTCCTCCTGGAGGGCTGTCACCGAACCTTGAAGCTCGAGGCGTTCGGCCTCGATGGCCGAAAGCTCGCGTTGAGCTGTCGTGACCGCTGCTTCAGCCTCCTGGCGCTGGCGCAGGGCCTCGACGGATGCGGCCTCGGCCTCGGCCGCCCTGGTCGACAGGGCGTTCATTTCCGCGGTGCGGCGCGCGATCTTGGCTTCGACGGCCTCGGCTTCCTTGGTCCGCGCCGTCACCTGCAACGCTTCAGCGCTGAGGGCCACAGAACGTCCGCAGTAGTCCGTCGCCGCCTTGGTCTGATTACCGGCGGTGAGATTTCGGCCCTGCACCAACGTCAGATAGGCTCGCCGAAGGACGCTCGGAGCATACTGCTCGGCGCCGGCCTCAATCGCCAACTGGTAAATCTTCTCCGCCTGGGCAAGGTCGAGCGATTGCTTGTGATCCCAGATCACGCGGGCCACCGATGGGTACTCGATCGCGGGCGCAGGCCCGAAATCCGAAAACGTGAAAGGGATGGACTTCGCCTTCTTCGCCTTGGGGGCTTCGTTCCAGAACATCACCAACTCAGACGGCTCCGACACCTGAGGGTTGGACTCGGCGGTCACCATCATCGCAAACGACTTCAGCCCGGTCGAAAAATCCAAGGAATCGCTCTCGCTCCGCACCCAGACTTCGCCGAGGTTGTCGGCCGTGCCGTCGGGGGTCACCGCCCACAAAACGTAGCATGTGACGTCTCCGCCGAACAGAATCGCCGGTTTCATGTCCCGGTACTTCAGGCTGGCGCTCGCCTGGCCCTCGCGAAAGTCGACATCGGCCGTCAGGGTTGCCTCGGGCGCCTTCGAATCACGGGCAAAGGGCACCTCGATCTGGTTCCGTTCAGGGAAGGTGACCTGTTGGAGGGTCATATCGGTGGCGCCGGCCACCCCTGTCGCCGCCAAGACCACCGCGAATCCGAGTCTCGCAAACAATTGAAATCTCATGGTTTCTTCCTTTCAACGGCTGCCAGTCGATAACCACTCTCGGACTTCGGCACACCGCCCCGTCCACACGATCGGAGCGTATCATCGGCGCGGAATCCTACAAGCAGGATTTTGTAAAAATCCTGCCCGCGCCGATCGATCGCAGGTGCCGGACGCTCCCGGGGCCGTGTCAGTCGCCGCGGCGCAACGGGAGCAACAAACCCGTGATCATGAGCACGGCGGCGAGAAACCACGGCCCACCGAGACCGACCAGGATAGCGCCCGACACCAGACATGCCCCGCCGAACAAGGTCGCCCGCACGCCGGCCAACGGACGCTGCGGTCGCCTGCGGGTCCGCTCTTCGAGAGTACTCAAACCCTCGGACACCAGCCGTGGCGTCTTGAGCAGAGCATCCACGATGTCAGGGGCCACGCGCAACACCTCGATCCACAGGCGTTTCGGCGAGTACTCCTGGCGGAAAATCCTGCCGACATGACGGGCCGAGACGTCGGCCACGTTGAACTTGGGATCGAGAATGTAGCCGACCCCCTCGTAGGTCACCAGAGCCTTGACCATCAGCACCATGTCGACCGGGAAATACAGGCGGTAGCGGGCGCCAAGCTGAATGCACTCGAGAATCAGGAGGGCGAGTGAAAACTCCTCGAAGCGGGCCTGCCGGCGCCACCTCCTCGCGACCTCCCGAACCGCGGTGCGGAAACCGGCCACATCCGAACGGGCCTCGGTCTGCGACACCGAGGCGAGGTGGCGGGCTGCACCGTCGAAGTCCTCCATCACCATCGAATAGAAGAGCTCGAGCAGGTTGTGGCGAAGGACCGGGTCGAAATGTCCGACCATCCCGAGGTCGAGAAAACCGATCTTGACGTCCGGCAGGATGAGCAGGTTGGCAGGGTGGAGATCGGCGTGGAAGAAACCGTCCTGGTAGAGCATGCGGAGGATCGCCTCGGCGCCGAGATCGATCAGCCGTTGTCTTTCTTCGGGCGGGAGCAACCGCACCCGCTCGTCGTCCGGTCGCATCCCGTCGAGGAACTCCATGCACAAGACTCGGTCGCCCGAGTACTGGCGGTAGATCCGCGGGAAGACCACGTCCGGTTTGTCGGCGAAGTTCTCGGCGAAGGTCTCGCCGTTCTCCGCTTCAAATGT
This sequence comes from Candidatus Sulfomarinibacteraceae bacterium, assembly GCA_963714895.1. GTDB lineage: Bacteria > Acidobacteriota > Thermoanaerobaculia > Thermoanaerobaculales > Sulfomarinibacteraceae > Sulfomarinibacter. The sequence goes on from CAVQQC010000023.1 coordinate 49,186, forward strand.
CATCTCCACTTCGCGAAGGGTGTATTCGCAGAACTCGTCGATCACCCGCTTGGGCTGATAGCGGGGAATGATCAGCTGCAGAAAACGGGCGGTGGTCCGCAGGAGAGTGGCGTCGCGGTAGAGGAGGTCACGAATGCCCGGTTTGACCACCTTCAGGATCACCTGATCGCCGTTGGCGAGCTGAGCCCAGTGGCTCTGAGCGATCGACGCCGAACCGAGCGGCACCGGGTTGACTTCGACGAAGATCTCGTCGATCGGACGTCCGAGTTCCGCCTCGATGATTTCCCGGATCTGATCGAAATCAACCGGCGGCAGATCCGAAAGCAGGTTGCGGAGCTCGCCGGTCACCATCTCGGGCAGGATGTCCTGGCGCAGGCTCAGAATCTGTCCGAGCTTGACGTAGGTCGGTCCGAGCATCTCCAGGCGCATCCGAAGTTGGACCGGAAACGGCTGGTTTGCGATTTCCGGATCGAGAAACCGGCGGAACACCCAGGCGACCATCGCGCGAAAACGGAACAACAACCCGCGGCCGCCCCGGCGGCGGCTCGATTCGACCGATGCCACGTATCCGCCGAAAAGCAGAGAGACGACCTGGCGCATGGTGGCACGCCCGCGCCGTGCAAGACCCGGAATATTGATATAGGCGCGGCGGTCCACACGTCGTCGCGTCTCCTGCTTCCGGCCAGGCTCGGCGGCGGGTCGCGGCGACGGGGTCTCCTCCATTACGCTGGTCCGGGGTTCGTCAACGGTTGCGGCCGTACTTTTCGTGACTCGACACCCAGTCGAGCGACGAAATCGCAGAGCCCAGGGAAATTTCGCCTGCGAGGGCTACCCCGGCGATGATCTCGGCCAGCTTCTTGACCTTGCCGCGGCCGCCACATCCCATGATCCCCAGACACTCGCGCTGAGTCGGCAAGGCGGTGCCCCCGCCAAAGGTGGCGACGATGAGCGACGGGATGGTGAGCGACATGTAGAGGTCCCCCTCCGAATTGAGCTCGGAGTAGAGGATGCCGGCCGACGACTCGGCAACGTTTGCCACGTCCTGCCCGGTGGCGATGAACATCGCCGTGATGCCGTTGGGCGAATGGGCGCCGTTGTTGTTGGCGCCCGACAGAAAGGCGCCGACGTTGGCGATCTGCGAGTGATACTGAAGGCTCTCCGGCTCGACCCGCATGTGTTGAACCAGCACATCCCGTTTGACGACCGCCTCGGCAATCACCCGCTTGCCGCGGGTGCGCATGATGTTGATCTGCGAGTGTTTCTTGTCGGTGGCGAGGTTCGACTCGAGATAGAAGGCGCGGACGTTGTCGAGCTGGTCGAGCATCCACGAACAGGCGGCGAAGGTCGCCCGGCCGACCATGTTCTGTCCCGCCGCGTCGCCGGTGAAGTAGTTGAAACGAAGGTAGGCGAATCGGGCGGCCAGGAACATGTCGATGTCGAGCAGCTTGGCGACGCTCGAGGTGGCCTCGGCGGCCTGGGCGATCTCGGTCAGATGCTTATTGACCCAGTCGCGGAAACCGCGCGCCTCGCGCGCCGAGTCGAAGACAAAGACCGGCGCCCGCTGCATGCGGTCGTCGGACACGGTGCAGGTGACTCCGCCGGAGAGGTTGAGGACCTTGATACCGCGGTTGTAGGAGGCCACCAGCGTGCCCTCGGTGGTGGCCAGCGGAACCAGAAACTCGCCCACAGCGTGTTCGCCGTTGATCTTGATCGGGCCGGCTAGACCGATCGGGATCTGGGCAACACCGATGAAGTTCTCGATGTTGCCTTTGGTCTCCGGTGGGTCGAAGGAGCACTTCGACACGTGCTGGAGATCGGCGCCGCTGAACGACCGGGCGAAGTCCAACCGTTTGCCGATGATGTCGGCGCTGTAATCATCTTCCTTGTCATAGGGAACCGTGACCCGGACTTCCTTTTCCTCGCGGATGGCTTCCTTGACCGAGAAGGCGAGTTTTCCAAAGGGGGTGCTGTCAAAGCCCAGGCCGACCGTGTGTTTGCCGATCTCCAGCTCGTCGCCCCGCGACAGCACGGTCATGGTCTTGCCGAGCGGAAAGTCGATCGGGTTGTCGGCACTCACGTCGGCAGCCGCAAACGTCTGGTCACCCATGGTGAACACGACGTTTTCGATCGGCAGCCTGCGGCCGTCGATCGAGATCTCGCGAATCCCGGTCACGACGGCGTCGCTAAGTCGGTTCTTGAGCCCGAACACCACGCCATCGGGGGTGTTTTCCAGACTTCCGTGGTTGAAGAGTTGTTTGAGAACCAGCGACGGAATTTTCACCGCGTACCTCCACGAGGTCTTCAGGACCGAAACATTGGTCGAGTGCAGCCGAAACGCCCCGGCATTGTAACAGCTTCAAACAGCCGTCAGCACGCGGCTGCCGAGGCCTCTCACTCCCCTTTCAGGCGGGCGACCAGCTCTTTCATCGCGGACTGCAATTCAGGCTCGAACCAGGCCTGGGACAATCGCCGGGCGTCCCGCTTGCCGTGGCGCTCGATCATCTCGACGAGATCGCTGCGCATCCGGGCCCTGGTCTCGACCAGAGCCGACGCCGGCACCGAGATCACGTCTTGGCACCATTTCAGGGCGGCCTCGACCACCTGGTCGGGAGACACGACCGCGTCGACGAAACCCGTCTCCAGCGCGCTGGTTGGATCCAGAAGTTTCCCTGTGACACACAGATCCTCGGCCCGGCGGGCGCCGATCGCCCGACGCGCCAGCGCTGCGACGATCTCGGGAATGGCGATCCCGATCCGCACCTCGTTGAGACCGATCTTGAACTTCCCAGCGGCCATCACCCGCCAATCGCAGGCGAGCGCCAGCACCGCGCCCCCAGCCGGACTGTGACCCGTGATCGCGGCCGCCACCGGCACCGGAGATGCGGCCAGACTCGCGATGGTGTCGAAAAAGACCTCGAGTGCGGCGGCAAGGTCGGCTCGGTCGAGGGCCAGCAGGCATGGGACATCGAGCCCCCCCGAAAACACTCCCGGGCTGCCGGACAGAACGACGGCCCGGGCCCCGTCCTTCGGCGCCTGTCGAACTCCCGAGCCGATGGCGGTCAACAGTTCGGGCGACAGGGCGTTCACCGGCGGTCTGTTCAACCGCAATTCGAGAATCTCGCCGTGCTCGATGACATCAATCATGCAGGCCTCCGCGAGCATCCTACCGGAGCAGACAATGAACCTCTCGTCAGCCTCCCGCGTGCGGGCCGTAAACGACCCGCCTACGCCTTTCAGAAGAAACCTCCTTCGGCCGCACGCGACACGTATCCGTGCGTTCTTCCCGAGAGGAGCCAATCTAGGCATTGTTTGCCCGTGGCGTCCTACCGACGACTGTGTTGGTGTATCCAACAATGCCAAGAATGACACCTCCACCGCACGCGATCCCACCCTTTCTGAGCACAGGAACCTTTCCCGTCGGTAGGACGTTGGGCCAAAAATCCGAAATCCGAAATTCGAAATCCGAAATCTCGGCGGCACCTCCACCGCACGCGATCCCACCCTTTCTGAGCACTGGGACCTTTCCCGTCGGTAGGACGTTGGGCCAAAAATCCGAAATCCGAAATTCGAAATCCGAAATCTCGGCGGCACCTCCACCGCACATTCCCTGACCCACTTTCTGAGCACCGGTACCTTTCCCGTCGGTAGTGTGTTGGGCCGAAATTCAAAACTCAAAATTCAAAACTCAAAATTCCCGGTGGCACCTCCGCCGCACGCGTTCCCACCCTTTCTGAGCACTGGGATCTTCCCGTCGGTGGGACGTCGCGCTGAAAATCCGAAATCCGAACATCCGAAATCTCGGCGGCAGCGCCGCCGAGCAAGTGTCTCCTTCAGAGGTCATCCTCGAGCTCTCCCAGGACGGAGAAGGATCCGGATTGCCTCGAAATCGACGGTTTCCGGGTGGCATCGATGTTGCTATTGCTGCCACCAACGACGGGCGAAAAGACACCGCCCGCTCGGAAGGGGGTCTCATGCGCCGCTCGACAGTCTTCAGTGCTCTCATCGCCACCGCGGTTCTTGCCGGAACCAGCTTCAACGCCCACGCCCAGGGCAACTGGCAGCCGGGCGACTTCGGCGCCGTGCGTGGATATCTCGGGATCTTCAGCCCCCAAGGAAGCTCAGCCTACTGGGACGACACCTTTGAGGCCTTCACCGGTTCGGCGTCTGACTTCGAAGACGTCGTGTTCGGCTTCGACTACCTGTGGCGAACATCCAACCAGTCGGGGCTGTTGTTCGGCTCCAGCTTCTACGGCGGAGCAACCACCCAGGCCTACCAGGACTGGGTCGACGGTGACGGCCGGGAGGTCAACCACTCGACCAAACTCGACCTCACCGACCTCACCGCAGCCTATGTCTTGCGATTCGGGGCGCGCGGGGTGCGGCCCTATGTCGGCGGCGGCGGCGGGCTCTTGTGGTGGGATCTTCGCGAGGAGGGCTATTTCATCGACTTCGCGGACCCCGATCTCCCGATCGTCTTTGCTTCCTATGACTCTGGCGGAACCACCTGGGAACTGTTCGCCCTCGCCGGGCTGGACGTCCCGATCGGCTCCCGGTGGAGTTTCTTCATCGAGGGCCGTTACCGGTGGGCCGAGGCCGAACTCGACGACGACTTCTCGGGCTTCGGGACGATCGATCTTTCAGGTCTCCAACTCGCGGGGGGATTCTCCTGGAACTTCTGATTTCAGAATGACTTCAAAGCCGTGAAACAACCGAGGCCCCGCCTCAGCGGGGCCTCGTCGCCTTGTTGTACTGATGAGGCTACCAGCGCTCTCCGAAATCCGAGCGGCGTTGCACGTCGTTCTTCGGCTGCGCTTCGCTGACCCGGATGCGGCGCCCGTCGAACTCGAACCCGTCCATGGCCCCTTGCGCGGCCTCCGCCATTTCGTCGGTCTCCATTTCGATGAAACCGAAGCCGCGCGAACGCCCCGTCTCGCGGTCGCGGATCACCACCGCACCGACCACCGTGCCGTGGTCGCCGAATGCAGCTTCGAGATCGCTCTCACCGACACTGTAGGGCAGGTTGCCTACGAACAGCTTCTTCTCCATCAGAGCTCCCTTGTTCCCGCTGCGATGAAACCTCTCGGGCCGAATGCACAGCCGCTGCTGCACCGACATTCCGAACCGGCATTACCTCAAAAAATTATCATGCAAAGCTCCAAGACGCAACAGTTTCCGCCGCACGCCGGGAATTTCACGCCGGCGCGTCCCCTTGTACGAGGAGCACGTATAATGCACGAGCGACTTCGACACGGCGACGACAATGAGGAGGTTGGATGCGGCAACCAGACGGAAGTTCCGCGGTGCTCACCACGCGGATTGAAACGATGCTGGCTTGGGCACGCAAGAACAGCCTGTGGCCACTGCCTTTCGGAACCGCGTGTTGCGCGATCGAGTTCATGTCGACCGTCTCCTCCCACTATGACCTGGCGCGGTTCGGCGCCGAGGTCGTCCGCTTTTCTCCCCGCCAATCGGACATGATGATCGTGGCCGGAACCATCACCGACAAAATGGCCCCGGTGGTGAAGCGCGTCTACGACCAGATGGCCGAGCCGAAATACGTGATCTCAATGGGCGCCTGCGCGTGCACCGGGGGCTTTTATCGCGCCTACCACGTCGTCCAGGGGGTCGACGAATTCATCCCCGTGGATGTCTACGTGCCGGGTTGCCCTCCCACCCCGGAGGCTCTGATCGAGGGAGTCCTCAAGCTCCAGGACCTGATTCAGCGTGGAGAGACCCAATATGACCGACTCGCTTCGAAAGGCCGGCATGTCACAGACAACTCTGCTTGAGCTCTTTCCTCCCGGCGACACCTTCGACGCGCACACCGCGAGCGACGGTTTTGTCGAGATGCGGGTCGACCGCAGCCGGCTCGTAGAAGTGCTCAAGACCCTTCGCAACCACCCCGATCTGGCCTGCGACCTGCTCCTCGACATCTGCGGCGTCGATCACCCCGAACGGGATCAGCGTTTCGAGGTGGTTTACCACCTGACCAGTCTCGACAAGGGGCACCGCTTCAGAATCAAGGTCCCGATTGCCGAGGACGAGCCCAGCGTGCCAACGGCGTACGGCATCTGGAAGGCCGCCGACTGGTTCGAACGCGAGGCCTGGGACATGATGGGCATTCGTTTCGACGGCCATCCCAACCTCCGTCGCATCTTGACCCACGAGGCCTTCCAGGGGCACCCGTTGCGCAAGGACTACGACCCGGCGCAACGGTGGATTCTGACCGAGTCCGAGACCATGGTCCCGGACTGGGTCACGGAAACATCCGCAAACGAAGACCACTTCGAATCGCAGATCCTCAACCTCGGCCCGTCACACCCCGCCACCCACGGCACGCTGCGAATCGTCGTCCGCCTCGATGGCGAGGTGATCACCCGGGCGGAGACCGAGATCGGCTATCTCCACCGGTGTTTCGAGAAGATGTCCGAGACCCACGGCTGGAACGAGGTGATCCCCTACGCCGACCGCCTCAACTACTGCTCCGCGATGAACAACGGGGTCGGCTATGCCCTCGGGGTGGAAAGGATGCTCGGCATCGAGGCGCCGCCCAGGGCGCAGGCGGTCCGCCTGATCCTGTGCGAATTTTCGCGTTTGATGGACCACGCGGTGTGCCTCGGCGCCAATCTGGTGGACCTCGGCGCGCTCACCAACTTCTGGTACTTCTTCCAACCCCGGGAACAGATCTACTCGCTGCTCGAAGCCTGTGCGGGGGGCCGTCTCACGGTGTCGTACGCCCGCATCGGCGGGCTCGCCCAGGATGTCCCCGACGATTTCACTTCGCGGGTGCGGGAGTTGCTGCGCACCATCCCGAAGTTCATCGATGACGTGGACCGCCTGGTAACGTCAAACCGCATTTTCCGCGACCGCACCGAGGGCGTCGGCGTGATGTCGGCTGCCGACGCGGTGGCGTGGGGCTGGACGGGGCCCTGTCTCCGCGCGTCAGGGGTGCCGTTCGATCTGCGCCGAGAACGGCCTTACCTTGGCTATGACCAGTACGAGTTCGACATACCCGTCGCCACCACGGGCGATTGTTATGCACGGTACCTGGTTCGTCTGGAAGAAATGCGCCAGAGCCTGCGCATCATCGAGCAGGCCGTCGACCGCATCCCAACGGGACCGGTCATCACCGACAACCATCACGTGGCGCTGCCCCCGAAAGCGAAGGTGTATTCGGAGATGGAGGCGCTGATCTGGCACTTCAAACTGATCTACGAAGGCATCAAGGTCCCACCGGGTGCGATGTACACGGCAACCGAGGGCGCCAACGGAGAACTCGGCTTCTACATCATCGCCGACGGTTCAGGCCACCCCTACCGAATCAAGGTCCGGCCGCCGTGCTTCGCCATCTTCCAGGCCTACTCCCACATGCTGGAGGGGCACCTCGTGTCGGATGCCGTCGCCATCCTCGGCAGCCTCAACATCATCGCCGGGGAGCTCGACCGATGAAGCCCGCGACGACCGTCAACGTCGAACGCTCCCGCCCCGGTCTCATGAGCTGGCTCTATATCCCGGCGATCCTGGGCGGGTTGGCCGTCACCATGCGGCATTTCCTCCGCAACCTGTTCGGACAAAAAGACGTCGCGACGATTCAATACCCCGAAGAGCACCGCGCGTACGGGGAACGGACCCGGGGCCGCCACATTCTGACCACCAGGGATGACGGTTCTCTCCGCTGCGTGGCCTGCTATATGTGCGAGACCGCGTGTCCGGCCGACTGCATCACCATCGTCGCCGAGGAGGACCCGGAAGCCACCGTGGAATGGGAGAAACGGCCCCTGAGCTTCGAGATCGACCTCCTACGGTGCGTCTTCTGCGGTTACTGCGTCGATGCCTGTCCGAAGGAGGCCCTGATCATGAGCCGCCACCACGAGATGGCCTTCACCACCCGGGACGAAGCGGTGGTCGGCATCGAAGACCTCAAACAGAAGGGCGCGATCGAGGACGAGGACCTCGGTTACCGGCCGTACTACTGATGGATGGGCCATGCCGTTGAGAGTCGATCCGGCCGGTGTTACGATAGATCATGAATCACTCAACAAGGAGGATTGGAATGACCCCAAGTCCAGAGCCGGTTGAGACGCCGCAGACGATCGACGAACTGCAACAACAGCACCGTGGGTACGAGCGCCGACTCGAAGAGTTGAAACAGCGCCCATGGCTGTCCCCCGAGGAAGAAATCGAAGAGAGACGTCTCAAGAAGCTCAAACTTCACCTCAAAGACCAGATCGCGCAATTGAAGCGTTCCTAGACCTCCCGAGCCTGCGCTCGTAGTACACTCCCCTCCATGATTGCTCCGGAGGGATGGCCCTTCGTCCTGGTTCCCGTCGTTGCCGGCGCCCTCGTGTGGCGCGCCGGTTGGCCCTGGATCGGCGCTCTCCTGATCGTTGTGGGGCTCTTCGCCCTGCTTTTCTTCCGCAATCCGTCTCGAACCTGCGCCGCGGACCCGCTGGTGGCGTGTTCCCCAGCCGACGGCAAGGTCATCAAGATCGGCGACGCCCCTCAGGAACTGGCCGAACGTGGGCTGCCCCGGCAGGTCAGCATTTTCATGTCGGTTTTCAACGTCCACGTCAACCGCGCCGCCATCGCCGGGTCGCTCGTCGATTACAGCTACAACCCGGGGCGCAAGATCTCGGCGTTCAAGGAAAAGGCCTCCCTGGAAAACGAACAGAACCTCTCGATCTGGGAAGGCCCGGCCGGCCGCGTCGGGCTCAAACAGATCGCCGGGTTGGTCGCACGCAGGATCGTCTTCGACCACACGACCGGAGACACCGTGACTCGGGGTGAACGCATCGGTCTGATTCGCTATGGTTCGCGCGTCGACGTCTTTCTGCCGGAGGACGCCGCGGTGCTGGTCTCCCTTGGAGACTCCGTTCGCGCCGGCGAATCGCCGATCGCCCGGCTGGCCGGCACGTCGCCATGAGCGATCCCCGGATCAAACGAAAAAAGCGGCGCGAAACCATGCGCCGGGGCTACTATGTGATCCCCTCGTTGTTCACGGTCGCCAATATGTTCTGCGGCTTTTTGTCGATCATCGAGTCGACTCGAGGGCACTTCGAGAGATCGGCCGTTCTCCTCCTGGTAGCGATCTTCGCCGACGTCCTCGACGGTCGGATTGCCCGGCTCACCGGCACCACCACGGCGTTCGGCGAGGCCTACGACTCGCTGGCCGACGTCGTCTCGTTCGGGGTGGCGCCCGCCTTGCTCTCGTACCAGTGGGGCCTGTCGGAGGTCCACCGGGTTGGAATGGCCGTTGCTTTCCTCTTTCTGGTGGCGGGCTCCATCCGGCTCGCCAGGTTCAATGTCAATAACCACGAGTCGCTCGATTTTGTCGGTCTGCCGATACCGGCCGGAGCTGGATCGATTGCGATGCTGGTCCTGATGTCCCCGACGCCGGTCACGCACCCGGCCTTCATTCCCGTGGTCGCGGCCTTTGTCCTTGCCCTGTCGCTGTTGATGGTGTCGAATCTCCCCTACAAATCGTTCAAGGGCGTCAATCTCCGCAGAAAGTGGCCGGCGCCGACGCTGTTCCTGATCGCGCTGGTCTTTTCGCTGGTCACCCTGACCCCGCACGTGCTTTCCGTCCTGGCCGCGATCTACGTCCTTTCCGCTCCAGTGATGGTCCTCACCCGCCGCGCACGCCGTCGTTCAAAGGACGGAGCGCCGATTGAAAACCAAGAAGAGGCAACCGATGTCGCCCAGACTCCTGCTCCTTGATCCTCTGACTCTGGCCGGACGCGAATTCCTCAACTCCGGTGATGTCCTCGATCCCCTCGCCCTGGACATCGAATTCCGCCACACCGCCGTCGACGACGAACACCAGATCGCCGAACTGGCCGGCGGACCGGCGCTGGTTCCAGCCCTGAACTCGATCGGCGATCTCGAGGGGTACGACGTCATTGTGGTGGCCTCGGATGCTCAGGGTTCGCGTCACGATCACCTGCTCGACTTTCTCGACCGCAACCCCGACGTGCCGGTCATCGATCTCGCCCGCCTGCCGGCGCTCATGGAACGCACGACGCCATCGGTCGGCAAGGCGGTCGAGACCTCGCGACACGTGCGCGTCGCCCACCCGGCCCTGGTGGCCACCTCGAGGCTGGTGGAGGCGCTCGCGCACTTCGGCGACCTGGGGGGGATGTTGGCGATCGTCGATCCGGTCTCGATCCACGGCCGCGAGGCCGTCGAACTGCTCGCACGCCAGACCGCCAGCCGCCTTCAAGGCGAGCCCGTGACCGAGTTGATCTACGGCCACGCGCGGTCGTTCAACGTGATCGCCGTCGACGCCTTCGAACTCCAGGAAGAGGCGGCGCAGCTTCTACCGAACGTACCACTGGCGGTGACCCACAGCCTTTCCGGCATATTCCACGGCCACCTCGCACATCTTGGTCTGGTCTTCTCCGATCGGGTGGACCCCGACGATGTTCGCGATGCCCTGTTGCAGACCGATGGCATCGAGATCTCGGATCTCCCCGTCAGCCTCGACGCGGTCACCGACCGGGACTTTGCCGTGATCACCCCGCCGGTGATGTCGCCGGACGGCCGCCAACTCGCCGTGACCATCATGGCGGACGGGCTGCGCATCGGCGGCGCCTTGACCGCCATCGACATCCTCGAATCCCTGGTGTGACCCCGAGCTCAACTGGAGGTTGCGCCGCGCGCACGGGGGAGATCCGGTATCATATCGGGGCTGGTCCGCCAGCTCCAAGGAGGTCCCAACATGAGTAGTCCCCTCGAAAGCCTCGAACCCGCACTGCTGTGGAAGCACTTCGACACCATTCGCAAGACCCCGCGGCCCTCGAAACACGAGGAGAAGATCGTCGCGGAGGTCAAGAAATGGGCAGCCGACCGCGGCTTCGAGGTCCTGCAGGACTCAGCCGGCAGTTTGACGATCAAAGTTCCCGCCACCCCGGGCCACGAAAAGGCCCCGACCGTCATCCTCCAGGGCCACCTCGACATGGTGTGCGAAAAAAACTCGGATGTGGACCACGATTTCATGACCCAGGGCATCGAGGTCGAAGTCGTGGGCGACTGGGTTCAAGCGAAGGGGACCACCCTCGGGGCCGACAACGGCATCGGAGTTGCCGCCGGAATGGCGGTGGCTGACGACCCCACCGTGGTTCACGGGCCGCTCGAGCTGTTGTGCACGATCGACGAAGAGACCGGCCTCACCGGCGCCAAGGACCTCGACCCGTCCATCGTCAGCGGCCGGATCATGCTCAACCTTGACACCGAGGAGGACGGCGCCGTCTATATCGGTTGCGCCGGGGGCGCTGACTCGATCGGCAACCTCAAGATCTCGCGACGGACCGGCGCGCTGAGCTCGGTGCCGGTGCAGATCTCCGTCAAGGGGCTGCGCGGGGGACATTCCGGCCTCAACATCATCGAAAACCGCGGCAACGCGATCAAGCTGGCGACGAGAATCCTGCTTGCCGCAATTGCTGACGGCATCGACCTCGAACTGGTCTCCATCCAGGGTGGATCCAAGCACAACGCGATCCCGCGCGAGTGTTTCGCCGTGTGCCGGGTCGACAAACAGCAGGCGGAGAAGGTCGGCGCCGTCGCGAAGGCGTGTCTGGCTGACTTCAAGCAGGAGTTCGACGGCTCCGACCCCGACCTCGAGGTCGCCGTCGAAACTCTCGATGACGACGATTCCAAACGCCAGGTGCTCAACGTCCACGCCCGCGACCGCCTCCTGCGCCTCCTCGACAGCCTGCCGCACGGAGTCATCTCCATGTCGAGGGACGTGCCGGGTCTGGTGGAGACCTCCAACAACCTCGCGGTCGTCAATACGGCCGAGGATTCTGCGGAGATCACCGTTTCCTACCGGTCCTCCATCATGCCGGCGCTGTATGCCATGCGGCGCCAGGTCGACTCGACCTTCCGCCAGGCCGGGGCCGAGGTCAAGGTGAAAGACGCCTACCCGGGCTGGAAGCCCAACCCCAGCTCGCCGATCGTCAAGACGACCTGTGCCGTCTACGAGCGTCTGTTCGGCGATGCGCCGGAGCTCAAGGCGATCCACGCCGGTCTCGAGTGCGGTCTGTTGATCGAAAAGGTCCCCGGGATGGATGTCGTGTCTATCGGACCACAGATCGAGAACGCCCACTCGCCCGAGGAAAAGGTGCAGATCTCGTCAGTTCAGAAGTTCTACAAACACCTTGCGGCGGTGCTCGAGGAACTGGCGTAGGGGAGTTTTTAGTTTTGAGTTTTTAGTTTTGAGTTTCCATTCGCCGGACCCGGGATTCGAGCACCACGGGGGCGGAAGAATGTGACCCGTGAACGCCGCGGGCTCGCGGATATGAATTGTCACCCCAAGCCCCAGAGGGGCGACAGGCTGTAGCCTGGGGCGTAAGTCACAAGTGCCATGACATCGTAGACCGATCAAGTGCCAACACATCGTAGACCGTCGTCGTCGAGGCTGGAGTGACGTCGCAACCACGAAGGCACAAAGCCACAAAGGAAAACACAAAGAAAATCACCTTGGTGAAATCCTTCGTGGCTTCGTGTCTTTGTGGTTGCGGTTCATGCGAACCCGTGGGGCGACATCCCATGTGTTGCGGCAAGAAGACCAGCCCAGAGCCCACTGCCCATAGCTCAGAGCTCATCGGTCAGTCTCTTGCAGAAACTCCCGCAGTGAAAAGAACCCCGGCTCGATGACACTGAGAAGGGAGGGGATAAACCCCTCCCCTACGGCTTTTTTTGAACGGCATCCGTTCTCACAACCGATTCTGAAAACCGTAGCGGTCGCGGTCGCTGAAACCTGCCCCTGAACCTGTCAACTGCCACTGTCGCCGACGCTGTGAAATCGTCGCTTCAATTTTCGGCCTCGCGTTATTCCGGATGGGCCCAACGTTTCAACGTTTCAACGTTGTCGTCATAATGGACGGGTGAGCTCCACACGAACCCGCAGCGATCCCCGCCTTACCGTCGCGCTTCTGGGCTTTGCGACCGTCGTCGCGCAGGCGTTGTTGGTGCGCGAGGCGATGGCCGCGATGGGGGGGTCCGAGGTTGCCTGGGGCGTGGTCATGGCCCTGTGGCTGGCGGGCATGGCGGTGGGCGCCGGGAGCGGGGCGCGGTTCGGCTCCCACGACCTCGCGGCGTGGCTGCCGATGGTGGTCCTCCTGCTGGCGGGCACGGGAGTCGTCGCGCTGCGGATCGCTCCAGCCATCATCGGGGCCGCGCCCGGCGAGTCGGTCACCACCGGATCCGCCCTGTGGTTGTGGGCCCTGGCCATCGTCCCGGCATCAGCCGCAGGAGGGTTCGCCTTCCCGGCCCTCGCCGGCCAACTCGGTTCGGCCGGTGGCGGCCGGGCCTACGGCTTCGAGGCGCTGGGAGCGCTGACCGGCGGCGTCCTGCTCAGTTTCGCCCTGATCCACCTCGGAGCTGCCGCCGCCGCGTGTGGCGGGCTCGGGATCGTCGCCGCGGGGGCGGCCAGGCAACGCCGATCCCCGATCGCAGCAGCGCTGGCGGTCGCAGCGATCGCATTGGCCGTCCCTGCCGGCGGCGCCCTCGCCAGGGCGGAGTGGAGTGCTTCCGCCCGTCCGGGAGCGCTCCGTTCGTGGCTCGAAACCCGTTACCAGCAGATCGCGATTTCGGACGGCCCACCGACGTCGGTCTACGGCGACGGACGCCTGTTGGCTTCCTACCCCGACCCGTGGGCGGTCCTGCCACGGGCTCACCTCGTGATGCTCCTCCACCCCGCCCCCACCAACGTGTTCGCTCTGGGTTGCGTGGTCGACGGGTCGATCGAGGCCATGGCCGACCACCCGGTCGATCGGCTGACGGTGGTGGAGGAGGACCCCGATCTGTTGCGAGCCCTCCCCAGCCTCTACGGACCCGGGATGGAAGCCGCCCTCCAGGACCCTCCCGTGCAGGCAGTCGCCGCCGATCCGATGCGTGTCCTGGCCACGCGGGACGACTGGGACCTGATCGTCCTCCTCGACGGCGACCCCCTGACCCTGCGCCGCAACCGGACCAGAACCCTCGAGTTCCTGCGTGGTTGCAGAGCCCACATGCATCCGAACGGTGTGTTGGTGATGCGGGTCGGTGTCTCGGACACCTACCTCGGTGGCGCCGGCGGCAAGTTGTTGTCGGTCCTCGCGAGCACGGTCCACGAGGTGTTCGAGCAGCTTTCCGCTGTTGCGGGCGAGACCACCCTGCTGGTGGCGGGCGGCCCGGAGTCGGAGATCACTCTCGAACCTGACGAACTGGTTCGCCGGCTGGCAGCAACCGCATCGGACCCCGCGGAGATGCCCCCGGAAATGCTCTCCTTGCTGGTGGACCGCAGCCGATCCTCGGATCTCCAGTCACGGTTGCGCCTCGACTCGGAACTGAACACCATCCGCCATCCGCGCGCGGTGTTGCTCGCCGGCGGTCTCCACGAAGCGCGGGCCCTGCCGGGTCTTCTGCCGTCGATCGCCGCCCTCGAGGGAATGCACGCACGGCCTCTCGCCGCCGCGTTTGGTCTCGTCGTCGCGCTCCTTTTCGCCGTCGCCGGGCTGCGCCGCCGCGCCGCCGGCGCCACTGCGGCGGTCGTCGGATTCTGCTCAATGGGTTGGTGGCTGCTCCTGATCGCCGCGTGGCAGTCCACTCGGGGCTCCGTCTACTCCGAGATCGGCGCCCTGACCGCGGTCTTCATGGCCGGGCTGGCGGTCGGATCGCTCGCAGTCACGCGGATTTCAAGCCCCGAGAGGCTGGTGCCGGCGGTGCTGGTCGCGGGTTCGGTGTTGTCGGGAGTTCTCGCTGCCGGGTGCGCGCTCTCCGCCCCGCTCCTGACGATCCCGCCGTTGTTGGCCGCCGGCGGGCTGCTCACCGGCGCAGCGTTCCCGGGTCTGACCCGGCTCGGTCCACAGGACCAGCGCCGGGCCGCCGGGGTGGCCTTTTCGGCCGACCAGGCGGGCGCCTCGGCGGCGGCCCTGGTGATCGGGATTCTCATGGTTCCCTGGGCGGGAATGACCGCCACTTCGTTGGGGCTCGGTGTTCTCCAGCTCGCCGCGGTCCCGCTCGTCTTGGCCGCGCTGCGCCGGGGCTGATCTATTCTCAGAACAAGGAGGCCGGAAGGTGGGAGCCACAGGATGGAAGGTCTACAACCCCTCGGGCAAGCGGCGGGTTGTGGTGACGAAAGAGCTGCCGGGCGAGCGGTGGCTGAAGATCCTGGCCGCGGCCGGCGCCAGAGTTGAATACGGGACCGAGACCCGGATTTTGAAAACAAACGAAATCGAGGCCGCCATCGGCAACCGCTGCGACGGCGCGATCGGGCAGCTGACCGAGACCTGGGGAGATGGGCTGTTCGCGGCCTTGAAGAAGGCGGGGGGCCAGGCCTACAGCAACTACGCCGTGGGCTACAACAACGTCGACGTCGCCGCCGCGACCGCGAGAGGCATTCCGGTCGGCAATACCCCAGGGGTCCTCACGGAAGCTACTGCGGAGATGGCGGTCGCGCTCACTGTTGCTGCGGCCAGACGGGTCCCCGAGGCCGACGCCTACATGCGCGGCGGCAACTACGAGGGGTGGCTCCCCACGCTTTTCCTAGGAGAGTCGCTGGCCCGCAAGACCGTCGGCATCATCGGCGCCGGACGCATCGGGGCCGCCTACGCCAGAATGATGGTCGAGGGGTTCAAAATGGACTGCGTCTACCACGACATCCATCAGAACCGAAAGCTGGAAAAGTACATCCGCGACTATTCGACATTTCTCCAGATCGCAGGGCGAAGCGCCCGTCAAAGGTGACGCGAGCGCGGACTGTGGAAGCAGGTGCTGAAACGGGCCGACGTCGTCAGCCTGCATCCGCCGCTGGACGATTCGACCCACCACCTGATCGACGCCGAGAAGTTGCGCCTGATGAAGGCCGGCGCGATCCTGATCAACGCCTCTCGCGGGCCCGTGATCGACGAAGCGGCCCTGGTCGCGCACTGCCGCCAGAACCCTGGGTTCAGGGCCGGGCTGGACGTGTTCGAAAACGAGCCGGCGATGCAGCCCGGTCTGAAAAAGTTGAAGAACGTGGTCATCGTGCCGCACATCGCATCGGCAACCCGGTGGGCCCGGCAGGGAATGGCCATCCTCGCGGCAGCAAACGTCGCCGGCCATCCTGCGGGGGTGGCCGGTATCGAACGATCCCGGCCGAGTCCTGGAATTCGTCGACGGCAAGGCACCGAGAGCCGCACCGAGCATCGTCAACGCCGAAGAGCTCGGCCTCGCCTTTGAGAGTTTTTAGTTTTGAGTTTTTAGTTTTGAGTTGTTGTTCCGGGGCAGACGGTCGATGGGTGAGCTGGAAACTCAAAGCTGAAAACTAAAAACTCAACACTCCGAGAATCGCCACCCACGTCACGAAGAGGAAGTGCCAGTACATGGCCACGAGGTGGACTCCGTCGTGGTCGGCGGCCGTGTAGCGCCCGCGGCGGGCGCGAACGGTCACCAGGATCAGGGGCACGAGTCCGGCGACAACGTGCACGGCGTGGAGAAACGTCAGGGTGTAGAAGCCCCACACCAGGAGATTCTGCTGCGGAAAGACATTTTCGGTCGCCATCCGCATCCAGCAGCCCACCTGGGAAGCAAGGAATGCTACCGCCAGAAGGTCCGACACGATCAGCATTCGCGAGAGGTTCCCGATCCGTCCTCCGCGAATGGCGCGCTCTGCCAGAATCAGGACCGCGCTGAGAGCCGCCAGTAGCGTGGTGCTGATCCACACGCCCCCCGGCAGCGACGGAGACCCCGGCGGCGGCCACTCCGGCGCCCGCAGCCGGATCACCAGATAGCCCACCAGCGCCGCACCGAACAGCATACCGAGCGACGCGATGAGAAGCCACGTTCCCAACCTGCCGACGCCCTCCGCCCCGAGGGCCTTCGTTGTCGCCTTTTCGTTGTCAGGCATGAGCGTGTTCTCAGCCACCCATCCCCGGCGAGTAGCCCGGGATCAGGTCGACCTGGTACTGGCCGGTGTCCATCATGGCGAATCCGATGAAGAGAAAGAGGAAGAAGAACGCCGCCAGAAAGACAAACGCGTTAAACGGTTTGTCCCACCGCAGGTGCATGTAGTAGAGCGCCACCAAGGTCGCCTTGGCGGTGGCGATACCGAGACCGATCCAGATGTTGAGCGGGCCCAGGTCGATGTTCGATGCCGATACGGTGAGCCAGGTGCCGAACATGAGGGCGATCCATACCCCCACCAGCAACTTCACCGACGCGATGTGCACAAAGGCGTTTTCGTGATCACTCATGCCCAATCCCTATTCGACGAGGTACAGCAGCAGGAAGAGGTAGATCCAGATCAGGTCCACCACGTGCCAGTAGAGCGCCACCATGTCGACGCGGGTGAAGTGGCCGGTTGCGAAATCGCCGCGATGGGCGCACCACAGGAGCCACAGAAAGGCGCCGATCCCGCCCAACACGTGGATCCCGTGCAGACCCGTCATCAGAAAGTAGATCGAAAAAAACGTCTGCGCGTTGGCCGGTTCGATGTCGACCGCGTGCTCGTCCACCGCCCCCTCGCCGGATCCCGCAATACCGGCCGGGCCCTCGGGCGCGGGCGCGATGTTCGAGCGGTCGGCCGGAGCACCGACGACGACGCTCTCGGAGACCACCTCGCTCTCCACGAGGTCGGCGCCTCCCACCCGTTGCGCCTCCGACACCACCTCCGCTTCGACTTCCGCTCCCGGAACGTGGAGTTCCTCTTCGGTGGTGGTTTCGGTTATCGGCTCGTCGTGATCGAGGTGCGGGTCGTAGCTGCCGGCCCACAACAAACCGTGTTTCCACTTCGCGTTGTATTCCACCGCTTTGATGCCCATGAAACCGAATGCGCAGAGCATGGTCAGAACCAGCATCAATTTGAGCAGGGCGATCTGTTTGAGCTGCGCCGCCCGCACCGCCCACGCGGCGGTCAATGAGCTGCAGATCAGAATGACGGTGTTGAGAGCCCCGAGGTTCTTGTCGAGAAAGTGGTGGCCGAAGATGAAGACCTCGGGGTGGTTGGCCCGGTAGACGGTGTAGGCGACGAACAGACCACCGAAGAACAGGATCTCGGTGGCGAGGAAGACCCACATTCCGAGCTTGGCCGACTGGTACTGCTGGTCGGCGTTTTCAAAGTGGTGGTCGACCCGCAGCCCATCCTGTGGTGTCGTCGCGTGGCCCGCCATCAGCCGACCTCGCCGCTCGACGCCAGCACCGAACCCGGGTCCTTGCGCACGTAACTTTCGGTCGCGGGGTCCCAACGCATGGCGTCGAGGTCGTAGGGGTCACCTGCGCGCATCTCGTGGGCGAAATTGTAGTACGCGGGTGGAGAGGTGGTCTCCCACTCGAGGGTGGCGGCGCCCCACGGGTTCGCCGGCGCCTTTTCTCCGGCGACAAGCGAGTGCAGGAGGTAGCCCGCCATGATCAAAAAGCCCACGGCGAGGATGAATGAGCCGACCGTCGATGCCTGGTGGTACGCCGTGAACCGCTCGAGGTAGTTGTAATAGCGCCGAGGCATGCCGTGGCTGCCCATGACGAACTGCGTGAAGAACGTGAGATTGAAACCGACGAAGACGAGCAGGGCCGACACCTGCGCCCACCGCTCGGAGTACATGCGGCCGAACATCTTCGGCCACCAGTAGTGGATGCCGCCGAGGAACGCGATCACCGTGCCGCCGAACATCACGTAGTGGAAGTGAGCGACCACGAAATAGGTGTCGTGGAGGTGGATGTCGGTGGAGAGCGACCCGAGGAAGAGGCCGGTCAGACCGCCGATTGCGAACAAGAAGAGAAAGGACAGGGCGTACAGCATCGGCGCCGCGAGCCGGATCGAGCCCTTGTACATGGTGGCCAACCAGTTGAAGACCTTGACCGCCGACGGGATCGCCACCGAAAAGGTCAGGGCCGAGAAGATCATGTTGGTCAGACCCGACTGGCCGCTGGTGAACATGTGGTGGCCCCACACCAGGAAGCTGAGCAGGGCGATCGCGATCGACGACCAGGCGATGAAGCGGTAGCCGAAGATGTGCTTGCCCGAGAAGGTCGAGATCAACTCGCTCATGATGGCCATCGCCGGCAGGATCATGATGTAGACCGCCGGGTGCGAGTAGAACCAGAAGAAGTGCTGGTAGAGCACCGGGTCGCCGCCGAGAGCGGGATCGAAGATCCCGACCCCGAGGGTCCGCTCGGCGACCAGAAGCAGCAGCGTGATCCCGAGCACCGGCGTCGCCAGAACCTGGATGATCGCCGTCGAGTAGATCCCCCAGAGGAAGAGCGGCATCCGGAACCAGGTCATGCCTTCGGGCCGCATCTTGTGGATGGTGACGATGAAGTTGAGCCCGGTGAAGATCGACGAGAAGCCGAGGATGAACGCTCCCAGCGTCATCGCCGTCACGGCAGTGGTCGTGGTGGTCGAGTACGGCGTGTAGAAGGTCCAGCCGGTGTCCACCGCGCCGATGACGATCGAAGCCACGGCGACGGTGGCGCCGGTGAGCCACAGCCAGAAGCTCGCCAGGTTGAGCCGCGGCAGCGCCACATCCTTGGCGCCCAGCATCAGGGGCAGCACGAAGTTGCCGAGGGTCGCGGGGATGCCGGGGATGATGAAGAGGAAGATCATCACCGCACCGTGGAGGGTGAACATCTTGTTGTAGGTGTCGGCCGTGATGATGGTCTGCCCGGGCGTCCACAACTCGGTGCGAAGGACCAGTGCGAAGACCCCGCCGAGGAAGAAGGACGCCAGGATCGCCACCAGATACATGACGCCGATGCGCTTGTGGTCGAGGGTGAAGAGCCACGAGAGGACGCCCTTACCGTGCGTGAGGTAGTTGTCGGCATCCGGAGCGTGGTCGGCGGACCGCGCGCCTGCCGATCGTTCGATCGCTTCAGCCATCAGCTGTTGTCCTCCTGCGCGGCCCCCTCGGGGGCCTTCAAGTACTCGATGATCGCCAGGATCTCCGCATCCTTGAGCCGGCCCTGATAGGTCGGCATCACCGGTTCGAAACCGGCCACGACGCGGGCGTTGGGTTCGAGGATCGACTCGCGAATATAGTTTTCGTCAACCGTGATGCTGCTGCCGTCGGCCATGTTCTCCTGGCGTCCAAACACTCCGAGGAGAGTCGGGCCGGTCTTGGCGGAACCATCCATGGTGTGGCACTGCATACAGCCGCGGACCTGGAAGAGCTTGCGTCCGGCATCGACCGGGCTCATGGTTTCGAGGAAGTTCGATGCCTGCTCGAGCCACGCTTCGAACCCTCCCGGTGGGTGGACGACGACGTGGGCCAGCATGTCGGAGTGGCTGGTGCCGCAGTACTCGGCGCAGAAGAGGTCGTACTCTCCGGGTTCGGTGGCCTCGAACCAGACCTTCGAATAGCGTCCGGGGACCACGTCCTGTTTGATCCGGAAGACGGGCACATAGAGGCTGTGGATCACGTCCGCCGAGGACATGACCAGCTGTATCGGGCGGTCCACCGGCACATGGAGGTTGGCGTCGACATAGCCGTTGGGATAGGTGAAGCTCCAGTTCCACTTCTGGCCCTCGACCATGATCTCGTAGGCGTTGGCC
This sequence comes from Candidatus Sulfomarinibacteraceae bacterium, assembly GCA_963714895.1. Classification (GTDB taxonomy): domain Bacteria; phylum Acidobacteriota; class Thermoanaerobaculia; order Thermoanaerobaculales; family Sulfomarinibacteraceae; genus Sulfomarinibacter. The sequence continues at coordinate 69,689 of CAVQQC010000023.1, forward strand.
GGCGGCGTCGCCATGTCGAGATAGCCCTTGAAACCGAAGAAGAAGATGACGATCACGATTGCCACCGGGATCCCGGTCCACGTGAGCTCCAACGGCAGGTTGTGGCTGGGGGATTCTTCCGCACTCTCCCCCGCCCTGCGCCGGTACTTGAGCACGAACACCACCATCACCACGACGATCAAGGCGAAGAAGAAGACCGAAATGGCGAGGATGAGGTTGAAGAGCCAGTCCACGCTGCTCGCAACCGTCGACACCTGAGGCGGCATCCAGAACGAGCCGTCCTCGGGGTCGGGCGCCGCGGCCAACAGTGCTCCGAAATTCCGAATCAAATGAGATGCCGTCATGCAGCCTGTCCCTTAACGTCCGTCTTCTTTTTGCGCCGCCACTCGCGAATCCAGAAGATCCCCAGCGAGATCCCCAACACGAGCGCGGTGGCCCCTCCCCCGAGTCGCATGATGTTCATTGCCACCGGCGAGTAACGGCGATTTGTCGGATCGTAGTGATAGCAGTAGAGGATCAGTTGGTCAAGCGTCGAACCGACAGTTCCTTCGGCGGCCTCGAGCAGAGCGAACTTGAGCCGCTTGGCCGGGTACTCGATGCCGTAGAGGTATCGCGCCACCCGCCCGTCTGGCGTGCACACCATGATGGCCGCCGCGTGGGCGTACTCCTGGGTCTCGGGGTCGTAGGAGTATCCGAATCCCACCGTCTCGGCCAGCCGTTTGATCTCGAGCTCCCGCCCGGTGAGAAAGTGCCAGCCCTCGGCAACCGCCGGCCGATCGAGTCGCTTCAGGTAGTTCTGCTTCTTCGCGGTCGCGAGCTCGGGGGTCTCCAACGGGTTGATGCTGATGGTGACGATCTCGAACTCGTCGCCCGGCGACCACTCCATCGATTCGAGACCGTCGACCAGACCGTTCAACATCAGGCCGCACAACATCGGGCACTTGTAATAGTTGAGGGTCAGGATCACCGGTCGGTCCCCGTCGAAATATCTCCGGAGAGTCACCGGTCGGCCGTTCTCGTCGCGGAACTCGAGATCGAGAGGCAAGGAGGCCTCGAGGTGCTCGGTGATGCCGACATCCTCGAGGGCCGTCGGGACCTGTTCCACGAGCTGTGCGTCGACCCCCGCGCAAGGACAGACCAAGGCCGCGGCAACTGCCCCGCACGACAGGACGACTTGTCTCATTCTCATGGTTCTGCCCGATATCCTCCGACCCGCTCTCATACTCAACCCACGATGGCAACCCGAGATTCCCGATCCCCACGAGGTTTTCCGCTGGAGATCGACGAATCGCCAGCCTGCTGTAAGGTGCGAGCACGGTGTTTCGGCGCGCACCACATCAGCCTCGCCGCTCAGGCGTTGGTTTCGACTACCGACGCGCCGGCGGCGTTCGTCTTGATCGACTCGATGCCCTTGAGACAGGCGTCCTTGGTCTTGTATCCCTGGCCCTGACAGATCACCTTGCCGTTGGCCGCCTTCAAACGGAACCTGAAGTCGCCTGCCGTGCCCTTGAACACTTCGAACTTTGCCGCCATACCCTGCCCCCTTGATATTGGTAGGAAAAGATCCTAGCAGATCACCACGCAGCGCAGACTCGCCTATACTCGACCCGACATTCAACTGGAGAAGAGGCACATGATGAAAAGAACACTTCCTGCACCCGCGCCGGAACCGACCTCGAGCCGACATCCACTGCAAACAGAAGACCTGCGCCGCCGCCTCCCCTTCCCAGGCGCCAGGCCTCTCGCTGCGTGCGTGATTCTGGTGCTCTCGATCGGCTGCTCGTCGATGTCAGCCGTCGAGCCCCTCCAGGTCACCCTCTCGAACCTGAAAATCACCGAGGTCACGGTCTTCGAAACCACCCTGGTTGCCAAGCTCCGGGTCACCAATCCCAACCCCGAAGCGTTCACCATCGAGGGCGGCTCGTTCAAACTGATTCTGGACGACAAGAAGGTGGGGACCGGCACCGCCTCCGAGACCTTCACGGTGGAACGTCTCGACTCGGCCGTCATCGACGCGGTATTCCACATCAACAACGCTTCGGCGCTGCTGCGCGTGCAGGGCATCCTCCAGGAAAAAGAGGTGACCTACGGCATCCAGGGATCCCTCTTCACCCAGGGCTCGTTCGGCACCAAGAAGATCAAGATCGAGAAAACGGGCCGCCTCGATCTGTCGAAAGGCAATCCGACCGAAATCGAGGGGCCCGAAATCAACGATCTCGCCCCGAACGGTTGACGAGGGTCAAGACTTAAAAAGACCGCCGAGCAGCCCGGATCCCATCTTGACGATGTCGTCCATGGGGTCGCCGTCTCCGTCGCTGTCGAGAAGACGGGAGAACATATCGACGGCCGATGGCGAAACCTCACGCGCTTTCCGCTCCTGTTGTCCGAGGGCCGCAGCGAGCCCTGAAGCGTCCAGGCCCTGTTGGCGCTTCGCTTTGCCGAGCGCACCCATCAACAGCGGCGCGACCATGGCCAGGATCTTTCCTACCGAAGCCATGTCGACTCCGCTCGATTTGCTGATGGCCTGTTCGACGTTGGCCTGGCGGCCGCCCAGAACGTGACCCAGGATGCCTGCGCCGGCGCCGAGATCTCCGCCGCCGCCAAGGTAGCCCATCACGTCATCGAGAATGCTGCCGTCGTGATCTCTGTCGAGCGCGCCCAGGAGACCGGCGGCACCGGAACCCGACGAGGTGTTGCGGGTCAAGCCCGACAATATTGCCGGCATCGCACCTGCGAGCACCTTGGACACGTCACCGCTGTCGAGACCGACCGAACGGCCGATCTCTTCGATCCCACCGCCGCCGAGCTGTCCCATCAGGGAGCCGAGAAGGTCTGAAGAATCCATGTTCACCTCAACCCTTGAGGACGAAGGTGACTTTCATGTTCACCCGGTACGCGCTCACCTTGCCGTCCTCGACCTCGACCTTCATCTCGTTGATCCATGCGCCCTTGACCTTGTCGAGGGTCTTGTCGGCCCGCTCCACGCCCTTCTGGATGGCATCTTCGAAACTGGTCTTCGACGACGAACTGATTTCCGTGACTTTTGCGACTGACATTTCAGACTCCTTTTTTGACAGTGGTTGCACGCAACCGCGTTGAACATGGGGAGACGGATCTCTGCTGTCTCCGCTATGACTGAGGGTACGGGCCGGATCGTACCACACGACCGGCCTGCAAATCCCGCGGGAAGAATCACAGAACAGTCGAGGGCATCATTCATGACCTCGTATCTGCGCTGCGGTTGTGAGACCATGCGTGGCGGTCTCTCACCACAATTTGTGTTCGACGGGCCACTAATCGACGCCTGCGCTCGTACGAATGCAGGTTCCAAACAACGAGGAGGAGAAACATGAAAAAGGGATGGACGAGTTTCGCGATCGTGGCTGCGGTGGTGCTGGTGGTTCTTGCAACCACGGCCTGCCAGGAGACAGCCGACAGCGCCAAGGAGACGGCGGCCGAGGTGTCCGAATACGCCGGCGATACGGCGCAGCAGGCTGCCGAGGCCGTTGACCAGGCCATCGACGACGGCGCCGAGGCCGCAGGCGACATGTTAGACGCCGGCAAGGAAGCCGTCGAGGAGGCCGTCGAGGAGGGCGCCGAGGCGGCTGGGAAAATGGTCGACGACGGCAAGAAGGCCGCCGGCGAGGCCACCGAAGCTGCCGGCAAGGCCGTCAAAGAGGCCGGCGAGGCGGTCGAAAAGAAGGGCAAAGAACTGCAGAAGAAAGAGAACGGCGACCACTAACGGGACTGCCCGAAGAGTCGAGCGTCGGCGAGGAGGCCTCAGGTCTCCTCGTTTTTTTACCAGCCGCCGCTGGCGCCGCCGCCTCCGAAGCTGCCCCCTCCGCCCGAGAACCCGCCTCCTGAAAATCCACCACCGCCGCCGCCTCCGACGAAGGGTCCCCAGAAGCCGCCGCCACCCCTGCTCCCGGTCTTGCGGGTGGAGGCCTTCGGCCAGATCAGGCGGAGCAGCGGAAAGCCGATCAGCCACGCGAGAACCGCGATCACTCCGACCCGCACGCCGAACATCGCCGCCGGGACCGCGAGAAAGAAGGGCGCCAGAAAGAGGTAAAGGACCCACCCCGCCGCGCCTCGCGACGACAGCGCCGCATTGATGAACGGCAGACCGAAGATGAAAAAGACCGCAAACGTCGCAAAGTCGGGCATCACCCGGTCGCTACCGGGCTCGGGCAGTTCGAGGGCCTCGCCCCGAACCGCCGCCGAAATCGCGTCGACCGCCGCTCCCACCCCACCTGCGAAATCGCCCTCGCGAAACCTCGGCGTCATGAGCCCGTCGATGATCCTTCCGGCCTGCGCGTCGGTGAGGGCGCCCTCGAGGCCGTAGCCGACCTCAATCCGCATCCTGCGATCATCTCTGGCAACGAGAACCAGAACTCCGTCGTCGACGCCCTCGCGTCCCAGTTTCCAGGTCTCGACGACCCGAATCGAAAAATCCTCGATGGGATCACCCTCGAGGCTGGAAATCGTCAGCACCGCCACCTGGGCGCCCGTTTCCTCCTCGAGCACCCGCAGCCGTTCTTCGAGTTGCCCTTCAAAGGCGTCATCGAGCATCGCCGCCTGGTCGTTGACCCTACCGGAAAGATAGGGCACCTCGAGCGCGCCCGCAGTGGCCACCATTGCAGAGATCGCCAGAAGGACGGCGCTGGGATTCAAGCGGCGGACTGACCCGTTGCCCATCTCAACGCTCTCGAAGGCGTGGCGCATCGGGCAGTTCATCAGTGTCGTTCGGCCGCAGCGCGACCTCGTGTTCGGCCAGGATCTCGCCGCAACGGGTGACCGCCTGCCGCATCGCCTCGGCCGCGCGGCCGGCCCGGATGCCGGCGACCAGCTCGTCGACCACGGCTTTCCACGTGTCTTTCGGCACCGACCGGTTGATACCGGCGTCGGCGAGAATCACCGCTCGGTGTTCGAAGAGCGACAGAAAGACCAGAATCCCGGTTCGATCCCGGGTGTCGAAGACCTCCTCTTCGACAAAGGCGGCCTCCGCTCTCATGGTCACGGCCCGCTCCAGATGATCCTCCGGAATCAGCCTGCGGCCCACGGCGTCGATGCCGCCAATCAGAAACCCGAGTCCGGCGCCGGCCACCGCGGGCAGAGTGATCCACCACACCCCGAAACCGCCCCAGAAGGGACCGAGGAGGTGCACGACTCCGGCGACCAGCGCGGCCGCAAGTGCTCCGAGGGTGGCGCCGCGCCACCTCGCTTCATCTCGCTCGACCACCCGTTCGACGATGTAGGGCACGATTTCGCCGCCGGTCCGGAGCTCGGCGGTCGTCGTGGCTTCCTTGATCGCCGCCAGATCGTCTTCGGAGAAGAGCCTTTCGATCCTCATCGTTGTCGTTTGACCTCGGGTCGGCGATCAGAACTCGACCACCGGTGGTTCGTCGGCGCCCGGTTTCGACTCGAAGTAGCCCTTGTCGGCGAAGCCGAGCATATTGGCGATCATGACCGCAGGAAACTGCCGGCGGGCCGTGTTGAACGCCCGGGCGGCCTCGTTGTAGCGGTTGCGTTCGACTGCAATCCGATTCTCGGTGCCCTCCAGCTGTACCTGGAGATCGCGAAACGCGTCGACCGCCTTCAGCTCGGGGTAGCGTTCGACGACAACCAGCAGGCGCGACAGGGCCGAAGACAGCGCATCCTGATTGGCCTGGAACGACGCCATCTGCTCCGGGGTCGGGGCCCCTTCGATATTCATCTGGCCGATCTTCGAGCGGGCCTCGATGACGTTCTGCAGGGTCTCGGATTCGAAATCGGCGGCGCCCTTGACCGTGGCCACCAGATTCGGGATCAGGTCGGCGCGCCGCTGGTAGACGTTCTCCACCTGCCCCCACGCCGCGTCCACGCCCTCTTCCAGACCGACGAGATTGTTGTAGATGCCGCCGACCATCAGGGCCAGCAGAAGGATCAAACCCACGACCGCCACACCGCAACCGATCAGTGTCTTGCTCATTGTGTCCGCTCCGTTTCTCCACAGAGATTTCGGTGCGGCATATTGTACAGGTATCTCGATGCTCGTTGCTCGTTGCTCGATGCTCGATGCTCGATGCTGGATGCTGGACGGGGCGCGATACACTGGAGCGCGCGAGGATGTCATGGCAGAAAAGAAAGATCTCCCGATCATCGACGACTACCGCGCCATCGGCCGGCGCGACCTCCTCCGACAGTGGGGACCTCCCGCGGTCGCCGGCGTCGCGCTGGCAGGCCTGGGCCTCGGTTTCGCAGGTCGCCCCGGCCGCCACCGGGCGCCCGTTGCGGAGTCCCTCCCCCATCCGAAGGACTGGCGGGCGCAACCCGACACGGCGGGACGACTGGCCGCGGCTGAGGGTCGGGGGCCGGTCGAGAACGTGCGCGCGGCACTGGCCTCGATGGGCGGGATCGAGGCCTTCGTCAAACCCGGAGAACGGGTCGCCATCAAGCCCAACTGCGCGTGGGACCGGACTGCTGAACAGGCCGCCAACACCAACCCTGACCTGATCGCGGAACTGGCCCGCCTCTGCCTCGCAGCGGGGGCCTCGTCGGTGATTGTGGTCGACAACTCGTGCCACGATCCCGGGCGCTCGTTCGTGCGTTCCGGGATCGACGCCGCGTCCCGGGGAGCCGGGGCCGCGGTCGCCCACCAGCGCAGCGCCGACACCGTGAGGATGGATCTCGGCGGCACCGTGCTCGGCCCGTGGGACGTGCTCGCTCCCATCGCGTCGGCCGATCGGGTCATCAACGTCCCGGTGGTGAAACACCACTCCCTGTCCCGCGCCACGCTCGGGATGAAGAACTGGTTCGGCGCGGTTGTCGGGAATCGATCGAACCTCCACCAGCGCATCGCCCAGGTCTGTGCCGAGCTCGGCGCCGCGTTTCGCCCCACCCTGACGGTGATCGACGCCACCCGCGTCCTCACCGGCGGCGGGCCCACCGGCGGCTCACTGGCACTGGTGCGGCCCGATGACCGCATCGCCGTCGCCACCGACCCGGTGGCTGCCGACGCCTGGGGCGCCTCACTGCTCGGTCTGACGCCGCAGGACCTGCCCCACATCGCCATCGCCGAACGGCTCGGCCTCGGCACGGCCGATTGGAAAGCGGTGGAGGTGGGAAGCTGAAATGATTTCGGATTTCGAATTTCGGATTTCGGAATTTTCCGCCCACAATCCACCTGAGTGAGGGATCCCGCGTTCAGGAATCGAGCGAGGACTTTCTGAAGACCGTTGGCGGGTCGTTAACGGCCCGCCTCGCACACGCGACAGTGGTCGCGGGCCGTGAACGACCCGTCTACAGGTCCTTCCGAAAATTCGAAATCCGAAATTCGAAATCCGAAATTTCCTCTCGATCCGAGGCGACGCCATGATCCGCCCCCGCGCCCGCCACCTTCGGGTCGCCACTCAAGGGCTTTTTCTGCTTGCCTTCCTCGCCCTCTTCTGGGGACTCGCGGAGCCGCGGGTTCCGGCGGCTGTGGCCTCGATCCTGCTCGCCCTCGACCCCCTGACGGCGATCGGCACCGCGCTGTCGGACTGGACCATCGTCGGATGGACGTGGTTGGGTCTGGTGGTGCTGGGTCTGACAGCGGTATTCGGGCGGTTCTTCTGCGGTTGGATCTGCCCGTTGGGAACACTGCAACAACTGGTTTCCTGGATCGGAGGTCCCGAGCGCCGCAAACGTTACAAGATCAACCGCTACCATAAGTGGTTTAACGTCAAATACATCATTCTCACTGTCTTTCTGGTGTGGGCCGCCCTCGGCGCAAACCACATCGGCTGGCTTGATCCCATCCCACTGCTTCACCGCGCCTTTGCCGCCGGAATCCGACCACTGTGGCACGGCGGGCTGTCGCCGGGAGGTTGGGTGAGCTTCGGGCTGCTGGCGGCGATCCTGCTCCTGTCGGCGATGATTCCCCGATTCTTCTGCCGCGCGGTCTGCCCTCTGGGCGCTTTGATGGGTGTATTCGCCCGTCTGGCGCCCTTCCGCATTCGCCGTGACGAGACCGGCTCCTGTACCGGCTGCACGCTGTGCGTCTTCGCCTGCCAGGGCGCCGACGAGCCCCTGGAAAAGCACCGGGTGAGCGAGTGCCACGTGTGTCTGAACTGTCTCGGGACATGCGCCGAGGAGAGTCTGCACTACGGACTCGCCGCGCCGGCCGCAACCCTTTCGATGCCACCCCTCGATGTCGGCCGGCGACGCTTCCTCCTGACCGTGGCCGGTTCGGCGGCCTTAGCGCCGGTCTTGCGGGCGGCCGGCGGCGGTATGGACGGAAGCACTCACGACGCCATCCGCCCTCCTGGAGCGTTGGACGAAGAGTCGTTCCTCGCACGCTGCATCACGTGCGGCGCCTGCTCGGCCTCGTGCCCCACCGGTGTCATCCGGGCGGATCTCGGAAAGACCGGAGTCGAAGGTCTCTTTACACCGGTTCTCGACATGCGTCGCGGATGGTGCGAACCGTCGTGCATCCGCTGCGGTGAGGTCTGCCCGACCGAGGCGATCGCCACCCTCGACCCCAACGCCAAACAGGCGATCGGCGGCCCCGCCGAGATCACCATCGGCACCGCCTTCGTCGACCGCGGCCGCTGCCTTCCGTGGGGCATGGAAACCCCCTGCATCGTCTGTGAGGAGATGTGCCCGACTTCGCCCAAGGCGGTGTGGCTCGAGACGGTCGAGATCACCAACCGCGCGGGACGAAAGATCACCCTCCAGCGGCCGTCCGTCGAACCGGAACTGTGCACCGGCTGCGGCCTCTGCGAAAACCGCTGCCCGGTCGGCGAACAGGCGGCAATTCGCGTCTCCTCGGTCGGCGAAACACGCGATCCGCGCAACCGGATGCTCCAACGCACCAACGTTTGAAAGTTAGGCTCATCCGGGATTTCGTGGAGTGAGGGAAAGTCTAGGACGTCGATCGAGGGCGAACACGACCATCAGATTCTGACGTGAGCCGCGGAGCGGCGACAGAGACTAGCCCGGGGCGTGAGCCCCGGGATTTTGCGCCCTCCATAGAATCAAGCCGCGGAGCGGCGACAGATCTCGACCGCAATGGGGATTTCCCTCGTCGAGGCTGTACATCTGTCGCCGCTCCGCGGCTTGATCCTATTTCATGCCGGGAAACCCGGGGCTCACGCCCCGGGCTACAACCTGTCGCTCCTTCGGAGCTCTCGTCCCGCAATCCTGCGATAGCACGTCTTCCCGGATGAACCGAACGGTAAGGCCCTGAATGGTAGCGTGGGTGCGAACGTTCAAACGTTGAACGTTCGGCTCATCCGAAAGCATGTGAGATGGGTTTTTCAGCTTTGAAGGTGGGCTGAAGCCCACCCGACGGGTCCGCTCGATAGGTGGGTCCGTAGGGTGGGCCTTGGCCCACCTTCAGAATCGCTATGATTGCCAGGAACCTGAAAGGACTGGCTAACGTTCCAACGTTCCAACGTCTACCGCTCCCTGGGTCCGCTGCCACCAGGTGACGCGGGGGCCGGTGAGGAGGGAGACCCGGGCGGTGATGGTCGAGCGCCAGTCGCCGCGCACGCCGGTTGCGACAACCTCGACCTCCCACTCCCCCAGCAGTCGCACGGTGCTGGCGATGGTGCCGCCGGCGACCGGGCGCTCGGTGATGCCGCGAAAGGAGTGACCCCTTTCGGCGAGCTCGGCCAGGGTCTCTGCCATCGCCCAGTCCGAGAGGGCGGTGGTGCGAATCGAGCGTTCCTCGAGCACCACCCCGGCGCCGCGCGACGCGATCTCGGCCGCGACCGCAGCGATCGTCAGCCCGACCAGGGTCAAGGCGGCGAGGGCGAAGACGAGGGCGACGCCGCGTTCCGATCTTCGTACTGGCTACCACCGTTGTCCTCCCCAGCCGCCGCGCATCGCGAAGCGGAGGTTTTCGATGCGGCGCTCCTGTTCGTATCCGACGACCCGCGACGAGATGCTCTCGGGCGGCGGGTGGACCAGGTGGCCGATGTTGATGTCGATCACCGCCGGGGCGGTGGATCGCCACCACCACGAGGTCACACCGCGCAGGAGAACCCGTCCTTCGGGCGAAGGGCCGGTCGGCGCGAATTCCTCGCGCACCAGATTGCCGTCGATCACCGAGTAGCGGACGGTCGAGCCGGTGCGGGTGCGGATCTCGAGCGGTTCCTCGCTCCAGATCAACTCGACCACGCCCAGCCCCGCCGCCTCCTGGACGTCGCGGCGGATGCGCTCGTTCACATGCACCATGATCGGATTGCGAACCGCCTGGCCGGTCGCCCCCAGGAGACCGATCGAGTGGGTGATGAGCTGAGCCCCCGCGACCACCATGATGCTGACAAGGGCGAGCACGACCAGCAGCTCGACCAGGGTGGTCCCCTGCCGGGAGGTCATGGCCGCCACACCTGGGTGGTGATGGACACCACCATCTCCTGGCCGCGCACCATGGCTCGAGCCACCACCCGAACCTGATACAGACCCGGCAGGTCGCTGCGTTCGGCGACCTCCACGCTGGTCGTCACGGTGATGTGGGACAGCGGCTGAAACTCCTCACCGAAGTCGACGTCGGCGGTCTCCAGGGGCAGCACCCCGCCGCGCACGCTCTCGAGCAGGATCTCGGCGGCCCGCACCAGGTCGGCCCGCGCCTCCAGTCTGCGCGCGGCGCTCATCTGGGCGTCGAGAAAACCGGCGGCAACCAGGATCGCCAGCCCGAAGATGGTCAAAGCGGCGAGGGCTTCGACGAGGCTGTAGCCGGTCTCCCGGCCCGTGGATCGGAAGCGGGTCGCTCCGTGACCCCTAGACGGAAAAACCGAGCAACTCCCTGAGCTTGGCCTTGAGAGTGCTCCTCGACCTGGTCGTGCAATGAGCCACCATGAGAGTCCATAGTAACCATGACCGGGAATCGTTCGACCTCGATGACCCACAGGGCCTCGGGCACACCGAACTCCTCGAGCATGAAAACCCGCTCGACCCGCGGTATGGCGCGCGCCAGCACCTGGGCGGCTCCGCCCACTGCGTGCAGGTAGACGGCGCCGTGCTCGGCGAGCCCGGCCAGGGTCTTCGCACCCATCCCGCCCTTGCCGATGACGCCGCGCAGCCCGTAACGGCCGATGACGTCGGCCTGGTAGGGCTCCTCGCGGATCGAGGTGGTCGGGCCGGCGGCCACGAAGTCGTACGAACCGTCATCGTTGGTGGCCACGACGGGGCCGCAGTGGTAGATGACCGAGTCCTTCATGAAGGGCGCCACATCCTCGCGGAAATCCTTCATCAACCAGGTGTGGGCGGCATCGCGACCGGTGATCATGCGGCCCGTGAGCTCGACGAAATCGCCGACCTTGAGGTTGCGGACCATTTCCTCGCTGACGGGAAGCTTCAGCTCAGCCATGTCACCTCTCCCCTCTCGTCGATGCTGACCCCGGCCTTGCGGTCCGCCCAGCACATGTAGGTGACCGTGACGAAGTAGCACGCCGGCAAACGGTCGAGCACGCCGATCTTGACGCCCAGCAGCGTGGTCTTGCCGCCGAAGCCCATCGGGCCGACCCCGAGCTCGTTGCCCTCCCGGAGCAGCCGATCTTCGAGCTCCGCCAGCTCCGGCACCGGGTTGGTGTCCTTGAGCGGCCGCAACAGCTGGCGCTTGGAATGCTCGAAGGCCGACACCCGGTCGCCGCCGACACACACTCCGAGCACCCCCGGGGCGCAGCCCTTGCCCTGGCCCTGAAAAACAGCATCGAGCACTGCCCGGCGGACCCCCTCGAGGTCGCGTCCGGCGCCGAGCTTGGTGTCGGGCAGCTTGTACTGGGTGCCGACGTTCTCGCTGCCGCCGCCCTTGAGGATCATGCGGACCTCGATCCTCGGTTCGTCCCACTCCTCGAAGTGGACGAAGGGGATCCCGCGCCCGGCGCCGTCGCCGGTGTTCGAACCGGTCAACGTGTTGACCGCGTTGGGACGCAGGAACTTGCGTTTGGTGGCTTCACGCACGGCGCTTTCGAACTCGGCCTTGAGCGCCCGGGTGCTGACCCCGACCGGGTGGTGGATCCACACCACCGGCGTGCCGGTGTCCTGACAGATGGGCGCCGAGATGTCGCGTGCGAGCGCGACGTTTTCCATGATCGTGTTGAGGGCGATGCCGGCGAGACCGCCATCCTCCTCGGCTTTCCGGCCCTCCTCGAGGGCCTCGGCGACATCGGCCGGCAGCTCGGTCGACGCTCGTCGAATCAACTCGACGAATGTCTCGATGTTGGTTCCTGTCGCACCCATTGACACCTCCCCCCGGTCCGCATGCAGCCGACCGTCCGGCGGTCATTATACGCCGCCGCGGAGACGATTGTGAAAAAAATTACGAGTGGAGCCTGAGGCCGTGATCGGGTTGCGTTGTGCCGCGGCGACGGGAGAATTTCACTGCGAAGACGGATTCAGAAACTTCTTCTTCATCACCAGGATCTCGAGCGCGACACCGGCCTTCTTCACCGCCGTCGCGAGATCTTCGAGGCTGTCGCGGGACACCGCAGAATCCGGCACGTCGCCGACCAGATAGGCGACCACCCGGCCCTTGATGGCCATCGGGACGATCACCATCTCGACGGGAGCGGGGTCGCCCAACATCTCGATCAGGAGCTGGTTGATCACGCCGTCGGGGAGCTTGCCGCAGAAGGTCTCCCCGCGGGCAATCGTCGCCAGCGCCGATGGTTCGCCGCTGTCGGCGGAAAACGACTCGACATCGTCGAGCACCACCCCGCGGCCACGGGCCAACCAGCCGACGATCTTGCCGGAATGGACGGCCAGCAGATAACACCGATCGAGTATTCCCGAAACCCGGCGCAGCAACAACTCGCCGACCTCGTCGCGATGCCGCGCGTCGCGCACCATGACCGAAAACGCGGTGTCATCGAGCGGTCCACGCGCATCTCCCGTGGCCGAGGACGGCACCGGCGCCAACCCGGGGAATGTCGCCGCCATCGGGATCTCGTCCTCAGCCGGAGCCCTCCGCGGCTGCAGCAGATCGAGAGCTTCCAGAGCGGGTGGCGTCCACAGCCTCTGCCACTGGTCTCCGGCGCCACCGGTTTCGAACCCCACCTCCGGGACCGCGGCCTCCTGGATCTGCTCTTCGAGTTTCATCTCCCGAAGCGCCGCCATGATTCCGATCTCGGTGGCGACGTGGGGCTTGATGTCGAGACCCACGTAGCTGATGACCTCCTCGATGGCCGCGGGATTTCTCGGAGCGGTCATCGCCACGCTCAGCACGCCGTCCTTGCGGTCGAAGATCATCGCCTGCAGCCGCAACCCGACGTTCAGCGGAATCATCCGCCGCAGGGGGTCCGGGGCCCGCCGCAGCACGGCGGTCATCACCGGCGGCACGCCGAGCTGTTCGGAGAGCGCCTCCAGCAGGGCGTGCTCGTCGACGAAGCCGAACCTGAGCAGCTGCGTCCCGAGGCGGCCGCCGCGGTAGTGGCACGCCTCGAGGCCGGTGTGGAGCTCGGCGATGGCGATGGCGCCGCGATCGAGAAGGATCTCTCCCAGACGCTTCATCGGCCCATCTTATACCGAGATCAGGCGCGGCCCCGCAAAATGACCGCCAGGGCGTTGCCCGCCGCGCGGCCGGCAGGGACCAGGGCTTCCCGCACTGACTGGGGCACCCTGCGGCCCGGGACGTCACCCATCAGGTAGCCTTTGACCCGACCGTTCATCGCCAACGGCACGACCAACACCTCCGACGGGTTCGGCGGTCCGAAGATCTCCAGCAACCGGTCATTCACCGGGCCCGTCGGGACCGGGCCGAGATAGCTGTCGCTGCCCTCCTGCTCCCGGAACAAGGACGGCTCGGAGGCGGCGACCGAGAACGAGCGGAGATCGGCGGCATCGAGCGGCAGGCCGCGGCCGATCCACCCGGAGATCTTGCCGTGGTGGACTGCGAAGACGCAGATACGGTCGAGCATCTGCGAAGAGTAGAGAATCAGGACCTCGCCGACCTCTGCCGCAGTCGCCGCGGACCCCAGAAGCCGGACAAATTCCTTGTCGTCCGTGATCGCCGCGGCCATCTTGCGTTCGCTGGTTCCGACCGGCTCCAGGGTCGGGTACCTCGCGACCAGAACCACACTGGCCGCTTTCGGTCGGCTGTGGACCTGGAGAAGACTCGACGGTTCGATCCGGGCCGTCCACAGCTGGTCCCACCCGGCATCCCGGGCCTCGTCGTGGACCACCTCGGTCAAGAGTTCCCCCTCGTCGGTCTTGGGGACCTCGCGGATCTTGGGGACGAGATCCATGGCGATCTCGATCGTCCGATCAGAGGCGACGAAGGGCTCGACGTGAAACTGGGTGAAGTTCGAGATGCGGTCGATGATCCTGGCATCCCCGGGATTGCTCATCGCCACCTGAACACGGTCGCGGACGGTCCGGAACGGCACCGCCCGCAGACGTCTGACCATCGGTTCGGGGAGGAGACCCGCATCCTGGGACTGCAGAAACTCCACCAGCATGGCCTCGGTCACGAAAGGCACGCCGTGCTGCTCGGCGAGGGTCTCGAGCAGGGATCTCTCGTCGATGAACCCGAGATTCACCAGTTGGGTGCCCAATCTCTGACCAACCTGCTTGCTCGAGGCAAGGCCCTTGTGGAGCTGGTCCACGGAGATCGCCCCACGTTCGACGAGCATCTCGCCTAACAATCCCATACCGCCATTCTACAACCATCGACCGTTTCTACGCGCCCCGGGCCCCGATCGGTCTGCAACCGACGCCAGCGACGGGGTTGAAAGATATGGGAACGGACGAGACGGTTCCGAGGTTACCCTGGAAGGACACACGGCGGAGGTGAGACTGTGGAGACGCGAACGGAACGTGACACCCTTGGCGAGGTGGAAGTGCCCGGCGATCGTTACTGGGGGGCGCAGACCGCGCGCTCGCTGGCGAATTTCCCGATCGGCACCGAGCGCATGCCCCGCGAGATCATCCAGGCGCTTGGCACCCTCAAGCTCGCTGCCGCCCGCACCAACGCCGCCCTCGGTCTCCTGACCGAAGAGCGCGCTCAGTTGATCGTTCGCGCCGCCGGCGAGGTGGCGAACGGCGCCCTCGACGACCACTTTCCGCTGGTGGTGTGGCAGACCGGCAGCGGCACCCAGACCAATATGAACGCCAACGAGGTGATCGCCAACCGAGCCATCGAACTTGCCGGCGGCACGCTCGGGTCGAAGGACCCCATCCACCCCAACGACCACGTCAATCTCGGGCAGTCGTCCAACGACACCTTCCCGACCGCCATGCACCTGGCCGCCGCCCAACAGTTGGTCCACCACCTCCTGCCGTCCCTCGAACACCTGCGCGACGTTCTTGCAGCCAGGTCCGGCGAGTTCTCCGACATCGTCAAGATCGGCCGGACCCACATGATGGACGCCGTGCCCCTCACCCTCGGTCAGGAGTTTTCGGGCTACGTCGAGCAGATGAACAAGAACATCGCCCGGGTGCGCCAGGCGCTGCCGGATCTGTACGAACTTGCCCTCGGGGGCACCGCAGTGGGGACCGGGCTCAACAGCCACCCGGACTTCGCCAAGCGGGCGTGCGCTGAACTGGCTGACATCACGGGTCTGCCTTTCGTACCGGCCGCAAACTACTTCGAGGCCCTTGCCGCACACGACGCGATCGTCGCCGCCAGCGGGGCATTGAAGACCACCGCCGCCTCGGTGACCAAGATCGCCAACGACATCCGATTGCTCGGTTCGGGCCCCCGCAGCGGGATCGGCGAGATCATCCTGCCCGCCAACGAGCCCGGTTCGTCGATCATGCCCGGCAAGGTCAACCCGACCCAGGTCGAGGCACTGACGATGGTGGCGGCCCAGGTCATCGGCAACGACGTGGCCATCACCACGGGCGGCGCCAATGGGCACCTCGAACTCAACGTCTACAAACCGATGATGATCTTCAACCTCCTGCAGTCCATCCGGCTGCTCGGGGACGCGACTCGCAGCTTCGCGGACCGCTGCGTGAGCGGTCTCCGCCCCGACCGCCAGCGCATCGCGGAACTGGTCGATCGCAGCTTGATGTTGGTGACCGCCCTCAACCCGAGAATCGGTTACGACAACGCGGCCAGGGTGGCAAAAAAGGCCCACGCCGAGGGCACCACCCTCAAGCAGGCGGCGGTCGAACTCGGTCTTCTCAGCGAGGAAGAATTCGACGAGTTGGTGCGGCCGGAGGAAATGGTTTGAGAGCTCAGCCTCCTGCAAAAATCACATTCAAAGGCGGGGCAGGCCCCGCCACTACAAGGGAATCTCCTTTGTGGGTAGGGGCGGCACCTGTGCCGCCCGACCTCGATCAGGCGCGATACGTCCGATTTCGGCGGTATATTTCGAATTCTGCAAGAGGCTGAGCTAACAGCTCACCATCTTCGTCATGATCAGCGCGTCGTCGCCGTTCGGGTAGTAACGCGGTCGGATGCCCTGACTCGTGTAACCGAGTTCCTCGTAGAGGGCGATCGCGGACCGATTGTCCCGGCGCACCTCGAGGGTCAGGCTCTCTCCGCTCATCTCCACGGCGTGATGCTCGGCAAGCTGCATGAGACCCCGTGCGAGACCGGTTCGGCGAAAATCGGGCAACGTCGCCACCTTGAGGACATGGAGATCGAGGTACTGCCATGCGCAGAAAAGATAGGCGACCATCCGACCCGCCGGGTCGACCATGAGTCGGTTGAACCGCCCGTCGGCGAGAATCTCTGAAACGAAGAACTGACCCGGCCACGGGTCGGGAAAGCACAGGAGATCGGCATTCTCGAGATCCCTCGCGTCGCCCGGCTGCGGAGGACGGACCGAGAACCGGCACTCCACCTCAGGCTCCTCGCGTGCGACCGTGGATCGGAGGGTCTTCCACGTACAGAGGTTCCACCGGGTCCGACCGGACTCCGAGGCGCCACAGCCACAGGAGCGCCTCCGCCGAACTGCGCGCCACCGCAGCGGTGGGCGCACCGCCAAGATCGAGGGACTCCGCGGCAACCCACGGACCACGTTCACCTACGGCATCGACCGAGAGGATCTCGATGGCGCCGCCGACCGGGGGCGCGTCGACCTGCACTTCGAACCGACGCGCGTAGACCTCGGTGCGCCGCCCCGGCTGAGCGGTCCAGACGATCTGGTCCGTGCCGCACCGCGCCGCCTGCATGGTCAGCGAATCGTAGGCAACGCACGCGGCGCCGGTTGCGGCGGCCAGTCCCATGGCGGTCGCGAGACCGGCGCGAATACCGGTGAACGACCCCGGTCCCCTCGACGCCACGATCGTACCGATATCTGAGGGCTCGATACCGGCGTCCTCCACCAGCAGATCCACCGCCGCCAATATCAGGGTCGATCGCGGGGAGACCCCGCCCAGGCGAACAATCGAATCTGCGACCAGAAACGGGGCTCCGAGCGCGATCTCCATTTGCGGCCCGCAGGTCACCAACGCGAGGCACGGTTTCTCCTCTATCGGGACGCTGCCCGTCGCCTCGGGGCTCATCGTTGCACCGCAGACAACGGGATTCGGGCGTGTTCCGGAATCAGGTGAAGCCTCGCGGTGGCCTCCGCCTCGACCGCAGCACGACTGAACGGAAAGACCGCAGGCTCGACGCGCAACCAGTCTTCGATCTGGTCGGCATACGAGCCGGACCACGGCCGGCCCGACTGACCGGTGGGCAGTCCGAGGACGGTGGCATCCCAGTTGCCGACCTCGCTCACGAACCGCATCGCTGGAAGGGCCGTCACTCGAAATGGCTGGTGGCGGTTCCAGTACTCGGCATTGACCGTCACGTCGTCACCACCCACGGCAAAGGGCCCGCGGTTCCAGGTGGCTGCGAGCGACGAGCCGACGCCGGGCAGCCACGCCAGCGGGTGGGTGAACAGGACCTGGTGCACCTCGCCCCAGGCTTGTGCCTCGGCCACACCGTCGAGGCGATCGAGCACACTCACCAGAATGTCGGACCTCGACTGGCGCCCGGGAAGGCCGACGTCGTCCCACCACGACTCGTCGAGCCCTCCGGCCAACAGACGAAGAATCTCCGCCCGGCCCAAGGGAGATCGATCCAGCGACAGACGCGCGGCTTCATCCCCGCCGATGGCACCTTCGAGTTCGAGCATGAAACGGGAGTAGAGCGTCGCCGCGGTCGATTCCACCGCCATTCTCGCGTCCCAATCCATCAGTTCCCGGGCGGCGGCGCCGCCGTGTTCCTCGAGTTCCGGACGAAGCTGTCGCAGCACCGCGATGGCTTCGAGGGAGACCACATCGCCCTGCAGCTCGAGGCACTTCGCGACCGTCCAGTCCCCGTGCGCCGCCAGGGCGCTCCGGATCCGCCGCATTCTCCAGGGCGAGTCGAATTCAGCCGGGAAGGCACGCGACACCGGGTAGTCGCCCTCCGTAAAAAGATCGTGCCCGGCTGCAGCGAGAAAGCCCTCGATCGGATCGGCGCGGCCCGGATTTGCCGACATCGGGAGAAAACCCTTCCACGCCCAGTTGGAGTCCGAACCCGGCGCCGGCAGCCGTCCCGCCCCGCGAGCCCTTTCCGGGGGCCGTCCGACCACATGGTGGAGGATCGTGCCGTCGGTGTCCGCCGCGAGCAGGTTCAGAGACGGCCCGACCACCGGCTCCCACGACGCGGCAACGGCTGCTGCCGTCCGCGCCCTGTTCATCTCCAGGATGGCCGGCACCATGCTCGGCCCATTGAGTCCGGACCAGGCGAGCGCCAGTGGTGCGGAGCGTTGCTCGCGGACGACCGGGCCGTGCACCGAAAGCCGCACCTTGAGCAGGACGGGTTCCGACTGCCAGCGGACCGCGATGTTCTCGGTCACGGTGCGGAGAGGACGCCACCGGCCATCGACCAACTCGCGGCCGCCTCCTTCGTCGAGCGTGAGCAGGAACACGTCCTGATCGTCCATTTCCGACACGGTCAGCCCCCAGGCCACCTGTTGCGTATGGCCGATGATCACTCCCGGAATGCCTGCGATTGACGCTCCCGCCACTTCGAGGCCGGGGCCCTTGAGGTGGATCGGATAAAAGGTCGCAGGCATCTGCACGCCGAGATGCGGGTCATTTGCCAACAGCGCGCGACCGGATGCGCTGCGCTGCGGGCCGACCACCCAGGCGTTGGAACCAGCCCCTCTCTTGGGAGACCCCGTCGGTTCGTTCTCCCGGGCGGTCAACATCGTCAGTTCTCCGGGCGGAATCCACGCTTTCGCCTCGGCCGGCGTCCACCCCCACAGATCCACCGCCCGGTCACGACCGAGCCGGGAGATCTCGACCGCGCGCCGCAGCTCCTCACCCATGGCCCGGCTCAGATCGAACTGCAAGAGGACAGCGCTCACCAGGGAGTCCTCTACCGACCACGGTTCCGGTTCGATTCCGAGCAGCCAGACTTCGGGGGCGATCCAGGAACCATAGCGTTCGATCGCCGCGTTGACTCCGGCCGTGTAGAGCTCGAGGGCCTTTCGCTCGGAGGCCGTCAACAGCGCGGACTGGCGGCGGGCCGACGCTGCGAGCCTGAGAACCCTCATCTTGCGGTCATTGTCCAAAGCCCGCTTTCCGAAAAGCTCGGCAAGCCGCCCGTTCGCCGTTCTACGCGCCAGGTCCATCTGAAAAAAGCGATCCCGCGCGTGCAGATATCCTTGAGCGAACCACACGGCCGAATCGCTCCCCGAGAACACATGTGGCGCCCCGCGCCCATCGAACACGATCTCGACCAGAGCGGGACATCCGTCAACCGTCTGCAGGGAGAGTCCGCGTTCGGGCAGGCGGCTCGAAGCCACTCGGACGCGGAGGTACGCCAGACCGAACACCATCACCAACAGCACCGCCAACCCGATCGTCAGCGCCACGAACCAACCTCGACGGATCATCCAGTCCTCCGATGGCCGGCCGACCGCGCCGGATGGGGATCTGCACCCGGCGGGCCGTTCGGCCACCATCATTCTAACCGCGGCGGGTCGGCCACAACGCGCAACGCGCAGGCTGAACGGGCCGAAGATCAGGTGACCGGTATATACTCCCCCGCTGGAGTTTGCTTTGAGCGATCTGACAAGGGCCTTTTCGGCCGACAGTGGAATCCAGTTCTGATGGGCAGTGCCATCACCCCGGCGGTCCGCCTCAAAAGGCTGTCCAAAGTTCTCGACGGTGCGCGAAGCATGCTCATCATCGTCCAGAACACGCCCGACCCCGACGCCATCGCCGCCGCCGCAGCGCTGCGCGAGATCGCCAACGTGCGCCACGACATCGCGTGTTCCATAGGACACTCGGGGGCGGTGTGGCGGGCTGAGAACCGCGCCCTGCTCAAGTACCTCGGACTCAACACCCGCGCCCTCAGCGATCTCGATCTTTCGCGTTTCGACCGCCTGTGCATGGTGGACGCCCAACCGGGCGCCGGCAACGTGAATTTCGACGCGTCGTTGCGGCTCGACGTGGTCATCGACCACCACCCTATCCGCCCCGAGACCAGGTCGGCGAAATTCACCGACATCCGCTCCCGCTACGGCGCGACGTCGACGATTCTCTACGAGTACCTGAGGGCCGCCAAGATCGACGTCCCTCCTCCCCTCGCAACCGCGATGGTGTATGGAATCCGTTCGGACACCCAGGACCTCGGACGCGAGAGCACGAAGGCCGACCTCGAGGCCTTTCTCGATCTGTACCCGCTGGCCAACGCCCGGGCCCTCGGGCGGATCGTCCAGGCGCCGCTGCCGAGGAGCTACTTCTCGAAGCTCCGGATCGCCCTCGACCAGGCGACGGTTTACGGCGACCGGATCGTCTCGTTTCTCGGCCGCCTCGACTCCCAGGAAATGGTGGCCGAGGCCGCCGATCTCCTGCTGCGTGCGGAAGACGTCAACTGGGCCATGTGCCTGGCCGTCATCGACGGTTGGCTCCACCTCAGCCTGCGCACGACCGATCGCGATCGCCATGCGGGTCGCGTGGCACGCAATCTCGGAGGACGGACGGGTTTCGGCGGCGGTCACCAGGCGCTGGCTGCAGCCCAGATCCCGCTGCCTTCGAAGAACAACGGCAACCGCCAGATCAAGGTCCTGGTTCGCGGGATCACCAAGCGGTTCTTGAAGGCCACCGGCAACCCCAACGAACCGGGCGAACCCCTCTGTCAATAGTTTTGAGTTTTGAGTTTTAAGTTCTGAGTTTTCGGAGCGGCCCGGGCACGACGGAGTTGAGGGATGGAAACTAAAAACTCAAAACTAAGAACTGAGAACTGACTTTTCGTAGATCCGGTAGATCTTGTAGAGCTCGCCGTCCATCAGCCGCACCGTACGTTTGGTGACTTCGTTGTCCTCGAGGATCCACGAGTATTCGCACCAGTCGTAGCCGATTTCCAGGCTCTTCTGGAGCCCTTCGCCGATCAGGATGCCCTCGATCCCGCGTTTCCGATGCTCCGCTTTGACTCCCAGCGTGAACAGCCGGATCCCCTCCATGGTCTCGGGTTTGCTCTTGAGCAGGTGGTGGAGGGTCTTGAACGGGTGGCGCCACGGCGAGCCGTCGAGATCGGCCAACACCGGGTTCCAATCGGGCATGACGAGGAGGAACCCGACCGGTTGCCCGTCATCGAGGGCGAAGCGCAGCAGGTCCGCGTGAACCAGCGGTTTGAGCTCCTTGGCCAACCACGTGATCTCGGCGTCCGACATCGGGACGAAACCCCAGTTCTTCTCCCATGCCGAATTGTAGATCTCCTGAAAGAGATTGACCTCGCGCTCGAATTCCGCGAGGTCGGCCCCGCGGGTGGTCAGCGTCGGATTGCGGTCGCGGGTCCGATCCGCGAGCCGCTGCAGCCGCTTGAGACTGGCGCCGTGCACCGGAGAGATGTAGGCGTGGAGGTCTTTGACCTTGGTGTAGCCGGATCCCTCGATCAGCCTCGGGTAGGATCGCGGATTGTAGGTCATCATCAGCGCGGGCGGCCGGCCGAAGCCCTCGATCAGCAGACCGCACTCGTAGTTGGTGGATGGGTTCATCGGTCCCCGAACCGCAGTCGCGCCACGCTCGGCCGCCCATTTCTCCACCGCTCCGAGGAGTTCTCGCGCCACGTCCGGTCGGTCGATGGCCTCGAAGAAGCCGAAGAAGACAACCTGTTCTTCGTGAACCCTGTTGTGGGCGTGGTTGAGAATCGCGGCCACCCGGCCCACCACATCCGGCCCGTCCCACGCCTGGAAGAGCTCCAGTTCGGCCTCGCGGCCGCCGGCATAGAAGGGGTGCCGGTTCACATCCAGCAGCTCGCGAACCGACGCCTTGAGCGGAGGCACCCAATTGCTGTCGCCGCGGTAGATCTTCCAGGGCAGGTCGATGAACCGCTTGCGATCGGCGCGCCCCCTGACGGGCTTCACCGTCACGAAATCACGTCCATTTCGCGGCCGACCACGCGGAAGGCCTCGAGCGCCCGGTCGAGATGATCGCGGGTGTGGGTCGCCATGTAGGACGTTCGGATCATCGCCCGTCCTTCAGGGACGGCCGGCGAGACCACGGTGTTGGCAAAGACCCCTTCCTCCTGCAGGCGCATGGTCATCTTGAATGCCGCCATGTCGTCGCCGACGACCAACGGTATGACGGGCGACGCAGATTCTCCCGTGTCAAATCCCATCGCCGTGAACTCATGCTTCATGTAGGCGGTGTTCTCCCACAGACGCTGCCGTCTCTCGGGTTCGCGCTCGATGATCTCCAACGCCTTGATGACCGATGCAACCGACGCCGGCGGCGGCGACGCGGAGAACATCAGGGACCGCGCCGTGTGCTTGACGTAATCGATGATCCTGCTGTCGCCGACCACGAACCCGCCGACGGTCGCCAAGGACTTGGAGAATGTCCCCATCACGAGGTCCGCATCGGCCTCGAGCCCGAAGTGCTCGGCGGTACCGCGCCCGTGCTCTCCCATCACTCCGATGCCGTGCGCGTCGTCGATCATCAAACGGGCGCCGAACTTGCGCTTCAATTCGACGATGTGCGGAATGTCGGCGAGGTCGCCCTCCATTGAAAAGACGCCGTCGACGACGATCATCGCTGCCCGGTCCTTTTCGATCGAACGCAGGCGTTCCTCGAGGACCTCCATGTCGTTGTGGGCATACTTGAGGACGCGGCCGTAGGAGAGGCGCGCACCATCGAGAATGCAGGCGTGATCGAGGCTGTCCAGAACGACCACGTCGTTGCGGCCGATGATGGTCGAAATCACCCCGAGGTTGACCTGGAAACCGGTTGAAAAGGTGAGCGCAGCCTCCCGGTTCATGAACCTGGCGAGCTTCTCCTCCAGCTCGACGTGGATCTCCAGGGTGCCGTTGAGAAAGCGCGATCCCGCGGTCCCGGTCCCGTACTGTTCGAGAGCCTTTGCCGCCGCCGCCTTGATTTCAGGGTGGTTGGTGAGACCCAGATAGTTGTTTGAACCGAGCATGATGACGCGGTGGCCGTTCATGCTCACCACGGGATCCTGGCCGGACGAAATGACCCTGAAATAGGGGTAGAGACCCTTGTCGCGGATCACGTCCGCGCTTTTGAAAGTCCAACATTTGTCGAAGACGTCCATGTCACTCCGTTGACAGGATCGCAGATCTCCGCGACGGATTCAGCGACCCGCAGAACTCATGCAGCGCGGCAATCATAGCAGGATATGCCAGTTCTTCAGTTCAGCCAGCCCTGATCCCGATACCAGACCCAACTGCGGGCCGTTCCCTCGGTAAAACCGGTCAACCGGTCGATCCCGAGTCCCAACATCGAGTCCGCGGTTCGCGCCGTCCAATGGCGGGCAAGCAGCTCGCGCGCCTTGTCCCGAGTCAACGGCAATCGACGCCAACCGACACGGTGCAGAAGGCTGCCGACCGCGCCCGCTCCGCTCACTACGAACGGTGGAATACGAAGCACACGGCAACTGACTTCACCCGCGCCACAGAGCCTCGAGATCAGTGTCTCCATCAGCATCGGGTCGGCCTCACCGAGGTGGAAGACCTTGCCCGGTCCTCCGGCTGCCGCCGCGATCACCGCTCGCACGACATCGCCGGCCCAGGCGACCGTCACCCAGCGCTCGCCTGCCGGGAGAACGACCAGCCCGCGGCCGGCCATCCGAAAGAACTCGAAGATGTCGGTGTCGCGGGGGCCGTAGATGGCCGGCGGGCGCACGATCGCCCACCAGAAGCCCTCGCCGAGACGGCGAACCTCCGACTCTGCCGCCAACTTGGAGCGTCCGTAAGCCGAGATCGGCGACGGATTGGTTTCAGGGCCGACGCCGGCGGGTTGTGGTGACGGTCCCACGGCCGCGAGCGAAGACACGTGGACCAACCTCGCCCCGGGCGCCGCTTCCCGAAGGGCGTCAACCAGATCTGCGGTGCCCTTGCGGTTGCCGCGATCGAACTCGGCCTCGCTGCCCGCCCTCACCACCCCTGCCAAGTGGAACACGGTCCCCGCTCCACCCACCAGGCGCTTCAGCGCCGCGGCGTCTTCGAGCGACCCCGGCACCCACTCCAACGGGTTCCCGCCGATCCACCTCGGCGATCCGGGATCGCGGACCAACACCCGCGGCGTGATCCCCGCGGCGCACAGGGTGTCGACGAGGTGCGAACCGACAAAGCCTGTCCCCCCGGTCACGGCGATCGGGCGTGGCAGGGCATCCAGCCACTGCGACACGGCCTCCGGCGGGACGAGCGGGCTGATGTGGGAGTAGTCAGTCATGTCTGGAGGGGCATTGTAACGGTGTGTAGGGTGATCGAATGCACGACGAAAGGGTGCAGCCAGACGACATGACTGTCCGAACAGATCCCCGCGAGAGGAGCCACCCTTGACATTGTTTGCCCGAGACGCCCTATCGACTGGAAGATTCGGGCTTCAAACAATGTCAAAAGTGGCACCTCCGCCGAGGCTGACTTTCCGAACGCGCTTCCCGAGAAGAGCGGGCACGTCCGCCGCACATTGATTCACCCATCCTGAGCACTCGGTCGTTTCCGTTCGGCTGGGAGATGGGCCGGAATTCAAAATTCAAAACTAAAAACTCAAAATTCCTTACCGACGTACTCTCCCCACGACGACGAGGTCTCCCACACCCTTACTTTCTCGAGTTCGAGGCCCTTGGGGATCACGTACGCGGTCCCGCTCGGGGAGGTCACGGCGCCGTCGGCCGCGAGACGCTCCGCGATCTGCTGGTAGAGCCAGCGCGCCAATACCTCGGTGGTGGGATCGGTATCGTCGAACAGGATCACCCGCTCGCCGATCGCCATCAGGCCTTCGAGCTTGGGGTCCGCCGAATTGAGCGCCATGGCGTGGTCGAGGCGCTCGACGATGTCCACCACCAGCATCTTCAACGCCTTGTAGTCGCACACCATGTCGTTGCCGTCGAGTTCTCGGCCGCGCGCCACCACCTCGATCCGCAAACTGTGTCCGTGCGGGAACCGGCACTTCTCGGGGTGCTTGCTCAGGCGATGGCCGTACTCGACTTCGAACGTCTTCGCGATCCTGAAAAAACCCATTCACACTCCCCGGCCGCCTCCGAAGAGGTCCAAATGCAGTCGGGGAGTGTAGCGAAAGCCATGCTCCAGACACAAGGCCGCGACCGCGGGGGCGCGTTGGGCCACCTCGTCGGCGGTACGCCCCTGGGCCATCAGGAGGACCCGGGACGGGTCCGCGCCGCCGATTTCCTCCACCACCGACTGCACCTCCCGCAGGTCGTCGGCATCGTCGATCACGAACTTCAACTGGTACTCGGGAAACCGCCGGAGGAGGCGCTGCAGCGGTGCGCGGTCGTGGCGGAGGCGGCGGTGGCGATCCCGGGCCGCTCCCGGAGGGTCGGAGTTGGAGGTCTTCGGAGACACCGAAAGCAGATCACACTGGAAGACCGGGTCCACCGTGCCCGCGGTTTCGACTGTGATGTGGAGCTCCGCCCCCTTCAGCCCCGCGGTGAGCCTGCCGATTTCTCGTTGCAGCAGAGGTTCGCCGCCGGTCACCACCACGTGCCGCACACCGGACCCGACCGCCTCGGACACCAGGTCCCCGACCGCCCTCCGGTCGCCCTCCGGCAACCACGAGGTGTAGGGAGTGTCGCACCACCGGCAACGGAGGTTGCACCCCGAGGTCCGGATAAAAAAGGAGGGCACGCCGGTCAGGATCCCCTCGCCCTGGAGGCTGGTGAAGGTCTCGGAGATGAACATACGGCGTCAGACTAACATTTTCGAAAAGGGGTCAATTTCGGATTTCGGAATTCGGAATTCGGAATTTTCGGACCTGCGTTCACGATTCCCGGCGTGACTCAGGTCTTGCATCAGTTGATCAAGACATCAGGAGCTGCCGAGTTTTCTGCACAGCTGACTGTCACATAGGGATGACAAAAGATCTTTTATTTCAACATTAGGTGAAATTTCGTAACATGGTCCTCTAGAAACCGTTCGCGCAGACGCCACAGGTGCCGCTGACAACTGGTGAATCCCGGCCTCGAACCTTCCGGCAATCAAACTCCCAGGGTCGCACCACACGTGAACCTCGCCCGGGTTGTTTGAAAGCCTCGGAGCCCAATTCCGAATTCCGAATTCCGAAATCCGAATTCGCGAGTCGTCAGTCCTCGACTGACGACTCGCCGGCGTGCAGGTGGTGCCAGACGTGGCGACCGAGACGCGGGCCGAGGGCGCGCTGCAATTCCCCGACGGTGGCGTTCTGAACCCCCCGGACCGAGCCGAAACGATGGAGCAGCGACCGCGTGCGACCGGGGCCTACCCCGGGGACCGACAACAACTGGGAGGACAACGTCTTTTTGCTGCGGCGCGCGCGGTGGCGGCTGACCGCAAACCGGTGCGCCTCGTCCCGGGTTTCGCGCAGCACCAGGTGCGCGGGGTCCGATCGATCCATGCGAAGGGGCTCCGATGCGGCCGGCAGCCACAGCTCCTCCTCGCGTTTGGCAAGAGCGGCGATCGGCAGATCGAGCCCCAGAGAGTCGAGGGCCGCCATCGCCGAGTTGAGCTGCCCGACGCCACCGTCGATCAGCACGAGATCCGGGAACGGCCGCTGTTCGTCCCGCAGCCGGCGGTAGCGACGACCCACCGCCTCGGCGATGGCCGCGAAATCGTCGACGCCCTCGACCTCGCGGATGTGAAAACTCCGATACTGACGTTTGTTCATGCGCCCGTCCTGCCACACGACGCACGAGGCGGTGGTGTCCTTGCCGCTCGAGTGCGAGATGTCGAAGCACTCGATGGAGGTGACCGGACCGGGGAGACCGAGCGCCTCGCCGAGACGCCGCGACAGGTGTTGCGCCTGCGAACGCGGCGCCCGAAACCGCAGGTCGAAGGCAGCCCTGGCGTTCTTCATCGCCAGCTCCACCCGGCGGGCGCGCGGGCCCCGCACCGGGTTGGCGACCACCACCGCCCGCCCGGCCGAGTGGCGCAGAAAGGCCTCGAGCAGGCTGCGGTCGTCCGGGTCGAGCTCGTTGGCGGTCTCCACCCGGCGCGGCACTGCCGGGTTGGCCTCGTAGTACTGGGCGGCAAAGGTCACCAGCAGGTCGGACAACGCCACCTCGCCGACGCCTTCGAAATGGAACTCGCGCTTGTCCACCAGCCGCCCGGCACGATAGGGCAAAACGCACACCGAAGCGTGCTCGCCGTCGCTCCACACCGCCATGGCATCGGCATCGCCCCGGCCCGGTCTTTCGACGTCCTGACGTTCGCCGAGGCGTTTGACAACCGCCATCAAATCCCGGTAGCGCGCCGCCATTTCGAAATCCTCGTTCTCCGACGCCCGCCACATGCTGCGTTCCAGACGCGGCAACAGTTCGCGGTGTTTGCCATCGAGGAAGAGGCGCAGCTCCTCGACCACCTCGGCGTAGGCCTCGGGCGTGGTCAAGCCCTCGACACAGGGCCCGAGACAGGCGCGCATGTGGTAGTAGAGACAGGGCCGCGGGAGCTTGCCGTCGATCTCGATCTGGCAGGTGCGGACTTGAAAGTGGGTCCGCGAGAGGTCCATCAACTTGCGCGCCATCCGCTGCCCCATGTAGGGACCGAAATACGAGTGGCCGTCATCCCGGACCCGGCGGGTGAGCTCGACCCGGGGCCACGCCTCACCCGTGGTCACCTTGAGATACGGGTAGGTCTTGTCGTCCCGGAGCATCACGTTGAAGCGCGGCCGCAGTCTCTTGATGAGGGTGTTTTCGAGGATGAAGGCCTCGGCCTCGCTCGCCGTCACCGTGAAATCGAGACGCCGCGCCCTCGTGAGCATCGACTGCGTGCGCTCCGGCAGATCGTGGCGGCCGAAGTAGGAAAGGACCCTCC
Organism: Candidatus Sulfomarinibacteraceae bacterium; assembly: GCA_963714895.1. GTDB lineage: Bacteria > Acidobacteriota > Thermoanaerobaculia > Thermoanaerobaculales > Sulfomarinibacteraceae > Sulfomarinibacter. The sequence goes on from CAVQQC010000023.1 coordinate 97,852, forward strand.
GTCTCAGATCGCGAGCTTTGCCGACGTAGATGTCCTTGCCCGAACGATCCTGGAAACGATAGACCCCGGGTTTCTCCGGGGCTTCTTTCGCGCGCTCGAGCAGGGGGTGCGGTGTCGTCACCGCGTCATCCTACCCCGACACGGAATTTTAAATTTCGGATTTCGGATTTCGGATTTCTGGATTTTCGATCACAACGTCCGACCCAACATGTACGTTCGAGGACTCACACCGGCCATGAAACGGCCCGCGTACACCGGACGTGCCGTCTCAGACAATGTCGGGAACTCGAGAGCGAGTAGCGAGCCCACACCAAGGGCCCGATCATTGTCTGAGGGGGCACTCACGGGCCATGCTTATTCGGAGACTCGGGATGCTCGCGCGGAGACGTGCCACGTGCGGCGGAGGTGCCATTTTCAACATTGTTGGAGGCACGAACATCCAGGGAGCCAGAGCGACACAGGCCAACTATGTTGAAGGTGGCTCCTCCCGGGGACGACGCTCTGAGAAGCGGCCTACAAACGAAGCGTCTGATCCGCCCCTACTCCTCCGGAACCAGCCCCAGACGCACCAGCGCCCGCCGCGCGGCCTGCTGCTGGGCCTCCCGCTTGCTCGCGCCTTCGCCGCGCGCGATCTCCTCGCCGTCGAAGATCACCTCGTAGGCCCACCGCCGGCTGTGATCCGGTCCGGTAACCGCCACCTTGCGGTACTCGGGCAACGGCAGACCACGCGCCTGGGCCGCCTCCTGAAGGGACGACTTCGGGTCTGCGAGGGCGAGCGTGCGCTCGTCGAGCGCGCCGAGGTCCTCGGCGAACTGGTCGTCGACAAAGGTGTAGGCCACATTCCAACCGCCATCGAGGGCAATCGCCCCGACCACCGCCTCGAAGAGGTCTTCGAGCATTGCCGAACGCTCGCGGCCGCGGCTCTTCTCCTCGCTCGGGCCCACCTCGACCCAGCCGTCGAGCCCCAACAGAGCGGAGCGTTCCGCCAACCGTTCCGAACGCACCAGGTGGACCCGTTTTCGCGTCAACAGACCCTGATCGTCGTCGGGAAAGTTCTCGAAAAGCAGCTTCGCCACGGCGTGTCCGATCACCGCGTCGCCCAGGAATTCCAGACGTTGATAGGACCCCCGCCGTTGCGCGGTGGCTGCCGATCCGTGTCGAAGCGCCATCCTCAGGAGTTCCCGGTCGTGAAACCGGTGACCGAGAATCTCTTCCAGGTGTTCGAGGGCCTCATCGGAATTCGTCATCATGAGCACATTGTAACGCGACGACGACATAACGTTAAAACGTTCAAACGTTTAAACGTTGCACGACCGCCCGCATCCGGGCCAGAATCCGCGCGCCGTGGGTTCCCGGCCAATAGACCCGGCCGCAGCCGGTGCAGCGGCGAAAACGGGGCGCGGTGGCGAGGACGAACGGCGGCAGCACCGGAGACACGTCTTCCCGCTCGACCGCCTGGAGGTGACCGTTGCACTCACCGCAGCGCGACAGGTCGAGGGTTGCGGAGGGGCGGAGTGCGAGGCGCGACAACACCTCCACCAACTGGTCCTCGAGCTCTTCGCTGCGCACCAGCAGGGTCCGCGGTCCGACTGACGAGAGCTCGCGATCACGGGTCAGGAGCCAGCGTCCCTCGGAACGCGCCGTTTCCGCGAGCACCGGGTCCGGCACACCGGGCTCCAGGTAGGTCGCGTCGAAACCGAAGAACCGCAACCACCGCGCCAACGTGCCGAGCATGGCGTCGCAGAGAAATTTCGGGCGCTCGCGACGACCGTTCAACGGATCGCACATCACTTGAGAGCATAGCCCCACATCAGATCTGAATTCACCGGACCGCCCGAAATTTCGGGTGTAGAATGCGTGACGCACCGCGGCGTTCGTCTCGTGAAGCCGGGTGCCGAAGCCCACTCCAAGGAGACGCCCAGTGCCTACCATCGAGTCAACCCCCGAGTTCGTCCAATCGGTCTACGACACCACCCGTCAGCGCCTCGAGGTGATCCGGAAGCGCCTCGACAGACCTTTGACGCTGGCCGAGAAAGTGCTGTTCGGGCACATGGCCGATGCCACCGATGAGCTCGATCGGGGACGCGCATACCTGCAACTGCGACCCGACCGGGTCGCGATGCAGGACGCCACCGCGCAGATGGCTCTCCTCCAGTTCATGCTCTCCGGACGGAGTACGACGGCGGTGCCGTCCACCGTCCACTGTGACCACTTGATCCTCGCGCAGTCGGGCGCGACCGAGGACGTGGAAGCCGCGATCGATCGCAATCGCGAGGTCTACGACTTTCTGCAGTCGACATCGGCCCGCTACGGGCTCGGTTTCTGGAAACCGGGATCCGGGATCATCCATCAGGTGGTGCTCGAAAACTACGCCTTCCCGGGCGGCATGATGATCGGCACCGACTCGCACACGCCCAACGCCGGCGGCCTCGGGATGATCGCCGTCGGTGTCGGCGGCGCCGACGCCGTCGATGTCATGGCCGGTTTCAACTGGGAGGTTCTGCAGCCCGAGATCGTCGGGGTCAGGCTCACCGGCACCCTCAAAGGTTGGGCATCGCCCAAGGACGTGATCCTCAAGCTCCTCGGCATTCTCACGGTCAAGGGCGGCACCAACCGCATCATCGAGTACTTCGGGCCGGGGACTTCGTCGATCTCGACCACCGGCAAGGGCACCATCACCAACATGGGCGCCGAGCTCGGAGCGACGACCTCCATCTTCCCGTACGACAAGCGCGCCAAGACCTATCTCGACGCCACCCAGCGGGCGCGGATCGCCACCCTCGCAGAGGCCAACAAAGGCCTCCTGACCGCGGACCGCGAGGTCGAGGCCGACCCGGAGGCCTTTTTCGACCTGGTCATCGAGATCGATCTCGACACACTCGAACCGCACGTGGTCGGACCGTTCACGCCCGATCTGGCGCGCCCGGTCTCGCAGCTGGCGGCCGATGTCAGAGAAAACGGCTATCCCACCAACCTCACGGCGGGCCTCATAGGGTCCTGCACGAACTCATCCTACGAAGATCTGACGCGGGCCGCCGATGTCGCCGAGCAGGCCATCGCTCACGGCGCGACCACGAAATCCACGCTCTGGGTGACGCCGGGATCGGAGCAGATCGAGGCCACGATCGAGCGCGACGGGCAGCTGGCGAGCTTCAACCGCCTCGGTGGAACGGTGCTCGCCAACGCCTGCGGCCCGTGCATCGGCCAGTGGCACCGCAAGGACATCGTCGAGGGCGAGGTCAACTCCATCATCAGTTCCTTCAACCGCAACTTCGCCAAACGGAACGACGGCAACCCGCAGACCAGTTCCTTCATCTCGAGCCCCGAGGTCGTCATCGCCTATGCTCTCGCAGGCACCCTCGATATCAACCCTCTCGCCGACGAACTCACAGCCGACGACGGCTCCACCTACCGCCTCGAAGCGCCGAAACCCGCGCCCGAAGTGCCGGAGAAGGGCTTCATCTTCAAGGCTGAGGGCTACCTCGCGCCGCCCGCGGACCGTGCCTCGGTCGAGGTCAAGGTCAAGGAGGACTCCAAACGACTGCAGCTGTTGCAGCCTTTCGCCGCCTGGAACGGCAAGGACTATGAACGGATGCCCGTGCTCCTCAAGGCGCGCGGCAAGTGCACCACCGATCACATCTCGCAGGCCGGGCCCTGGCTTCGCTTCCGCGGCCACCTCGACAACATCTCGGATAACCTCTTCCTCGGCGCCGTCAATGCCTTCGCCGAGGAACCCGGCTTCGGAGTCGACATCGAGACCGGCGACGTGGTGTCGCTGCCGAAGCTGGCTCGTTCCTACAAGGACCGGGGCATTCACTGGGTGGCGGTCGCCGATGAAAATTACGGCGAGGGATCGTCCCGCGAACACGCCGCGATGGAGCCCCGTCACATGGCGGGCACGGCCGTGATCGCGCGCTCCTTCGCCCGCATCGCGGAGACCAACCTGAAGAAGCAGGGCATGTTGCCACTCCACTTCGCCGCGCCCGGCGACTACGACAAGATCCGCGTCGACGACCGGATCTCGCTCACGGGGCTTGCCGACATCGCGCCCGGTCAGGAGATCACCGCGATCATCCACCACGCCGACGGGTCCGAGGAGACGATCCAACTCGCCCACAGCCTCAACGCCGAACAGGTGGAGTGGTTCAAGGCCGGCTCGGCCCTCAACGTGCTGCGCGAGAAGGACTGAGGTGGATTCAGGACGGGCAGCGGGAAAGGGAGAAAGGGAGAAAGGGAGAAAGGGAGCCATCGCACATTTCGGATTTCGAATTTCGGATTTCGGATTTAGAGCGACGAATCGTGATAAGGGGCGTGTCTCCCCTGCTCCCCTGCTCCCCTGCTCGCTCCCTGCTCCCCTGCTCCCCTGCTCCCCTGTCCCCTGCCCCCTGCTCCCCTGCTCAATCCGGGTGTGGGCGGGTGAAAATTCCGAATTCCGAATTCCGAATTCCTAATTCCGACCCCTGCTCCCCTGCTCCTCCGAAGGCAGCGAGTTCCGTGGTCAGATATAACCTGGGTCGTTTTCGCTCGTTGACTGACGAGGCATGTTCTGCGAACATCGTTCGATGAGCGAGCGCGCAGCCGACCCAGCGGACATCCCGGTCGCCGGCCGAGATTTCCTGAAGATATTTCTGCCATACGAGCTTCGCCTCGCGCAACGGCGCGCGATGGTCACCAGTTCCAGGTCCCCCGATCGTTCGCCGGGGACCTGCCTCGGCCTCTACTGTGTGCGCCTCGAGCCGATCAAGGGCGACTGGTTTCCGGCGCCGCTCGAGGGCGGCTCGCAGATCAGCGATCACGTCCAGGCCCTCCTGCGCGATGTCGTCCGTGATTCCGACATCCCGGTGCGGCTCTCCGACCAGGAGCACCTCGCGGTCCTGCGCGACCTCGACCCGGAGCACACCTACGTCGTCAGTCAGCGTTTTCTCGCGATGGCGGCCGATTCCGACCTCCTGCTTGCGGCGAACCTGCGCACCCGGGTCGGTTACGTGGTGTACCCGCTGTCGAGCCAGCCCAACTTCCCGGCCGAAAACTGGGAGGCGCTGGTCGAGCTGGCGCGGAAGATGAGCGACCGTGCTCAACCCACCGGAAGGGCTTGCGGTCACGGCCTCCTGCGGGGGCCGGCGATGGTCGAGTCGGGCATCCCCGAAAGCGATCTCATACCCCTCGCCCTCCGCGACCCCGACGCCCTGGTCAAGGTCGGTCTGCTGCAGATCCAACGCATCCACTTGATGCCAAACGTCTGACGACGCGCTCAGCCATTTCGGATTTCGAATTTCGAATTTCGGATTTTCCATCGCACCCTCACCAGTACGTTCGGGTGGTGAAGCCTGCCACCACAAACGCCTGCTTCAGTCTCACGCGGGCGGGCCGTAAACGACCCGCCTACGCCTTTCATTTACCTCAAGGCACCAGGGTCTCGGGCCTTTGTGGTGCGGGCGTCCCGCCCGCACACCCCATTCCCGGGCAGCCGTTCCGGCTGCCCGGGAATGGGCGGGGTATGATCGCTGCATGGCGTTTGATCTCGGCGAGTGGCTTCCTCAGTTCCCGATCAGGGAGCACGTGCTCTACCTCGACCACGCCGCAGTGTGCCCGCTTCCCACCCCCGTGGCCGAGGCGATGCGCAAGCGGATCACGGAGCAGGAGGAGACCGGGCACGAGAAGTTCCGCGAGTGGCACAACAACCTGCTCTCCTGCCGTCACCTCGGAAGCCAGCTCATCGGGTGTGCCCCCGACGACGTTTCGATCGTCCACAGCACATCCGAGGGCCTGTCACTGATCGCAGAGGGTCTCGACTGGAAGACCGGCGACGAGGTCCTGGTCGGCAACGAGGAGTTTGCCGCCAACGTCGCGCCCTGGCTCGCCCTCGCCCGCCGCGGCGTTCAGATCACCCGTTTCCCGCAACCCGACGGACGCATCAACCCGGCGACGATCGAGCAGCACATCGGCGACCGCACCCGGCTGCTGGCGGTGTCGTGGGTCGCGTTCCACAGCGGTTGGATCGCCCCGCTCGCGCAACTCGGCGGTCTCTGCAAGGAGCGGAACATCCTCCTGGTGGTCGATGCGATCCAGGGGCTCGGCGTGCTGCCGATGCACATGGGGACTTTCGGCATCGACGCGGTCGTGGCCGACGGTCACAAATGGCTTCTGGGCCCGGAAGGCGCGGGCCTCCTCGCGACGACCCCCGAAATCAGAGAGCAAATGCACCCGGTGGTCTCGGGCTGGCGCAACATCGCGCTGGCGCCGCGGGACTTTTTTCTTCACCGCCTCGAATACCACGCCGACGGCCGCAGATTCGAACCCGGGGCGAGCAACGACGTCGGGGTCGCCGGTCTCGCCGCCGCCCTCGACCTGGTGGCCGCGGTTGACCGGGAGAACATCCAGGCGCGGATCGAAACGCTGGCCCGCCTGCTGACCAGGGTCCTGTTGGCCCACGGGTGGGACGTGTTCTCACCCGGCTCGGGACACCCCATCGCGGGCATCGTGGCGGCCCGGCACCCCTCCGTCAGTCCTGAGGACGCCCGCCGGCGGTTGCTCGAACGGCGGGTGGCGGTTTCGGTCCGGCAGGGCTCCGTGCGTTTTTCGCCGCACTTCTACACCACCCGCGGCGAGATCGAAGCGCTCGACAGGATCCTCGAAAAGACCGGTCTCTGATCAGTCAGACGCGCAACGGAAGCCGGTAGCGCGGTGCGGATCCTCCGGGCGGCGAGCGGTCCGATCGGTGACCCGTTGTCTGGATCCGGGCTCCGCAAACGACCCCCCGCGAACCACGCGTTTGCGTTCTGAAATCGGCCCCACCTCCTGTTCCCAGGGGCGGCCGTCCCTGGGCGCGCCGTGGTATCCGGGGTGGTAGACATCCTGGACCCACTCGGCCGCATTGCCGATGAGGTCGTACGCCCCCCACGCGTTGGGTGGAAAGCTGCCGACCGGCGCCTCAGCCCCCCAGTGGTCTGCGCCTTCTGCACCCATGCCGTTGGCCCTCGCCGGGTCCCACCGTTCGCCCCAGGGGAACCTCTCCGAGGCGCCGGCGCGCGCAGCGTATTCCCATTCGACCTCGGTCGGCAGTCTTTTCCCCGCCCAGGCGGCGTACGCACGGGCTTGAAACCAGCTCACCGCGAGGACGGGACAGGCGGCCCGATTCGGGTCCTCATAGGCTTCGAGCTGGCTCGGTGGCTCGCACGCACCCGCTTCGACGCAGCGCCGGTAGTCGGCATTCGTCACTTCGTAGCGATCGATCCAGAACCCCTGCACCAGGAAACCGCCGGCCGGGAACTCGTCGAGATCCGCCTGGCCGTCTCCCTCGCTGGCGCCGAATCGGAAGGTTCCGGCGGGGATCCACACCATTTCTCTGCCGTCCTTCGGTGAGAGGCTGATTCCGCCCGGCGGCGGCGTCAGCTTCTCCATGCCGCGCAGCAGCACGGTATCGTTGACCGCGATCTCGAGCCCCTTTTCGAAACACGCTCGCGCGAGGGCGCGCTGCCCCGATCGGGCCGCCGCCTCGCCGCAGGCCCTCAGGGCGGCCACGACCTGCGGTTCGAGCTCGCGGCGCCGCCGTTCGAACCTCGAGTTCCCGGCCGCGGCCAGGGCGAGAACGCCGCGCAGATCGTCCACCTCCTCGAGATCGCCGGCCCGCGCCGCACGGTCGAGTTTTTCGTCGATCCCGTTGAGCACGCCGAGGGCCACGGGATCCTTCGGATCTCTCTGCAGCAGTGAGATCGCCACCTGCAGGGCGTTGCCGACCCGTTCTTCGAGGAGCAGCCAGGTGAGGGCGCGGCGGTCGAGATAGCGGCGGTCCTCGGTCGTGAGGTCGGCGCCGGCCAGGTCATGGCCGAGCCGGACCCGGAGGGCGAAGGTGCGATTCGCGGTGGCCAGCACGACTGCGTCAGAGACATCGTCGGACCGCGGCAGGACACAGCGGAAGCCGAGGTCGTCGGCGCGATACCAATCGTCGAACCAGCTCCTCGCCGAGACCCTCGCGAGATCGATACTGCGCCTCCACGACCCACCGCGAACCGTCCTCCCGATCCCCGTGCGCACCGGTGAACCATCGTCGGGCAGCTGTTTCAACCCCTCCTGGTAGCGATCGGCACACCACTCCCAGACATTGCCGCCGAGATCGAAGATGCCCGGGCCGGTCGCCGGATATGAGCCCACGGGCCGGGTCCCCGCGTTGCCTTCCGGCACCTCCGTCCAGACGTTCGCGTGCTCCGGCCGCCGGCTGTTGCCCCACGGAAAGCGCCAACGCTGGTCGCCGGCCCTCGCGGCCCGCTCCCACTCGGCTTCCGACGGGAGATGTCTTCCGGTCCATGAGGCGTAGTCGCGAGCCTGAAACCAGGTCACGCCCACTACGGGGTCGAGGTCGCGAGAGCGATCGTTGTAGCGAATGTCGTCAAGCGGCGGTGTGCACGCTCCCGCCTCCACGCAGAGCCGGTACCGCGCGTTGCTGACCTCGTGCTTTTCGATCCAGAAACCGGGCATCTCGAACCAGCGGAAGTACACCTCGTTGTCCCGGCACCTGCGATCCGAATCGGAGCACCCCACCCTGGTCCGGGTCGGAGGTAGGTAGACAAGCTCCACCCCATCGAGACCGGACCTCCAGATTGCACCGTCCGCGGGATCGCCCGGCGGCAGGAGAATTTCGCGGATGAGATCCATTCCCCGGCCTGACGGGTCGTAGGTCGCGGCCATCGTCCAGGCGGTGGAAGCGGATTCCATGTCATCCGCGCGCCGCCCCATTCCGTAGACAACCAACGCGGCCGACACCTCCTGCTCGACCGCTTGCATCCGCCGCTCACCGTCGGGCAGCCGGGTGACCAGGCTCGAGTAGACTTCCATCAGCGTCGCGACCGCACTCAAGCGACCGGCTGCAGCCTCCAGTTGAATCGAAGCTCCCGTCTGCCGAACCACCTCGGAGGCCGTCGGGTTGCGCGGATCCAGCTGCAGCTGGGCCACGGCGTCAGGAAGTTGGGCCCACGAACCCGCCCCGGCCGAGACCGCCGGAAGCAACGCCCAGCACACGAGCATCAGTCGGTTGATGTACTGCATCTCAACCTTGGTATTGTACCTATTCGAGCCACTCTGCTTCCCGGTCCGGATCGACAACTCCGGTGAAAATGGCGGCATCCGGGACGTGGGGCTCGGGTCGAGCCGGCACAAAAGTGGAATTCGTGCCGCCCCGTGGGGCGCGCTACACTCACCACATGGTTGCGGAGAACACCCCAGAACTCGACTACTACCGGGCGGTCGAAGACCTCTTCTCGTCCCTCCGCGGCGTCCCCCATGTGCTGTCGCCAAAGGACTTTCAGCTGCTGCGTTCATGGTGGAAGGACGAGGTTCCGTTGTCCGCGGTGCGCACCGGTGTGGCGGAGGTCTTCGCCCGCCGCCGGGAACGCGGTGAGGTGGAACCCGTGGTCAGCCTGTCCTACTGCCGCCACGCCGTGGCGGCCCACGCCAAACGCGTCGCCGAGATGAGGGTCGGCGCCGGCGCCGACTCAAGCAACGACATGGCTTCCGCTCGAGAGACGATCGATCGCCTGGCCGAACGTCTGGACGAGGCCGCAGGCAGGGTCAGAGATGGACGACCGAGAGCGGCCGCGGTGATCGATCGGATCAACCACGAAGTGCGCGCCGCCACTGAAATTGACAGCCGGCTTGTCGAAGAGCACCTCTACGCTCTCGAGACATCCCTCCTGGTGGACTGTTTCGATGCCCTCGAGGAAGAGGACCGTCTCCGACTCGACGACCGCGCTCGTGCCGAGGCCGAGAGCGTTGCGGTCAACCCCGAGGCCCGCGAACGCACCTTTCGCGCGCTCCGTGACCGCCTGCTCCGCAACCTGCTCGATCTGCCGCGGTTGGAGATCGGCACGTGACCCCCGATCAGGTCCCGGCGACCGCTCCGGACGACGAGATCGCGGTGGTCCGAGCGGAGAAATTGATCGGCGGTGGGCGCGCCCTGGCGCACCACGAGGGCGAGACCTGGATGGTCGCGGGCGCGCTGCCCGGCGAGGTCGTTTCAGCGCGGGCGACCCGTCGCCGGGCGGGCATCGTCGAGGCCGAAACGATCGCGGTCGCAGGCTCGAACCACGCCGATCGTGACCCCGATCCCTGCCCGCACTCCGACCGCTGCGGCGGGTGCGACTGGCCGCACATCCGGCCCGAGGCTGGCGCCCGCCTCAAGGTTCTGGCGGCGGCCGACGCGGCGCGCGGGCAGCCGGTCCTCGCCGGGTTGCTGGCCGAAGCCCCGGTGAGAACCTCGCCCCTCGCCTATCGCCTGCGCGCGCGGTTGCACTGGGACCCCGCGGACCGAAAGCTCGGTTTCTTCGAAGTCAGATCACGGACGGTGACGTCCATCCCCGCCTGTCGCATCCTCTCACCCGACCTCATGGCGGCCCTGCCTCCGATCATCGAGAGTCTGGCGGGTCGCTGTCCGCAACCGGTCGACCTGGAGTGGCTGCAGGGCTCCGCCACCGGAGACGCAGTGGCCGGCCTGAGGGCGGCGAAGGGCGGGCCGCACCAGATCGAGTCGTCGTGGATCCCCGACCGCAACCAACTCGAAGGACACGTCTCCGGTTTCCACAGCCTCGATCGGGCCGGAGAGATCCGCGGTGGTTGGGGGGCGACCGCGGTGAAATTCGACCTTCCCATCGCGTTGACCGTGCCCCTGGGGTCGTTCTTCCAAGGCAACCGGCACCTCATCGGCGCCCTTTTCAACCGGGTCGCCGAGCTTGCCGGCGACGACGGCAAACCGATCTTCGACCTCCACGCCGGGGTCGGTTTTCTGGCCGCCGCGGCCCTGTCAGCCGGGCGGCGGCAGGCTTTTCTGGTGGAACCCAACCGGGTCGCCGCCCGCGCGGCCGCGTTGAATCTTCCGACAGCAAAGGTCGCCGTCGGACAGACCGCCGAAACGGTTGTCGCCTCCGCCGCCACCCTGCCCGAAGATGCGCTGGTCATCACCGACCCGCCGCGCACGGGTCTCACGCGGTCACTGCGCCGGGACCTCGCCGGCTGGCACCCACACCGGATATTGATGCTCGGTTGCGACCCTTCAACCTGGGCGCGCGATGCCGGCTTCCTCCTTGAAAACGGCTACCGCGTTCGATCCGTCGAGTTCTTCGACCTCTTCCCCTCGACCCACCATGTCGAAATCCTTGCAGTGCTGGAACGTACGTGACGGACGAAAGCGCGCAGGGCCGGGCCCTGCAACCCCTGTGGTCGATGTCCGGGGGGGCTGTCGTCGCGGCAACCGCGACGTGGTGGGTGAGGGTTCCTGGGCCTGACTGGGCGCACACCACCCTCGTCCTTCTCGGGGTCGCCGCCCTGGCTTCAGCTCTTGTCCGCATTGCGCGCGATCGAAGCCTCTCGTCAGGTCTCCTGTGGTTCGCCGCAGGTCTCGCGCTGGTCGGCGGCCGGGGCCTCGGGGCGGCAGTGGATCGCCTGAGTTGGGAGTTCCTGGCCTCGAATCCCGCCACTACCGTTCGCGCCCGGGTCGTGGTGACCGAGGGCTGGACCGAGTCGAGATGGGGCCGGCGCTCGAGGGCCTCAGTCCTCGCGGCCGAGATCCGAGACAACCCGCTCCGCTTCCCCCGGCGGAGCCGCATCGAGATCCGCGGCGCCACCGAACGCAGCGATCTCCCCGGTCCCGGGGCGGTCGTCGAAATCCTCGCCCACCCGGCCGGCGAGACCGGTCAGGCGCTCTTGATCGTGCCATCCACCCGTCTGGTCCACGCGACCGGCGACCTCCGTCTGTTGCCCCGGATTCGCAACCGGTTTGCCCTCGCCCTGCTCTCAGCCGCGGGCACCGACGTTGCCAGGATCCGTTCGGCCGAACTGGCGGCGGCACTGGCACTGGGACGACGGGATCTGGTCCCGGAAGCTCAGCGCGACCGCTGGCGACGCTCCGGTTTCGCGCACCTGCTGGCGGTCAGCGGGCTGCACGTCGGGCTTGTCGGCGGCACGGTGTGGTTGCTGGCCGCGCTGCTCGGCGCAGGACCCAGGACCGCCCGCCTCATAGCGCTGGTGTTGATTCCCACCTACGCGGTTCTGGCGGGCGGGTCGCCGTCGGCTTTGCGCGCCGCCCTCATGGGTGTCATCTACCTCGGCGCACGCTTTCTCGGACGGGCGGTGCTGCCGATGGCGGCGGTCCTGCTGGCCGCCCTCATCCTCCTGATCTGGGATCCCGCGACCATCGCCGAACCCGGCTTCCAGTTGACGGTCGTCATCACCGCCGCCCTGGTCCGTTGGGTCCCTCCGGTTGCGGCCGCCCTGCGCGGGCCCACCTGGCTGGCGGGCGCCGCCGCGGTGCCGCTGGTGGCGCAAACCGCAGCTGCCCCTCTCGTGGCCTGGCATTTTCGAAGCCTGATTCCCGGCGCACTGATCGCCAACCTCTTCGCGCTGCCTCTGTTGGCACCGACCGTGTTGTTCTCCGTCCTCGCGTCAGTCACCGCTCCCCTCTGGCCTGGCGGCGCGGCCCTGGCCCTGGGCGCGCTGCACCCCCTGATTTCTCTCCTCGACATCATCGGCGCGCCGGCACGAGCGGTCGAAATGATCGCTCCGCGCCTCCCCATCGCGGTGGTCGTCCTGCTGGTGGCGTCGGGGTGGCCGGCCCTCCAGAGCGGCCGGCGCGCATCCAGGGCGGCCGCGGTGTGGGTCGGAGTGCTGCTGCTCATCAACCTCCGCCTCGTGATCCCGGCGCCACTCGCGGATCCCCAGGTCACGGTGCTCCCCGTCAGCGACGGTGCGGCGGTGGTGGTGGCGACCGGCCGCGACGCCGTTCTCGCCGACGCCGGTCGCTACCCCCGCCAGGCTGCCGTCTTTGCCGCTGATTCAGATTTCCGCCGGCTGCGGGCCCTGATGCTCTCGCACACCGACGAAGACCACATCGGCGGGGCGGTTCACATTCTGCGGACACTCGACGTCGAACAATTCATCCTCCCGAGCTGGATGGTGTCGGCGGTGGAGACCGTGCCGCTGCTGCGTGCCGCCCGTTCTGCCGGGACCCGGGTGGTTCCGGTGGCACGGGGTTCGGTCGTGTCGGCGGGTGTTCTGAGGGTCGCGGTGGTGTGGCCGCCGGCGCGTCACCCTCCCCGGGAAGAGAACGAGCGATCGTTGGCCGCCCGCATCGATATTGGAACGGGTACCGCGGTCGTCACCGCCGACATCGGCAGGACCACCGAACGCCGTCTCGCCTCCCTCTCGAGGTTGCAGTGCGACGTGCTCATCATCCCCCACCACGGCAGCAGAAACGGCAGTTCGTCCTCCCTGCTCGACGCGGCGGCCCCGACCATTGCTCTGGTGCCGGCGGCGCCGGGAAACACCCACGGCCACCCCCACCCCGAGGTCCTCGACCGCCTCGCCGCGCGCGGGATCGTGGTCCGCAAGCCGATGCGGGACGAGCCCGCCGGCGCCCGGTGGAACGGCCGCCGTTGGCAGGCTTTCCCGTGACGGCAACGGGCTGTGGGCTATGAGCTATGGGCTCAGCCTCTTGCAAAAATCGACATGAGCGGGCGGGGATAAACCCCGCCCCTACGGTGTTCAGAATCGGTTGTGGGAACGGATGCCGTCCATAAAAGCCGTAGGGGAGGGGTTTATCCCCTCCCTTCTCAGTGTCATCGTGCCGCGATTCTTTTCACTGCGGATGTTTTTGCAGGAGGCTGAGCTATGAGCTATGGGCAGTGGGCTCTGAGCTGAGCTTCTGGATGTCGCCCCACGGAATCGTATGAACCGCAACCACAAAGACACGAAGCCACGAAGGATTTCACCAAGATGATTTTCTTTGTGTATTTCTTTGGGTCTTCGTGCCTTCGTGGTTGCGACGTCTCGAAGGCTGCGCACAACCCGCACATTCCACAAGGAAAGATTCTGATTGGCGTAGGCGGGTCGTTAACGCCGCGGGCGGCATATATGCCGCCCCTACCCAGAATTTGGTGAACCGCTGTAGGGGCGGGACATGTCCCGCCCGTTTGCTTTCGAATTCCGTAAGAAGCTCTGCTAAGCCAACTGCTACGTTCTACTGAATATATCCCAGGCTCTTGAGCTGCTTCAGGGTGTCCTCGTCGAGTTCTTCCTCCGCCCGCAGCTCGGGGATCGAGGGAGGCCACCGCCACCATCTTCTCCCACGCCTGCAGGTGCCGGACCATCACCTCGAGCTTGTCGTTCTCGCCGGCTGCAAGGTCGTCAACCGCCGCCGCGTCGAGTGCGAGGTCATAGAGCTCCGCGTTTTCGCCGGAGACCCCGCCGACCATGGCGAGACCGCCGAGGGCCACGAATCTCTGACCGCCGCTCTGCGGCGACTCCGCAAACGCCACATAGGGCGGTTGTCCCACGCCATCGAGGATCGGCAGCAGGCTGGCGCCCTGCACCCCGACCGGTACGGTCTGACCGGTGAGTTCGAGGATGGTGGGCATGAGATCCACCACCTCGACCACTTTGTTGACGGTCTGGACGTCACGGGCGCCGGGCATACGGATCATCAACGGGACGCGGGTGACCGCCGGGTAGAGCGATTCGCCGAACAGATCTCCATGCCCCTGAAGCGCGAAACCGTTGCTCCCGAGCACCACCACGATCGCCCGCCGGTCGAGACCGAGAGCCTTCACTTCGTCCATGAAGGTGCCGAAGAGCGAGTCGATCACCTGCACACGGGCCGCGTACCACGCGCGCACCCACTCGAGATCGCCGTCGTCGAACCCGACGGCGTTCCCGGCAGCTCGAGAGGCCAGAACCTCCTGCACCCGCTCGCTCATCCCTTCGGGCTGGCCGCTGCCCTCGAGGAGGGCCTTGACCTGTTCGAGGGCCACCTTCGACCACCCTCCGACCACCACCAGAAAGTCCTCATCGGCGTGCGCCGCCATCCAATCGGCGGCGGCGGCCCCCGGGGTCCCCGAGGTCTGATACGAGTCGAAACCCTGGGCGAGGCCGTAGTCGCTGTCGCCGGGGCTGCCCTCGACAAAGGCCGCGGTCGTGTAGCCGGCTGCGCCGAGCACCTCGGCGAGCGTCGAGGCGTCGTCCGCCATGTAGTCTCCGGGTGCTCGGAGCCCGTTGGTCGTCGGGTACATTCCGCTGACCAGCGTGGCCAGCGAAGGCTGAAGCTGCGGCGCCTGGGCAAAGGCCCACTCGAACGCGACAGATTCGGCCGCCATCGCGTCGAAGGCCGGGGTCGAGACAGGCGCGCCGTAGCACCCGAGCGCATCGGCGCGCAGGCCGTCGATGGCGACAACGATGATCGGCGACTTTTCAGTCTTCACGGACTGGTTTCCACCGCTGTCGCCGCCGCACGAGGTCAACAGAATCAGGGCTATGCAGCTCATCGCCGCCATACTGAAGAACGTCTTTTGTTTCATCTTTGGAACACCCTCCCGGGAGACGCGAGTCTAGCACGGGGCGGGGGTGGGGAAAGGGAGGGCAGAGGTTTTCGTGCGCTGATCAACGATGGCTTTCCCAACTGCCACACACGAATCGAGATGGATTATTCTGGAACGAGGAGAGATGCGACGAATGAAACCACACGTCCCGGATCATCATTGGAAAAGGGAGAGGCACGTCTTCGTCCAGTACTCTGGGATCGCTGACAGGAGTTTCGCGGCTGAGAACCCGCGTTCGATAGCACGTCCGTGTGAAGGTTTCCTGCCGGCACGGCGGGCGCCCGATGCATCTGGCGACGTAAATATACGGCTGCCAAGTGAAATGTGGCACCTCGATGTTTGACCGATCGATAGGCTCCCGAGGTCGGCGCCTCTCCTGGAGCCTCCTGTTGGCGGCCGGGTTGGCGGCAATCGGACTGGTGAGGCTCTTCAGCGACTTTCTTACGGACATCGACCCGACCTGGGCGTCGTGCCTCGGCAGACTCGCCCTTACGTTTCTTGGCACGGACCACCGACGGCACGCTCGCAGGCAACCTCAATGTCCAGTACTTCAAGGTGATGGCGATCCCCTGCGGACTGGCCGTCCTCTTCCTTGTCAACGGCGGTTTGACGGCGGCCTGGCCGCTGCGGAACGACCTGGGCAAGTCCTCGGTTTCGCTTGACCTGCATTGTCGCCTTGGCGGCGGTATGCGCATTCTGCGAAATCGAGAAGGCCACGCACCTCCTGGGCCTCCCAACCGGGCTTGTGCAGGGCGAGCGGGCGTGGCTCAATCACGTAGTTCATTCCGTTGGCGGTATCTTGTCCTACCCGCTGTCATCCCTGTTTCGGTATCGCGTGTGAAGAGGGGTGGACATGAGGGACTCTCCGGTGAAGCTCACGATCTTCCACGTCAAGGTGATTCACACGCTCGTCTTTTGAGTCCTGAGTGCGTGCGTTCTCTACGCCCTTGGTAGCGGAGCGTTCGACTGTCATCACCGCCTGGACGTGGGTCGCTGTCGGGCTGGTTCTGATCGAAAGCGTGATGTTGGCCGCGTTCGGCTGGACGTGTCCGTTGACGATCCTGACGGAGCGCTGGGCGCCGCACGAGGCTCGGTGACGGATATCTTCCTCCCCAGGTGGTTCGCGGATCGGATCTTCCCGATCTGCGGGACGATGTTCGGCGTTGCGTTGGTGCTGATCCTCTTCAACGTGTTTCGGTAGCGTTTTGCCGCGTCCGCTGTGCCAGAGGAAACCCGATGGCGGTGCGGATCGGAAAACCCGTCATCTGCTCGATCTGCAGGTCCTCCTCCCTCGGGTGGGTCGGAAACCGAGAGGGAGATGCGGTACCATACCGGCTGCCCGCCCACGGGCGCCGGCCACTTCAAACCTCGAGATCGGAGACTGTCATGCGTCGTCACATCTCTTGCTTCGTCATCATCGCCCTGGTGCTCGTCCTCGGCGGCTGCGCCAAGGCGCCGGCGGTGGAGCCGCTTGCCGAACGGCCTGCTGCTCGGCCTCGCGGTGCTCGAGAGCGGTCCCTCGGGACCGGTTCCGCAGCCCGCCCAACTCGGCATCCTCACCAACGACGGGACCGCCTGGAGCTACCGCTTCATCGAGGACACCGACAGCAACGTCTTCCACAAGGCGATGGTCTACCAGCCCGCTGACCGGCGAGCCGGCCATCCTCACCGCCGGCGGCACGAAGGCCATGGTCAAGTTGTGGAAGCCGGACGGCACCAGCACGACGCTGTGGGAGAAGGACTTCGGCGGCAAGTTCAGCCGCATGCGCGACCTCGAGGTGGCCGACGTCAACGGTGACGGTTTCTCCGACATCGCGGTCGCCACCCACGACCAGGGCGTGGTGGCGGTCCTCTGGGGTGACGGCGCCGGCGGCTTCACGGTCGAGGAACTCGACGCCGACCCCAACACCTTCGTCCACGAGGTCGAGGTCGGCGATCTCGACGGCGACGGCGTGCTCGAGATCTACGCCACGCCGAGCCTGCCCAACAAGCTCGACGGCACCCCGCAGCCCGGCTTCGTGACCCGCTACGTTCCGGGCGCCGACGAGCCGGAGTGGTGGTGGCCGACCTCGGCGACCGCCACGCCAAGGAGATCCTGGTCGACGACGTCGACGGCGACGGCACCGACGAGCTCTACGTCTCGGTGGAGGCGGTGGCCGGCGGACGGGTCGAGATCCTGCGCTTCGACGCCGACACCGACCCGACCGCGGGCATGCTGATCACCAGCCTCGACGACAACCTGACCCGCTTCCTCACCGCCGGCGACGTCGACGGCGACGGCATCAAGGAGATGGTGGCGGCCGCCAACAAGAGCGGTCTGTGGCTGCTGCGGCCCGGGCTCCGACCCGCGCGCCGAGTGGTCGATCGAGTCGATCGACCGCAACTCGGGCGGCTTCGAGCACGCCGCCATCCTCACCGACCTCGACGGCGACGGCATCGACGAGCTCTACGTCGCCAACGACGACGAGGGCGAGATCAACCGCTATGTGTGGGTCGAACGGGACGCCGCAGCGCGAGCTGCTCTACACCCACCCCGAGGGGCTGTCGGGCTTCACCTGGAACATCATGCCGGCGCCTACGGCGCTGATTCCAGCGCCGTAGGAGTTTCGAGTGTTGAGTTTTTAGTTTTGAGTTTCGAGTATCACCGCCTCCGATGACTCGGTGGGTCAGGTGGACGTCAACTCAAAACTCATAACTCAAAACTAAGCATTCTCTCCTCGAGGGTGACGGTGATGGCGAAGCGCTCGCCTTCCGGGGCCTCGCCATCGGAAAGTGTCAAGCCCGCCATCGACGACATTGCCGGCGCGGAGGATGTCGTCCACGACCGGCGCGAGGGCGGCGCGCGCCGGCTTCGGGGCCGGTGATCTCGAGCGACGCCACCGGCCAGCTTGAGACTCTTCTGCGCCACCGTCTTGGCGCCGCGGATCGCGGTCATGACCTCGACCGCGGCCTCGAAGCCGCCTTCGACCTCGGGCTCGGGACGGCATTCGAACTCGGCCGCGGTCGGCCACGGCGCGGTGTGGACGCTCTGCAGTCCGGTCCGTCGCCGGCAAACCTCCACGACCACACCTCGTCGGTGACGAAGGGCAGGAAGGGCGCGAGCAGGCGGAGATAGGCGTTGAGGCCGAGCCCGAGGGCGGCGAGCGCCGAGCGCCGCCCCGGCGTGTCGTCGTCGGAGTACGAGCGCAGCTTGACCAGCTCGAGGTAGTGGTCGCAGAAGTGCCAGAAGCTCTCCTCGATCGACCTGCAGGGCGGCCGCGTAGTCGAAGGCCTCGAAGGCCTTCGTCGCCTGCTCGATGACGACCCGCAACCGCGCGACCAGCGCCAGGTCGAGGGGCTCGGAGATGTTCTCCGGTCCCGGCACCTCGGCTGCCGTCGCGCTCGAGCTGCATGAGCACGAAGCGGCTGGCGTTGAAGATCTTGGTGGCGAGCCGCTTGCCGACCTTGAAGACGCCGGGGTCGAACGCGGTGTCGGTGCCGAGGCGGGCGCGCGCCGCCCAGTAGCGGACCGCGTCCGACGACCACTCGACCAGCAGATCGTCCGGAGTCACCACGTTGCCCTTGGATTTCGACATCTTCTTGCGGTCCGGATCGAGGATCCAACCCGGACAGAATCACGTGGTGCCAGGGGATCTCGCCCTCGTGCATCCACGCCTTGACGATGGTGTAGAAGGCCCAGGTCCGGATGATGTCGTGCGCCTGCGGCCGGATGTCCATCGGGAAGAGGCTGGCGTGGCGCTCGGGGTCGATGCCCCAGTGGGACTGGATCTGCGGGGTCAGCGACGAGGTCGCCCAGGTGTCCATGACGTCGGGCTCGGCGGCGAAACCGCCGGGTTGATTCGCGCTGGTCCTCGGAGTAGCCCGGGGCGGTATCGGTCAGCGGGTCGACGGGCAGAGCGTCCGCTGTCGGCATAGATCGGGCTCGAAAAGTCGGGCTCGCCGGCCGTCGTCGACCGGGTACCAGACCGGGAACGGGACGCCGAAGTAGCGCTGGCGGGAGATGCACCAGTCCTGGTTGAGACCCTCGACCCAGTGGGTGTAGCGGGTCTTCATGTGGGCCGGGTGCCACTGGATCTTGTCGCCCTGGGCGAGCAGCGCCTCCTGGTGCTCGAGGATGCGGATGAACCACTGCCGGGTCGGCACGAACTCGAGCGGGCGGTCGCCCTTCTCGATAGAACTTGACGATCTGATCGGTCGGCCGCGGCTCGCCCACCAGGGCCGCGCCCTGCCAGCCCGGGAGGCTGCCGTCCTCTGCGAGGAGCTCGGCCACCCGCTTCTTGGCCTTGCTGATGTAGAGGCCCGCGATCTCGTCGTGGGACTCGCTGCGCCGAGCGTCGCGTCGACACTCGCAAACGGCGCTTCGCCGAACGTCGCCGGCAGCGATGCGTGCCGTCGCGGCCGATGAGCTGTTTGACCGGCAGACCCGAGGCCTTCCACCACTCGACGTCCATGGCGTCGCCGAAGGTGCAGACCATGAGGATGCCGGTGCCCTTTTCGGGGTCGGCGTGCTCGGCGGCGACAATCGGCACCCGCGCGCCGTAGAGCGGCGTGATGGCGTGCTTGCCGAAGAGCTCCTGGTAGCGCTCGTCGTCGGGGTGGGCGACCACCGCGATGCAGGCGCCGCAGCAGCTCCGGGCGGGTGGTGGCGATCAGCAGCTCGCCGCCGCCCTCGACCCCGAAGCGCAGATCGTAGAACAGGCCCTGACGCGGGCCGGTCCTCGACCTCGGCCTGGGCGACCGCGGTCTTGAAGTCGATGTCCCACATGGTCGGGCGACTCGACGTTGTAGACCTGGCCTTTCTCCACCAGGTCGAGGAAGCTGAGCTGCGAGATGCGGCGGCAGTGGTCGTCGATCGTGGCGTACTGCTCGGACCAGTCGAGGGACAGCCCGAGGTGGCGCCACAGATGCTCGAAGGCCTTTTCGTCCTCGGCGGTGACGAAGCCGCAGGCCTCGATGAAGTTGCGCCGCGAGACCTCCTCGATCTCCTTGCGCTTGCCGCCCGTCGGGGTCCGGCTTCCAGTCCGGGTCGTAGGGCAGGTGGGGGTTGCAGCGGATGCCGAGCAGGTTCTGCACCCGGCGCTCGGTGGGCAGGCCGTTGTCGTCCCAGCCCATCGGAAAGGCGATGTTCTTGCCGATCATCCGCTGGTAGCGCACCAGCAGGTCCTCGTGGGTGTAGCTGAAGACGTGGCCCGACGTGCAGCGAGCCGGAGACCGTCGGCGGCGGGGTGTCGACGACGAAGGTCTGGTCACGGGGCAGCGAGGAGTCCCACTGTAGATGCCCCACTCGTCCCACTGCTGGCGCCACTTGTCCTCGATTTCGAGGTGTTTGTACTTCTTCGGAATCTCAGACATTGACTTTCAACTTTCTGTGTTCTCCGCTTCGGAAAAGGCGAAGACGGCGTCCTCGACGCCGAAGCCGGTCGCGGGTGATCCAGCCGCCGGCGCGGCCGTCGATGCCGATCACCGACGCCAGCACCAGATCGCCGTTGCCGAACAGCTCGCTCCGAGCGGGTGGCATCGAGGACGGCGGGAGTTTTGAACCCACACCACGACACGCCGTTGCATCGACCTTGGCGGCATCGAGGGCGTTGGGCAGAAAGCCCGCACATCGTGGTCGTCGCCGCGCACCAGCATCACCGTCGAACCCGCTCTGTCGGGCGGTCCACCGTCGAGCCAGGGCTCGAGCTCTACAGCTGTCTACCTCGACCAACCAGGGTCCCAGCAACTCCCCCTCGCTCTCAATCCACTCCGCCGGAAGCGCAGCGTCGGCAGATCATACCACCCGGGGCGAGACGGCGCTTTTCGACCTTTCGCTTGACAAGCGCTGCCCGCTCCGTTCTCCTATGGGCCGCATGGCCGAGACAAAACCACTCATCATCGTCGAGTCGCCAGCCAAGGCGAGGACCATTTCCCAGTTCCTGGGATCGGACTAGGTCGTCGAGTCCTCCATCGGCCACATCCGGGATCTGCCGCCCTCCGCGGCCGAGATCCCCAAAAAGTACAAGGGCAAGAAGTGGGCCCGGCTCGGCATCGATGTCGACAACGACTTTGCGCCGCTCTACGTCGTTCCCGCGGAAAAGAAGAAACAGGTCACGACCCTCAAGAAGAAGCTCAAGAACGCGTCCGAGCTCTACCTCGCGACTGACGAAGACCGCGAGGGAGAGGCCATCGCCTGGCACCTCGTCGAGGTGCTGAAGCCCAAGATCCCCGTCAAGCGCATGGTGTTTCACGAGATCACCGGCAGTCGCGATCGGCAACGCCCTCAGCGAAGCCGCGCGATATCGACGAGCCGACTGGTCGGCGCCCAGGAAACCCGCCGCATCCTCGACCGGCTGGTCGGCTACGAGGTCTCGCCGGTGCTGTGGAAGAAGCTCCGCCCCAAGCTCTCCGCCGGGCGCGTGCAATCGGTCGCGACCCGGCTCATCGTCGCTCGCGAGGAAGCGCGGATGCGTTTCGTCGAGTCGGCCTTCTGTGGCGTCGAGGCGACGCTGAAGGAAGATCGAGGCGAGCGCAGTCTTCACCGCCCGGCTGGCCGAGCTCGACGGCGCGCAAGATCGCGATCGGCAAGGATTTCGACCAGGAGACCGGCGAGCTCAAGACGAAGGCGCTGGTGCTCGAAAGCGATCACGCCACGGCCCTTGCCGCCGAGCTGACAGGACGCGCAATTCGAGGTCACCGACGTCACCGAGAAACCGTTCACCAACCGCCCCTACCCACCGTTCATGACCTCGACCCTGCAGCAGGAGGCCGGCCGCAAGCTGCGCTTCAACGCCCGCCGCACCATGCGGATCGCCCAGAGCCTGTATGAGAACGGTTACATCACCTATATGCGCACCGATTCGCTGACCCTTGTCCGGCGAGGCGCTCAGCGCCGCCCGCCACCAGGTGCGGGATCTCTACGGCGACGAGTACCTGCCCGAGCAGCCCCGCGTCTACCGCTCGAAATCGAAAAGCGCACAGGAGGCTCACGAAGCGATCCGTCCCGCCGGCGAACGTTTCCGTACTCCCGGCGAGCCTGCAGTCGACGCTCGACGGCGACCAGATGAAGCTCTACGATCTGATCTGGAAACGCACCATCGCGTCGCAGATGAAGGACGCGGTGGGCGTCCGCACCCAGGTGCGGATCGAGGCCCCGACCGCAGAGCAGGGAATCGCGACCTTTACGACCTCGGGCAAGGTCATCACCTTCGCCGGTTTCTTCCGCGCCTATGTCGCCGGTTCCGACGACCCCAAGGCCGAGCAGGCCGACCAGGAAAAGATCCTGCCCGGCGCTGTCTCCCGGCGAGGCCCTCGACGTCGAAGGGCTCGAACCGTCCGAGCCACACGACCCAGCCACCGGCGCGCTACACCGAGGCGAGCCTGGTCAAGGAGCTCGAGGCCCGCGGCATCGGTCGTCCCTCGACCTACGCCTCGATCATTCAGACCATTCAGGACCGCGGCTACGTGTGGAACAAGGCCCAGGCGCTGGTGCCGACCTTTACGGCGTTCGCCGTCACCCGGCTGCTCGAACGCAACCTCCCCGACCTGGTGGACTACGACTTCACCGCCCGGATGGAGGACGAGCTCGACGCCATCGCCCGCGGCGAGAACGAGGCCGCGCCGTGGCTGCACGACTTCTACTTCGGCGTCGCCGACGCCGACAACGGTCGCCGCCAGATCATGCGGATGGGTCTCCACGCGCTGGTGGCGACCGGCGAAAACATCGAGCCCCGCGAAGCGTCGCGCATCACGATCGGCCAGACACCCGAGGGCGAACGGGTGGCGGTGCGGGTCGGCCGCTACGGCCCCTACATCCAGATCGGCGAATCCGAGGTGCGGGCGTCGGTCCCCGACGACATGCCGCCGGACGAGCTGACCCTGGAACGGGCGCTCGAGATGGTGGCCAAGGCCGCCGAGGGCGACAAGGTGCTCGGCAACGACCCTGAGAGCGGCAAGCCCGTCTATGTCAAGAACGGCCGCTTCGGGCCCTACGTCCAGCTCGGCGACCGCGAAGAGGGCGCCGACAAGCCCAGGATGGCCAGCCTGTGGAAGAGCATGGACCCCGAGACCGTGACCCTCGAGGACGCGGTCATGCTGCTGTCGTTTCCGCGCGAAGTCGGCGTCCATCCGGAGACCGGCGAGGTCATCACGGTCCAGGACGGCCGCTATGGACCCTACGTCAAGATGGTCGCGGAGACCCGCAGCCTCGAATCACAGGAACAGCTCGCCACCATCACCCTCGACGAGGCGGTGGCAAAGCTCAAGGAGCCGAAACGCGGCCGCGGATCAGGCGCCGCCTCGGTGATCGCCGATCTCGGCGCCCACCCCACGAGCGGCGACACCATCCAGGTCAAGAACGGCCGCTTCGGCCCTTACGTCACCGACGGCACGGTCAACGCCACCGTCCCCAAGGGCACCGACCCGGAAAAGGTCGACCTCGAGCAGGCGGTGGAACTGCTCGCCCGCCGCGAAGAGAAGCTGCGATCTCAGGGCAAGGACCCGAGGGCGAAGAAGACGAAGCCGGCCGCGCGCAGGACGGCGACGAAGAAAACAGTCAAGAAGAAAGCGGCCAAGAAAAAATAGCCCGACAGCGCCAGGCGGACGCCACGTCGGTCTTCGTGCCGAGAGTCACCCGCTTTTCAGCTTCTCGCGGGCCTCGTCTTCAGACTCACTGACGTGCAGGATCTCTTTCAACAGAACGATATCGAAAACGTCGCAGATGTGGTCGTTGCAGCCGAACACGGCCAGGGTGCCTCCCTGCCCCCTGAGCCGGATGAGGAGGCGAACCAGCATGCCGATTCCGGCACTGGTGAGAATCGTCACCCCCGAGAAATCGAACAGGAAGAAACGTGCTTCCACGCCTGCTCTCTCGGAGGCAAGTTCCCACAAACGATCCGCCGTGACGACGTCGACAGCTCCCTGAAGACGCACGATCAGGGCATTGTCGATTTCTCGATCAGGCTCGAATATCACCTGCACCTCAAGCCTCCCCCGGGGAACCCAACCACGTTTTCCACGCGGTTCTGTTGTCGATCCAATTGCTGTGGTGAGTTTACCACCGACGTCGCGAGTCTGGATTGAGAACGCATCTCCTGTGCTAGAGTGGCCCACAGCAACAGATCTGGACAGCGGGGGAACGGTCTGGCGGCAACGGGGAAATCCGGTTGCGCCGAACTGTGGAGGAGTCTGTATGGCGGGCGCGCAAAGGGAGTTTCCACGCGAGATCGAGTCTTTGGACGCGATCTTTGCGTTCTTGGAGGCGTTCGCGACCGAGCACGAGTTCGACGCCCGCACCGTCTTTTGCATCAACCTCGTGGTCGAAGAACTGTTCACCAACATGGTGCGCCACAATCTCGGCGGCGCCGACACCGTCACCCTCGGCCTCGATCACGATGACGAACAGGTCTTTCTCGAACTCATCGACATCGATGTCGAACCGTTTGATGAATCGACCGTGGCCGCGGTGCCGGTCGAGGCGGGAATCGACGCCAGGCGCCCCGGGGGCCTCGGCGTTCATCTCGTTCGGACCCTGGTCGACGACCTGGAGTACGAGTACGAGATCGAAGACCGACGCATGCGGATCTCCGTCAGAAAAGCACTGGAGAAGTGAGATGTTCGAGATCAAACACAGCCCCGACGGGGCCCTCTTGTTGCACGGGCGGTTCGATGCATCGCAGATCGAAACGGCCAGGACCGTCTTCGAGGACATCACCGGGTCCTGCACCATGGATTTCCAGGATCTGAGCTACATTTCCAGCGCCGGTCTCGGGCTTCTTTTCGCGACCCAGAAACGCCTGGTCGACCGCGGTGAAGCCATCACGCTGGCCAACCTCAACCCTCACATTCGCGAAATTTTCAGCATTGCAGGATTCGACAACATATTTGAAATCAAATAGATGAAATTGACCGTCGACAGTCTTCCAACTTTCGGGCGCGCGGCCGGTACTTATGACTGATGAAAGAGATGTCATGTTGGTCAGCGCCTGCCTCCGTGGGGACCGCGAGTCGTTCGACGAGATCGTCGATCGTTACGAGGGGCCTCTCTACAACGCCGCCTACCGCATCACCGGGTCGGTGGAAGACGCCATGGACGCCACCCAGACCGCATTTGTCAACGCGTATGAAAAGCTCCACACCTTCGACCCGAACTACCGCTTCTTCAGCTGGATCTACCGCATCGTCGTCAACCTGTCGCTCAACATGGTCGCCCGGCGGCGCGACGAGTCTGAGATCGACGGCAACTTTCCGGCGGCAATCGCCAACCCCGAGACCGCGTACCGCAGAACCGAGGCCGCAGAATTGCTCGAGGCGGCGATGAGGGAACTCGCACCGGACCTGCGGACCGTGATCGTGCTCAAGCACATCGAGGGTTTTTCCTACAACGAGATCGGTGAGCTGCTCGGCATCCCCGAGAAGACCGTCAAATCACGGCTCTTCACGGCCCGCCAGCGCCTCCGTTCGATCCTGACCTATCGGGGAGCCACCCCATGAAAAGAGAACGACTCGAATCCCTGGTGTGGGAGTCCCTCGACGGGACCATCACCGCCGAAGAACGGGCCGACCTCGAACAACACATCGAACGGCACCCGGAAGCGAGAGAGCTCCAACACGAGATCGAGAAACTCGCAGAACGGCTCGACGGACTGGGCCGCAGCGCGCCGCCTGAGAACCTGCGGCCGCGCATCGCCGCAGCTCTCGAAGGTGCTTCGGCGCCGATCCGCGAGACGCAGCCGGTCTCGTCCTTTGTTCCCTCGGTGGCGTCGCGACCCCGATCGGTCGCCTGGCTGCCGTTGGCGGCAAGCCTCCTGGTGGGAGTCGCGGTCGGTTATCTTCTGCAGCCCGGTGCAGGCGTTTCGGTCGACCGGTCCAGAGCGGTCGGCGCGATGACCACGACGTCTCCCGGACCGGCGAGTCGAAAGCTGGAGATCGATCTCGGAGAGCGCGTGGGGTCGATGGCGGTCGGCCGACAGGGCGACAGCACCACGATCCGCATCGATCTGGCAACGGCCACGGACCTCGAGATCGTTCTCGAGGTGGCTGACGGCATGCTGCTGCCGACCGGAATCGACACCCTCTCGAGCGCCGGATTCGAGGTTGTGGCCGGGGCCTCGAAGACCGTCGTCCGCACCCAAGGTCCGGCCTCCCACGAGCTGAAGTTCACTGCTACCGAAGACGCGGTTCCGGTGCATCTGATCGTTCGCTCGAACGGCTCCGTGGTGGCCGACAACTGGTTGAAGGCGGGGGGGAAGGGGTCATAAGGGCGGGCCCGACCAACTTTTTCCCGAACGCCCTGTACTTGGGGTAGTGACATCGAAACGGAATCAACAACAGGAATCAACTTCAGGAGGTGCATGATGGCAAACAAGAATGGAATCATCGCGGGTATCGCAGCGGTCGCCGTGATCGGCGCCGGAGCGATCATCTATATCTCACAGCAGTCTCCGCCGGTTCTCAGTGAAGACGCGACGGGGGCGATCAGCGCCGCCGATCGCTACCATGCCGAACAGATCTCGGCGGAAGACGTGCAGATCGAACAGGTCGAGTTGCAAGCGTTCCTGCAGACCGATGTCTTTGACCAGATCGTCAACGATCCCGAGTTGCGCGCAGCCCTGTCCAGCGATGCCATGCGCCAGTTGATGGCGAACGACGCCATGCGTCAGGCGATGGGAAGCGACGCTTTCCGCAGGGCGATGAGCAACGACGCCATGCGTTCCGCCCTCGACAACGAGGCGATGCGCCAGGCCATGGACAGCGAAGCCATGCGGCGTGCAATGGATAACGAAGCCATGCGCCGCGCCCTCGACAACGAGGCGATGCGACGTGCGCTGGACAGCCAGGCGTTCCGCTCGGCGCTGGACAATGGCGCCCTCCGCTCGGCCCTCGACAACGAGGCGTTCCAGCAGGCCCTGTCCAACGAGGCCTTCCGACGTGCTCTCGACAACGAGGCGTTCCAGCAGGCCCTGTCCAACGAGGCGTTCCGACGCGCCCTCGACAACGAGGCCTTCCGTTCCGCTCTGGACAACGAGGCGTTCCGGCGCGCTCTCGACAATGAAGCGGCCCGACAGGCGCTCGACAACGAGGCTTTCCGCGCCGCCCTCGACAACGAAGCGTTCCAGCAGGCCCTGTCCAACGAGGCCTTCCGACGCGCCCTCGACAACGAGGCGTTCCAGCAGGCCCTGTCCAACGAGGCCTTCCGACGTGCTCTCGACAACGAGGCGTTCCGACGCGCCCTCGACAACGAGGCGTTCCAGCAGGCCCTGTCCAACGAGGCGTTCCGACGTGCTCTCGACAACGAAGCATTCCGCTCCGCCCTGGACAACGAGGCCTTCCGCTCCGCCCTGGACAACGAAGCGTTCCGCCGCGCTCTCGACAATGAGGCTTTCCGTTCCGCTCTGGACAACGAGGCCTTCCGCGCCGCCATGGACAACGAGGCGTTTCGCTCGGCACTCGACAACGAAGCGTTCCGCTCCGCCCTCGACAACGAGGCGTTCCGGCGCGCACTCGACAATGAGGCCTTCCGCGCCGCCATGGACAACGAGGCCATGAGGTCTGCACTCAGCCAGGATGCGGTGCGCCAGGCGCTTGCCGACGGTGCGCTCGCCCAGGCATTGGCCGACCGCTGAGATCGGCCGCATGCTGACGATCGATAACGGGAAGGCGCCGCAGGCAGCTGCGGCGCCGCTTCCTTTTTTCCGTGGCGTGAACCGGCGATTCGCGGGCGTGGCCCTAGCCCGCACTTCTCACCAACTTTCGACTGCGGCCGACGATGCATCCTACCCAGCCGTGTTTTCTCACCTTGGGGTGCTCGACGTACTGCAGAGTACGCCTCCGCGCCCCAAGGTGAGAAAACCCGCCTGGTCACGGCGCCTCGCCGCCCTCGTAACGAAACTTGGTGAGAAGTGCGGGCTAGCCCTCGCAGGGCTCCTTCTCTGCGCGGTACCGTGCGCCGCCCAGCTTGACGAGATGCGGGTCGAGGACCTCCGCCTCCTCTACTTCGATGCGACACAGGGCTACCTCGCCCCCTACGTCGCCAGGACCTTTTTCAACTCCCTCGAGTTTCAGGAGGAGCTGTGGGGCTGGGAGCCGTCGCAACCGGTCACCGTCATCCTGGTCGACCTTTCCGATCGCGGCAACGCAGCGGCGGGAGCGGTTCCCCGCAATCTCCTGATGCTGCAGATCGCGCCGCTCAGCTTCGTCTACGAGATCGTCTCCGCCAACGAACGGATGAACTGGCTCATGAACCACGAGTTGGTCCACATCGCCGCCGCCGACCAGGCGTCGAAGGGCGATCGCGCGTGGCGGAAGTTTTTCCGCGGCAAGGTCAGAGCCGATCCCCGAGCAACCCGGGACCATTCTCTACGCCTACCTGACAAACCCGCGGGACGCCGCGCCGCGCTGGTATCACGAGGGCATCGCGGTCTTTGTCGAGACCTGGATGGCGGGCGGCATGGGACGGGCCCAGGGCGCGTGGGACGAGATGGTCTTCAGATCGATGGTGCGGGACGGCAGCCACTTCTACGATCCGCTCGGGCTGGTTGCGGAGGGCACCAAGATCGATTTCCAGGTCGAGGTGAACTCCTACCTCTACGGCACGCGATTCATGACCTACCTGGCGTATGAGTACGGTCCCGAGAGGCTGGTGGAGTGGATCTCGCGTCACGACGGCAGCAAGAGGTACTACGAGGCCCAGTTCGAGCACGTGTACGGCAAGACGCTCGACGCAGGCGTGGGCCGACTGGATCGCGTGGGAGCACGATTTCCAGAAGGCCAACCTCGAGGCCGTTCGGCAGTACCCCACCACACCCGTCGAGGACATTTCGGACCGCCCGTTCGGCTCGATCTCCCAGGCCTTTTTCGACGCCGACCGGGGGAAGATCTACGCCGCCTTCAACTACCCCGGCGTGGTCTCGCACCTGGGCTCGATCTGCGGTTGCGAGCGGTGAGGTTCAGAAGATCATCGACATCAAGGACCCGGTCATCTTCACCGTGACCTCGATCGCCTACGACTCCGAGAACAAGAAGATCTTCTACACCACCGACAACCTGGAGTACCGCGATCTCCGGGTCGTCGACCCCGAGACCGGAAAATCGGAAATTCTGCTCAAGGACGCCAGGATCGGCGACCTCGCCTTCAACCCGGCCGATCGCTCGATCTGGGGGGTTCGCCACTTCAACGGTTTCGCCACGCTGGTCCGCATCCCCCACCCCTACACCGAGTGGAAACAGATCCACACCTGGGACTACGGCAACGTGATCTACGACCTCGACATTTCGTCCGACGGGACGATGTTGTCAGCGTCGATCGGCGAGATCAGCGGACGCCACACCCTCCAGGTGATGACGACCGAAGATCTGATGGCGGGTGCGGTAACGCCGGTCGAGAAATTCGACTTCGGCACCGCGATCCCCTCCAACTTCGTCTTCTCGCCCGATGGGAGATACCTCTACGGGAGCACCTTCTTCACCGGCGTCTCCAACATCTTCCGTTACGAACTCGCGACCGATGAGATCGAGGCGGTGAGCAACACCGAGACCGGGCTCTTTCGCCCGATTCCCCTCGACGACGGCGCCCTCATCGTCTTCCGCTACACGGGCGACGGCTTCGTGCCGGGCCGCATCGACCCCGAACCGCTGGAGGACGTGGCCGCGATCACCTTTCTCGGGCAGACAGTGATCGAGAAGTATCCGGTGCTCGAGGATTGGATGGTGGGCTCGCCGGCGGAGGTCAAGCTCGACGAAAAGACGATCGAGAAGGGCCCCTACCACGGCTTCCGGTCGATCGGCATCGAGTCGGTCTATCCCATCATCGAGGGCTACAAAGACTACGGCGCCGTCGGCTTCCGGCTCAACCTCTCGGACCCGATGCTCCTCAACCGCATCCATTTCGACGCCAGCTACACCCCGAACTCCTCGTTGCCGTCCGACGAGCGCCTGCATCTCGAGCTTGGCTTCGAGCGATACAACTGGGAGGTCAATCTGAAGCTCAACAACGCCGATTTCTACGACCTCTTCGGACCCACCAAACGCGGTCTCAAGGGCTATTCGGCGGAGGTCGGGTGGGACAAGAACCTTCTCTACGACAAACCCCGCAGGATGGGGCTCGAGATCGACGGCGCAGCCTATGGCGGTCTCGACCAGGTCCCCGGGTACCAGAACGTCGCCTCGCCCTACTCCACGTTGTTCCACGCGCGCGCCAAGCTGCACTACGAAAACGTGCGTTCGTCGCTGGGGCACGTCGACGACGAGAAGGGCAACACCTGGGAAATCGTGGCCGCCGGCAACTATGTCAACGACGACCTGATTCCACTGGCCCGCGCGGGATTCGACATCGGTTTCGCGCTCCCGATGCGCCACTCCTCGATCTGGGTGCGAACCGACGCCGGGTACGCGTACGGCGATGCCGACGATCCGTTCGCGAATTTCTACTTCGGCGGTTTCGGCAACAACTGGGTCGACGACGGCGAGATCAAGCGCTACCACGAGTGGTACAGCTTCCCCGGTGTCGACCTCAACTCGATCGGCGGCCAGACCTTCGCCAAAGCCCTGCTCGAGTGGAACCTGCCGCCGTTGCGTTTCGAGAAGGTGGGTTGGCCCAGCTTCTACATCACGTGGGCGCGGGCTTCGGTCTTCACGACCGGTCTGGTGACCAGCCTCGATGACAGCGATCTCCGAAACGAGTACGCCAACGTCGGCGCCCAGATCGACCTGCGGTTCGTGGCCATGTCGAAGCTCAACATGACGATCTCCCTCGGGCTCGCCCGGGCGTTTCTCCCCGGAGGTGGATCGTCCAACGAATTCATGTTGTCGCTCAAGATCCTGTAACCTAAGATGAGCGGTTCTGCTGGATGAGATGTGCCAAGATCTTGATGCGCTGGTGGTTGCGAAAAACGGAGGCATACCCATTGGTATGTCGAGTATTTTCGCAACCACCAGAGCGCAAGAGCTTGGTACAGATCGCCAGTGAGAATCGCTCATCTTAGGTATAAGTTGTCACCGATGTTCATCGTCCATGCCGGTCTTCGCATCGCACTCGGTCTGCTGCCGGTCTTCTCGTTCCTGATCGCCCTGATGCTGCTCGACAGCTTCAAGCTGGTGCGGCTGCGGACGGTGGCCCTGGTGATCGTGGTGGGCGGGCTGACCGCCGTCGCCAGCCTGTTTGTCAACCAGTACGTCGCCGCCGCCTCCGGGGTTGGCGAAACCGCTCTCGCGCGCTACGTCGCCCCTCTGGTGGAAGAAATCCTGAAGGGCTCGCTGATCGTGGTGCTCATCGCGCGGCACCGGATCGCGTTCCTGGTCGATGCGGCGATTCTCGGATTCTCGGTGGGCGCCGGATTCGCGGCGCTCGAAAACCTCCACTACTTCGTCGTCCTCGACGACCCGAACATCGCACTGTGGATCGTCCGCGGTTTCGGAACCGCGCTGATGCACGGGAGCGTCACCGCCATCATGGCCATCATCTCCAGACAGCTCACCGACACCCGCGACGGTTTTCACACCGCTGTTGTTCCTCCCCGGTCTGTCGCTGGCCGTCGTCCTGCACTCGGTTTTCAACCATTTCTTCGTCACCCCGACCGTGTCCACAGCCGTCCTCCTCGTGGCGCTGCCCGCCTTCTTCGTGGCTGTCTTCCAGATCAGCGAACGCCGCACCCGCGACTGGCTCGGAACCGGTTTCGACACCGATGCCGAACTCCTCTCGGTGATCTCCTCCGGAGGCGTATCCGACAGCCGGATCGGCGCCTATCTGCAGGAACTGCGGGGAAGGTTCCCGCCGACAACGGTGGTCGACATGGTCTGCCTCCTCAGGCTCCGGCTCGAACTGTCGATTCGCGCCAAAGGCATCCTGCTGGCCCGCCAATCGGGCTTCGAAGTCCCCGCCGACCCCGACATGGAGGGGCGTTTCGACGAGCTTCGCTATCTCGAGGACACCATCGGCAGGACCGGGTTGCTGGCGCTGTCACCACTGTTCCACTTTTCCGACCGCGACCTCTGGCAGTACCACATGATCGGCAAGAAATGACGTGACGCGACCAGACACGACCGGCCCAACACGGATACCGGTTCAACCAAATCAAACAGAGAATGGGTATGATCGTTCAATCATGATGACAATCCACATCGCTCCCGCGGAGGGTCAGCCGTTCGAGCACGAAATCGACACCGAATCGGTTGTGATCGGGCGCTCCACCAAATGTGATCTCACGATCTCCGACCGCAGCCTCTCGCGAAAGCACGCGCGTTTGTTCAAGGACGGCGACAGGTGGATGTTGGAAGACTTCGGGTCGAGAAACGGAACCCGGGTCAACGGGATGCAGATCACGGAGCCACACGCCATTCGCCCGGGCGATGTTATTTCCGTGTCGGCGTCGGTCGTCACCATCGGCGGCGCCCGCAACATCAACCACAACGCACCGATGCTGAGCACCGAGGGCACCATCCTCCGCTCCGCCAGCGACCTCATCGCCGAATCGGAGCGCGAATTCTCCCGGCCGATGGACGTCGCTCAGGGCGAGCTCCAGCATGCTGCCGACCAGCTTCGCGTGCTCTATGACATCCACCACGCACTCGACGCCTCGTCGACCGCCGAGGACCTGATCGACGGCGTGCTCGAACGGCTCTTCGTCCACATGACGCCGCGCCACGGCGCCATCTTCCTCAAGGACGGCGACAAGCTGGTGCGCGCCGCCAGCCGGTCGCGGGACGCCGGCACCGACGCGTTTCCGGAATCGCAGAGCCTGGCCCGCGAGGTCATCGGCAACGGCCAGGTGGCGGTGGTCCACGACACCGCCACCGACCAGAGGTTCGCTGCGTCTGAGAGCCTTCTCGATGCAGGGGTCAGGACCCTCGTCGCCGCGCCCCTGCTGACGCCGGCCGGCGCGATCGGCATGATCGTCTTGAGCTCCACCCTCGCCACCCGCCAGTTCACCGAGGCCGACATGGAGCTGCTCGCAGTCGTTTCATCGGCAACCGGTTTACGGCTGCGCAATCTCGCGCTCGCCGAGGAGGCCGCCGAACGGCGACGTTTCGAACAGGAGGTCGCTCTGGCCCGCCGCATCCAGGTGGCCCTGCTCCCCGCCGCAATGCCGAAGGTGCGCGGGTTCGAAATTCACGGCGGCAACACGCCCTCTCGGGGCGTGTCCGGCGACTACTACCAGATCGTGGACCGCGCGGATCAAGGCGAGGTCGCAGTCGTCATCGCAGATGTTTCCGGCAAGGGCATTGCGGCATCGCTCCTCACGGGCTACGTCGACGCCCTGGTCAACGCCTTCCTGGGCGAGAACATGGAACCCGCCGACATCTTCAACCGCGTCTCTCCGCAGATGAATGCCAAGACCCCCGTCGAGTCATTCGCCACCGCATTTCTGGGCATCCTCTCATCCGAGACCGGCGCCCTGCGTTTTGCGAGCGCCGGCCACGACCCGAGCATCCTGGTTCGCGCCTCCGGCGAGGTCGAGCTCCTGATGCCCACCGGAATGCCCCTCGGTTTGATGCCCGATGCAACCTACTCAGCAACCGAAACCCAGCTCGGAGCCGGAGACACGCTGGTCCTCTACACCGACGGCATCACCGAAGCCGCAAACCGTGACGAGGAGATGTTCGAGCGCGAACGGCTGGTCGAGGTCTGCCGTGAACATCGTGGCGAACCCCCCGAGGAACTCGCCGCGTCGATCCACTCCGCGGTCGATGCCTTCGTCGCCGGCCAGCCCTACCACGACGACCGGACGCTCATCATCCTGCGCCGCAGCGCGTAAGTGCCTCCGCGACCCTACCGGATCTCTTGATTCTGGAAGCGATCCCATATCTCCGCCATGCCGCGGTGTTCGCGGGCGACGATTTTCAGAAGCCGCGGGTCGAGGTGTTCGCCGGGGGCAAAGCGATCGTCGCCCTCGAGCAGCACCTTGATCGTCTGCTCGTGGGTGAATCCCGGCTTGTAGGGGCGCGGCGATCGGATGGCGTCGTAGATGTCGGCGACCGCGACGACGCGGGCCGAAATCGGAATCTCTTCACCCACACGGCCCACCGGGTAGCCACCGCCGTTCCACTGCTCGTGGTGGTTGAGTGCGATCTCCGCCGCCATCCTGAGGCGGTCGGAGGCGGAGAGGATCTGGAATCCGTACTCGGGGTGACGCATCATCTCGGCGCGTTCCTCGTCG
Source organism: Candidatus Sulfomarinibacteraceae bacterium (assembly GCA_963714895.1). Lineage (GTDB taxonomy): Bacteria > Acidobacteriota > Thermoanaerobaculia > Thermoanaerobaculales > Sulfomarinibacteraceae > Sulfomarinibacter. Next base: position 132,338 of record CAVQQC010000023.1, read on the forward strand.
TCGAGGGGACCCCGCTTGCGAAGGATGGCGACGTTGACGCTCATCTTGCCGACGTCGTGGAGCTGCGCCGAATAGCGGATCTCATCGCAGAAGGCGCGCGGCATATCGAGCTCCCCGGCGAGGAAGTAGGAGTACTCATTGACCCGCAGCACGTGCCGGGCGGTGTTTTCGTCGTGCAGCTCCGCCGCCCGTGACAGGAGGTTGATGGACAGCTGGAAGGCCTCTTCGGTCTCGTCCTGAAGGGCGGCGATCTTCGCCCTCTGTTCGCGCAGAAGTCGATTGCGGTCGCGCAGGCGGACATTCTGGGCCGAGATCCGGTCCAACATGTCGGCGCGTTCGATGGCGCCGCCGACGATGTGATTGAAGGGCACGATCAGGTCCGCCTGTTCGCGCTCGAAGGGGACCGGTCCGTCTCCAGCCGGGTCGAGGCGGTTGATCAGCTGCACCACTCCGATGACGTTTCGATCGTGGTTGAGCAGCGGGAAACTGAGCATCGAACGGCTTCTGTAGCCGTGCTCACGATCGAAGCTGGGGTCGAATTTGAAGGGCAGGCGCGCGGGAATGTTGTAGAGGTCGGCGACAAAGACGGTCTCGCCGGTGGCCGCCGTATAGCCGGCGATGGACTCCTTGTTGAGGGGAACGACGAAATTGGCGGGCTCGAGCTCGATGCGGTCGTTCTGGGTGTCGGCGGCCTCGAGCCGGCGGTTGTTGCGGTTGCCGCGGGCAATGAAGACGCTCCCCGCCTCCGCATCGGTCAGACGCCGGCTCTTGAGCAACACCCGGCGCAGAAGATCCGCCACCGGTTGCGGTTTTGAATACTCGATGAACTCGAGGAACTCCCTGAGGACGTCCATGTGGAACCTCAACCACGCGAATGAAACGGCGCCCATCATAACTGAGCTTCGTTCAAAAAAAGAAAACCCGGCGACCTGTGCAGGCCTGCCGGGTTTTGTCAGCGCACCTCAACGGGCGCTGGAGCGCCCCCCGCGTTCGTTAACGGGATTCCTTGAAGATGACGTGCTTGCGAACGACCGGGTCGTACTTCTTGAGTTCGAGCCGTTCGGTCGTGTTCTGCTTGTTCTTTTTGACACTGTACATGTACGGGCTCTCGGTGCTCTTGAGCTTGACGGTCACACGATGTCCTTTGCCTGCCATAAATCCTCCACTCACTCGGGCCGGGGGATGATACCCATGGAGCCACTCCATGTCAAGGAGACAAATCATAAACGTTTGAACGTTCTGACTTTAGAACGTCAAATACCCTTTGATCACGTCGGCGAGCTCGGCCTCCATGTCGACCCACAGTCCCGCGAACTCCGGGTCGTTGCGGTCGAAGGCGGCGGCGCCGCGCGGGTTGGAGGCCACCTCCAGACCCGCCGCAACCAACTGAATGCGGTACAACAGGCCAAAACCGGCGCCGGGTTCGAGGGCATCCGAGTGCCGCTCCATCCGCTCTCCGACCACCGACATGCGGTCGCAGCGCCAGCGCTGAAAGCGGAAGACCTCCATGGCTTCGATGCCGGTGTCCAACACCACCGGCAGAAGGCTCAAATACCTGGTGAGAACGGGCCGTTCGGCCACGCTGCGGGCGAGAAAGGAGGCCAGGCCGTCCCGGTCCCTCGGCCGGTCCGGGTCCTCGAGGTGCCGCTCCAGCGCTCCGTACCACTCGCCCAGACAGTCCTTGAACACGATCAGGAAAAGTTCTTCCTTCGAGTGGAAGTACATGGACGCGACTCCCCGCTCGACATCGGCGCGTTGGCCGATGGTGTCGAGGGTCACCTCCGAATAGGGCATGCGCATGAAGATCGAGCCGGCCTCCTGGAGGATCCGCTGTTTGCGCACCTCACGCTGTTCCTTGGCCCGCGCGAGTTTGTCGCGGTCGATCAAACGGCCCACGTCAACTCCTCACGGGCGCCGCGCCCGCCACGGCGCCGGCGACGCGGCGACGCTGCCTGAGCAGAGCCTCGAGGACAAGCGGGGCGCATCGCAATGCGCGGAGGCGGTCACTCGCCACCCGCGAAACTGATGTGGTTTTCCCTGGCCAGCTTCCAGAACACCAGCAGAGCGTCGAGCTCCGACAGCGGCGAAATCTTGGCCATCGACCTGATGTCGGACCGCCCGTTGATCCGCGACAGGATGAAGCCCTCACCCGGGGAGAACCTCATGGTCTTCAACTCTTCGAGGCTGCTTTCCAGAACGGGCACGCAGTCCGGGCGCACACCGGCCTCGGCGATGGCCCCGCGAATCGCCGACTCCTTCTGTTCGATGACGAGACGGAGGTCCCGGTTGTCGGGCTCGAGGCTGGCGGCGGCGCGCAGGTGGCGAACGGCGGATTCGTAGTCTTCGGCCTTGAGCTGGTTCATGGCCTCGCCGATCAGGGCCTCGGCCTTCGGCGCAACTCTCGTACCGGAAGCCTTTTCGGTGACGACCTGCGGTTCGGATTCGATGACCCGGGGCCGCACCATCTTCAACTTGCCCTCGATGATCTTCCGGTGCAACACCTGGCAGACGAAGAACTCGCTCGAGTGGGTGTGGAGGCAGATGTCCTCGATACTGCGGTCGTCATTCACCGCTTCGAGCACACCCAACCACCCCGGATCGAGTTCCTCATCCTCCACCAGGGAGGCGACCGCCACTGGCACACACTGGGTCGAGGGGATGACTTCCTTCATGGCTTCCGTGTGGTCGATCCGCCGCATGCCTTCCATGATCAGTCCGGTGACGTTGACCGACAGGGACACCAACTCGTGGTCAGGCAGCTCTTCATCGTGAAACTCGAAGCTGCCTTCCTGCCAGGCGAACAGATCGCAGATATTTTCCTCCGCGTTGAGCCTGAGCATCCGGTTGAGCGTGGGTTGGTCGACCGCCCCCCCCTCGATCAGAATCTCACCGAGGAGTTTGCCCTGCTGCTCCTGCACCGTCATTGCCTGCGCGAGAGTCTCTTCGGAGATGACGCCCTTGCTGACCAGAAAATGCCCGAGCAAACGCCTCGGGTCCGAGCTCGATGACGAGAGGATGGTCCCGTCTTTCAGGTAGATGCGTTTCTCGATGGTGCCGTTGGAGATGATCAGGGTTCCGGTCTGCCGGTTGTTGGCCAGCCACTGCAGCAACTCGGCCAGACTCATCGTTTCCAGGTTGCCCGTAATCGACATATGGGTGGTGATTCCTATCAGTTCTGACGCGATGGAACGCACTGACCGCACCCGCCAGTCGGCTTCGCGAGCACCCCGCCATCCGTCATTTCAGAGCGTGGGACCTTTGCCCGACGCCGTGTTTCGATCGCAATGATACGCGCTTCATCTCCATTCTGAAAATAGCCCACCGCCGGTGCGCTGTCTACGATACCGGGTGGTTTGGCCGACGCGAAGATCTTGGGCTGCGGTTCCGCGGAAGCGGCAGCAAACCTCCCTCAAAGGACGACCGGAACGTCGACAAAAAATGTCGTGCCCTTGCCGGCGGTGGTCTCGAAGTGAATCGCCCCCCCCAGCTCCTCGATGATCGCCTTCGAAATGCTCATGCCGAGCCCGGTCCCGCTGCGGTGACGCCACGAACCGTCGTCGGCGCGAGCGAATTTCTCGAACACCCGGTCCTTGAAGTCATCCGCGATCCCCGGTCCGCGATCTTCGACGGAAATTCTCACGAGTGCGTCGATGCGTCGCGCAACCACCCGCACCACGTCGCCGGGTGATGAATAGCGCACGGCATTTGAAAGAACATTCGTCAACACCTGGATGAACCGGTCGGGATCGACCCGGATCATGATGTCGCCAAGATCGCCGGCATACTCGAAACCCACATCGAACTTCTCGGCATAGGCGGACGTCGCCTCGATCGCCTGCTCCACCAGGGCGCTCGGAGAAACCTCTTCGAGTTGGAAGTCCATGTGGCCCGAATCCAGCTTGCGCGAGGCCAGGATGTCGCCCACCAGGCGCTCCATCCGCTCGCTGTTGCGCAGGGCGATATCGACGAGTTCGCGGGCGCTCTCGCCGAGCTCACCCGCCACACCGCCGCTGAGCAAACCGATGGCGCCGCGCACGGCTGTCAAGGGCGCCCTGACCTCGTGGTGCACCATGGTGACGAACTCGTCCTTCTGTTCCTCGATCCGCAATCGTTCTCTGAGATCGGCGGCGAGCACAACGTAGCCCTTTGATTTCGCCGGCAGTCCCGCGAGCGGTGCAACCGACACCAGAACCGGCACCGAGTCCCCTGTCGCGGTCATGAGGTCCGTTTCGAGCCCCTGCACCGACTCGCCCGAGGACGCGACCTGTAAGAGTGACGGATAGCCGCTGGGAGCCCGGAACAGCCGACGGATGTTCTGGCCGATCAGATCGGACTCGGTTGCTCCGGAAAGGCGGCAGGTCGCCCTGTTGACCCGGACGATACTGCCGTCGACGGCGGTCACGACCAGGCTCTCGCCCATTTTCTCGAGGATCAGGTCCAGTTCGTCTCGGGAGACCGTGGTTTCTCGAAGCCGCTGCGTCATGACGTTGAACGCTTCGGCAAGTTCACCCACCTCGTCAGCCGTTCGCACCTCGAGGTGGGGGACGCGTTCTCCCGCCGACAGCGCCCGGGTGGCCGCAATGACCTCCTTCAACGGCCGGGTCACCGCCCCGGCAAGCAGGGTGGCAAAAAGTACGCCCGCCAGAGCGAAGATCGTTCCGACCAAGGTTGTTCTTCGCGCGAAGGCGGCCTGATCCTCGGCAAGGGCGGTCAGTGAGTAGTGCAGACTCACACCGCCGAGTTGCCTGCCGCCGAGCACCACCGGTTTGGTGACGGTCATGACATCGCCCGAAAAATCCACCAGAAGCGCCTCGGAGGTATCGAGATGGCGGCGGATGGCCTCGGCGGCAAAAGTGTGGCGGCGGCGGTTCTCCACCGTACCGTCGGTCAGGACCCGCCCTTCGTCATCGAAAACCACGGCATCGATGACGTTCTCCTGGTTTCGAGACTCGGCCATCAGCTGCCGCAACTCGCTGATCTCGAGATGGGCGAGGGCATCCGTCGCGTTCGCCGCGACCACCGTTCCCAGGAGTTTTCCCCGTTCCTCCAGCTCGTGGCGCAAGCGCTCGTTCTGGATCCGGACCGCCAGGATCGTCAGGGCCAGACCGAAGGTGATCACGATCGCCGACATGCCGGCGATGAACCGCCCCCTCAGACCGAGACGCACGAAGCCCCCCGCAACGGCCGCCCGCGAACGTAAGGCCCTCCGGTCACCGGCCCAGGTCCTCCTCGACGAACGGCAGGAGTCTCGATGACCCCGGCAAGCGCCTGCTGCCCTCCTTCCGGAAAGACCCCGAATCGGGAGGTCTGTTCGAATGAGCTGAGGACCTCCCGCCCCGATACATCCTCGTCCATCCCGAGGAGAAGGCCGACCACCGCCCGCACGACATCGGGGTCGAGATCCCCCCGCGCGCACACGATGTTGCGCGGCACCGGCTTGGACCGGTGGAGGATTTTCAACTCACCGATGCGGCTGCCGGCGAGGGCTTCGAAATAGTCCTCGTTCACCGCCCCTGCCGTGACCTTGCCCTTGAGGACCCAGACCATGGTGTTCTCCGCGTCGTTGGAGAAGACGTACCCGATCTCGTCATCGGGGACGGTTGCGGCCGGATCCGCAAGATTCACCAACTTGAATCCGGCGGAAATCAGCGCGGCTTTGGGGAGCAGATATCCCGAGGTCGAAAACGGCTCGCCGAAGGCGATCATCCGGCCGCGGAGATCCGCCAACGATCCGATGCCTCCGTCTGCCCGGGCAAACAACACGCTTCGATACACCTCCGCACCCTGCTTGAACCTCTGCAGAAGAACCTTGGTCTCGGAGTGCTGCACGACGAAACCGACCGGAAACGGACTGTCGATGTAGAGATCCACCCGACCCGCCTCGAGCTCTTCAACCATCGTGTTGAGGGAGTCCACGACCACCACGCGGCCGCGGCCGATGCCTACTGCATCGAGCCGATCGCCGAGGTAATCGGCAAGCGGGCGGAACACGTCATGCTCGGCCGCCGGGTTGAGGGAGACCGATCCGACGGTGAGAACCCCGGGCGGTCGGGATTCCGGACCGGTTTCCTCGACCGACACGACCGGATCGCGTCCACAACTCACGACCATGGTCGCGATGGCGACCAGATACGTCCAGCGCGGCACCCGGCGCCGACCCATCATTCGCTCTCGCTTTCGGCTCGGAACACGCAGTTTCGGCCCGCTCGTTTGGCACGATACAAGGCCCCGTCGGCGGCGGCAATCAGCTGGTGGCTGGTTGCGGCCTCCGGGAATTCTGCCACGCCACCGCTCACCGTGACCGTGAAACTGGTGTGACCGGTGTCGTGCTCGACGGCGGCGAAGTTGCGCCGGATGTCGTCCATCGCGTGTCGCGCAGCTTCGGCATCGGTTTCGGGAAGGACGACAAGGTATTCGTCCCCGCCAAAGCGGCCGATCGAGTCGCTGAGTCTGAGCCGCTGCCGCAACAGATAGGCGAACGCCTTCAACACCTGATCGCCGACCAGATGCCCGTGAGTGTCGTTGATGGTCTTGAATCCGTCGATATCGAGCATCGCGACGGCGAGCCGGTCGCCGTGGCGGTCGGCCCTGCGGATCGCCGCTTCGAGCTGCTCGACGATCCGGCTGTGGGTCGAAAGACCCGTCAGTCCGTCGCGCTCCATGAAATGACGCAGCGTTCGTCCGCGTTGTGCGCGCGCCGTCACCGCAGCCACCAACTGGTCGGGAGGAACCGGTTTGGGGAAGAAATCGTCGCCGCCCTCTCCGAGAGCGGCAATCTGCTTCATGCGGTCGGTTTCTTGAGACAGGAACACGATGGGAATCCCGACAAAGGCCTCCTCCTGCCGGATCACCGCCGCCAACTCCATGCCGCTGCAACCCGGCATGTACACGTCCACCAGAATGACGTCAGGGTGAAACTCGACGAGCTGAGCCATGACCTCGAGCGGGTCGGTCACCGTGACGGTCGCCATCCCCGCCGCCTCGAGACTCGTTGCATGATAGGCGGCGGCCTCTGTCTCGTCATCGACGATGAGGATTCTGTAGACTTCGGGTTCGCTGCGGGTGATCCGGTCCAGGGTGGTCACGATCTCCGAAAAATCCACCGGTTTGACAAAGTAACCGCTGCAGCCGGCGCGAACGGCCTCGAGACGTGATTCGACATCGGACCGGTTGGAGACGATGACGACCGGCACTTCCGGTCTGAAGACCTCCCGGACCCTGGCCGCCGCCTTTGCACCGGCCTTTTCCCCGACCGGCGCGGAGAGATCGAGGATGACCGCCGCCGGACGACGGACTCCCGCTGTCGCAGCCAACTCCTCCATTCGTTCGTACATCTGCAGCTCGAAACCGAAATGACCGAGCTGCACCGCCAGCTCCCGTGCAAACTCGCCTTCGATCTCGACGATGACGATCAGGTTGCGCGGTTCGAAGGCCGTCGGCCGGCCGACCCTGCCAAGGTCTCGAATCAGGCCGCCGGGGCCGCGTTCCTCGTCGGCGATCGACGCGTCCGGGATTTGATTGATCAGCAATGACACCTGAGAAGTATCGTCCCGTGTCGGCGGTTCGTCGCGTTCGAGCAGGTCGACAACACGACGCTCGAGCTGATGCGCCAGGTCGGCAACCGCTGTAAAACCCAGACTGCCCGCCGTCCCCATGAGGCCGTGTGCGGACCGCCGCACCGTTCGCAGATCGTCGTGCGACCACCCGCCTTCCCGCGCCTGCCCCCACTGCGCGGTCAGGTCCCCGACCCGCTCCGGCAGCCGATCGGCAAAGCCCTCGCGGAGTCTTGCAAGGCCCATCTCGAGCCGCTCGGCAGGCGAGCGGGAGTCGCCGTCACCCGCCATCGATCGCCTCCCAGACGCCGTCAATTCGCTGCGGCAGCGTCAACGGGTCGAAGGGCTTGGTGATGATGTCAACCGCGCCCGAAGCCCGCAGGTCGCGCAGGTCACGCTCCAGAGTGAGCCCGGTGAGAAACACCGCCGGAACCTCTTCGAAGCCCTCCATGCGCCGCATTTCGGCGAGAACCTCGAGCCCGTTCATATCCGGCATCAGAGCATCGATGATCACGAGATCGGGTCGGAAATCCGGCAGCAGCTTCAGAAAGTCCGAGCCTGATTCGCAGACGACGACCTCGTACCCGCCCAGGGTTTCAAGGGCGATCCGGGAAATCTCGAGGATATCCGGCTCGTCGTCCGCGAGCAGGATCCGCTGCAACGAGATCGTTCCCATTATCGCCACCTCCCGAACCGCTCAAGGGCCCAGCCGTCCGGGCGCCGGGCCGCCGATTCACCGTGCCTCATTCTCCCTTTGCCACCCTCGTCCACACTTCGGTTCGGCCGAGCATCGAAAAGCCGATGAAACCCCTGACCTTGAGTTCACCGTTGTCGCCGAAACGGACCTTGCATTTGTAGGTCTTGCCGTTGTCCGGGTCGTAGATGGTGCCCTTGTGCCAGGTGTCTTTGCCGTCAAAGACGAACCCTTCCATGATGACCAGACCGACGATCGGCCGTGAACGAAGGGCGGGGTCCGGGTTGTTGTGGTCCTCCTTCGGGACCCCCGGGGTCTCTCCCGCATCCTCGGCGGAATACAGAGGCTCTTCGAGCCAGATGATCTTACCGGCGTAGCTCTCTCCGGCGGCGTAGATCTCGACGTGCGCGGGCCCGCCACCGCCCGCAGGGTCGGTGGCCCACACACCGAGGATGGCGGCGCCGTCGGTCGCCAGGACCGGCGCAGCACCCAGGATGACAAGCAGCAAGAGAACGAGCAGTGCGTGCCTCATGGTACGACCCCCAAATGATGAATTCGCCACCGCGATCATAACCCGGACCCGCCCCTTGAAGAGATTATTGGCACCTCCGCCGCACGTTACTCGTTTCCGAACATGCTTCCCGAGAGGAGCCACCCTTGACATTGTCTGCCCGAGGTATCTCACCGACCTGAAACAACTTGGGTCAAACAATGTCAAAAGTGGCACCTCCGCCGCACGCGGTCTCGCCCACTCAGAGCACTCGGGCGTTTCTCGTCGGTGGGAGGCAGGCCGGAAAATCCGAAATCCGAAATCCGCATTCCGAATTCTTTCTTGCTATCCTACGTCGCCATGATAACGGTGACCGACCTCAGCAAGTCCTACGGCAGCCAGACTCTGTTCGGCCAGGCCAACTTCCAGCTCAACCCCGGACGGCGGTACGGCCTGGTGGGCGCCAACGGCTGTGGCAAGAGCACGCTCCTGAGAATACTCACCGGCAAGGAGGAGTCCAGCACCGGCGCGGTCTCGGTTCCCAAACGTCTCCGATTGGGGACGCTTTCCCAGGATCATTTTCAGTACGAAGACACACCGATCTTGGATGTCACCATGATGGGCCACGAGGAATTGTGGTCTGCTCTCGCCGAGAAGGACCGGATCCTCGAGGCCGCCGCCGATCACTTCGACGGCGAACGCTACGCCGAGGTGGAGGACATCATCGTCAGCCTCGACGGCTACGGTTTCGAGGCCCGCGCCGGCGAGATCCTCGAAGGCCTGGGGATACCGACCGCCGTCCACCGCGAGCCGCTGTCGACGTTGTCCGGGGGGTTCAAACTCAGGGTCCTGCTCGCCCAGGTTCTGGCCGCCGACCCCGGCTGTCTGCTCCTCGACGAGCCGACCAACCACCTCGACATCCTGTCGATTCGTTGGATGGAGAGGTTCCTCACCACCTACTCCGGCTGTGCGGTGGTGATCTCGCACGATCACCGTTTTCTCGACAATGTGTGTACCAACATTCTCGACATCGACTACGAAACCGTGACCCTCTATACCGGCAACTACGGGGCCTTCACCGAGGCCAAACGGAACGAGCGCGACCGCAAGGAGACCGAGATCGAGCGCCAGGAAAAGAAGATCGCCGAACACCGGGCCTTCGCCGACCGCTTTCGGGCCAAGGCCACCAAGGCGCGCCAGGCGCAGAGCAAGCTCAAACAGATCGACCGCATCGTGATCGAACCCCTGCCGCGCTCTTCGCGCCGTTATCCGCTGTTCAGATTCAGCCAGATCCGACCCAGTGGCAAGGAAGTGCTCAAGATCGAGGGACTGCGCAAGGCCTACGGCGACAAGGTCGTGCTCGACAACGTTCACATCAACATCCGGAGGGGCGACCGCGTCGCCATCATCGGTCCCAACGGGATCGGCAAGTCGACCCTGCTCAAGATCGCGATCGGAGAGCTCGAAGCGGACGCCGGCAAGATGCGTTGGGGCCACGAGGCGCGAACCGGTTACTTCGCTCAGGACCACCGCCAGTCCCTCACCAGCCGCGACGCCACGGTCGAGAGTTGGCTGTCCGCGGCCTGCGTCGGCGAGAGCACCGGCGCGGTTCGCAACCGCCTCGCCCAGGTGTTGTTCTCCGGCGACCAGGTGGAGAAGAAGTTGGCCAGCCTGTCAGGCGGCGAAGCGGCACGGTTGATTTTCGCCCGCCTCTCGGTCGAACAGCCGAACGTGCTCATCCTCGACGAGCCCACCAACCACCTCGACCTCGAGGCGATCGAAGCGCTGGTGGCCGGTCTCGCCGCCTACGACGGAACCCTGATCTTCGTGTCCCACGACCGGTGGTTCGTCTCCCAACTCGCGTCCCGGGTCTTCGAGATCACCGAGCACGGAATCACCGACTACGCCGGGTCCTATGACGAGTACCTGGAAAGCTGCGGCGACGACCACCTCGACGCCGACGCCGTCGCCCTGCGGGCCAAGCGCCAGAAAAAGGCGGCGACGGCCCGACCTCAGCCGGCGCCTCCCGCAAAATCCTCGGGCGACACCCGCCAACGCAAGAGCCTCGAACTCCGCCGCAACATCGTGACGGCGGCCATCGAAAAAGCCGAGGCCCGGATGGCGGAGATCGACGCGGCGTTCTGCGAGCCCGGCTTCTTCGAGAACACGGATTCGGGCAGAGTCCGGTCGCTGCAGAGCGAACGGGAGAAGCTCGATTCCGAGCTCGAAGGCCTCGTCACCGAGTGGGAAGAGATCGAGAAGAAACTGGAACAGAGCTGAAATTTCGGATTTCGGATTTCGGATTTCGGATTTTCCACCCAACCCCCCGCCGACAACAAACGCACGAGTGCTCAGGGTGGGGGAAGCCACGTGCGGCGGAGGTGCCTGGCAGGCAACCAGGAAACGGCTCGCGTGCGGCGGAGGTGCCATTTTCAATATTGTTGGATGCACAAACTTCACACGTCGGCAAGCAGATACGGGCCAACAATGTTGAAGGTGGCTCCTCCCGGGAATGCCGTTCAGAAGGGCGTGCCCGGGAATGCCGTTCAGAAAAGCGGTCCCGGCAACGACGTTCAGAAGGGCGTGCCCGGGAATGCCGTTCAGAACGGCATGCTTGGCAAGATCACCCCACCCGTCGAACTGCGTGCATCGTGAAGCCGTCGCCGTCGGGGTTCGGCAGGATCCGCGCTCCCCCGGCCTCGGTCGGCCGCCACGGCGCGCTTGCGGAAATCACGGCCGATAGGTCGACGGCCTCGAAGCCTGCCGCATGCCCTGCCACGACGCCCTCGTTCTCCTCCGGCTCGACAGAGCAGGTCGCGTACAACAGAACCCCACCGGGAGCCACGAGATCGAGGGCCGGTAGGAGGAGCCCGCGCTGCAGCTCCGCCATCTCGGTGACCGACGAGGGTCGCAGCTTCCACTTGAGTTCGGGGTGGCGGCGAAACGTGCCGGTGCCTGTGCACGGCGCATCCAGCAGCACGAGGTCCCAGCCGCCCGGGGCAAACGGCGGACGACCGGCGTCCGCAACCACCACCGACGCCGGGCCCACACGATCGAGAAGACCGCGGGCCAGCCGCGCCCGCAGGGGCCGCAGGTCGGCGGCGACCGCGCGGCGCCACGAGCCCAGTCGCATCAGCAGGGCGGTCTTGCCCCCCGGAGCCGCACACAAATCGACGAACGACCCTCCGTCCCGTGCCAGCCCGAGGGCTGTCCGCGCCACCAGCTGCGAGCTCGGGTCCTGCGCGTAGGCGGTGCCCGCTACGACCTCCTGAACCAATCGCCCCGTTGCGTCGGGAGCCGACCACGCGCCCGGACACCACGGGTGGCTGGAAAGCACCACACCTTCAGCCACGAGCCGTTCCCGAACAGAATCGTCCAGAAACCACACCCAGGTCGCGGCGCGCTCCTGAGCCGACACCATGATTGCCGCCGTTTCGTTCTCACCGAAGTTCCTCAACCAGCGGTCGTAGACCCACCACGGATGGGAGAACTTGACATCGATGGAGGACCGTTCGAGGGCGTCCGGCCACTTCTGGACCGCTTTTCTGAGCACCGCGTTGACCATCCCCGCGGCCGAAGAACACCCGAGCCGTCTGACGAGCCGCACCGAGGCATCGGTCGCCAGTGCCGGCGGCACTCCCAGACGCATGGTCTCGGCCAAACCGAGTCGCAGCACCACCCTCACCTCGGGGTCGAGATTGGCGATCGGGCGTCTGCACAAAGGTTGCAGGACGGCGTCGAGGGCGCGCAGCCACCGCAGAACCTCGAGCACCCGGACCCGAGCCGCCGTCGGCGTCTCGCCCGTCAACACTCGGGACGAAAATGCGCCTCGCTCGACGCGGAGAAGGAGGTGAGCCGCCGTCAGGCGGTCAGCCGAGAGATTCACCCCGTGACACCCGTTCACCGATCAGGAAGGCATCCACCGGCATCCGCCGCCGGCCCTCGCGCTGCACCTCGGTGATCCTCAACGCGGTCGCCTTGCCCGCCCGCACGACGATGCCCTCGGGCGTCGCCGTGATCACCGTGCCCGGCTTCTCACTGCCGGGTGGCGAGGGCCTGACCTCCTCGAGACCGAAGATCTTGAGGCGGCCGCCACGGAACTTGGTGTAAAGACCCGGCCACGGCGTGAAGCCCCGCAGGCGGTTGATCAGCTGTCGCGCCGGCATCGACCAGTCGACCTTGGCGAAGTTCCGCCGCAGCATGGGTGAAGTGTTGACACCGTCGGTCGGCTGCGGTCGCTCCGTCACCGACCCGTCCTCGAGCCCGTCCAAGGTCTTGACCACCAACCCGGCCCCGATTTCTGCGAGACGCGGCGCCAGAAGCTCGGCGGTTTCCCGCTCATCGATGTCGACCCTCTCCTGAAGGAGGATCGGGCCGGTGTCCATGCCCTCGTCCAGCCGCATGGTCGAGACACCGGTCACCCGATCGCCGCACACCAGGGCCCACTGGATCGGCGACGGCCCGCGATGACGCGGCAGCAGACTCGGGTGCAGGTTGATGAATCCGCGGCGCGGGACTTCGAGGAGGCTCTCGGGGATCAGCTTGCCAAAAGCCACGACCACCGCGGCATCGGCGCCGCAGCCGGCCAGCGCCTCGGTCATCTCCTCCCCCTTGAGATTTGCGGGCTGGAAGACCTCGATACCTCGCTCGAGAGCCACAGTCACGACCGGAGGAGGCGTCACGATCTGGTGTCGACCGATCGCTTTGTCGGGGCGCGACACCACCAGCGCCACCTCATGGGAGCTCTCAAGCAGCCGCTGGAGGGTCGGCACGGCGAAATCCGGGGTTCCGAAGAAAACGACTTTCATGGCCGAGAAGTGTACATGAAGTCTCTGTCTCATTCAGAACCTGCGTTCCGGAGCGCCGGTTCTGAATGAGAGTTTGGAAATAACTGAGAACTCGTATACATTCCCCCTTTTGAGTGATGCAGTTGGAGTGTATTCATGAACCACCTCCCGCCGGACAGCATTCGCACGGCGCTTGACGACATCCTGCCTCGAGTCCAGAAACCGACGCGGTATCTCGGAATCGAACGAAACCTCATCAGAAAAGCCTGGGCGGCCACCGACGTGCGGGTCGCACTCGCATTTCCCGACGCCTACGAGATCGGCATGTCGCACCAGGGCACGCGCATTCTCTACCACCTCATCAACCGCCGTCCGGACGCTCTCGCCGAACGCACCTTTGCGCCGATGCCGGACATGGCAGAAGCGCTGCGGGAGGCGGGACTGCCTCTGTTCACTCTCGAAAGCTATCGGAGTGTGGCGGAATTCGACGCCGTCGGCATCTCCCTGCAGTCCGAACTCAACTACATCAACATTCCATATCTGCTCGATCTCGCGGGGATTCCGCGCCGGGCCGCCGATCGCGCCGACGGGGATCCGATCGTCCTCGGTGGAGGGCCCTGTACGGCCAACCCCGAGCCGGTGGCCGACTTCTTCGACGCCATCCTGATCGGCGACGGCGAGGCCGCCCTCGACCAGATCCTCGATGTCATCCGCGACGGACGCGCCGATGGCGCCGCCAGGTCCCGAACCCTGGAACGCCTTGCCGCCGTCCCCGGGGTCTACGTGCCGTTGTTCTACACGTGGCACCCCCCATCGGAGGACCAGCCCGCCCGGTGGGAGACCACCAACGAGAGTGCGGTTTTCCCCGTCAAACGGGTGTGGGTCGACCAACTCGACCCGGCGGATCAACCCGAGTCGGTGATCGTCCCCTTTGCCGATGTCATTCAGGACCGCCTCGGGATGGAGATCATGCGCGGCTGCACGCAGGGCTGCCGTTTCTGCCAGGCCGGTTACTGGTACCGACCGGTGCGCGAACACGATCCCGAGGTCGTCGCCGACCGCATCGAACGCCAGATCGGCGAGACCGGGTTCAGCGAGGTCGGCCTCCTGAGCCTCTCCACCGCCGACTACTCGCAGGTCGAGCCCCTGGTCTACAACCTCGCCGAAAGGCTGCAGAACCAGCGGGTCTCCGTCAGTCTGCCGTCGCTGCGCGCCGACTCCTTCTCGGTCGGGTTGGCGGAAGCCGTATCGCGGGTTCGGAAGTCGGGCTTCACCTTTGCCCCGGAGACCGGTTCGGATCGCCTGCGCCGCGTCATCAACAAGACTTTCACCAACGCCGACATGGTGCGCGCCGCCGAGTCCGCCTTTGCCAAAGGCTGGCAGCTGATCAAGGTCTACGCCATGATCGGGCTCCCGACCGAGACCGACGACGATCTCGAGGAACTGGCCCGCCTGGCGGAGGACATCACCGCCGCCGGCCGCCGCGTCACCGGCGGTCGCAAGGTCCAGGTCAAGGTCTCGGTGGGTTGCTTCATCCCCAAGGCCTGGACGCCCTTCCAGTGGCAGCCCTTTGCCGGCGTCAACGAGCTCCATCGCCGTATCAGCCTCCTCAAACACCGTTTCAAACGGATCCGCGGCGCCAAACTCACCTGGTCGGACCCCGAGGAATCGGCGCTCGAATCACTGCTCTCCCGCGGTGGCCGCGATCTCGCCGCCGCGATCGAACGGGCGCACGACCTGGGCTCGGTGTTCGACGGGTGGTCCGACCACCTCGACCTGGGGGCCTGGCGGCAGGCGCTCGCCGACTGCGGGATCGACGTCACCCGCGAATTGAACGGTCGCGAGCTCTCAGACACGCTCCCCTGGGACCTGATCGACGCCGGGTTGAGAAAGGGCTTTCTCAAGGCCGAGTGGCGCCGCGCACTGCGCGAGTCAGCGACCGAGGACTGCAAGTGGGGTCATTGCTACCACTGCGGCATTCCCGGCGACGGCGCCGACACCCAACTCGCGCCGTCGTCCCTCCCGGTGCTCGGGGAACCGCTGCCCGACGAGGAGCGCCCCAAGGTCGCGGCCTACCGCCTGCGGCCCGAGCCCCGGCTGCCCGCGCCCCGGCGTGACCGGCCGCAGGCGCCGGTCCATCGACGTTATCGGTTCACATTTTCGAAGACCGGCGACGCCAGGTTTCTTTCACATCGACAGGTCATGGACGCGTTCGAGCGGGTGTTGCGGGCGGCCGCCCTGCCGGTTCACTACACCGAGGGCTTCAACCCTCACATCCGGCTCTCGATGGGGCCGGCACTCGCCCTGGGACACGAGGGCGCCGCCGAGATCTTCGACGTCGACTGTACGGCGCCCATCACCGACGCCCACCGCGAACGCGTCAACTCGTTACTGCCGGACGGCGTCAAGATCCTCGACGCTCGGTCGTTGCTGCCGGGCGCACCGTCGCTCGGACGGTTGCTGGACGCCATCGCCTACCGCATCGCTCCTCCGGTCAACGGCGCGAGTTGGCCCGGTTCTCCCGACCGGCTTGAAGACGGTCTTCGCGAGGCCGTGAACAGCTGGGAGCTTCTCGATGACGGTGGTCTTCGGGTCGAGATCAATGCCCGCCAGGACGCCGGGCCCACGGCATCGGTGAAAAAACTCCTGGTGGGTCTCGGTCTGGATGAGGCCGAAGCGGCGAGGGCGCGGGCGATCCGCGAAAAGCTCGTGCTGCGCCCCAGGCTCAAACCCGTCGCTGAAGCCGCGGTGGCCGTGAAGGCGGTGGCGCCGTGAGCCGCTGGGTCATCCACTCCCGGGGAACTTTCGAGGCCCGCCACGCGCTCGTGATTTACAGGGGAAAACAGGAATCTCCCCACCACCACCGCTGGGAGGTCGCGATCAGGGTCGGTGTCGATCACCTCAACGCCGAACATTACGCTATCGACTTCCACGCCGTGCACGAGATCCTGTCCGGCGCCATCAACGCCCTGGACGGCAGCTCGTTGAACGACCACCCCACCATCGGTACACCCTCACCCACCGCAGAACGGGTGGCCGAGGTTCTCGCCGATCTGCTCGCGCCGCAGTACCTGGCCCTCGGCGGCACGTTGCTCACGGTCAGCGTCTGGGAAGGCCCCGACAATCGGGTGGATTTGAATGTCGAACAACCCTGAACGGCATGCGGGCACTGAAGCGTTGAGACGAAATGAGGCGATCGGGTTCGAGGCGATGAGGCAATGGGGCGGTGGGGCCATGGGGCGGTGGGGCGTGAACTTTAGAAGCTTTCAGCAGCGGGATCGCTTGGTGAAGGAAATCGTGCTCAGGTTTCTCGATTCTTGATCAACCCAGCCAGGGCGGCGGCAGAACGGCCCTGCAGCCCCCGAAGATCTTCCAAGGCATCGCCGTCCAGATACCCCAGCCTGGCGGACAACTCGACCAGGTATCCGAGTTCTCGGAGCGAACCAAACGAGATATCGAGGAACCGATTGAACTCGATTTCGGTTCGACGGCCACACCCCTCGACAATGTTCGACGTCACTGAAACCGCACTTCGGCGCATCTGACTCACCAGTCCGTACAGTTCATCTTTCGGAAACCGCGCCGTCGCTTGGTACCCACGAATCACGAGTTCATCCGCCAGGTTGAAGACATCCAGTTTTCGATGATCCCTCATCCCAATGCCGCCCGACCCATGAAGCAGCCGCGCACCGTGTCCAACCGGCTCACCGCCTCACTGCCTCATTGCCCCATTGCCTCATTGCCTCACTGCCTCATTGCCTCATTGCCTCATCGCCCTGCCATCGACCTCGCTACCAACTCGATCACGTCATACGTGACGGCCTGCTCGCGGCCGAGTTCGTTCTGCGCGTCGGAGAGCATCGAGAAACAGTAGGGGCAGGCCACCGCGACGTCGGAGGTGCCGCTGGCCTCGAGCTGGGTGAAGCGGATCTGGTTGATGCGCTCGCCGAGGTTCTCCTCGAGCCACATCCGTCCGCCGCCCGCGCCGCAGCACATCGAGGTCTCGCGGTGGAGTTCGGCCTCGCGCACCTTCATTCCGGGGATCGCCTTGAGGAGGAAGCGCGGCGCGTCGTACTCGCCGTTGGTGCGGCCCAGATAGCAGGGATCGTGGTAGGCGAGATCCATGTCCACGCTGCCGGTCAGCTTGACCTTGCCCTTGCGCACCAACTGGGCCACCAGCTGCGTCCCGTGCACGACCTCGTAGTTGCCGCCGAACTCGGGATACTCGTGGGCCAGGGTGTTGAAGGCGTGCGGGCAGTTGGTGACGATCTTCTTCACCCCGTAGCCGTTCATGGTCTCGATGTTCTGCTGCGCCAGCATCTGGAAGAGGTACTCGTTGCCCAGCCGCCGTGCGGCGTCGCCGGTCGACAGCTCCTCGGGACCGAGGATGGCGATCTTGACCCCGGCCGCCTGCAGGATCTTGACCAGGGCCTGCGACACCTTCTTGCCGTGGTCGTCGTAGCTGCCGGGCGAACCCACGAAGAACAGATACTCGAAGTCGCCACCGGCCTCCGCCGCCAGCGGCACCCCGAGATCGGACGCCCATTTGCCGCGTTCCTCCGCCGGGAGCTGCCACGGATTGCCGTTGACCTCGTAGCCGCGGAAGGCGGGTTGCGCCTCTTCCGGGAACTCGGCCTTCTCGAGCACCAGGTTGCGCCGCATCTCCACGATCTTGTCGACGTAGCTGATGTCCAGCGGGCAGGCCTGCTCGCACCAGCGACAGGTCGTACACGCCCAGATCACGTCGGGGTCGACGACGACCGGCACCAGTTCTTTTTCCGACGTGTGGGCGCCGTCGCCCGGCGAGCCCAGGATCTCAGGCTGCTCGCTGTAAAGCTGGTTGCGGACGCTCTTGAGGAAGAGCACCGGCTGCAGCGGTTTGTGGGTGATCGTGGTCGGGCAGAACTCGCGGCACCGCCCGCACTCGGTGCAGGTGTACATGTCGAGCATCTGCTTCCAGGTGAAATCGGTGATCTTCGAAATGCCGAAGGTCGAGTCCTCGTCGATGTTTTCGAGGTCCATGCTCGGAAGTTTGCCCGCGGCGCTCGAGGTTGGCGAAGAACACGTTGAAGATCGAGGTGTAGACGTGAAAGTGCTTGGAGTACGGCAGCTCGTTGGCAAAGGCGTACAGGGTGATGAGGTGGACCCACCAGCTGAAGCCGTAGATGAACTGGAGCGCCGCCGGGCCGAGCCCGGCAAAAGCGCTTGCCACAAGGCTCGAGATCGGGAGGTAGGAGCCCTCGAGCTCACCGGCCGCGATGCGCGCGCCCTCCGACGTCAGATCGGTGATCATGAGGATGGCGATGAAACCGATCACCAGCCACGCGCCCCAGCTCTGAATGACCCGTTCCTTCTTTTGAATCCCGCGCCGCCAGATCGCGAAACACAGCCCCACCAGCACCAGCAGCTCGAAGATGTCCTTGGAGAACAGGTAGGCGTGGCCCAACGGCGAATCGAGGAGCGGCATCTCCCAACCCGCAAAGAGACCTTCGATGACCATGGTCACGGTGCGCAGACTGACCACCAGGAAGCCATAGAAGATCAGCAGGTGGTAGAAACCCGCGACCGGGTCGTCGAACATCTTCTTCTGACCGAAGGCGTAGACCATCATGTGTTTGAAGCGCTCGCCCAAGCGATCAAAACGATTGTCCGGACGCCCGCTCCTGAGCAGTTGAAACCGCCGGCTCAAGGAAAAGACGACCGCGCCGACCCCGACAACCGTGAGTATCCAGAACCAGACGACGCCGGAGATCCCCAGAAACGTCCCAGCCGTGGCGTGATGCATGACCCCTCCTTCAACAAAAAAGCGCCGGCCATGCGGCTCGGCGCAAATATTCGGTCGATTGTGATTTCAGATCGCGGAACGACGCAGTGCGGCAATCCATGCCGCAGAGTATAGCCGGGAGTTCGGGAAAGGGGGAACGGGGGAAAGGGAGCAGGGGAGCAGAGGAACAGAGGAGCGAAGGAGCGGAGGAGCGGAGGAGCGGGGTGAGTGGGGCCACGTTCGGCGGAGGTGCCATTCTTGACATTGTTTTGGCCCGACGTTCACGTGGCACGACGATACGGGCAAACAATGTCAAGGGTGGCTCCTCTCGGGAAGAGAGTACGGAAACGTGCTACGTGCGGCGAAGTTGTTTAGGGGCTGACAGCCGTCACCAGCTTTTCGAACAACGACGAGGTGGGCACACCCGGATCATCGGGATCGACCCACCGCCACGCATCCGATGGTGGGTTGAAGGCCTGAGCATCGAGGCGGCACGGGATGACATCGATCTTGCGGTGGGTGATCGTGTGGCGGACGGCTGGCAAGGACGAAGAGGCTGTCACAGGATGCGACGGCACGAGACCGGCCGCCGTCTGTACAGGGTCGGCGCCGTCCTCGAGAGCGGCGATCGGCGGCAACCATAAACCACGGAGGATGGGGCCGTCGTCCACTCGTCGCACCAGCCATCTGCCGTCCGTTCCAATAATGCACGCTGCGACCCATCGCAAAGACACCGTCGCCCGCCGCCGGCGCGGTGGCGGGAAATCCTGTTGTCGCCCCGATGTCTTCGCCGCGCAATCTGAGGTGAACGGGCAACCGGTGCACGCCGGGTCGGCCGGGGTGCACACCGTGGCGCCGAGCTCCATCAGGGCCTCGTTGACTTCGCCTGGAGACTGGTCTTCCATCAGACCGAGAATCCAGGCTTCGAGTCGGCGGCGTCCGTCCGCCGATCGGGGGTCGTGTTCGAGGGCCAGCACGCGGGCGCCCACCCGCATGGTGTTGCCGTCGAGGACCGGGACCGCCTCACCCCACGCGAGTGACGCCACCGCTGCCGCGGTGTAGGGCCCGATACCCGGTAATCTTCCGAGGCCGGCCGCCGAGGCCGGGAGGTCACCGCCGGAGTCGACCACCGCCGTCGCCAGCCGATGGAGCATCCGTGCGCGGCGGTAGTAACCCAGCCCCGACCATTCCTCGACGACCGCGTCTTCCTCCGCCGCAGCCAGGGCGGAAAGGGTGGGGAATCTCGCGACGAAGGATTCGAACCGCGGCGCCACCCGGTCTACCTGGGTCTGCTGGAGCATGAACTCGCTGACCACGACGTGGTACGGGTTCCGGGTGTCGCCGCGCCACGGCAGCTCCCTGGCGTTTTCGCGGTACCACTCGACGAGGGTCTTGACCGTCATCACCGCCATCCTATCGCCTTCGTCGTTTCGCTATACTGTCCGCCGAACCCGATACGCGGCGTAACAAAGCCTGGAGAAAGGGCAAACCCAATGATGGTGGTCGATCGGCAGGTCGAGGATGAGCGTCTGACCGCTCTCATGATCGGCTACCAGAACGGGAGCATGGATGATTTCGAAGGGTTGTACGGCGCCCTCAAACAACCCCTTCTTCGCTACCTCTGGACCTTTGTCCGCAACGCCACCATCGCCGAGGACCTCCTCCAGGAGACCTTTTTGCAGATTCACCGTGCCCGCCGGACCTACACCCCCCCGCGGCCCGTCAGACCGTGGATCTACGCCATCACCCGCCACGTGGCGCTGATGCACCTGCGTTCGGGCCGCAGGCGCAAGGAGTTTCTTGCCGATGACCAGTTGCCCGATGTCCCGGTGCCGCCCGAAATGGAAAAGCTGGCAGACCACGCGACGCTGCACCGGTATCTCGCAGATCTCCCTCGCGAGGCCCAGGAAGTGTTGATGCTGCACCACCTGCTGGGCATGAGTTTCCAGGAGGTCGGTCAGATTCTCGGCATCGCCGCAGGCACGGCCAAGGTCCGGTCGCACCGTGCGCTGAAGAGTCTCCGTGAACGGCTGGCCGAGCAGCAGGGAGAGGCATCGTGAACACCGACTTCGTGCCCGAGAGCCTCCGACGCGCGATCGGCGACGATCTGCAACCGGTTCGCCCCTTGCCGCCGGTATGGATGCGCACGCTGGCCGCCATCGCTGCGGCTGCGGCCGGCCTCGCCCTTGTCATGGTCGTATTCAAGTTGTCCTTGCGGCCCGATATGGACCAGCTCCCGATGTGGTTGGGTTGGGGCTGTACTGCGGTTCAGCTCGTGGTCGGGGTCGTGCTGATCGGGATGGCCCTGCGCGAAGCCGTACCGGGCAGCGGAGTTCCTGCCGGTGCGGTGAAACTGGCCGTCGGCACCGGCATCGTCATGCAGATCCTGGTCGGCATCGCCACCTGGATGCACACCCCTGGTATGCCGTTTGTGAAGGGTCAGGAACTCGCAACGGGCGTTGGCTGCGCGGCCCACGACCTCGCCCTCGGTCTGCCGGCGCTGGCGGTGACGCTGTGGCTCGTCTTTCGCGCGCTGCCCCTGCGTCCATCGATCGCCGGTCTCCTCGGCGGCACGGGCGCCGCGATCACCGCTGATGCCATCAACCACATCGTCTGCCCCATGTCCGATCTGCGCCACGTGCTGGTGTGGCACACCGGTGTCATCTTCGGTCTCATGCTGGTCGGGTGGCTGACCGGGAAGATCTGGGAGAGGATGCGGTTCGGCAGCGCGGAGTCCGGCTGAGGGGAAGGGACACATCGCAGATTTCGGATTTCGGATTTCGGATTTCGGATTTCCCACCCAACCATTCGGCTGCCACGCGACACGAAAAACTCTGATGGTGGGCTGAAGCCCACCCTACGGGTCCGCTCGGCTTGTGGGTCCGAAGGGTGGGCATTGGCCCACCTTCAGTGGCGCTGCTGGTGAGACCGCATGCTGGCGCACACGATTCCCGAACACCGACACCTTGACATCCACCGCCGTCGGGTTCAGAGTCGTGGGCCAAAGACCGCGGCCACCCCGGCCGCCGGAGGAAAGATGAGCCAAGACATCGATTTCAATGCACTCTCGCTCCGCGACACCCTCGATCTCGCAATTGCCGTCGAAGAAGAGGCCAAGGAGCGCTACGACGACTTCGCCGAACAGATGGATGCCCACCGGACCCCGGAGGCGGCAAAGTTCTTCCGCTTCATGGCCGCCAACGAGATCAAACACGCCCAGAAGCTGAGCGCACAGCGCGCCAAACTGTTCGGCGACGAGCCCAACACGGCGGACACCTCGGCGCTCTATGACATCGAAGCTCCGGAGTTCGACGCCGCGCGCGCCTTCATGTCGATGCAGGCGGCCCTCGACGTCGCCATGGAAGCCGAAGTCAAGGCCTGGTTGTTCTACGACGGCGCGCTGCCGCTGGTTGAAGACGCGAAGGTCAAAGAGCTCTTCGTCGAACTTCGCGACGAGGAGAAGCGCCACCAGGAGATGATCGAAGAGGCCAGGGCGAAGATGCCGAAGGAAGAGGACTTCGACGCCGACGACTTCGTCGACGGGCCCGCCGCGCAGTAGCCTTCTCAGTTTTGAGTTTTGAGTTCTCAGTTTTGAGTTTCCGCATCCAAGCCTCTCAAGGTGAGAATGGCCTGAAAGAAACTCACAACTCAAAACTCAAAACTAAGAACTCTTTCTGCCGTTAAACTGGTTGGGATGCGCTACGCCGACGAGCCCCCGCCGGTCACCGATCCACCGCCCGCTGGTGTTCTGCTCGTCAACCTCGGTTCCCCGGAAGCCGCGAAAGCCGGCGCCGTACGAACCTATCTGCGCCAGTTCCTCGCCGACCCCAGGGTCGTCGAGCTGCCCCGCTTTCGTTGGTGGTTGATCCGGAATCTGTTCATCCTCCCCTTGCGGCCGCTGCGGTCGGCCCGCGCCTATCGCAAGATCTGGACCGGGGACGGTTCACCGCTGGTTGCAACCGGCCGCCACCAGGCGGCCGATCTCGAGTGGGAACTCGGCAACCGGATCGGGCGGGTGGTCCCGGTCTTCGCCGGAATGCGGTACGGCAAACCCTCGATCGCCGCCGCCCTGGGGGTCCTGCGCCGCCGCGGCTGCCGCCGGCTCCTGGTGCTTCCGATGTATCCGCAATACTCGGCGACGACCACGGCCTCCGCCCTCGACGCCGTCTTCGACGAACTCACATCGTGGCGGCGCATCCCCGAACTGCGCTCGGTCAACGAATACCACGATCACCCCGGCTACATCGGTGCGCTGGCGGCCGGAGTGGACGCCCTGTGGCACGAGGAGGGCAAGCCGTCGCGGCTGCTGATGAGCTTTCACGGCCTCCCCGAACGCTACGTCGCCGCCGGCGACCCCTACGAACAACAGTGCAGGGCCACGGCAGCACTGTTGTCCGAACGCCTCGAAATCGATCCGGACCGGATCGACATCGGCTTCCAGTCGCGATTCGGACGCGAACCGTGGATCGGGCTCGAGACCGCGAAGCTCCTCAGAGAGGCGGGTCGTGCGGGCACCATCGGACTCGACGTGATCTGTCCCGGTTTTTCAGCCGATTGCCTGGAGACGCTCGAAGAGATCGCCATTGCCGGCAACAAGATCTTCACCAAGGCCGGAGGGAGCGGTTTCCGTTATGTGCCGGCTCTCAATCGCCAACCCGACCACATCGCCGCCCTGGCCGAGATCGCCATCGAAAACATGGCCGGCTGGTTGTCCTAGCAATTCCGTCAGGGCGCGGCGAGCCGCGCCCATCCCGAATTGCAGTGGAAGGATTCCTCCACATCAGGTGTTTTCTCAAGCATCATGAAGATCATCATCTCAGGCGCCAGCGGTCTCGTCGGGTCGGCTCTCGTCCCCGACCTCACAAGTAACGGTCACAATGTCGTCCGCCTCGTGCGAATGCCGCGTCAGCCGTCCCGGGATGAAGCGATCTGGGATCCGGCAAAGGGTGACCTCGACCCGACGGTCCTCGACGGCGCGGGGGTCGTCGTCAACCTCAACGGGCGCTCCATCGGCCAGGGGCGGTGGAATGCCCGGGTCAAAGACGAGCTCCGCAGCAGCAGAATCGACGCCACCACGACAATCGCTGCAGCCATCGCCCGGTGCGAAGATCCACCCTCATTGCTCGTCAACGCATCGGCGGTCGGCTACTACGGCGACCGCGGCGACGAAGTCCTGGACGAGGGTTCTGCGCCGGGAACCGGGTTTCTCGCCGACCTGTCGCGCGACTGGGAACAGGCCGCCCTCGCCGCACGATCGAAAAACACACGGGTCGTTCTCCTGCGGTTCGGCATGATCGTCGCCAACGGTGGTGCCCTCGAGAAGATGTTGTTGCCCTTCAAGCTCGGTCTCGGCGGGCCGATGGGCTCCGGCCGCCAGTTCTGGTCGTGGGTTGGGATGTCAGACGTACTCGGCGTGATCCGTTTCGCCATCGACAACCCGGAGCTTTCCGGCCCCGTCAATGTCGTCTCACCACAAGAGACCCGGTGCTCCGGATTCACACAGACTCTCGGCTCCGTTCTCCGACGGCCCGCGGTCCTGCCGATGCCGGCATTTGCCGCGCGGCTCGCTCTCGGAGAGATGGGCGACGCCCTTCTGCTCGCCTCTCAGAGAGTCCGCCCGCGTGTGCTCGAAGAGGCCGGCTATCCGTTTCAGACCCCGGAACTCGATCCCGCCATTCGGGACGCACTGTCCTGATCTCCGTCCGGACTTCAACTGAGAATCGAGATCATGTAGGATCACGGGATGAAAACTGTTGAGTCCATTCTCGATCTCATCGGAGGCACGCCCCTCCTTCGCCTCAAGGAACTCGAAGCGTCGGGTGGTGGAGAGGTCTGGGCCAAACTCGAGAGTCTCAATCCCGGTTTCTCGGTCAAGGACAGGATCGCACTCAGTCTGATCAGGTGTGCGGAGGCGGATGGTTCTCTCGTTCCCGGCGGCACCATCGTCGAGGCCACCGCCGGCAACACGGGGCTCGCGCTGGCGATGGTGGGTCGACGGTTGGGCTACCGGGTGGTGCTCACGGTGCCGGAGCACTTTTCGGTGGAAAAGCAGCGCCTGATGCGCGCCCTCGGCGGCGAGGTTGTGTTGACACCATCGGAGGACGGGATCCCCGGCGCGCAGCGCACGGCAAGGGAAATCGCAGAATCCACCCCGGGCGCCGTCTACGTGGATCAGTTCTCCAACATCGCCAACCCCGGCGCCCACGCCGCCACCACCGGTCCGGAGATCTACGACCAGATGGGCGGCGACATCGATGCTCTGGTCGCCGGGTGCGGTTCCGGCGGAACATTCTCCGGCGTTGCGCGATTTCTCAAGACCGAAATCCCCCATCTCCTGGCTGTTGCGGTCGAACCCAAAGGGTCGATTCTCAGCGGCGGCGACTCCTGCTCCTACGAGGTGGAGGGCATCGGCATGAGCGTCCTCCACTCCACCATGGACCTCGACGTCGCTGATGAGATCATCAGCGTGCCCGACGACCGCGCCTTCCAATACGTCCGCCGGCTCGCCGCGGAGTGCGGTGTTCTCGCCGGGTCGTCGGCAGGGGCGGCGGTCTGGGCGGCAGTCCAGGTGGCTCAGCGCCTCGGGCCCGGCAAGCGGGTCGTCACTCTGATCCCAGATTCGTCCGAGCGCTATCTGTCGAAGGACATCTACGAAAGATTCCAGGAGAATTCATGAAAATCGGCACCACCTGCGTCCACGCCGGATACGAGCCCGACGCCGAGACGGGTGCGGTCAACGTCCCCATCTACGCCACCTCGACCTACGCCTACCGAAAATTCGGCGAACACCGGGGTTGGGAATACTCCCGTACCGGCAACCCGACCCGTTCGGCCCTCGAGCGCGCGATGGCCGAGCTCGAGGGCGGCGCCGACGCCGTCGCCTTCGCATCGGGGCTCGCGGCGATCGACGCCGTCACCGACCTGTTCGAGCCGGGCGATCACATGGTGGTCGCCGACAATCTCTACGGCGGCACCTACCGCCTCTTCACCACCACCACGATGCGCCACGGCCTCGAGGTGAGCTTCGTCGACTCCGCAGACCCCGCGGCGTTCGCAGCCGCCTGCACCGACCGCACCCGGATGGTCTTCGTCGAGACCCCCTCCAACCCGCTGATGCACGTGGTGGATCTCGCCGCCGTCGGCGCCACCGCACGCGAACACGGCGCCCTGATGGTGGTCGACAACACGTTTCTGACACCGGTCCTGCAGCGGCCGTTCCAATTCGGCGCCGACCTGGTGGTGCACTCCACCACCAAGTACCTCAACGGCCACTCGGACGGCGTCGGCGGCGTGGTGGTCGCCAGGGAAGCGGAGTTCGGGCAACGCCTGCACACGGTGCAGAACAACGTCGGCGCCATCCTCGGCCCTTTCGACGCCTACCTCGTCCTGCGCGGCCTCAAGACGCTGGCGGTGCGGATGGGCGTGCACGAGGCCAACGCCCGGAATCTGGCCGGCTTCTTGCTGTCTCGACGGGAGATCAGCAGGGTCCTCTATCCGGGTCTCGCCAACCACCCTCAACACGCTCTGGCCCGCCGACAACAGTCGGGTTTCGGCGGTATGATCTCGTTCGACCTCGGGTCGATCGAGAAGGCGGCTGCGTTCTGCAATTCGGTGGAGATCTTCACCCTGGCCGAATCGCTCGGCGGCGTGGAATCGCTGGTCTGCCACCCGGCCACCATGACCCACGCCTCGGTCCCTGCCGAAGAACGCCAACGCCTCGGCATCGGTGATGGCATGATCCGGCTCTCGGTCGGCATCGAGGACGCGGCAGACCTCGAGGACGATCTGTCCCGGGCCCTGGACGCAGCGGCAAAGGTCTGAACGTTCAACTTTTCAACGTAGGTTCACCCGAAAAATATGGAAAAGGTCTCCCTCGGGACAATCTGCCGGAAGCCGCGAAGCGGCGACAGAATATAGGCCGGGGCGTGAGCCCCGGCAATCACGGCAAAAGAATTGAAAGCCCCGGGGCGACAGATTCCAGCTGCGTCGTGAGGTGGAGCCGCCCAAGGCAAACACCTGTCGCCGCTCCGCGGCTTGGATTCAATTATTGGCCGGGAACCCGGGGCTCACGCTCCGGGCTAAGACCTGTCGCCCCTACGGGGCTTGATCCCTCGGTTCTTTCGATCTCAGGAGAACCCGGATGAACCGATCGTCTCGACTTTTATCCCGCGAGTGCTTCGACGGGCGTCAACCTCGCGGCACGCAGGGACGGGTAGAGGCCCGCGATCAGACCGACGCTGATCGCGAAGACGACTGCCAGCATCACCGCGAAACCCGAGATCGGCAGACCGGCCTCGAAGAACTGCCCGGCGGCCGCGCACACTCCCACCGCGACCACGAACCCGATCACCGCGCCGATCGCCGAAAGAAACACCGCCTCGACCAGAAACTGCAACAGGATGTCGCTGTCCTCGGCGCCGATGGATTTCCTCAGACCGATCTCGTAGAGCCGCTCGGCGAGGGAGATCTGCAGAACCGAGAAGATACCCACCCCTCCGACCACCAGAGAGATCGCCGAGATCGAGAAAAGAATGATGGTCCAGCCCTTCATCATCTCGTCGATCTCGTCCTCGGCCTGGAGGATTTCGGCGGCGACGTTCTCGACCTCGAAGTCGTCCACCCGGTTGTGCTGCCGCCACAGGAGGTTCTTGACGTGCGCGTAGAGTTGGCCGAGGTTGTCCGTGTTCGGGACCTTGACCACGACCAATGGGACCCGATCGCCGCCACCGTAAAGACCCTGCATGGTGGTCAACGGGATGGTCGCCCCCTGCATTTCGCGCCGGCTCCAGCCGTCGTTGATCATCTCGTTGCCGACCCGCTCACCCACCCCCACCACCTCGAAGCGGTGGTCGCCGATCCTCACCCACTGTCCGACCGCATCGCTGCCGTTGAACAGATCCTCGGCAAGAAAGTGGCCGATCACGGCGACGCGGCGTTGTCGCTCAACGTCGAGGTCGGAGATGTATCGTCCGGTCTCGGTTCCCCGATTGAAGACCGTCGCGTAGTCGGCGGTGGTCCCGGTCAGGCGGACGCTCTTGCTGCTTTCTCCCCAGGCGACCACCTGTTGCGAAAAGGCGACCGGCGCCGCCGAAGAGATCTGATCGCTGCCCGCCACCAGGGCGGCGGCGTCCTCCCGGCGCAGACCCTCAGACAGGTGGGCGCGCTTGATGTCGAGTTTCGAAGTCGGCGTCTCGGTGCTGACAAAGAGGACGCCGCGCAGACCCAGGGAATCGATCCCGCTCCAGATCTCGACCTTGACGGCCTCGATCAGGCTGACCATGGTGACCACCGCCATGGTGCCGAGGACCACGCCGAACAGGGTCAGCAACGAGCGCATCTTGTGCGCCCAGACCTCGGTGAACGTCGTTCGCAGGGCTTCGCCGATGACCATAAGACCTCACTCGTACCGTAGGGCGACCACGGGGTCGAGCCGCGAGGCCCTCACCGCGGGGTACATCCCGAAGAAGAAACCGACGACCGCCGCCGACATCACCGACACCACCACCATCGCCGGGGTGATCGTCATTTCCATCTGCATGACGCTCATGATGCCGGCGGTGAAGACGATACCCAGGCCGAGCCCGAGCCCCCCACCGCACACCGTGACCACCATGGTCTCGATCAGGAACTGGGTGAAGACCTGCCACCCGGTGGCGCCGAGGGCCTTGCGGACCCCGACCTCGCGCATCCGTTCGGTGAACGACGCCAGCATGATGTTGGTGACGACGATGCCGCCGACCAACAACGAGATGATGCCGCAGGCGAGGAAGGTGACGTTGTAGATCATGTCTTCCTGGGCGCCCTGCTCCATCCTCTCGACGCGATCCCAGATCCCGAAGTCCTCGATGCCGTGGCGAGAGCGCAGCAGCAACTCGAGGGCGTCACGCGATTCCTTGTGGGCCTCGGTCGAGCGCAATCGGAGGTTGATTTCGTCGATGCGCTCGGCGCCCGGTGCCTGGTGGCGTTTCATGTATGAAGTGATGGGCACCACGATCAGGCGGTTGAGCCACTCGTGGGCGTTGTAGGTGTCGGAGCGCTGCCAGAAGAAGATCTTTTCGGCCGTCACACCGATCACGGTGTAGGCCTTGCCGTCGATGTTGAGGGCCTTGCCGACCGGGTCGGCGGTGCCGAAGAGCTCGCGCGCGCGGGTCGAGCCGAGCACCACCACCGCCGCCGCTGTTTGCATATCGTGGTCGGTGATGTAGCGACCGCTGCCCATCGCCAATTCTCGCATCTGCATGAACCGGGGCTCGATAGCGGTGATACGGAACCGCTCCTCGGTCGCGCCCGCGCGCACCTGGTGGGTGCGGGCGATCTCCGCCACCACGAGGTCGAAGCCGTCGATGGCGTCCCGGATAGCCGCGGCGTCGGTCAGTTTGAGACCGGTCTTCGCCCGCTGGCGCGCGGTCATCTCGAGCACGGCCGGAGGCTGGTTGTAGACCCCCATGAGGAGGGTGCCGCCGGACTCACTGATGTACTGATCACGCCGCGCGTCCATGCTGGCGGTCATCCCGAGGGTCGCAACCACCGACGCCACACCGAGGATCACCCCGAGAGTCTGGAGCAGCGTCCGGCCGAGGTGCTCGCGGATCTCGACAAAGCCCTCCTGGATGAACTGGGTCGGGTTCATGCCGCGACCTGTTGTCCGTTCGGCAGGACCAGACCGTCGACGATCCGGATGGTCTCGCGAGCGCGCGCCGCGATCGACGGATCGTGGGTCACCATGATCAGGGTCTGTCCCCCGGCCCGCAGCTCGTCAAAGAGTTCGAGGATCTCGCCCCCGGTCTGTTGGTCGAGGTTGCCGGTGGGCTCGTCGGCCATGATCACCGCGGGCGACCGACGATCGCGCGGGCGATGGCGCCGCGCTGGCGCTGGCCGCCGGAGAGCTCGTTGGGACGGTGTCTGGCGCGGTCGGCGAGCCCGACCCTCGCCAGCGCCTCGTAGGCCAGCTGGCGCCGCTCCTTGCGGCCCATCCCGCCGTACAGCAACGGCAGCTCGACGTTGCGCAGCAGGCTCGCCCTGGGCAGCAGGTTGAAATTCTGGAAGATGAAGCCGATCTTCTTGTTGCGCAGGTGGGCCAGCTTGCGTCGCGAGAAGCCCGCCACCTCTTCACCGTCGAGCTTGTAGGAGCCCGCGGTCGGCGAATCGAGGAGACCGAGGATGTGCATCAGGGTCGACTTGCCCGAGCCCGACGGCCCCATGACGGCGATGTAATCGCCGACGCCCACCTCGAGCCGGATGCCCTTGAGGGCCTCGACCGACAGATCACCCTCACCGTAGACCTTGGTGATGCCCTCGAGGCTCATCAACGATCTGCATCACGAACTCTCCTCCTTCGGCTTCGACGGATCGGCCAGCGCCACCTTTTCGCCGTCTTCGAGACCTTCGACGATCTCGACCTCGGTGGTGGACGCGATGCCGGTCACCACCCTGCGTTCCTCGAACAACCGCCGCCACTCCTGCCGCGGGTCGTCACGCCACTTCTCTTCGGCGGATACTTGTTCGGCCGGCTGTCGCTTCGGCGCTTCGGCGTCCTCGACGGTTTCGGAGTCCTCCGCATCGTCCGCGGTCTCGGATTTCGGGAGCGGCGTGTCGCGCAGGACGTAGACCATCTCCTCTTCGCCGCGAACGAAGACCGATTCCACGGGGATCGGCGAGCACCTGCTCGCGGATCTCACCGCGGATCTCGAGGTTGGCGGTCATCCCTGTGCGCAGCTCAACCCCGAGCTCTTCGAGGGCGATTTCGACGTCGAAGACCTTGACCTGGTCGTCGAGCCGCGCAGCCGGCGCGATGCGGCTGATGGTGCCCTTGAAGAGCACGCGCGGGAAGGCGTCGAGGGTCACCCGCGCCTCCTGGCCGAGGTGGATCTTGCCGATGTCCACCTCGTTGATGCCGGCCTTGACCAGCATCGTGCCGAGGTCGGCGACGGTCGAGATCACGGTGCCGGCGTTGAATGAGCCCGAGCCGGTCACGGTCTCGCCGAGCTCGACCGGGCGTTCGATGACCACCCCGTCCATCGGCGAGAAGATGTTGACCACCTGCCGCGGGTTGTCGCCGATCGGGATGCCGGAGGCCTCGACCAGACCGATCTGGCCGCGCGCCTCATCGAGCGCCTGCTGCGCCTGGCGGTAGCGGGTCTCCGCCTCGCGGTTGACCTCGACCGAGATGAGGCCGTTTTCGAAGAGCTTGCGCTTGGCCTCGTAGTCCTGCTTGGCGTCCTCGAGGTCGATGGTCGGCGGACTCGCCCCGGTTGCGAACCGCAACAGGTTCTGCGCCTGGTTGACATCGGGCTCGATGCGGGCGATGAGCTGGCCCTTCTTGACCACGTCACCGGCGCGGACCGGGAGATCCACGACGCGGCCGGAGAGGTTGGATTTGACCTCCACCTTGACCTCCGGCTCGACCGTGCCGACCTCGCGCACGACGACCTGAACGTCGTCGATGTTCGCGGCCAGATGTCGGGATTTCGGGGCCCTTCTCCTCTTCGCCGTTGCCGTTTCCTCTGGTTTTCGCTGCGTACGCGACAGCCGCGGCTGCGATCACAACCACGGCGATGAGAATCAACCAACGTTTCCTTTTGCGGGCCATAGGTCCTCCCCCTCTCTCAACGACTCGACTCATTATGAATTACGTGCGAGGGACGGAAAATGTTCGCCATCGTCAAATTTGAGGCCGCCAGGCTCGCGAGCCTGACGGCCTCGAAATTTGAAGTTGAAGAAGGCTGTAGAATTCGGCCAAATCGATGACATGGAGGCGACCATGCACGAGCTGTTGAGCAAAGAAAACATCGACTATCATGGAACGGGCGCGCGAGGTGGCGGAGAAGTACGTTCGGCCGCGGGCCGCCGAGCTCGACCAGACCCGCGAGTACGGCTGGGACATCCTCGAGGCGCTCAAGTCCTACGAGCTCACCGGGGCATGGATTCCGAAGGAGTACGGCGGCCACGATGCCGGCGTCCTCAACCTGTGCCTGATCGTCGAGCAGCTGTCACGCGCCTGCGGCGGAGTCGGCGTCGCCTTTGCGGTCAACGCTCTCGGTTCGTTTCCGATCATCCTCGGGGGCACCGAGGAGCAGAAGGAGAAATACCTGCCGCCGATTGCCAAGGGCGAAAGCCTGATCGCGTTTGGGCTGTCCGAAAAGGCCTCGGGCTCCGATGCCGGGAGCCTCCGTACGACCGCCATCGCTGACGGCGACGACTTCGTGCTCAACGGCCACAAAAAGTGGAACACCAACGGCGGCGTGGCGTCCGTTTTCACCATCTACGCCCTCACCGAGCCCGACCGGGGCATCCGCGGGATCTCGCCGTTCATCGTCGAGAAGGACACGCCCGGGTTCACCGTCGGCAAGCGCGAAGACACCTTGGGCATCCGCACGGTGTCGGTCAACGAGCTCGAGTTCGACAACTGCCGAATTCCGGCCTCACAGCTGCTCGGCGATCGCGAGGGCGGCGGTTTCAAAAACGCCATGATGACCCTCGACCGCGCCCGCCCGGGCGTCGCTGCCCAGGCACTCGGTCTCGCCCAGGGCGCCTTCGAATGGGCCCTCCGCTACACCTCGGAGAGGCGCCAGTTCGGTCAGACCGTGATGTCCCACCAGGCGGTCCAGTTCATGCTCGCGGACATGGCCACCCAGATCGAGGCCGCGCGCCAGCTGGTCTATGCGTCGGCCCGGCTGATCGACTCCGGCGCAAAGAACATCAACAAGATGGCCGCCATGGGCAAGGTCTTCGCCACCGACACCGCGATGAAGGTGACCACCGACGCCGTCCAGCTCTTCGGCGGCTACGGCTACTGCAACGACTACCCGATCGAGAAGTACATGAGCGACGCCAAGATCACCCAGATCTACGAGGGCACCAACCAGGTCCAACGCCTCGTGATCGGTCGCGCGCTGACCCGCGAGCTCAAGGAGCTGACCGGCCATCTCGACGTGATCGTGGAGCACTTCCCGGATTACGACCCGGAAGCGTGATTCTGGATGGGTTTGAGTTTTGAGTTCGTAGTTTTGAGTTGTTCGATCGTCGCCGTACAGCGGTTTCTCGGTGGGAGCGGCGGGCCGAAAACTCAAAACTAAAAACTGAGAACTCAAAACGGACTCGACCGATTCGGAAACGGTAGGCACTCGCTGCCGCCCGGATGTAGCGTTATCCCTCATCCAGCGAGCGGTGATACTCGCGCTCCCAGTCGTTCCACCACTCCGTCTCGATGCCACCGCAGGTGTCGCCGAAGGCCGAACAGGCGATGCAGCCGTCACCTCGGACGACCTCGGGGTCGTCGAGGGGCGGAAATCGCTCGGTGAGCTGTTCACCGAGCTCTCGCGCGGCCGCTTCCTCCGCGGTCGGCGGGCGACCCTCGAGGTCGGTCGACTCCGTTGCGTATCAATCGCTGCAGCGACTCGGGCAGGAGGACGCTGTCCTCCTTGTCGACGTGCTCCCAGAGGTGGTGGGCAAGCCGCCGTGCCACGTCCGCGGCCGCCACCGGTCGTCCGCCGTCCGCTTCGAGCTCGTCGACCAGCGCCGCCGCCTCGCGGTGGTCCGCCTCGATGACGGCAACGGCCCGCGGTCGGCCGGCACCTCGGCCGTTTCGACCAGCGCCGGAAACAGCATCTTCTCTTCGCGTTCGTGGTGGTAGCCGGCGACAAAGACCCTGAAGAAACGCACGAAATCGGCGACATCCTCGGACTGTCGTCTCGGATCTCGGCGGCCAGCTCGGCAAAGCGGATCAGCGATCCCGCCACCCGGTCGACCAGCAGGTGCTCGCTCGGAACTCATCGAAGCAGCCGCATCAGTCGACCGCCGGTTTGACCACGCCGGCGGTGCCGGGACCCCGCGGATCCTGCGCCGCCTGCATCGTCTCCACCGAGCCCATCCCCGGACCGAGTGGACCTCACCGAGCTGGTCGGCGATCTGCAGCTCGTGGCCCCGTCGCTCGAGCACCTTCGCGGTCTCGGGCGACAGCGCGTCTGCTTCGACAAAGAGCACGTCCGGCATCCACTGATGGTGGATGCGGGCGCGATCCACCGCCGCCTGCAGCTCGTCGCCATCGACGATCAGGTTGAGCAGCACCTGGGCGGTCGCGGTCGGGATCCTCGACCCGCCCGGGCGAGCCGAGCACGATCACCTCGTTGACCACGCCAGGCGATGGTCGGCGTCATCGACGACAGCATGCGCTTGCCCGGGCCCACGGCGTTGGCCTCGCCCTGAATCAGCCCGTAGAGATTGGGTTGACCGGGGGCGGTGGCGAAGTCGTCCATCTCGTTGTTGAGGAAGAAGCCGGCGCCCGGACCACGAGCCCGCAGCCGAACGCTACCGTTGAGGGTCGTGGTCAACGACACCGCGTTGCCGTCGCCATCCATCACCGACAGGTGGGTCGTCTGCGGCCGGTTCCGGCACGAGCTCACGCGACCACGGCCGAACCTGCTCCGAATCGCGTGGCCTTGCCGGGCTTGATCTCGGCAGCCCGAAGATCGAGCCAGTCGGGGTCGAGCAGCTGCGGCGCGCTCGCCAGGCTGGTCCGCGGATCGCCGAGCAGGACGCGATCGGCATACGCCCGCCGCCACACCTCGGCCAGCAGGTGGATACCGATCGGCGCCGAACCGCGGTAGTTGCCGCCCAGCCGACGCGCTCGAGCATGCCGCAGGTCTGGCCGAGGATGATCCCCCCCGACGACGGCAGCGGCATCGACGCCACCTGCCAGCCAAAGGCCTCGAAGCGCATCGGCATCCCGCCACACCGGCCGGTAGGCGGCGAGATCGGCGGCGCGGATGATGCCGCCGTGGCGGCGCGCCGCCAGCTCGACCGCCGCCGCGATCGGGCCCTCGGTGATCGCCGGCGCGCCCCGGGCCGCGTAGGCCTCGAGCGTCGCCGCCAGCTCCGGCAGCCGCATCGAGCTCGCCCGCCGCCGGTGGCTTGCCGCCCGGCAACCACACCGCCGCGGTCTCGGGGAACCGCTGCAGGAGATCGGCGCGACTCGGCCACGCCTCCTCGAGCCGGCGGTCACCACGAACCCGTCTCGGGCAAGCCGGATCGCCGGCGCGACCACATCCGGCCACGGCAGCCGCCCGAGCTCTTGGTGGAGCTCGTACAGGCCGGCCGGTGAACCCGGCACCCCGGCGGCCAGCGGCCCGACCAGCGACGCCTCGGCGCGGTTCGCCCCTGCTCGTCGAGGTACATGTCGCGGTGGCGTCGGCAGGTGCGGTCTCGCGAAAATCGAGGGTCTTGACCTCGTTCCCTGACGCGAACGACCGCGAACCCGCCGCCCGCCGAGGTTGCCCGCCTGCGGCTGAACCACCGCCAGAGCGAGGGCCGTGGCCACCGCCGCATCGACGGCGTTGCCGCCCGCACCTAGGATCTCGAGCCCGGCCGCGGTGGCGCCGGGGGCCGCGCTCGAGACCGCGCCGCCGGTGCCGCGCACCGCCTTCGGGTCGGCCGCGGAGAGCCCGCGTAGTACCGATCAGGAAGGTCAACGCGGCCAGCACGCCGACCTCTACTCCACGTTTCGGAAAAACAGTCTTCATCATCGTCGAGTGTACTTCAGCCTCAGATGAGCGGTTCTGCTGGATGAGATGTGCCAAGATCCTGATGCGCTGGTGGTTTCGAAAAACGGAGGCATACCCGCTGGTATGTCGAGTATTTTCGCAACCACCAGAGCGCAAGAGCTTGGTTCAGATCGCCGGTGAGAATCGCTCATCTTAGGCTCGGGAACTCTTTTCCGGTCTCGTGCGTAGTGTAAGACAGGAGGAGCCAGGATGCCGACAGCGACCACACGCCACACCAGTTCACCCTCGTCAGCCGGATTTCGCCGCGGGTATTCGCCAGTGCCCTGCGCCGGCTCGAAAGCCTCGACCGCGACACGGCCGACTATCTCAAGGCTCTCGCGTTCATCCTGTCACCGGGTCGCAGCCGCCGACGAACAGCGTCAGCGACGAGGAGATCCGACCGCATGGAAGCGATCCTCGTCGACCACGCCTCGCTTTCGCGGCCCGAGGCGGTCCTGACGGTGGAGATCGCCCGCCACTGCCGACAGATCGCCGACTGCGCGTTCTTACGACGCGAGCCGGCAGCTGCGAGCCCGCCTCAACGGAGATGACCGGCGCCGGCTGCGCACGTTTCTCTGCACTCGGTGGCCGAGGCCGACGGTCGGGTCCGGCAGACCGAGAAAGACGCAGATCCGACAGATTTCGACCGAGCTCGGTCTTTCCTACTGAAGTCCCTTCTCCAACGCAGGATCAGTTATCATTCCCGTGCGCGGCATCTCGTGCGCGCGGAGGATGCATGACCTGGAACTACTCGAAGAAGACCACCGATCTCTTCATGGCTGCGGTGCAGGGAAAACCGGGGACCCACCTGGGCGAGATCGAGGACGCCGACGGTTTTGGAGAGCACGGATCGATCGCCTGCGGCGACGCCCTTCGGTTCACCTTCCGCGTCGACCGGACACGCCACCGACCCCAAATGGACCGCATCACCGAGGCCCGCTACCTGACCTTCGGCTGCACCTCGGCGATCGCGGCGTCCGAGGCCCTGTGCGCCATCATCGAAGAGGGCGACTTCACGCCGATCGACGCCCTCAAGATCACCAACCAGGACATCGTCGACTACCTCGAAGGCCTCCCCCAGGCCAAGATCCACTGCTCGGTGATGGGCGCCGAGGCCCTCGAAGCGGCGGTCTTCAACTGGGCCCAGAAACGTGGGGTCGATCTCGCCGATCTCGGCATCGATATCCGCCGCGACGAGCAGGAGGAGGGGCGGCTGGTCTGCACCTGCTTCGGTCTCACCGAGCCCTACATCGAACGCAAGATCAAAGAGCTCGAGCTCAAGACGATCGCCGACATCACCAACGCCATCAAGGCCGGCGGCGCCTGCATGTCGTGCCACCACACTCCGGGTGGTCTGCAGGACATTCTGAACAAGGTCTGGGGCCAGCAACCGACCGCTTTCAAACAGCTCCCGGTCTTGCCGATGGCCCGAGAGCCGAAGGCGGAGCCGCCGCGCGAGATGTCTCCCTTCAAGTTCGCCAAACTGGTGGACAACGTCCTCGACGAATACGTCCGTCCGCAATTGGCCCGGGACGGCGGCGACATCGAGATCGTCGACATCAAGGACCGCGTGGTCTACGTCGAGCTCAAGGGCGCCTGTTCCAACTGTATGGGCTCGACCAACACCATCAAGATGTTGGTCGAGCAGGCGCTCAAGGACCACGTCGACGAACGGATTCGGGTCATCGAGGTATGAATCGGGATTCGATTCTGGATGCTAGATGCTGGATGCTGGCTGATTCCGAATCGAAAACCCAGGATCCAGGACCCATCTCTGAAGGCGGGCCAAGGCCCACCCTACGGATCCGCTCGACACATGGGTCAGAGGTGGGGTGGGCCTTGGCCCACCATCAGACTCGTTGCGGGGGGGTGACGCCTGGGTTCTGAGCTTTGCTGCCCCAAGATGCTGTTTGAAACAAGAGTGATGCTGGATGCGACAGGAGGGACCGTGACAGTCATCTATCTCGACAACAATGCGACCACGCCGGTGGCACCCGAGGTGGTCGAGGCGATGATGCCCTTCCTCACGGGCGAGTACTTCAACCCGAGCTCGATGTACGAGGCGGCGCGCGGGCCCGCCGATGCCATCGCCGAGGCCCGGCGAACGATCGCCAAACTGCTCGGCAACGCCCGCCCTCCGGAGATCCTCTTCACGTCCTGTGCGTCCGAGAGCAACAACACCGCCGTCTTCGGGACCATCGCCGCCAACCCCGAACGCCGCCACATCATCACCACCGCCGTCGAGCACCCCGCCGTGTACGAGGTCGGCAAGGACCTCGATCGCCGAGGTTTCGAGGTCGATTTCGTTCCGGTAGACACCCAGGGCCGCGTCGACAAGACCGAGTTCGTGCGAACCCTGCGCCCGGACACGTTGCTGGTCTCGGTCATGCACGCCAACAACGAGACCGGAGTGATCTTCCCGGTCGAGGAGCTGTCCCGCATCACCAAGGAGACCGACCCCTCGATCGTCTTCCACACCGACGCCACCCAGACGGTCGGCAAACTCCCCATCGATCTGCGCGGGTCCTTCGCAAACGTCGACCTGCTCTCGTTCTCCGGCCACAAGCTCCACGCGCCGAAAGGCATCGGCGCCCTCTTTATCCGCCGCGGAACCCGCTGCCGGCCCTTCCTGCTCGGCGGCCATCAGGAAGACGGTCGGCGGGCGGGTACCGAAAACGTCGCCTTCATCGTCGGCCTCGCCCGCGCCCTCGAACTGGCGATGGAGCGCATCGACGCCGACACCCCGCGAATCACCGCCCAACGCGACCGCCTGCAGCGCGAGCTCGTGGAGCGAATCCCCTACCTCGAGGTCAACGGCGGCGAAGCGCCGCGGCTCGACAATACCCTCAACGTGGCCTGCCACTTCATCGAGGGCGAGGGCATCCTCTACCAGCTGTCCGAACACGGCATCTGCGCCTCGTCGGGTTCGGCCTGCACCTCGGGCTCGCTCGAGCCCTCGCACGTCCTGCGCTCCATGCAGGTCCCCTTCACCGCCGTCCACGGCTCGGTGCGCTTCAGCCTCAGCCACTACACCACCGACGCCGAGATCGACACCGTCATCGAGGTCTTCCCCGAGATCGTCGCCAGCCTGCGCCGCCTCTCCCCCTACTGGGACGCGACCAAGAACGCCC
The DNA here is from genome assembly GCA_963714895.1 of Candidatus Sulfomarinibacteraceae bacterium. Classification (GTDB taxonomy): domain Bacteria; phylum Acidobacteriota; class Thermoanaerobaculia; order Thermoanaerobaculales; family Sulfomarinibacteraceae; genus Sulfomarinibacter. The sequence continues at coordinate 171,295 of CAVQQC010000023.1, forward strand.
CCCGCCCCGAGGCCGTGTCGATGATGGAGCAGACCGAGATGCCGCAGGCGCACTCGTAGAGCGATCCCTCGCGCGCGAGAAGAGCTTCGAGCCGCGAGGGCCTCGCCGAGGAAGATCCGGAGTCCGCCACTGGTTCGCCGATGGCCGGTATTCCCCATCCGGATCATCTGGACCTGATAGTATTTCGGCGAGATTCCTGAGACGGTCCTGCTCTGCACAACGAGATGCTCCGGGGCTCCCGGAAAAGGATCGATCGATGATTGATCGCAGGCGTTCGTCAACTCTCTTTACGGAAAGGGCCCGACCTCGCAGCGGAACGCCCTTCGGGTTTCCTGCGCTGGCGGGGCTTCTCGGAGTGATGGTGATCCTCGCCACACCCTGTATCGAGGCATCAAGTGGTGTCGAGGGCTCGAACCTAGAGAGACGCTACCTGGACGCCGGGGGGCGGGTGGTGTTCGACGACACCACCGGACGGCTTTCCTACCCTGATTCGCCGCCGGGTGTCTCCAGGTCGCAGGCGGAACCGAAGTTCTCGCTGCCGTCGCTCGAACCGGAAGCAATGAACTCTCTCGCCGTGACAGTTTCTCTCGAATGGTACCGCGCGATATTCGGCACCGGCATCGGGTACGCCGGCATGGTTGTCGCAGACCTCGACGCCGACGGCGATTCGGAGGTGGTCGCCAGTGCCGGGCCGGGTGGGTTTAGCCCGAACACGTTCTGGTACGTCCTCGATTGGGACGGACAGAACTACGCGCACGCCTGGACGAGCCTCCCCTTTGAGGCTCCGATCGATCGCCTGCTGTTGGCACAGATTGACGAGGACCCCGCTCTCGAGGTCGTGCTCGCTGTAGCCGGGCATCTCGTGGCATACGACGGCGCGACCTTCGAAATCGAGACAGACTTCATCATCGAGCCCACGGTAGTGAGGGACATGGCGCTGGCCGACGTCGACGACGACGGGAGGGTCGAGGCGGTCGTGTGCGACCCGTCCGGGGTGTGGATCTACGACCTCGGCAGCGGTATTCAACAGTTCGCGAACTCCGAGCGTGGATGCACGGGAGTCGCGATCGGCGAGACCGACGGCACCCCAGGGGTGGAGATCGTCCTCGCGGATGGGGAAAACCCAGGAGTCGTCCTCGACGGCGCCACCGGCGCCCTCGAGTGGACCCACGTTCTCGGTTTCGGACATCTCGTTGCGTTGGGCGATGTGGATGGCGATTTACTGGACGAGATCGTGGCAGGCTTTGAGTGGTCAGGCATCCAGGTATGGAACGGTGACACCCAGGGCTTCGCTTGGGAACTACCGATCTTCAACATCAATGCAATCACGGTTGTCGACACCGATTCCGACGGCATCGCCGAAGTCATCTACGGCGACGCTCAATGGGGAAGCATCCACCTGCTCGACGGTCTGACCGGAGCCGAGCAGTGGGTGGTCGACAACCCCGAGCACGGCGTTACCCGGATCGCCTTCGGTGATGCCGACAACGACGGGTTTGCTGAGATCTACTTCAGCGCAGGTTTCACCTCCACCGGACCCGATATCCTCTATGCAATCGACACGGCACATCGAGAGTCGGAGTGGGAGAGCCTCGACATTTCGGGACCGTTCTACGGTCTCGCTCACGGGGATATCGACGGCGACGGAAGCCCCGAGCTGGTGTACACGACGTTTGAATCCGAGAGCGGCTATGGAGACGGCCTCTATTTCGTCCACGACGCGGTCACCAAAGAACTCGAGTTCCAGAGCCCAGAAACCTACGAACAGCAACTGGACCGGCCTGTGGGAGATCCAGGTTGCGGATATTGTGGGCGATGGCGCGCTCGAGATCTTTCTGCCGACCAGTTACACCCACACCGGAGCGCTGCAGTGCATCGACGGAGCGACGCACGAGCAGTTGTGGGAGGTGGAAATTGGTCACGGCGCCACCTTCGCATCGCTTCAGCTGGGCGATCCGGACCGCGACGGACTCACAGAGACGATCACAGCGAGCGACGTGCAGAGCACTGGCGCAGACGGTGCCTTCATCTATGTTCACGAGGCGTCGAGCGGTGTCCTGGAGTGGAGGAGCCCCAACCTGCAGAGTTTCTTCGGCTTCTGGTCGCGGCTCACCCTGCTCCGGATCGCCGACATCGACGGCGACGACGTCGACGAGATCCTGGTGACCCAACCCGGCAGCGATCTGCTCGCCCTTGATCGGGTCGCGGGAACGATCGACCTGTCGACCTCGGGGATCGAAATCACCGCGCTCGAGGTCGCAGATCTCGATGCCGACGGAGTGCCGGACATCGTGATCGGCACCGAAGACGGTCTCTTGCAGCAGGTGGACCCCGCCACCGGGGTCCCAACGACGATCGCCGGGCCGATCGGGGCCCCGATCGACGCCGTTGCGGTCGCAGTCGTCATTGATGACCAGGGCCTCGACTTCGTGATCTGCAGCGCCGACCGGGTCCACCTCATCGACGGCGACACCATGGAGCCGTTGTGGGTGAGCGACGATCTCGGTTCCGGCGTGGGGCAACACGACAGTCTGATCGTGGGTGATCTGGACTGGGATGGGCGGGTCGAGATCTGGGTGAATGCCGGTCCGATCGGCCACCTCATGTTCGAAGTGACCGAAATTGATCGCACTTCACGATGGCGGCGGGTACCACATGCCCAACCCGATTGGTCACCGTCGGCGGGTGAGACACCGATCACCGGGTCATCTATCGAGACCCGCCCGAAAGGTTCCGCGGTCCGCCCCCTTGGGGACGACCCGCAGAATCGGGTAGAGTGACGCCCATGAAAAAGGCACTCGCACTCACTGCTGTTCTGCTGGCATCGACCATCGTTCTCGGTGAAGAACCCGTCCCCGAAGACTGGTTGACGGTGGCCGAAAAGACCGACTTCAGGGCCACGTCGACCCTGGCCGAAACGGAGGCGTTTCTGGCGAGAATCGCCAAGGCGGCGCCCGGAGTCATCCGCGTCTCGACCTTCGGCACGTCGGGGCTCGGATATTATCTCCCGCTGGTCATCGTTTCGTCGGATGGCGCATTCAACCCCGCCGAGATGAAGGCCTCCGGCAAACCGATCCTGCTCATTCAGAGCTGCATCCACGCCGGCGAGGTCGACGGCAAAGTGGCGACGCTGATGATCCTGCGCGACATCGCCCTGGGACGCCGGACGGATCTCGCCGAGGCGGCGATCACGGTCTTCGCCCCGATCTACAACGCAGACGGCCACGAAAACGTCTCGCCCTACAACCGTGCCAACCAGAACGGTCCGGTCGACGGCATGGGCTACCGCGCCACCGCCAACGGCATCAACCTCAACCGTGATTTCCTTCGCCTCGCCAGCCCCGAGGCCAAGTCCATGGCAAGGCTGGTCGCCACCCTGAAGCCTGACCTCCACGTCGACAATCACGTCACCAACGGGTCGGACCACGCCTGGGTCCTGACCTGGCTGGTCGCGGAAGCCCCCCAACTCGACCCCGGGGTCTCAGCCTGGGTCAGCGAGCACCTTCCGAAGGTCCTCGCCGAGACCGCGGCCGCGGGCCACCTCAACGGGCCCTATGTGGAACTTGTTTCCGGGTCCGATCCGAGCGCGGGGATGATCTGGGACGTTTCGCAGCCGCGCTATTCCTCGGGTTACTTGCCGCTCCGCAACCGGCCCTCGATCCTGATCGAGATGCACGCTCACAAGCCCTTTCGCGACCGGGTGCTCGCCAACCGCACCTTCATGGAAGAGCTGATCCTCGAGGTCGGCCGTTCGGGCAAGGAACTGATGCGGGCGGTCAGCGCCGCGGACGACCGCACCACAGCCCTCGGGGCCGCCGACGCCGATCCTTCCGAGATTGTCGTTCGGTGGGGAGTTGCCGCCGAGGGCGAGGCCATCACCTGGCCGGCCGCCGAGTGGACCATTGAAGACTCGGTCGTCACCGGCGGTCAGAGAATCGACTACAAACCCGGCACGCTGCGCGAAGTCGAGTTCGAGTGGCGCCACCTGCCGGTGGCCGAACTGACCCTGCCGCGGCCCCGGGGCTACATCGTGCTCGCGGGCTGGCCGCAGATCGCCGAGGTGGTGTCCGGCCACCGGCTCCGGGTGTACGAGACCACGCAGGAAGCGGAGATCGAGGTGGAAACCATCCGCCTTGCCGACCCGGAATTCGCCTCGTCGTCCTTTCAGGGCGTGGTGATGGTCGAGGACTTCGAGATCAGCCGTCAGACCGAGACCCGCAAGATCCCACCCGGAAGCCTGTGGATCCCCGCCGACCAGCCCAACTTCGAAGTGGCCGTCCAGCTGTTCGAGCCGGAAGCGCCGGATTCGCTGGTGCGGTGGGGTGTGGTGTCGTCGGTCTTCGAACGCAAGATCTACATCGGCACGGACGTTCTGGAGATCCTCGCACGCGAGATGCTGGCGGACCCGGTCATCAAGAAGGAGTGGGAGACCGCCCTCGAGGACCCGTTGTTCGCCGAGGACAGCCGCGCGCGCTACCTCTGGTGGTACCGCCGCACACCCTACTGGGATGAGACGGTGGGTCTGCTGCCGGTGTTGCGGATCATGGCGCCGCCGCAGATTGCGACCGAGCCCTGGCCGGGACCGTGAGCCCCGCGGATGCAGATTCGGCCCGCTGGGCGCCGCTCGGCCGCGCCCTGATCGACTACCACCGGGGCGCCGAACACTCGAGCTTCGTCGTTCACTCCGATCTCTGGGACGACGAACCGACAGCGGTGGAGGAGTACTACCGCCCCGATCACATCCCGATCCCCGACCTCGAACTCAGAGCCTTGTCGCTGTGCCGGGGACGGGTGCTCGACCTGGGGGCGGGCGCCGGGCGGCACGCCCTCGAGTTGCAAGCCCGCGGTCACGAAGTGACGGCAATCGATGTCAGCCGCGACGCGGTGGCGGTCATGCGGGAACGCGGTGTTCGCGACGCCCGTTGCGGAAACATCGATGTGGTGGACGGCGAGCGCTTCGACACCATCCTGCTGCTCATGCACGGGATCGGTCTGGTCGGAACGCTCCCCGGGTTGGCGGACTTCCTCGTGCGGGCCCACGACCTTCTCCGGATCGATGGACGAATTGTCTGCGACTCGGCAGATCTCACCGTCATCCGCCCGTCGCTGCTCGATGACGACGAACAGTCCGACTCCCCGCCGGCACCCTATCCCGGCGAGGTCGAGTTTCGCCTGACCTACGGCGCCCTCGATGGGCAGCCCTACCCGTGGTTGTTTGTCGATCCCCGGACCCTGGAACGGATTGCCACGTCCTCGGGTTTTGAATTCGTCATCGGGACCCGGGGGGCGCGCGGGGCGTACGTCGCGGTTCTCTATCGCGAAAAATGATATTCTGAGGGCGCGTTCGCGCCTTGAAATCCACCGCGGACGGCACCGAAAGGCATGACATGAAACGACATCTCCAAAGGGCCCTGTTGGCGTTCCTCGCCCTGACCGTCGTCGCCAATGCTCAAGAAGTCCCGGCTCCCGCCGCCGATATCAACCCGCCCATCCTCCGGGTCAACGGCGATACGGTGTACGCCGCCGAGGTCAGCATGGTGATGGCAAACATCTCCGGCCAGCTCGCGGTTCAGGGGCGCGAAGCACCCGATCAGCAACAACTGGTGCAGATGGCGACCCAGCGGGTCGTCGAGCAGAAGCTCCTGGCTCAGGAAGCGCGCCGCCGGGGTTTCAAGGTCAATGATCTCCGGGTCGCGGAGATGGCGCAAGAAGTCGAAAAGCAGGCCGGCGGCAGGGAGAAACTCGATCAGGCGCTAGCGGTCAAAGGAACTTCGTACGAACAGCTCCTGGTCACCCTCAAGGAGATGGATCTCGTCAAATCGCTGATCGAAAAGCAGGTCTCGCCCACGATCACGGTCACCGACGAAGAGATCGCAGCCTTCTACGCCGATAACAGCGAGATGTTCACCACACCGGAACAGGTCCACGCCCGGCACATCATCTTCGCGGCCGGAGAAAACGCTGACGCCGATACCATCATCAACGCCCGGACCAACGCCGACCAGGCTCGACAGCGCGCCCTGGCAGGCGAGGACTTCGCCGAACTCGCACGCGAACTCTCGGAGGGCCCCAGCGCTCCGGAGGGGGGCGATCTCGGCTTTTTCACCTATCAGCAGATGGTACCGCCCTTTGCCGAGGCGGCCTTCGCCCTCGACGCGGGCGAGATCTCCGAAGTCGTTCGCACCAATTTCGGTTTTCACGTCATCAAGGTCGAGGAAAAGAAGCCTGCAGTGACGCCGACTCTCGAGGAGACCAGCGATCAGGTGCGGCTCCTGCTCTCCCAGCAGCAGATCGCCACCAAAGTGCAGGAGATGATCAGGTCGCTCGGCGAGAAGGCCGAAATCGTGCCGCTGGTCGCGCCGGAAGATAGCGAGTCTCCAGAGGCTCAACCGGCGACCGAGTAGTCGAGGAGGCCAGGCGCAATCGTCGCACGTTGACTTTCCGCGCGTCCTTCCCGAGCGGAGCCACCCTGGGCATTGTTGGCCCTTGGCGCCATGCCGACAACGATGGTGGCACATCCAAAAATGCCAAGGATGGCACCGCCGCCGCACGCGGCCCGTTTCCGCGGGCCAGATGGCAGGCGGGACGCCTGCCCCACAACGTGGAACGAACGTGGTCCGGTTGTGGGGCAGCCGTCCCGGCTGCCAGGCACCGCCGCCGCACGCGGTCCTTCCTACGCTGAGCACTCGGAAACCTCATGTCGGTGGGACGTTGTGATGGAAAATTCGAAATCCGAAATTCGAAATTCGAAATCCGAAACCTTCACCCCTGAGTCTCGACGAGCGTCGTGGTGACCTCCGCCGGTTTCTCGAGGGTGCGGTGGACCGGGCAGCGATCGGCGATCTGCAGCATCCTCTGTCGTTGCTCCTCGTCAAGCGCGCCCTCGAGCGTGATCTCGCGGGTGAAGCGGTCGATCCTGCCCCCCGGGGCATCGACCCCGGCGCAGTCGTCGCAGTGGACCTTCTCGTGCCGCAGCCGCACCTCGACGGCGTCGAGCGGCCAGCCCTTGCGATCGGCGTACATCCGGAGGGTGATCGAGGTGCAGGCGCCGAGGGCCGACGTCAGGAGCTCGTAGGGAGTCGGGCCGGCGTTGGTGCCGCCGACACGGAGGGGTTCGTCCGCGACCAACGGGTGGCCGTTGGCCAGGATCTCGGTCCGGTAGCCCTTTTCGGTCCTGACAACCACCCGGTTGTCCCCCGGGCTCGTTGTCTTGCGTTCCTCCTGCGGCTCCCCGAGGAAACGTCGCGCCCACGCTGCGATCATCGACCCCACGTAGCGGGCATCGTCGGCACCGCTCAAGAGGTGGTCGGCGCGATCGAGCGAAATGAAGCTCTTCGGCTGCTGAGCTGCCTGAAAGATCTCCATCGCGTGGTCGATACCGACGGTGGTGTCCAGCGGCGAGTGAAAGACCATCAGCGCCCGTCCGAGGTTGGCAATCGCATCGCGCATGTTCAACGCCGACAGGTCGTCGAGGAACTCCTTGCGGATCCGGAAGGGCCGGCCCGCGATCTCGACCTCGGCCTCGCCGACACGGTCGATCTCGGCGTTCGATGAGCGGATCATCCCCGCCAAATGGTCGGTTGAGGACGGCGCCGCGATGGTCGCAACCGCCACAGCCGACGGGATCCCGGCCGCCGCCTGCAGCACTGCAGCCCCACCCAGCGAGTGGCCGATCAGGATCTTTGGCGCTTCGAGTTCGCGATCCAGAAAGTCGGCGGCCGCCACCAGGTCTGCCACGTTGGATGAAAAGGTGGTGTCGGAGAAATCGCCTTCGCTCTCACCGAGCCCGGTGAAGTCGAACCGCAGGACCGCCACCCCTTCGGCGGCCAGCGCCCTTGAGACCCGCGCCACCCCCTTGTAGTCCTTCGAACAGGTGAAACAGTGGGCAAAGAGCGCGAATGCAATCGGCTCGTCGTCAACCGGCAGATCGAGAAGGCCCGAAAGTTTGTGCCCCGCGTCGTTTTGGAACTGGATTTTTCTGGTGTGCACGAGTCCTCCCGTTTCGGGGAGATCCTATCGCCAGTGCCGTAGGGATGCCAGTGCTCCCCTGCTATCATCCGCAGACCGAACGACCAACGGAGGCCGGCCATGTCCACGCCGATCAGTTTCTTCGAACAGGTGAACATCAACTTCGACCGCGCGGCGGCGCTGACCGACCATGCGCCGGGTCTGCTCGAGCAGATCAAGGCCATCAACAGCGTCATCCACTTCACCTTCCCGCTCAAACGCGACGACGGCAGCATCCAGGTCATGCACGCCTGGCGCGCCGAGCACAGCCACCACATGTTGCCGACCAAGGGCGGCATCCGGTACGCGGCGATGGTCAACGAGGACGAGGTCATGGCGTTGGCGGCTCTGATGACCTACAAGTGCGCCATCGTCGATGTTCCCTTCGGCGGCGCCAAGGGCGGGGTGAAGATCTCGGCACACGAGTACTCCGAGCGGCGAGCTCGAGCGCATCACGCGCCGCTTCACCTTCGAACTGTTCAAAAAGAACTTCATCGGTCCGGGGCTCGACGTGCCAGCGCCCTGACTTCGCAACCGGCCCGCGCGAGATGGGATGGATCGCCGACACCTACGCCACGCTCGCTCCCCAGGACATCAACGCCCTCGGTTGCGTGACGGCCAAGCCGATCCAGCAGGGCGGCATCCAGGGCCGCACCGAGGCCACCGGCCGCGGGATCTTCTACGCGCTGCGTGAGGTCTGCAGCCTCGGCAGCGACATGCGTCCGCTCGATCTCATGCCCGGCCTCGAGGGCAAACGGGTGGTGGTGCAGGGGCTCGGCAATGTCGGCTACCACGCCGCCAAGTTCCTCGAGGAGGAGGGCGGCGCGGTGATCGTCGGCCTCGTCGAGTACGAGGGCGCGATCACCAATCGTCGTGGATTGCACGTCGAAGACGTCATGGCCCACCGCCGGGAGACCGGGTCCCTGCTCGGTTTCCCGGGCGCCGAAAACCTCGAACACCGCGACGCCGGTCTCGAACTCGACTGCGACATCCTGATTCCGGCGGCCCTCGAAAACGCCATCACGATGGACAACGTCGAGCGGATCAGGGCGAAGATCGTCGCCGAGGCGGCCAACGGCCCGGTGTCCGCCCAGGCCAGTGAGAACCTCCACCAACGCGGCGTCATGGTGGTCCCGGACGCCTATATCAACGCGGGCGGGGTGACGGTCTCCTACTTCGAGTGGCTCAAGAACCTCCAGCACGTGCGCTTCGGCCGGATGGAGAAGAGGTTCGAAGAGAAGGCGGCGCGGCAGATCCTCAACGCCATCGAGCACGCCACGGGAACGTCATTTTCGGAGACCGAGACCAGCGACTTCGCGCGCGGCGCCGACGAGATCGACCTCGTCAACTCCGGGCTCGAGGAAACCATGATCAAGGCCTATCACCAGATCCGCGAGATCAAGCAGCGGCATCGCGGCATCGACCTGCGAACCGCGTCCATGATCAGCGCCATCGACAAGATCGCTGCGGTTTACCAGCACCGGGGGATCTTCCCTTAGGATCCAGGTTGCAAGTTACAGCTCTGAAGGTGGGCCTTGGCCCACCATCAGACCCACCGCGGTCGGGTGGAGGCTGAATTTGAATTCGAGCCGTCCAAGATGCCGCCTTGGACACGAGTGTTGCAGGAGGCAGGTGCGCCCACCCGCCCCTGTGAAGTGGGGCGGATGGAAGCTGAATCTTGAGTGTGAGCGGCCGGCAGGCCGCTACTCCCCGAGTTCGAACGGAATCCGGATCTCGCTCTCCTCGAGATCGACGCCGAAGGTCCACCTGCCGCTCTGGATGCCACCGGGAACATTGAAATAGAGACGGCCGTAACAGCCGCGTCGATCGCTGACGGTGACCTCGTCGAACGACACTCCACCGCCGGGTGTGACGAAGAACTGGACGGCGCACTCGATCCGGCTCGGCGGGAAGTAGTCCAGCGGATCACGATCGACCTCGGCCTTCGCGATCACCGGCCGCAACGCCCCATAGGCCTCGTTGAACTCCCGTTGCGACGGCAGCGGGATCGTGTCCCCCGCAGGTGAGCGAAGAAAGACGTTCTCTCTCTTCACCGTTGCCGTCTGTCCGTTGGGCGAGCTGAAACCGACCTCGAGGATCATCCACTCTTCAGCCATCTGTGAGTTGGCGAAGCGGTAGCCGAGGACGGTCCACAGCTCCGGACCGAACTGCTTGAGGATGTACTGACCCATCCGCTCGACGCCGGGTGTGTCGGTGGGTGTTCCGGTAGAACACGCGACCATGCCCGCCGCAACCCCGAGAACGACGAACAAGGTGACGATATTTCGCAAAGACGCTGATTTCATTGTGGCCCCTTTCTATTCGACCTGGGTGACATCTGCAATCAGGATGCCAAGTTGTAACTCGATCTCATCACTCACCGACCACGACTTTCGTCCCCTGAGGATGACATCATGCGGCATCGGATGGCGATCATTCTCGCTGATTCCTGAATCCGTGTCGAGTGGCGCGAACCGGGTGCGACCGGTTATCCTATCCGTGGTGTCGGCCGTGGTTGCTGCAGAAGGGCCCGGGAAGGCCCGCGGTACGGCGGCGACGCCCACAATATTCTGGAGGCCTGCATGGAGAAACCGAGATACTACTTCGTCGATGATCGGCAAACGGTGGATCTCGACTTTTCCAAGCTCGGGTTCGACTACCTCGCCTGCCCCTACCGTTTCGAAGCGGTCTTCGAATTCGGGGTGTGGCGGGTACGCGGCATCGTGGAAGACAAGACCATGCAGTTGCCCGAGGGCAGCCAATGCCTCCATTACGGTCAACAGCTCTTCGAAGGGATGAAGGCCCAACGTGGACCGGATGGCAGGGTTTACGCATTCAGGCCGCGGGAAAACGCGCGCCGGATGAACCAGGGCGCCCGTTACCTGAAGGGCCCCGAAGTCCCGGAGGCTCTCTTCCTGCGCGGCATCGAAGAGGTCACCCGCGCGAACATGCCATACGTTCCGCCGCACGGCAGCGGCGCGGCTCTCTACCTGCGACCGATGTACCTGGGAGTCGGCGACAACGTCGGCGTCAAGCCCGCCACGAAGTACGTCTTTCGGATCTTTGTCAGCCCCGTGGGCCCCTACTACAGAGGCGGTTTCGGTCCTGACCAGGGCAAGAGCGTCATGGTCAGCCGTTACGACCGGGCCGCCCCCCAGGGGAGCGGCCACGTCAAGGCCGGCGGCAACTATGCTTCGTCCTTTTTTCCGGGAGCCGAGGCAAAAGAGGCGGGCTTTGTCGATGCCATTTACCTCGATCCAATTGAACACCGGTATATCGAAGAAGTCGGCGCCGCCAACTTTCTCGCTTTCAAAGGACGACACTCTCCTGACCCCGAAGTCGGCGAGCATTCTCCGATCCGTCACCCGGGTGTCGCTGCTGGAGATCGCATCCGGGATCTTCGGTTGGCCCACCGAAGAGCGCAAGATCGCGGTCGACGAACTCGGAGATCTCTCCGCGGCGGCATGCTGTGGCACGGCGGCCCTGTTGTGCTGGATCACCGCCGTCGTCCACGGCGACAGGCGGTGGGAGTATCCGTTCGACGCGCGGTGGCAGGAACTGTACGACGCCCTGGTGGGGATTCAGACCGCGGTGCGGGACGACCCGTTCGGCTGGCGGTACGAGATCAGCGGCTGAGTTCGGTGATGGCCTCTTCGCGGTCCTCGTAGACCGGGAAGATCTCGTCGAGCCGGGTCAAACGCAGCAGGCTCATGATTCTCCGATGGGGCCGCAGCAGGGCCATCCGACGACCCTCCTTTTCGAATCGCTGGAGGTAGCCTACCAGCTCACCGAGACCGGTCGAATCGACATTGTCGATGCCGGACATATCCACCAGCACGGCCGGCACACCTGATTTCAACAACTCCTGGAGATACGACGAAAACTGACGCGCTGACTCCCCGAAGTTGATCACCCCGCGCACCGTGATGACGGTCACACCATCGTCGTCAGACCTGTCGATTTCCATGCCGCTTCCCTTCGGCCGATTATCGATCCAGTCACGAACCCGGCCCGCATGCAGCCGAGGCCGTTGCGCCCGGTGACCGCCCGATCTCTGCCGGCCCATTGTACGGGGCGTCTCGCTCGCGGCGCAACATCGGCCCGGTCAGACTTCTCGTGCCGCTGCGATGGCCCGCCGCCTTTCCTCGGGATCGCGTTCGACGAACAGACATCCGGCACGTTCGACGTCGGCCAACAGTTCCGGTGCCGAGTTGAGAATCAAGATGTCAACGAAACGATCTCGGGGAATGGCGCCGGCGACCACCTCGGACACCAGATTCAGTGACCCGCGCAGCGATTTCACGCTTTCGGGCATGAGCCATACGAAGAGCGACAGATTCCGCTCACCCGAGACGCCTTCGACCTCGATATCAACGAGGTGGGCAAATGCCACATCGGGACAGATTGAGAGCGCAGCCTGCAGCGACCGGACCGTCTCCTCGTCGAGGGGTCGGCCCGGCGGACGAATACGAATCGGGTGCTCGCCGCCGCTCACCACCGAAATATAGCCTCGACGCGCGCCCGGCGCCAAGCACCCAGCCCACCCTCGATTCGTTCGAGGTTGGCGTCGACCGTGGATTCCGTTAGCCTTGATGGGTGAAGATCCGAATCACGAACATCGCCGCAGCCGTGATGCTCATCGCGACGACCCTCCGCTGCGAGGACTTCGACGCCGCCCTTGCCCAGGCGCGAGAGTCCGCTCAACGGCATCGTTATGAAGAAACGGTCGAGAGACTCCTCCCCTTCTCATCCTCCGACGATCCCGAGATCCGATACATCGCCGCCGCCGAGATCGGGAGGGCCTACTTTCACCTCGGGCGCTACGAGCCCGCCAATCGAGCCTTCCGGGAGGCGGTTGCCCTCCACCCCGAAAGGGCCGAGACCGCCATCTACCTCGAGGCCTCGTCGTACCTCACGGGGGACTCGAAGCAGGCCTTTCTGATCTTCGAAGAGCTCCTTCGCAGCGGCGCGCGCGACCTTTACCTCGCGGTGACCCTCCCGGGCACCCGTCGATTCCTCGCGGAGCCCGAGGTCCAGGCGCTCCTCGCACACTACGCGGTGCCGCTCGAGGTTGACGTCCGCGAGGCGGTATCGATGGGGGTGAAGCTCGGCGAAGACCACGACGCGGTCGTCCAACGCCTGGGAGCAACGGCGGATGATCTGTCGGCGGGGGCCCTCACCGCCGAAGCCGGACCTGCAGTGATCTGGGTCTTTGATTTCGACGACCGACGACGACTCTCGGGTATCTCGCTGTTCGCCGGCAATCTCCTCGACTACACACCCTACCGCCTGCGTTTTGCGGCCGGACTCGATTGGAGTGCGACTCCGGCGGCGGCGATCGCAGCCTGGGGGCTGCCGTCGTCGATCCGCCCCGGCGACGACGCCAGCCTCACCGTCACCTGGAACTTCGACAGCCACCACCTGACCCTGGTATTCGGCACGCCCGGCGCAGTGCGGCCTCCGAGTCTTCCGGAGGGGGCGGCCATGATCCGGATGGTGCGGCTTCAGACGGGCCCGGCACCTCCCTGATAGGATTGGGTTGTGAACGCCGCGACACCCTCGCTTGCGGGCCATCTGCTCATCGCGATGCCCAATCTGGCCGACCCCAATTTCTGGCAATCGGTGGTGCTGCTCGGCGTCCACTCCGACACCGATGGGGCATTCGGTCTGGTGGTCAACCGTCCGCTCGCCGTCGATTTGCGAGACATTCTGAGCGAACTCGGAACCGAGGGCGTGGACCACGAACTGCCCGAGGTTCTGGCCGGAGGCCCGGTGCAGCCGAGCCAGGGGTTCGTGATCTTCCAGCGGGGATCCCACCAACCCGCCGACGACGACATCGCGGTGACCGACTCGATTGCGGTTTCCGGCAACACCGAGACCCTGGCTCGATTGTCCCTCGACAGCGCCCACAACCGCTTCTGCCTCCTTCTGGGCTATGCCGGTTGGTATCCGGGTCAGCTCGAACGTGAAATCGAGGAGAACTCCTGGCTGGTCGCTCCTTTGGACAGCACCATCATCTTCGATGTGCCCGCCCACGAGCGGTGGGCCCAGGCTTTACGATCGATCGGCATCGAGCCCGGGACATTGGTGGACGCCGGTTCCGCCGAGCCCAGTTAACAAAAAACCCAGCCGCGCGGCTGGGTGATGATGAATCGGGAGGGACGGTTCTGCCAAATCGGTAGGATCAAAACGATAGGAAATTATGGCAGGCCTTTATGGTTGGCCTATTATACTGGTAGGCATACAAGGTGGTCAGCGTCCCCGAACCCCTCCCTTTCTCATTTGATGCTTCATGCTACCACATGGCGATCCGCGGTGTCCAGCCTCAAGCACCAAGAAACCTTAGAGTAATCATGGAGTTGCGGTCGGAATTGCGAATAGCGGTTTCATTCTCAAAAAGAGATGAAACCACCCAGTCATTTCGGATTTGCCGGGGATTCTGTCAACTGAACCGACAGCTCGACAACCTCGCCGGCCTCCGGGTCGATGGTCGTCGAAAATGTCTCATGGCCGGGAGCTGAAACCTCGATCAGGTGGCTCCCCGCGGAGATTGCCAGCGGTCCCTCCATGCGCTGCAGTTCATTGGCTGTGGCCACGAAGGCACCGTCAATCACGATCGAAGCCGAATCCGGACTGACGCTCAACCTCACGGCCGCGCCGATCGGACGCTCCCGGCTGCTGTTGGAGCCCGCGCGGCCGAGGTCGGGTCTCAGAGTCGGGTCCGGGCCCACCGGTGTCCCGGCAGCAGACTCCGCTGCCGCTGTCGAGAGCGGAGCAAACACCCGGTTGAAGGGCTTGCCTTTCCCGTAGTCCGCCTGCTGCTCCTTCTTCGTCCCCGGCAGCCGCTCGAGCCGGTGTTTGAGATCGAAACGGCAGCCGGCCTCGGCCGTCAGAGCGACCGAAACGGTCTGGTAGCCGTCGAAGCGGAGCTCGAGCCGATAGCTGCCCGGAGCGAGGTAGAGATAGCCCGGTCTTCCGTCGAGGTAACGTGCCCGGCCCACGAACCTGTCGTCGAGATACACCCGGGCATCTTTGGGTCGGACGTCAGTATTAACGATGGCCAATTCGGGGCCCGGCGGCATCCCTTGAGACTGTGGGGGACCGGTCCAGTACGCGGCCACCGGGATACACGGCAGGATGACCGAGCTGGCGTCGACGGCACCGGTCCCGGTGTTCGGGCCCGTGGCGCCGGCGGGCGGCGGCGGTTGGACCTGAGCGCCCGTGGTGGCCGACTGTTGACTGTTCCCGGCCGCCGCCATCCCGAATCCACCGCCCACCAGGAGCAGCACCAACGGCCCCGAGATCGTCCTCATCCTGCACCTCCGGTCACAGAGAATGCAATCCAGCTGCCAACCCATCGCGGTAACAGAGATCGAGGTACCGCTGATAGGCCGCCGCCGGCACCAGGCCTTCGACCCGCTCGCCGATCTCGAGCAGGCAGAGAAGACAGAACCGCTGCAGGCGTTGCAACGGTAACGCTCGGCGCGCCTGTTCGACCCCGAGGAGACTGGTCAACTCGGGGTGGAGGTTCTGGAAGATCGCGGCCGAGAGACCGGATGTCCTCTGACGGCGACAAAACGTCCGCGGTCGAACACAGTGTTCATGGACGGTCCTGGCCCGCGGTTGATAACACAGAGAGAGGCCCGCCCGTTGCGCGCGGTAGGAAAACTCGATGTCCTCCCACGCTGCGGCCGGGAAGTCCTCCCGAAATCCGCCGTGGCGGATCAGTTGGTCTCTGGGCAGGGACACGTTCGAGGTGTAGAAGAAATTGAACGGTACGGAGCGCGGATCCTCGATGATCGAATACCCGAACTGGGCCCCGTACTCGTTGATGAACCGCATGAAAGGGCTCTCGGCATCGGCGGGGAACGAGGTGTGGCCGAGAACCGCCAGTGGGCCCGCTCTCCCGAACAACCGATGTTCCTCGAGATGAGCCGTCAACCACCCCGGTTGCGGGATCGTATCGTCACCGAGAAACAGGACGAGTTCGCCTGTGGCCGCCTCGACGCCGCGGTTGCGGGCCGCCGCTGGACCGGAGTTCGGTTGGGTGAGAACGATCCAGCCGTGTTCTCCCGCCGCCGTCTGCAGCCACGATCGCGTCCCATCCTCCGAACCGTCGTCCACGATGACGATTTCGAGCCCGGTGTCCGGCGGTCGGATCTGTGAGCCGATTCCTTCAAGGACCCGCTTCAGTTCCCGCAGGCGATTGAAAGTCGGGATGACGACGCTCGCACGCATCAGGTGAGAACCCCGCTCCTGTTTCCGAGGCTCCCGAATTCATCGACCGAGGAATCAACCGGCGCCACTCCCGCCAAACCGCAGCCGAATGCGCTCGCGTCGACAGCGCCAAGCCCCTCCGTACGCGGCGGGAAATACCCCTGGAAAAACCGCAATCCGTGCGCGATGACGGCCGCCCCGACTTCGATGTTGTGCACCACCATTCCCTCTGAATTGACCACGACCGAAGTCTAGCGCGAATTTCGCGACCCTGCCACGACCGTTCAATGGTCCGCGAAGGCGCGTCCAAATCACGCCCTTCGTGGGACCCTTCGGCACCGGGATTGTCGTGTCCAACGGTGAATTCCCGGCAGGGTATTTCTGACGATGGCGTCGTCTATTCCACTGATATTGAGAGATTTATTCTGTTGGTCATCGACAGAAAACACGTCGCACCAAGAAAATATTTACACTCCAAGTGATATGAAGTTGGTCAAATCTTCGTTCAAAAATATGTACAATATTCTGCAAAATTTCCTTGACTCACGACTTTCATTTCCGTATTCTGGCGTCAGTCTCTTTTGGAGGTAGCCATGGCGTTCGAAAAATTCATCCCTCCACAATCAACGGGAGTGCGACCCAGGGCTACAATCCGGCCGAGTGGTCTGATTTCGTTTGACGCAGCCAGTGTCGAAAGCTTTGGGCTCGATTCCGCGACATACGCTGTGTTGTTTTTTGACAAAACCCGCAAGATCGTTGGAGTTCAGATCACCGGAAGTGCCAAAGATGACGGCGCCCTGAAACTCTCCAAAAGGCGCCGTTCGGTGAGTTTGAAAGCGCCTCAGTTTTTTGATTCTTATGGCCTCAGTTTTGACGAGGCTCAGAGATTTGACGTGGGGCGCGACCCGTCTTCCAAACTGCTGACAATCAGCCTCAAAAATATCAAGCGCCGTCGCGGCCGCCGCCCGAAAAAGGTCTGAATCAATCGGGCCACGAACGGCCGAGCCCGAACAGAGTCCTGAAGCCGAGGCTCGAGGTTGAGGCGATGACCTCCGCCGGCCTGTCCCACAACTCAGCCAGTTTCTGACCCACCAGCGGCACGAACGAGGGCTCGTTGCGCTCGCCGCGATGGGGCATCGGGGCGAGGAATGGACTGTCGGTTTCGACCAGGACCGCCTCGGGCTCGAGCACGGCGGCCATTTCGCGGATATTGTCGGCGGCCTTGAAGGTCACCATGCCCGAGATCCCGACCATCAGCCCCAACTCCACAACCCGCAAAGCCTCGTTCGGCCCCTCGGTAAAGGAGTGGCAGATGCCGCGAAGCCGCCCCGCACGATCGCTCAGCCTCGACTCGAGATCGGACCACGACTCCCGGTTGTGGAGCACCACCGGCAATCCGGTTTCCTGCGCGAGATCGAGTTGCCAATCGAGCGCCGCCAGCTGATCCTCGCGTGGAGAGTTCATGTAATGGTAATCGAGACCCACCTCACCGACGGCCACCACCCCGGGGCGCGTCATCGCGGACTCGAGCAGGCGTTTCAATCCGGCGTCGAGCGTGGAGGCTTCGTGGGGATGAATCCCGACCGCGGCGACCACCTTGCCGGGATAGTCCCCGGCCAGCCTGTAGGTCGTTTCGAGATCGTCCCTGCCGGTGGCGGGGACGAGAACGCCATGAACCTGCCTGGCCGCGGCGCGGTCCAGCACTGCGGCCACCTCGTCCATTTCGAACATGGTCAGGTGGGCGTGAGAGTCGATCCACACCATTTTTTCACTCATGAGGTCATTCTACGCTCTCGTCACGAGCCACCATCATCGCCGCGCCGACAACGGCGGCCGTCTCCGATCTCAAGATGTTGGCGCCGAGCCGGAGGCGAACCCACCCGCTTGCAGCGAACAGCTCATTCTCGGCCGGAGAAAACCCTCCCTCCGGGCCGACCGCCAGGACGCGACCACACGATCGCGGCAAGCCGCCGATCGCGACCCCGTGCTGGTCAGCGACGACCCCTCCCCCTTCGTTGTCGGCTACGAAATCGGTGAAGGACCGCAGTACGTCGATCTCCATCGCCCACGGGCGACGGCACTGTTTGAGCGCCTGGAGAGCGATCCGGTACCAGTGATCCGATCGCCCCGAAACCGCTCGACGGCTCGATTGAGTCCGCTCCGTGACGATCGGGTGCAACCGACGGACCCCGATCTCCACCGCCTTCTGGACCGCCCAGTCCATGGCCCTCGGCTCGATGACCGCCAGGGCCAGGGTGACGCCGTCTCCCTGCTGGGCCGCTGCGACGTGAACAGACGCGATCTCGGCCTCCACCCGGGTCTTGCCGGCAATCACCAGCCGCGCCGCCGCCATCAGACCCGCCCCGTCTGCGAGAATGACCTCATCTCCGCTGCGCAGGCGGAGAGGTCCCGTAGCATGCCGTCCCTCCGCGGTATCGAGCGTGATCACCGTATCCTTGCCGATCAACCCGGGAGGCACCAGCAACCAGGGAGGGTTCTTCATCAGCCCCTCACCGCGCTGAGGCTTGCCCACTCGTTCAGAACGGCCGCAGGCCCGGCCACCAGGCCCCGTCCCTGGAGTTCGACGGCGGCCTCGCCCACCTCCTCCACCAGGAGACCGGAAATCACCAGGAGCCCTTGCGGGGCAAGAGTCGCCGCTATCGAATCCAGGAGCGGCAGGGAGTGGGCGAAGATCATGTTGCACAGGACCAGGTCGAAAACTCCGCCTGCGGCGCAATCCGCCGATCCGACCACGTAGTGGACGCCCGGGCGCCACTCCTGGAGATCGCCGATCTGACGGGCGATGTGAACGGCGATCGCATCGATATCGACGCCGAGCACCCCGCGCGCCCCCGAGAGTTCGGCGGCCAGGGCGAGGATCCCTGAGCCGGTGCCCACGTCAAGCACGCACCGATCCATCAGATCAGCCGTCTCCAACGCGCGAAGGATGAGACGCGTCGACTCGTGGCTCCCCGAACCAAATGCCATCCGCGGTGGCATCACCAGTCGTCTCCGCCCCCGGGGAGCCTCCGTCGGCGATTCCGGGTGGGGGTCCACCCACCAGGTGTCGCCGACCGCGAAGGGTTGAACGTTCTCGCGGTACTGCGCGAGCCAGTCTTCCTCCTCCACCAAGCCGACCTCGATGGCGCCCGCCCCGGCCGCGGTCAGCAGCGTCTCCACAGCGGCTGTCCTCGCACCTTCGCTGGAGGGGAGAAACACCGTGACCGCAACGCGATCGCCACGCCGTTCGCCGATTTCGGCGCCGAGGACGGGCAACGGGTAGAGCAGGGCCGGGACCTCCTCTTCAAGGGCCAGTGGGACCCAGCAACGAACTCTCAGGAAGGCGCCCATGGCCGGTCGCTCGATGTCAATCGCCGCCGAACGCCCGCCGCAGACGCTCGAAAAACCCGCCATCGGATTCCGGCTCGAGGCCTCCCCCGATCTCCGCGACCTCCTCGATCAGCCGCCGCTGTTCGCTCGAGAGCTTCTTGGGAACCACCACCCGAAGATGGACAAAGAGATCGCCCCGCCGCCGCCCGTTGACGTGAGGCATCCCGGCCCCGTGCAGGCGAACAACCTCTCCGGGCTGCGCGCCGCCGCTGACGTCGACCTCTCGCTCCTCACCGAGAACGGTGGAGATCGGCACCTTGACCCCGAGCATGGCCTGAAAGACCGAGACCGGCAACTCGAGATGGAGGTCGGCACCGTCCCTCTCGAAGAGTTCGTGCGCGGCGACATCCATGACGACGAACAGGTCTCCGGCGGGACCGCCGAGAACGCCGCCCTCGCCCTCCCCAGCAAGCCGCAGCCTCATGCCGGTGTCGACGCCCGCGGGCACCGTCACCTTCAAAGTCGATTCCCGCTCCATCCTGCCGTGGCCTTCACACTCCGAACACGGGTCCCGATTGACCCTTCCCGCGCCCCCGCAGCTCGGGCAGGTCTGGGCGACGGAGAGGAACCCCCGTTGGTACGCCACCTGACCCGCCCCCTGGCAGGTCGAACAGTTTTCAGGAGTCGTGCCGGGCTCGGATCCCGACCCGGCGCAGCGCTCGCAGGTCTCCAGGCGAGGCACCCGGATCGAGCGTTCGATCCCGGTCGCGGCTTCTTCGAGGGTCAACTTCAAGGTGTATTGCAGATCGTGGCCGCGCCGGGCGCGCGAGCCCCCCCGGCGCCGGCGGCCGCCGAAGAGATCGCCCAACCCGAAGAGATCGCCGAGAACATCGGCGAAATCGCCGAATGAGTTGGGGTCAAATCCCGTGAAGCCCTCTCCGCCCAGCCCGGCGTGTCCGAACCTGTCGTAGCGGGCTCGTTTGTCGGGATCGGAGAGCACGGCATAGGCCTCTGACGCCTCCTTGAACTTCTCTTCAGCCTCCGGGAGGTCGGGGTTCCGGTCGGGATGGAACTTGACCGCAAGACCACGGTAGCTGGTCTTGATTTCGGCCGCGGAGGCATCCCTCCTGACGCCGAGAACTTCGTAGTAATCTCGCCGGCTTTCAGTGGGCATCGAGGTTTAGTACTCGCTTTCGGGGTCGTCGCCGCGATCACCGCCGGACAGATCCGACGTCATCTTCATCTGGCCGCCGAGCGCGGCGATCGGGTCGAGCATGATGACCTGGGTGAGGATCTGCGCGGCGTCCTGCACCGCGTAGATGGCCTCTTCGAGCACCGACCTCTCTTCGCTGGTGGTTGCCTTGCGGGCCCGGTTGAGCGTCGCCCGCACCTCTTCCCGATCCTCGGGCGAGAGGCCGGCGCCGAACTCCTTCACCACCCGCTCGTTGGTGTAGAGGAGTCCGTCGAGCCGGTTCTGCAGTTCGCGAATCTCGCGGTGTTCGCGGTCGTCCTTGCGGTATTTGTCGGCCTCGGCAATCAGAGCATCGATCTCGTCCTTGGAGAGGCCGCCGGCCGGGTTGACCTCGATGCTCTGCTCCCTGCCGGTCGCCAGATCGCGCGCGCCGACGTTGACGATTCCGTTCGAGTCGATGGAGAACGTCACCTCGATCTGAGGCACGCCGCGGGGCGCCGGCGGAATGCCGACGAGGTCGAAACGACCCAGTGACCGGTTTTCGCTGGAGATCCCGCGCTCGCCCTGGAGGACGTGCACGTTCACGGTTGTCTGATTGTCGCTGACGGTCGTGAAGATCATGGACTTCTTGGTCGGCACCGTCGAGTTCCGCTCGATGATCTTGGTGAACAGACCGCCGTGGGTCTCGATGCCGAGAGACAACGGCGTGACGTCCAACAGAATCAGGTCTTTGACCTCGCCCTGGAGGATGCCGGCCTGGATCGCCGCGCCGATCCCGACCACCTCGTCCGGGTTGATGTCCTGGTTCGGCTGCCGCTTGAAGTACTCGCTCACCGTTCGCTGGACCAGAGGCATGCGGGTCTGGCCGCCGACCAGAATGATCTCGTCGATCTGTTCCGGGTCCAGGCGCGCCGCCTCGAGGGCATTGCGGCAGGGCTCGAGGGTCCGTTCCACGAGATCCGCGACCAGGCCCTCGAGCTGACTGCGGGTGAACCGCAGCTGCATGTGTTTCGGACCGGTGTGATCGGCGGCGATGAACGGCAGCGAAATCTCGGTTTCTTCTACCGTGGACAGCTCGCACTTGGCGGCCTCGGCCGCCTCCTTGATGCGCTGCATCGCCATCATGTCCTCGGAGAGGTCGAGACCCGTTTCGCGCTTGAACTCCTGCAGGAGGTGTTCCATCACCCTCGAGTCGAAGTCCTCGCCGCCGAGGAAGGTGTCACCGGCGGTCGACTTGACCTCGTAGATGCCGTCGCCGATTTCGAGGACCGAGATGTCGAAGGTGCCTCCGCCGAGGTCGTAGACCGCGATGACTTCGTTCTTCTCTTTGCCGAAACCGTAGGAGAGCGAGGCCGCGGTGGGCTCGTTGATGATCCGGACGACATCCAGACCGGCGATCGTGCCGGAGTCTTTTGTCGCCTGCCGTTGGCTGTCGTCGAAATACGCCGGTACGGTGATGATCGCCTGCGTGATCTCTTCACCCAGAAACTCTTCGGCGAACTCCTTGATTTCCCGCAGGATGAGTGCGGAAATCTCGGGTGGGCTGTAGGTCCGGTCGAGGATGCTGACGCTGGCGTCGCCGTTTTCAGCCTCGACGATCGAGTACGGAACCAGGGTCCTCGACCACCGCACCTCTTCAGAATCGAACCGCCTGCCGATCAGGCGTTTGACCGCGTAGGCGGTGTTTTGAGGGTTGGTCATCGCCTGGCGCCGCGCAATCTGGCCGACCAGCCTCTCGCCCGCCGCGGTAAACGCGACCACCGACGGGGTCGTGCGGGCACCCTCCCGGTTCGGAATGACGACGGGCTTGGTCACGTCGACCACCGCGGCACAGCAGTTGGTGGTGCCGAGATCGATGCCGATGATCTTGCTCACGACACGCCTCCTGCGCCGCCGTCAGTTTCGACCGGTTCCACGGCGACCCCCACCATCGCCGGCCGGATCAACCGGTCGCCCATGGTGTAGCCCTTCAGCATCACATTGACAACGGTTCCCGGAGGGTGACCGCCGCCTTCGATACGCTGCACGGCTTCGTGCACCAAGGGGTCGAACGACTGCCCCAGCGGGTCGATTGCGGAAATCCCTTTGCGCTCCAGCGTGTCGTGCAACTGCTTGGCGATCATCTCGACGCCCTGGTGAAAGGCGCTGCTGTCGGCGTCTGCGTGCTGCAGGGCACGATCGAAGTTGTCGATGACCGGGAGGAGCTCTCGGATGAAGTCTTCGAGGGCGATCTGGCGGAGGTCTTCGCGCTCGCGATCGACCCGTTTGCGAAAGTTGTCGAATTCGGCCAGCTTTCGCAGATAGACGTCGCGAACATGGTCGAGCTCCGTCTGGAGTTTTTCGATGATCTGGGCGCCGGACTCGTCTCTGATCGCCACGCCCGTTTCGCCAAGAACAACCGGTTCGGAATCCACTTCGAGTTCGGTCGCGCCCGGGCTTTCGTCCACATCGACGAACTCGATCTCGATTTCATCGTCTCCGAGATCTCCAAGCTGTCCCGGCAGGTCAGTGTCATCAAGCATATTCAGCTCCAGACGTCTCGAGCATCTGCGTCAGTGAGTCCCCGATGTATTCCACCACCGGAACAATTCGCTGGTAATCCATTCTTCGCGGTCCGACCACGCCGACCGCTCCGACCTGCTGCCGGTCACGGAAGTACAGCGTCGCGACAATCCCCAGACTGCCCTGGGCCGTTGTCTCCGATTCGCCACCGATCAAGACCTGGGTGCGGCCGCGGGAAAAGGCCCGCCGAAACTCGGCCGCGATCCGGGTCCGGTCCTCGAGGGTCGACAACAAGGATCTCACCCTCTCGATTTCAGAGAAGTCAGCCGAAACCAGGAGATTCTCGGTCCCCGCAATCCGCACTTCGATATCGCCCTCATCGGTTGATGAAAGCTGTCTGGCCACGGTGCGCGCACTCACCAGCATTTCGTCGTCGGGGCCCGGCTCGTCGCCCTGGCGCAACCTGGATAGAAACTCGCCGGTGTCCTGCAGCGGCGCTCCCGCAAGACGGCCGGTCATGAAGTTCGACAATTGCTGGAGCTCGTCGCGGGAAAAATTCCGGTCGAGTTCCAGCAACCTCTTTTCGACGCTGCCGTCGCTGCCCACCACCAGTCCGAGGACCCCGCGGTGTTCGAGCAGTACCAGTGAAACAGCTTCGAGGACCGGTCCTTCGCCCAGGGGGCGCACCGTGACCCCCGCCTCATTGGTGGCCTGTGCGATGAGCTGTGCCACCCATTCGATGTCCTCGATCAACTCCCGTCGCATCGCCAGCATCTGGACGGCGAGCGCGTTTCGCACCGCAGGAGGCGGCACGCTGCGCCGCGGGAGATTGTCGACATAGAGGCGGAAAGCCGCGTCGGAGGGGGCCCTCCCGGCGGAACTGTGGAGCCGGCTGAGGTACCCGCCTTCCTCGAGTTCCGCCATGACGTTACGAATCGACGCCGAGGACAGACCGAGCCCGCTGTGGCGCGCCACGCGCTGTGAAGCCACGGGCTCGCCAGAGCGAATATATAACTCGACAATGGCGCAGAGAACGGACAACGCTCTCTTGCTCAACTCCATCAAAGACTCCTGGTCGATCTCGGGTCTGAAACGTCCGTCGCCATTCACAGGATGTCGATCTCGTGTCTCGTGAATGGGCGTTCGGACAAACCCTATTTATTGTAACATCGCCGCCGACCCCACCCCGCCCAGGCGGGACCTCCGCCCGCCGTTGGCAGTGCTTTCAGACACGACGCAACCAATTGTGACAATTGACCGTTGCAGGCCGCTATGTTAGCTTGGGGTTTGCAGACAGGATCGCAATTCGGCCATGGTTTTCTTCAATTGGGCAACAATGCAGATGGCGGCCAAGATCGTCTATTACGGTCCAGGCCTGTGTGGGAAGACTTCAAATCTTTCCTATATCTACGCTAAGACTGCGCCCGGGTCCCGCGGCGAGATGGTTTCCCTGGAAACCGAATCCGACCGCACCCTCTTTTTCGACCTCCTGCCCATCGAGGTCGGAACCATCGGCGGGTTCAAGACCCGACTCCAGCTCTATACCGTGCCCGGCCAGGTCTTCTACAACACCACCCGAAAGCTGGTCTTGAAGGGCGTCGACGGTCTGGTGTTCGTCGCCGATTCCCAGCGCCCCATGCGGGACGCGAACATGGAGAGCTTCGCCACCCTCAAGGACAACCTCAAAGAGTTCGGGTTATCGCTTTCCGATCTGCCGATCGTGCTGCAGTACAACAAACGCGACCTTGCCAACATCCTTTCGGTCGACGAGCTCAACGCGGACCTCAATCCCGAACGCGAGTTCCTGTTCTGCGAGGCTTCGGCCGTCAGTGGCGACGGGGTCATCACGACCCTCAAGGAAATCACGAAACTGACGCTGAAGAAGCTCCGCACCCGCATGAGCGCCAGCGACGGCAGAGCCGAAGGCGGTCCCAAGGCGGCGTCACCGACGGTGCGGGCGGTGAGGCCTCCCCAACCGGCATCACCGATTTCGGCAAAATCACTGGTCCGCGCTGCAGAGGAAGGGGTCGGCACGGACCCGGACCTGCCCGCTCCGAAACCCGCTGCAGGGGAACCTGCGGCGGCCGCGAAGGCCAAGCCGAACGTCACTTTCGACGAGATCGTGGCAAGAGCGGAAGCTGCCGTCGAAACCGCGACGCCGGCAGTCGAAACGGCACCCCCCGCAATGGAAGAGGCGGCCGCCGCGTGGTCGCCACCGGTCGAGGAGGCGCCGCAGCCCCCCCCGGACGAACCCACGGCGCCTGCAGATGCAGAAGAGGTGATCCAGGTCGGCTTCGAAAACGGATCAACCGGAGATATCGAGGCCCCGCCCCCGGTCAAGCGGGTTCACGTTTCGAACCAGATCGACATCCTCGCCGAGCTCGATGGTCTGCGAAAGCAGGCGACGATGCGCACCCATGAACGGGACTTCACTTCGACGTCGCCCGACCTCGATCTCGACAGTCTGCTGTCATCCGCGTCTCCTCTGACCCGGGAAATGAGAAAGAAGTTCGAGAGAGCCGTCAACTCCAACGTTTTCTCCAATATGCGCGGCGTTCAGTTCGCCATCCGGATCCAGGACAAAGACGGAGAGACGATCCACACGTTCGACCCCGTTTCGCTTGACATCGAGGAAGCAGGCGGTCTCAAGAGACTCAGCCTCCACCTCTCCCTGGATCTGGAGAACCTTCGTTGACCTCTCACTCAGTCAGTGCAGCCGGCCGCCTGTTCGTCGTGGCATCAATCGTGGTGCTGTTCGCGTCGTGCGCTTCGACACCCGATCCGGTGCGTACGATCACCGCCGCCGAACCGGTTCCGCAGGAGTCCTACCAGGATTGGGAACAGGCCACCCGGGACTGGGCGGATGACGCCCTGGCAGAGGCTCAACGACTGGCGGCGGACGGCAATCTGACCGAAGCCCAGATGCTCGTCGATGAAGCGCTCTGTCTGATGTTCGACACGCCCCGCGGGTATCCGATCCGCCAGGTCTATGTCGACTTTCTGGCCGAGATCATCGACGAGTCGAAGGAAATCGAAGCCCTTCAACAGCCCTTCGAAGAGGTCTTCACCCCGGCCGAGGAGCTGTTCATCCTGCCGCCGATCGACATTACCGTCGACACTTCGGATATCGAAGCGACGGTCGACGAAAACGGGCTCCCGAAAAGCGATTTCCCCCTCGTCCTCAACCCGACTGTGGAACAGTTCATCGCCACCATGAGCAGCCAAGGTGAATACCACAGACGCATCGGCGTCGGCCTTTCGAGGGCGGGAGACTATCTGCCGATGATCCGCGAGGTGTTGGCGGACTCCGGCCTCCCCCTCGATCTCTCCTACCTGCCCCTGATCGAATCGGCTTTTTCTCTCAAGGCATACTCGCGCGCACGGGCTCACGGCATGTGGCAGTTCATTTCGGCGACCGGCCGCCACTACGGGCTCGAGGTGGGAACACTCGTCGACGAGCGCCGCGACCCGGTCCGTTCAACCGAAGCGGCGGCGGCCTACCTCAGCGATCTGTACGGCGAGTTCAGCGACTGGTACCTGGCCCTCGCCGCCTACAACTCTGGCGCCGGCAACGTCCGCCGCGCGATCAGGAAATCGGGCAGCCGCGATTTCTGGACGCTTCGCGAATACCTTCCCCGTGAAACCAGAAATTACGTGCCCGCCTTCATCGCGTCCGTCATCGTCGCCAAGGACCCGGAGGCCTTCGGTTTCACAGCGCCACAGGAACAGCCCTGGAATTATGATTCGATCGACGTCCCCGACGCCCTCGATCTGCAGTTCATGGCCTCGAAGTCCGGGATAGCGCTGGACGAGCTCCGCGAACTCAACCCGGCGATCCGCCGCGATCTCACGCCGGCGAGAAGCACCACGGCCCTGCGCTTGCCGCTCGGCACCGCCGACGCCGCCCAGTCGGTACTCGACTCGAACCCGAGGTCGGACTGGGCGCCGCGGATGATCCACACCGTCCGCAGTGGCGAAAGTCTGTACACGATCGCCCGCAAATACGGTTCGAACGTCAGCGCCATCCGACAGGCCAACGGACTCCGCAGCAGCCTGATCCACCCGGGAGAAAACTTGATCGTGCCGCGCTTCGGCAGCGAAACCACGGTGGCCGCCAGGCAGACCTATAGCGCCGGCGCCGAAGGCCGGTACGAGGTGCAGCGCAACGACACCCTGTGGGACATCGCACAGGGCTTTTCGGTTTCGGTCGACAGCTTGTGCACGGCCAACGATCTCTCACGGAACTCTGTCATCCGGCCCGGCCAGCGCCTGCGCATACCCGACGGAGCGACGCCCGCAGCGCCAACCGGCGCCCAGCGTGCTGCTGCTGCAAGTTCGACCTACACCGTGCGCCCCGGCGACACGTTGTCCGACATCGCAAGCGCCCACGGCGTTTCGGTTTCGACGTTGAAGAGCGCCAATTCGATCAACGGGTCCCGGATTCACCCGGGTGACGTCCTGCGCATCCCCGACCCGGGCGGCGTTGCACCGCCGCCCCGGAAAGCCGACTCCGGAAACACCACCTACCGCGTTCGGCAGGGCGACACCCTGTATGACATCGCGCGGAAGTTCGGCGTCTCGACCTCGGCGCTGCAGCGAGCCAACGGTCTGCGAGGAAGCCGGATCTATCCCGGCGACGTGCTCCGCATCCCGGATTCAAATGCCAACTCGTGACCGGCGCCCCGTTCCTGTCCGACCCATCAAACCCAGACGCGCCGTCATCGCAAGAGGCTGCTACAATTCGGCGCTTGGAGCGTTGAGGGAGTGTTGATGGTGGAGAGCGTCGAAATCAGGTCGTCATTTTCCGAGGCCCTCGAAAAGCAGGACTGGAATCGCGTTGAAGAGATATGGTTGGAGGCCCTCGAAGAAAAGCCGATCCCAACCCGCGAGCTCTTCGAGGTCCGACGCCGCACCTGGCAAGCCGGGCGAAAGAACCTGGCCAGGACCCTGCTCGAGTTGTTGGCCGAGTCGTTGGAGAGCTCGAACTCTCCCGGCAACGCCCTCGAGGCGATCCGCGAGTTGATCAGGTTGGCGGAGTCCAAACCGTCGCCGGCGCTGCTCGAGCGGTTGGTCGCCAACCTCGCCAGCAACCGCGAGGGCAGCCCCTCGCTGCGCGCGGTGCTCGATCGCCACGCCATCACGACCGCCCGGCGGCCCCTCGAGGAACTCGAGGCGGTCGAGCGGTGGCTCGATCATGACGTGGGAACGGTCGTCGAGGTCATCGGGCAGGGCGTCGGTCGCGTGATCGACCTCAACCTGCAACTCGAAAACATCAAGGTCGACATCAACGGGAAGCGCCCGATCTCGGTCCCCTTCGGAGCCGCCAACAGATACCTGCGCCCCCTCCCCGAAGGCGACTTCCGCCGCCGCAAGGTCGAGGACCCCGAGGCCCTCGCCGCCTTTGTCGTCGAACAACCGGGCGAGGCGTTGGTTCAGATCCTGGAGAGCCTGTCGGGACCGGGCGATGTTGCAGCCATCAAGGCCGCCCTTGACGGCGTCCTGCCGGCCAACCGCTGGACCTCGTGGTGGAACGGGGCCAGAAAACACCCCCGGGTCCTCTCGTCGGGCTCCGGGTCGCGCCTTCGCTACGAGGTGAGCCACAGCGCCCGGGCCGCCGGTGAGAGCCTTCTCGACGAACTCAAGACGGCGCAGCCGTCCAACCGCCCCGTCATCGCCAAGCGCCTCGCTGAGCGGGGGCCGGCGGAGGCTGCCGCAGCCGCCAGAATCCTCGAGGAATCGCTGCCCGACCTCGAACGAAGCCAACCCGGGCCCGCCTGGATGACGGCCGGCGTGCTCGCCGGGCTGCCGGACGGCGCCACGGCCGCGCTGGCCTGCCAGACCCGGTTGTTGGAGGGCGGCAACCATCTCGGGCTGCTCTCCGGCATCAACGACCGTTCGGCGCGGGCGGAGGCTCTCGAGGCCATCGCTCGCACCGCGAACGAAAGCTGGCCGGCGGTGTGGGCGGAGTGGTTCCTCCACGAAGAGAGCTCGCAGAACCTCCGTGTGATTGCAGCCCGGCTCGAGGCCGACGGCCACTCAGACCTCCTCGATCAGGCGGTCGATGCCGTCTTCCGCAACCACGCCGGCCACGCGGCGCAGTTCATCTGGTCCTGCGAAATGATGACCGAGGACGGGTGTCCTGATTCGATTCGCGCCCGGATGACGCCGTCGCTTCTCGAAAAGCTCCCCGACGGATTCACCCGCAAGGAATTCTCGGCGTTCAGGAGTCGCTCGAAAGGTCTCCTCGACGGCGGCAAGGTGGCGGTCAGGATCCTCATGGAGTCGGCCAACGAACAGCAGGCATCTCGTTTCAGCCAACGCATTGCGCGTATCGACACCGTGGAGCCTCAACGCACACGGTTGATCGAGCAGGCCGCTCAACACGGCCGGCAGGTGCCTGTCGACCACAACGCGCCGGTCCTCCTGGTCGCCAGCCGGGAAGCGGCGAACGCGAAACGAGAAGAGCTGCGAATCCTGCTCGAAGAAGAGATCCCGAAGACCCTCAAGGGCATCAATGCCGCCGCCGCCGAGGGCGACCTCAGGGAGAATTTCGAGTACCACATGCTGCGGGACCGCCAGGAACTGCAGTCGGCTCGCGCCGCCAAGATCCAGGAAGAGCTCGCTGTTGTGCGCATTCTCGACCCCGGGGCTGCCGACACATCGACCGTCAATATCGGCACCGTGATCCACTTCACAGACGAGGAGGGCTCGCCGGTCGCGCCCTTGACCATCCTCGGAGCCTGGGACGCCGATCTCGAGCGGAGGATCTACGCCAACGGGTCCGAACTCGCCCAACGGCTGCTCGGGTGCGCTGAAGGCGACGAGGTGGAGATCGACGACCGCACGGCGACGATCACGCGCATCGAGGCCTGGAAGGGTTGACCGGGAGGGAGCCGGAAGAGCTAAGCTCTTCTCATGACGTCCCCAGCCAAAGGCTTTGCGCTCTACATGACCTTCAAGTCGTTTCTTGAAATCGGCGGCCGGCTGCCGTTCGCTTTGACGAAAGCTCTCGGCTCGCGGATCAGCGCCGCCGCACTGCGTCTGATGCCGCGTTCGCGGCAGCGTATCCAGACGCATCTCGCGATGGCGTTCCCCGAGCTCGACAACTCCCGACGCGACGCCATCATGCACGGCTGTTCCCGCCACTTCGGTCTCATGGCCGCCGAGGTCGCTCGGCTCTGGCACGTCGGGCCCGAACAGGTCGAGGACTTTTGTGAGATCGACGGGCTCGAACATATGCGAGGCGCCCTCGAAAAGGGGCGGGGCGTCATGTTCGTCACCGCCCACTGCGGGAACTGGGAACTCTTCAGCGCGCGTCTTCCGGTGGCGGGTGTACCCCTGATATCGGTGGTCCGCGAGCTCGACGATTCCCGCGTCGACCACCTGGTGACCACCAGCCGCACACGTTTCGGCACCGAGATCTTTCCCCGCGGGCCTACAGCAGGCCGCAACATCGCGCGTGCCCTGGCAAAGAACAAGGTCTGCGGTCTGCTGATCGATCAGGACATTCGCGATGTGCCCGGGGTCTTTGTCCCGTTCTTCGGCCGCCCGGCCTGGACACCGTCGGGGGCGGCCATGCTGGCAATTCGGAGGGGTTGCCCGGTGATCCCGGGTTTTATCCACCGCCGGCCCGACGGGACCCACAAGGCTCAGATCCATCCTCCGCTCACCATGCCGAGCGAAGGGACCCTCGAAGACCAGATCCGAGAGCTGACGGCGGCAGCCACTGCCGTCATCGAACGCCAGATTCGCGCCCATCCCGAACAGTGGGTGTGGATGCACCGCCGCTGGCGGCGCCAACCCGACACGGAAAGCGTTGAAACGTGAGCCTCTTGCAAAATTCACATTCAAAGGCGGGGCAGGCCCCGCCACTACCAGGGAATGCCCTTTGTGGGTAGGGGCGGCACCCGTGCCGCCCAGCCTCGATCAGGCGCGATGAGTCCGATTTCGGCGGAATATTTCGAATTCTGCAAGAGGCTCACGTTCCAACGTGCCAACGTTCTAACGTTGAACGCCGACCCTGGGGCACAGCTCGTCGAGGACGCACTCCTCACACCGAGGCGTTCGGGCCGAACAGACGCGGCGCCCGTGCAGGATCAACCGGGTGGAGAACCGGATCCACTCCGCCCGCGGGATCAGCCCTTCGAGCTCGGCAGCGATCTTCTCAGGGTCCTCGAGCGTGGTCAGCCCGAGCCTCCGCGCCAACCGCCGTACGTGGGTGTCGACCGTGATGCCGGCGGAAATGCCGAAGCCCTCGCCGAGCACCACCTTGGCGGTCTTGCGACCGACTCCCGGCAGCGCCACCAGGACGTCGAGTTCCGCAGGAACCCGTCCGTAGTGCCGGTCGACGATCGCCTGTGCCGACCTTTTCAACGCCGCCGTCTTCTGGCGAAACATCCCGAGGGGCCGGATCACGTCCTCAACCTCGTCGGCCAGCGCAACGGCGAGGTCGGCAGGTTCCGGCCACCGGTCGAACAGCACCGGCGTCACCCGATTGACTCGCTCATCGGTGCACTGCGCGGACAGCACGGTTGCTACCAGCAACTCCCACAGGTTGCGATAGTCGAGCTCGCAGCGCGCGTCAGGATACTCCCGCGCGAGAAACTCGACGACCCGCCGGGCCCGATTCGACCTCGCCCTCATCAGTAACTGAAGGACGAGCCGCCGATAAACTCCCTCAGAATCGAGGTCTGCGGGACCTCGTCGGAGAAGATCGGCACGAACATCGACAGGTGTTTGAGCAGGCGGAAAGCTTCGGTGTAGGCCGGACTGGTCCGTGGAACCTGCAACAGGAAGCGCTCGGCATACACCTTGAGCACCGCCGGTTCGTAGACCAGGGCCGAGTTGAACATGACGTCCGCCTGTTCTTGAAACGGGAAGATCCACTTCCCCTCGCCCCTTCGCACCAGGTCCCACAGATCCAGAGTTCGTTCCGCGGTGAATCCTCTGAAGAGTTGATCGCGCACGATCCGGCGAATCAGCCGCGTATCGGATGTGAAGATCCGGTTGTGGTCGTCGATGGCCAGCTGCGACAGCGCCGAAATGAAGATACGGTACCTCTGGTTCTTCGGCACCGACTGGGTGAGACGATCGTTGAGACCGTGGATGCCCTCCACCACCAGAACGTGGTTGTCCTCCAATCGCATCGGGGCCCACTCGCTCTCCGATCTCCGCGAGCCCGTGACAAAGTCGAAGCGGGGCGTGAGGACCGACTCTCCGGCCATGAGCCGGGCCAGGTGCTGGTGGAACAACGGCAGGTCGATCGCTTCCAGCGCCTCGAAATCAAGCTTCCCGTCCTCGTCTCGCGGGGTCTGCTCCCGGTTGACGTAGTAGTTGTCGAGAGACAGCGAAACCATTTCGATGCCGTTGACCTTGAGCTGCACCCGGAGCCGCTTGGCGAAGGTCGTCTTGCCGGACGAGGATGGACCGGCGATGGTCACCAACCGGACC
Source organism: Candidatus Sulfomarinibacteraceae bacterium (assembly GCA_963714895.1). Lineage (GTDB taxonomy): Bacteria > Acidobacteriota > Thermoanaerobaculia > Thermoanaerobaculales > Sulfomarinibacteraceae > Sulfomarinibacter. Next base: position 203,993 of record CAVQQC010000023.1, read on the forward strand.
TGGGGCTGCCGGGACAGGATCTCGTCGGCGATCCGAGCGATCTTCTTTTCGTGCAGCCCTTCGGCGATACGGATGATGTGGCTGTCTTCGCCTTTCAGACACACCCGGTTGAGCTGGCCGACATTCTGAACTTCGAGGAGTTCCTGCCAGCGGCGGGCCTCCACGTAGGTCCGCAAGAGCAACGGGCGCGGCGAGAAACGGGGCAGCTGACTTCGGTCCGCGCGGCGTGGGAAACGCAACATCAGGCCGTCTTCGTACGGCATGATGCCGAAGGTCGGGCAGCACCCGGTATGCGGCGCGCTGGGACCGTAGGCGAGGTCGATGAACCCTCCACACGTCAGGGTGTGGACCGTCGAAGACCGCCTGGTCGCCAACAGCAGCAGTTTGTCTTCGCAACCATTCGCCCGGCAGTACTTCTCGGCCTCTTCGATGGTCACGGTGTTGCGCACGAAAGGGCGCGCCTCGCGGTGGATCACGCGCATCCGCTCTTCGATGGCCGGCGCCATCTCGGCCAGCGGCGGGTGGTCGCCGCGGATCTGATAGTGGTAGCAGTTGCCCAACGACTGCCCGATCACCAGATGCGCCTCGGGAAACAGATCACGGCAGGCTTCGTAGAACATCAAGCTCACCGAACGTTTGTAGACCGACTCTCCCTCGCGGTCTCCGTACCGGACCAACTCGAGATCGACGAGGCCCCGCAGCGGAAAATCGAGCATGACCTGGCGCCGGTTGACCATCGCGGAGAGCACCGTGTCCGGAATTTCTCCGTTGATGGAATGGAGGAACTCGGCGATCCGGATCCCGGATTTCATCCGGTGCACGGCATCCTGGTATCGAATATCGACGCGGTTGTTCTTCATGGTTCTCCGATCGTTGACTCGTCGCCGAGGTTCCGGCATCCAAGACACCAATATACCGCGCCGGGAAGATCCCTTCCCAACTCGCGATGGGTTCAAGTGGCCCGGCCTCTCTCGAAAAAACGTCGGCCGACCGTCGACAATCGCTGCAATTACACTCTTGCGCTGCGATCAGGGATTCGTATACTGAGGGTTCAATCAAGGCGCCCATGCCATACCGAAGGGTGGTCGAATCAGTCGGCGATACGGGGGCATGGGCGCCGATTTGCAATTCGGGCCCTTCCGCCTGCCGACGGAAGGGCCCGAATTGCGGGGGCCGGCTCCGCCGGCCCGCTACTTGGCCTTGATCTTCTTCGGGTCGCAGACCTCGGCCTTCTTTTTCACGACCGCACCGCAATCTTTGCACCGGTAGCGGCCCTTCTTCGGTTTGCTGGAGGATTCACCTTTTTTGCAGCTCATGAGGCGTGAGATTATATCTCAAATCGTGGTGCTGGCAAGACACCGGTCCCGACATTCGGATCATACCGACCCGGAAAATCAACGGTGGTGGAGATTGGCCCTCGATCGAGCTACACTCGGCCGGCGGCGAAGGGGTTCGACCATGCAAGTTCCAGACTGGTATACGGGCAGCGATGAGTCGGGCCGCGTCGCGGCCACCATCGAACGTGCCATCGAGAGGATGGATGATCGCACCGCCGATCATTCCGACATCAAGGATCTCCAGGCGCTCACCAAGATCGAGAAGGAGGTCAACTGGCGGAACTTTCTCTTCGGCCTGATCGGCACCATCCATTACGATCTGGAAGAGATCGACAGCGCCCGCACGATCCTCGAAGAGTCGATCACGTCGTACAAGGCCTATCTGGAGACCTTTGACGAGGTCCTGAGCGTCTACTGCCAATCGTGCTACACCCTCGGCGTCATCCTGTTCGATGACGGCCGCTACGGCGAGGCCATCCCCTACCTGCTCCGCTGTCTCCCCCACATGCACGAGGTCTACGACGAGACCTACATCGGACACATCTACACGTTTCTCTCGCTGTGCTTCAGCTGGACCAACCAGGCCGGCTACAGCGTGGTGTTCGCCGAAGCGGCCGCCTATATCCGGCGCTGCGACTGCGAATCGCTCGAGCAGCTGATGATCTCGTTCAGCGACGTCGGCGAGGTCGACAAGGCCACCGACGTGTTCCACCTCCTGCAGCGGCACTGCCAGGACTACGAACACTACGACCGGGTGCTGGATTTCGCGGAACAGAACCTGGGCGAGTCGGGAATCGTCAACTAGATCAGGCCTTTTTGATGAGGCGGATCACGAACAGGAGGACGCACGCTCCGACGAATGCCGTGATGACCGCTCCGACAAATCCGCCCGCGGAAATGCCGAGGACCCCGAACAGCCAGCCACCGACGAAAGCTCCAATGATCCCGACCACGATGTCGCCGAGGAGACCGAAACCGCCGCCCTTCATGACGACTCCGGCCAACCAGCCGGCGATCGCGCCGATGATCAAAAACACCACAATACTGGTCAAATCCATTCTCTTACCTCCTCGGGTCTTTCAACCCGGATGACCGCCGACCCGGTCGCGTTGTGCACCTTGAACGTTCGAATTTCTTCCAAACCATAGCACGGCGGAATTCCGATTCAGTGGAGAACCAGCCGTCGCCCTTGACACGAACTGAAACACGGACACAATGCGCGGAAGGTCGTGGAGACACATCGGCAACACCTCGAGCACGATTGGCATCCGGTCGCCTTTGCAGCCGGATGCGGCTTTTGCGTTCTCCTCCTGGTGAGTTGGTTCATCGAACCGACTCGCCCGTTGTGGTTGGCCCTCGACGATCACTTCTTTTTCGCCGTCAATCGAACGCTGGCTTCCTCCAGAGGCTGCCAGATCTTCTGGGCGATCGCCAACACCCGGGGGGTCGACATCGTGTCGGCCCTCACCTTCGTCGCCTTGTACAGCCACTGCGTCCGACGCCACGACAGGCTGCAGGTCGACCTTTCCATTGCCCGGGGGCTTCTCCTCACGGGCTTGGTCGTCGCAGCCAAACAGATCGCCGAGGCGCTGGCGGTGCTGGTCGGCCGGACCAGCCCGACCCTCGTCTATCCCGGCGCCGTCCGCCTTTCGGAACTGGTACCGGAATTCCCGACAAAGGACGCGGGATACGTGGTTTTTCCGGGCGACCACGCGACCATCCTCCTGGTCTGTGCCGGCTTCATGACCTTCTACCTGCCTCGCCGTTACTCGGTGGTGGCGTGGATCGCGGCCGTCGCTTTCAGCATCCCGCGACTGGTCGGCGGTGGCCACTGGCTGACCGACGATCTCGTCGGCGCGGTGGCGGTCGCGGGCTTCGTACTCACCTACGTCTTCGCCACCCCGTTCCACAGAATCGTGACCGATCGCCTCGAAACCGCGGTCAAGCGGATCAGGGCCGGTTTCCCTTCTTCCTGAGGTTGGTCAAGGATTCGGGCCGCGGCAGCGCGATGACATCGGTGCCGTTCCACGGGTGGACCTCCAGACCACTCAGAGCGCCGCTGCGAACCCACAGAATCACTCCCAACGGAACGCCGCCGGGCGATTCAGCGTCGGCGACGACCAGCGCCGCTGGAGCGCCCTCCCTGGGTCCGCCTTCCAGTTCCAGGTCGATGCTCGGGCACCCGCAGCTGCAGCCGCCGACCACCTGGATCCTGGCCACCTGGCTGAGGTATCGTCCGCCCCGTGCGCCGGCCGCGCCGAGGAGGGCCTCGATCAGCTCCAGTTCGGCCTCACTCGGGGGCCGGGGAGCGAAAGCCTGGTGGCTTCGATTCATCTCCACTCCATTGCGCGGCCTCTCTCGATGAACGCCAAACCCGGAAGAGGGCCGCCGTGGTCGGCGATCGCCGCGATCGTTCAACTCCGCTCTGAAGTACGTCGGATCCCGGGGCGGGTTCTGATTGCCCGACGCGGACCCAGGAATCGCGCTTCCGTTCGAGTGCGGCACCGAATGGATTGCCGTGCCGTAACCATTTTCGTATGATCAATCGCGCAAACCCTGTGGAGGTGCGGCGTGGGATTGACGCTCAACGAGCGGTTTTTCGAGATCGTGGCCCGTCGCGGCGGCAACACCGCCTTCATGGTCAAACGCAACGGCGTCTGGGAGAGCTATTCGTTCGACTGGGGCATGGTGCAGGTCCAGGAAACCGCTTTCGCGCTCAGGGCCATGGGACTCGAGCCCGGCACCCGCATCGCCATCCTGTCTGAGAACCGCCCGGAGTGGGCGACCACCGACTTCGCCGCCCTGGCCTCGGGCATGGTGAGCGTTCCCCTCTACACGACGCTGATCCCCGAACAGCTGACCTACATCCTCAACGATGCCGGAGCGCGCGTGATCTTCGTCTCCACCATGGATCACCTGCGGACTCTCCTCTCCATCAAGGACCGGTTGCCCGCCGTCGAAAAGATCGTGGTCTTCTACCCCGAAGAACTCCAGGAGGACGAGTTCGTCCTCAGCCTCGACGCCTTCAAGTCCCTGGGGCGGGGTCACGACCACGAGGAGTTCCTCGAGCTGGCGCGGCGCGCCGTGCCGTCCGACACCGCGACCATCGTCTACACCTCGGGGACCACCGGCGACCCCAAGGGCGTCGTCCTGACCCACCACAATTTCATAGCCGAGTATGACGCCGTCTATCCGGTCTTCGAAGGCAACGAGGGCGACCGCCTGCTCTCTTTTCTGCCGCTGTCCCACATCCTGCAACGGGTGGTGGACACCTTCGCCCTCCTGTTCGGATTCACGATCGCCTACGCGGAGAGCCTGGAGACCCTCGGCGAGAACCTTCGCGAGATCCGGCCCACCCACATCGTCGCCGTACCGCGGGTCTACGAGAAGATCCACGGCCGGATCCACGCCGGAGTGCAACAAGGGTCGGCTCTGAAACGGGGGATCTTCCACTGGGCGGTCGGCGTCGGCCGCCGCTTCAACGATGCCGGGGCCTCGCGCGGCGCGGGGCCGGCGCTCGTCCTCCAACACCGGCTGGCCACAGCCCTGGTGTTCAAGAAGATCCAAGCCGCGACCGGCGGCAATATCGGTTTCTACGTCTCCACCGGCGCTCCCCTCGCCAAGGGCCTGGCCGAGTTCTTCGACGCCATCGGCATTCGCATCATCGAGGCCTGGGGCATGACCGAACTGACCGGCGCCGCCACCGCCAACACCCGTACCGATTGCCGTTTCGGGAGCGTCGGCAAGCCGGGACCGGGCGTGGAGCTCAAGATCACCGACGAGGGCGAGATCTGCGTCCGCGGCGACATCATGATGAAGGAGTACTGGCGGAAGCCCGGGGCGACCGCCGAGACCATCGACCATGATGGCTGGCTCCACACCGGCGACGTCGGCCACGTCGACGACGACGGCTTCCTCCACATCACCGACCGCATCAGGGAGATCATCGTCACAGCCGGGGGCAAGAACGTCGCGCCGCAACCGATCGAAAACGCCCTCAAGACCGACCCGTTCATCGCCCAGGCGATGGTCATCGGCGATCGCCGGAATTTCATCAGCGCCCTGGTGGTGCCACAGCCGGATGTGCTGCAACCGTGGGCTGAAGAACAGGGCATCGAAGGCGACCTCAGCGAACTGTGCGCGAGCCCCGCCGTCTACTCGCACTTCGAGGCGATCATCGACTCGAAGATGGCGTCGTTCTCGCGCTATGAAAGGGTTCGCAAGTTCACCCTCGTTCCCGACGAGTTCAGCCAGGAGGCCGACGAGCTGACCCCGACCCTCAAGCTCAAACGCAGGGTGCTGTCGGCGAAATACGCCGCGATCATCGATCGGATGTACGCACAACCCGCACCGGCACGCCGTTGAGCACGGCGTTGCCGCAACTGGGGTCGACCGCCCGATCGTCGGTGAGGTCGTTGGCGCTGGCGCCCGGGTGGTCGTGCGCCGCGCCGAGGCGGGTCCCCGATCTCCGGTGACCCCACCCGTGCGGCAGGCTGACCACCCCTTTTACCACCTCGTCCGTCACCTCGAGAACCGATTCAACGCAGCCCGTCCTCGAGGTCACCACCACGCGTTCACCGTTGACGAGCCCGGAACGCTTTGCGTCGTCCGGGTGCATCAGCAGCGTGCAGCGCTCGCGTCCACCCATCAGCCGCGGGAAGTTGTGCATCCACGAGTTGTTGCTGCGGAGGTGGCGGCGGCCGATGAGGAGGAGCCGTTCGTCCGCCTTCGATGCCTGCAACCGCGAGCGGAGCCTCTCCACGTCTTCGACGAAGAGCGACGGCGCCAGCTCGATGCGGCGGTCATCCGTACGGAGACGCTCCGGCAGACATTTCTCGAGGGGGCCCAGGTCGATACCGTGCGGTGCCAGCTCGAGCTTGCGGAGATTGAGCCCACCTCCGAACGGCCTGAATCCCGAACCGTGGGGGCCGAACCTCAAACCGAGGTCGAGCAGCCGGCGCGGCCCCAACCGCGCATTCAACCAGCGCTTGCAGCGGGCCGTCACCCGTTCGTCGTCGAGGCGCCGGCGGAGCTCGTCGAGGATCTGCCAGTCGTGGCGGGTCTCGGGCCCGGGCTCGAACAATGCCGGCGAGTAGCGGGCCACGTTGCGGACCGCGAGCAGATTGAAAACGAGATCGTAATGGTCGTGTTCGAGGGCCGAGGTCGGCGGCAGGATGATGTGGGCGTGCCGCGTCGTCTCGTTGAGGTAGAAGTCGATCGCCGCCATGAATTCGAGCCCCTTGAGGGCGCGGTCGAGCTGGACCCCGTTGGGCGTCGACAGCACCGGGTTCCCGGCGACCGTCACCAACGCCCTGATCTGACCCTCTCCGGGGGTCAGGATCTCCTCGGCCAGCGCCGCCACCGGCAGCTCGCCGCCGAACTCCGGCAGCCCACGGACCCGGCTCTTCCGGCGGCCGAGATGACCACGGCCGGTGGTTGCCACGAGGTCCACGGCGGGTCGGGTGAACATGGCGCCGCCCGGACGGTCGAGGTTGCCGGTGACGATGTTGAGCACCTGGACCAGCCACTGGCAGAGACCGCCGAAAGCCTGGGTCGACACGCCCATACGCCCGTAGCACACGGCCGAGGGAGCTGCGGCGAAGTCCCGCGCCATGGTGCGAATCTCGGCGGCGGCGATCCCGGTGGCGGGCGCCACGCTTTCGGGGCCGAAACCGCGAACCGCTTGGCGAACAACATCGAGCGAAACAACGTCACCGGCGAGGCGGCCGAGGTTCTCGAGGTTCTCTTCGAAGATCACCTGCAGCAGCGCCATGAGAAGCAAGGCGTCGGTCCCGGGGCGGATGAAGTGGTGGCGGTCGGCCATGCGAGCGGTCTCGGTCCGTCTCGGGTCCACCACCACCAGCCGGCCGCCGCGCTGCCGCAGCTCCTCGAGGCGCCGCTTGAAACCCGGTGCGGTCATCATGCTGCCGTTCGAGACGACCGGGTTGGCGCCGAGGACCAGCAGGTGGGAGGTCCTATTGATATCGGGCACCGGCAGCAGCATCTTGTGGCCGAACATCAGGGCCGCCGCAACGTGGTGCGGCAGCTGATCCACCGAGGTCGCGGAATACCTGTTGACGGTGCGCAGGCTGCGGATCAGAGCCGGGCCAAAGAGCATCGACCCCCAGTTGTGGACGTTGGGGTTGCCGAGGTAGACGGCGACCGCGTCGCGGCCGTGAGCGGTCTGCACCGCGCTGATCCGCGCCGCCACCTCGTCGAAGGCCTCGTCCCAACCGATGGCCTGCCACTCGGCGCCCGTCCGGCGCATCGGCCGCCGCAGGCGGTCGGGGTCGTTGTGGATGTCCTGCAGGGCCACCGCCTTGGGGCAGATGTGGCCGCGGCTGAAGGGGTCGTCGCGATCGCCGCGGATGGAGAGGATCTCGCCGTCACACACCTCGATCGCGAGCCCGCAGATCGCCTCGCACAGGTTGCAGGCCCGGAAGTGAGTCGACGCCGGCGGGTTGTCAGATACCACTGCCTGGATTGTATCCGAGCGACCTGTCAATCCCGGCTCAGGTAACCATGCACCTCGAGGTGGCGAACCACCCTGAGTGCACTCTCCTCCTCGTCCTCGTCGGCCGTGGTGAGCACGATTTCCGGTTTGACGGGCGGCTCATACGGCGCCGTGATGCCGGTGAACTCGGCGATCTGACCAGCCCGCGCCTTGACGTAGAGTCCTTTCGGGTCCCGCCGCTCGCAGACCTCGAGCGGGCAGTCGACGAAGACCTCGATGAAGTCGCGCGGTTCCTGGATCTCGCGGTTGCGATCGCGGTCCGCGACGTAGGGCGAGATGAAGGCGGTCAGGTTGACGATGCCGGCCTGGGTGAAGAGCTTGGCAACCTCGCCGATGCGGCGGATGTTCTCGTTCCGGTCCTCCGGGCTGAAGCCGAGATCCCGGTTCAGGCCGAAACGGACATTGTCACCGTCGAGCACGTAGCAGTGCTTGCCGCGATCGGTGAGCAGCCGGTCGACGCGGATCGCCACCGTCGACTTCCCGGAGGCGCTCAGACCGGTGAACCACACCGTCACGCCGCGCTGGCCGAGGGCCCGCTCGCGCTGGTGCACGGGTGACCTGGAACTGGACTGTGGAGATGTTGTCGCTCTTGGGCCGGCTCATCGGTTTCGCCTCCCTGCCGGGCCCGCGCGCGAAGATCCGTGTCCATCTCGAAGAAGAGCTCCTGCTCGCGGATGATGCCGACGATGCCGCCGTGCCGCGTGACCACGAGCCGGCGCGACGACTTTCTGGACCATCACGTAGGCGGCCTCCATGAGCGAGGCGTCGGCGGCGATGTCGGGCGGCACCGGGGACATGATCTCGCCGACGCGGACCTTCCGCAACTGTGCGACTTCACGCGTGAACATGCCGACCCAGAACATCGGCGAGTACTGGATCGTAGTCGGCGAGAGTCGGCTTGGGCGCATACAGGTAGCGCGGCATGATCGCCCCAGGAGATCGGTGATGGCCACCACGCCTTCAATCGCGCCGTCGGTCCCGAGTCACCAGCAGCGAGCGGTGACCGGTCTCCATGATGCTGTCGTTTTCCGCCCAGGCGCCGAAGGATCTGCGGAGCCGGTCGATCGCCTCTTCGACGGTGTCGTCCTTTGGCCACCGAGGTGTAGTCGGCGAGCGGGATCATCACATCGCCGACGCGCCGTTCCTCTTCCGCGTCCGGGAACGTGGGCCCACCTCCGGGCCTCGTGCACCTTGGCCGACCAGGATGTCGATGTCGCACGGTTTGGCCAGAAAGTCGAACGCCCCCTGTTCGAGCGCGACGCGCGCCGCATCCTCGTTGGCCGTGACCCGAGAGCATGATCACCGGACATGTCGGGCGCCCGCCGCTTGACCTCGCGCAGCGCGGTCAGCCCGTCCATGCCCGGCATACGGATGTCGAGGATCACGACGTCAGGGACGTTCGACGAGCCGCTCGAGCGCCTCCTCGCCGGTGCCGGCGGTGGTGACCTCGAAGCCGCGCGGACGAGGATCTTCTCGGTCGACGCGCGAAAGCTCTTCTCGTCGTCCACCAGGAGCACCTTGATTGATGATCGAGTTCATAGATGCCTCCGACTCGTAAAAGGCCGCAGCCCGCTCCAGCCCGATCCACCGCCAGTAGATGGCGGCCATGAGCAGGAGCACGCCGAGGTTGGTGAAGAACAGGATCAGCGCCGACGCGCAGGTAAGTCGCGCTGGTTCAGGTAGCCGCTCGCGTAGACGATGGCGTTGGGCGGCGTGCCGATGATCAGACAGTAGGCCAGCGACGACGCGATGGCGGTGCTCATGGTCATGAACGGAATCATGCTGGTGCCCGGGTGGGCGATGCCGGCCATGGCCAGGGTCACCGGCCCGACCGCGGCGCAGGCCGGACCGTCGGCCATGATCTGGGTGACGAGCCCGGTGATGACGTTGCTCGACAGCAGCAGCCCGACGCCGGCGCCGAGCCCGAGCGGCACCGCCAGGGCTCATGATCGAGTTCGCGATCCAGTAGGCGCCGCCGGTGGTGATCAGGATGCGGCCGAAGATGATCGCGCCGGCGTACAGCCACACCACACCCCAGTCGACCCGGGTCTGGTAGTCGCGCCAGTTGACGATGCCCGCCAACATGTAGGCGATGCCGCCCATCACGGCGAGCAGCGCCGATGCCGAAGCGGATTCCGGTGAGCTGGAGAGCAGGTTGTTCTCGGTGATCCAGGTCGTCGAGCATCACCAGGAAGATGACGAGGGACACGATCTGGGGCTCGGGTCCAGCGGCCTCCCTCGCGGGCGATCTGCTCGCGCACCACCCGGATCGACGGCCCGAGGTCGGTGATCTGCGGGTTTGAACCGCCAGTTGATCACCAACCAGGTGATCGGCATCGACGAAGAACAGGAAGGGCACGCAGTAGAGCATCCACTGGCCGAAACCGATGGAGACGCCGTACATGTCCTCGGCATAGCTCATCATGATGATGTTGCGGGCGGCGCCCGAGGGCGCCAGCGAACCCGCCGAGGTTGCAGGCCATGGCGATGGTGATCATGAGCATCTTGGCGAGCTCGGGGTCATCATTGCCGGCGGCCGCGGTGGCGGTCGTGTAGAGCAGGATGCCGATGGGCAGGAACATGGCCGCCAGGGCGTGGTCCGACATGAACATGGTCGAGCGGCGCGATGATCACGATGATCACGAAGGTGACCCAGCGGACGCTCGGCGTTCTTGAGCTTGCCGAACATCATGATGCCGATCCGCCGGTCGACCCCGGTCTTGACGAAGGCGGCGGCGAACATGAGGCTGCCCATGATGAACCAGGTGGCGTCGGACCAGTAGAGCGACGGCATGGTCTCGCGGTCGAAGATGCCGGTCACAGGGCGATGACGCCGATGCAGAAGGCGACCATGGGCAGCGGAATCGCCTCGGTGACGAAGCAGCCAACCACGAAGGCGACCATCGCCACCGCCACCTTGACGTGGAAGCCGGCCTTGGCGATGCGTCCGCGTCGGCCTCGCTCAAGGTGGCGAGATCGATTCCCGACGTCTTGAGCGTGTACCCCGAGCGCATCAGCTCCTCGAAGCGAACGGGGTCGATGGCGGCGGCGGTCTCGCGCACCATGGTCAGCGAGGCGTCGGTGCTGCCGATCTCGTTCTTCCCGCACCACTTCTGGTCGCGACCCATGAAGACGGCGTGGGTGAAGGACGACCGGTCCATGCTCGTCTTCATCATCTGCACCATCTGCACCTGCCACTGGTTGAGCGCGGCGAAATCGGCGCCGAAGACCTCGCGGGCGAAGTGCTCCTTCACGAGGGCTCGGGCCGACCGCGAACTCGGCGCCGATCCTCAGCATGCTCCGCGGCGTCGGGATCAGGAGGATCGCGATGAACAGGCCCGAGCGGAATGGCGAACAGTCGCCAGTCGATGTAGCGGTCGTACCCGGTGGGTTTGGCCAGTGTCGTCTGTGCGGTCATTGACATCCTCTCAATCTCTCGAACGGCTTCAGCGCCGTCACAGCAGGCGGTCGATCAGGTACCACGCGGTCAGCGCCAGGGTCGCCAGGAAGTACAGCCGGCGCTCCTGTCGGTGCGGCACCACGGTCACCCCGCGGCGCCGTGACTTCGGCACCGACTCGGGTGAGAGAACGTCGCAGTGTTTGGCGGCGGGTTCCATCACTTCTCCCCGCGCCCGTCGGCCTCGCGCACGAGCTCGCGCGGCGAGCGGATCGCCTTGAGGAGCCGCGCCTGGCGGATCTTGTCCTCGAGGCCGCGTCGCCGGGCGGCGGCCTCTTCGGCCTTGGCGAGCAGATCGTCGATGTCGCAGGGCTTGGTGACGAAGTCGAAGGCGCCCGACTTCATCCCCTCCACGGCCGACTCGATGGTGCCGTGGCCGGTGAGCATGATGACGCCGACCAGCGGGAAGCGGAGGCGGATCTCGCTGAGCACCTCGAGCCCGTTCATCCCCGGCATCTTGACGTCGAGGACCACCACCTCCACCTCGTGCTTTTCGAGCTTGGCGAGCGCCTCCTGGCCGCTGCCGGCCGTGATCACACGGTGACCCTTGCGCTCGAGCAGCTTGGCGGTCGTCGACAGGAATCGCTCCTCGTCATCCACCAACATCAGGTTGAGCCCGCTCATGATTTCTCCCTCCGATCGTTCGTGTGTGATCCGGCCGCCGGCAGGCTGACCGTGAATGTCGTTCCGACCTGCGCGCTGCTGGCGACTCGGATCGAGCCGCCCATGGAGTCGACGATGCCGAAGCAGATCGACAGCCCGAGCCCGGTGCCCTTGCCGACCGGTTTGGTCGTGAAGAACGGGGTGAAGATCTTGTCGATGTCGTTCTCGCCGATCCCGGCGCCGTTGTCCTGCACCGCGATCTCGACCCGATTCCCCGCCCGCGCAGCTTCGATCCGGACCTCACCGCCGGCCCCGCCGTGCCGCTGCTCGACGGCGTCGAATGCGTTGTTGACGAGGTTGAGGACGACCTGCTGCAGTTGGGCGCGGTCCGCGAGCACCGGCGGCAGATCGTCCGGGACCTCGATGCCGAGCTCGATCCCGCCGACCGTCGCCTTGGCTGCCGACCATGGCCGCGACCTCGGGGATGAAGTCGCTCAGAGAGACCGCACGCGGGGTCGGGTCGGTGTGCCGTGCGAACTTGAGGATCCCCTGGGTGACCGCGGCGCAGCGGTCGACCTGGGTTCTGATCTGACGGAACGAATCGAGCATCTCCGCCGTGTCCGCGGACCGGGGGAGCTCGTCCCGCTCCAGCATGTCGTCGAGGATGGCGGCGATGAGGGAATGCTCCGACCGGATGATCTGCAGGGGGTTGTTGATCTCGTGGGCGAATCCGGCCGACATCTCGCCGATTTCGGCGAGCCGGCCGGCGACGATCAACTGCTGGTTGAGCCCCTGCTTCTCCTCGTCGAGCCGCTCCATCCTCCGGATCAGCGCGTTGGTCTGGGAGACCGCCAGCAGGACGATCGCGGCGCCGCCGATCACCAGGATCACGAGTCCCAAATAGGTCGCTCGACGCAGCGGCCAGAACGCGTCGCCCACCTCCTGGCGAACCACCAGCAGCCAGTGGTCGTCGTTGAGCCAGGTGGTGGCCCAGACGAACTTCGTTCCGGATGCGTCGGGGGCCACCGCGGTGAACACGCCGCGCGAGGTTTCGTCGAGCCCGACGCGCTCGGGCGCCACCTCGAGCAGGTTCCACCCGACCTCCTCGGTTTGAAAGACCCCTTCCCGATTGAGAACGTAGGCCTCTCCGGTTCGCCCGGAATGGACCCGTTCGACGATCTGCGTGAAGGTGCGGGTCGATGGTTGCTCGCAGCACCCAGCGGTCGGCGCCTTCGCCGTCGCGATCGCGATCACGAAGTGCGGCGATTTTCGGTAGCCGAGAAAGACGTCGCTGATGTGGTGCCGCGTTCGACCACGCGGCGGAACCACTCGGCGTTACTGTAGACCTTGCCGCTCGAGCTCGAACGGTCCCTCGTAGGCGACCAGCACGCCGTCAGCGTCGAAGACGCCGAGGTCGACGAAGGCCGGCGCCTTACGGCGGAGGTCGCGCAGCACGTCGGCAAGGGCCTGCTCCTGACGAAGCTCGTCGAAGGTCCAGACATGGGCGATGAACCCGAGATCGGCGTGGCGCTCGTCGAGGAACACCTGGATGGCGTTGCGGTGGTCATCGGCGATTCGGACCATCCTCGAGATCGTCGCCTCGCGGATCGCGGTCGTGAACTGGAAAACGCCGACCGACAGGGCGAGCAGAAAGGGCACCGCCGGCACCACGATCATGGTCACCAGGATCCGCCTCCTCAAGGCGTCGTAGGTGTGACGTGAGACCTCGGGTCGCATGTTCCGCTCCTCCTTCAAGATCTCGAGAACGAGCCTTCGATCGTGTAATTGGTTCGGTTGAGTTCTTCCAGCCTTGCCCTGGCGCGCCGATGGCGGCGACCGGCGTCGGTGATCGTCCGCCCCAGCAATCCGTCCGCCACCGGGTGCTCCAGGATTGTGAAGACCCCCGAGCGCAGAGCATGAACCGCATCCTCGACCGGCAGGCTGCCGGTCACCGCCACCACCTCCACCAGCGGCGATCGCACCTGCAGACCGGCGATGACTTCGAGGTCCGGCGGGGTCAGCGCGTCGACATCGATGACCAGCACGTCCACTCCGTCCAACTCCACGGGCCCGGCGCTCGTCGTCAGATCGAGCGCTTGCACCGAAAATCCGAGTCGGTGCAACGGCAGCGCGAGACTGTCCCGGTAGACCCGGTCGCGGGAGGCGATGGCGACCGTCAACGGCGGGTTCGGCTGAAAGGCTTCAGGCTTCATCGCCAGTGCCGACAGCAAGGGGTGTGCCAGGCGTGACCCGCTCGACCCGCGGTCGTCTATCTCGTTATCTTGAAATCACTTGAGTATGTTTCGAGGGTGGGAACGGGTGCATCCGAAGGTGGGACAAAGTGTCCCGGGATGCCGCACCAGTCGGCCCTGCGCGATGTAATTACCTGACCCGTAAGAGGATGCGCGCCTCGAGGCCGTGAGACAAAGGAACCAGGGTGGGCAGTCGGCCCGCAAACCACGGACGTCAGTCGCCGTCGTTGATTCCGTACTGCCGGAGCTTGCGATAGACGGTCCGGCGACTGATGCCGAGGATTCGCGCCACCCGCGACTGGTTGCCGTCGCACTCCTCGAACAGCTGCAGGATGTGCTGCCGTTCCAGGTCATCGAGCGAGCGGCCGGGATCGGCTGAACCCGACGTCAGCAGCTCCGGCGGCAGGTCTCCCGGCTGCACCAGTCCTGCCTTGCGCAGGATGACCGCCCGCTCGGTCACGTTCTCGAGCTGTCGCACGTTGCCCGGCCAGGGGGCGTCCACCAGCCGGTCGAGCGCGTCCTGGCGGATCCCTTCGACGGAGTAGCCGCACTCGCCGTTGAAACGGCGGATGAAGTGGTAGACCAGCGGCGGGATGTCCTCGCGCCGTTCCGCGAGGCTCGGAATGTGGACCGAGAAAACCGCCAACCGGTAGTAGAGGTCATCGCGAAACCCACCCTCGCCCACCAGTTCCGCGAGATCGCGGTTGCTGGCCGAAACCAGCCGCAGGTCCACCGACCGCTCGCGGGTCTCACCGACGCGGCGGAAGTGCCGGTCGTTGAGGAACCGAAGCAGCTTGGCCTGCATCGCCGTCGGCAGGTTGCCGACCTCGTCGAGAAACAACGTGCCTCCGTCTGCGGCCTCCACGAGACCCGGCCGGTCGGTGATGGCGCCGGTAAAGGCGCCGCGACAGTGGCCGAAGAACTCGCTCTCGAGCAGACCCTCCGGGATCGCGCCGCAGTCCATCGGGACGGAGACCGGCGGCTGACGGCGAGCCGCGGCGTGGATGGCTCGCGCCACCAGCTCCTTGCCGGTGCCCGACGCCCCGGTCAATTGAACCGTCGCAGCACTGCCCGCTACCTCGTGAACCAAAGCCAACACGCGCGCCATGGCCTTCGACACCAATGGAACTGCTCGCCGCCGACGAGGATGATGCCATCGACGGGTGATCGGGGTATCGGCTGGGCGGCGAGCGCGGCGAATTTCAGCGCGACGGCCATCGATCGGCCTTGCAGGGCTTGCTGGCGCTGGGCGATTCGCCTCGAAGGACTTCCGGCTGTGGTGCTGGAGAAGGCGTCATGCGGATCACCGCTGATGCAACCAGCACGCCGTGGAAAAGTCTGCGAGATGGCGTCCGGGCCCGGCATCCGGACATCCGAAAGTACGAGATCGAATTGACCCTCGTCGATCCGGGCCAGGGCCTGGTGGCCGTCGCCGACGGCGATGACGTCGTAGCCCTCCTCGCCGAGCACACGGCACAGGAGCTCCCGCATCTCGCCGTCGTCCTCCGCGACCAGCACCCGGACGGACGGTGTCAACTCAACCCCCGGATCCCTCATGACCGATCTCCTGAGCACGACCGTTGCCCGGGCCATCCTCCGCGATCGCCCGCAGCCGCACGATCACCACGGTACCGCGCCCCGGGGCGCTGGTCACCTCGATACTGCCGCCGTGCTGGCGCACGATGCGGTCCACGATCGGCAGACCGAGCCCGGTGCCCACCCCCTGAGCCTTGGTGGTGAAGAAGGGCTCAAAGATCCGGGGCAGGTCGGCGGCGGCAATGCCGCACCCGGTATCGGCCACCACCAACGCTACCGACAACCTCCCTCCCGCCGCCGTTTCGAGGCCGGTGACCAGGGACAGCCGCCGCCATCGGCATCGCCTGGCAGGCGTTGAGGATCAGGTTCATCAGCGTGTGTTCGATCAGCTTCGGGTCGGCGAGCACACGCGGCACATCCTCCTCGAGGTCGCAGCGCACCTCGACCCTCCAGTTCAGCCCGGGCACGATCTCCAGGCACTGACGGACGAGCGGCGCCATTTTGACAGGGACCAACCGCGCCTCCGCCGGCCGCGATACGTCGAGCAGCCGGCGGATCATCGCCGCGATGCGCTGGCCCTGCTTGACGATCAACTCGAGGGCGGGTCTCGCCACGTCGTCCTCGCTCACCTTGCGCAGGAGGTACTCCGCGTTGCCGGTGATGACATTGAGCGGCGTCCCCATTTCGTGCGCCAGCCCGGAGGCCAGCTGTCCGAGCTGCGATGTCTTCTCCGCCTGCACCAGCTCCCGCTCGACCGCCGCGAACTCCGCGCCG
>CAVQQC010000024.1:0-99336 GCA_963714895.1 Candidatus Sulfomarinibacteraceae bacterium
ACAGACGAATCCAGCATGGAGAGCCGACGCCACTGCCAAAGCCAAGAAGAAAAAGTCGAAGAAGAAGGACTCATGAAGCGAGTCATCTCGACCGGCATCCTGTCGCTGCTGCTCGGAGCTTGGACCGGCGTCTCGCATGCCGAAGCACCCGCCGATGACATTGCGCTGCAACCCGCGCATGTGATCGTGTCGCCGTGGAAACAACACATTCCGCCGACGAAGCGGCAGGGTGTGGCTGGCATCGAATGCACAGCAAAAGGGCGGTTGTGGGTGATTTACGGGCGGGATGTCGAGAGCACTCGTAATTTTCAAGTGGTGCGCAGCAGCGACGATCACGGCGCATCGTGGTCGGAAGTTCGGCTCATGATTCTGCCGCGTCAAGGAACGCGCGCGATGTCGGCTTCCATCTGGATCGATCCGCTGGGCCGCTTGTGGTTGTTCTGGGGCCAGAGTGCCGGACAGCAGGACGGACGTTTCGGCGTTTGGACAGTCGTCTGCGACGATCCGGACGCTATTGATCCGAAGTGGTCCACGCCTCGCCGCATCGGCGACGGCATCATGCTCAACAAACCGACCGTGCTCGCCGACGGTGACTGGCTGCTCACCTCGTCGGTGTGGAAGGCAGACAATAGCATCAAGGTCTACGCCTCGACCGATCAGGGTAAAACGTTTCAGCTCCGAGGCACCGCGAACATCCAAGACGCGAAAACTCGCGGCCCCGACGAACCGATGATCGTGCAGCGCAAAGACGGATCACTCTGGATGATGGTGCGATGTCAAGGACTGGCGGAAACGATTTCACAGGACGGCGGCCGAACGTGGACGCCGGTGAAGCGCATCGCGATTCCCCATCCGACGTCGCGGTTCTTTCTACGACGATTGAAGTCCGGCACGATGTTGCTGGTGAAGCACGGCCCCTTGGACACGCGAGTGAAGCGAGAAAGACTCATCGCCTTCATCTCCGACGATGACGGGCTCACCTGGCAGGGCGGACTGATGCTCGACCATCGCGAGGACGTGACTTACCCCGATGGCGTGCAAACCGAAGATGGCACAATTCACATCGTCTACGACCACCAGCGCACACCGCTCGGTGAGGTGCTGATGGCGACGTTCCGTGAAGAAGACGTCCGCGCCGGGAAACCAGTTACCGACAAGCTGCGCCTGCGGACGCTGGTTGATCGTCTTGCAGACGTGAAAAACTAAACCAATCATGAAACTCGGCTCATCGTGAAACTATTTGTCGAGCGACATCAGAGCTCTGACGTCGACTCCCTTTGCGCTCAGCTTTTTGGCGATCGCTTGCGTGGCTGCCGTCGCTTCGCTGCTGATGTCGGGAATCTGTTTGGCATTGATCGCTAGCTTCAATGCTGGACGGCTGGGGTAGAGCTGCAGGACGTCCATGACCAGTTTCTTCTCGTCGCTTCGACGTGCAACCTCGAGTGCATTTTGACACATCTCCGCTCGTTGGCTGTCGGACATGGCGAACTTGCGCACGATTCCGATGTAACCGCGCAGCGCTCGGACCTGGTACTTCTCCGCTGGCGAGGTCTTTGCCAGGTCCAGCAGAACCGGTGCTGCGTCGACGTTGTTCCACGTGCCGAGCAAACGGCTACCGGCGTCTTGAAGTTCTGGATCATTACTCTTTGCCGCCGACGCAACTGTTTCTAATGCCTTGGGCCCACCGACATCCGTCAGGATTTCCAAAAGCGAGGTCTTCGTCGCCGCTGGCGATTTTTGCAGCGCCAGCTCAAGCTCCGTCGCACAAGCCTCGCGGTCTGGCATGCGGATACTCGCCGCCTTCAGCGCTTGTGCGGCGACCGCCGCATCTTCGGGATGTTTCGGTGAGACTACCTCGCTGACCAACAGCGAAAGCCCATCTAACGGCACGGTTTCGCCGAGCGCAACCAGCGCGGCGTGGCGCACCGGTTGATCCGGGTGATTCAACGCTTTGAGAAGATCGGGCACGGCGTCAATGCGTCTTTTTCCGACCAACTCAATCAACAGCGGGTAACTCTTTCCTTTTGCTTCGGGTAAGAGTGAAACAATCTTGGCATCAATGCCCTCGCTAGAAAGTCCTGCTAAGGATGCCTTGGCTGCTTGAGCCAAATCGGCATCGTCGCCGACAGCGGTCGATAGCAATCCGGATAGACAAGTAACGTCGCCGACGCGTCGAAGTGCATCGATGGCCGAAATCCGTACCTGTTTGTCTCCGGTCTCGGCGGCCTTCATCACGGAGGCCAAATCGATCGTATCGGGCCGATCAGCCATCGCTTGGACGATCAGTGCTGCGCGCTCGGGTACTGCGCGAGCCAGCTCGGACGCCAAAGCCTTGTCGACTTCACTTCCGGGAAACTCGCGAGCCGTCCCGAGCGCGAGTTGAAACAGCTTCTTTTCCGGCGATCGGAAGGTTTCGATTAACAATGGAACGCCCGCTTGGTTGCGAGCCAGAATCGCACCGCGCGTCGCTTCGATAATTCTTTGCATCGAAACGTCCGACTTACGAATCTCGTCGTATATTTTTGCGGCTGCGTCGGAATTACCATCACTGTGCAAACGCTCCGCACACAACACATAACCTTCGGCGACCGCGTTACGCACGGTATCGGACGCCGACATGAGCGATCCTTGCAGCGATTTCGCAGCAGCACCGTTTCCGATGCGTCCCAAAGCGACGGCCGCGGCCGACGCAACTTCGGCATCGCTATCCTTTAAGCGTGTGGCCAATGAATCGACAGCGGCTCTGTCACGGCGAACACCGATCGAGTTGATCGTGCCCACCAATAGTTGGCCTTCGAGATATTCACTTGCCTCTCGCAGCGCCTCGTCAGCGGCCTCGCCGGGAATCGCCTCCAACGCGATCCGCGCCCACGAGGACAATCGCGGATTCGGCAGCAGCTTCGCCAACTCCGGAACCGCTTCGCTCGATCCATGAATCGACAAATGCTTGCAGGCGATCGCTTTATCACTCTCCGCCGCGTCGGAACGAAGGATGGCGAGAAACTCGGTTTCTTGGCTTGCGGATGAGTTTGGATCGTCGGCGGTCGCTAGCGTGGCCGCCAAGGCAAGTACGGCAACGGGGAATAGAAAGGAGCGGATAGTTGATCGCGTCGTATGCATGGGAGGGTTCCGATTATTTTTCAGTCACCTCTCCCTTTGGGAGAGGTCGGGCTCTCAGGCCCGGGAGAGGGAAATGCAGAGTTGATTGAAGGCCGGAAGAGGCACCTCTTTTCCGGCCGCTACCGCGTCCGACCTACCCCGCTGCGCAGGAGAGGTGAAAACATTCTCACAGTCGCCACGGTTCTCGCAAAGCCTCGCTGCGCATACGATTGGCTTGCTCGTCGTCGATGAATGTGTGTGTCGCGTTGTCGTAGTTGACTTGTCGTCCCAAATACAGGGCAACGTTTGCCGCATGACAGGCGATATGCGCATTGCAGGCCGCGTCAGCGTTGCCTTTCGGCTTCTGGCGTGTCTTCACGCAGTCAAGGAAATCTCGCACATGGAACGTCGCCGGATAGCCGCCAATCTCGGCGACTTCTCGGCCGGCGAGCAATTCCGGCGAACTCAAAACGATCTTTCCGCTATCTCCCGCTTCGACCCAACCCGTTTCGCCCTCGAACCGTACCGGGCAGGAGCCCAGCGGAATCCAACCCTTCTCACGGAAAATCAACTCGGTGCCGTTCTCGTATCGCGCGACCAGCTCGCCATTTTCCGGTGCATTATACTGCACCGGTGGTGCGCAGTCATCGACAGCCCATTGGCAGAGGTCCACACAGTGCGAGCCCCATTCCAAAACGCCACCACCTTTGAATGCACCTACAAAGCCACCGCCTTAGCAATACGTGGTTTTTTTTTGGTTCTGCGTACATGCTGCTCACATGTTCACCGAGCAGATGCAGTCGGCGACCTCGCCGGTGAAGGTACCGCCCGGCCTCGATCGTCGAGCCGGGACACGGAAACGTCGATGCGCATGTCGTCGGACATAAACCGTAGGCGCCGCAGTTCACGATCGCGCCGGGGCGATTGACCGTCAGCACGCCGTCCACCCAGTCCAGTTCCACCATGTCGTAAGGATCGTCGCGGATCGGGCGCCATCGCCTTGGACGCGTCGCAGGACCCGACGCTCGAGTCTCACCGTCACCTCGGCGTCATCGTCGTCGTCCGTATCGTCATCGTCGTCGGAATACATGTCATCGTCGTCATCGTCCGAATCGTCGTCGTCGGCGCCGACGTCGTTATCGTCATCATCGTCATCGTCGCCGCCGCCGCACGCGAAAGCGGTCGCGGCCAAAGCCGTCATCGCCGCCAACACCAACCACAGTCTCCAGGTCGCCATTTTTCCCTCCAGACCGAGAACAAGGCCAATAGCGTATCCCCGCACCCGACGGGGGTCAGAAAATTCGAAAAACCCAAATTCAACACCGGGTCCGCCAGATCGTCGATGCGAGCCCGCAACAGCCGTTTTTGTTGTCACATGTGTGACGAAAGGGTATCCTTTCCGTGGCAAATATGTGTCATAATGCTTCGTTTAGTGTTGCGGGAGGGAAGACATGGGCAAATACATTATGGGCTTAGGGAATTGAACGCGGCGATTTTGACCCTGCTTTTGACTCTTGGGGTCTCCGGATGCTCGTGCGGCGACGATGACGACGACGACTCCTCGGCGGACGACGACGCCGACGACGACGTCGACGACGATGTCGACGACGATGCCGACGATGACGGCGGAGACGACGACACCTTCCCCGCTACCACGACGACAACACTCAGACGGAGGAGCCCTGGGACAACCTGTCCGACACCCTGGGTTCGGGTGAGGTCCGCGCCGGCGAGGTGATGTCGGCGGAAGAACTGCTGAGCGGCCCTCGCGCCCGCGGCTCCGTCGGCGACATCAAGATGTACAACTCCAAGGTCGCGTTCATCGTGCGCGCACCGGGCCACGGCGGAGTCGGCTGGACGAAAGCCAGTAGGCAACATCATCGACGCCGACCGCGCGCGGTCCGTCGGCGATCCGGGCCAGGACGCCCTGTGGTCGATGGAGCACCTGCTGGGCATCATCCGCGCCTTCGACGGCACTCAGGTCACCATCCTGGAAAACGGCCGTTCCGGCCGTGTGGTGATACAGGTGGAAGGCCGCGACATCGGTTTGGACATCGCCGATGAAGTCGTGCACACCTGCGACAGGCGGCTCGTGTTCATCGATCGAGCATCCTCGAACCGGATGCGGCTTTTCGTGAAGATCGAGAGCTTTGTCACCAACAACACGGACGAGACGCAGGACCTCATCGTGGCCGACGTGCCCATGTGGGCGACTACTGCCCGGTTTTGGCGCGGGCCGCCGGCTCCGAATCCGGCGAAGCCAATCTGTTCGACGGCCTGCGCTGGGTGGGCAGATACGCAAGCCGCCCATGCGGCTGTCCTACGCCCTGGTGACGACATCGGCGGAGCGCCGCTGGAGCACATCCTCGACGACGAGGTCCTGCCCCTGTTCCAGGGCAAGCTCAAAGTCGAACCCGGAGAGACCAGGAAATTCGGCCGCTATCTCGTGGTTGACGAGGGCGGCAGCCAGGTCGCCGAAGCTGATGGCGGACGAGGACGGCCGCGCGGGTTACGGCACGCTGACCGGCTCGATCGACCTGTCCGGCGCCGACACCGCCGACGACCTGCAGATCGTCGTGCGCAACTCTCGCGTCCCGGCGACCTGAATTACCACGGGGTGATTCGTCCCGCGAGCGACGGTTCCTTTACCGCCACCCTGCCGGCGGACGACTACGAGTTGACGGTCGTGGGTGCGACGCGCAATTCCGCCGCCCCCGTGGCCGCCACGGTGACGGACGGCGGGACGGCCAACGTCGACCTTCCGCTCGACTCCCTCGCCTATGTCCACTACGCGGTCACCGACGAAAGCGACGACCCGGTGCCCTGCAAGCTGACCTCCCAGCCGGGTTTCAACGCCCACGCCGGCGCCGGCGTCGCGTATCGCATCTTCTCCATCAACGGGTCGGGCGCGCCGTGCCGCCGGGCGATTACACGGTCACCATCTCTCGCGGCAACGAGTACGAGATCGACGTGCACAACTGCACGGTCGCGGCGGGAGACACCACACCGATCTGGTCGGCTCGATCGAACGCGTCGTGGATTCCACCGGCTGGATGACCGGTGATTTCCACGTCCACACGGAGTTCTCGATCGACTCGCAGGCGACGGCCGCCATCCGGATGAAAGAGTTTGCCGCCGAGGGCCTGGAGATGCCCGTGGTCACCGACCATGACACGCGCTCGGATTTCCTGGCCGTCGCCCAGTTGATGGACGCGCAGGCGTGGGTCCATCCCGTCATCGGCTCGGAGGTCAGCCCCGTCATCGGTCACGCCAATGTCTGGCCGTTGACGGGTTGGCGGGACGATCTCCACGACTACTACGGCATCCCGCTGGTCAAGTACGACGATAACGGGACGGTCGAGCGCCTTCAATTCGGCAACTGTGGACCGTCCCGCGACGTGTTCGGCGCGGAGATCGCGCAGGTCAACCACCCGCGCGACGGCACCGGATGGTTCGACTGGCTTGGTTACGACCCGGCCATCGGCATCGCCGAGCGCCGTGCCCAACCGGTGGACCCCAACTTCGAGGCCATCGAGGTCTTCAACTCCGGCGCCAACGACCAGGGCACTCTGGCCGACTGGTTCAGCTTCCTCGACCAGGGCTACATCTACACGATGACCGGCAACTCGGACACGCACGGCATCGGGAACCCCGGGCGATCCGCGCAACGTTTTCGCCATGCCCACCGACGATCCGGAGACGGCGGACCCGGAGGACATGGTCGATTCCATCAAGGCGCACCGCTCCTTCGTCTCCGGCGGTCCTTTTGTCACCGTCGACGTGGACAGCTCGGGCATGGGAGACATCTATACGGTTCCCGTCGACGGCAACACGCCGCTGGCCGTCACCGTCCAAGCCCATGGATCCGCATCAATTACCTGAAAGGTGTGGACCAACAACGCCGAATTACTTCGGGGACATTAGCGATCCCGGAAACGACCGACGTGGTGCGCTTCGACGACGCCTCGACCTGAATCTCGCCGATGACGCCTATCTGGTCGTCGAGGTAGGCCACACCAGCGCGCGGCTCGTGCCGGTCATCAACGAGCGCGTGTTCTCGTTGTTCACCAACCCGGTTTTCATCGATGTGGACGGCAACGGCGAGTTCGACCAGCCCGGATTGCCGTGACTTTTCCGTCGGTTGACGCGGACGGCTCCTGCAGGAACCGTGCCAGCGTTTTCTCGCCCGCCTTCGGTTCCCGCTCGCTTGAAACACCAGCACGTCATGATAAATTTCTTCGCTTCACGCACGTCTTGGGACGCCGGCTCTGCCGCGTCCGACCGAGCGGCTTGCAACCGTTCGTACCCGGGCGCCGACGACGAGGAGTTTCTGAATCGCTTGAGCGACCACGCTGGAACACCTGCGCGACGATGCGTTCATCGACCGCGTCGCGTCCCCGTCGGCCGCGACCGGGACGCCTGCGGCGTCGGCGCGGTGTGCGTCGGCCGCGAGCCCAAGGGGCGCAAAGCCATCGAACTGGCGTTGCGCGCGGTCTGCAACTTGGAGCACCGCGGCGCGTGCATGCCCGACGGCACCGGTGACGGCACGGGCTTCCTGCTCGATATCCCACGCCCGTTTCGCCCGCGAGATCCCGCAGCCCCAGGCCCCGGAGGTCGACACGGGATTTCTGGCCGGCAGCGGCTGCGGCGTGGCGGTCCTGTTCCTCGACCGCGCCGCTCCCGTCGATCCGGTTAAGGTCGCCTTGAAGGCGGCGATGGAGCCCATCGGCATCACGACGGTTCTGTGGCGTCGCGTGCCGCTCAACAAGAACGTACTGAGCGCCGTTGCCGCCAAAACCACCCCCGCGGTGTGGCAGGTGGTTCTGCGCTGGGACGAAAAAACCGACGACGTCCATACGCTGCGCTTTTTGTTCAAGGCGCAGCGCCGCCTGGAGGACATCATCCGCGACCGGAAGCTGCCGGTCTACGTCGTCTCGCTCTCGGACCGCACGATCGTCTACAAGGGGCATGGCTCGCGGGGGACCAGCTCGGGGCGTCTATCCCCGACCTCCTCGACCCGGCGTTTCGAGGTCGACACGGTCGTGTTCCACCGCCGCTTCCCGACCAACACCTCGCCCAACTGGTCATGTGTCAGCCGTTCCCGCTGCTGTGCCACAACGGCGAGATCAACACGATCGACGGGCAACCGGCAGCGCGGTGCGGACTGGGAGCGCTACGTGGCAGGCGCGCGGGCGCGGCGACGACGGATCTGGCCCGCGCCGGCGCTGGTCCCGGGCGCAGCGGACAGCGGCGATCTCGACAGCGCCGTCCAGGCCTACCACGCCGAGGGGCGCTCGCCTCGCCTACACGATCGCCGTCCTCATGCCGCCCGGCGTGGGAGAACCAGTCGCGCACCTCTCGGCGGACATACGGCGCTGTTCGGCTTCCACAAGCGGGCGATGGGTGGGATCGGCGCGTGGGAGGGGCCCGCGTCGCTCTCGCCTACGACGGACGGCAGCTCGTCGCCTCGCTGGATCGCATGGGGCTGCGCCCGTTGCGCGTGAGCCAGAGCCTGGACGGCACCTTCATGGCCGCCTCGAGCACGGCATCTTCGAGCACCATCCCGAGTCCATCGTCTTCCGCCACCAGCTCATCCCCGGCGACGTGGTGCGCTTCGACCAGGACTCGCTGCGCATCATCCACTCGGCGGACTGTCTACGGATCCTGCGCGAGACCGCGCCGATGCTCAAAACCACCTTCCGCGAGATCAACCACCGGCAGATCCGCGCGCCGTCCAAGTACGGCATCAACGACACGATCAGCCACCCGGACCTGCTCCACTTCCGCGGGCGGCTCGGCGCGTTCCTGCGGCCTGGGGCTGGGACTCGCGGCTGCGGCAGAACCCGACGGACCACCTGATCGACGTGCGGCAAGGAAGACATCTACTCGATGGGCTTCGATCGGCCGACTGCCGGCCTGTCGGTGGACGGCCCGACGCTGTTCCACGTTCTTCCAGCAGCGTTTCGCCCTGGTCACCAACCCGCCCATCGATCCGTACCGCGAGGGCCGGGACATGTGCCTGGTGACGTATCTCGGCCGCATGCCCGACGTCCCCGCCGCACTGACGCCCCGACGCCGTGAACCTGCGCCTCAGTCGCCGGTCCTCTCCGCGCGCACCATCGCCGAGATCGCGTCGTCGGAGCACATGCCCGCGCGCACGCTGAAGATGAGCTTCCCGGCCCACGGCACGGGGGCGGACCTGGCCGCGGCGCTCGACGAGTTGATCGAACACTCCGTCGAGGCGACACGGAGCGGCGCGGAGGGCCGATCCTCTCGACCGCGGCTGCTTCGCCGAGGGTCGCTGGCCGATCCCCGCGCCGATGGCCGTGGCCGCTACCAACGACCGGCTGGTGGCCGAGGGCCTGCGACCGATGACGTGAGTATCCTCGTTCAGTCGGGCGAGATATCCGAGGGCCACGACATGGCCGTGCTGATCGCGCTCGGCGCGACGGCGGTCCATCCCCACGCCCTGTTCCGCTACGCCATGGAGCGCGAGCCGCCGCAACGGTCGTCACATCGGCATGGGCCTCAAGAACGCCACCGAGGGGCTCGAGGAGAGCCTCCGCAAGATCATGTCGAAGATGGGCATCTGCACCATCCAGGGCTATACGCGATTCCTGCCTCTTCGAGGCGGTGGGCCTGGGCGGCGACGTCATGAAATATCTGCCCGGCGTTTCGTCCCGCGTCGGCGGCCTCGATCTGAACCTGGTGGTCGAGGGCATCGCCCACCGCGTGCGCCACGCAGTGACGGTCGACGAGCTGCCCGAGTACGATCTTCGACAGGCGCAGCTACAACGACCCGATTCGCATCGCGCTGTGGGACGTGGCCCGCACCGGCTCGGAGGCGGACTGGAAGCGCTACCGGCGTTGTGCGGAAGCCGGAGGCCGTCGGTGCTGCGCGACCTGCTGAGCATCGAGGCGCCGGCGGACGTCGAGCCTCAGGAGCCGCTGCCGGCGCAGACCGTCATGCGCGACTGCGCTTGACGGCGGCGGCATGTCCCACGGCGCGCTGACGGCGCAGGCACACGAAGCGATCGCCGGCGCGGCCAACGCGATCGGCATGCTTTCCAACAGCGGCGAGGGCGGCGAGGACCGCCGCCGCAACCGGGACGGCGAGCTGCGGCCATGCGCAGCCGCATCCGGCAGGTGGCGACCGGACGTTTCGGCGTCGACGCCGAGTACCTGGTCAACGCCGACGAGATCCAGATCAAGATGGCGCAGGGCGCCAAGCCCGGGGAAGGCGGCCAGCTCATGTCCGCCAAGGTGACGGCCGAAATCGCCCGCCTCCGCTACTGCCGCCCGGGCATCGACCTCATCAGCCCGCCGCCCCACCACGACATCTACTCGATCGAGGATCTCAAGCAGCTGATCTACGACCTGCGCGCGGTCAACCCGGCGGCGAAGATCTCCGTCAAGCTCTGCGCGGTCACCGGCATCGGCACGATCGCAGCCGGCGTGGTGAAGGCGGGCGCGGACATCATCGAGATCGACGGCTTCGAGGGCAGCACCGGCGCCTCTCCACGCTCGTCGCTCGAGCATGCGGGCCTGCCAACCGAATTGGGACTTCGCGAGATGCATCTCGCACTGACCGCGCTGGGTCTTCGCGACCTGGTCAAGCTACGCGCCGGTGGCGGTATCAAAACCGAAACGGACGCGATCAAGTACATGCTTCTCGGTGCGGACCAAGTAACGATCGCAACGTCGCTCATGATCGCGCAGGGATGCGTTCACTGCAATCTGTGCCACACGGGCACCTGTCCGACGCTGATCGCGGGCACCATCAACGAACGGGCGGTCTCGCCCGGTTCGGTCCAGAGCGTCAAGAATTTCCTGCTGGCCTTCGGCCAGGGCGTCGCCGAGCTCGCGGCACGCTGGGCGCGAGCCATCCGGCGGACTGGTGGGCCGCGTCGGCCTGCTGCGCCGCCGCGACGTACGCCGAGGATCGCGCGCAACCTCAAGGACGCCTACGGCTTCGCGCCCCGGCGCCTGCTGGACCGCATCGAGCGCATGGACATGACCATGTTCCTGCGCGACGTCACGATCAGCGCCGACGACACCTGCGGCACCGGCCGCAGCGCCATCGACAACCTCGACCACTCCATCCGCATGTTGATGGAGGCCGACGAGGACTTGCTGCGCTGCATCGACGACGGACGCTCGGTCCAGCGCCGCTACAAGGTTCACAGCTCCAACTGGGTGGACTTCGCCGTCGGCGTCGCCGGGCGCATCGCCCGCAAGTGGGGCCGCGACCGCTGGCCGACCGGCGCGCGTCCAACTGGTCACCGAGGGAACCAGCGGCCGACTTTCAGTCGTCTTCATCCAAGGGATCAACGCCTTCTTCTTCTATGTCGTCTACTCGTTCAGTTACGTATTGCTCAGCGCGGCCACACCTACGCCATCGTCGACGAAGTGGATTCGATCCTCGTCGATGAGGCTCGGACACCCCTGATCATTTCGGGTCCTTCCGAGGTCTCGGTGGACCTCTACTACAAGGTCGACGCGATCATTCCGCGGTTGAAGCAGGGTAAGGAGATCGAGGACAAACACGGCAACAAGGAAGTGACCGGCGATTATCTGGTGGATGAGAAGGGTCAGACCGCGTCGCTCACCGACGAGGGCATGGCCACCGCCGAGAAGCTGCTGAGTGTCACCAACCTCTACGATCTGTCCAATATCGAGATCCTGCACGCGGTCAACCAGGCCTTGCGGGCGCACAGCCTGTTCCGCCGCGACAAGGAGTACGTCGTCAAGGACGGCGAGGTCGACGATCGTCGACGAGTTCACCGGCCGCCTGATGCCGGGCCGGCGGTGGTCCGACGGGCTTCACCAGGCGGTCGAGGCCAAGGAAAAGGTCAAGATTCAAGCGGAGAACCAGACTCTGGCCACGATCACGCTGCAGAACTACTTCCGGATGTACGACAAGCTGGCCGGGATGACCGGTACGGCCGAGACCGAGGCCGAGGAGTTCGAGAAGATCTACGGCCTCGACGTTGTCGGTGGTTCCCACCAACCAACCGATGATCCGCGATCGACAACGCGACGACGTCGTCTACAAGACCGAGAAGGAGAAATTCAAGGCGGTCATCGAGGAGATCGCCGACTGCAACGAGCGCGGCCAGCCGGTGCTGGTCGGGACGGTCTCGATCGAGAATTCCGAGCGGCTGTCCAAGCTGCTCCAGAAACGCAAGGTCAAACACGTCGTCCTGAATGCCAAGTACCACGAGCGCGAGGCCGACATCGTGGCTCAGGCCGGCCGCATGGGCGCGGTCACCATCGCCACCAACATGGCGGGGCGCGGCACCGACATCGTGCTCGGCGGCAACCCCGAGGGTCTTGCGAAAATGGAAGCCACGGCGGACACCACCCCGGAAGAGGTCGCCGCACTGAAGCGGAAGTACGAGGCGTTAGTGCGCAAAGGAGAAACAGCAGGTCGCTCGAAGCCGGAGGGCCTGCACGTCATCGGCACCGAACGACATGAATCGCGGCGGATCGACAACCAGCTGCGCGGCCGCAGCGGCCGCCAGGGCGATCCGGGTTCGTCCCGGTTCTTCCTTTCGCTCGAGGACGACCTCATGCGCATCTTCGCCTCCGACTGGGTGCGCAAGATGATGGACCGTCTGGGGATGGAAGAGGACATCCCGATCGAGTCGACCGCATGGTGTACGCAAGTCCATCGAACGGGCCCAGAAACAGGTCGAGGGCCGCAACTTCGAGATCCGCAAACACCTGCTCGAGTACGACGACGTGATGAACAAACAGCGGGTCGCGGTCTACAAGCTGCGCCGCCGGATTCTGGAAGGCGCCGAAGGCCGAAACTACATCCTGCGTGTCATCGACGAGGTCGTCGGTTCGCTGATCGACGAGTTCTGTCCCGAAGAGGCCGACCCCAAGGACTGGGACCGCACCGCACTGGCCCGCGAATACCGAACCTATTTCGGCCTCACCACCGAACAGATCGGGGTCGACTGGGACACCATCAACCGGCCCGATCTCGAGGAGTTGATCAGAAAGGCGGCCGTTGATCACTACGAGACGCGGGTCGAGCAGTTCGGCAGCGACGAGTTCGCCCGGCTCGAGAAGTTCCTCCTGCTCGATACCGTCGACCGCCAGTGGAAGGACCACCTGTTGGCCCTCGACCACCTGCGCGAGGGCATCGGCCTCAGGGCGTACGGCCAGAGGAATCCCCTGGTTGAGTACAAGCGCGAGTCGTTCGCGCTCTTCCAGGACATGTGGGAGCGCATCGAGGACCACGTCGTCAAGTTCCTGTTCCACGCCGAACCGGTGGAGGACATGCAGCACAAGCGGCGGGGCGTCAGCACCACCCTGTCGCACCCCGAAGCCAGGGGGCTTGCCACCTCGCACGCGCAACAGGAGCGCGCGGCCAACACGCCGGTATCGGCGCCAGATGCGCGGCCGATCACCATCCGGCGCGACCAGCCGAAAGTCGGACGCAACGACCCGTGCCCGTGTGGTTCGGGCAAGAAGTACAAGAAGTGCCACGGCGCAGCGGACACAGCGGAGGGGTAGCGATGAGCCGAGAGATTCCCGTCGGTCTGACCTTTGACGATGTTCTCCTGGTGCCGTGGCGTTCGGAGGTCCACCCGAATGAGCTCGACGTCTCGACGAGGCTGACCCGCGACGGGATTCGACTTGGCCTGCCGATCGTTTCGGCGGCGATGGACACCGTCACCGAAGCCAACATGGCGATCGCCATGGCGCAGTTCGGCGGGGTCGGCGTGATTCACAAGAACATGAGCATCGAACGGCAGGCCGAGGAGGTGGACAAGGTCAAGCGTTCGGAATCGGGCATGATCGTCGATCCGGTGACCGTCCACCCTGAGCAGTCCGTTCGCGAAGCTCTCGACGTCATGGCCAGGTATCGGATCTCCGGTCTGCCGGTGGTCGACGCTCAGGGCCAGCTCGAGGGCATTCTGACCAACCGCGACCTCCGATTCTGCTCCGAGTTCGATCGACCCATCGCCGATTTCATGACCAAGGAGGGATTGGTAACGGCGCCGGTCGGGACGACGCTCGAAGAGGCCAAATCGCTCCTGCACAAGAACCGCATCGAAAAGCTCCTGATCGTCGACGAAGCCGGCAATCTCAAGGGCCTGATCACCGTCAAGGACATCAAGAAGGCCCACGATTATCCAAACGCCTGTAAGGACGATCTCGGCCGGTTGCGGGTGGCTGCGGGTGTGGGCGTGACCGGCGACGTTCTCGACCGCTGTGCAGCCCTGATCGCCAACCACGTCGATGTGCTGTGTCTCGACAGCTCGCACGCCCACTCGCGCGGGGTGATGGAAGCCACCGGGCGCATCAAAAAGGCCTTTCCGGAGACGCCCCTGATCGTCGGCAACATCGCCACCGAGCAGGCGGCCCGCGACCTCATCGCGCTCGGCGCCGATGCGCTCAAGGTGGGCATCGGGCCCGGCTCGATCTGTACGACGAGGGTCGTGACCGGCGCCGGAATGCCGCAGATCACCGCGGTCATGGACTGCGCCCGCGCGGCGAAAGATGCCGGCGTGCCCGTCATCGCCGATGGCGGCATCCGCTTCTCGGGTGACATCACCAAGGCGCTGGCTGCGGGAGCGGACGTGATCATGATCGGTTCGCTGTTTGCCGGGGTGGAGGAATCGCCCGGCGAGCAGATCCTCTACCAGGGGCGGACGTTCAAGGCCTACCGTGGGATGGGTTCGATCGGCGCCATGAGGAGCAGCGAGGGCTCGAGTGACCGCTACTTCCAGGAAGGGGGCGAGCGGGCCAAGCTCGTGCCCGAAGGCATCGAGGGCATGGTGCCGTTCAAGGGGCCGTTGTCCGACCAGCTGACCCAGCTCGTCGGCGGGCTGCGCGCCGGAATGGGGCTTGCGGGTTGCGCAACCATCTCGGACCTCCACGAACACGCACGGTTCATTCAGGTGACCGGAGCAGGGCTCAAGGAGTCGCACGCCCACGACGTCGTGGTCACCAAGGAAGCGCCGAATTATCGGATCGACTAGTTTTAAGTTTTGAGTTTTGAGTTTTTAGTTTTGAGTTCCCACGTCAGCTTCTCGAGTGCGAGCGGTTGCGGACAAGTCATAACTCAAAACTAAGAACTCAAAACTCAAAACTGGAGGGGGCGTCAGCTTCTCGAGTGCGAGCGGTTGCGGACAAGTCATAACTCAAGACTAAGAACTCAAAACTCAAAACTGGAGGGGCGTCAGCCCCTCTGTTAGAATCCGCGCCATGAAAACAGCACTGATCACGGGGATTACGGGACAGGACGGCTCCTATCTCGCGGAGTTCCTGCTCGAAAAGGACTACGAGGTCCACGGCATCGTTCGCCGTGCGTCGACGTTCAATCGCCAACGCATCGACCACCTGCGCAAGGCGGGGATGGGCGAACGCCACGTCAGACTGCACTACGGCGACCTCGGCGACGCCGAGTCCCTGGCGACCATCCTCGAGAAGGTCGCGCCCGACGAGATCTACAACCTCGCGGCGCAATCACACGTCGGTATTTCGTTCGACATGCCGACCTACACCGGCGATGTCTCGGGTCTGGGCGTGGTGCGGTTGCTCGAAGTGGTCCGCAGGGTGGCGCCCGGGTCCCGGTTCTATCAGGCGTCCTCGTCGGAGCTCTTCGGCCAGGTCGCAGGAGATCCCACAGACCGAAAAGACCCCCTTCCACCCGCGATCGCCGTATGCGGTGGCCAAGCTCTACGCCTACTGGGCGACCATCAACTACCGCGAGGCGCACGGGATGTTTGCCGCCAACGGGATCCTGTTCAACCACGAGTCGCCCCGCCGCGGGGAGAACTTCGTCACCCGCAAGATCACCCGCGCGGTGGCCGAGATCGCCGCCGGCCTCCGCGACTGGGTCTCTCTCGGCAACCTGGAAGCCCGCCGCGACTGGGGCTTTGCGGGTGATTTCGTCGAGTCGATGTGGTTGATCCTGCAGGCGGACCACCCCGACGACTGGGTGGTGGGCACTGGAGAGGAGCACTCGGTCCGTGAGTTCTGCGAGCTGGCATTCTCCCACGCCGGCATCGAGCTCGAGTGGAAGGGGAGTGGGACCGACGAGGTCGGATTCGATCGGGCCACGGGGATTCAGCGAGTGGTCGTCAACCCGCGCTACTTCCGCCCGGCGGAGGTCGAGCGGCTGGTGGCCGATCCGTCGAAAGCGAAGCGGGAACTCGGCTGGCAACCGAAGGTCGGATTCGAGGAGCTCGTCCGCATGATGGTCGACGCCGATCTTGCAGCGATCAACTCGAAATAGGCTATAGCGCCCACCTGATTTTGGATGGTTCCCTTTGTTCGTTTTTCGCGCCGTGCGCGCCGCCGCGCACGGCGCGAAAAATGACCGGGCGTTTGTCAACGGCAATGCGCCAGCATAGGATTCCCAGGCTTGGAGGTTCGTGATGAAAATTGTCGAGTGCGTGCCGAACATCTCTGAGGGCCGGGTCCCCGAGGTCTACAACGCCGTCGCGCAGGCGGCTGCGGCGGTGCCGGGCGTCAAGTTGCTCGACGTCGATCCCGGGGTCGAAACCAACCGGACCGTGATCACCTTCGTCGGCGAACCGGAGGCCGTTCTCGAGGGCGCCTTCCAGCTTGTGATTGCGGCGCGTGGGCTGATCGACATGCGGGGCCACCACGGCGCGCACGGTCGCATGGGGGCCGTCGATGTCTGTCCCTTCGTGCCGGTGGCCGGCGTCACCATGGACGACTGCGTCGATCTTGCCAACCGCCTCGCGCAGAGCGGTCGGAGAGGAACTGTCGTTGCCGGTCTACCTGTACGAGTACGCAGCGACCCGTCCCGAACGGCAATCTCTCGCGGCCATTCGCAAGGGCGAGTACGAGGCCCTGCCCCGCAAGCTCGAGGACCCCGACTTCGCCCCCGACTACGGTCCGGCGGTTTTCGTGCCGGAGTTCGGCGCGATGGTGACCGGCGCCCGCAAATTTCTGGTCGCCTACAACGTCAACCTCAACGTCTCCGACAAGAGGTGGGCGAATCGGGTGGCCTTCGACGTCCGGGAGATAGGGTCGCACGGTCGTGGGCCCCGACGGAAAGTCGACCCAACAACCCGGCATGCTCAAGGCGGTCCGGGGCGTGGGCTGGGTCATCCCCGAGTACGGCTGCGCCCAGGTCTCGATGAACCTGATCGACATCGACGTCACACCGATCCACGCAGCCTTTGACGCCTGTGACGAGAGCGCGCGCGAACGCGGCCTGCGGGCCACGGGCTCGGAGCTGGTGGGCCTGGTGCCGAAGAGGCGCGCTGCTGGCTGCGGGCCGCCACTACCTGGGACGTATGGGTCGTTCGCGAGGGGTGCCCGAGGCGGATATCGTCCACACCGCGGTGCGGTCGCTGGGGCTGAACGAGGTCGCCGAGTTCAACCCGCGCGAGAAGATCATCGAGGACATCCTCGCCCCCGATCGGCCGCTGGCGGCGATGACGCTCCAGGAGTTCTGCCGACGAGACCTCGCGCGACTCCGCGGCCCCCGGCGGCGGGTCGGTGGCGGCCCTGGCCGGCGCTCTCGGGGCCTCGCTGGCCGCGATGGTGGCCAACCTGGCCCATCCCAAGTCGGAGTTCGAGGACGCTCGCTCGGAGCTCGAAGAAGTGGCCATGAGAGCGCAGGAGCTGAAACAGCAGTTGCTGGACGCTATCGACGCCGATACCTGGGCCTTTCAGAAGGTCATGGAGGCGAACAGGGCGACCGGCGCCGACCGCGAGGCTGGTGTTCGGGAGGCCACCCTGGGCGCTGCTCGGGTCCCGTTGGAGGTCGCCGAGGCCTGTCCCGAAATTGTCGATCTGTGCCGGCGTTCTCGGGAACTCGGGATGGCGGCCTCGGCCTCGGACGCAGGCGTGGGCGCCGGCATGGCGCGCGCGGCGGCCCTCGGTGCCGCCATGAACGTGCGGATCAACCTCCAGGGGATGAGCGGCGACCCCGAGGCCGCCGCCATGCTCGACCGGGCGGACGCCGCGGTGCGGAAGACCAGGGACCTCGCCGCAGCAGTTGAAACAGACCGTCTGGGGCGGGCTCGGCGGCGAGGTCAGCGACCTGTAAAATTCCGTCCTTCGCCATCCTCGGGGCTGAAATCAGCGATACAAATGAGCAGAGGAGCAGAGGGGCAGAGGAGAAGAATCTGACATGACAGTGAGTCAAGAAAAGCAGAAATCGCGGGTCGCGGGGACTATTGCGGTGGTGTTGGCGCGGGTCATCGTGCCGCTGTGGTTGTTCATCGGGGCGGTGCTCAAACTCGCCGATCTCAGTCCGACCCATCTTCCGGCCGCGATCATCAAATGGGCGGGGGAGGGCGGCCTCGATCTGATGTTCGTCCTGCGGTTCAGTATCGCCGCCGAACTGATCGTGGTCGGTGTCATGGTGCTGGTGCCGCCGCTGGCGCGGTGGACCGGCATCGTCGTGCTCGCCTCCTTCATCCCGGTACTGGTCGGCGACCTGGCGCTCGGCGCCTCGAGTTGTGGGTGCTTTGGCGCGGTGGCAGATCAGCCCGTGGATCACTTTGGTGACGGATGTCACATTTTTCCTCGGATTGGCGGTGCTCGGTCGACGGGAACCGAGGCTTGCTCTGACCGCGAATCTCCCGACCTGGAGAGTTCTCGCCGCGGGTCTGTGGGGTCTGGCCGGGGTGGTCCTCGCCTTCGGTCTGCGGGCGCCGGCGCCGCCCGCGTCTGCCGCGGCGGCCGGCGCTGCGACTGCCGAGACCGCGGCGGCCCTGCCGGCAGACGGCTACTACCTGCCCGACTACCCGTCCTGGCAGGGCCGGCCCTTTTCCGAGCTGGACATCGCCCAGTGGGTCCTCGGTCTGCCCGAAGATATCGCAAGTGGTTCACAATACGTGATTTTCTACCGCAAGGACTGCGAGCACTGCCACGAGCTGATGGAGCTGTATTTCAGCGCGTTCGTTGCCACGACCGACCACGGCGGTCGCGGTGCCGGAGCGGGCCGGGTTCCCGACCGAGAACCTGTTGCCCTTTCCTTGTGGGGAGTGCCGGGTGGCCGAGCTGCCGGCGGGGGTCGATTGGTTCCTCCAGACGCCGGTTCTGGTCCGATTGCTCGAGGGCGTTGTCGAGTGCGTTTCGGAAGTCGATCCCGAAGCGCCGGAGTGCCTCGAGTTCTGATGGGGCAGGCCTTTTCGAGGGGGCTTGCAGCGGAGAATGTGTTATAGTATCGCCGTGCTCATTGGAGAAAACTCGAAATACCGAGAATCTCAGATTAAACGGAGGTGGATGATGCGAAAGGTTCTTTCCCCGGCGCTCGTGGTGGTCTTGGTCCTCGGACTCTCGCTCACTGGCTGCGCCACCAAGAAATGGGTCAACGAGCAGGTGTCGGAATTCGGTCAGGTGACCAATACCAAGATTCACGAAGTGCAGGACACGGTCGAGAAGAACCAGAAGGAGATCTCCGACCTCCAGGCCAACCAGGAAGCCCTCGCGGCTGACTTGGCGAAGGTTTCGGAGACCGCCAAAGAAGCGATGGCGCGCGCCGATGCGGCTGGCGTTCTTGCCATGGGCAAGTTCCTCTATGAGGCCACGATTACGGACAACGACGTGACGTTCGGGTTCAACAAGGCCGGGCTCTCCGACGATGCCAAGGCGCAACTCGATGAGTTCGCAGCCGTTGTGCTGGCCGTCGAGGGCGAAGCCTTCATCGAGATCCAGGGCAACACCGACAACATCGGCAGCGAAGGCTACAACCTCGAGCTCGGCTACAAACGCGCCGAAGCCGCCATGCGCTACCTCAACATGGAGCAGGGCATTCCGATGTTCCGGATGAACGTGATCTCCTACGGCGAGTACAAGCCCATCGCGGACAACTCGACCAAGGAAGGCCGCGCTCAGAACCGCCGCGTCACCCTGGTGGCGATGCAGTAATCAGTTCAACTGATCAACACCGACGCCCGGGCCTCGCGCCCGGGCGTTTTTTTGCCCGAATTGGCGATACCGACGAGAATGACTCAGTGAGCCCGCTCGGTGTGTGGGTCCAACGTAGGGTGGGCCTCGGCCCACCTTCAGGATCTGAAGCCCACCCTACGCGGCTCTCGAGGATCGTCTGGCCTAGCCGGACGGTCATCCAGAGGAAAATCAGGGCGGAGAGGCTCGACCGACATCACGAGCCTGTGCTACGTTTCATCGCGCGGCGAAGATACCGGATGGAGGCCTGATGGAACACTCGAAACCCGTGAAATCGAAGTTGCTGCCGGCAAACGCGTACCGAAAACTGAACCCGGGTGAGGTCTACGATCCGGTCGTTGGCCCCGACGATCTTCGACCCGAGGTCACCATGTGGTCGATCGGTGTCGGCGTGGCGATGGTCGTCGTCTTCACGGCTGCCGCCTCCTACATGGCGCTGCGGGCCGGTAACGCGATCGAGGCTTCGATTCCGATCGCGATCCTGGCGATCTTCTTCGGCAAGCTGCGGGTCCCCCGAGCACCATCTTGGAAAACGTCATGGTCCAGAGCGTCGGCCAGGCCGCGGGCGTGGTTGCGGCGGGTGCGACTTTTGTCGTCCCGGCGCTCTACATCAACCAGCTCGATATCAAGTGGTGGCAGATCTTTCTCGCCTGTTTCATCGGCGGCTCCCTCGGCGTGGTGCTGATCATTCCCTTGCGCAAGTACTTCGTGAAGGAGCTTCACGGCGAACTTGCCCTACCCGGAAGCGACCGCCATCAACAACATCCTGATCACCGGCGAGAGCTCGGCAGGCGGCGCCGGGAAGATCCTGCTGATCTCGTTCATGCTCGGCGCGCTGTTCGACTTTTCGATCGAGGCGTTGCACCTGTGGAACGCCAATCTCTCCAGTTCGACTCTGCTCGGCGGCGTCGGCTCCGGGATCCGGCTCGAGGTCCAGCTGACGGCGATTGCCGCCCTCTTCGGCCTCGGCTACATCATCGGCATCCGCTACGCGTCGATCATTGCGGCGGGTTCGGTTCTGGCGATGGTGGTCATGGTGCCGTTGATCTACCTCTTCGGCCGGAATCTGGCCGATGTTCTCGTATGCCGGGACGAACTTCGAGATCGCGAAGATGAGCGCTGTTGCCATCTTCGGCGCCTTTGTCAAACCGATCGGTATCGGCGCGATCGCGGTCTCGGGGATCATCGGCATCCTGAGGATGTGGAAGATCGTCGCCTCCTCGGTGACGTTGGGTTTCAAGGGGTTTTCCAAGGAGGCCCGCGGCAGCGTCGATACCACCGAACGGACGCAGCGGACATGGCACCGAAGGACGTGTTGTTGATCACCCTGGCCTCCGTCCTCGCCATGGGCGCCCTGTTCTTCATCGTCGCCATGATCACTCCTGGGGCAGGGGGTGCGGCCGCCTACGGTTTCGGCGCGAGCCTGAAGTTCGCTCTCGTCGGAATGGTCGTTGGATTCTTGCTGTCCTTTCTCTTCACGCCGGTCGCCGCCCAGGCGATCGCGATCGTGGGTGTCAACCCGGTGTCGGGCATGACCCTCATCACGGTGGTGCTGGCGATCGGCTGCATGATTCTGGTGGGTCTGGCGGGGCCGGCGGGAATGATCGTCGCTCTCATCATCGGCATTGCCGTGTGTACCGCTCTGTCGACCTCGGGAGCATTGATCACCGACTTCAAGATCGGCTACTGGCTCGGCAGCACGCCGCGGAACCAGGAAAAATGGAAGTTCCTCGGCATGTTCGTCGCGGCTCTGGTGGTGGCGGCGGTGATCCCGATCATGGATAACGCCTACGGCTTCCTCATCACCGATCCGGAGACCGGCCTCCTGGTGTCGAACGAGCAGGCCCTGCCCGCACCCCAGGCCAACATGATCGCGGCGGTGTCTCGTGGATTGATGGACAACCCCGCCAACCAGCCGTGGCTGCTCTACGGTCTCGGCGGCGCGGTGGCGGTGATGTTGTGGATGGCGGGGATCCCGATGCTCGCCTTTGCCCTCGGCATGTACCTCCCGATCTCGATCAACATGGCCGTTCTCGCCGGGGCGGTCGTCGCGTGGATCGTGGGTCGAACGGGCGGCAGCGAGGAGGTCCGCGAGGCCCGTACCGAACAGGGCACGCTGATCGCCTCGGGTCTGATGGCGGGCGCCGCCATCTTCGGGGTGATCACCGCGATTCTTCGCACCCCGGATGTCGGAGCGCCGATCCGGTATCTGAGCTTCGGGGTGGATTTCAGCCTGCAGGATGGCGTGCTCTCAGAGACCGCCGCGCACTGGTACGAGGGTTTTCAGGGGCAGATGATCGGGCTCGTCATGCTCGTGCTTCTGGGCGTCGCCTGCTATTTCCTGGCTCGCCTCGGCGCCCGCTGGCTGCTCGAAGCCCAGCACAACGAGGAGTAGAGGGATCCAAGGTTCAGGTCTCAGTTTTCGACCTGAACACTGAGCAGTGTGGCAGTGAGGCAGTGTGGCAGTGAGGCAGTGAGGCTCAGCAGCAGATTCAAGAACGCCCGCGGCCTCATTGCCCCATTGCCAGGCCGCGACTCGTCACGGCGAAGCCCCTTGGGCGAAGCCGGAAGCGACCGATCACTGCCCCATTGCCCCACTGCCAGGTCGCGCAGCGACCGGCCACTGCCTCATCGCCCGCAGCGCGAGCCGAAAGGCGAGCGCCTTATTCCAGCGTGATGACCGCGTCTCCGACGCCCACTGAGACTTCGATGTGGAAGGTGCCGTCGCCTTCCCAGGTGGCGGAGTGGCTGACAAAACCGGCGCCCGAGATCTTTTCGCCTCGCGCACTGATCCGCGCATCGCCGACACCACCAGAGCCTTCAGCGGACGCGTAAGCCGCGGCGGGCCCGCGCACCACGGCGGTGCCGACTCCGAGGTCGATGGAGACATCGCCTCCGCCAACCTCGACCCGGACCTCTCCAACGCCGGAATCAACTTCGACCCCGGCGTCGATTCCGCGGATGTCGACATCGCCGACGCCGTGGTCCAGTTTGACCGCGACCGTTGCAGGTAACCTGATGCTCCAGTTCTCTTCGAAGCGGCGATCGTCATCCGCCTCGGGCGTGATCTTGAGCTGGAGGCGATCGCGTTTGATGTCGGCGCTCAAGGTTGCGGCTTCGACCTCCTCTTCCGCCCTGCGTTTGGAAGAAAAAAAGCCGCCGCGACGAGGAGTGAGAATGACCTCGATGGCGATCTCCGTGGCATCGGGCGTGGCGATGATCTCGACGTCACCGATGCCGCTGTCGAGGACCAGCCGGGTGATCGACGCTGCGTCCACAGAGCGGGTGAGGGTCCTGGTGTCCGCGGCGTCAGCGGTTAGGGCGGCAACCAGGACCAGCAGAAACACGGAAATGGCACACCTTTTCATCTTCGACTCCTTCGCTGCCGCCGACCGCGGCCTATCGGGAGAAACGCGATACTCCCGAAAAGGTTCGCTTTTTCACTCCCGAATTTCGGAAATGCTGAGCACGATCTCGGCCGACGCCGTTTCAACGTCGAAGACCGGCCCATTGCCCGAGAGAAGAAGGGTGCTGCCGTCGTCGCTGACTTCACCGGGGAGCTCGCTGCGAATGTTCCCGGTGGTGGTGGCGAGGGTGCCTCGAGGTTGGACGCCTTCCGGGACGGTGAGTTGGACCCTGCCCGAGGATGACCGGATTCTGACTGTGGCATCCGGGCCGAGGCGGTCCCATGTGATGTTGACCTTGCCTGTGGACGTGCTCACATCGATCGAACCGGAGAGGTTCTCGAGCCAGATCTTGCCGGAGGCCGTCGACACCTTCGCCTCCTGGGCCCCGCCGACGAGCCTCACGTCGCCGGAGGAGGTGCCGGCCGTGAAGGCCTCCAACGGGCGGATGACCTCGATCGAGATGTCGCCGTCGGCGCCGTCAACCCGGAGGGACGCGGCGGCGCCGGTCAGGCTGATGTCACCGGTCATCGATCGCAGCCGCAGGGGGCTGGCGTCGGAAAAATCCCCCCGCGCCTGGATGGTGCCTTTGGAGGTGGTGAGATCCGGAGTCACGCCGGCGGGAACCAGGATCCCGAGCCGCGCGCGGGCGGACAGCCGCCCGAACCCGAGGAACCCGGACTTCCCGGGATTGACGACGATTCGCAGCAGGTCGTCGCCGTCGGTGAAGACCGGAGTGTGACTCTCGATCCAGGCCTGGGCCTTTTCTTCGCCGGTGCCGCCGATATGAAGCAGGATTTCGGCCTCGATCTCGGCAACATCCGCGGTTCGCAGCGTGAGGTCGAGATCGGCGGCATCGACGACGACTTTCTTGCCCGGGGCGGACGGGAAGCGCTCGGTGAGGTTGAGGTCCTTCTGGGCGGCCGACACGGGCGCCGCCAACGACGAGCTGACGGCGGCGAGAACGAGCGCCTGCAACAGAGTTTTCGAGAGCATGAGATCTCCGTTCAGAGGTTCGGAAACCGTAGGATATCGGCGGATCCGCCGTCCGAAGGTCTCGGTCGAGGCAATCCGTCGAGGCGTGGATTGGCGTTGGCTGCGAACGCGCGGCGCGCAAATTCAGGATCGAGCGATTCGAGGAAATTTCGGACCTGGCGGACCGCGCTACGAACACCGGAAGGTCCGCAGGCAACCGACCTCGCCATCGTCGTGATCGACGGTCGGTCGCCGTCCAATTCGAGAATGCAACTGATGAGAGCGGCGCCCCACACGTCCGGCGTCTGCGGCCGGACGGCGCGGTGGTCGAGATAGGCCCGCCACAGCCTGCGCGCCGCGAGAACCACGATCTCCGGCAGCTCGTTGACGGCGCCGCAGCGGATCACCGCATCGTCGACCTCGCCCGCACTTTCTGTAAGGGCGCCCAATCCTCCGCTCCAGGAGGCAGCAAGGGCACTTTTCGCCAGGGTCCTCTTGCGCGTCCCGGTGAGGGCGATGTGGGCGTCTGACAGCACCTCGGACGCGGGGTGTTGATCGATACCCGCTCGCAGGACTTCTTCGGCCTCCGCCCAGCGCCCCATGGAGGCGAGGAGGTTGGACCGCATGCCGAACAGAAATACCTGGAAGTCGGTTGGCATCTGGTGATCGACCGGGACCTCATCGAGAATGTCCAGGGACTCTGGCAGGCGCCCCTGCTCCGAAAGGGTGACTGCCAGTTGCACCGGGATGTGGATCGCGGCGGGAAAGAGGCGCCAGCCCATCCGCAGCAGTTGTTCCGCCCCATCGAGGTCGCCGAGGGCCTCCATCGCGTTGGCGGCCAGGTGGCAGGCGTGGGGGCTCGGGTCGAGGTCCCACGACTCGGAGGCCGACGGCAGGGCGCGCTCTGCCTCGCCCATCGCGAGCAGGGCCTGGGCCTTCCAGATCAGAAGGCCCGATCTGTGGGGCGAATCGGTGTCCAGCCGTTCGACCTCTCGTTCGACCTCCGCGACGACTTTCCGGTGGTGTCCGGTCCGGCTCCACTCGACGCACCGCCGCAAGACGCGCTCGATCCGCGCTGCGGTGTCATCGGAATCGTCGCCGGGAGTTCGTCCCATGGGCAGATGCTAGCACGCGGCGCGAATCCGGATCTGCCGATGGTGGAGCAGCGGTCGGGCCCCAGCGGGGTGCTTTCAATCACGAAAAAGGGCGGCCCGAAGGCCGCCCCGGTCTTATTCAGGTTGGCGCCGTGCGGTCTTGGGCGATCGGCGCGTTGGTTTCTCGGCGGATTCGGCATCGCCTTCCCCTCGAGGCGCCGGCTGTCGGCGCGCCCCGTCCGGGAGACCTGCCGGCGGCGTCTTCGGCAGAGCCTGTGACCGATTCCGCGATCGATCCGGATCGCTCCCGCTGCGCGGTGGAAGCTGAGCCGCCGGTGTCGAGGTGCGAACGCCGGGGCTCCGGCTGAGACCAGGCGAGTTCCCGTCGCCGCCGGAACCGGTCGCATGCGATCTCCCCGAGCCGGCGCCAGGGATGAACTGGGTGCGGGATCGGGCGTCGTGCGACGACCCGGTGGGCGATGCCGCTGCGGGAGAACGAAGAGCCTGGCCGCCGGCCGGTGTTTCGACAGCCCCTCGGCCGGTGCTCCTTTGCGGGGCGATCACGGTGGCCGGGGAGCGCTGAAGTGGCTGACGGGAAGACTGTGATTCTCCGCGGGCCGGAGACCGGCCGTCAGCCGGCAGATCTCGCGCAGCGTTCTGCGCCGCCGGCACAGTTGAAGGGGTCGAACGGCTCGAGCGAACCTGAGGTTGGCGTCGCTCGAGGGCCGCGGGTGAGAGAGCCCGCGCAGCGGTGGTGGAGGCGTGGTCTTCGATGCTCCTCGCAACGCCCTCGGGCCGGGCAACGGTGACCTGCCGGCCGTTCATGGTGACAGTCCTCCGCGACACGGAGGTTTCGGGCACCGCGATGCCGCCGCGCTGCCGGACCTCGTCCACGGTCGGCGCAGCCGCGTGGTTCTCGACGCGACCGCGGGAGGCGACGGTATGGGTGACCGCGTAGTGGGAGACGTTGTCTGAAGCCATGTGGTGCCAGTCGACATAGGTCGCGTAACGGGCGTCGTGCCAACCGTCGCGGTAACCGTCCTGATACCCGTGGTGGTAACCGCGGGCGGCGTGGCTCCAGCCCCGGGGCGGACGCGCGTACCACCCGACGTAACCGCCGCTGCGCACCCACACGACGTTGCCGCACGAGTAGGAATAGCCGGGAACCCACACCCAACCGAAATTGCACATCGCCCAACTGCCGTAGTGGTGGGGGACGTAGCCCCACGGCTCGTACGCCACCCAGGTCCAGCCGATGTTGGTGTAAACCCATCGCCCGTAGGTGTAGGGCCGCCACCCGACCGCGACCCAGGGCCGCCAGACCCTGCCGAGATCGCCCGCCCACACCCACTCGCCGTAGCCCGACAGAGCGACGTTGTAGTCCAGAGACCACTGAGGGTTGGTCCAGCTGTTGGTATAGGGGCCCCAGTCGCCGACGCCGACCGTGACGCCGAACCCGCCGTTGCCGATGTGCATCCCGAAGGACCCACCGGCCTCGGCGGGCGGCGCCGCGATGTTCAGGCCGACAATCAGGACCGATGCGAACGCGAGGTTTCTGAGGTGACTTCTCATGGCTGCCTCCCCGACGGCACTCCGGCCGTCGTGAGGATCAACAGCAACCCTCGTGCCAGATGGTCTCCTTGCGAGGAATCAACGGTCCTTGTTCAACGGGGCGCCTTTGAATCGTCCCGGGCCGGATGCGAACTGTCCTCGTGAGAGGACGGTCAGAGGCGAAAGGCCTCAGTCTTCCTTCCACCACGGGGGCTTGGTGGGGTAGAGCGAGGCGCACGGTTTCAGCGCCGGCGCCTCGCCGCCGCGGCACACCGCATACTCGGCCCCCGCCCAGATGGCCGCCCCGGCTGCATTGCCGGTCTTGTCGACGGCGTAGAACTTGACGTCGAACGTCGGGCGACCCTGGTCGTCGAGGAGATAGGGGACCCGTGTCGCCCGCACCAGACGG
Organism: Candidatus Sulfomarinibacteraceae bacterium; assembly: GCA_963714895.1. Taxonomy (GTDB): domain Bacteria; phylum Acidobacteriota; class Thermoanaerobaculia; order Thermoanaerobaculales; family Sulfomarinibacteraceae; genus Sulfomarinibacter. The sequence continues at coordinate 27,450 of CAVQQC010000024.1, forward strand.
TCCAGTGCGCCGAGGCAGGCATCTTCGGGCGACGCCCCCGCCCGCATCAACTCGACGATGGTGTGGGCGCCCGCGATCTGGATCACCGACTCACCGCGGCCCGTCGACCCGGCCGCCCCGACCTCGTTGTCGACGAAGAGGCCGGCGCCGATCAGCGGCGAGTCGCCGACCCGGCCGGGGATCTTGAAAAAGAGACCGGAGGTGGTGGTGGTGCCGCCCAGGTCGCCCTCGGCGTTGACCGCGCACAGGTTGATGGTCCCGGTCGGCGGGATGGGGCCGAATTCCTCGATGTACCACTGGACGTCGGGGTCCGCGACCAGTTCGGGTGGGGCGATCCAGTCGTCGACATCCGACATCTGGCCCTTCCAATAGAGCCAGATCTTCCGCGCCTTTTCAGTCAGGAGGTTTTCGACCGGGAAGCCCACGTCTTCTGCAAATCGCGCCGCTCCTTCGCCCACCAACAGGACCCTGGTCGTCCGCCGCATCACCTGCAGTGCGATCTGGGCCGGGTGCATGAACCCTTCGATGGCGGCGACCGCTCCGGCGCGCATGGTCGGGCCGTCCATGCAGCAGGCGTCGAGCTGGACCACCCCCTCTGAATTGGGCAGCCCGCCGTACCCCACGGTCACGTCGTCGGGGTCGGCCTCGACCACCGCGACACCTTCCACCGCGGCGTCCACGGGCGCCGCCCCCGCTTCCATCCGGCGCACCGCGAGGCCGACCGCCTCGAGCCCGTTTTTCGACGCCACGGCGACCGGGCGCCGGCCGTTCCCGGAGGCCGACGGCGCAGCCGCACCGGCGACCGAGGCGCCGACCATTGCGGCGGCGCCCACCGCCAGGACCTCGCGTCGGGTCAATGTATGGGAGTGATCGCTGTGGGTGTCGCTGTCATCGGAGTGTGTCATGCGGTCCATAGTGGCGACCCACCGGTGACCTGTCAAGAATTGTCCTGAAGGGTGCGTGGGGCGGGCATTTTTCAGCACCGATGAGGCTCGAAGTCCCGACCAGTGACGTGCCGGTACGGGAGTTGCATCAGAATAACGGTGAAAGGCGTTTTGGTGAATCGCGGCCGGTTGTTCTACCATGAACCTCGAGCAGAGGTTCGCGACATCGAGGCTTTGAGCGGCCGTCCCGGGCGCGCCGCAGAAGAGCACTGGATTGGTGAGGGGCGCAAAATGGCGACAAGGCGGCGTGGTCATCTCTGTTCGGTGCTGATCGTCGCCGCCGCCCTGACAGCCGGCTGCAACTCACACGGCGGGCAGGCGTCAGATCCTGTCGAATCGGACTGGCAGATGCAGCGTGAACAGATGGTCAGTCAGCAGATCGAGGCCCGGGGAATCAAGGACCCGATGGTCCTCGCGAGCATGCGGTCGGTGCCGCGCCACCTCTTCGTGCCCGAAATCGGCCGCGATGCGGCCTACCAGGACTCGCCGCTCCCCATCGGTGACTCCCAGACCATTTCGCAGCCCTACATCGTCGCGCTGATGACGGAACTCCTCGAGGTTCGCCCCGGTTCCAAGGTTCTCGAAATCGGGACCGGCTCGGGCTATCAGGCGGCAGTGCTCGCGGCCTTGGGGGTCGAGGTCTTTTCGATCGAGATCCGGACCCGCCTCTGCGAGAAGGCGAGCGAGACCCTGGCGGATCTCGGTTACGACGCGGTCCGGGTGCGGTGCGGCGACGGCTACGGCGGGTGGCCGGAAGAGGCGCCCTTTGACGGCATCATCGTCACGGCGGCGCCCGAGCTGGTGCCGGGCCCTCTCCTCGATCAGCTCGCTCCGGGCGCCAACATGGTGATCCCGGTGGGCGATTTCTATCAGGAGTTGAAGGTCATCACGCGCACTGAAGCCGGCTACGAAGAACGGGCCGTCATCCCCGTGCGGTTCGTGCCCATGACCGGCGAGGTCGAACGCCGGGGCGGGTCGTAGGGCGCTCGGCGGGACCCCCGCTTCCACCCTCCGAAAGGCGCCGGGTCCGAAAAATCCGAAATCCGAAATCCGAAATTCGAATTTCCCGTGGTTGGTCTATAGTGGCCGCCTCGAGGGAGGGCGGATGTGCGGCATTGTCGGCGTGATCAGTAGGGGCGGCAAGTCGGTTGTCTCCGACCTCGGCAACGGCGCCCACTTTCTCCAGCACCGCGGACCGGCCTACGCCGGGCTCTTCGTCTTCGACCCCGTTCACCGCCACGCCGCGATCGAAAAAGGCGAGGGTCTGGCCGACGACATCTTCAAGTCCCTCGGCCACCTGACGGGGGACGTCGGTATCGCCCATACCCGGTACAAGACCCACGGTGGGGGAGGGGTCGACAACGCGCAGCCCTTCTTCGATCCGTTCACCGCGATGGCCATCGCCCACAACGGCCACATCACCAACGTCCACCAGGTCGAGGCCGAGCTTGGCGGCCGCAACCAGGCGCTGACCTCGAGCTGCGATGCGGAGGCCCTGCTGCGCGTCGTGTGCCTGTGGGTCGAACACTACAGACGGCTCGATCCCGAAGCCGGGGAGCGCGAACACGTCTTCAAGGCCATCGCCGAGGTCCAGCAGCGGGTGACCGGCGCCTATTCCACGGTGCTCGCGACGCAGACCGGGCTCTACGCCTTTCGGGACCCTCACGGCTTTCGCCCGATGGTGCTCGGGCGGCGTTCGCGCAAGGGCCGCGAGGGCGTCATGATCGCCTCCGAAACGCTCGCCCTGGAACAGAACGGGTTCGCGGTCGAACAACACGTGCCGCACGGCGCGGCTCTCTACATCGACCGGGACCTGAAGATCGACCAACGAACGCTGGTCCAGAAGGACCCTCGGCCGTGCGCCTTCGAACTGATCTACTTTGCCGATGTCGAGTCGAAGATGTTCGGTGACAGTATCCGCAGCTTTCGCTGGCGGGCTGGTCGTACCTTGGCGATGTACCTGATGGAACAAGCTCCCGAGATCATCCCCGACATCGATCTGGTCGTTCCGATCCCGCACTCTCCGATTCCGGGCGCCGAGGCCTTTGCCCAGAAGCTCGAGAAAGAGGTGGATTCGGCGGCCCTGCAGTACGCCACGCCGGTCTCCAAGTACCGCTTCGGCGGCCGCATCTTCATGGAGGAGACCCAGGAGGCGAGGGACGAGGCCGCCATGCTCGACTTCAGGGTCGACGCCAAGGCGGTCGAGGGCAAGAACATCTTCCTGGTCGACGACAGCATCGTCCGCGGCACCAACGCGACGCGCATCGTGCGCGCCTTCCGGGCCGCCGGCGCCAAGAAGATCTTCTTCGGCACCCTGTGGCCGATGGTCATCGACTCGTGTTTCCAGGGCATCAACACCCCGACCCAGAACGAGCTGATCGGCGCCCGCTTCAACGGCGACACCGACGAGGTCCAGGTGGAGCTCGGGGTCGATGCCCTGTTCTACCTGCCCGAAGACGTTTTTGTCGCCAACGTCATCAAGGGCGCTGCGGCCTGCATGGCCTGCACCAACGGCAAGCGGGCCGTCAAGTTCGAACACTCCGGCACCGTCCTGCCGCCCGTTTGAACGTTCAACGTCAGAACGATTCAACGTTCTAACGTGAGCCTCCTGCAAAATTCACATTCAAAGGCGGGGCAGGCCCCGCCACTACAGGGGAATGTTCCTTGTGGGTAGGGGCGGCACCTGTGCCGCCCGACCTCGATCAGGCGCGATAGGTCCGAATTCGGCGGTATATTTCGAGTTTTGCAAGAAGCTCACGTTTTAACGATGAGCGGCGAGTTCGGCGCGGCAGGCGTCGAGGACCCGGTCGTGGATGGCGCCGTTGGTGCAGACGATGCCGCGGCCGTTGCCGAGCAGATCGCCCCTGAGAGAAATCGAGGGCATTGCCGTCGAGGTCGGAGACCCGGCCTCCTGCCTCCGTCACAACCAACGCTCCAGCGGCGTGATCCCACACCTTCTCCCGATACGAAGTGTCGCGAGGGAGCCGGAGGTAGATCGAGGCCTCACCGCGGGCGACCACCGCGTATTTGCACTGGCTGTCGATCCGGTAGGGTGGGGCGGTGACGCCGAGCCGGCCCGCGATCCCGGCCTGGACCGAGTGGGCGGCGTGGGCGGCGACCACCGATTCACACACAACGGCCTGTGACGGATCGGTGATGTCATCGACGTGCACCGGGTGGTCGTGATCGGCCGCGATCCGGCGTTCGAGCGTGCCGCCGCCGATGACGGCTGCAAAGAGGGAGCCCTTCGTCTGCGAGTCGGGAACCGGCAGATTCGGACATCCGAGGGCCCCGACCACCACCGTGCCGTTGTCCACCAACGCCAGGGCGACGGCGTACTGGTCGCCGCGCAGAAATCCCTTGGTGCCGTCGATCGGGTCGAGGACCCAGTACCGGCGGTCGCCGCCGTCGTGGCCGCCGCGGTCGAGCGCCGCCACCATTTCCTCGAGAGTGATTTCCGGGATGTGCAGTCGAACCTGGGCGAGCACCCGTTGCGCCATCTCCGGTTCGCCCGTGAGCGCGGCCGAGTCCTCCTCGGCGAGCAGGGCGTCGTCCGGGAAGGCCTCGCCGAGACGGCGGCTGACGACGATCTGGGCGGCGAGATCGGCGATGGTCACCGGAGAACGGTCGCCCTTTGTCAGAGCGTCAGCGGCCGCGACGATCTCGTCCTGGACCCGGCTGGTCAGGGTGCAGACCTCGGCGACGATCGCAGTCGCCGCTGTCGTGTTCGGCGTCGTACATGGAGCCTCCCGGGGCGTGAGTGTAGCAGTCGAGCGAGGAAGGCCCATTTCGGATTTCGGATTTCGGATTTCGGATTATTTCCATCCAGCCTCCCACCGACAGAGAGGCCGGGGTTTTCAGAAGGATGCGACCGACGCATCACGATCTCGGCAGCCGGGACGGCTGCCCCACAATGCCGGCGTGCGGCGGAGGTGCTCGAAGACGTTCAGCGTTCAATTGATCAACCCAACCGGAAAACCCGAGATCGGAGGGCTGCTGGTCGCGAGCTCCGAAGGAGCGACAGGCTGTAGCCTGGGGCGTGAGCCCCAGGAACCCGGGGACAAAAATTCTCCAAGCCGCGGAGCGGCGACAGATGTTCAACATCAACAAGGGAGATCCCCGTCGCGGCCCAGATCTGTCGCCCCTCAGGGGCTCGGTTGAATAGTGGACCAGAAAACCCGGGGCTCGCGCCCCGGGCTACTTTCTGTCGCCGCTCCGCGGCTCATACAGAATCTGATGGTCGTGTTGGCCGACAACATAAGTCGTCGATCTTACTTCACCTCAGGAATCTCCGGATGAACCGTTCTCTTCAAGACGTGGGCGGGCCGCTTTCGGCCCGCCCGCGGGTTTCTGTGGCCTCGGCGTCCTCGTCAGGACGCCGTCGTCAGTTGCAGGTGAAGGTCGTCTGATCCCTCAGGGTTGTGGGGAAGGACCCGCTCTGTCTGGTTCGGGTAAAGGTCTTCTGCTTTCCGGTCACGGTGTCGCGGACCGTGATGTTCCAGCCCGCGTCGGTGAAGCCGCCGAGCCAGATCCACCAGGTGCCGGTCAGCGAGCAGCCGTCGGCCACGCGCATCACCACCTGGATGCCGCTCGGGTTGTTCTGGAATCCGCCCGTCGCGTTGATGTCCTCCACCGGCGTCCAGATCAAGGGCTGGGTCTTTGCCGGGGTCGAGAAGTCGGTCCACGTGGCTTTGAACTCGAAGCGCTTGTTTCGCAGACACACCACGCCGCCGTTCAGGTTCTGGGTGCAGGGGGTGCCGCTACCGCCGTCGTCGGTGAGGTACTGGCTGATCTGCGGGAAGGTGACGCTGAATTTGCCGTCCGTGTCGTAGTTCGTGTAGTCGCACCCGTTGCCGGGATCGTCGCCGCACCCGCCTCGGAGCTGGCCGACGATCTGGCCCTGGTTGTTCACCAGTGAACCGCCGGAACTGCCACCGAAGGTGCCGCCGACGGTGGGCTGCGTGTAGTGGTAATTCGTTGTTGACACACCGGAGCACGTGAACATCGGGGAAACCCTGCTACTCCTCGAATAGGAGGCCGGAAGTTGATTGGGATGGGATACCCGATACAGAACCTCACCGTAGGAGGGATCCGTGGCCGTCCACCCCAGGAGGGCCCTGCTCCCGCCCGGGAACTGACTCAGGCGCACGAATGTGAAGTCGTTGGTTGCAGAGGTCTTCAGAAGGGTTGATCCGGTGGTACGGGGAAGATTCGCGACAGGAGGAGGAGATCCCCCGCACGTGGTGTTCCTGTAGTCGAAAAAGGCTTCCAGGGTCGATGCGGCACTCTGTGACGAGAAACAGTGATTTGCCGTCAAGAGATAGGGCACATAGGTCGATTGGTCCGCGTCGTTCACCAACGCTCCGCTACAGATGTAAAAGGAACCACCGTCAACGTACTCGAGATAGGCCACCGCTTTGTTGACCGAGCTGATGAGGGAAAACTCTCCGGTCCCCACGCAAGCCGCGTCCACGATGCATGAGGTGTCCTCTGATTTGAAATCTCCCAGGATCTCCGGCACGCCGCCTTCGTCGAGGGGGAAGGTCTGGGATACCGATACGATCTTGAACGAGGGCTCTTCTCCGGTCTCCCACGCTGTATCCGGCACGGAGATCTCGAGGCGGATTTCCGGGCCGCCGACGGACGGCGTCCACAGCGTCCCGTCCGCGCTCACCAATTCCGTGCCGAACGGACCCACGGTTTCGTCGTTCTCGCCGTAGACCCAGATCCGGGTGCCTTCCGGGAGACGAACGTCGTCGAGGCGAATCCTCATCCGATATGCGCCGTCCACCTTGAGGGCGAGGCCCCAGACCACGGCGTCGTCCTCGGGAGAACGGGCCAGCACGCCGCCGCCGAAATACTCGAGCTTGGAGCCGGGTTCTTTTTTCGGCAGCGCTACGAGGCGGACCTTCGGCAGGAGCCGTTCGATGCCGTTCCGCACCGGGAGGTTGCCGGCAACGTTCCAGGTCGTGACCGGTCGCACCATCGCTTCGTCCGCTGCGTGCATGGTGAAGACGGGTTCGACCCCGCTGGACTCCACCAAACGTTGCGGAGCGGCAGCCAGCTTCGGCACCGGCTGTGTGACCAACTCCAATTGACTCTCCTGGGCGCCAAGGGTGCCCGGCAGGGTCACGGCCACTAGGCTGACAACAACAGCAAACGTGATCATGGACTTTTTCGGCATGGTGCATCTCCCAATATCGGTGTGCGAGGACGCGCAATTAGGTTAGATAAATCAAGTGGCCGGAATTCACGTATCAAGTCTAGCACTGGGAGCCCGGAATAATTCCTGCCGATCGGACCCCCATCCGGAATCCTGGATCCGCCCGACGGGGTGCAGGTAGACTTCCTGCTGAAGCCTGAAGCCAAGGGCGCGTCGGGAAGGGGCCCGGGAAATCCGAAATCCGAAATCCGAAATCCGCAATTCCACGTTCGAGTGGCGCATCTACGCCGACGCGACCTGCGCCGGGCTGTCGGTGCTGATCCCACTGCCGTTGGTCGACAGCATCTTCGAGACCGTCTTCCGGCGCCGGATCCCGGGGACGATCGCCAGGGCGCGGCGCCGCGACGTTGCCCCGCTGGTGCGTCGCCGGCTCGGTCGCGCCGTCGACGGGTCGTTGTCGTTGCAGGGCTGCATCAAACTTGTATTCGTCGCGATTCGTTACGTTTTGAGGAAGATCTGGCGCAAGGTCATTTACGTTTTCACGATCAAGGATGCGGCGACCGCCCTCAGCGAATACTGGCACCGGGCGTATCTGATCGATCACATGACTCGTGCGGGACACCTCGACGCCGGCGCGGACACAGACCTCGCGGTTGAGGTCTTCAATCGAACCCTGCGCGAGGCCGACCTCAGCCCTCTGATGGGTCTGGCGCGGCAAACGGTGGCAAACACCCATCACGTTTTGAGAATTCTCGCCCGGGCGAGACGGCTCGGAGCGGCCGAAGTCGCGCGCTCGCTCGGGGACGTCCTCGCCTCGCACTGGAAGGGCGCGGAGGCGTCATTGGTTGGTGTCGGCGAGGACTACAACCGGCGCTACGGAATCGAGCTCGGCGCGCGCGAGGTGGCCGGACGGGCTCTCGTGGAGACGCCTGGTGAGTTCCTCGAATAGAGGTGGTCGGCAAGTCGGTTACCATGGCCTTTCGATGCGAAGAACGAATCTCGGATTGACCCTCGGGCTGGCCGCGGCGCTGGTGGCGGTGGCTTCGTGCGGCCGCCCCGCCGCCGAGGTGCGGTTCGTCGATCTCGTCACCGACCAGAAGCTCGAGGTCGACGGTCACCGGCTTCGCCCGGAGGAGATCGTGGCCGTGGACGAGACGTGGGTGTCGGTGACACTGGCGGCGGGCTCCGAGGTCCGGGCCGACGTCGAGCTGCACGACGATCCCACATTGACGCTGGCCGGAAGTCTCGAATGCGGCGAGGCGGTCGACGGTTCCGTGGTGGGGGCCATCGAGGGGTTCGTTCGCGCCTCGAGAGGCCGAGAGGTCGGGCTGGAGCTCGCGCTCGACACGGCGGACGGATGGTGGCGGCAGGTCGTCGATCTCGAGGGTCTCGCGAACACCCGGTCCGAGCTCGCTTTCCGTGCCGATATCCCTTCCGGGTGCGTCGTGCATCTTCGCGAGGCGACCATTCGCCACTTCAGGAAGTTCTCCGTGTCGGTGAGCGAGCCCAGGACCCAGGTGCTGTTGATCTCGGTCGACACCCTGCGGCACGACGGGGTCGGCGCATTCGGGGGCGTGGTGGCGACGCCCCAACTCGATCGTCTTGCGGAGGAGGGTGAGCGGTGGACGACGGTCTACGCCGCGGCGAGCTGGACCAAGCCGTCACACGCATCGCTGCTCACCGGCTACTACCCCGAGACCCACCGGGCCATCCTCCTCGACCAGGGCATGGACGCGGCGGTCCCGACCCTGGCGGAACGGTTCCGATCGGCCGGTTTTGCCACCTCGGCACTGGTCTTCGATTGCACCTGGTTGAGCCCGAGGTGGGGCTTCGGCAAGGGGTTCGACGGCTATCAAGTGACGCAGTGGCGGGCCGGCCGCCAGGCGCGGGCGGCCGCCAACTGGGTCCTCGACCACCGTGACGAGGATTTCTTCTTCTTCCTCCACACCTTCGAGCCCCACTCGGACTTCGCCACCCTGCCCTACGAGGCGCCCGGGCTGAACCGGCGGACGATCGCCCGGGAGTTCGGCGTCGAGGCTTTCGGGTGCCGCCGCGGTCTCTGCGCCTCGAGATTCGTGAACGCCCTGTCCGATGGGGAGGTGCCGCAGAGACCGAAGGATGCGCAGATTCTCCGCAGCACCTACGACAAGGGCATCGGCTACCTCGACGCCTCGTTGGGGGAGCTCTTCGAAGCCCTCAGAACGAGCGGCGCGTGGGACGACCTCCTGGTGGTGGTGACCAGCGACCACGGTGAAGAATTCGACGAGCACGGGGGCTTCGGCCACAGCGCTCTCTATGACGAGATCCTGCGGGTGCCCTTGATCATCAAGTGGCCGCGCGGCGCAAGGGCGGGGGCCGTCAACTCGACTCCGTCCTCGGGGATCGACGTCGCGCCGACCCTGCTCGGGTTCGCGGGGCTCCCGGTCACGGACCTCCCCGGGGCCCACCTGCACACCAGGGGCCCGGATTCGCCCATCCTCGCCGGCACCCTCGAGCTCGCGGTGGTGGCGGGGGGGTTCAAGGGGGTCTTCGGCGGCAACCGACCGGATCGGTTGTACGATCTGCGCGAAGACCCCGGCGAACTCGTGGATCTGGCCGGCCAGCGGCCCGAGATCCTCGAGGACCTCAGGATCACCCTCGCCGAGCAACGCCGCGAGGCGCAGGCCCTGTACCGGTCGTTCGGTTCGAAAGGCGACCCGGGAAGCGTTGAGCTCGGTGAGAGGGATCGCGAACGCCTCAAGGCGTTCGGCTACCTCCAGTAGTCCCTAGCCCTACTCGAGATAGCCGAGGGCGCGCAGCTCCTCTTCTTTGGCCTTGGCTGCGGCGAGTTTCTCGAGGAAGCCCGCAGGCCGCCCCATCGCCTCCAACCACTGGCTGACCGCCGTTGTCAAAGACCCGACGGCCGGGTGGCCCGGCACGAAGAGATCGTGCTGTTCGAGGGGGTCCGTAGCAACGTCGAAGAGGGCGGCGGTGGATTCGGCTCGATCGAAGATCAGGTGAAATCGGCTGTCGGCCACAGCCTCATACCGGCCCTGATCGGAAAACGCGTACTCATCGAGGTACTCCCCGCCTTCGATCAGCGGACGCAGGCTCGAACCTTCAAAGGCCTGTCCGTCGGTGGAGATGTCGAGGTAGTCCAACAACGTGGGTACCAGGTCGATATTCTCCACCGGAGTCTCGAAACGGCTCCCGCCTTCGACCCCCGGTATCCAGAGGACCATCGGCACGTGGCTCAGGTTGGCCCAGATCCCGCGGCAGTGTTTGATGTGGCCGTGTTCGAGAAACTCCTCACCGTGGTCGGAAACCAGGGCGACAACCGTGCGCTCCAACAGTCCTGCATCGCGGAGCCGTCCGATGAGCCGCCGAAAGACACCGTCAAAGGACAGGATCTCGTCGTCGTAGAGGTCGACAAGGTGTTGAATGTCGCGGTCTTTGAGGTCGTACACCGGCCCGTTTTCGTACAGCATTTCGCCGATCGGAGTGGGGTCGCCGTTGCGGATGAAGTCGAAGCCATCGTACTCACCGGAGAACCGGCGCTTGAAATTTTTTGGCGGATCGTAGGGCGAGTGGGGCTCCATGTAGTGCGCATACAGAAAGAACGGCTCCTGGATCCGATCGAGTTCGGCATACACTTTGGCGCTGAGGCACCCACCGTGGAGCCATAGACAGCCCTCGACAAAGGTGTCGAAGCCGCGGTCGAACCCGCCGCTCGGGTTGTACTCGGTCGGTGTGGCGCGGACGATCGGGCTCGCCGACACCGCGACCGTGGTGTAGCCCCTGTCGCGGAGGATTCCCTGAATCGTCGGCACGCCCTCGGGCAGGCCCATCTGGCCCCGGCCAAGACTGATGAAGATTCCCGGGTAGCGTGACGTGAGCAGCGAATTGACCGATGGGAAGGTGCAGCTGGCCTGCGACCAGGCCCAGTCTAAGACCACGCCTTCCGACGAGAAGGAGTCGAGGAACGGTGTGGTGTTCCGGTGGTAGCCGTACAGGCTCATGTGGTCGGCGCGCAGCGTGTCGACCATCACGATGATCACATTCAATGGTGGGTTCTCAGGCGGCGTCGGTTGTGGTTGAACTCCGCAGCCGACCGCGACAGCGAGAACCTGGAGCAACGTCGCCAAACGCCTCATCGCGGCAATGTAGCACGGGGTCGAGAGGGCGATGCCGATGAGACCGGCAAGCAACCCCTGATACCATTCGTCAGGATGATCCTCCTGGAGGAATTGACATGGGCGGACACGGCAGATCGACCGCGGTGCGGACCGTGGCGTTGGTTGGCGTCGGGGTTGTGATGGCGTGCTCGGCCGAGCCTCCCTCACAGGACGATCGCGGACTCGTGACACCGACCCTCCCGGTCCAGGTTGGTGAGTGGCGGGGTACGGAAGAGTGGGAGATCTACGACCCCGAAACCATCTTTTCCTACATCGACGGCCATGCCGAGGTGTATCTGGCCTACGGGATGAAGCGTTGCCTTGCCCGGCGCTATGCGGGGCCCGCGGGTGAGCCCGACATCGTGGTCGATCTCTACGAGGTCGGATCGCCGGCCGATGCGTTCGGAGTGTTCACGAATGATCAGGACGGTGAGGCTGCGAATGTCGGCCAGGGCGCCTTTTTCCGTTCGGGGTGGCTGTCCTTCTGGCAGGGGAGTTGGTTCGGTTCGGTGTACGCGGAGGGCGAGAGTGATCGATCGAAAGAGGCCGTTCTTTCCCTCGGCCGGGCTGCCGCTGCCGCCGTCGGGGAGACCGGGGAACCGCCCACCCTGGTCGGTGCCTTACCGCCGCGCGGGCTCGAACCGCGAACCGTCCGCTATCTCCACGCCCAGGAGATCCTGAACGGCGTCGTGTACCTGGGCTATGAAAACCCGTTTTTGTTGGAGCCGGAGGTGGATGCGGTCGTCGGTAGCTACCGGATTCCGGAAGGCGCCGGCTGGCTCTTGATTGTTGATTATCCGGACGAGACAACCGCTGCCCGCGCTGACGAGCGGGTGGCGGAGGCTGGAATCTCCGCCTCTCGGCAGGGGTCGCGATTGACGGCCGTGCTCGCACCGGAATCGGCAGGGGTTTCAGAAGTACTGCTCGCCGAAGCGACGGGAGGATCACCATGAGCGCTGCAAAGTTGAATCGCAGGGATTTCCTCGTGCTGGGCGGCACGGTGGCCGCCGGCTGTGCGGTCCAACCGGCTCCGGCAAGCAAACAGGACCAACCGGAGGCGTCGAGGAGTCGGGTGGTTCTGGTCCGCAGCGACCGGTTTCTTTCAGACGACGGCACCCCGGACACGGCGGAACTCCATCGCATGCTCGACGAGGGGGTGGCGAAGCTGTTCGAAGTGGAGAACGCCGGGGACGCGTGGCGCCGAGTGGTGACACCGGAGGACGTGGTCGGGATCAAGAGCAACGTCTGGAAATACCTGCCGACACCGCCCGCTCTCGAGGAGAGGATCCGTCAGAGCGTGCTGGATGCGGGCGTCAAGGCCGAGAACATTTCCGTGGACGACCGCGGGGTGCTCTCCAACCCGGTTTTTCAGCGCGCCACGGCCCTCGTCAACATCCGACCGATGCGAACCCACCACTGGTCCGGTCTGGGCACCTGCATCAAGAACCTGATCATGTTCGTCCCGCGTCCCCAGGAATACCACGGAGATGCCTGCGCCCCGCTCGGCTCTGTCTGGCTGTTGCCCGAGGTGGCGGGGAAGGTGCGGCTCAACGTGCTGGTCATGCTGACTCCGCAGTTTCACTCGGTCGGGGCGCACAGCTATTCCGACGAGTACGTGTGGCCGTACGGCGGGCTCATCATCGGCACCGACCCCGTGGCCGTCGACGCGACCGGCGCCCGCATCATCGAAGCCAAGCGCGATCTCTACTTCGGACCCGGGCGGCCGATCACACCGCCGCCGCACCACATCGAGATCGCCGGGAGCCGGTATGGGCTGGGCGTCAGCGACCCCGATCGGATCGACATCGTTCGGCTCGGGTGGATGGACGACGCTCTGATCTGATCCCGTCGTGGGTCGACCTTCACAGGTCGCTGCATTCTGCGTCCAAAGGTGTATCAGCACCCGGTCGATGTCGGAAACGAGGTCGTCGCCGGCCTGGCGCTCGAAAAAACTTGCACACTTGAGCGCCGATAAGCGGGGCGCTCTCAGCACGCCTGATCTCGGATATCATGCGTCAACGAGTTGGAGGCGGATGTGGCGGAAACGGGCCTCAAGGTCCTGATGGTGACGAGCGAGGTGGTCCCGTTCGCCAAGGCGGGCGGCCTCGGCGACATGGTGGGGGCGCTGTCGAGCGAACTCGCACGCCAGGGCCACGACGTCCGCATCGTACTGCCGCGTTACTACTCGGTGGACGTCGGCCGACTCCAGCGCAGGGGGGGGCCGCTCGGTGTTCCGCTGGGTCTTCGCGAAGAATGGGCGGCGGTGTACGCCAGCCGCCTCCCCGGGGCGGACGTGCCGGTTTATTTCCTCGATCACCAGGAGCTCTTCGGTCGCGACGGCATCTACGGCAACCGAACCGAGCCTTCCTTTCGCGACAACCTGCGGCGGTTCGCCCTCCTGAACCGCGGCGCCTTCCAGCTGTGTCTGACGCTCGACTGGATCCCCGACGTCATTCACGTCCACGACTGGCCCGCGGCCATCGTTCCGGTCTGTCTCTACGGCCGCGAACGGGATGGGCGTTTTGCCGACACCGGATCGCTGTTGACCATCCACAATCTGGGTCATCAGGGTCTGTTCCCCAAGGCAGATTTCAGACATCTGCCCCTGGCCCCGGAACTCTATGAGACCGCCGGATTTGCCGACGGCGACAACCTCAACCTCCTCCAGGCGGGTCTGGTCAACGCCGACATCCTGACGACGGTCTCTCCCACCTACGCCGAAGAGATCCAGACCCCGGAGTTCGGTTGTGGTCTGGACGGATTGTTACGGCGGCGCGAGCCCGACCTCTTCGGCGTGCTCAACGGCATGGACTACGACATCTGGGACCCCGAGACCGATCTCCACATTCCCGCCAACTACTCGCATCAACAGCTCGGCGGCAAGCAGATCAACAAGGCGGCCTTGCAGGAGGCCGTGGGTCTCGAAGTGGACCCGGACGTCCCGGTCTTTGCCATGGTCAGCCGGTTGGTGGAACAGAAGGGATTCGGCGAACTCTGTGGGCCGACCCACGGCAGCCTGTTCTCGATCTGCCACGACCTTGCGCTTCAATTCGTCATCCTCGGCACCGGCGAGGCGTGGTGCGAGGACGAGCTGAAAGTGTTGCAGGGCAAGCTCCCGAACCTCAGCGTCAACCTCCAGTTCAACGATTCTCTGGCCCACCTGATCGAGGCGGGCGCCGACTTCTTCCTCATGCCAAGCGTCTACGAACCGTGCGGTCTCAGCCAGATGTACTCGTTGCGCTACGGGACCCTGCCGGTCGTCCGCCGCACCGGCGGGCTGGCGGACACGGTGGAAAACTACGACCAGAAGACGGGGGGCGGGACCGGTTTCGTCTTCGACCTCCTGACGCCGCGCGCGATCTATGACACGGTGGGGTGGGCGGTGTGGGCGTGGTACAACCGGCCCAAGCACATCCAGGCCATGCGCCGGCGCGCCATGAAGCAGAGGTTCTCGTGGGAGGAATCCGGCAGCCGTTACGCCGAGCTCTACCGGCAGGCGATAGACCGCCGGCTCGGCAACACGCCTAGGACCTGGTAGCAACAACAGCGAGTTTTGAGTTGTGAGTGTTGAGTTTTGAGTTCCCGTTGCATCGCGCGGGTCGATGACCTGAGATGATATCCGGCTCTGAACTAGAAAAATGTTCGAGAGGCACCGTCGTCACACCCTCGAGGGAGGGCGAGCAGGCACTCAAAACTAAAAACTCAAAACTGAGAACTGAATCAACTGCTTTCATAGCGGAACCGTGCGACCAGCCGTTTGAGATCGTTGGCCATCACTGCCAGCTCCTGGGCGGCGTGCTGGGTCGCGGTGGCCCCGGCGGCCGTGTCCTGGGTGGCGGTGGCCACACCGGAGATGGTGCTGGCGATGTCCGAACTGCCCTTGGCGACCTCGCTCACGCTGCGCCCGATCTCGTTGGTGGTCGCGGTCTGTTCCTCGACGGCGCTCGCGATGGTGTTCTGGGTCTCGTGGATCTGCCGGATGATCATCGCGATCTGGTTGATGGCCGCGACGGCGCTGCCCGTGTCCTGTTGAATCGCCTGCACCCGTTTTCCGATCTCCTCGGTCGCTGACGCCGTTTCTTTGGCGAGCTCTTTGACCTCGTTGGCGACCACCGCGAAACCCCGGCCGGCCTCGCCGGCGCGGGCCGCCTCGATGGTCGCGTTGAGGGCGAGCAGGTTGGTCTGCTCGGAGATCGAGGTGATCACTTTTGTGACGTCGCTGATGCGCGAACTGCTTTCGTCGAGCTGGGCGATCGTGCCGGTCGTGGTTTCCGCGACCTGTACCGCCGTGGTGGCGACCTTGGCCGCTTCGTTGGCGCTCTGCGCGATCTCGAGGATGCTGGAGGTCATCTCTTCGATGCCGGTGGCCACGGTCTCGACGTTGCGGCTGACCTGTTCGGCCGAGGCCGACACGACGGTGGCCTGCGAGGATGTCTCCTCGGCGCTCGCGGCCATCTGCTGGCTCACGCCGGTCATCTGTTCAGAGGCGTTGTTGAGGGACGAGGAGTTCTCGGCGATCGTCTTGATGGTGGCCGCCATGTGGTCGAAAGCCTGGTTGAGCGCCCGGCTGGCCAGCCCGACCTCATCTTCGTTCTCGATCCGGATCCGTCGCGAGAGATCGCCGCTGGCGACCCGGCCCGCGATCTCGACCACTTCCGAGAGCGGCCGGACGATGGAACGCGTCAGGGTGAGAGAGAGCGCGCCGAGCGCACAGGCCACCACCAACAGGACGAGGAACACCAGGTTTCGGGCGCGACGTTGGCTGGATCGGACCTCCGCAACTGCGGCGTCGGTCTCGAGGCGGGCGCTTTCCGCAAAGCGTTCGAGGCCCGTCCTGATTCCGAGGTAGTCCCCCTGCATCCGTTCGAGTGCCGAAAAAAGATCGTCGCCGGTCTCCTGTGCGATCAGCCTCCGCGTGGTGTCGCGGGCGAGATCGTAGTAGTCGGTGAACGATGCTGCGAGCCCCTCGCGCTCTGCGGGGTCGACGGTGGGATTGTTGCGTTCGCTGTCGAGTCGTGCTGCGAACGATGCGCTGAGTTTGTCGGTTTCCGCGAGGATATTCGGGTCTGCAGCCGCGGCGGCATCCTGGAGGCCCCGTTGGATCTGGGCGAGGGTCTCCACCAGGTCGCGCGACAGCTCGAGTTTGGGAATGTAGCCTCCGTCAATCTGCTCCACCAGCCCTTCGGTGTGGCTGGCGCTCCACTGGACGGCGAAGAAGATGATGATGATCCCGGCCGCGGCCAGCACCGGCATCAGAAAGATCTTCTGAGAGAACTTGAGACTTTTCAACACGACTTCCCCCCGGATGCAAGAACCGACCGGAACCTCTTGCGTTCGTTGATGGTCACTGGGCTGTGATCTCGAGGACCTTGGCGCCGGCACCGACCGGCGTGCCCGACGAGACATAGCCGACCGCGCCCGGGTTCGCCCGCACGAACGCGAGGACCTCTTCGTCCGATGCCTTTTCGGGCGGAGGCACTCCGCGTCCGGAGAAGATCTGTCGTTGCCAGTAGCTCTTCACGGCGTTGACGTCGCGATCGTGGACGGCCGTCGAAAACTCGACCCGGACCGAAGAGGCCGCAGAGAGATCCACCGGGGTCACGGTCGCGCCGTTGATCCACGTATTGGTCTGTTTCATGAAACAGCGCGAAAGCTGTTCCTTGCTGATCGAGGTTGTCGGGTTGGATGCATTGACCACGACCTTGAAACCCGGATTGGCTGCGGCGGCGGGGGCGGTCGCAATCAATGCGACGACAATCGTTATGAACGAACTGAGAATCCGCATGGTGGTGCCCTCACTCAAAAACTGAACTGCGCGCCGATTTGATAAAGGTTCGTCGAGTCGTCGATGCCCTCGAAGATCTGCCAGAAGCTCGCCCATTCCGGAGCAGCAAATCGATTCCCCTCTACCTTATGGTACTCCGTCTTGATGACCAGGCTCGGACTGAACCAATAATTGATGGCGAAACCGAGGTCTTTGTGGAGGTTCAGGCTTTCGAATTCCGGGCCGTAGTCGAACCCCGCGCCAAAGCTGTTGTCCTGCCAATCGTAGCGCCCGGCCAACTGCCAGTGTGAGGTCAGCTTGTAGGCGACTTCGAGATAGGCTCCGTCGCTGGTGATCTCGGCGCCGTCGATCGACGAACTGCCTTTTGCCACCGTCACCCATTCGCTGCGCACCCACCACGCGTCATTGTTGAACTCGGCCTGAAGACCCACGACGCTGCGGCGTCCATCCATGACGAAGCCTTCGCCAACGGCCTCGAAACCCTGGGGCATGCCACTGTAGAACGACAGACCGAAAGCCAACCCGTTGACCGGAGTACCGAACACGACGCGCCCGCCGAAGACTTCGGAGAGATCGACGGTCAGGTCCCGGTCGACCGGCATTCCGGTCTGCCAGTCGAAGTTCATCACCCAATGACCCATCGGCGTCTTGAGTTGCCCGACGTAGAAATCGTAGGCGATCGACCAGTTCGAATTCGCGAAATACTCGCCGGTGAGCCCGCCACCGAGATAGGATTCGGCGACAAAGCCCGACGGCCCGTAGACGCCCTGCGGCAGCGCCAGAAACGGACGCAACGTCCCGACGTCGTAGATCTCGGTGTAGATCCCGAACGGCTGTTGAACCTGCCCGATACGGAGAAACAGCGAGTTCGAAAGCCGCCACTGCGCAAAGACGTAGTCGAGGTCGGTGACGGATTCGGACCCTTCCATGACCCACTCGGCCTGGGCGGCGATCATCAGCCGCTCGCCCAGAGTCGCGTTGAGGTTGAGGGAGAAGTTGACATTGTCGTATCTCCCGTCTTCCGTCCCGTACTGGTAGGCGTTGCCGTCGGTCTGTCCGAAGCCCCAGCCGGCGAAGCCGTGGACCTGAACACTGTCGGTTATCTGTTGGCCGACAGCCGGTCCTGCCGCCACCGCAAGACCGATCACCGCCAGGATCATGATGCGTACTTTCATATCGTGCTCCTTGCTGGTTTGTCTGGCGGCTCGATTGTGGAACCGCCCCCAGGAGCATGCCGCTGTGCAAGGGAGGTGCCATATCTGAGCGCGGGGTTGAGACGGAGCTCTCGGCGAAGATGTACCAATATGAGAATGCTTCCTGTTCCTGGACGGGGCGGGGAAAGTGCAGGTTAGAATTCGGATCATGAAACCGAAAACTATGACACTCCTGGTATTGGCTGTCGTGGCGGTCGCCTGCGGCCTCTGGCTGCGCCACTATTTCTCGCCCGGTGAGGTGGTCAAACGCAAGGTGCTGGCAACCGTCGAGGCGTTCGAGGAGGAGAGCATCCTCGGCGTCATGGCGGCTGTGTCCCGCCGCTACTCCGACCAGTGGGGGTTCGACTACGAGACCCTGGGCGGCAATCTGCACCGGGTGATGGATGAATACGACGATCTCGATGTCGACCTCGTATTCGGCCAGGTGGCAGCCTCCGACGACGAGGTGCGGGTGGGTCTCGAGTTCGTGGTCAGCGGGCGCTCCGACGGGACCAGGGAGAACATCGTCGGCAGCAGCGCCGAACCGTGCACGGCGGTCCTGGTGTGGCGGAAGGAACAGCCCGGGTGGCGTCTCGCGTCAACCGCCGACCTCGACATCCCCGAACTCAGAGAAGAACTCGAGTCACGCCGGCCGCGGTGAGTGGTGATGCCTGATTTCCTTTCAGGGTCCTTGCTCGTGGTTTGACTGTTCGGGCGTCGATCCCGAGAGGTGCCACCCGTCACATTGTTTGCCCGAACGTTCTTCCTCTCCGGAGAGGTCGAGTCCAAACAATGAGACAAATGGCACCTCCGCCGCACGCAGGCCTTATCAACAGGCGCTTCCCGAGAGATACGTCCTAACGTTCAAACGTTAGAACGTTCGGTTCATCCGGGATTCCGTGAGATAGAGAGTTTTCGACGACGAAAATCGTCAGCTGTCACTACCATCGGATTCTGACCTGAGCCGCGGAGCGGCGAAAGAAAATAGCCCGGGGCGCGAGCCCCGGGGGACTTCGGTTCATCAATTGATCCGAGCCCCGGAGAGGGCGACAGATCCGGGCCGCGACGGGGTTTTTCTTGTCGATGTTGAACAACTGTCGCCGCTCCGCGGCTTGGAGGACTATTTGCCCCCGCGTTCCTGGGGCTTACGCCCCAGGCTACAGCCTGTCGCTCCTTCGGAGCTCGCGTTTGGCAATCCTGCGATCGCACGTCTTTCCGGATGAGCCTAACGTTCAAACGTTTCAACGTTCAACGTTTCAGGCACCTCCGCCGCACGTGGCTCGTATCCGCACTCCCGGTCGGATATTGCGATGAAAATCCGAAATCCGAAATCCGAAATCCGAAATTCAGCTCGCGAGTACCTTCTCCGTCACCTCTACCGCCCGCTCGATGTCCTCATCGGTGATGTGGTAGTGCGTCACCATTCGGATGCTGTCGGCGCCTAACGGATGACAAAGGACGCCCTCTTCGGAGAGCCGGGCCGCGAGTCCCTTGGCGTCCAACGGCGAATCTTCAGAGAGCGAGAAGAAGACGATGTTCGTTTCGACTGTTTCGGGGTCGAGAACGACTGCGGGCAGAGCGGCCAGTCCATCGGCCAATCGACGCGCCCGTTGGTTGTCCTCGGCGAGTCTGGGGAGAACCTCATCGAGCGCGACCAGGCCCGCGGCCGCGATGATGCCGGCCTGCCGCATCCCGCCGCCGAACATCTTGCGCACCCTGCGCGCCTCGGAAATGGTGTCGGCGTCGCCGACCAGCACCGAGCCGACCGGCGCCCCGAGCCCCTTGGAGAGGCAGAACATCACGGTGTCGCAACCCGCCGCCAGATCAGCGGCAGGGATCCCCAGAGCTGCCGCCGCGTTGTGGATCCGGGCGCCGTCGAGGTGAACCGGCAACCCGTGCCGTTTGGCGACCGCGATCAGCTCCGCCATCCGACCGGGCGGCGTCACCCGCCCGCCGGCAAGGTTGTGGCTGTTTTCCAGAACCACCAGCGAGGTCTGAGTCCGGTAGCCCGCCGGAGGCTGAATCGCCGCCTCGACCTGTTGGGGAGTGAGGATCCCGTCCGCCGTCCGGATCGGCCGCGGCAGGGTCCCGGAGAGTGCCGCCATCGCGCCCATTTCGAAATTGAAGATGTGAGCGCCGGCTTCCGCCACGACCTCGGTTCCGGGATGGGTGTGGACGTGAATCGCGATCTGATTCCCCATCGTCCCCGTCGGAACGAACACCGCGGCCTGGCGGCCGAGAAGCTTGGCGGATCGTTCCTCGAGGCGGTTGATCGTGGGATCTTCGCCGTAGACATCGTCACCGACGTCAGCCGCGGCCATGGCCCGTCGCATGGCCCGTGTAGGTTGTGTTACCGTGTCCGATCGAAGGTCGATGGGTGTATGTCGCATCGGGGTATTCTACCTCGTCTGATCAACTTGACTTCTGACCCGTGTGAAGTTAGGATTCGTTCTCATGAATGAAGACAAGTCCAATCATATCTTCATTTTCCCAAAATGGACGTGGGTATTGCGACCCGCCGTTGCCGTTGGCGCGGTGGGTGGACTGCTGTATGCGACGGTGGTCGTGGCCTTCGGTTTTTCGCCGGTGGCGACCGACGTCGGCTATCGACCGGTGCAGCCGGTGCCATACAGCCACGCCCTCCACGTCGGACAGCTGGGAATGGACTGCCGCTACTGCCACACCGCCGTCGAGCACACGGCCGCGGCGACCGTCCCCCCGACCCAGACCTGCATGAACTGCCACAAGACGGTGCGCGCCACTTCCGAAAAGTTGATCCCGATCCTCGAGAGCTATTCCACCGGGATGCCGGTGGAGTGGATCCGGGTCCACGATCTGCCTGATTACGTCTATTTCAACCACAGCGCGCACGTGCGGCGCGGGGTCGGGTGCGTGTCGTGTCACGGCCGTATCGACACAATGGAGGTGGTGACCCAGGTCAAACCTCTCAGCATGGGATGGTGCCTGGACTGCCACCGCAACCCGGAGCCTCATTTGCGGCCCAATGAGTTCGTCACCCAGCTCGACTGGGTGCCGATGGAGGACCAGACGGTCCTCGGTCGCCGGCTCCGCGAGACCAACAACATCAACCCACCGACGGATTGCAACACATGTCACCGATGAAACCCACAGGGGCGACCTACTGGCGGAGTCTGGACGAGCTTTCCCGCACACCGGAGTTTGCCGAGGCGGTGCGGCGCGAGTTTCCCAACGACGAATTCGATCAATTGCCGCCGGCAACCCGGCGTCAGTTCCTCAGGGTGATGGGCGCGTCGCTGGCGATGGCCGGGCTGACTGCGTGCCGGTGGCCCGAGGAAGAGATCGTGCCCTTTGCTCACCGGCCGGAGAGTCGGGTGCCGGGGGTGCCGCAGCACTTCGCGACGTCGATGGAGATCGGCGGTGCCGCGCTCGGGATGTTGGTGACCTCCTTCGACGGCAGACCCATCAAGGCCGAGGGCAACGAACTCCACCCGGACAGCCTCGGTGCGCTCAGCGCCGTGGCGCAGGCCCAGGTGCTGCAGCTTTACGACCCCGACCGCAGCCGGCGCCTGTTGTTGCGCGAAAACGGTCAGGAGTTCGTCAAGACCTGGGCCGACTTCGAGACCTTTGCGGCCGAGAGATTCTCTTCTGACGGCTCGGGCATCGCAGTCTTGTCTGAAGAGTCGTCGTCGCCGACTCAGGCGCGGTTGCGGGAGTCGTTTCTCGGCGACCGCCCTCAGGCGCGGTGGTATGAGTACGAGCCCCTGTCGCGGGACAACGAACGCGAGGGCGCAAGCCTCGTCTTCTCCTCGGCGCTTCGCGTCCATCCTGAACTCACGAACGCGGCGGTGGTGGCGTGTTTCGACGCCGACCCGCTCTTCGACCACCCGGCGTCGCTGCGACTCGCACGCGAGTTTGCCGCCGCGAGGGACCCGCAGTCGGGTGCCGGCGCACGGCTCTATGTGGTTGAGAGCAGCTACAGCCTGACCGGAGTTCGAGCGGACGACCGCGTGGCGGTGGCCTCGAGCCGGGTGCCGGCCGTGCTGGCCCAGATCGCCAACCTCTTGGTGGCAGAGCACCATGTCGTCCTGCCGGAGGCGGCCGCGGGTTTCGCGGGCTCGGTCCACTCGGCTGGGCCGGAGTCCGAGGCGCGTTTCGTCACCTCGCTGGCGCAGGACCTGGTCGCCAACCGCGGCCGCAGCCTGATCCTCGTCGGACCGCGCCAGGCGCCGGCGGTCCACGCTCTGGCGGCAGTCCTCAATCACGCCCTGGATGCGGTCGGCAACACCCTCAGCTACACGGCGGCGCCGGACCCGGAGCGCCCGTCACACCTCGCCGCGATCTCCGAGCTTGCAGCGAGGATGGGGAACGGCGAGATCGAGACCCTGCTGATTCTCGGTGGCAACCCGGCGTACAACGCCCCCGCGGACCTCGGGTTTGCGGACCTCCTGGCAAAGGTCCCCGCCACCATCCACCTCAGTCTCTACGACGACGAGACGTCGCAGCGGTGTTCGTGGCACCTTCCCTGCGCCCACACGCTGGAGTCGTGGGGCGACGGCGCCGCCTGGGATGGAACGATGACCCTGCGGCAGCCTCTGATCGAGCCGTTGTATGGCGGCCGTTCCGCGATCGAGATCGTGGCGCTGGCCGGTGGCGGCGCAACGGTTTCAGGGCGCGACCTCGTTCGAAACACCCTGGACGGGACCCGTCCCGAAGGGCTCTCCGACACCGACTGGCGGCAAGCGCTGCACGATGGCGTGATCGAAGGTACGGCGTGGCAGAAGACCACTCCGAGACCTTCGCCGTCGGCCCTCGCCGGCGCGGTCGACGGTCTTCGCGCCGAGCTCGATGCGAGTGCACCGACAGCTGAACGGCTCGAGCTGGTGGTGATGGGTGACGCCAAGGTCCTCGACGGCCGCTATGCCAACAACGGCTGGCTGCAGGAGCTCCCCGACGCGATCACCAAGGTGACCTGGGACAACCCTCTCCTGATATCGCCGGCGACCGCGCGCGAGCTCGGCGTCAGCGACGGTGAGGTGGTTGTCGTCGAAGCCAACGGGGCAACAGCGGAGTTTCCGACCTACGTCGTGCCGGGGCAGGCCGGCAACAGCGTCAGCGTGGCGATGGGCTACGGCCGCACGGCGGCCGGTCAGGTGGGCACCGGGGTCGGTGTCGACGCCAACCCGCTGCGCACCGTCGCCGCGCCCCACCGAGTTCGGGGCGTGAGTGTTCGGGGCACCGGGCGCCACTGGGCGCTCGCCACCACCCAGGACCACTTCGTCATCGACACCATCGGTTTCAACGAACGCAATCTCCGCGTCGAGGACCTGGTGCGAGAGGCGTCCCTCGACGCCTACCTGGCCAATCCCGACATCATCCACGAGCACGACCACCACCCGCCGCTGATCTCGCTGTGGAAGGACCACGAGTACGAGGGCGAGCAGTGGGGCATGGCCATCGACCTCAACACCTGCATCGGCTGCAACGCCTGCATCGTCGCCTGCCAGGCCGAGAACAACATCCCGGTGGTCGGTCGCGAACAGGTCCTCAACCAACGTGAGATGCACTGGATCCGGCTGGATCGGTACTTCAAGACCGACCCCGATATCCCGATCGACGAGATCGACAGCGCCGAAGTGGTCTTCCAGCCGATGACCTGCGTGCAGTGTGAGAACGCGCCGTGCGAGCAGGTGTGTCCGGTGGCCGCCACCCAGCACACCACCGACGGGCTCAACGCGATGATCTACAACCGCTGCGTCGGGACCCGCTACTGCTCCAACAACTGCCCGTTCAAGGTTCGCCGATTCAACTTCTTCAACTACCACAAGGAACTGGCCGACACCACCAAGATGCAGTTCAACCCTGAGGTCACGGTCCGGTCGCGCGGCGTCATGGAGAAGTGCACCTTCTGCGTGCAACGGATCGAGGCGGTCCGCATTCAAGCCCGCAACGACAACCGCCCGATCGCGGACGGCGAGATCACGCCCGCGTGCGCGCAGACCTGCCCGACGAGGGCCATCACCTTCGGCAACCTCAACGACCCGAAGAGCAGAGTGTCGAGCTCCCGTGAGGACCACCGCTCGTACGCCACTCTGGCCGAACTCAACATCCGGCCCCGCACCCACTACCTCGCGCGGCTGACGAATACGGCGGATGGCGGCGGCGAAGCGGGCCACGGCCCCTCGCACGCCGAGACCGAGAATCACGGGAAGGAGTCGGTCTGAACATCATGAGCACGACTCACATCGATTCGCTGAACTACCTCGACAACACCGGCGACGATCCTGCGGTCCGCGCACGGCTGGTGGTGGGCGACAACGATTTCCACTCGGTCACCGACAAGGTCTGCGGCATCGTCGAGATGCCCAGGACGCCAAGAATGTGGTGGGTCGCCTTTGCGATCTCTTCGAGTTTGACCCTGGTCCTCTTCGCCATGATCGGATACCTGATCACCACCGGTATCGGGGTGTGGGGTTTGAACGTTCCCGTGGGCTGGGGCTACGCCATCGTCAACTTCGTGTTCTGGGTCGGCATCGGCCACGCCGGCACCCTGATCTCGGCCATTCTCTTTCTGTTGCGGCAACGATGGCGCACCAGCATCAACCGCTTTGCCGAGGCGATGACCATCTTCGCGGTGGTCTGCGCCGGGATCTTCCCCGGCATCCACGTCGGCCGGATCTGGTTCGCCTACTGGCTGTTCCCGATTCCCAACCAGATGCTGATGTGGCCGAACTTCCGGTCGCCGTTGTTGTGGGACGTGTTCGCCGTCGGCACCTACGCCACGGTCTCGCTGCTCTTCTGGTACATGGGGATGATCCCCGATCTCGCCTCCATCCGCGACCGTGCCACGACCCGCCTCCGCTACTACATCTACGGGTTCCTGAGCCTGGGTTGGCGTTCGTCCAACCGGCACTGGCACCGCTTCGAGTTCGCCTACCTGCTGCTCGCGTCCCTCGCCACTCCGCTCGTGCTGTCGGTGCACTCGGTGGTGAGCTTCGACTTCGCGGTCTCGATCATGCCCGGGTGGCACACCACGATCTTCCCGCCGTACTTCGTCGCCGGCGCCATCTTCTCCGGGTTCGCGATGGTCACGACGCTGATCATCCCCACCCGCAAGCTCTTCCACCTCGAGGAGATCATCACCAAGCGCCACCTCGAGAACATGGCCAAGATCATGTTGGCGACGGGCATGATGGTGGGTCTCGCGTACTCGACCGAGTTCTTCGTCGCCTGGTACAGCGGCAACCAGTTCGAGGCCTTCACCTTCCTCAACCGCGCCTTCGGCCCGTACGCGTGGGCCTACTGGACCATGGTGACCTGCAACGTCGTCGTGCCGCAGATCTTCTGGTTCCGCAAGCTGCGGAACAACACGCTGATCTTGTGGATCGCCTCGGTGCTGATCAACGTCGGTATGTGGTTCGAGCGGTTCGTGATCGTGGTCAGCTCTCTGAGCCGGGACTACCTGCCGACCAGTTGGGGCTACTACCGGCCGACCGCGATCGACGTCCTGACCTTCGTCGGCAGCTTCGGGCTGTTCTTCACCCTGTTCCTGTTGTTCATCCGCTTCCTGCCGTTGATCGGCATGGCGGAGGTCAAGGGCGTGATGCCGCAGGCCCACCTCGACCGTCCGGGCCACCGCGGCCACGGCGACTACCACGGCGATATCGCCGGTGTGGAGGTGGTGTGATGAAGGATCAGACCACGACCGGCGGCGAGAGCACGGTGCTCTACGGCTATCTGGCTCAGTTCGACAAGGTGGACGAGCTGCTCGCCGGCGCCCGCCAGGTCCGCGACGCCGGCTACACCACGGTGGGACGCCCACACGCCCTTCGTGATCCACGGGCTCGATGCGGCCATGGGCGTCAAAAAGACGATCCTGCCCTATATCGTGTTTGCCGGCGGTCTGACCGGAACCACCGCGGGCATCCTCCTGCAGTGGTGGACCAACGCCGTCGACTACCCGTTTCTGATCAGCGGCGAAACCGCTGTTCAGCCTGCCGGCGAACATCCCGGTGGCCTTCGAGACGACGATTCTGTTTGCCGCCCTCAGCGCGCTGGTCGGGATGCTGGCCCTCAACGGGCTGCCGCGGCTCTACCATCCGCTGTTCCGGAGCCGCGCCTTCAAACGGGCGACCGATGACCATTTCTTCATTTCCATCGAGGCCGAGGACCCCCTCTTCGACTGCTGAGTCGACCCGCGAGCTGCTCGAGTCGATCTCGGGGCGGCCGGTCGAGGAAGTCGAGGACGTCGTATGAAACTGCCCCGCTGGCTCCTGTTTACGGTTGTGATTCTGGTCGTACTGTCGTGGGTGCCGCTGGCGCTGATCATGCGTGCCCGCGTCACCACGTCTTCGAAACCGCGCATCCACATCGTCCCCGATATGGACAACCAACCCAAGTACAAGACCCAGAGCCGCAACGCGTTGTTTGCGGATCGCAGGGCCATGCGTCCTCCGGTCGCGGGTGCGGTCGCACGAGGTGAAGTTACCGGCGATGCGGCTGTCATGACCGGCAGGGTGGGTGAGGACTGGGTCGTGGAGATCCCGGTGACGGTGGATGCAAACCTGCTGCAGGTCGGCCGGCAGCGTTACGACATTTACTGCTCTCCGTGCCACGGTCTCGCGGGCTTCGGCGACGGAATGGTCGCCAAACGGGCCGACGCGCTCCAGGAGGGCACGTGGACGCCACCGACCTCCTTTCACACCGACCTCATCCGTCAACGTGAAGCGGGCCACCTGTTCAACACGATCTCGAATGGAATCCGCAACATGCCGGCCTACGGTCCGCAGATCCCGGTTGAGGATCGGTGGGCAGTCGTCGCCTACCTGAGGGCGCTGCAGCGGAGCCAGAACGCCACGACCGACGACGTCCCCGAAGACATTCGGGCGCAGCTGCGATAGCGGGGGCCACATGCAGGGCAAAGTATTGGACATCACCACCGAGACCCGACGCCTCAACGGTGTCGCGCGTCCCGCACTGGTCATTTGCGCGATCCTGGCAGCGGTCGGTATCGGCGGGTCGTTGATTCTGGCGCGCGCCACCGAACACGGCATGGACCACCTGCTCGAGACCTATCTGGTGAGTTTTGCGTTCTTCCTCAGCATCTCGCTGGGCGGTCTGTTCTTCGTCCTTCTCGAACACTGCACCAGGGCCGGGCTGGAGTGTGGTGGCGCGGCGGGTGGCCGAAGCGATCGCGGCCAATGTGTGGCTGATGGCGGTTCTCGCCATCCCCGGTGGTTCTCGGCATGCACCATCTCTACCACTGGTCCGACGCCGCTGCCGTGGCCCACGACCCCCTGCTTGCGGGGAAGACGGGCTTTCTCAACCCGACCTTCTTCATGATCCGCCTCGCCATCTACTTCCTGATCTGGGGTGCGATGGCGACCTTCCTCTACCGCACGTCGGTGGCTCAGGACGCAAGCGGCGACCCCGCACTCACCCTGCGGATGGAGCGCCTGAGTGCGCCGGGCATGGTCCTCTTTGCCCTGAGCCTGAACTTCGCGGCGTTCGACCTGCTGATGTCGCTCGACCCGCACTGGTTTTCGACCATCTTCGGGGTCTACTACTTCGCCGCTTCGGTCGTGGCCTTTTTTGCGGTGTTGCCGAAGATCCTGTGGGCCCTGCAGATGGCGGGGCATTCTGAAAAACGCCATCACCGTCGAGCACTACCACGACTTCGGCAAGCTGTTGTTCGCCTTCGTGGTCTTCTGGGCCTACATCGCCTTTTCCCAGTACATGCTGATCTGGTACGCCAACGTCCCCGAGGAGACCGAGTGGTTTCTCAAACGCCAGACCGGCGAGTGGACGACGGTCAGCCTGCTCCTGATTTTCGGCCACTTCGTGGTGCCCTTTCTGCTTCTGGTGTCGCGGTTCATCAAGAGGCGGCCATTCCTGCTTGCCATCACCGGCGGTTTTGTCGCCGTCATGGGCTGGGTCGATATGTACTGGCTGGTGATTCCGGAGTTCAGCCCCGGCATCGCGCGCTTCGGCCTTCTCGACATCCTGTGCTTCCTCGGCATGAACGGAGTGTGGTCGGCGGCCGTGATATGGCGCCTCAGCAGACACTCGGCCATCGCCGAAAAGGACCCGCGCCTCGAAGAGTCGCTGGTCTTCGAGAGCGCCTAACGATGAGTTGTGAGTTCTTAGTTTTGAGTTTTGAGTTGTCCGTTCGTGATCGCGTGAAGACCGCGGGGGGGTGGCGGGAAACTCAAAACTCAAAACTCAAAACTCAAAACTGGAGTTTTCATGCGTTATGACGATCCGAATGTTGCCGCTTCGGCAGTGGTTGGCATCATCTCCGCGATCCTGCTGTTCGTGATCATCGTCGTCCTGCAGGCGTATTTCTTCGACGCGGAACAGGCCGAGTTGGAGAAAAAG
Source organism: Candidatus Sulfomarinibacteraceae bacterium (assembly GCA_963714895.1). Classification (GTDB taxonomy): domain Bacteria; phylum Acidobacteriota; class Thermoanaerobaculia; order Thermoanaerobaculales; family Sulfomarinibacteraceae; genus Sulfomarinibacter. The sequence goes on from CAVQQC010000024.1 coordinate 56,045, forward strand.
GTCTGGTCCCAGCCCAACCAGGCGCTCCAGCAGCTCGACGCAGGCCAACTCGAGCTGCTCACCAGCTACGCCTGGGTCAGCGAGGCCGACGGCGTCGTGCGGATCCCCATCGAACGCGCCATGCAGCTGGTGGCCGCCGAGGCACGGTAGGAAGCTCAATTCGGAATTCGGAATTAGAATTTCGGATTTCGGATTTCGGATTTCGGATTTTCCACCCAGCCCTCTTGTGAATTCCGAGCTTCCTTGGGCGCTGAGGGTGCGTTTTTTTGATCTCGGTCCTGACCCTTCGAACCATTCCCACTCCTCCTATTGGGAAGCGGACGATTCATCTCGGTTCGTGGGTCCGACGTAGGGTGGGCCTTGGCCCACCTTCAGTGGCGATTCTGAAGGTGGGCCAAGGCCCACCCTACTTCTGACCGCCGCCGCCGGCCCGTGGCGGCGACGCTGCAAACCCCTCCCTATGCACCCGAACCTGTATCAAAACGGGATTTTTCCACCCGTCGGATATCATGGGAGTGGGACCGGATCCTGGCACTCTTCTTGCTGTCTAAGGCTGCGGGGGCGGCCGTCCATGTGGCGCGGCAAGCAGCAGCGACGCAGCAGGGCGGCAACCGGCACCCCAGGACAGATCAAACTGGAGGGACACAATGTCGGTTCGGGGCGGAATCATCACACACGGCACGGAGCCGGGTCGGAGCTGAACGATGGCATTCGTCGGCTGTCTCGAGGACCTGCGGCTCGCCGAACTCCTGCAGTTACTGGCGTTGTTCCGGAAGTCCGGCAAACTGACCCTCAGCCGCGGGGACACGACCGGTGTCTTTCTCTTCAACAGAGGCAAGATCTTCCACGGGGCCAACGGCTACTCCGCGCCGTCGGTGGGCGAGCTGCTGGTCGAACGCAAGCTGATCACTCACGAGGCCCTCGATGCCGCGGTCGCGACCCAGCGCATGGCCCCGAAACGCAAGAAGCTCGGCACCATCCTGGTCGACATGGGCGCGACGACCTACGAGGCGCTCCAGCGCGCGCTGCGCCAACAGCTCGAGGAGATCGCGCAGGAGTTTCTCACCTGGGACACCGGTTATTTCAGCTTCAAGTTCGTTGACGTCGACAGCGAAACGGACGACGAGTACTTCGACGAAGAGGCAAAACTCACCGAGGTCGTCAATATCGACCCCTTCATCCTCGATCTGATGAACCGGGTGGATTCGATCGGCGGAGGCGGCACCGTGCGGCCAGCGGTGACGGAGAGGAAAAGGGGAAGCCAGAGTTCCGAGAGCGCAATCCGCGAGCTGCTTGACCACATTCTGGAGCCGGGAGCGGTGATCGACGAGAGCATGCCGTTCGACGAGGTCAGAGAGTGGCCGTCGGAACTCGCCGAACTGCGCAGCATGATGACCGAGATTCAACGCCGGCCGTCGGCCACCACCTCCGAAATCGCTCTTCTCACCCTCAGATACGCGACCCGGATTCTCAATCGCGGGGTATTGGTCGGCGTGTCGCAGCGGGGCATCACGGGTCTCGGCCAGTTCGGCGTCGGCAGAAGCAACGACGACACGCCCAACGTGACCAACCGCATCCGCCACATCCACATCCCGAGCGACGAACCGTCGGTCTTTCGCGACGTCATCGAACGGAAGACGACCTATCACGGACGTCTCGAACAGTGTCCCTGGAACAACTACCTCGTCGATCAGCTCGGCGGCGTGATTCCACCGGAGGTCGTGGTCACGCCGATCATCGTCGACGGCAAGGTCGCGGTCCTGTTGTACGGCGACAATCTCCCGGGCGGACATCCCATCACCTCGATCCACGGTCTCGAGCTGCTGGCCATCGAAGCGGGTCTGGCGATCGAAAAGAATATACTCAAGGAGAAGCTGCGCAGCGTCCAGCAGACGCTTTCGGCGCTCACCGGCGGTTTGAGTGACGGCAGGGGAGAGGTGCAATGACCAACTGGCGGGTCATGACGGTAGACGACTCGGCCGCGATCCTGACGATCATCGCGGCCTATCTCGAGGATTCGGAGTTCGAGGTCGTCGCTTCGGAACGGGACGGCCGGGCGGCAGTCGAGCGGTTTGCCGAGGTGCGGCCCGACATCGTTCTCCTGGATCTGATCATGCCGGGGCCGTCGGGGGTCGAGACCCTGTCGAGAATCCTCGCCATCGACCCGGACGCGTTCGTGGTCATCGTTTCGTCATTGGGGACCGAAGAGGCGGTCCACGAATGTCTGACGACCGGCGCCAGGAGCTTTCTCCAGAAACCGTTCACCAAGGACGACTTCATCCAGTTCATGCGCGATTTGACGAAGGCGGCGTGAGGTAGTTATGGGCGCAATGTTTTTCGGCCAGTACCTCCTCTCCAAGGGCGCGATCAGCCGCGAAGCTCTGATCGACGCCATCGAGCTGCAACGGCGTTCGAATCTCTCTCTGTCCGAGCTCGCGGTGCGCAAGGGCTATCTGTCGGAGAAACAGAACGCGACGATCCAGGTGCGGTACCGCACGTCGGACGCGGACCTGGAGACCCTGTGTCTCGAGTCGGGGCTGATCAACCGCGAACAGATCGACGAATTGACCGAGATCCAGCGGTCTGATTGGGTTCGGATCGGCGCGGCCCTGGTGGCCGGCGGTCACCTCACCCGGGACGAGGTGGAGGGGCGTCTGGCCGAGTTCCAGGAGGTTCAACGCGAGGCCGACAGAAAGTTGGCTGCCGATTTCGAATCCTGTCCGAATCCTGAGTTGGTCAGATCGGTGGTCGAGCTGACCGTCTTTCACCTCGGAAGGCTGACAAATCTCCCGATCAAACTCGGCTCCTTTTCCGAGGGCGCAGGGCGACTTCGTCCGGGACGCCGTCGTTACGGCATGAAGCTGGTCGGCGACCGGGAGATCGTCATCGTCCTCGATCTGCCGCCGGAGGTGGCTCAGCTGGTTGCCGAGGGTCTGATCGGGATGCCGCTCGAGGCCGAGACCGAGGTCACGATCGATGCCGTCTGCGAGTGCGTCAATATCATCGGCGGCAACGCGTGCACCCGCCTCGAAGCGCTCGGGTTCAGACTCCGGCCGGAGCCTCCGTTTTCGACCGCGGGCGACGACCCGGCGACCGACGAGTCGTCGGCATTCTGCGCCAACGTGATCGCCGGTGAGCAGGGCTTCGACGTTCAGGTCTTCCTATGGTGATGCGGCCTTCGACCCGGGTGAAGACATTCGGATGAGCGGGGACCTCGTCTATGTCGTTCACCCTGAGCCCGCCGTTGCGGAGGCGCTCCGGGGGGGACTTCAGGCTGCGGACTACGAGGTCGTCAACATGTCGTCGGTCGGCGAGGTGGATGCCATCACCTCCGACCGCCAGTTCATGATTCCGGACGCGATCCTCACACCTCTCGGCGATGTCGCCAGCGGCGATTCGATGTTGATCGCCCTCTTCCAATCGAATCCCCTGATGGAGCAGATTCCCCTGGTGGTTGTGGCTTCCAGCGAAAGCGAGGAGCGTCGGCGCGCCCTCCGGATGGGGCTGCTGAGCGTCGTCTACCCGCCTTACGACGGTGAAGAGGTCGCCCTCACCACCAAGCTCGCCATCGAAAAACACCGCTCGGACCAGATGCTGTTCGGTTCGCTGTCGCAGCTGTCGGTCCCCGACCTGTTGCAGACGGCCGAGGCCGGCCGCCGCAGCGGCACGGTCACCTTCCGCCACGACGAGAGCAAGGGCACGGTGTGGATGAGGGACGGGTTCGTGATCGACGCCGAGATCGAGGGGGAGTGCCGCGGCGAAGAGGCGGTTTTCATCATCGCCGTCTGGGGCACCGGCACCTTCGAGGCGAACTTCGGTGACGTGGATGTGGCGGAGGCGTTCCGGGTGCCGCCGTCGTCACTGCTGCTGGAGGCCATGCGGCGGTTCGACGAGGAAAGTGCGGTCAATTTCAAGCTCCCGGTGGTGGAGCCGGTCGACACGGAGGTCGTCGACCTGTCGTTGGTGTTGCTCAACGTCGTCACCGGCTACACCCTCAACCACCTGCATCCCTCGATGGTCAGCAGTCGCCTGGAGGGTCTGAGGAAAGAGCTGGAACCTGCTCACCCCGCGTTGGCCGTGTTCACCGTGACCGAAGAGGGCGCCGCGGCGCTGGCGAACGTCGAGCCGTCCGATGTCGAGGACGGCGAGATGGTCGGTGCGGTCGCGACGCTGGTGTCGACCTTCTTCGAGCAGATGGAGACCGCTCTGGCCTGGCGCTTTACGGCCCGCCGGTTGGCGAGACTGGTGGCCCCATGGCGGGAGCGACTCGAAGAGCCACGGCTTTCTCGTACCCCTGGGACTCGCCTCGACCACCGCCGAAGAGCGCGAAGAAGAGACCCAGGAAGGTGCGGGCGTGGCCGGCAAACCGGTGCCGGTCGGCTGCCTCGTCCTGGATGGCGAAAATCAGGTGGATGTGTTTTCCGCCTTCGGTCCGAGGATCGGCCGGGTGGACCCGGCGGTCGTGGTGGGCAGGTCGTTGGTGGAGATCCTGCCGAACGAGTTGGCGATGATGACCACGCAGACTGATGGAAAAGGCGACCGATGCCTCCATCCAGTACGGCGGCCTCGCCGTCGGCCGCGAGGTGTTGTGCGTCGGCCACGTCAAGCACATCGTCCGCATCGCCGTGGTCCGGCCCGCTTCGGGGGTCGGCTTCGTGGTCGTCATCAACCGCATGCGGGACCAGAGGCGGTCCTTGAGCCCGGATATCGAACGCGATCCGGTGACGGGGACGCTGCGGGACGGGAGGGCGGACCGCCTTCTGGTGGCCAACGACGACTTCCTGCACGGCTTCGAGGACCTCTTTGCCCGCAGCCTCAGCCACCGCCATCACGAGCTGTTGCAACGTTTCGGCAAGAAGTGGGGCCTGCGCCACGCAATGCGCCTGGAGCACATGGTCCAACGCGACTACAGGATGACGCTGCGTGAAATGGAATCGCAGATGGCCCTCGAACTGCTGTCGGCCTCGGTCGGGGTCTTCGGGCTCGGGCGGTTCGACGCCGACCTCAGTTTTCGCGACCAGGGTGTCGTGGTCGTCCGCCACCAGGCGAGCCCGTTCCCCGGTATCTTTGCCGCCACCGCGGGCGGGGCGTGCTCGATCCTCTCGGGCTTCCACGCCGCGACCCTGTCGTACCTCGCCGGCCGGCACCTGGCGGCCCGCGAGGTACGGTGCGCTCGCGAGCCCGGCGAATCGTGTCTCTTCGTGATCGCCACCGAGGACCGTTTGACCAAGCTCCTGATCGCGACGCCGCGGTCGGAAGATCACGCACTGTTGGAACGGATCAAGGGGCACGAGCCAACCGGGGAGGACGCATGAGAGACCCGAAGCCGGACGCGAAGACCCTTGCCATGGAACTCGATCGCACGAAGTGGGACTACAACCCGGCGACCGACCGGAGCTTTCTCCTGGGGTCCGTGAAGCGGATGTTCGCGAGCGTGGCGTGGGAGGTCTCCCCGCAACACCTGGTGCCGGCGGTGGCGGTGCCTACGGTCGAACCGCCCGTGCGGGGTTCGGGCGACTACGAGACGCGACCGCTGCCGCGAGTGATCAACGATCCGTGACCGGCGACCCGGAAGACTGAATCACCTCGACTGTCAGCGGTTTGCCCTCGAACGTAAAACCGGCCACGGCGATGACGCGTTCGCCTTCGAACGGCATGCCCGGTTCGAGGGTTGAGACCTCGCACCGCCCGGGGAGGATCGACTTCAGATTGCCGGCGGTCATGTGGGCCATCTCGGCTGCCGTGTCGCGGATATCGCTGGTCGCCACGTCCTTGCCAGTGGCGGCGAACGCGGCCGCGGCGGCGCTGAGGGACACGTGGCGTGAGCACCGTTGTTCGAGCCGTCCGTTGAATTGGCCGACGAAGTAGACCGTCACCCGCACGGTGTCCAGGCCTCGCAACGGGGCCGCGAGCCCGGAGGCATCAGCAGGGCTCAGGTCGAGGCCGAGTTGGGTCGACCAGACCGTTTGAACGATGCGTTCGAGATCCGCGGTTGACAGGCTCATCCGCCGCCACCTTTCGCAACCTGGTAAAAGACCGCCCGCCCGACCCGGACCCGATCGAAGAGCTCGTCGAGGTTGAGGGTCGTTTCGGCCGAACCGAGCAACAGATAGCCGTCGGGCCGGAGCAGCCGCCGAACCTGGCGGAGCAGCTTGCGCCGGGTCGCGACATCGAAGTAGATCAAGACGTTGCGCAGCAGCAGCACGTCGATCGCCGGCAGCGAGGACCACTCCCGGGTGAGGTTCTGCTGAAAGTACCGGAACATTTTTCGCAGGTCCTCCTTGAGGACCCACCGGTCTTCGATCTGGTCGAAGAAGCGGACGAGGTAGGGGGCGGGCAGCCCGCGGTTGACCTCGAGCTGGCTGTAGTTCCCGAGGCTCGCGCGCTCCACCATCTGGCTGGAGAGGTCGCTGGCGTTGAGCTGGAGCGTCCAACCGGCGAGGTTGGAGAAACGGTCGCGCAGGATCATGGCGATGCTGTGCGGCTCCTGACCGCTCGAACAACCGGCCGACCAGATACTGAGGGTCCTGCTGGACTGTGATCGTTTCTGGATCAGTTCGGGGAGGATTTCGTCGCGGAGGGCGACAAACGGGTGGAGGTCCCTGAAAAACGAGGTCTCCGTGGTCGCAATCGCCTCGACGGTGAGGGTGTGGAGAACTCCCTGCCCAGTCGCCTGGAGATTCGATATCAGGGCCCCTACCGTTTCAAATCCGTGGTGCCTTGCCACCGGCAAAAGGCGTGAGACGACCAGGTAGGTCTTGCTGTCGTCGAGGACGATCGCCGATTCCTTGCGCACCAGCGACCGGACATACTCGAAATCGAGCCGGGTGAGCGGTGGCTGCTCGGGGGGAAAGGTCGGGCCGTTCACCGGCGGGAGGCCGTCACTCTGCGGACGATCTCCGCGCTGATTTCGGTCACCGGCAGCACTGCGTCGGCGAGGCCGGCGCCCGTCACCTGACCGGGCATCCCCCACACCACCGAGGTTTCCCTGTCCTGGGTGACGATCTGGCCCCCCGCCTCACGAATCGACCGGCACCCGGCGAGACCGTCCTGCCCCATGCCTGTCAGGACCACGGCCAGAGTTTCGTCACCGAAAGCGGTGGCGGCCGTTCTGAAGAGGACGTCGGCGGCCGGCCGGCAGGAGTTGACGGGAGGCGCGTCGGTGGTCGAGAGCTCGAACCCGTTCGAGGTCGCGTGGACCTCGAGGTGGCGGTCGCCGGGGGCGATCCACACCTGCCCGGGGCTCAAGCGGTCTCCGGATTGAGCTTCGTGAACGACCAGCGGCCCTGCGGCGTCGAGGCGTTTCGCAAGGAACGGCGTGAAATTGGCGGGCAGGTGTTGCACGATCACGACCGGCGCGGCGAGGTCGGCGGGGAGACCGGAGAGGATCTCGGTCAGTGCGTTGGGGCCCCCGGTTGACGAGCCGATCACCACGATCCGGGATGGTGGCTCAGAACTGCGGCGACGGACCGTCGGCGCTGCCGGGGGCCGCGGGACGCCGGCGCGCGCCGCCGCCGGTATCACGATGGCTCGGGCCTTCGGTAGGAGTTGCTCGCCAAGATACCGGCGGGCCTCCTCGGGGGAGGACGTGCGCGTGGCTTTCGTCACGTAGTCCGACGCCCCCTGGAAAAGGGCCTCGACGGTGATCGCTGCGCCCCGCTGCGTCAGGTTCGAAACCATGATGACCCGGACCCCGGGGTAGGACTTGCGGATCTCGGCCAGCGTCTGGATGCCGTCGAGTTCGGGCATGTCGATATCGAGGGTGACGAGGTTGGGCTCGAGGCGGGCGATCTTGGTCAAGGCGAGGCGGCCGTTGGGCGCGGTACCGACCACCTCGAAATCCTTTTCGGCGGCGAAAATATCCGAGATCACACGCCGTGCGACGACCGAATCGTCCACCACCAGAGTCCGAATGGGCTGCACCGGCGGGCCGCCTATACCCCGATGCCGAGGAGAATGAGCTTTTCCAGCAACATCTCCTTGTCGAAGGGCTTCATGATGTACTCGTCGGCGCCCGCCTCGAGCGCTTCGCGGACCCGAGCGAGCTCGGTTTCGGTGGTGACCATCATCAGATCGCATGCCCGCGAGCTCCGTTTTCTGACGAAGAAGTCTGACAAGGTCGAGACCGCTCATGGCGGGGAGGTTCCAGTCGACGAGGGCGAGGTCGAAACCGTGGTCGGCAAGCAGAACCTCGTACGCCTTTTCGGCATCCGCCGCCTGCTCGACCTCGAACTCGAGATCGTCGAGGATGCCGGCCAGGATGGATCGCATGGCGCGGGAATCGTCGATCACGAGTGCGCGCATACCGTGTCCCCCCCGTGCTCCGTCGAGTTCTGTGACACCGTCATGAACTCTCCGCAGCGGCAGCCTTCGTTGCGTGCGCCACGTTCAGGATGAGAAGCAGCCTGTCTTTGAGTTTGTACGCGCCCCGGATCAGCTTTCGTGACTCGCCCCGCAGGGTGTCCGGCGGCTCCTCGAAATCCGCCGCCTCGACCGCCACGACTTCGCCGACAGCATCCACCACCAGACTGCTGAGCTGTGCTCCGGAATCGAGGATCAGCATGGTTGGCGAATCGGCCACAACGTCCACGTCGATCCCGAACAGGGTCCGCAGGTCGATGGCGGTGACGATCTGGCCGCGGAGATTGACGAGACCGCTGATCGCCGGTGGTGTCTTGGGGACCGGGGTGACCGGGGTGTTGCGCAACACCTCCTGAATCTGGGAGACCTCGATGCCGAGCATGAGGTCGCCGACGTGAAAAGTGCAGAATTGCAGCGACACGGTTCACACCCCTTCCGTCTCGCGTTCAAAGAAGCCGGGGTCTGAAAGCAGCACGACCTTTTCGAGATCGAGGATCTCGGTCACCCGGTCCTGAATCACGGCGCATGCCTTGACCCCGGCGCGGCTGCCGGCTTTGCGGGCCTTCAGACTCTCTTCAACGATATCGACGATCCGGTGGGCGATCAGGCCCACCAGCCGCCCGTTGACGGTGCAAACGACCACCGGCACGGTCTGCTCGTCGAGGGTGGCGACCGAATCTCGCGCCTGCTGGCGGCGCTCGGGGAGGGCGTTCTGGAGGTCGAAGAGCTGCAGGATCCGGTCACCATACTGGACCACCTGGCGGTCGCCGACCCATTCGATGGCGTTTCTCGAAAAGTGCTCGAGCCGCGTGACCGCGTCGAAGTCGATCGCCATCCGTTCGTCCCCGCGCCCCTGCAGGGCGACGAGACGTGTTCGGTGCGTCCGTTCGGAGACCGCCGAACTGACCTGGGAGGCGATGGAATGGGCGCGGGTCTCGGACACCACGCCTGCCGCGAGCCCGAGCCTGAAAACATCCAGGATCAGAGCGATCTGTCCGTCGCCGAGAATCGTGGCGCCGGCAAAGGGCACTCCTGAGAGCATGTGGCCGAGAGGTTTGACGACGATCTCCTGGGAGTCCTCGATGGAATCGACGATCAGCCCGAATCTGCCGGTCGTCGCCCTGAAGCACCACGACGTTGACGGTCGACGACTGCGGGCCCTCGCGGGTGATGTCGAGCTCGCGGTTGAGATACACCAGCGGCAGCAGCTTGCCTCTGAGACGATAGACCGGGACCCCGTTGAGGTCTTCGATCCCCAGATTGTCGCCGGACCCGTCCAAACGAACCAACTCGACGACGCTCGCCTGCGGGATTGCGATCCGGTGCCTCCCCGCCGAAGACAGAAGGACAGTCACAATCGCCAGGGTGAGCGGGATCTTCAACTTGAAGGTGGTCGACTTCCCAGGTTCCGATTTCAGCTCGATCGAGCCGCCGAGGCTCTCGATGTTGGCCCGTACCACGTCGAGGCCCACCCCACGCCCGGAAATATTGGTGACCTTGGCGGCGGTCGAGAACCCCGGCCGAAATACGAAGGCGTTGATCTCGCGCGGGTCGAGGTCTTCGGCGTCCGCCGGATCGACGAAACCGGCCTTGACGGCCCTTTGGAGGATCTTCGTCTGATCGAGACCGCGACCATCGTCCCGCACCTCGATGACGACGTTGCCGCCCTCGTGGTGGGCCCTGAGACGGAGCGTGCCGGCCCGCGGTTTGCCCTGTGACTCGCGGATGTCGGGAGCCTCGATGCCGTGATCGACCGCGTTACGGACGAGATGGAGCAACGACCCCTTGATGGCCTCGATGACCGACTTGTCGAGATCGGTCTCCTCGCCCTCCATTTCGATCTCGACCTCTTTTTCGAAATTGAGGGCGAGGTCGCGGACGAAACGGGGGAGTTTCTGCCAGATCGAGCTGATGGGCTGCATACGGGTGCGCATCACCGCTTCCTGGAGCTCCCCGGTGATGCTGTCGAGTCGTTGCGACGACGCAGCCAAGCGGGCGTCCTGGCCCCCTGCCAACCTCTGGACCAGCTGGTTGCGCGCGAGGACGAGCTCGCCGACGAGGTTCATCAGGTGGTCGAGCACCCGCACGTCGACCCGGATATTCGACTCGGCGGCGGCGGGGACGGAGGCCAGCTCCAGCCCTTCGGCACCGCCGGGGGGGTCTTCTCCCGGTGCTTCCGTTCGCGGCGCCGGTGGAGGCGCCTTGGCGCTCGACGTCTCGGCTTCGGGCTTCTTCGGGATAGCTTGCGACGCGGTTTTCTTTGTCGGAGCGGGTTTCTTCCTGGCCTTCGCCTTCGTTCCGGCAGTGCCCGGGACCTTTTCCGGATTCCCTTCTTTTGCGGCCTCTTCGGCGGCCTCAAATGCCTGGAGGCGGGCGATGAGGTCGGTGTATCCGTCGTCTCCCTCGTTTCCGGAGCGGTCAATTTTCGTGAGAATCGTGCGGACGGCGTCGATCATCACGAGGAGATCGGTGGTGATTTCGGGCCGCAGCTTCAAGGTGCCGTCGCGCAGGCGGGCGAGCAGGCTTTCTCCGGCGTGGGAGACCGCCTCCAGTTTCTGAAAGGCTAGAAAACCGCAGGTCCCCTTGATTGTGTGGATGGTGCGGAAAATGCGCGAAAACACCTCGGGGTCGTCGGGGTTTTTTTCGAGGATGACGAGGTCCTGGTCCAAGAGGTCGAGGTTTTCGAAACTCTCGGCCAGGAATTCCGCGATGATCGAGTCCATCCCCCCCATGCACACACTCCGACGGTTGGTTTTTCACGACTCTCCGTCCAGGGTGGACGGCAGAGAGGCCCTCGCATCCAGAATACCTCATGTCGATGGACGTTCGCGGTCCGTACGATACACTTGAGGAGGATGTGAGGGCATCTCGTGTCGAAGGCAATAGACGCTGAGAGGTGATCTGTGGTCCTGGATATTCAGCAGAAACTCAGGTTCTTCGTCGGCGGAGCGATCGCGGTGTCGATGACCGTTCTGGCGGTGGTCGCGGTCACGCGGAACGCGACCGTCACCCGTGAAAAGACCTATTCGGAAATCGAGCGGATCGTCGACGTCAAGGCTGAAGAGATCGAGCGGTTCTTTACCGAACGGGGACAGGTCGTTCAGACGTTCCTCCTCGACCCCGGTCTGCTCGAGTACTTCGACCGCTATCGCCAGTTCAGGGCGCCGGTGACCGCTCAACCGGACTATCTCGCTGTGATTGAGTATTTTGAAGCCATCGTCAACAAGGATCCGTCGATCCAGGCGGTCTTCTTCGCCGACGACGACACCCAGGAGTACTTCTGCAACCGTATCCCCGAGATCCCGACCGGACGGGTCGAGGAAGAGGGCTACCTGGTCAAGAACCGTCCCTGGTGGCACGAGGCGGTGGGTGAGGACCGTCTCTATCTGGCATCGCCGACCGCGGATCTCGTGACCGGCGATGTCAACGTCGTCATCCAGACCACGGTCTACCTTCCGAACGGGAGGCTGCTCGGTGTCGGCGGCATGGACGTGCTGTTGACGACGGTCGGCACATTGGTCGAGGAGGTTCAATACGAGGGTCAGGGCACGGCGTTCCTGGTCGATGCTCGTGGGGAGATCATCTATTTCACCGGGGCCGATGTCGGTAACGAAACCCTGCTTCAGGATCTCGACGAAAAGTTCAGCGAAACCTCCGGATTCGCCGATCTCGGTGCAGTGTTGGGAGGAAACGAAAAGAGCCGCCGCAAACTGACGTGGCAGGGCGAGGACCGGGTGGTCTTCCTCGCTCCGATCCACTCCGAGGTGCCGGCATTCAGCTGGACCCTGGGGGTTCTCCTGCCGACCGAGGTGGTGTCGGCACCCATCAGGTCGAGCACGATCAGTACTGTCCTGGCGGCCCTCTTCACGCTGCTGGTGGTCAGCGGGATCACGCTTTTCGTGAGCCGGCTCATCGTCACCCGGCCGATCCGCGAGCTGCTCGAACGCTTCCAGGCCATCGTCGGGAGGCAACGCCGATCTGACGCGAAGAGTCGAGGTCAGGTCCGCCGACGAGATCGGACAGCTCGGCAACAGCTTCAATCAGTTCATCGGCGCCATTCAAACCGACATCCGGAACATCGGCGAGCAGTCGCAGACCCTCATGGATTCGTCCAACGAAATGCGCAGCCTCTCCCAGCAGATCGCCAGCGCCAACGAGGAGACCTCGGCCCAGGCGAGCATGGTCTCGGCGGCGGCCGAACAGGTCAATGCCAATGTGCAGTCGGTGGCCACTGCCACCGAGGAGCTCAACGCCAACACCCGGGAGATTGCTGCGAGTGCTTCCGAGGCTGCCCAGGTGGCGAACCGGGCGGTGGAGATCGCTGACCAGACCAAGATCACGTTCGACCAGCTGGACGCGAGCGGCACCACCATCGGCAATGTCGTCAAGGTGATCTACGCGATCGCGGAGCAGACCAACCTCCTGGCGCTCAACGCGACCATCGAGGCGGCGCGGGCCGGGGAGGCCGGCAGGGGCTTTGCGGTGGTGGCCGACGAGGTCAAGAAGCTCGCCAACCAGACGGCGCAGGCCACCGAGCAGATCAGCGCCACCGCGGCGGCCATCAGCGCGCAGACCGGTGACGCCGGTGAGGCGATCACCGAGATCTCGGCCATCATCCGTAAGATTCACGACATCCAGACCACGATCGCGAGCGGCGTCGAGGAGCAGACCGCCACCACCGCCGAGATCGCCCACAGCGTGACCGAAGCCGCTACCGGGTCGGGGGAGATCGCCGAACGCATCGCCGGCATCGCCGCCGCGGTCCAGCAGACCGCCATCGCCTCCACCTCGTCCCACGAACAGGCCGACGAGCTCGCCCTGATGGCTCAACGCCTCAAGCAGATTGTCGGGAGGTTCACGTACTGAGGAATTTCGGATTTCGGATTTCGGATTTCGGATTTTCATCACAGCTACCCACCCAATGTGCGGCGAACGAGCCTTGCGGGAAGGGCGTGGGGGAAGGCGGTGTGCGACGAAGTTACCTGATGGCACTCGGCCTATCAAATCGAAATCCGAGATTCGACTTACTCATCGAGTCCCACCATCAGCCGACTCGCGGGCAACCAACCTCGAGTTTGGAACGCGTTTCTCGCGCCGTCAAATCCGAAATCCGAAATCCGAAATCCGAAATCGCCTTCCCCGAGCCCCGCCACCGCCTATCCGCGGGCAACCAACCTCGAGTTTCGAATCGCGTCTCCTCGCGCCAAATCCGAAATCCGAAATCCGAAATCCGAAATTGCGATGCCTTACTCGTGTCTGAGCGCGTCGATCGGATCGAGCGACGCCGCCTTGGCGGCGGGGTAGGTGCCGAAGAAGACCCCGACCAGTGCGGCGAAACCGAATGCCAGCGCGATCGACCACAAAGGCACGTGCGCCGGCGGAAACCCGGGAATGGCCTTGGCGCCGATGATGCCCAGACCCCACCCGCCGAGGACGCCGATCAGACCGCCGACCAGCGAGATGGTCACCGCCTCGATGAGGAACTGCACTAAGATGTCAGATTTGCGGGCGCCGACCGCCTTGCGAACCCCGATCTCACGGGTGCGTTCGGTGACCGACACCAGCATGATGTTCATGATCCCGATGCCGCCCACCAACAGCGCGATGCTGACGATGCCGCCGACCACGCTGGTGATGGTGCCGAGAATGGCGCCGGTGGTCTCCAGCAGCTCTTCCTGGAGCAGCACCTGGAAGTCGTTCTTCACTCCCTCCGGGATCCGGTGGCGAGCGCGCAGGATCTCCTTGATCTGGTCCTTGGCCATTTCGACGGTTTCGGCGCTGTCGGCCTGAAAGTCGAGTCGCAGCTGCTTCGAGGCCTCGACGCCGTAGATGTCGCGGGCGGTCGTGATCGGGATGATGACGAAGTCGTCCTGGCTCTGCCCGAACATCTCGCCCTCGCGTTCCATGATGCCGATGATGGTGAAAGCCGACTGGCCGACGATGAGATCGGAACCGAGAACAGGTTCCTCGAGCTCGAGTTCGTCGATGACCTCCTGGCCGACCATGCACACCCGCGCCGCCCGCTGGATATCGAGGTCGGAGAAGAACCGGCCCCGGCCCACCCAGTGATTCGAGACCTCCTGGTGGGAGGGCCCGACGCCGAGCAGCATGGTGGCGTGCCTGCGGCTGCCGGATCGGGACTGCTCGCCGCGGAAGAACACGGGGTTGAAAAGGCTGATGCCGGAGGCCTGTTCCATGATCGCAAGCCCGTCGTCGTAGGTCAGCGTGACCTCGCGTCCGGCGAGGTCGGGGTCCTGTTGATCGTGGCGCGGGAAGACCATGATGTAGGTGACGCCGACGCCCTCGAACTGGGTCGAGATCACGTAGTCGAGACCCTGGACGATGGACACCACGGCGATCACGGCGGCGACGCCGATGATGATGCCGAGCATCGTCAGAAGCGACCGCATCTTGTTGGCGCGGATCGCCTGCAGCGCGATGAGCAGGTTGTCCCAGATCATGAGCCCGCCCCGGTTCCCGGTGAACGTGTGTCCTCCACGATCTTGCCGTCGAGAAGACGGACGACGCGTCGAGCGTGGGCCGCGATGTCCTCCTCGTGGGTGACGACGATCAGGGTGTTGCCGGCTGCGTTGAGCTCGTTGAAGAGCTCCATGATCTCGGCCGATGTCCGCGAATCGAGGTTGCCGGTCGGTTCGTCGGCGAGCAGGATCGACGGGTCGTTGATCAACGCCCGCGCGACCGCCACCCGCTGCCGTTGGCCGCCCGAGAGCTCGTTGGGTTGGTGTTTGGCGCGGTCGCCGAGACCGACCTTTTCCAGCGCCAGGCGCGCCCGCTGATGGCGTTCCTTGGCCGACACCCGGGCGTAGATCAGTGGCAGCTCCACGTTTGCCAGTGCGCTGGCCCGCGACAACAGATTGAAGGTCTGGAAGACAAAACCGATCTCGTGGTTGCGGATCGCCGCCAGCTCGCTGTCGTCGAGATCGGACACCTGCTGTTGGTTGAGGATGTACTCTCCCGAGGTGGGGGTGTCGAGACACCCGATGAGGTTCATCAAGGTCGACTTCCCGGACCCCGACGGGCCCATGATGGCCAGGTACTCGCCGGCCTCGACCTCGAGGTCGACCCCATCGAGGGCGCGCACCTCCACTTCACCCATGGTGTAAATCTTGCGCAGATCCTTGATCGAGATCAGCATCAGTCGACCGTCACCTCGACGCCGCCGGACTCCTCGTCGTCGCCGGCATCGTCGTCGGTCTTCTTCTCTTCGATCTTGATCGCGTCACCCTGTTTCATTTTCTTCAGCGTGCGGTAGGGGCCGATCACGACCTCGTCGCCCGCGGTCAGCCCATCGGTGATCTCCACGTAGAGGACGTCGGACACACCCATCACCACCTTGCGAACGGCCGCCTTGCCGTCCTCGATCAGGTAGACGACATCGACCTCGTCAACGCTTTTGGCCTTGGTCCCTTTGACCTCCTCGCCGTCTGCATCGAGCCGCCGTTTCACCACCGCCTGGACGGGGACCGTGACGGCTTCCGCGCTGGTCGCTGTCAGAATGTCGACCTTGGCGGTCATCGCCGGTCTCAAGGAGGGATCGGGGTCGTCGAGGGCCACCTTGACGGCGAATCGAATCGTGCCCTGGGACGGGTCCTTCCGGCCCGAGGTGGCGATCTCGACCACGTGGCCCACCTGCGGTTCGGCGCCCAGGGCGTCGACAGTCACCTCGGACCCTTGACCGAGGGCGATGTCGACCACGTCCACCTCGCTGACCTCGACCTCGGCGAGCAGCACCGACATGTCCGCGACCGTCATGATGACCGACCCCGGGAGGTTGGTGGAGCCGGGGACCACGGTCTCGCCCTGCTCGGCGTTGAGCTGGATGATGGTCCCGTCCATCGGCGAGAGGATGGTCGTCCGCGCGAGATCATCCTGAGTCCGCTGCAGGGCGGAGCGGTACTGCTCCACCGCCTGCTGCTGGGCCTCGAGCTCGACCTCGGCGGTGTCGAGCGCGAGCTGCGTGCTGTCCAACGCCTGCTGGCTGACCAGCCCGTCGTCGATGAGCTGCTTGCTGCGCCGCAGGTTGAGCTGAGCGTTGGCGAGCTGCACCTCCTGGCGGCGCACCGAGACCTCGGCCTGACGCAGCGCCGCCCGCGCCTGGTTGCGGGCCGATTCGTAGAGGTCGCGTTCGATCTCGAGCAGGAGTTGGCCGGCCTTCACTTCCTGGCCCTCCACCACCGGCAGGGCGATGATTTCCCCCACCACCTTGGCCGAGATGTCGACCCGTTTCTCAGGAGTGATCTCGCCGGTGGCCTTGACCCTGGACGACACGGTGCGGATTGCGGCCGCCTCGACCTCGACCTCGGTTCCGCGAGGACCGGAATCGCGCAGGCTGGCCCAGATCACGAGAGCCAGTACGATCAGCGCGCCAACGGCTATCAACGCTTTCTTCATGTTCACCTTCCAGACCGAACCCGATTCTCGGCCAGTGCGTATTGCAGTTTCGGCGGCGTCAGCCGGTGATCAGTGCAAAGCCAGCTTTGACCACCATCATTGCGATCCAGGGCACGAGGGCCGCAACCGCAGCCTTGCCGCGCGAGATCTTGCCGACGGTGGCAAAGCCCATGATCAAGAGCACGACCACCCAGATATTGAAGATGCTGATGGTGCCGGCGGCCGACGCCAGCCAGGCCGGCGTTTCGGGGGACAAGAAGGCTCCGACGTTGGCTTTGACGAGGTTGGCGAGGTCTTGTTGGGCCATCTTCCCGACCCGTTGCACCAACACCCCTGTGAGAACCAGTGCTACGGCGGTCGCAGGCCAATAGGCATGGAGCACCGTTGACAGGGTCGTCTTGAAATCGATCTCCGAACCGACGATCTTGAGCATCACCAGGAAGATCGCCGCCATGATGACCCATACAATGGGTGCGATGACCAGGGCGAAGATCGGCCCGAACTTTGCGATTTTTTCGGCTGGGACGAGCATCTGTTCCATCTGCTCATCGGTGATGTCGTCCGCGCGGTCGCCGAGTTGAGTACGCAACGTGGCTTCCTGATCGATGTGGGGGCCGCTGACGATCTGCAGCCCGACCCCGAGAATGACCAGGACCGCTATGAGCAGGATCCAGGTCGGTTTGACGCCGATATCTTCGAAGACCTGCCCCGGCGATGTGAACATCATCCACATCCGCTGCACGGCGCTGTACTTTGCCGCCGGCGCCGGGGTCGGGGGTTGGGTCAGTTCGGGCTCGTAGCCGGGACGCTCCGTCGAATCGCTCATGGTCAGCCTCCTCCTCGAGTGGTTCTGTCCTACATTTACTGTGCATCGGGGATTATATTCCGGGATTTTGAGATGTGGGGGGAATTTTTTGTGAGGGGTGAGGGGTCTGGGACCGCCGCCGTGCGCTGGCCGTTTCCGCAGGTTTCTCCAGTGTGAGCACTCGAACGTCACTGGAGGCTGCGATGGAAATTTCGGATTTCGGATTTCGGATTTCGAA
Source organism: Candidatus Sulfomarinibacteraceae bacterium (assembly GCA_963714895.1). Lineage (GTDB taxonomy): Bacteria > Acidobacteriota > Thermoanaerobaculia > Thermoanaerobaculales > Sulfomarinibacteraceae > Sulfomarinibacter. Next base: position 73,861 of record CAVQQC010000024.1, read on the forward strand.
TTTGACGGCGCGAGGGGAGTTGAGTCCGGGCGTGAGGCTTTGTTGCCCGCGATTGAGCACATCAGAGTTTTTAATGACATTGATCGTGGGCAGTCCATCAAATCGCGGGCAATCGGGCCCCACTCCGAGCATCGCCCTGCCCCGCTATGACTTTTCGTACGTCCTTCCCGAGAGGAGCCACCCTTGACATTGTTTGCCCGAGTCACGGTGCCGACGTGAAGGGTGGTACATCAAACAATGTCAAAAATGGCACCTCCACCGCACGCGGCCCCATCTGGCCTCGACGTCCGGGTGCTCAATACCGGGGTGGGGGGTGGGTGGGAAATCCGAAATCCGAAATCCGAAATCCGAAATTTTAGCGAAGCGGTCTGCTAAAGTGCCGCGCGCATGAGAGTGGGAGACATTATTCGCCGGATGACCGCCTGTACCGCCGTCATAGCGGCCTGCGCGGTGTGGGCGCACGCCGACGGCCCCGAATCGATCGAGGATCTGGTGTCCAGGGTCGGACGAACGCGGTGGACGTCGAACAACTCGGTCGAGTTGGTGGTCGATCCGCGGGTGGCCTGGCAGGCTCGTCTCGATCTCGTGGGGACAGCGAAACACCACGTTTTGATCAGCACCTTCGCCTGGCACAACGACACCTACGGCCGTGAATTCCGAGACTACATCAAGACGGTGGTCCACCAGCGCAAGACCGAGGGCGCCGAGGTCACCGTTCTGGTGTTGGGCGACGCGTCAGCGTTCGGGCTGTTCAGCCGCGCGTTTGACGGGCTCGAACGAGAGGGCGCCCAGGTGCGGGGTTTCAATCGCAGTTCGTGGGGCCTGACGGCGATGTATGACGGCCGTATGCACGACAAGGTGGTGATCGCCGATGGTCAGAGGGCGTTGGTCGGAGGACGCAACTTCGCCGATCTCTACTTTGACCCTCTGCGGTGGTGGCTCGATCTCGGAGTGCGCATCGAGGGCCCTGCCGTTGACGACCTTCAGATGAATTTCCTGAAGTCGTGGGAATTGACCGAGTTCAACCGGAAGGCCGGGCGTTTTCTTCTCCCTCAGGAGATGCTCGTCAAAGACATCCGGACATTCTGGTTCACCGGTCGCTACCCGAACGGTAAGAGCCCCCTCCAGCAGTTCATGACGACCGCCTATTTTCCCCGGTGGTCCGAACCCGCCGGGTCGGTCCCGGTTGCGGTGTTGTACGACAATCCGATGCTGAGGCGCCGAGCCGCCACGACGGACCTCGTGATCGCGTTGGCCGGGCGCGCGGTCGACCAGTTCGACCTCATGACGCCATTTCCGAACATGCCGCCCGAATTGACTGAAGCCCTCGTCGCAGCCGCATCGCGCGGTGTGAGGGTCAGGGTGGTGGTCAACGGCGGCGAGGCTGCGATTCGCGGCGGCCCGTTTCTGACCTCCGGCTATCCGACGTTGATTCGCCTCATTGAAGGTGGGGCGGAGGTGTGGGCCTGGCGGGCCAACGGGGATCTCCACGATGCCGTCGAGGCGAGCGGCTGCATCCCGCAGTTGCTGCCGCCGATCGCACTTCACGGGAAGATGGTGCGGGTGGACGACGACCTCTCCATCGTTCATTCCTCCAACTTCAACATCCGGTCCACCTATTACAACACCGAGGAGGGAGTGGTCGTCCTCGACCGGGCGTTCAATCGCGTCCTCGGCGATCTCGTTGACAATCTGGTCGCGGACCGCGTTGCCTTCCTGGAATGCGAGGAGGGCCAGGCGCCGCCGGCGCTCCCGCCCATCATGGATCTGCTGACGACCGATGACCTGCCGGCGATGCGCAAGGAACTCGGGCACAAACAGGGCACGCTGGACGCCTGGAGCGTGGTGTGGTGAACCTGAGCCGCCTTGCGGTCGGGTTGGGTGTGGTTTTCCTGGTTCTGAGTTCCCTGACCGTGATGGCTGATGACGGCATCATCGACATCGATCTCTGGCACGCCGAACTCTCCGAGGAGATGGGGCCCGAACCCGCGCAGGAAGAACAGCGTGTGTCGTTGGGACTGTATCCGGAAATCGGCGCAGCCGTCGGACCTCCAAACTTGTACGCCGCTCAGGGCAACGTCTTTCTGTCGTTTTCAGACGGCAAGACGTTCAGCATTTTCGGCGGGTATGGGCAGGAGTGGGGACCGCAGGCTGACGCACAGATCATCACCGTCGGCTGGGGGGGCGTGCGCCCCATCCCGGTGGCTTCGAAACAGTCCGGGTTTCACGGCAAGTTCCTGCGCTATCGGCGGTGGGACGACGTGGATCACGGTATCCATCACGGCCTCTCCGTCGGCACCATTCACGGAGTCGGAATCTGCTCGCTGTCCTTCGAAATGGGCGCGGCGCGATCCGAACAGAACCACTGGCTCATCACCCTCGAGGTGTCGCTCAAGTTCGCCGTGCCGGTGTACATCCCTCTGACCAGGGATCGGTCCGAGCGGAGCGACGGCGACTCCTGATTCGCGCGCACCCTGGGCGGCACTGGTGCCGCCCCTACCCGCAAAGGGCTCCTCCTTGGAGTGGCGGGGCCTGCCCCGCCTCCCTGAGGAACCATCGCAACGTTCGAACGTTTGAACGTTTGGTTCATCCGGGATTTCGTGGGGTGAGGGAAAGTCTACGACGTCGATCGAGGACGAACACGACCATCACATTCTGCCGTGAGCCGCGGAGCGGCGACAGTGAATAGCCCGGGGCGTGAGCCCCGGGAACCGCGGTTCAATTCTATTTTGAAGCCCCGGCAGGGGCGACAGACCAGGCCGCGACGGGGATCGTTCTTGTCGATGTTGAACTCCTGTCGCCGCTCCGCGGCTTGGCGGGCTATTTGTCCCCATGTTCCTGGGGCTCACGCCCCAGGCAACAGCCTGCCGCTCCTTCGGAGCTCTCGTCCGGTAATCCTGCAATCGCACGTCTTTCCGGATGAGCCGAACGTTGGAACGTTCAGACGTTTGAACGTTCAACGTTGCGGACACCTCCGCCGCACGCGGCTCGTATCAGCGCGTTCTTCCCGAGAGGAGCCACCTTCAACATTGTTGGACCGAGACTCTCTGCCGACGTGGATGATCGTGGGCCCAACAATATTGAAAATGGCACCTCCGCCGCACGCGGTCCCACCCACCCTGAGCACTCGAACATTCACTGTCGGTGGGCGGTTGCGCGGAGAATTCCGAATTCCGAAATTCCGAATTCCGAATTTCCTGGTCTATCCTCCTCAGATGTTCCTCCGCCTCCTCCTCCTGTTCACAGTCGTTCCTCTGATCGAGCTCTATCTGCTGATCACGATCGGCGGTGTGATCGGGGTGGTGCCGACCATCGCCATCGTCATCGGCACCGGTGTGCTGGGCGCCTGGCTGGCACGGTGGCAGGGGCTTGCAGTGCTGCGGCGCATCAGCGAAGAGATGGCGGCCGGCCGGTTGCCGACCGATGCCTTGATCGACGGTCTCCTGATTCTGGTGGCGGCCGCCGTGCTGCTGACACCGGGGCTCCTGACCGATAGCCTGGGGTTCGTGCTTCTGGTACCGGCCAGCCGCGCCGCCGTGCGCAAGGTGGTCGCGGCGGCGATCGCCAGGAAGGTCCAGGTCGCGGACCCGGATGTGATTGATGCGGAGTGGTTTCGAGAGGAATGAGACCGTCTCTCGAGATACCCGGGCTCGCGCCCGCCCCCCGGATTCGCGGTACAATCGAGGTTCATGATGCGAGTCTTTTCCAGATGAACGACCGGGATCCGACGACCGAGGCCTACCAGATCCTGGCCGATCTGCTCGTCACGATTCGGCGCGTCTTCAATCGCGGGCTGGAGAAGGTTTCGGGGAAGACCTGGTATCTGGACGGCTGCCCTCCAGGCCTCTTCGAGTTGCTCGTCGAACGCAAGGAAAAAGAAAAGGCCATCGACCGGTTCAGCGGCGAATATCAGGAACTCATCACCTTCGCCTCTCTGGACGACCTCGCCGCGATCATCGAGTACAACGACGATCTCGCAAAGCTCCTGGCTTCGCTCGAGCCGGAGGGATCGCCGATGATCGACCGCCTGCGCAACATCGAGGCGCTGCGCCTCAAGATGGCGGCTTCGGTGCCGTTTGACGACGGCGACCTCGAAGCGATCACCCGCTACCACCGCGAATTCAGGGATTCTCTGACCCGCCGCAAGCGCGCCCAGGAGGAGATCACTCCGCCGCCCGAAACGCCCGAGGCGCCTGAGGTTGTCGAAGACGTGCGGGAAGAACCATCGCAGGACGACACAACCGCCGGCGCCGACCTCGACGAAATAGAAAATTCGAGTCGTGAGTCGGCAGCGGTGAAGGGGGCGAAGGATTTCAACACCCAGGTGGCGACCTTTGACGAGTTGGTCGAATTCGCGGGTGGAATGAAGCCCGCGCCGGAGCCGGACGAACCATCGATCAACGACGAAGTTCCTGGCCGATATCGAATCCGTGGCTGACCTCCCCGCACCGCCCGTCGAGGATTTCAACGACGGAGACCTCGTCATCGAGGCCGAACTCGCGATGGCGGAGGACGACGACCGCGGGGTGCTTCGCGTCTTGCACCGCGAGGTCACGGGGATTGCGGAAAACGCGTTCCGCAAGATCCTGGATGTCGGCCACCCGGTGTGGGACACGGTGCGATCGAGCGGCTGGTACGACATGAAGAAGGCGGACCTGGCCCTCGCCCCCCTGGAGCTTTTTTATACCGTGGTCGCCAGGGCGGCCGATGTCCAACGCAGCGGCGCCGGGTTCGAAGCCGTCAAGGCGTCCCTCGAAGAGGCGCAGTTCTCCAAGCTCCTGCTGTCCCTGCGAGAGATGTTCATGCGGCAGAGCCTCTGACAAGAGTTCTCAGTTTTGAGTTTTGAGTTTTGAGTGCCGGCGGGACACCCGAGGGGCAGCAAGACCCTGTCTCCGGGAACGAAGGTGATGGTGGGCTGAAGCCCACCCTACCAATTCGTCCGATCTGTTGGTCCGGCGTAGGGTGGGCCTCGGCCCACCTTCAGAGACGTCCTCGTCTCGTTCACGTTTCTGGATGGTGTGTCCTTGAAAGAGCCGTCCCAAACTCAAAACTCAAAACTCAAAATTCAAAACTAAGAACTTCCGTTGAGGTAGACCGCGCCTGGGTCGATGACCTTGCCGTGCGGGAGGTACTCGAGGCAGTGCGCCATCCACCCGGTCTGGATGGCGAGACAGAACGGGATGGGGAAGGAACTCACCGGGAGCCCGATGGGGGAGTAGATGAGACCGGTGATGCTGTCCACGTTGGCGAAGATGCCCCTGGCGCCGAGGGCATTTTCGACCTCGTCGCGCAGCGCCCCGTAGGTGTGCCACAGCCTCTCCTGACCGCGGTCGATCAGCAGCTTCTCCGCGAAGGGTTCGAGGGCGGTGACCCTGGGGTCGGGGCATTTGTAGACCCGATGACCGAAACCCGGGAATCGGTGGCCGCGGGCGAGCGCCTCGCGGGCCCACGACGCGCGCGTCCTCGGGCCCGTCCAGACCTCGCGAGCATTTCGAAGGCGAGCTGGTTGGCGCCGCCGTGCCGGGCCCCGGACAGTGCGCCCATACCGGCGAGGACCGCCGATCCGAGGTCGGCGCCGGTCGAGATGACCGTCAGCGCGGCAAAAGCGGCGGCGTGGAGCCCGTGTTCGGCCTGGACGACGAGGCTGGCTTCAAACGCATCGATCTCGGACCGCTCGGGAAGACGTCCCAGAGTCTGCCATAGAAAATTGGCGGCATAACCGAGATCCTCGCGGGGCTCGATCGGCGCCAGCTCCAGGAGGTGGCGGATGGCGCAGGCGGCAAGAGCGGCCGTCCAGCTCAAGATTCTCGCCGGGCGCCGCCACTGGGCGTCGAGGTCGGTCGTCTCCGGTTCGGGAATGTGGCACGCGGCCACCGTCAGCATGGTCCGGTACTGGGCGAGGGGATGGGCGTCGAACGGGACCCGGCCGAGCACCTCGACCGCCGCCGCCGGCGGCTGTCGCCACCGCAGGAGTTCGCCGTGCCAATCTGCCAACTGTGACGGCGTCGGCAGCTCACCGAAGAGGATCAGGTAGGTGATTTCCTCGAACGTCACGCGGCCGACCAGATCCTCGATCGGATACCCGCGGTAGAGCAGCCGGCCGATCGTACCGTCGATCTCGGCGATCGCGGTGTCGCCGGCCAGGAGGTTTTCGAGGCCGCGTCCGTAGCGCTGCTCGGAAGGGATGGGGCTGTTCCCGATCACTGACCCTGCTCCCCGGCGATCTTTCGCTCCGGCGCCCCGACGTACCGGCTCAACGGCCGGTAGAGCCGGATCGTCGACAGGGCCTCGCGCACCAGGGCGGTGGTGCCCGCCATCCGGCCGATGGCCATCAGACACGGAACCAGCTGCGGTTCAGCGCCGAGCAGGTGAAACAGCAGTGCTCCGTAGAAGTTGACGTTGATGTGGATGCCGCGGCCGGCGAGGGCCGCGGTGGCGGTCATCTCGACCGCCCGTGCGACATCGAAGAGCTCGCTGCGGTTGCGGTCGCGGGCCATCGCCGCGACCTCTTTGCGAAGCATCACCACGCGCGGATCGGGCATGTGATAGGCGCGGTGGCCGAACCCCGCGATGATGCCGCCGCTTTCGATCGTCTCGCCGGCCCAGGCCGCCGCCATCGTCGAGTCGCTGAGCGGCAGGAGTTGTTCGAGCACGGTCTCGGCGGCGCCCCCCGTCTTCGGCCCCCGCAGCGCCGACAGACCCGCCACGAAGTTGTAGTAAGGGTCGGCGAGGCATGAGGCGACGATCATCGATGTGAAGGTGGGCGCGTCGAGCCCGTGGGCGGCGTACAACACCCACAGCAGATCGAGGGCGCGGACCTCATCGGGGGCCGGCTCCCGGCCGGTCAGTGCGGCGAGCACACCTTCGGCGAGGCTGCAGTCCTCTCGCGACGGTCGTGCAGGCAGCCCGGCACGGTGCCGGCTGATCTCAGCCACCAGCGCCGCCACCTGGCCGACCACCCTGAGCTCCTGCCAGTGACGCTCGCCGGCAAGGTCGTCTTCGACGCTCAGTTCATGGCAGCCCACCGCGGAGAGCCCCGCCCGCAACAGGCGCATGGGATGGGTGGTGGAATCGAGAGACCGGACCAGTTCGACCGCATCCGGCGGCAGCGCCCGGCTCTGCCGCAGGCTGGTCCGAAAGACCTCGAAGTCGCGGGGAGCCTCCTCGGGCTGGTGACCCGAGATCAGCAGAAAGGCGACCCCCTCGAAATCCATGTGGGATGGCCAGCGCCTCGATCGGGACCCCGCGATAGGCGAGTTGACCCGATGACGGGTCGAGCCACATCACCCGGGTCTCGAGGGCCACCACGCCGGTCAGACCCGGACCGACGTCGGTGGTCACCGGCCAGTCGATCGTGTCGGCGCGCCAGTCGAAGGAGCTGGAGAGGGTAGGGAGTTTCGTCACCGGGGAAGCATACCTGTTCGAATTCGGAATTCGGAATTCGGAATTCGGAATGCCACCCACCCGACCCGGCATCCGCAACGCCTGCGACATAACGCTTCGCCCCTCGTGCTTGTATCGCTACTGAAGGTGGGCCAAGGCCCACCCTACCGGCGTCTAGATATATTGGTCCAAAGTAGGGTGGGCCTTGGCCCACCTTCAGAGCTGGAGCTGATCAGGCCTCAAGCCTCAAGCCCCAAGCCCCAAGAAAAAACGCCCCGCTCGTGAGAGCGGGGCGGGAAGTTGTTCGTGAGACGTTCGTCAGTCGAACAGCGGGAACGGCCGCGGCATGAAGGGGTCGTAGACCGGTGTCATGGAGAAGTAGTTGGGATCGAAGGTCGGCGTCAGGGTTCCGTTGTAGTAGGATCGCCCCGGACTCGCCGAGCGGGAACATGCTCTCGATACGGACGGGCCCGTTCATATCGAATTCGACACATTGTGCGTAGGTCGAGCGATTCGAGAACGGTGTCCGCCAGATCACGCCAAAGCAGGGTTAGCCGGGGGCGAGCGTCGTGGGCCGTAGTAGATGTATCCCCGCTGCACGTTGTAGGGACCCAGACCCATCTCGGCGATGACGTTGTCGAACGCCAGGACGATGATGCCTTCGGCGGTCGTCGGTTTGCCCGAGCCCGACTTGTCCTGGAACCAGTTGTAGAAGGTCGGAATCGACGCCTCGGCGCCGGCAAGGGCGTGCAGCAGCACGTTGAAGTTGATAGCGCTCATGTTGCTCAGTCGTAGTCCAGACCGGCCATCATGAACTCGTCCTCGAAGGTCAGCCGCAGGACCTCGCGGAGCCACGCATCCTGCAGCACCCAGGCGTCGGCCTTGAAGGCACCGAAGCGCCACTGCGGCGGGACCGCCGGCCACGAAGTGGCCGTCCCAGGCGTCGAGCATGGCGATGGCCGCATCACGGTCGGCTGAGGATTGGCCGCCACCGCCGCCTTGAAGTAGTCGGCCGACGAAGGTCCAGTTGTTGCCGCCGCGACGGGCTGATGCCGTCGGTGGTGGCGATGTTGAGCGCGAGGTCGCGCACCTCTTCAAAGGTCAGGTTGTCGTGGGTCGAAAGGTACTCCTTGACGCACGTGTGCGCGGTGCGCCGGGCCGAAGTGCGTAGCCAGGGTTGTTGAATGAGTTGTTGTAGTCGACGCGATGCCTTGTTGTTCCATCCGCCGTACCAGCCCTGGGCGGTGTTGGCGTCGTGGACCCGAGGCCGTCGTTCGCCGGTCCACTCCTGGTGCCGTCGCCGAATCGACGGCAAACGCGGGTCGACGCCCGCCGCCCGGATCGGGTCGTAGCCCGTCATCCAGTAGGCGATGTTGCCGTCGCGGTCGACGTAGGTGTGTGCAGGCTGACGCGGGAAGATCTCGATGCCGGCGCCGAACTCGTCGATGCTTTCCGCGCGGGCGAAGCGAAGCATGGTCTCGATCGCCTGCGACTTCCTGTTTCCAGTGGGCGTAGGCCCACGAGACGATGATCGCCGGCGGGTCGGCTGGGTTGAACTGCAACGGGATTGATGATCGGGCCCGTGCGAGCTGCGCCAGATCGGGACGGTCACCGGGTCGCCGCCGAAGACGTTGATCGTTTCCATGCGGTTGAGAAGACCGCCTGCGGCGGGCTCGAAGTAGTAGTCCATGGTGTGGGCGTGACCCACCTGCATCGACCACGCGTGGTGCGGGGTGCGACCGATGGCGATAGCCGGGAGTGCCGGGGATCGTCATGCCGGAGACTTCGAGCCCGCCACCGCGGATCGAGCCTTCTGCGACGATCGACGGAACCGTAGAAACCCATCTGCGGTCCCGAGTAGCAGCATCGGGTTGCCGGTGGCGGTCCTCTCGCCCGAGATGGCCCAGGCATAGCTGCCCATCTTGATGCTCGCGCCGAGATCGTCCATCTGGCGCTGGCATGCTGTCGGTCCGGGCACGGATCTCGATCCGCTGCCTCCTCACCGATGGCATCGAGGAACGATCTTCTCGAGGTGTGGCGAGTTGATGCTCGGGACCGATGCCGACTTGGCGCTCGGTCGGGCAGGGAATCATGGTCTGCGCGGCCGGGTCGTTGAACCACCGCAGATCGGTGAACATGGCGAGACCCTCTTGGCCGTAGACGTAGCCCAGGGTCTGGGCCAGGACCGCGTTGTCGAGCTGGCCGTGGCCGAGGACGTCCCGTTGACCTTCAGGATCGAACTCGCGCAGATGAAACATCACGGTGGCCATCACATCGTTGACATGCCACGGCGCCGGCAGCACCGGGATGCCGAGGTGATTCAACAGCACGGATTGAATGGTGAGCAGCCAGTACTCGTCGGGCATCTGCAGCCAAGTTCCGGCGTAGAACTCGCCGATGCGGCGGTTGATGCCGTTCGGTGTAGGCGGTAACACGGTCTGGGCATCTTCGGAGAGAGCCGCGAACATCTCGGCGAACTCTTCGTCCGAGTAGCCGATGGTTCGCAAGATACCAGTCGGTGCCGACGGCAGCAGATCCGAGGAGTTCGGAGAGCCTGCCGCGACCCAGGCGGCGGTAGAGTGTCCATCTGATACAGACGGTCCGTCGCCACCGCGTAGCCCATGGCCTCGAAGACGTCGTACAGCGAGCCGCCCTCGATGAACCAGACGCCCTGGGCATCACGGGTCGTCGTCACGGGATCATCGGATACGACACTGCTGACTTCGACGGTGCCCCCCTCGGGGCTGAACGGCATCACACGCGAGTTCGGCGCTAAGGTTTGACCAGAAGCGACGACCGCCACGGCCAGAATCAACAGGGACTTCTTCCAAATGGACGCCCTCATACTCTCTCTCCCTTCAATAACGGTGGCGTCATGGCGAGCACGGAACTCGTGCGTCGCAACGAAGCCACAAACCAGAGATTGTGACGCTCAACGAATATAGCTGTGTCGCGACGGCGTGTAAATGGGGGAGGGAGGATGATTTCGGATTTCGGATTTCGGATTTCGGATTTTCGGCAGCCGGGACGGCTGCCCCACAAACGCTCTGGGATGGTCTTGTGGGGCACGCGTCTCGCGTGCCGTGTGCGGCGGAGGTGCCACTTTCAACATTGTTGGCAGCACGAACATCCACGTCGGCGGATCGCTCCGGGCCAACAATGTTGAGGGTGGCTCCTCTCGGGAAGGGCGTGCTGGATACGAGTCACGCCCACCGGGCGCGCTGATCAGACCCCTCAGGTGAAGCCGCTGGGGCAGCTCGGGGCCGACGGACAGGTACTCCCCGAACTCGACGACCCGCTCGCAAAGGTCGACATCATGCGTTCGACCTTCGTGGTCTCGCACTTGGGGCAGTGGACGTCGGTCTTGTCTGCGCCGACGGGTTGGAGGAGGGAGAATCGTTCGTCGCACAACGTGCATTTGTATTCGTAGATCGGCATTGTTGCCCTCTCAGATATCGTGCCCGCGGCCGAAAAAGAACTTCTTCATCTCAGAAATCGGGCGGATCAGGTCTTCGAAGCTTCCGCCTCTTCCATCTGCAGGCGGCCCTCGATGATGGTCTGGTGTTCGGTCTCGATCCGCAACTCGAGCGAATCGCAGACGTTGCGGCAGATCGTGAACACGCCCTCGTCGATGATCCGGTAGTAGACATTGAGCCCGGCGCGGCGGCAATCCACCAACCCGGCCCGTTTGAGCACCGACAGGTGTTTGGACACGTTGGCCTGGCTGCCGCCGACCACCACGAGGATGTCCGACACGCACCGTTCGCCATTGTGGAGACAGTGCAGGATTTTGAGGCGGGTCGGGTCGGCCATCGCCTTGAGGACTTCGGCGATACGACTGAGCAATTCGTCCGATGCGATCACGGTGCCTCCCCAAATAGTTTTATCACCCAAAAGTAATATATTCCTGTTTCCAAGCGAGGTCAACGTCTTCGCAGGAACAGAGATTGTGTTGTTGAATGAGTATATGACTCAATGTCGGTGGTATTCTGATGCCGCCCCGCAATCCCTGATGGAGGTCATCATGGCGACTATTTTCGATCCCATCGTCAGCGGCGAGATCCCGTGCCACAAGATCTGGGAGGACGACGATCACCTCGCCTTCCTCGACATCAATCCCCGGGTCGAAGGCCACACCCTGGTGATCCCGAAAAAGCCCTGGTTCGAGGTCTTCGCCATGGATGAGGAGCCGTTTCTCAAGCTCTGGGCCGCGGCCCAGAAAGTGGCGCGCCACCTCAAGGAGAAAACCGGCTGCGAGCGGGTCGTGGTGGTGGTTCTCGGCTACGAGGTGCAGCACGTCCACATCCACCTGATGCCGACCAACAGTCTCGGCGATTTCCCCTTTCCGCCGGTCAACCGGGACGCCCTCGCGATCCTCGACGAAACGGCCCAGAAGCTCAAGACTTGACCATCGGCCATCGTCGGCTGCAGAATGGCGCCGCGCCGGAGTGGCGGAATGGCAGACGCAGAGGACTCAAAATCCTCCGAGGGCAACCTTGTGCGGGTTCGAATCCCGCCTCCGGCATAAGCAATTCGGGGCGATTGCGCGCTGGGCGCGCAGTCGCCCCGAATTGCTGTTGATGATCGGATGTTCATGTTCTGCCAAGCTGGATCAGCTGCAGGAGCCTCCACAGATCGATATGACGTAGCCGACGCAGATTGAATCCCAGGTGTTCGTGCAGCACCAGTCGTCGAAGGCGCAGATCTGAGCGACGCAGGGGTCGCACTCTTCACTGAGTGCAACGCCGATATCGCAGGCGTCATGGGCGCACTGCGCGGTCTCGCCGACCGCGGCCGACCACGCGTTGGTGCGGCCGTTCTCGAAACAGCTGGCAAAGAACAGCCCGTCAACCCCGGGATACAGGTCACGCATACCCGCGATGTCGGTTTCCGTGAGATCGTTGCGCTGACCCATTGCGGAATTGGCGTCCCCTTGGGTCAACCCGACCGCGGATGCACCCGCGACGGTTGCGTCCATGGTGTAGTTCGGTCCGCAGTTGTAACCGCCGTCGGCAAAAGAGCAGCGGCCGTAGTGCATCACCGAGCCGTAGTCGTAGGGCCCGAAGCTTGTCGTGCTCGGCGCGACTCCGTAGTTGTACTCCATCTCATCCTGGATGTTGCCGTAGTTGACGGTGACGTAGGTGTCGCGGTCGGTACGGCTCTGCTCGTGCATCAGCCCGAGAGCGTGGCCGATCTCGTGGGCGATGATGAAGCGGTAGTCCCAGTTGTAGATGTTCATCGTCTGCGAGCCACCCACCATGCCGACCCACGAACTGTTCCCGTCTGAACTCTGGACCCGGATGTAATTTCCTGCTCCGGTTCCCTCGACGAAGGTCAGACCGGGAACCGTGGCCTCCCACTCCATCGCCGCGGCCCACCAGGCCGCCCGGCGCGCGGCGCCGTCGCCCGAGAGAGGACGGGTGTCGGAGAGGTCAACGTTGGAGTCGAACTGGTAGTACACAACACCGCCGGTCCACGTGTTGCCGTCCTGGGCGGATTTCTCGCCGGTGTCGACGGGAATCAGCATGTCGTCGATCTGGAGAAACAAACGCCCGTCGCTGGAAATGACGACGAACTGCTCGAGCTCCGGCGTGACGCGGATGGGCCCGTCCAGGCTGGTGATCGCGCCGGCGTTGAGAGCAATGGAAACCAGCGCCAACGTAATCAAGAGCTTAGATTTCATGTGGGATCCTCCGGATTTCTTCCCCGCTGCATCCGCCGGTCAGTTCTTCGGAGACCTGGAACAGCAAGATGGATGCCACGATCGGGCGGGTCGCGACGGTGGGAAATCGACGAAATGAACAGCTTTCTCCGATGTGAGTGCGGTAGTTGTTTCATTTCGGTGCAGCGGGCAATTCCGTTGGTTCCGCTCGGACCAATGGCTGTGCAGATGAACGTTTCGCGTTTGCCGGAGCGTAGAACCTGTTTATTCTCAATTAGTTGACGATTCGATCAAGTGGACATAAGATGTCGGCAGAGATCGATCTCGACAAATTGCGGCGTGCGGTGACCGACGGCGGGTCGGCGACGGGTGCGAACGGCGTCTGTCACCCGGGGCCCTGCGCCGGATCGAATCGCGTTTGCGGTCCCCAAACGACCGCACCGCTGGACGTGGCGTCGATGCGGCGCAGCTCGAGATGTCGACGGCTATCGGAGGGAGGTGCGAATGGTCAGGTGCAGTCAGTGCAGCAAGGTGTTTCACGTCATCGGTGATGCTCTCAGCGCGCAGCTCGATACCAAGGTGTTGCTGGAAATGGCGGCGCGGTCGATCGTCGAACAGTTCGACCTCAAAGCCTGCCACTTCCGGCTTCTCAGCCGCGACCTCAGCAGACGCTCGAACGACGTGGCCTCGCTACGGGCTCAGCCAGGCGCTTTCTCGACAAGGGGCCGGTGGATGCGGAACGGAGCGTTTCCGAGGCACTGGGTGGCGAAGCCGTGATGGTTCTCGACTGTGTTTCCGATCCGCGGGTTCAGTACCCCGACGCCTTCGCATCAGAGGGCATCGCTTCGATGCTGACCGTTCCCCTCGAGGGGCGCGGCCAGGTGATCGGCGTGATGCGGTTGTTCACGGGCTGAGCGCCGCGAGTTCTCCGAGGTCGAGATCGAGTTCTTCAAGGTCGTGGCCCTTTTCTGCACCAGCGCCATCATCGACTCCATGTTCCACCAGATCCTGACCCGCGTGACCCAGGCGATTCGCACGACCCTGGAACTGCCCGAGGTTCTCGACAGTATCGTTCGTGTCGTGTGCGAAGACCTTCGCAGCAGGGGCTGCGCGATTCACCTGGTGGACGGAACCTCCTCCGCGTTGGAGGCCCGCGCTGCGTACGGACTCACCAAGGCCTTTGTCGATAAATTGGCGGAGTCGTTCTCGAAAGAGGTCGCCGACGATGTTCTCGATGGGAATGCGGTGGCGATCAACGACGTCCGGGACGATCAACGGGTGATGTTTCCGGATCTCATGGCTGCCGAGGGGGTCGCGTCGGTCCTTCTCATACCGCTGGTCAGCCGGGGGCGGGTGATCGGGGTCCTCAGCATCTACACCCAGAAGAGATACCTGTTTTCCGACCACGAGAAACAGCTCATGGCGGCGATCGGCGAACAGTGTTCACTGGCCATCGACAACGCCAAGATGTTCGACGCGCTCAAACAGCGCTACGAGAACCTGGTCGACGAATTCCAGATGTGGTTCGAGCATTCGCAATCCAAACCGCAGCGTGGACCTGCGGCGTGACGTTCGGTCCGGCCTCGCGCTGTGGCGTGAATTCCCCCGGATTCACCGTCGAGGCGTCCGCGCATTTCTCCCAGTCCAGTTGACCTCTCCGATCCGCTGTGACAACTTTGCCCGCCGACCGAGAGCTCACGCGGGAGGACCCGGTGGATCACACGAAGCTTGTCAAGGCCATGTCCGAGCCGTCCTTCTACCCGCACCCGGTGGAGGAGGTCCGGTTCCTCCAGACCCACATCTCCTCGGTGTTTCTCACCGGCGACATCGTCTACAAGCTGAAGAAACCGGTCAACTTCGGCTTTCTCGATTTCTCGACGCTCGAGCTGCGCAAGCTGTACTGCCGGGCCGAGGTGGAGCTGAACAGCCGGCTCGCGCCCGAGGTCTACCTGCGAGCGGCGCCCATCACGTTCGACGGCGAACGCCTGGCCCTCGAGGGCGAAGGCGAAGAGGTCGACTGGGTCGTCGTGATGCGCGAGCTCGACGAGCGGCAGCTCGGCACCCAGGTCAACGCCCGCGGCGAGCTGACTGCGGCACACATGGATGCACTGGTCGATGTGCTGGTGCCGTTTTATCGTCAATGCCGCGACCGGGAACGGCATCGATCGCTACGGCGAGATCGAGGCGGTCAAGTTCAACACCGACGAGAACTTCAACCAGACCGAATCCTACATCGGCAAGCTGGTCTCCCGGGAGCGGTTCGACCACATCGTCGAATGGACCAACGCCTTCTACGACCGATCGCGCAGACCTCTTCCGACGCCGGATCACCGAGGGGCGCATTCGCGAGAGCCACGGCGACCTCCACCTCGGCAATATCTTCTTCGAAGAATCCGCCGGTCATCTTCGACTGCATCGAGTTCAACGAGCGTTTTCGCTGCGGCGACGTGGCGGTCGATCTCGCCTTCCTGGCCATGGACCTCGATTTCAACGGTCGGCCCGATCTGGCGCGGCACTTTGTCGACCGCTACGTGGAAGCTTCCGGCGACGTCGAACTGGTCGAGCTGTCTGAACTTCTACAAGTGCTACCGCGCCTACGTGCGCGCCAAGATCGCCTGTTTCACGTCGGTCGACCCGGCCCTCGACGACACCGCCAAACGCAAACAGAGGAATCTCGCGCGGCGCTACTTCGGCCTCGCCTACCACTATGCGGGGGGCACCGAGAAACCGTCGCTGGTCGTGTTGTACGGCCTGATGGGCTCGGGCAAGACCTCGATCGCGCGCCATCTCCGTGAAGAGTACGGCTGGCACCTGCTCTCGACCGACGCGATCCGCAAACAGATCTCGGGGGTGGGGGAGGCGACGCGGGTGTACGTGCCCTACAACGAGGGCCTGTACTCGCCCGAGATGAACAGCACGACCTATGCCGAAGTCTGCGAGCGGGCCGAGAACCTCCTCCTGGGCGGTTTCAACGTGGTCGTGGACGGGGCCTTCAAACGACAGGCGGAGAGGCTGCCCGTCATCGAGCTCGCGCAACGGGCCGGCGCACGGCTGGTCTTCCTCCGAACCACCTGTAAGGTGAGGAGCAGCACCGCCGCCTCGCCAAGCGGCAACAGCACGACACCCGCTCGGACGGTCGGGTGGAGCTGATGGAGCACCAGCGTGCGGACTTCGAGGGACCGAATCCGGACCACACCGAGCTCTTCCACACCGTGGCCACCGACGGGCCCAAGGCCGAGACCAAGTCCAACGTCGAGAATCTCCTCCGGGCCGCGGGGCTGCTGAGATAGAAACCCGGCGGCTTGTGGTGCGGCCGTCCCTGCATTGTCTTGTGATGCGGCCGCCCCGGCTGCACCGCGGACGAACCTGCATGGTCTGTGGCGCGGCCGTCCCGGCTGCACCGCGGACGAACCTGCATGGCTTGAGGCCGGCCGTCCCGGCTGCACCGCGGATGATCCGGCGTGGTACCGTCGTGCCGGATTGATGCAGCCGTCAAATGAACGACCCCTACCGCAGAATCGCCGCTGTCTACGATGCCGCCGTTGAGCCCTTCAACGCGGCCCTGAGAAAGTACGTCCTCAAGGTCGCAAAACCCTCCGCAGGCATGAAGGTCCTCGAGGTCGGGTGTGGGACGGGCACCAACCTCGCCCTGTTCGCAGAAGCCGGGTGCGAGATCTCGGGCATCGATCTTTCACCCTCGATGCTCGGTCTGGCGAAGAAGAAGCTGGGTGACGATGCGGATCTCCGCCTGGGCGACGCCTCGGCCATGCCCTTCGACGACGGCGCATTCGATCTCGTGCTGGGATTTCTCACCCTCCACGAAATGCCGCTCGATACTCGAGGCCCGGTGGTTTCGGAGATGGCCAGGGTGGCGGCCGCCGACGGCCGCATCGTGTTCGTCGATTTTCACCACGGCCCCTACAGCTTCCCGAAGGGCTGGTTCTACCGGGCCATCATCGTCCCGATCGAGATCGCCGCCGGCCGCGAGCATTTCAGGAACCACCGCGATTTCCTGAGCCGGAAAGGACTGCCGGCGCTGATCGCCGACCACGGACTGACGGTCGAACGAGAAAAGATCCTCGGCGGCGGCACGATGCTCATCTCCGTCGCCCGTTAATACGGTCAATCGACCTGAAGGCAACCATGGCATTGAGTGTCTGTCCGCGAGCCATCGAGGGCCGGCGATATGGGAACGACCCTGAAGGTGGGCCAAGGCCCACCCTACCCGTTTTCGCGAGGTTTGGGCTCGCCGTAGGGTGGGCCTTGGCCCACCTTCAGTAATGTAGAAGTACGTGAAATTCCGAAATCGAGAGTCCGAAATTCAAAATTCAAAATTCAAAACTCAGAACTGATGTCAGTACCGGTACCACTCCGGCTTGTACGGCCCCTCGACCGGCACGTCGATGTACTTCGCCTGCTCGGGCGTCAGCTTCGTGAGCTTCGCCCCGAGCTGGTCGAGGTGGAGCCTCGCCACTTCCTCGTCGAGCTTCTTCGACAGGGTGGTGACACCGACCTCGTGCTCGTTCTGCCACAGGTCGAGCTGGGCGAGCACCTGGTTGGTGAAGGAGTTGGACATGACGAAGCTCGGGTGGCCCGTAGCGCAGCCGAGGTTGACCAGCCGCCCTTCGGCGAGCAGGAAGATCGAGTGGCCGTCGGGGAAGGTGTACTTGTCGACCTGCGGCTTGATGGTGGTCTTGACGATGCCCGGCCACTTTTCGAGAGCATCGACCTGGATCTCGTTGTCGAAGTGGCCGATGTTGCAGACGATGGCCTGGTCCTTCATGCGGCTCATGTGCTCGGCGGTGATGATGTCCTTGTTGCCGGTGGTGGTGACATAGATGTCGGCGATGGGGAGGGCGTCCTCCACGGTCATGACCCGGTAGCCCGCCATGCAGGCCTGCAGGGCGCAGATCGGGTCGATCTCGGTCACGCAGATCTGGGCGCGCTGGCCGGCCAGCGACTCGGCCGAGCCCTTGCCGACGTCGCCGAAACCGCAGATCAGCGCCACCTTGCCCGAAATCATCACGTCGGTCGCGCGCTTGATGCCGTCCACCAGCGACTCGCGGCAGCCGTAGATGTTGTCGAACTTCGACTTGGTGACCGAGTCGTTGACGTTGATCGCCGGCACCAGCAACTCGCCGCGCTCGGCCATCTGGTAGAGCCGGTGGACGCCGGTGGTGGTCTCCTCGGAGACGCCTTTCCACTCAGCAACCACGTCGTGCCAGCGCCGGGGCTCGACGCCCTGCACTTCCTGCAGCAGCTTGTTGATGATCTGCAGCTCCTTGTTGTCGGTGGGTTCGGTCAGGATCGACGGGTCATTCTCGCCCTGGTAACCGCGGTGGATGAAGAGGGTGGCGTCGCCGCCGTCGTCCACGATCAGCTGCGGGCCCTTGCCCCCGGGGAAAGCGAGAGCCTGTTGGGTGCACCACCAGTACTCCTCCAGGGTCTCGCCCTTCCAGGCGAAGACCGGGGTGCCGGTCGCCGCGATGGCGGCCGCCGCGTGGTCCTGGGTCGAGAAGATGTTGCACGAGCACCAGCGCACCTCGGCGCCGAGCTCCGCCAGGGTCTCGATCAGCACCGCGGTCTGGATGGTCATGTGCAGGCTGCCCATCACGCGCACGCCCTGCAACGGCTTTTGCGGGACCGTACTTCGCCCGGGTCGCCATCAGCCCCGGCATCTCCTTTTCGGCGATCTCGATCTCGCGCCGGCCCCAGTCCGCCAGGGCAATGTCTTTCACTTTGAAATCGGTAGTGGTGGAGGTGGTCATGGTTCGTCCTTTCGTCAGAGAAACGGTCGCAACGACGATGAGTCGCGCTGACCGGATGTGTTGCAGGGCGGGATTCTATCGCATCATCGACATATGAGATAATTGCTTTGGATGAAAGGCCATTCCAACCGATTCCCCATCGATGTCAACGACCTGCCGCGCGAGTGGCTGGTGGTTCGCACCAAGCCCCGCCAGGAGCGGGTCGCGGTGTGCCACCTGAGCCAACGCGGGGTGGAGCCGTATTGTCCGATGTTCCTCGAACCGCCGTGGCATCCGCGGGCGCCGAAAGGGCCGATCCCGCTGTTCGGCGGCTACATCTTCGTCCGTTGCACGCCGCAGGTGCAGCTCAACGCAGTGAGCTTCTGCCCGGGAGTGCAGCACCCGGTGCGTTTCGACCGCGAATTGGCGACTGTCAGCGACGAGGTGATCGCCGCCATCAAGCTGCGGGAGGCCGACCGCGGCTACGTGGTTCCGACCGAGATGGAGTGCGGCATCGAGAACGGTCGCAAGGTGCGGGTCATGGCCGGCCCCCTCAAGGACATGGAGGGGGTCTTCAGGGGCTACCTCCGGGGCGGTCAGCGCGCCAGAGTACTGATGGAATTCCTCCGCCAGCGCAGCCTGGTGGAGGTTGAGACAGAGCTGCTCGCCGTAGTGCGAGCCTGACGGGTCGAAACCAGTTTCGATCCGATAAACTAAATCAAATCAATAGGTTGCACATGCAATCATAGTGCGGAAGCCTTACTCGAGTGTTGAGTTTTGAGTTTTTAGTTTTGAGTTGTTTTTCCAGACCGAGGCGCGATGCCGATGCCTGATCATGACGGGTACCCGGAGATGATTCAGGCCGGGGACGGCTGGAGCGTTGCCGAAAGCGCTCCAGGGCCGGCCCGAGAAAAGAGCTACCGCTTCGCATTGACTATCATCGACCTCTACAAACGCCTCGAGAAAAACCGCGAGTACGTGATCTCAAAACAGCTGTTGAGGTCTGGTACGAGTGTCGGAGCAAACGTGGTTGAGGCGAGTGCGGCCGAAAGCCGCAAAGATTTCACCCACAAAATGGCTATTGCCTCCAAAGAAGCACGAGAATCCAAATATTGGCTCCAACTTCTGTCAGAATCCGATCTCGCACCAGATATCGACGTATCAACAGAATTGGAAGTGGTGGAAGAACTCATTCGTCTGCTGACCTCGATAGTGAAAACCGCCTCTCGAAACAAACAAACCCAATGAATCAATTCAGCAAAGATCCCCGAACGCTTTTCCGTAGCACGAACAGGGCTGGATGGGAACTCAAAACTCAAAACTCAAAACTAAAAACTCAGAACCACCAAAGTCCTTTCCGTGGAGCATCAATCATGCCATGACACACCTGAAAGCAAAACCGTTCTCGTCACCGGCGCTGCCGGCTTCATCGGCTACCACCTCTGTGAGCGGCTGCTTGCCGATGGTCAGCGGGTGATCGGTCTGGACATTGTGAACGACTACTACGATCCGGCCCTCAAGGAGGCGCGGCTCGAGCGGCTCGCCGTCCACGAAGGGTTCACCTTCGCCCGCATCGACCTCGCCGACCGGCGCAAGATGGAAGCCCTCTTCGCCACCTACGGGTTCGACACGGTGGTGCACCTCGCCGCCCAGGCAGGTGTCCGCTACTCGATCGAAAACCCGCACACCTACGTCGAGTCGAACCTGGTCGGCTTTCTCCACATCCTCGAAGGCTGCCGCCACAACAGTGTCGGCCACCTGGTCTACGCGTCGTCGAGCTCGGTCTACGGCGCCAACACCGCGATGCCCTTTTCGGTGCACGACAACGTCGACCACCCGATGTCGCTCTACGCCGCCACCAAGAAGGCCAACGAGCTCATGGCCCACACCTACTCGAACCTCTACGACCTGCCGACCACCGGCCTCCGCTTCTTCACCGTCTACGGTCCGTGGGGCCGGCCGGACATGGCGCTGTTCAAGTTCACCAAGAACATCCTCGCCGGCGAGCCCATCGATGTCTTCAACCACGGCAACCACCGGCGCGACTTCACCTACATCGACGACATCGTCGAGGGTGTGGTGCGAGTGATGAACAAGCTCCCCGAACCGAACCCCGAGTGGTCGGGCGATACCCCCGACCCGGGCACCAGCCGCGCCCCCTGGCGGGTCTACAACATCGGCAACAACCAGCCGGTCGAGCTCATGCGCTACATCGAGGTCATCGAAGAATGCCTCGGCAAGAAAGCCGAAATGAACCTCCTCCCGCTGCAACCCGGAGACGTCCCCGACACCTACGCCGACGTCACCGCCCTCACCGACGACGTCGGCTACAAGCCCGACACCCCGATCGAAGAAGGAATCCGGCGATTTGTTGAGTGGTACCGGGAATACTACGACGTATGAATTCGGAATTCGGAATTCGGAATTCGGAATGAACGACGCGCCAAACGGTCTCGACGGTTGTTATCCATTGCCCGCGATTGATGCGGGAGTGGTTTCAGAAAAGGAGTCGAACCCGGTTCGGGATAAGAGCTTCCGCTTCGCCTTGAAAACCATTGGGCTGTGTCGAGAGCTTCAGGCCGACCGGGAATTCGTGATCTCCAAACAGCTCATGAGGAGTGGTACCGGGATCGGAGCGAACGTCGAAGAAGCGATTTCGGCCGAAAGTCGAAAAGACTTCCTTCATAAGATTGAATATTGCATTGAAAGAGGCCAGAGAAGCCCACTACTGGTTGCGGCTTGTTGAATGCTTCCGAGATCGAAACCGCGCGAGATTTACGGAGCTATGTTGACGACGTTGACGAGCTGGTGCGCCTTCTGGTGTCCATCACGCGAACAGTTAAGTCAGAGAATGAACGATGTACGATTTTCGATCTCAGTTGTGGGCAATCTGCAGGTGGCAATGACCGCGCTACACCAAGGGTGTGATGGAAAGAATTCCGAATTCCGAATTCCGAATTCCGAATTCGATCACCCCCTTTCCCAAGGAGTCTGAAATGAATGATGACAACCAACGCTCTCTCTGGGAACTCAACTCCCCCCGCGGTCCGGCCCTGCCGACTCCGGGCAACCCCTATGGTTCGTCGTGGGCGGAGGAGTCGGAGCCCGAGATCGACGTCATGGAATACGTGCGGCTGGTGTGGGCCAAGAAGTGGCTCGTGCTCGGCGTCCTTGTGGCGACCGTTGCCTTCGCCACCGCGTGGTCCCTGACCCGGCCCAAGATGTACCGGGCCTCGACCAAGATCGCGCTGCAACCGCCGCCGCAGCTTTCCAACAACCAGTTCGACATGGCCATGAGCTGGTACCAGATGGACCGCATTATCGCCGACCAGGTGGAGATCCTGAAGACCCGTGCGCTTGCAGAACGAGTCGTCAACCGCCTCGGTCTTGCCAGCCACCCGTCCTTTGTCGGCGGCGACGCCACCGGCGCGATTCTGGGCAGCGTCAGCGCCAAACCGGTCGAGGGCACCTTTGTCGTCCAGGTCACCATGGCCGGCCGCGAAAAGGCGGCGCTCGCCGAATGGCTCAACATCTACATCGAGGAGTTCAAGGCGGCCAACATCGAAGACAGCCTCGAACGAACCCGCGAGGTCTACGACGTCATCCAGTCGCGGCTCGACCCGTTGCGCGAAAAGGTGGCGGCGTCGGAAGACCTGCTGATGACCTTCCGCGAACGCGAGGACGCGGTGCTCTTCGCCGATCAGGACCGCAACGTCATCACCGAGCAGGTCACCAAGCTCACCACCGAGTACGCCGATGCCAAGGCCGAGCGGATCCGGGTCGAGACCAAGCTCAACGCGCTCAAGAACATGCGCGCCTCGCACATCTCCGAGGCCGGTTTCCCGGAGGTCCTCAAGAGCGAAAACGTGCAGGCGCTGGTCAAGCAGCGCAACGACCTTCAGCTTGAACTCAACGAGAAACTGGCCTCACTCAGGGAAGGCCACCCCGAAGTCAGGGACCTGCGCGCCCGCATCGTCGGCATCAACGAGCAGATCGCCCAACAGGTGGAGACCATCAAGGTCTCGCTGCAGACCGATTTCGACATCGTCTCGCGCCGCGAGCAGTCGCTCTACAACAACATCCAGTCCTTGCGGTCGCAGACCATCGACCTCTCCAAACAGACCCTCGAGCTCGATCGCCTCGAGCGCGAGTACGACCAGAACAAGCAGTTCCTCGAGGAGATGCTGGCACGGTCCAACGAGGCTGATATTTCTTCCTCGGCATCGCTCAACAACGTGCGGGTGATCGAACCGGCGCGGCCTCCGGGCGGCCCCTACAGCCCCAACCCGCGGCGCACCGCCATGATGGCCACCCTCATGGGGCTCTTCCTTGGCATCGGTCTGGTGCTCGGTCTGGACTATCTCGACCACACCCTGCGCTCGCCCGATCACGTCGAGCGCTACGTGGGTATCGAGATGCTGACCGCACTGCCCAAGATGACCGATGACAACTCGCACGCTCTGCGCGAGAGCTTCCAGTCGTTGCGAACCGCGGTGATGCTGGCTGCGCGCGGCGAGGGCTGCCACACCGTGATGGTGACCTCGGCCGTGCCGTCCGAGGGCAAGACCACCGTCGCCTACAACCTCGCCAAGGCCCTCGCCGTGGGCGGTTCGAGGGTGCTGCTGATCGATGCCGACCTTCGCAAGCCCCGCCTTCACCGCATGATCAAGGCCAAGAACATCACCGGTCTGACCTCGGTGGTGCTCGGCGAACGCACCGCCTCCGAGGTGATCCACCACGTCCCGAACATCTCGAATCTGGAGCTCATCACCTCCGGTCCGCTGCCGCCGAATCCACCCGAGCTCTTCGGCAAGCAGAGTTTCAGCAAGCTCCTCGACGAGGCCCGCGCCGTCTACGACTGGGTCCTCCTCGACACGCCGCCGGTGGCCTCGGTCACCGACCCCGTGATCTGCGCCTCCTCGGCCGACCTCACCCTGATGGTCGCCCTGTACGGTTCGACCCGCCGGCAGATCGTCCGCGAGGCGGTTCGCCTGCTCGGCCGCACCGGCACCCGCATCGCCGGCGCCGTCCTCAACCAGGTCGACGTCGAACGCGACCCCTACTACTACGGCGGCTACTACTCCTACACCCGCTACGGCTACTACGGCGACGTCGCCCCCGCCCAATCGGGCGCCCACAAGGCCGTCGAACCGCACGGCAAGGCGGGATGACAGCGGTTGCGACAACAACCCAGAGTCAATAGACTGAAAATGAAATGTCTGAAGCCGACAATCAACTGATTCGGGCCCTGGCCGAAGTGCTCGACGACGAACCTCAGGTTCTCGCGGCGTATCACTTCGGTTCGTCGTCCGATGGGACGGCGCACGCTTCGTCGGACGTCGATGTCGGCGTGTTGTTCGGCACGGACATCCACCTCGAGGAGCTGATCCGGATCGAGGGCCGGCTCGACGAGGCGATCCCTCCGAAGGTCGATCTGGTGGACGTGAAACGCGCACGTCCATTCGTCGCTCTCGAGATCATCCGTGGAAATCGCTTCTTCTGCCGAGACGAGACCGCCGCCGACGTGTTCGATCTCTACGTGCTCAGAAGGGCCGGTGACCTCGAGTATTTCGAACGCGAGCGGCGTGCCTTTTTTCTTGATTCGCCCTTTGCCGCCGGAGTCGAATGATGGGGCCGGGCCTCATCACTCAGAAGATCGTCGTGGCGAAGCTGAACATCATCAGCGAAATGCTCAGCGGCGTGCAATCTCTGCCCCTCTCCTCTGAGGGAGAGTTCACCCGCGATCCCCGGATGGTAGCGGCGGGCGAGTCGTATCTCCGCCGGTCACTGGAGGCGCTTCTCGATCTCGGGCGCCATGTCCTGGCGAAGGGGTTCGGCCTGCCGGTCGCCGAGTATGCGGCCATCGCCGATCAGCTCGGAGCAGAAGGAGTCATTTCAAGGGACCTCGCCGCGCAGTTGAAGCTCATGGCGGGCTACAGGAATCGCCTCGTTTACGAATACGATGTCGTCCTGCCGGGCGAACTCTACACGATTCTCACCGAGAAGATCTCAGATGTCGTTGCGGTTTCCGACGCAATCCGGAGTTGGCTTGCGGAGCACCCCGAAAGGGTCGACAGGAGGCTCTGACACCGCCCTCTGCGTAACGAGAGCCGAGATTTCGATATGAAGTTCGTGAACTCAAGCGCAATGAGTCATGCCTGATTCTACGATGCTATCCTCTTTGTCATGAACGACCTGCAAACTGACCTTGCCGACATCTGCCGCCGCTATGGCGTCGTCTCGCTGTATGCCTTCGGAAGCCGTGCGTCAGAGGTCCGCGAGTTGTTGGACAACGAGCGCGAGCAGCTCGAGCGCACGCCCTCAGATCTCGACATCGCGGTGATGCCTGGTGCCGGTGCCGACTTTGGCGCTCGCGCGAGGGTGCGACTCAGCGCCGAAATCGAGGATCTGCTGCGGGTGCCGCGGGTCGATCTCGTCGTGCTTTCGGAGGCGAGCCCCTTTCTGGCGGTCGATGCGATTCGCGGTGAGCTTCTCTATTGTGATGACCCTGACCGCCAGGCTCACGAGGAACTCTACATCCTGCGCCGAGCAGGCGATCTCGCCTATTTCGAAGATGAACGGCTCGCCGGTATTCTGAGCGGGGAGCTGAGAAGGTGACGCCCTCAAAGATCCGTGCACGGGTCGTGCTCGAAAAGTCAGCATGGATCCGGGCTGCGCTCGACG
>CAVQQC010000025.1:0-194840 GCA_963714895.1 Candidatus Sulfomarinibacteraceae bacterium
GCCGATACGACCCATGGGGGTGTGCGCAACCATGCTCTGGATCACCTTCTCGGGCATGGCGTTGATGATCTCGGTCTTGACGAAGCCCGGAGCCACGGCGTTGACCCGGATCCCGAATCGGCCGAGCTCCCGCGCCCAGGTCTTGGTCATGCCGATCACGCCGGCCTTGGTGGCGACGTAGTTGGTCTGGCCGAAGTTGCCGTTGAGGCAGGCCACCGACGAGGCGTTGAGGATCGCGCCACCGGCGCCGCCCGCGATCATCGACGGCGCCACCGCGCGGGTGCAGTTGAACACGCCCTTGAGATTGACGCCGATGACCGCGTCCCATTTGTCGTCGGTCATCCGGGCGACGACCTCGCCGTCCTTGTACTTGACGAGCTGGGCGTCGCGCACGATGCCCGCGTTGTTGACCAGCACCGATACCGGGCCCCAACGCTTGACGACCTCGGCGGTTGCCGCTTCCACTTCATCGGCATCAGCGACGTTGACCTTCTGGAAGGTCCCGGCCCCGGCCGGAGCTTCGTTGACGTCCCATGCCGCAACCCGGCAACCCTCGGCGGCAAATCGCTCGGCTGTAGCGAGGCCGATCCCCGCGGCCGCGCCGGTGACGATGACTACTTTATCCTTCAGTCCTGTCTCGATCATGGTTCCTCCCGACAAATTCGAGCCGGTCCCGGCGGGACGCAGTTGGAGTCACTCACTCCCACCCGTGGAAGCGAAATAAAAAACCAAGGGGGCGCCGAAGCCGGCGCCCCCTGGGAAAGAACTCAGAACCTGAATTCCAATGTCGCCACGAATGTCCGCGGCATGCCGTACGAACCGGTTATCGACCCGAGCACCGGAAGGTTGTAGCCGTTTGTCAGGTACTCCTCGTCGGTCAGGTTCTTGCCGCTGACGCCGAAGCGCCATTTGGAGTTGCCCGACAGCCACGCGATCCAGGCGTCCACCAGGCCGAACGACGGCTGCACCAGGGGCAGCAGCGGCTGCGTCGGATCGAAGGGTTGGGTTCCGCCCTCATTGGTCAATACCGAATCATCCCGGTAGGTGTATCCGAGGCTTCCGGTGACCAGGCCTCCCCAGAGCGGGAAATCGACGTTGGCGCGAATGGCGCCGGTCCATTCCGGTGCGTTGGTGATGACCTGGGTGTCGACGTACCCGTCTCCGTTTTCATCGAGAAATTCGTCCGGTGTCGCGTCGAGATAGGCGACAAAGCCCGAAAGCCCGAACCACGACTTCGAGGCCCAGTTGTACTCGACCTCGAGACCTTTGACAGTCGCGTTGCCGGCGTTGAGGAAGTTGCCGAAGAACGCGTCGTCGAGACCGTCGCCGTTGGAGTCGTACGAGGTGAAGGTGCTGACCTGGATGTCGTCGTACGAGCCGTAGAAGATGGCGGTGTTGAGGACGAGCGTCCGGTTCGCGAGGACCGTCTTGAGTCCGAGTTCGCCCATGGTCATGGTCTCGTCATCGAAGGGCAAAGCTGTATCGGGAAACAGGGTCGACTGCGCGCGGACGTTGTAGCCGCCGCTCTTGAAGCCCTGGTTGACCTTGATATAGCCCATGACGTCGGCGTTGAAGTGGTAATCGAGACCGATCTTTGGCGCCCAGGACGTGAAGGTGGTTTCGTCATCGAAATCCGCCGCGACGAAGTAGTAGCTGCTGAAGTCGTCGGGTGGTGTGTTGTAGACGTTGAAGGCCCTGCCGTGCTTCGTTTCGCGAGTCGGCCGCAGACCCAGATTGAGAACCAGCCGATCGGTGAGGTTGATACTGGCATCCGCGTACAGGGCGTACGATTTGGTTCCCATGTCTCCGGTCGTCGTGTTGGGGAAATTGGTGTAGAAGATGGCCTCGACCTCGCCTCCGGCCAGACCGTCGAAGTAGAAGAACCCGAGGACGCCGCTCCACTTGCTGGAACCGGTGTAGATGAGCTGGAACTCCTGCGTGGTCTGATCGTCGAAGTAGGTCGCCTGGGAGTCGGCGATCGCCAACGGAGAGGTGTCGAAGTCGATCCAGTTCTGGGTGTCGGTCTCGCGGTAGGCGGTGATCGACTTGAACTGCAGACCGGCGTTGATGTCCCATTTGAGAGTCAGCGAATAACCGGTGGATTTCGTGTTGTTGACCGGATCGATTCCGCTCTCGGTGTCGAACAGATTCGGCAGCGGATCGCACGCAAATCCACCGTACACCAGGCAGAACGGGTTGGACTCGAGCCGGGTGAGACCGATCGGCTCGGCGTCATCCTTGGTGTAGTCGTAGTCCGCGCGCAGGGACACCTTGTCCGACGGACGCCATTCCAGGGCGAGCCGGTAAGCGGTGGTGTCCTTGTTCGAGACCTCTCGTTCCTGATAGAGGTTGTCGCCGTAGCCGTCGCGGGTGAGCTTGGCGAATGAAGCCTTGCCCAGCAGTTTGTCCTTGACCAGCGGCCCGCTGAAATTGGCCCGGAACTCCTGGGTATTGAAGGTCCCGGGGTTCCACGTGATGCGGCCCTCGAATGTGTTCGAAAGCGGTTTGGTCACGTACTTGATCGCACCGCCGATGGTGTTTTTCCCGTACAGCGTGCCCTGGGGGCCTCGCAGCACCTCGACCCGTTGAACGTCGTACACGTCGAGCAGGGCGCCCTGCGCACGGGCGATGTAGACGTCATCGATATAGAGCCCGACGCCGGGGTCCACACCCCACAACGGGTCCGCCTGGCCGACACCGCGAATGAAGGCGGTCAGCGTCGTCGACTGGTTGCGGCCCTGGTAGATGGAGAGGTTGGGGACATAGCCCTCGAGCTCGGAGATGGTCGACGCCGCGACGTCTTCGAGCTGATCTCCCGCCACCACCGAGACCGCGACCGGAATCTCTTGGAGGGCTTCCTCCCGCCGTCGCGAGGTCACCGTGATCTCGCCCGCAAAGGGATCCCGCTTCAGCGCCTCCTCGATCGCCTTTTCTTCTTCGGTCTGGGGAGCCTCTCCCGGTTCCTCGGCCGGCTCCTGCGCCAGGGCTGGCATTGTCAGTCCCAGCGCCAGGGCGATCGCAGCCACCAGCAGCACCTTTTTGAACCAACGATCACTCATGATTTCCTCCTCCTATGTCTGTGTTCTTGATGCAGCGGCGTTGACATCGCGACGCAGCACCCCGTTGCGCAATATCCGGATGAATCCGTCGACAGCTTGCTGGGCGTCCATGCCGAAGTGCATGGGCACGCCGAAACACTTCTCCACCGTGTAGAAATAAAAAAGCCACCGGGTCGCCACCATGACAGCCACCAGCGGGTCGGCATCGGCGAGACGGCCCTCCCTGGCGAGTTCCTCGAAATGCGGGCCGTACTTTTCCCTGAAGCGATCGGCCATCGTTTCGTAGAAGGAGCGGATGTGGCGGCCCTGGTGCTCGATGACGTCGACGAAGACGAGCAGGATCGAGGCCTTGTTCTCCTCCACCGTGGCCTCGATCGCCGCCGCCAGATCCTCGAGATCGTCGGGAAAATCGGCTTTCGAAAAGACCTTCTGGAGCGGGTGCCGCGGGTCCAGCAGCCGGGCCCAGTAATCGTCGATGAGAGCCTGGTAGATCTTTTCCTTGGAGCCGAAGTGGTGGTAGAGGTTGCCCACCGACTGGTCGCACGCCTCGGCGATCTGGCGCATCGAGGTGGCGCCGTAGCCCTGGGTGGAGAACAGCTCGAGCGCAGCCTCCAGGACCCCGGCGGTCGCGACCTCCGACTTCGCGGACTGGCGATTGATGGTTCCTCGCGGCATTCTTAAAAACCGAACGTTCGTTTTGTAATCTAGGTCGCACGAAAACGTTTGTCAAGGCGAATCCTGGGTTCGCGTGTGAATGGGATGTTCGGAATGGGCCGTGGGCTATGAGCCATGAGCCTTGGGCCGTGGGCTGTGCGAAGGATGAACCGTTCGTCGCGGCCTGGCGCCACCGAAGCTTGAGTATCAACTCTGAAGGTGGGCCAAGGCCCACCCTACTTCGGAACACAGCCCGAGCGGATTTGTAGGGTGGGCCTTGGCCCACCTTCAGAGTCGTTCACGTATTCCCGGCGCTTCGGGACGATGTGTCGTTTCACTGGAGACCGGAGGTCGGGATGCCAACCATGCCCCAAGGATCTCCGCGGAAACGACCGTCTTCATGCTTCTGAGCTCCGAAGGAGCGGCAGAGAGTAGCCTGGGGCGTCAGCCCCAGGGACAGGCATCCAGAAAACAGACCAGCCCCGGAGGGGCGGCAGGCCTCGCATCTGCCGCCCCTCCGGGGCCGCTCTGAAATGAACTCTCGTCAATCAAAGGCGTAGGCAGGCCCTTCAGGGTCTGCCACCACCGGCGAACTATTCGAGCGGGCCGTGAACGACCCGCCTACGCCTTTCAGAAACGCTCCGTTCACGGTTTGGCGGACTACCGTTTCAACGTCTTCTTCCGCGGCCGTCCGCTCTTGCGCGCGGCGCGGGCGTCGGGTTTGACGCCGACCGGCAGGAACTGGAGCTGCATCGCCTCGACATCCACCCTCACCAGCCGAATCTCGATCGCATCGCCGAGGCGCCACACCTTCCCCGTGCGTTCCCCAACCAGTCGGTGGTGGCGGTCGTCGTACTGGTAGTAGTCGTCGCCGAGCTCGGAGATGTGAACCATCCCGTCCACCGAGATCTCGTCGAGACGGACAAAGAGCCCGAAGTCGGTCACTCCCGAGATGTGGCCGGCAAAGACCTCGCCCTCCCGTTCGCGGAGGAAGATGATCGTCTTCCACTCCACCGCGGCCCGTTCCGCCGCCTCGGCCCGCCGTTCGGCGGCCGAGCACGACTCGCCCAACTCCTTGAGTTCGGCTTCGACGACGTCCCGCTTCTCGCCCTCGCGCAGAGGCCCGTCGTGGTTGAGCTGCCGCAGCATCCGGTGCACCACCAGGTCGGGGTAGCGCCGGATCGGCGACGTGAAGTGAAGGTACTCTTCGGTGGTCAGGGCGTAGTGCCCCCGCGGTTCCGGGCTGTAGAGCGCCCGCGCCAGGGTCCGCAGCACCAGCATGTCGATCAACCGCTCTTCGGGCCGGCCATCGGCCGCCTCGAGCAGGTCCTGCAGAGCCGACG
The DNA here is from genome assembly GCA_963714895.1 of Candidatus Sulfomarinibacteraceae bacterium. Lineage (GTDB taxonomy): Bacteria > Acidobacteriota > Thermoanaerobaculia > Thermoanaerobaculales > Sulfomarinibacteraceae > Sulfomarinibacter. Next base: position 5,057 of record CAVQQC010000025.1, read on the forward strand.
GCTCGAGCGACTTCGAGTCGCCCTTGAGCTGGTAACCGAGATCCGTCACCACCTGTTTGAGTTCTTCGACGCGGGACGGCTCGGGCTGGTCGTGGACGCGGTAGAGCCCCGGCTGGTCGGCCTCCATCAGGATCCCCGCCACACACCTGTTGGCGGCCACCATCAGCTCCTCGATGAGCCGGTGGGCGCGGTTGCGGGCCGCCGGCTGGATGGCCACCACCCTGCCCTCGGGGTCGAGGATCAGCTCGGGCTCGGCGAGATCGAAATCGAGGCTGCCGTGCTCACGACGCGCAGCGCCCAACCTTTTCGCCGCCTCGGCCAGCAGATCGAGCGAATCCGCAAACGAGGCGGTCTCGGCCGGCCATTGGGAACGCGGCAACTCCAACCACTCGGCCACCTCGTCGTAGGTGCAGCGGCGGCGCGACCTGATCACCGAGTCGAAGGTCGAAGTCGAGGTGATCCCGCCCTTGCGATCGACGGTGAAACGCACGCTGAAGGTCAGACGGTCGACATCCTCGCGCAACGAACACAGATCGTTGGACAGCCGCTCCGGCAGCATCGGCACGCAGACACCGGGCAGGTAGACCGAGGTGCCACGTTCGCGCGCCGCGTCGTCGAGGGCGGTGCCGGGGCGGACGAAGTGGCTGACATCGGCGATGTGGACCTCGACCTCGATCGCGCCGTTCTGGCCCCGGCGGGCGCTGACCGCGTCGTCGAAGTCCCGCGCGGTGGCGCCGTCGATGGTGATCGTCATTTCGTCCCGCCGATCCTCGCGGCGGGCGATCTCCTCAGCCGAGATCTCGCCGGGCAGTGCTCCGCCTCCTGGAGGGCGGCTGCCGAGAACTCCTCCTCGATCCCGTTGAGCCGCAGGACCACCCGCTCCACCACCCCCGGATCCTCGACGCGGCCGAGCCGCTCCAGCAGAACACCACGGGCGTGTTCGCCCTGCGAGTCGACAGTGTCCAACGAGATCACGACCATCTCGCCTTCGGTCGGCTGTCCTTCCACCCGCGAGCCCGTGGGCGTCACCTTGAACCGCACCGTCCGGTCGAGCGGCCGCACGTGCGGCCGACCGCCGCCCACCACCCAACGTCCGACGACCTCTTTCCGGCTGCGTTCGATCACCCGCACCACCACGCCCTCGCGGACGCCGTCGGCACGGGCCCTCTTCCGCGGCTTCTCCAACCGCACGAGGACCGTGTCACCGTCGAGCGCTCCGCGGAGACCGCGCGGAGGCACCCGCACCGGCGGTCCGGGGAGACCCGGCGCCACCAACTCCACGTGACCTCCCGGCACCCGCCGCAGGCGGCCGCTCACCAGGTCCGACGCCTCCGGCACGAAATAGCGCTTTCCGCGACCCAGCACCACCAGCCCGTCGCGCTGCATCTTCTTGAGGACGGGACGCAGCCGGTGCCGCGTCTCCGATCGATCCAGATCCTGTTCCGAGGCCACCCGGTTGACCAGCTGCTGGATGGTCAGACCCTTCTGTCCCCGCTCGTGGATCGCGGCCAGCACTCCGGCCGCGTCGATTTCATTGTCTTTGTCTTGTCACTGCCATGGCTGCTATTGAAACACACTGGAGTCAATTTTGAATTTTGAATTTTGAATTTTGAATTCGCGGCTGCCCTCCTACGGGACTTGATCAACTCTGAAGGTGGGCCAAGGCCCACCCTACGAACCGACTCGACACCTGGGTTCGAAGTAGGGTGGGCCTTGGCCCACCTTCAGGCCCACCGCGGTTGGGTGGAATCTGGATTTGAACTCGCGCCACCCAAGATCCCGTCTTGGTCACGAGTGATTCCGAAATCCAAAATCGCCGGCGCTATTTGCGCGCCGGCCAGCTTGTTGTACAGCCACGCGAAGATCGCGCCGCCGATGGTCCCATCCACGAAGCCCCAGATGGTGCCGATGACGGCCCCGGACCAGCTCACGGTGTAGCCGTAGTAGATGGCCGAGAAGTTGTCCATGAAAGTGCACAGATCGTTGCGCAGGACCATGAAAACGGTCATCAACAGCATGGTCAACGCCCACAAAATGCCGCAGGTCAGGGCAAATGCCTTGATGTTCAGTTTCAAATCGATCTCCTTTGGGAATCGCTGTTCGTTTCAGCTTCGCCGACAGCCTAGCACCCAATGATGATTGCGGGGTTGAGAACTTGACAGCCCACCCACCCGGATCTACCATGCACCTCCCGCTTACGTGCGAAAGTGGCGGAATTGGTAGACGCGCAAGATTCAGGTTCTTGTGCCCGCAAGGGTGTGGGGGTTCGAGTCCCCCCTTTCGCACCAACAACTTACTTCATTTCTGTCAGAACGAGAATTCTCTCGGGTCAACCCTGGGTCTAACCTTTTGTGGCATTTTCACGCTCATTGGTGGACTAGGGAACGCCTAGGTATTCAGGTCGGGCACGCTTGGAGAGGTCTCGAACAGCACGCCGTTTTGGGGGGCATTTGGCACCTCAATTCGACCTCACCGTTGCCGCTCATGGCGAGAGCCCAACCGATCGATCGAAGCACATTGCTTGCTCGGGCGTGGTGATTGCAGCGGCTCCGATCGAGATGAGACAAGGCTTGCCCCTGCTAAGATGTTATGTATCGAATCTCGGGGGCAAAGCAATGCATGAATTTCACGCACTGCAGCGGAATTCGAGACCATTGTGGACGACGACCATCGTTCTTCTCGCCGCTCTTGGGATGCTGGTGAGCGCGCCGGTGTCGGTTCGAGCTCAGGGTGCATGTAGCGACCCGGCCAACCGAACGCTGAATTGTGATTTTGCCACCGACATCTCGGGCTGGGTTCCAGAGATCGGGAGCAACTTCTCACACTCTCCTGTCGGCAACGTCGGCCCGGGAAGCATCGAGGTTCAGTCGGCGCTGGAGTCGCCGGACGACCTGGCCAAGATCAATCAGTGCGTCGGCGGTCTGGCCGGGCTCTCAAGCGTCGACGTCGGTGCCTCGTTCCGCATCGCGGCCGGTACGCCCTATGGCTGCGGCGTCGAAGCGACAAAATATAGCGACGACAACTGCACGACGTATATGGGCTTGAGCGGCTATTACAACGCGGTCTCCGCGTCGAGTTGGTCCAGGATCGGCGGCACTCGACCTCGATCCGACAATCAGGGGCATCCGGATCAGCCCTATCTGCTACTCGTCGACCGGGGTGTTTTCGGTCCGCATCGACGACATCTATCTGGGCGAGGGCGTCGGCGCAATCATCTTCAATGACGGCTTCGAATCCGGCGATACCTCCGATTGGTCAGCGACGGAACCACCTCCACCCTAGCCTGCATATCCCAGCTGCCGACTGCAGCCGAGTAGCGGTGCCATAGCGGTGCCTAATAGGTGCCAGGTCCGCAGTTCCGTAGTTGTTTTCCATAACTACGGAACTGCGGACCTGGCACCTATTCTGTCAGTCCCATACTTTGCTCTGCTGTTTAGTGTTCCGGTGAATCCTGTTATCCAAGGGTGCCACGTATCACTTTATGACTTTACGACCCCTAATGTGACAATGTGATACGTGGCACTCTTCATGTGACAATGTGATACGTGGCACTCTTCCAATTAAGTACGTCCTCGCCCTACCCCGTCTTGCCAGGCACAGATGGGAGTACTTGGGATCTGAGTCGAGGCAGATCAGGTGAGGTCTGAGGGCAGGGTGACGGCGCCGTGCTCGGCGATGGCGCGGTTTGCCGCCAGGGTGACGTAGGCGCGCGGGTCGATACTGGCTCAGCTTGGCGGTTTCGAAGAGGGTGTAGAAGAGCGCCGCGACCTCGGTGCCGCGCTTCGACTTCGAGCCGTAGTGGTTCTTGCGGCCGACCACGACGCCGCGCAGAGCCCGTTCGGCCGCATTGTTGTCCAGTGGGATGCGCGGATCCTTGAGGAATCGCGTCAGGCCCTCCCACAGGTTGAGCATGTAGTTGATGGCCGTGCCCATCTTCGAGCCCGGCAGCACTGCACCGTCGTGTTTGATCGCCCACTTGAGCAGCTCATCGATGATCGGTTTGGATTTCTCCCGCCTAGCTGGTCGACGAAGCTCGAGAGCATTTCCTGTATCTCGTCACCGTTCGCACCTGGACCGGCCCTCGGCGTCTCCCGCTCGATCTTGAAGAGCTTCTTGATCTGTTTGACTGCGTGGTCGCTGAGCTCCGGGTAGGCGTCCTCTGCCTCGAGATACTTTCTCCGTCACATGCGCCCAGCAGTGGGCAAGCTGGAGTTTCGGCGGTCTGCTGCTCGAGCGCCTTGTACGCACCGTATCCATCGGTCATGACGATGCCTTCGAAACCTCCGAGCACGTCGGCTCGCCGCCTTCTGTGAGCGTGTTCTTCTCGATGCGATAAGTGGCGAGGTTGTCGGACACCACGCACCAGGTCCACCACTTCGCTGGTGTTCTTGTTTTCGTGATTCCGCCAGAAGGTCTCGTCGGCATAGACCACATCATCTTTCGAGCACCAGCTGCAAAGGGCCTCGTAGGTCGGCTCGAGATGCCGGGCGAGCACACTGATCTGATCCCAGAGGTCTGGCTGTCGATGTCGAGGTTTGCTCCGGCCCATGGCCCTCACCTGACGCTCGAGCGGCAGGTGGTCGAGGTACTTCTGCTCAGCGACATGGACTGCGAAATCGACCGAGTACCGGCCACCCGGGATGAGCTTCGCCGGGCCCGGCGCCGTCATGACCTGCTCGTTGCACCGGCAGCGGTACTTCTGCCGGCGGTGCTTCAGGATCTTGTACTCGACGCCGACGACCGTGATCTCTTCGGACTCCTCGGCCTGGTCGCCCATCTCGACGAGGATCTCGCCGCAGAATGGGCACTTACGGTCCTGCTTCTTCGAGGGTGTGGCTCACGACCTCGACCGGCAGGTTCGGTTGGCTCTTGGGGCCGTGGCCGCGGCGGGGTTTCTCTTGCGGGTCGTCGTCGGCGACCTTCTTCTCGCTCGGTCGCCTCTCGGACGATTCGCCGAATACCATTCGCCGCATGGCGGCGAGCTGCTCCTTGAGCAGCTCGAGCTCCATCTGAGGATCGACGTCGCTGGCCACGAAGACGGGCTATCTGAGCGCGGAGACGAGCGTTCTCCTTGCTCAGACGAACGGTGGATTTTTCAAGGTGAGATGCGACTTGCTGGAGGGTCTTGACGTCGGTGATTTCCTCCAGCCTCGGCATGATCTATTTTCTCAATAAAGCTGTTATCTGTCAAGCACTTAAGGCATAGTTTTTCGGGTGAAACAGCGACTTTCCCGACCAACCGGCTGCCTTCCAGAAACAGCTGCAGCTCCGATGTCGTCAGCTCGATCGCTGTCGTGTCTTCACCCGCCCACAGCTTGGCAAACTGCCCCTTCTCCAGTCGTTTCGCGTACAGACATAGACCCGTCCCGTCCCACATCAGCACCTTTGCCCGTTTCCGGTTTCGAGCGACAAAAAGAAACAGCTCGCCCGACAGCGGATCACGATCCAGATGGCTCGACACCATGCCGTACAGACCGTCAAAGCCCTTCCGCATATCCGTCGGCAAGGTGTATGCGAAGACCCGCAGCGATCTCGTGGACCCGATCACCCGACCAACCGCAGAAGAAATGCGAGCGTCTGCGCGTCCAGGCCATCGACCCGGTAACCGCCCGGTGTCACCAGACGGAGTGATCCGGCGTTCTGGCCAGGCCCGTCATCCTGAGCAGCGACAATCGAGACCGAGCGAAAGCCCGCTACCAGTTCTCTTGCTGTCCGCTCGAAGCCACCTCGCCAGCGTCGACTCCACCAGTCCGAGGCGTCCCGAGATGTCGCCCAGCGGCTCGCCCCGCTCGCGGCACACTCTGGCGTACGAAACGATCCGTGACTTCAGGCCTACCGGACATCGCCATCTCTTTCCAGGGCCGGTCACCAACTCGGCGGCGACCTCTTGCCTCAACCGCTCACACACGCCCTCGAGGCTTTCAGATTCCATCCATCAAGCGTCGCCAATTCCCCGGATTCCCGCAAGACGGGGTAGGGCGAGGACGTACGATGAAGTCGATCGCTTCAGCGGGATTTGCGAACACCGCCTCGCCGCTCGAGACCCGGTTGTACACGTGGTACAAACCACCCTCAACGACTATCCTTGGTCTTCGTGGCATATCTGAGGATCCGTCGTACGGAACCTATCACAACTTCCCAACTTCCTAAAGCCTGGCACCGATGAAAGCCTGGCACCGATGCGACAAATACCCTCGGCCGCCTCGGCATGCAATGGCTCCCACTGCCATCCTATCAAATCGTTAAAATCGTTGGGCCTGGCACCTATTTGGCACAGATGTGGCACTTTATTGGCACTTTATTGACACCACTTACCGAAAGTACCAAAAACACCCATGTTCAAAAAAATACCATCATCAGTCAGGGCTTTGGCGCGAGCCTGTTTTCTGATAAATTCCGATTCGTCTAGGACAACTAGGTCATTGCCCTCTGCAAAATCAAGAACAAATTTTCCCTCAAAACTGTTGTCTATGATTATCCCAGTTCCATCGATCAGGATTGAAACCGATCTGATGCGACATTCCATTTCATTCCAAGGCGCGTCAATCCGTCTCAAAATCTCACCGTCGTTGAATTGAATGACATGCACCTTCCTCTCTTCGTCTCGATATGGCGAGCCTGAAATGTCTATGCAATACCAGGTATCATTAACCATTACAAAACTATCCCACAATTTCACGGGATTATTAACAGTCAAAAACGGAAGTGCGACTTTATCCCCGTTTCGCTGTAGTGAATATTTGGCATCGACAAAATCTGAACGCCAAATCTTTCCATCAACAGCCAACACATATTGACCGCGTTCCAAAACGGTCAATATGATCTTCTCATCAATCCCATCAGTTCTTTCGTCTTCAGCAATCTGAAAAACGTGTTCTTTTTCGATATTTGGAGAACAGCCAATTAAAAAAGCGATAACAATTAACAACCCGGAAATCCTTTGGGATCTCCAATCAAATTCAGATAGTATTCCTAAGAATCCATCCAAACGTCGATTGGGTTCGACAGCAGCCACATCATTACAATCATATGTCACGATCATCCTAAACCACTCTTTAGAGGGACTCACCTTCTCGAAACCTTAGAAAGGTCATAATTTGTAGCTGGTACTGATTGGCCAACGACCTCTATAGCAGAATCGAATCGGTGCCAGGCTTTAGAAACTTAGAAAGTTTGACCAAACCGCTCTCCCGATGTCATTGAGGCTACTCTCGATGCGAGCCTCTCGTCCAGGCGATCCAACTCCGCCGCGTATCCTGGGTCACTGATGCGGCTCTTTGCACCTTCCCCGGCCCACCAACTCACCATGTCAGGGTTTTTCTGGAGTACCTTTGCGAGGCCCACCCTGCCCTGCCTCCATCGTTCGACTCCAAGCGTCACAATCATCTTCCGGACGGCAGCGGTGGCACGATCCCGAACTCGGGAACAGACGACCGCCACATCGACTCCGAGAAGATCACAAACCGTCTCGACGTACACCGCTGGATCCAGACCAGGCCTCTCCAGATCCGTGCTGCGTCCAAGAAAATCGATTCTAGGCGCCGTCTGATCAACCTCGATTTCTTGATCCCTCTCGAAAGAGGAGAACGGGTGCCACGACAAACGTCCCCCCGCATCCTCCAAGTCAATTCCCGCCCTGATCGCGCTCAGGTACGAGCGTCGAGCTTCCTTCTGGGACGAACCAAAGCACAACATTGCCTCATCAATATCGACGAGGGCGTTCCGTACTTTTCGTTTGATTTCCCGATGTCCACCAAAAACGTATTCTTCTGGGTCGCCGGCGACGCCTGCTTTGACCGGGTTCAGATGCACATAGAGAACGAGTTGGCTGAGATACGAACCATCCTCGACGAATTTTGCCTTGTAGCGACTCTGCCAGAGGCTTCCCGTTCTACCGTGGCGAATGTTGTATCGGCGACTGAACAGGTTTTGGATGCGGTGCATCCCGCGCCACAGCGGCACTCTCGCCGTACGAATCACGAGATGGTAGTGATTCGACATCACGCACCAAGCCAGCATTGTCCATCCGTCGCGCGTCTTCGCCTCTCGGATGGTCTCAATGAACTCGACCGCTTCCTCGGGATCGGAGAAGATCGGCTCGCCACTCGCAACCCGGTTGTACACGTGGTACAAACCGCCTTCAACCTCGACCCTCGCCTTTCGAACCATAGCCTCTGCCCTTTGCGAGAACGCTATCACAACTTTCTATGTTTCTAAAGCCTGGCACCGATACATACTGCCGATTGAATCGTCGACTGAACAGGTTCTGAATGCTGTGCATCCCGCGCCACAGGGGAACCGTCGATGTGCGAATCACCAAGTGGTAGTGGTTCGACATGACGCACCATGCGAAAACCGTCCAGCCATCGCGCTTTTTGATTTCCTTGATGATGTCGATGAAGTCGATCGCTTCAGCGGGATTTGCGAACACCGATTCGCCGCTCGAGACCCGGTTGTACACGTGGTACAAACCACCCTCAACGACTATCCGTGGTCTTCGTGGCATATCTGAGGTTCCGTCATACGGAACCTATCACAACTTCCCAACTTCCTAAAGCCTGGCACCGATACCGATATGATCCTGATGGGTGGCTGGTGCAGTCGACTGCTGACACCAACCCGATTGAACGTCCGGCCGCGTGGGGAGACCATAGGGTGACTTCTCATCATGCCGCCACGGGAAAAGGCTATGGTATCTGCGGAAAGCTGCCTCGCCTGCGGCGAGTCACCTTCCAGCAGCTCCCACAGCCACGACGACGACGGCGAGATGGGATCAAAAACTTGTTGATACAAACGTCGGGCGCACGCGGCACCCGTTTGGGAAAACTCTACCTACTTGACACGGGGCTTCTAATGGGTGGCACCTATTCTATTTGCTAACGTTCAAGATTGTCGAGAAGTTTGCCGTCAGCTAATGACTCTATCACTTTGTCGAACGTCAGTTCGATTACGTTACCTGGATCGTCTTCGCCAGAAACCACCACGAGTTCGCCTTTGGGACAACACACGACCACCCCTTCGTCGCGAAGGTCGATTAAAACCACACATTCACCGCGATGCTTGATATCGATCACCTGAAGATCGTCCGGCCATAAAACCAAGTAATCCCTAACTACCGCCCCGTTTCCAAATCTGCAATACTCCCAATATTCGGTAGGTATCTGAGGGAATTGACGACGTTTCGATGAGTAGAACTCTCTTGAGACCAGAGGGTCACTGATTTCAAGCGACTCTTGCATTCTGATCTGTTTGTCAGATCCTTGACCTTCTACAATGGGGAGACGCCTTTTGGTGACGGCCAAGTGAATGATTTCCAATTTAGCCGGGTTTCCGACTCGCTTACCCTCTATTGCCATCCTTGAAATTAAGCCCCCGTCAGCCCATACGCTGACTTTGATTTGCTCAATGTCGGTATCGCCCACTAACTCAGCCAAGAGGAAATCTTCCACATCAGAGAACTGCTGTACACCAAGTGAGTATATGAATCTCGCCCTGTAACCGCCATTCTGGCGATATCTGTATACCTCACAGATCTTGGATTCCTGGGAAGCGACCGCCAATCGTATTGGTGCCATCTCGGCATCTGCAGCAATACACCTCAGGATTTCCCTTTCCGAATAAGTCCATGTTAACGTGCGCTTCCACTTCCGGCCCCACAACATCATTAATCAACTCCAAAGAAAAAGTCGAAAGATGTATATCCACCTACAGCCAAGCCAGCACCCCCTGTTAGTTTCGCCCAAGTCGGCGTTCCGTAAAACATGCGACCTCCAAACCCGTACGGTTGGAACTCCGGCATTGATTTGAAACTCTTTCGAATAAACTGCCATCGGAAAAGATCGAGTCGGGCATGTTTCGTTCCGGCGACACGCATCAGATTTAGCTTACTGTGCTTGACGAAATTTGGAAGGTACTTACCCCATCGATTCTGAGGTATTGCCCAGTGATGGAGTTCGTCATACTCGAGGTTTCTTGCGAAAGCTGGATTGACCCTTGGAGAATTTGGTCCGTTTTTCGACCAATATCTTGCCTTTTGAGCACCAAAAAATCGTTTCGAAGACGCGCGCGCTGCAGGGCTGTTGCCGATTCCATGCTTTACCAAGAATTCTTTAGAAATCAGACGAAGCTCTGAACTTTGGGTACCGATTCGGCCCCCAATCCGAATCGATTTCACCACACCCCTCGCACCCAGGAATGTCGCAACTCCGCTGACCGCTGCCTGTCCTCCCCTCGCCCACCGTTCTCCGGTTGTCAGCTGATCCCCGAAGACAGTTTCTCCCCTAATTGCTTCGTACCCGCCGAATGCCGGTTCGAATGCGCCGTATGCGATCCCAAACCCAATGCTCCCGCCACGGGCAACCGATTCTTCGGCTCCTCGTGCAACAGCATCCTGAAGGTAGTACCCACCAACAGCAATCCCTATCGGCGCGTAGGCAATCGAGGCGCCAACCACGGCAACGGCACCCGCGGCCTTAAGACCCATGATCTGGCCCTGTTGGTAGCCAAGTTCGAAGGCTTCCCTGTCCTCGGCGGAAAGGTCTTTGCTGGCTAAGAACCTGTCGTATGCCGGGCTGTCACCGATCGTTCCCATCGGATCCGTGAGCGCATGCGGCCCCCAACCAACAAACGCATACAGATTGGGCGAGTCAATCGCCCCCATCGAATCCTCACTCAACCAGCTCGCCGTCCTCGCGTCGTACCACCGATTCCGGGCATAGGCGATGCCTGTGACTGGATCGGTCCAAAGGCCCTGGAAAAGACAATTCTGCCCACCCGGGAAATCGCCTCCGAGGACATCTTCAGCCGCCTCGACGATGTCGTACTCGATCGGGAAGACCTTCGGGAATCCTGCTGGCGGTACCGGAGGATCAGAAACCGGGGCACCAACATCGAAGGTGTGGACAAATTTCGACACCGAGCCTTCCGGAAGGCTTAGAGCCCGCCCAAAACCGTCACGGAGGGTCTTTGAAACGGTGACCCTGTACCTCTCTCCCCCGCTCCAACCCGTCACCGGCATGACGAGAGTCCAGGTCGGATCGAGCTCGTCCTGACCGACAACGTAGGTAGCGGGATCCAGAAGCTGCCAACTGAATACCGCCGGCTCCACTTCGGTGTACCGCTCCAGGTAGACCCCGTCGTCGAGGGTCGCCGGATCCAGAGCCGTTGTCGTTCGAAGGACGACACCTCCTGGTAACGTCTCCGCGGGATCGGTAATGGCCTGCGGGATCCCCTCTACCGATGTGACATCGATGCTGAAATCGACCCGAACCAGTTCGGGGCCGGTTTCCGCGTGCACCTCACCGTATGGCGTGTAGAAATACCTCGCGAGAAGCGGAAGAGCCTCCCCAGGATTCAGATCCCGGTCTTCCACCAATCCGATGACGGTGCCCATCTCATCCCTGATGAAGCCGTAGAGCGATTCCTGAACAGCTTTGGTATCCCCGGACTCAAAACCGGTTAGAACCCGAACCTGCGGCGAATCATCGAGGCCGGACGGGCCGGGCACGTACTGTCGCAGCCACACAGGTTCGTTGTTGGAGTTGAGCCCTGTTTCGGCGGCAAGTTCGGTGCCGTCCCACAAAAAGACACGTTTGGAGACAAACGGTCGGTCTTCATCATCCCCGCCTTCGGGGACCGCGCCAAGCTCAGTCCTCGTGAGGAGGCGGCCCGACGCGTCGTATTCATATTCGACTCGCTTTCCGGAGTTGTGTGCGGCTTCCCCCATCACATCGACACGTTTGAGCCGACCTCGCCAATCCCATGTGTAGGAGAAATTGCCGTCTCGCGTGCGACGTCCCATCGAGTCGAACCCAAATGTCTCCGGAGCCCCACTTGTACTACTGATAGAAACCAGTCGGCCCTCGGGGCCAGAGGTGTCGAACCCCTCGAATCCCTGCGCTGAGCTGGTTATCGCGAGCAGTTCGTCGGCAACGCCGTAGGCGTTGCTACCGACGCCGAACGTCCAATCGGCAAGCGGTGCCGCATCCTCCCCAAAGGTGCTCGGACCACGCCCGGAGCGTGCCTGCCAGAGCCGCTTGGCGACGTCAGGAAGCCACGACCACGACATGCCGTCGACGAGTTCAGCACCAGACGCCCCCTGCATGATGCTTCGACCGGTTTTCGAGTTGCTCGCACCATCCCACTGGTATCCGAAAGTGCCGATCGGTGCGCCACCCAGCGACACATCGAGCGCCGAAAGCCTCGGCCCGGTCTGTTCGTACGCAAAGCGGTGGGCGATACCAGCCCCGCTTCGAGTTTTCGACTCGTAGAACCGCCCGGTTCCACCCCAACCGTATGTGACGTCGATCAGCCTGTCATTGGAGTAGACATGGTTGAGGCGATCAAGGTCGTCATGTCCGAAGGTGAGGGACACCAAACCACCTTCGCCGGGCGGTCCCATTGGAGGATCCAGAAATTCGGGGCTGTCAAAAACATCGTACGCGCGAAGAATATAGGGTTCTTCCGACCACCACTGGTTCCAGCCTCCGATCCGCTCAAACTCAGGGAGAACCCGTGGATCGTCCTGGAAGTAGGTATATGAGACCTTGGACCTAGGTTCTGTTGCGCCAGCGTCTTCTCCAATCCGCCGTCCCACCGAGAGGGGCCGCGAGAGGGCGTCCCATGTATACACATCTCCAAAGTCGAGCGACTCGAGACCATCCGGCAGTCCTTCCCCGTCGAATATGCCGCGGTTCTCGAGATCGACGCCGAGAAGCCGGTTGGCGCTGTCATAACGGTGCTTCAACACGAGCTGATTGCCGCCCCTGTTGGTCAGACGCGTCGTCCACGTGTCGATGGTGTCGTCAATGTTGTAGACGAATATCTCCTGTGCAGCTCCCGGCCGACTGAGGGTCTGCAGCCGCCCTGCGTCGTCATACCCATACCTGGTGACCTCAAAAACGCCGGTTTGGCGACGCACCGCCGCCTCGAGGACCCTTCCATCGAGGTCATAGGCGAACCGGCTCTCCGATCCAATGGCCGGACGTTGAGCGGAAAGAACCGAACCTGCACTGTCGTACGTATATATCGACAGATCCGGGTACTGTCCCCCGAAGTACGACGACAACAGGTTGCCGCTCTGGTCAAACGTCCGGGTGACAATCGCGCCGTCGCCGAGTTGTTCCTCTCGGATCGCTCGCCCCAGAGCGTCAAGTTTGAGGTTCGTGGTCAAGCGCGGCGGCTGAGGCGCCCCATCCGGTGCCGCCTCCTGGTATTCGATTTGGTCGGCCCACGGGGCCACCCCGCTATACAGATATGTGACAACATTTCCGCCCGCATCGAGGACCCGGCCGACTCGCCCGCTCTCGTCCTCCAAATACTCGACCCGGAATTCTTCGCGGTCACTAGTTGAACCCGCGCCACGAGTGGTGAGTGTCGGCCGTCCGCTTCGATCGAACTTCTGTTCGGTAACGCGCTGCCGCGAACCGAGATGCTCGGTGACCTTTTCAACCTCACCAAAACTGTTGATCTCGAAATCGACGGTTGAAAGGACCTGGCGCCCGGAACCATCTTCGTCATCGGGGCCGAGAATCTCCTCACGGACAAGCCCACCGGCGCGGTCAAAACTGCGTCTGACAACCGCTCCGGTCGGCAGTTCTTCTTCATACAACCGCCCCCAGGCGTCGTAACGGCCACGCCACACACCGGCATCTCCGTCGCTGGTAAAGACGACACGCCCCATAGCGTCATACGCGCTATGGCGGGCACCAGTGACCCCGACGCGCGAGACCCTCACAACCCGACCGGCGGCGTATTCATACTTGATCGTGACGCCATCGGGGCTCTCGACTGTATCCACGAGTCCGCTTGAAAGATATGCATACTTCGTGGTTCCCGAAACAAGTCCACCGCCATCCCGCACGGACGGCGCAAGGCCGTCCTGTTTTACCGTCAAGACCTGATCGCGGTCGTTCAATGTGTAGCTGGTCTCGGCCCAACCATCACCGCTCGCAAGACCACGCTGTTTCCTCCGCTGGTGAATGAGCCTCCCGCGCTCGTCATACGCCATCTCGACCGTCGCACTGACATCGGTGAATATTCCGCCCCCGATCCCAGTGACCGCGCGAACGATTCGATCCCACTCGTCGTAGGTGATTTTGCTCGAGGGCCCCCAGTTTGCGACCCGTTCAACCACGCGACCGGCCTCATCTGGGGTCGTTGTTTCCGTTCGACGCCCACTGCCGTCGGCGCCAGTGGCAACTTCAGTCAGGTACCCGGCCTTGGGTGGAGCAGATTTTGGCAGATCGCCATAAATCATCTGGGTGGAGATGTTGGCGTCACCAACGGCCTTGCTGTCGCCATTCTTTTTGGCGAAAGAGCCTCGACCATCTTTTACCTCTGACGGCCGGCCATGCACGGTTGGAGTCATGGTCCCGACAACATCGTCGGCTACGAATCCAAAGGTCTTCGATCTCGGTAAGGGGTTGGAGACATCGACGCCTTCAGGGATGGCGAACCTTCGCAGCCTTCCAAGACCGTCACTCACCGCGCCCGGGATATTGTCAACTCCGCCGTGCTCGGCGTCGTAGTAGAACTCGGTCGGAACCGAAGTGTACGTGTGATCTTCGGTCTGATAGCCATTTCGAGCCATACCCTGGTGATGGGTGATACTCGCGACCCCGGCCCCTGCCAGCCGATCTCCCGCCTCGCGATAACGTGACGTCTGGTAGCTTCCGTCGGGGAAGTTCACCTGATCGACCCTGCCGTCCTTCCATGGACCTTCGCCGCCACGGTCGAAGTACTTGAACTTCGTGGACAGGTTTCTTGCGGGAATACCGTCTGCCGACGGTCCAGGGGTCGACGAGGCTGGCCCGAGGGTGGGAACCGAAAGCAACGTCAGGGTATCTGTTCGGCCGTACGCATCGAGTTCGTACTCGGTCTCCTGGCCCCACGGCGCGGTAACCGCCACCTTGCTGACTGGCCCCGCCGACTGCTCGGGGGTCCAACCGAGCACCCAATCGGTAACGCCGGGGAACGCCACTGTTCTGACTCGGGCCAACGAATCGTAGTCGACTTCAAATCGAAGAACATCACTTCCAGGTGGTTTGAAACCCTTCAACCTCAGGAGAGAAAAATCGGCGCCGTTGGAGGCAACGCCATCTCCAAATACAGTGTCGCTGTACTCATAGGAGATCGTCGGGTTCTCATAGGCAAAACTGGCATATTTCTCGGTTTTGTTCGTAACACCAGGCAACACAGTCTGGATCAATCGCCGATCGTCGTCGTAGGTGTACTCGACGCGTCGCGGCATCGAAAGGAAGTCCTCGAATCCCTCGAGCAATCCATAGTGGGGGGACGCCGGATCGTCGTCGTATTCAAACGTGTACGAGCGCCCATAGTCGTCGATGACCTCGACCAGCTCCCCAACCAGGTTGTAGCGCAATGAAACTGTATTTCCACGAGCGTCACGAGCTTTTGACGAACGACGGATGCGGTCCCGAATCTCTGACAGGCGCCCCTTTTCGTCGAATTGTAGAACGTTGTTGTTGACGTCCGTTAGCCGCCAACCGGCGGCTCCAGGCAGATTCGACAGCCGCAAATACAGACCTTCCGGAACCAGGTACTTCCCTACCGAGTCGTCCTCGTATCCTGGAGGAATCTCGCCGCCGTCCTTGGGCAGGAACCGATACACGTTTCCCGACCCGTCGTGATACTCGACCTCGCCCGTCACAGGCATGAACCGAAGATGGGCAAAGAGGTTCGCATTCCAGCCCACGGCACCCAGCGGACCATACCCGATGACCCCAGAACGGTAGCTGCGGTTGAATGAGAATCCGAGCTTCCGGCCGGGGACACCATGATCGACGTTCGAATGGAGAAGCTCGCCCGACACCAATGAAACAGCAATCCCGGCCTCTTCTGGAGACCACATCGCCGGGTTGAGTACCGGCTCGGCCTGCGAGGCCTGCACCGGAGAGGGCACAGCATCAGCCCAACCGGCGATTTCGATGGCAGCAGCCGGGGCCCGGTAGTTTTCGTGCTGAGCAACGAAAAACCCTGCCTCATCCGTGTCCGGTGTCAAGAAGGCACGGATGTACGGCCCACCGACAAGAAGTTCCTTGATGTTGTCGAGTTCCGAGAAATCCGCCGGATCCTCGCTATCGGGTCGAGGGAGGTAAGACGGCCACTCGCAATGGCGACACTGCGCCATTTCGTCAGCGATCTCGGACAACTCGCCTTCAGTCAGGTCCTGGCGTGTGTATGCCCTGGTGGCTCGAGGATCGGCGATGACGAGAATTGTCTCCCGAGACTCGTACAAGTTGTAGACCGTGTCGTACCGACCTCCCGGATCGACACCGGCGTTGCCGATGCGATCCAAAGTGACCGTGATCTCGGGTTCCGGCCAACCGGGCCCGCCGGGAAGTGCCGCGAAAATGCCGATGTCCGGGGCACCCAAATACCCCTCATCCGGGAGTGCCCTCAAACTCTGGACATTCACGGAAACACTCTCACCGAATGATCCCGGCAGGGCGACCCGGACTTTGAAGGCTGCCGTATAATCGCGTTCGTTCTCTTCGACCTTTTTGGTGTCGTGCTCGTCCGCAAGCGTACGCTCGAGAGGAATACCGAGAGGCGCCAATAAGTCGACCGGTCGGCTCACATAGTTGGGCCGGTTTTCGCCTCCTTCCGGAGTCACGTCAACGCCATCGAGGTACAGACCACCGAATGTAAAGGAAGGTGACTCGAACGGCCGGGCTGTGACAGGCTCGCCGCGATTCCACGAGTACAACAGCCCGATTCCTGTCGCGTCGATCCCGAGATGATTGGTGGTCCACGCAACATCGTTGAGTGTGAACACCGGCCGTGGCGAGGCGTTCGCCTGTTCCGGGCAAATCGGTATCCCGTCCGCACACGGCATGTTCGGGACGCCGTTGGCATCTCGAATATCCCAGACGTCGATGAAGGCGCCATCACCAGTTTTGTAGCCGCCGGCGAACAGGAGGCCTCGCACGGCGTCGAACTGCAGGCGATAAACCTCGTGATCCGGAACGTAGAAGTGACCGATGAGATTCGGAACTTGATGAGAACCCCGCGGGATCACGCCCAAGATCGGGGCCGAGAATTTTCGATGCGAAACGTCGAAAACGAATATGCCGGCCTCACCAAGAGAAACGAAAAGGAGGTCTCCCGTGATCGACTGCGGATCGCCTGAATAGGCCGGATCCAAAAATGCGGTGCCGTCTGGTCGCACGACGACACCCTTGTCGTACCATCTAGCGTCATTGGCCAGGGCGATATCACGCAAGTGCACCGGAACCGTTTCGAGGGCCTCGCCTCCAGAGTCCTCATTTGGCTCTTTCACCTTGACTTGTTGCAGACACTGAACATCTGAGACGGCCGTGATTTTGTCAGGTCTGTTGAGGGGGGATTCCGTCGTCAGAAGACCTTGGTGGGTCCGGGGTACGTAAAATCTGATGCTCTCGGTGCCCCGCTCACACCCGTCAGCGCCACAGCCGGTTTGAGCGTGAACGGCCAAGGACGGGATCATGTCGAGTCCGAACTGGAGTCCACCTTCCGGACGACACTCGAAATCCACACCTTCCGCTTCGTACTGCGCCACACGGCGATAACACTGGCCCGCCCCCACCGCTGCGCCGGTCGGTCTGGAAAGTCGGTAGGCCCGATTGAGGTCGACCACCGAAACGCCGCTCCCGAGAAACGCGATATAGCCGAGACTGTTGATGTTGTGGCGGACCCGTAGGACATCGCCCCCTGCGCGCGCTGACGGTGAAGGTCCTGGTGCCTGGAATTCCCGGGCAGGAATCCCAGGCACTCTCGATGTCTCCGGACCAACTCTGCCCTGTCGTGAGGTTGTCAACGGTCACCCGTTGGAATCGATCGTACCCACACTCCTCTTGGCAGTGGCGATCACGGGGGTAACTCGGTGGTTGTCGCCTTCAAGTCGAAGCTGAACGTGTAGATTCCTCTCGGGTCGGGTTGGGGTGCAGTGGTCGGGTCAAAGCAAGTCCTTGCCCGTATATTCCTTGTAGAAATCGACCAGCTCGAGGCTGTCTCCGATTTCGTCCTGGACCATGACCTCCAAGTCGACCGGTGTTCCCGACGGCAGGGTCGAAAGTGCCAGGTACTCTGAAGCTGAGACGCCCGAGTTCGTGCCGAGAGCGTAGCCGAATGTGATACCGCCTTCGATCGGTCCAAATGACCCGGAGTCGGCATCCCGCACGTCCTCGACCCGAACTGTCTTCACGCCCCAGGAACCGCCGAATCTGGCGCCGAAAAAGAGCCGGTTGTGGCCATCGGTTGCGAGGGCCCTTATTTGGTCGGCATTGCCTTCATAGGTGGCGATGGTCTCGAATGCACCATTCCCCGATCCTGCCGTGGGTTTGGACACGTCCATCGCGATGAGCTTGCCGTCCAGGGTTCCACCTATCAGGATGTGACCAAACTTCAGCATGTCAACGACGTCTTCTGCGGCACCCTCAGCAATCGTTCTTCCGGGAATGGGTCGAGTCGCGAAATGGAAGATCTTCGGCGCCGAACCGAAATAGGATATTGGGCCGGATTCTCCGACCTTGGGATAGGTCACGATGCCGGGCGGTACGAGCCGCAACCTGAATCTATGACCCGCCGGGAGAGTCGTCAGGGGTCGAACCACCAGACGGCTGTTGTGGTTCGTAATCTCGATTCTGAGTGGAATATCGAGGTCAGCCGTTGAATTCTCGCAGTCCTCAATCGGCCCCAGATCAGAGAGCTGGGCGATTGTGGATGGCTCGGCATCTCGCATCGATTCGTGCAGCGACCTATCGAAAGTGAACTCGAAACTCTCGACGCTCCGAGGGTCGAGATCGCCAGAACTCACCACCAGCATGAATTCGGGGTCTCCTTCGGTCAGCTCGCCGATATTCCTGCTCCAGATTGCCTCCTCTGCGCAAAGAGAAATTGGTCCGTCCACCAGTACGGGTGGTTCCCGCAACGTGTCAACCTGTGGAAAGGTCCCGGTCACGTCGTGAACCATCAGTCCGGTGCCGATCTTGGGCGCGAATCCGGCCACGGGTCGAAGTGAAATTCTATTGTCGTTGCCTGTAGGCGACCTCGAGACCGATCGTCAACCGGTCCTTCCCACCCACCCCTGGTGGCGAGAACCGAATGATCTCGAACGGCGAGGCGCCGATGAGCATCGGCGGACGGATCGGGCCTTCCGGGAAATCCACCTCGGTCAGGTCATCATTGAAGATAACTGTTTCGAACTCAGATTGGCCAATAATCCAGCCGGTCGCGACGTCTCGCTCGATAATCGTGAGCTGGCTGTCTTTCAAGACCGGCAACACCACTCGTCCACGCCAGTTATCTGCACTCGGCAGATAGACGAACTGGTCAGCAATGGCGGCGTAAAAAACAGAGGTAGCAAACCCGACGTCGTACCCAAACGACGACATGCCTCCCAACAGAAGAGTCCACTCTGTACCCTGTTCGTAAAAAAAGGCCGCCGTTGCCCGCTTCTCGAATTCCTGGAGGAGGTCGGGGATGTAATTGCGTTCCTGATCCGACCCCGATTTCTGAGTCGTCAGCGGTGGCTGGAGCGACGGGTCATTCGACAGGAAGACCCTCACCGCCTTCTTCAAGGACACCACCCACACTTAGGAACTTCAGCCGCTCGCCCCAGGGCAGGCTCATCGGCTCGCCGATGAAGACCTGGGCGTCCGGGTCGATGCCTTCCGGAGCGGGGATCTTGATGCGTAGGGTCTCGCCGGCCTCGCCGTCGAAATCGACGTTGATGAAGGCGCCGAGGGCCAGACCCGGCGGGTGCTCGACGTTGAGGGTTTCGGGATCGAGTTTTGTGACGGTAACGATGGTAGGTTGATCAAACGCCCCCGCCGGCACCTCAACAGTAATAGGGTAATCCTCGGGGTCGTTGGGGTCGAAGCTGGATGTAAACTCTACAGCCTCCCCTGCCGGGGCGACGAAGCCGCGGCCGTCGGGGGTGGTGAAGACGCCGAGGCGGAACTCAGCGGCGATGGTCTGGTTGGGATCGAAGACGGTGACCCAGACCTCGGAGTCGATGGTGACCGGGAAGTCGGGCGGGTGGCCGACCGAACAGAGGGGGGTGCGGCCGAAGCCGCCGGTGGAGTCGGCGCCGCAGGACGGGCGTACCGGGTCGGCCACGGGCGAGTTGACCCACGGCGAGACTGTCCAGGGCGCCATGCCCTGGCCCACTGTCGGCAACGCCCCGTCATCGCCGTAGACCTCGGCGACGCCGTCGACCGGCAGCCGGATGTGGAAGCGCTCGGGGTGGATCTGGCCGCCTGGGGCAGCAACCGTCGGAGGTGGTGAAGGACCACGTCACCGGACCGCCGGCGTAGAAGACGCCTCCGGCATCGGTGACGCGCGCCGCTGAAGCGGGCCACGTAGGTGCGCCCGGGCGGCAGCGGGAGCGGTCGACTCGAAGACGATCTCGGTGTTGTTGGAGGCGAGACCGACGATGCCCGAGACCATCGCGCCGGTCGGGTTTCCGGCGGCGTTGGCAAGGGCCAGTGACAGGGTGCCGGGGCCGACGCTGGCAGGGTCGAGGGGCTTCGGAGAAGCGAATGGCAACCGGAGTCAGGACGATGACTCCGTCGCACCGTCCGCGGGTCACGCTTTCGATCACCGGCGGCACCGGTTGCACGGTGATGTCGAGGACCACGATGTCGGCGGGCTGCATCGAGGGAATGTCGACCGATGCCCGCTCGTCGAGGGTCGGGTGCTGGGCGGTCAGGGCCGCGCCCGGCGTGGTCGGCACCACTGCGGAGTATCGACCACCCACGGCGGAAAGGTCGGCAGTGCCGAGGCTCTCGGTGGTTACGCGGGCAGCCGCAAGGCCGAAGCCGTTGGGAGCGCGGACGAAACCGGTGGCGTACCCGATCGGGGTCTGGGCCGAGAGCACCAGGTAGACGCCCTCGCGGATGATCCCGACGAGCGGCAGCCCGGAGTCGACGCTCTCCGGCGCAGCCCGCAAGCCGGCCGACCACCATCGACGCGGCTCACGCGCGCAGCCAGTCTCGGGTAGGATCCGCGGCCGTCGGCCGCCACCTCGACCAGCTCGGTCAGCACCAGCCGTGGGTCGCCGGGGATCGCGTCTGGCGTGCTTTCGGGAGTGTCGAGCGAAAGGGTCGCCGCCCGGGCCAGGGTGTGGCCGCCGAAGTCGAGCCGCACCGCCGCCAGGGTGTCGAAACCGGCGACAACCGGCAGACCGGCAAGCTCATCAGCGGAGAGCAGCGTTGCGTTGACCGCGGTCCTCGAGGGCAGCGCGCCTTCGGGGAGCGTGAGTTCGACGCCGTCGGCCGTG
Organism: Candidatus Sulfomarinibacteraceae bacterium; assembly: GCA_963714895.1. Taxonomy (GTDB): domain Bacteria; phylum Acidobacteriota; class Thermoanaerobaculia; order Thermoanaerobaculales; family Sulfomarinibacteraceae; genus Sulfomarinibacter. Next base: position 26,340 of record CAVQQC010000025.1, read on the forward strand.
CTCACGGTGCCGCCGGCAGCACCCAGGACCTGCCCGCGTTCGAGCTCTTCGGGGAATGGATAGAGGGTGATGTCCTCGTAGCCGACCTCGAGCAGCACGGCTGAGGCGCGTTCCGAGGGGGAGACGATGAAGTCGACTGCGCCGACGCTGTCGGGAGTGTTGGTGCCGAGGCTCGCGGGGTCGAGGCGCGGACGGTAGAGCAGCAGATCGGCGACGAAGGGCGACTCGACGACCTCGCCTCCGCCCGCCAGCAGCAGCCGCTCTTCGAGGTAGGCCTGGACGGCGATCCCGCTCGGCCACGCGCTCTCACCGTCTTCGGACCGGGCGATCACGCTCGCGAGCGAACGGCCCGTGGCCGGGATCACCGGTGGATCGAGCACCAGGTCGCCGTCAAGCTCGGGGAGGTCCGCCGGACGAGCGACGCCGCGCAGGACGTTGCCCGCACCGACCGCAGGCTGCGGAGGTGCCGTCGCGCCCTCATCGGCGAGTACGACCGCGACGGAGCCCGGACCGACGAGAGCGACCCGCGCAATGGGCTCGCCCTCGGGGCCGCTGATCACTTCAACCGGGTCGAGGGTCAACCACGCTCCGCCCGCGAGGCGGTAGCGCACGGCGAGCAACGCATCGGTCGGCTGCACCCAGTCGGGCAGCGGGAGCTCGAGGTGGACTCCCCCACTCGCGAAAGGCGTCGCCTCGCCGTCCGGCAGCGGACCGACGGCGTCGGCGAGCACAACATCTGCGGTTGCCAGCGGCGTCCAACCGAGGGGCAGGAAGTCGGGCAAAGCCTGCGGCGAGCGCGGCGCCAGGTGGACCGTCAATGGGTCGAGGCCCGGAATCGCCGCCGGATCGGCGTCGAGGACCAGCAGCGGTGATTCCGCGTCGGCGATGCGACCGCCGGCCACCGGATCGAGGCTTTCGTCTCGGCTGCGAGCGGCGTCAGACGGGCATCGAAGACGACCGTGCCGACGGAGGGCTCGAGGTCGAGACGGCGCACCGCGCGCGCATGGTCCTCGGCTTCGAGCACCAGCGTGTATCGCCCGACGGCGACCTCATCGACGATCTGGTAGCGACCTCGACTGTCGGTGGAGACCTCGGCGATCGGCGGGCTCTCTTGCCCCAAGGGCACGGTTCCCGGAAGTTGATCGCCGGAAGCGAACAGGCGCACCCGGGCTCCGGCGAGCGGCCGGCCGGTGGTGTCGTCGTAGACCTCGCCGAGCAGGTAGGAGCCGGAAAGGCCCTCGCCGCCGCTCGGGAAGAGCCGCGCCTCGAAGGGCGCCGCCATGACATTGCCCTGTTCATCCGCGAGCGGGGCGTCGACGAGCAGACGGATGACGGTGTCGCGCCACCAGGCCTCTCCGGTCGAATCCAGGAGAATGTCGAGAACGTCGCCGCCGGCGGGCTGCACCGTGCCGGTCTGATCGACGGACGCCGGGTCTTCGTCGTCGAAGAGCCTGATCGCGGCATCGGGCGAGCCGATGGTGGCGGTGGTCGGGTCGACCGCTTCGGAGAGCTCGAGACGGATCGTCGCCGTGCCCGGATCGAAGCTGACGCGGCGCACGGTCGGCGCGCTGCAGTCGACACGGATGACGGCGGTGGCAGCGGGTCCTGCCGCGCCGCTGCGATCGACGACAGTCACCGACAGCAGGTGGTAGCCGTCGTGGGTCACCGGCACCGTGAGCGTGAAACGGCCCGTCGCGTCCGCGAACCCTGAAAAACTCAGACCGCCGTCGGTCACCCGGACGGTGGCGTTGGCGGGTGCGATGCCCTCGATGACGATGTCGTCCGCGCACACGATGTCCGCGTGGGATCGAGCACGGGTCGTACACCGTCGGAGTCGGCGGCCGTGCGGAAAACCACCTCTTCCGGAGCAGCCAACGGATGCCCGACATGGTCGACCGCATCCGCACCGACCCGGAGCCGGTAGTCGGTGGCAGGGGCGAGTTCGGCGCCGGCAACAAAGGCAACCGCGTTGCCGGCCGCCGCCACCGTCCCGACCACCGGGTCGCCGGTGTCGATCCGCGTCAGGGTCACGCCGTCGGCTGCGGTCAGGCTGGACAGCCTCATCGGCTCGGAGAAGAGCACCAGCATCAGGGTGTTGGCATCCACCTCGACCGCGCCATCCTCCGGGTACATCTCCAGTACCTCGGGCGCGGTGGTGTCGACGAAGAGCGTCCGCCGTGTGCCGGCCCAGCGGCCGTCGAGCGCGGTGGCGCGGGCGACGACGCCAAATGCGCCCTCGGCGGTCGGCCGCGAGATCGCAGCGTCGAACCCGGTCTGCAATCGCCCGTCGCCGCCCATCGGCTGCCATTCAAGCGAGAGCGGATCGATGGTGGTGCCGTTGAGGCTGACCTGCGTTCCCTCACCGCCGAGGCCACGCCAGAGATCGCGATCTCGGACGGAGAGGCTTCGGAATACCTCGTCAGGTCGAACGGCGAGGTCAGCGCGATTGCAGGCCCGTCGGCGTCGAAGTGCACGCCGACCTCGAAGACCGTCGTGTGGCCCAGCGCGTCGCTCGCGGTGGCGGTGATGGTCTGGAGAACGGCCGGACCTGCCCCTGGATCGAGAGGCACCGAAAGGGCCGTGAAGACTCCGCTGTCGGAATCGACGGTCGCGGTCACGGAGCCCTGGTTCGTCGACACCGTCAAGGACTCGAGGTTCGGTTCGGTGTGGAGATCGACCACGCCGCTGACGTCGACCGCAGCGCCGGCGGCTGCCGGCCCGAGCCAGCTGTTGTTCTCCGGGGTGACGATCCGCACGACCGGAGCGCGGGTGTCGAGCCAGACGACGACCCGGTCGCGGCCGCGGCGTCCGACCCCGTCGATCGCGCGGGCGACGAGGATGTTGGGCCCCTCGGCCAGCGGTACGGCGGCGCTGAAGTCGCCGGTGCCGTCGCCACGATCGGTGACGGTTGCGGCGAGGCTGTTGACGGTCACTGCCGCGGAGGCATCCGACACCCGACCCGTGACCTGGACGGTGCGCTCGCTCAACCATGCGCCGTCGAGAGGAGCTTCGATCTCCACGGTCGGGCCGTCGCCGCTGTCGATCCGATGGATCACCAGTTCCGCCGAGGTCGAGCCGCCGAGGGCATCGATGCAGACGAGATCCAGCGCATTGTCACCGGGTGCCGGCAGGGGCACGTCGCCCGCGACGAATGTGCCGTCGGCAAGCAGAGCCGGGTACTCCTGGTATTGCATCGGATCGGTGCCCGGGATCGGCACCCGCACCATCACCGACTCGGCAGACGAACTGCGGCCGCGGATGGTGACCGATTCTCCGGAAACGATCGAGCCCGAGGAGGGCTGCAGATCACTCAAGGCGCAGCCGCCGCCGGTGATGCTGAAGCTGCGCTCGGCGCGTCGTTGGTTCCCGGCGAGGTCTGTGGCGGCGACTGTCAGCACGTATCCCCCGCCCTCTTCCACCGTGAATTCGACAACCGGGCCCGAGGCCGGGATCACTCCGCCGTTGAGCCGGACCTCGGGCGCCGGAGGCACTCCCGAGCCATCCTCGATCTCGATCTTCAGGGAGACCGGCCCGCCGAAGGTCGCACCTTCGGTCAGCGGTTGGCCGTCGGCGAGAAGACGGATCTGCGGCGGGTCGAGATCGCTGAAGACGGTGATGGCCGTTTGACCCGTGCGGCCCTGCGTGTCTTCGGCAACGGCGGTGATGGAATTGGCGCCAGCGGCGAGCGGCACATCGAGGGCGCGGAAGGCGCCATCGAGCCCGACCGCAACGGTCATGCCCGCCACGTCAACCGTGCCGTTGGCGGTGCGGCGCGAACCACCGACCACGACGCCGGCGACGTCCACGCGCCTCCGATTGGTGACGAAACCGTCGTCGGGTTCGAGGATCAGGATCTGCGGGCCGCCCGAGTCGACCATGACCGAGATCGACACTCCCGCGCTGCGCCCGGCGGCGTCGCGAACACCGGCGGAAATGACGTTGAGAACATCGGCCTCGAGGGCAAGGTCGGCCACTGTCCACGTTCCGCCGTTGATTGCCGCCGGCGTCCCGTTGACCGTGACTGTCGGATCGCGTCCCTCGACGGTGCCGGTGACGGTGGCCATCGGCTCGGTCAATACGGAACCGTCGGCTGGTGTGGTGATGGCGATCGCCGGACCGCCACTGAGGTCGATCTCGAAGGTCGCGGAGGCAGAGGCCGTGCGACCGAGGGCGTCGGTGGCGGTCGCCGCGAGGGTGTGGGTGCCGCCGGTCCCGATCTCTGCCCCGAGAGCGTAGGCCGATCCGTCGAGAGTCGCAGAGATGGCTGCCGCAGGATCGTTGGATCGGATCTCCGGCGTGATCGCCCGGGTGAAGAGCACAGCTGCGGGGATCGGCAGCCCGCCGATCAGGATCTCGACGGTGGGCTCGATCGACGCGACGCGGAAGGTGCGGGTGAAGGTCGCCGAATTGCCGGCGGCATCGACGAGCACGATCTCGAGGGTGTTCGCGCCCTCACGCCAGCTGAACGGCGTCAGGGTGAAACTGTCGCCGGTCACGGCGGCGCTGGCGCCGTTGATCGTCGCCGACGCGATCGCCGAGTCAGCGGTTCCGGTGATCGTGTCGACGCCGGACGGCAGCAAGGAGCCGTCTTCCGGGTTGGTGCTCACGAGTTGCGGCGCGGTGAGGTCGACGGCGAACAGGGCGTGCGCGGTGGCGGTGTGGCCGGCGCAGTCGGCGACTGTCGCAACCAGAAGGTGCTGACCCTCGGTGTTGATCGGGGTGCCGGAGATGTAGGGCGCTCCGTCGAGGGTCATGGCCACGGTCTGAGGTGCACCGAGGGGACCGTCGGCGACGCTGGCGCGAACCGCGATCGCGCGGCTGAAGAGCACCGGTTGAGCGCCGGCAGGCGGAGTGTCGCCGGTTGCCGCACCGGGGAAGGGCGACCCGTCGAGGGTGAGAGTCACGACCGGCGGCGCACCATCGACCCGGAAGCTGCGGCTGACCACGGTTCGCTGGCCGTCGCTGTCGGTGGCCGTAATGGTCGCCAGGGCCATGCCGTCGCCGTCGCCGAGCGGTACATTGTCGACGGTCCAACCCGATCCGCCACCCACCACCGTCGGCAGGTATGTCGCGTTGGCATTCTCAGTAGTCACGATCGACAGCACGAGCGGCGCCGGTTCACCGCCGACGCCCGAGGCGGGTTTGGAACTCGCCCAGGCACCGCCGAAGGTGTGGGTCAATCCGCCTGCGAAGCACGCATCGGCCGCGACGACCGGGGTGGTCATCGTCACCACCGGCGGCCCCGGCGTTCCGCGCCGCACTGTGATCGAGGTCTCGACCATGTGGCCAGCCTGGTCGCGGGCAGACGCGGTGAGAGTGGTTTCGTCCTCGCCGATCGGAACCCCGGGCACCGTGAACACGCCACCGCTGACGGTGGCGAAGAGACCGTTGACCGACAGCCCCGCGAGGTTGGTCTCGACCACGGTGCCGGTCACGGTGATGGTGTCGTCGGGAATCAGGGCCCCGTCGGCCGGGTCGGTAATGGCCAGCACCGGCGGCGTGGTGTCGACGCCGAAAGTGCGGGCGGTCTGGGCGACGGCGCCGGTCGAATCGGTCGCCTCCGCCGTGACCCGGAATGAACCCTCCTTGCCCACCACCTCGCCAGGCACGATGTTCAGTCCATCCAGTTGCAGGGTCAGGGTCACCTCGCCGACGCCGCCCTCGACCCGGGCATCCAGCACAGCGGCGCGGTCGAACCAACTCAGATCAGCCAACGGCTGACCGCTCTCGAGGATCGTCACCTGAAGCTCCGGCGGCGCCGGCTGCAGATCGTAGGTGACATCGTCGCGTTTGTGTGAGAGGTAGGCCTTGCCTGAGCCGTAGGGACTGACCTGAGCGTACCCGGCGATCCAGGTCGGATCCGGCCACCCGTGAACGGTGGCAAAACCCATGGTGAGGCGCGATCGCGGGAAACAGCGACGGATGATCAGGAAGGCGGCCGGAGTGTCTCCGGTTTCAATCTCGCCGATCTCGGGGTCCGATGAACGCCAGTTGAGTACGAGGTCGGGGCCCCACACAGGATCTTCGTCGACCAGACCGTCGCCGTCGTCGTCGTGACCGTTCACCGGGTCTTCGTTGAATGCACCATCGCAGTCGTTGTCGCGCGGCGGCAACAGCAGGGTTGCCGAGGAATCGGGATAGCCGCGCGCGACGCCAGAGAACCGGTACTTGTAGCCATCGCAGGCAGCGCCACCAGACTTGATGAGGACCGTGCTGTCGAAGGCTCTTGCGTCACCAATGCTCTGACCGTCGTCATCGCTGACGGTCAAGGGCACCCGTTGGACCACCTCTCCGCCCGATCGCACCACCAACTCGCCATTCTCCGCCGTCAGCGTCCAGTCTTCGAGGGCTGCCGGATCCTGGCCGGGACGTCTTGTCAGCACCTCGACATCGAGACCTGCAGCGCGTTTCAGCCCGTTGCCGGATGCCCACACTGCCGGTCGATAGAAGGTGGCGTCTCCCGCCCCATCGGGCACGGAGAGGGACGCGGCATCCGGTCTCTCCTCCCCATCGGGCCACGCCCGCACACTCCACGTCCGCCGATCTCCGTCGGTCGCGGCCTCGATCTCGATCATGAACCACGAACCCGGCGACGGCACCCATGACTCAGAGTCCGCCAGGACGGCCGAGTCCTCGCCCGAGCGCCACAGAGCGAGCCGCCACCCGGCATCGGACGGCAGAATCCCCGCCACCACCCAGCTATCGGACGCGACGTCGACCAGGCCCACACCGACGGCACCGTCGGCATCGCCTGCCCACAGGCGGCCGAGCACCCGCAGCGTGTCGCCTGCCGGCACGGCATCCGGCTGAATCGACAGCGCACCCGCTGGTGCCTGGAGAGTAGCCACCGGCAATGGGCGTTCGGTTGTCAAACCGGCGTCACCGGCCTCACGGACAAAGACCTCCTGAGTCGGAGCGAGCGCGAGCTTCTGACCAGCAACCGGTATCGTCCGCTCTTCGAAATCGAATGAACTCTCCGCAGCGACAGGAGCAGTCATCGCGACCAGGGCGCACACCAGCAGAGAGGACACGCAGTGACCGGCGAAGGGCGAGATGAACCATCGCCTAACGCCCCCCGCCGCCGCTCATACGGCTGTTGAGTTCCGCTTCACTGCGCGCGTGAGCCACCATCATCTCGAGTGGGTGCGGGACCCGCTCGAAACCGTCAGGGATCGTCAGAAGTTCGGGCGGGACGGCATCTACCTGCTCGGCCCGGCTGGCGACATCTTCGATGGTCCCGGCGTCTGGAGACCCGGTGATCACCGGCCGGAGAGTGAGGATCGGCAATGCGCCGCCTGCTTCGTGACGCGCTGCAGCCAGTGATCGCGCAGCGGTCGCGTTCTTCGAGGTGGCCGAGAGAACCTCCAGTTCGAATTCTTCGAGCGAGGACAGGCCGCGGCTGCCGAGGCGAAGTTGCGGGTCGAACCACACGTCGAGAACGGCGGTCTCGGCGCCGTTGTCCTCCGTCTGTTCAAGAACTCGAAGATGGCGAACGCCGGCTCGCTTGGTCAGTGCGCCGGAAAAGGCTGAGCTCTTGGTCGCAGCCGGTCCATCTGCCTCCACCACCCGAAGACGCGGCAGATCGTCGTTTCGAGCCGACTTCGCGGGAGAGGGCGATCCACCGGATTCGATCGCCTGCAACTCGCGCAAGAGATCCGCCATGCGGTCGAAGCCGATCACCGTGTAGCGGCTCTCGTTGGTGCGGATGTCGGTGATCTCGCGGCGGGCGAAGTCGATGATCATGCGGCTGCCGTCCACGCGCTCGGAGACGATTCGCGAGCCGACATAGGTGTCGACAACCGGTTCGGTGGTGAAGACCGACCCATCGGCGTCGGTCTGGACGATCGAATGCTCGACCGAGAAGGGTTGCGGAAAGAGGGCGCCCTGATCTTGCGCGAGCGCGCCGCCGGCGACCGAATAACACCCAACAGCAAACGACAATCCACGGGTGTCTCAACCCTACTCGGCGACGTGTCATGGTCTCTCCTCCGACAGGACAATCATCTCGCACTCAGAAGTTCTGTCCTCGAAACAGAGGCGGAGCTCGAGCTCGTCCCCGGGTTCACCCGCCACCCGGCCGATGAAGTACAGGTCTTCCGCCTGCGATGTCAGCCTCGAACTCTCCCCGCTGCCCAGGTTGACGAAGGTGGAACGCGCGAGGTCGACCGGCGCCGACAGGATCCCGGCGGGCACCATCACGTAGACTGTCCGACCGGCCGGCTGGAGCTTCACGGCATCCCAATGGATGTTTGACGACGCGCCGGGTCGGGACGGGCGAGCCGTGACCCCTCTCCTCGAGTCGGCATGTGCTCGCATGGTGCTCGCGACGGGACTCGCTGGGTGGCCGATCTGTTGTTTTGCGGTGTCGTCATCCTCGATACGGACAAAGGCAACCGTCGGCATTCCATCTTCCCAGTATCTTGCCTTGACAATGAACGTCTCGTTCGGTTCCGCCGTGTCGTCATCTACGAGCCCGATGGAAATCGGTACCTGGCTGCGCCCTGCCGGAATTACGGCGCCCACGGACGATTCCACGAAGTCAGATCCCGGTCTGGCGGACCTGCCGATGACATCCAGCTCGGTAATGAGGTCCTCCGGCTGGGGTGGCGAAACCTCGACCCAGACGATCGCTTCACCGTCTTCTTCCGACGCTTCGAAGTGGTCGGATGCCAGTCCGATCCTGAATCCAACGTCACCATCGATGATCTGAACCACACGACCAGGGATCTCGTTCCATTGGAATCCCGCACCGGTCACGGCAGTCAATGCGATGAAGAAATCTTCCTCGTCCTCGGCCGACCCGTCCGTCACCAGGGGTATCGAGATGATCTGTGACGCCACGCCGGGCGGGAACGTGAGCACGCCTGTCGACTGCAGATAGTCCTCGCCGGCCGACCGCCGTACCGTCGAAAGCCTCCCACCGGACCCTGACCTCGGCGGCAACGGGCTCGGAGAGAACGACCTGGATCCTGGCCTCGAGTTCGCCTTCGAACCACATCGTGGGCCCGTCCGCAAAAGCGACCGTGGCACCGCCGTCCTGATCCGCCCCGATGTCCCAGTCACCATGCGTCGCGCTGCTGTCGACATCGAGACCGAAGGCGTGTGCCGCACTGGAGAGATCTCTGCCCTGTCCACACGCCGGGTTGTGCCCGATGAGGTTCCACTCGTTGAGGCTGGACGTTATTGCCGCCGCAGTTCCTGCCAAACAGTGAGCGCGATCGCGCCGGCGGTCTCCGAAGTCGCAAAGCCCTCGCTGTCGTAGGTGCCGAAGCTTCGTCTTGCCTACGATTGTCCGAGAGTTCCCGTTGAACAGGAGATCGTCGATCGTGTCGGCCGCCTCGACCATCCACTGGTGGCTGTCGCAGTCGCTCGCTTCGACGGCCATTCCGGTGAAGATCTGCGGCTCGTCGAAGCCGAGCACGATGCGCGCCGGATTGACGTTCGGGCTCGAGATATAGGTTTCCGGGTCGCCATCGAAAGCAGGCTCGATCGATTCCCAGTACGAGCCGCCGAAGTCGTTGTAGATCTCGGCCACTTTTTCGCGAATCCCACACTCGAGGTGGAAATCCGCGGCCCGTCCGGTTGCCGGATTCGTCAAGCGTGATCTCCCCTTCAGGATATCCCGGTGGATCGGGGGCGGTTCCGTCGGAGGCCAGATTCGCTGGTCGACCCGGCGGCGAATATCCCGTCAAAGCAGCGCGATCGTCGCATTCATGACGAGGTTGTTGACCACCGTGTGCGCTCCCTCGAGGGATCGGATCCCGAACGCGCCCCCGAAGACGGTGTTGTTGGCGGCAAAGAGGGTCGCATCCGGCGCAGAGTTGACGATTCCGGCGTGGTTTTCCGCACTGCCGTCGCCGAGGTCGTAAAGAATCGAGTTGCGGACGGAGAGCTCACCCGACGTCGCCGAACGCAGCTCCACGCCGATCCGGTCGCCGGACGGCCGCAGCCCCGTCGAGGCGGACGATCGTCTCCGAAATCTCGGACGTCGCCGTCGATTCCGTCGAGCAGAACGCCGTAGATATCGCTTGCGGGATCTCCGGAGCAGTGGAGCTGGAGCCCTTCGAGCACGAGGTTGCCGACACTCGATGTGATGCACGTGTCGTCGGGTACGTCGAGGTGGTAGGCCACGTCGTCCCACCGTCCCGGGTGACGTTGGAAAGGCTGGTTTCGGGGAGGCAAGGGCCGGGGCGATCACCCGGATCGGGTTCTCCGGCGAGGTGATCCAACCGTCGATGCTGACCGGTGTCGTGTCGGGCTCGCCCCACCCGCTGTAACAGAGAATCTCGAGAACTGCGTCCGCCCCGACAAGGTCGGAGGTTCCGAGATGCTCGGCATCTGCGGCGCCGCGTCACCGCCGCCTGGAGCGAGGGGAACGCCCTCGAGGCCGAGGTCAGCATCCCTCCCGCGACATCACCGGGCACCCCACCCGGTCCGGTGAATACGGGACATTCGGTGTCCGAGCTGCAGGTGCCGAGGAAAACGACGCCGACGCCGTCGATCTCGAGTCGGTCGCCGCGTGAGAGCCCGAAGTGCCAGAGCGGTTCTGCAAAGGTGGCGAGACCGTTGGTGATGTCGATCCCGATCGGCGCCGGGCAGCCGGTTCTCCGAGTCGACCCCGACCGAGAATGCGACCGTTTTCGGCCTCGGTTCATCGTCGACGATCTTCGATATCGGTGAAGGGCGGATAGCCCAACTCGAGGTCGTACGGGTCGTAGAGCTCGACCCGGAAATCCTCCGGATCCTCGGGCGTCCCGTCGTTGACGAGCGAAATCTCGATCGTCCGTTCAACCTGGCCCGCCGAGAACGTCAGTTCGTCGTCGACGGCCTCGAAGTCGAGTTCCGGAACCGCGCTTCCGGCCACTGTCCGATACCGCACGGTGGCGTCCGTCGTCATCGGCTTTTCGAGTCGAACCCCGAGTTGAACCGTGCCCGCGTCTTCGGAAAGCTCGACAGCTTCACTCTCGAATGTGACAAGAACGGGAGGTTCATCATTGTCGAACACCACGACTGTCGGAGGTGAACTGGAACTCCAGGATCAGACCGACCGGGTCGTACAACCGCACGCCGAAGGACTCGTTCCCCTCGTACAGCGAGGTCATTCACCAGTTGGATCTGGAAGGACTGCTCCCACTGGCCGGCGGCAAACTCGAGCACATCGTCCGCGACCACAAAATCGAGTCCTGGCTTCGCGCTCGCCCGCGATCGTCTGGTACCGGACGCTCACCGGGGCCATCGGTTCTCCCGTGAGCTGCACCAGGAACTCGATCGAGTCATCCCCTTCATTCACTTCGATATATCCGGGCTCAAGATAGGCGATGATCGGCCGGGGCTCGTTGTCTTCGATCCACACGGTCACCATCGACGGGGAGGTCGTCACCAGACCCGTAGGTTCAAAAAGCTCGACGACGAAGAGTTCACCGATTTCTTCCACGAGATCGTCTTCCAGGATCTCGATGTTGATGATCTGCTCGAGCTCCCCCTCGCTGAACACGAGCTCGCCCGGCGTGTCCAGCGTAGTCGAGGCCGGCGGTGGCGGCCTCGGGCCAGGCCTGGTCCTGCTCCAGCAGCCGATAGCGAACAGACACGTCGCCCTCCGGTGCCTTCGACAGGAGCACCCGCAGTTGGACGGTGCCGGATCCCTCCTCAACCACCAGTTCTTCGGCTTCGAAAAACACACTTGGCGGCGGCGGACCGCTATCGGGATCCTGACGTAGCCGCGAGAAGGAACTCCACGCTCGAGCCTCGAAGACATTGCCCGCCCAAACGACGAATCCTTCGTCCGGTTCGAGTTCGTCATCGTGGATGATTTCGTACTGCACAGAGCCACCGAGACTGCCGGACGATACGGTGTAGTTCTGCCACGGGGCACCGTCCCCGGGACCCCGGTAGTCGGTCGAGAAAAATGCGGTGTGGTCGGTGACGTCCCACGATCCCACGGTGACAACGGAGTTGGATTTCGAAAGCTCGAACTCCACGTTCAACACGCCGTCCGCCTCGGACACTCCCATCAACGGATTCTTCAGATCGGACCCGCACCGGACCGGTGCCGTCGCAGAATCTCGAAACGCCACCAGTCGAACTCGAGCCTCGCACCGACAGCGTCGAAGAGTTCGAGCCAGAAGTCTTCGCCGGATTCCCAGCCCCGTCGTTGATCGAGCGGCACGGAGATGGTCTTCGACACCTCCCCCGGTTCGAAGACCAGTGTTCCCGGCGTCGCTTCGAAGTCGCTGCCTTCGCACGAGCGCTCCCGTCGAGGGTCGAGTACCGAACGCTGACCTGAGACCGGCGCCGGCTCGGACAGCATCACCTGGACCGTCGCCGCACCTTCCTTCTCCCACCATTCGACCGGACCGCTCACAAAGCCGACCATCAGCTCGTTGTGCTGGTCGGCGCCGATGTCCCAGGCGCCGACTCGGACGTTGCCGTCGACGTCGCTGGCGAACGAGTCCGACGCGAGTTTCGAAAGGTCGTCACCCTGCCCGCAGGCCGGGTTGAGCCCCTCGAGCCACCACTCGCCGATGTGGACGTTCTTGGGGACGTTCGGATCGCCGTCCGTTCGCCAGGCAGTCAGCCGGATCACCCTGAATTCCTGCGGCGAGTCGCGAAACTGCACGAACGTCCCGTGCACGCTCCCGGTGGTTGACATCCGTGTCCTTCACCAATTCAAGGTAGGTTCCGGAACCAGAATCCAGATCATCGATGGACATCGCCGCTTCGACCCGCCATTCGTGGGCATCGGCGTTACTGAAAGCGATACCCGTCCCGACGATCGCACGCGGCTCAGCGAACTCCAGCAGGACAACGGTCTCTGTCAACCGGTGGGGTGACCGCTAGAGTTTCGGCAGCTCCATCGAAGAGCAGTCTCCATTCATCCGGGTAGAAGCCTTCGGTGACGACCACATCCTCGCCGAACTCCAGATCGAGCACGCTGCAGGCAAGGTGGAAATCGGCATACTCGCCGTGGACGGGATTCGTCATCACGACCGGTCCCACCGAGTTGGCTGGCGGGTTGGGCGCCGAGGCCCCTGCTCCGAGATTCTGCCGCGACTTCGGGCTCGAGCACGCCCTCAACGCCCCCAATCGACGGCGCCAACATCAGGTTGTTGATCGCCGTCACCGTCCACCGAGGTTGCGGATGCTGGTGCGTCCGCCTGCGATCGTATTGTTGGCCACAAACATCGTGACGTTCGAATTCTCGACGAGGATTCCGGTCTGAGGATCGCCCTGGCCGGAACCGAGGTCCCACATGACGGTGTTTCGAATGACGACGTTGCTTGGCACCGCGGAAGAGGCCGCCACCCCGATTCTCTCGCCACTCCCGTTGGTATCGTCCAGGCGAATGAGGGTCTCGGCGATCTCCACATCGCCCGAAATGTCGTCAAGCCGGATGCCGGCAACACTCGCACCCGGATCCCCACTGCAGTACAGCTGCAATCCGTCAATCGTGAGATTGCCGACAGACGTGCGGAGGCACTCGCTGCCATAGACCTCGAGACGATACGCCTCGTTCGTCCAGCGGCCGAGGTGGCGCTGGCCCGCTCCCCGCAGCAGATCAGCAGTCGGGGCTTCGATCCGAATATGCGGTTTCCGGCGAGGTGATCCAGCCGTCGATCGCCACCGGGTTGGTGTCCGCAGAACCGCCATAGCACAGGAACTGGAGCGAGGCATCCACCGACACCAGGTCGAGGGTATCGAGGTGGGCGGAGTCCGACGCCTCAATGATGGCATCGGCCAGCGACGGGAAGGCGCGTGAGATCGTTGAGGCCGTGCCCCCGATCACGCCTCCGGCGTCGTACCCGCGGCCGTTGTGGACCTGGCACACGGTATCGGAGCTGCAAGTCCCCAGGTAAACCGCACCCAGGTCGTCGACGTCGACCATGTCGCCGCGGTCCACGGCCGCTGGCAGCGGCCGAGTGAAGGTGGCGGTGCCGTCTGCGATGTCGATCCCTATCGGAGTCGTCAGAAGGTTTCCGGTGCCGACGCCGACCGAGAAGGTCACGGTGTCGATCTCGAAATCATCGTTGACGATGGTCACCTCGACCGCCGACGGCTCTCCCAGAACGAGACCGATCTCGTCGAAGAGCTCGAGCCGGAAGGTCTCGTTCCCCTCCGGGCGTTGGTCGTCAAGGACCTGGACCTCGACCGTCCGCCTCGTCTGCCCCGGCGTGAAGACCAGAAGACCGGACGCCTCCTCGTAGTCGGTGCCAGGTGTGGCGCTGCCGGGCACGGTTCGATAGCGCACCGTCACGTCGTCGGGACGGTCTGCAGTGAGCACCACATCGAAGCTGAGCACTCCGGCGGTCTCGTCCACGGAAATCTCGCCCGCCTCGAAAGCCGCCTCGACGAACAACAACGGCACGGTCAGGTACAGCGGTTCGCTCGTCCCCTGGTCGGGGTGTCCATCGACGGCAGTCAGCGTGAGAACGTCACCGGCGTCGGCGAGCACCACGACATCGAAGGACCGATCAGCAGATACTTCGAGACTGGTGCTAAATCCGTTTGCCGGGTTGACGATTGACAGGACGATCGGAGTCTCCTCGTCTATCACGGCGTCGGTGCCGCCCGTCAGGTGCACTGCCCCGCCTTCGTCGACTGCAAAGTCGATCAGCCACTCACGGATCTCCGGAGGCGCGGCGTTGGGCGGTAGTTGTTTGGCATCGGTGATCGACTCGGCCGGTTCCGGGTGGGCGTCGACAGCTCGTATCGCGATCCAGTCGTTGGCATCGCCTTCAACCGCCACCGGTGCGAAGGACCCGGTCGCGTCATCGACCGTGATGTCCCAACTCGCCCCGCTAGCGACGTTGACGACCTCCGCCTCGGCCACTCCCGACCGATCTCTGATCGCGTCGTCGAGACCCTCGACCCAGTAGCTGCCGTGGTGGGCCTCGACGACGAATCGCCGGGATCGACACCACCGGACCGCCGCGGTTCACTGGGATGAACTCAGAGCCGGGAGCCACCGTGACGAGGCCGATATCATCGAAGTCGTAGAGCCGGAGTTTTGCACCGCCACTCACGGTGACAGTGTCGAACCGATACACGCCCTGCCAGAGATCGCCTTCGGCTACATCGGCACCCGCCTCGAGCGTCACAGTGCGGTCGTCGACCGACTCCACCCGCCAGACGCCCCGCGCAACAGTCCCGTCCGGAGATTTCACCTGCACCCAGTGACCCTCGAAGAACGACGGAATCGACTCGTCGCGATTCGTCTCGAGGAGGGTGCCCCCACTCCCTCCGAGGGCCTCTCCTGAACCCAGCGAGGGAAGCACCGTCCATTCACCCTCCCGGCCGCCATTGTCTACCACGAGGTCGCCGTAGGTCGACCCCGCCCCGGTGAGGTAGATCGTTCCGGCGCCGCCTTCTCGGCCGCGCAATCCGCCCGAGGCGATCAAACCGCTGACGATTCCCTCATCGATGACGTCGGAGTCGATCGCAATTGCCCCACCACCTCCGCTGCCGTTCTGATAAACGCCTGCCGGCTGAGCCATTCGCCACCACGAGCCTCGATCGCACCAGATCCCGTAACCGCCGATGCGGAAATCCACACTGACCCACCAGCCGCAGTCGGTCTGGCCGCGTAGGTGTCTCCCCCGTTCACGCGGATGACCGCCCCTTGGTCGAGCGCCACGGCCGCTGCTTCGATCCGCACGACTCCACCACCCGGTGAGCCGGATTGTCCGTTGTTCGTAGTGCCTCCGTACTCGTGGGGACGGTAGACGCTACCAAAGGTCTCTCCGGGACTTTCGATCAGGATCCCGCCTTGTCCGAGGTGGCTTCCACCCGAACTTTCCGCCACCGGCAGATCCACTCCCGGATACATCGTGTCCCAGAGGTAGCCTTTGCCGGACACATCAATTGCTGCACCACATGCGATATCCACTAAGCCGGGCGTCGAAATCACGATTGGCGGGTACGCCGTCGCGCCAGATACGTACTGTGGAGCCAGGGTCGCACCCCTGAGAAGCCTGAGAGAGGCCGGCCTCAGTGGTGTCGTGGTGGTGAAAACACCGTTCACAAGGACCAGATCTTCTCCACTGTGGTCCGAGCTGATATTTTGTGCCGTCGACAACACCGTGCCGGAGACGGCGGTAAGGTCTATCTCGGAAAATCCTACGTTGTCTGCATAGTCCCGAGCTTCGAGCCGCAACGAGAACACCTCGCCCGGTTGCGTACTCGCCGGCGGTGTCCATCGCACCAGCTCGTGAGCTGGCGGTGTTGACCGCACCGGATCGCCCTGTGGTTCCCCGTTGACGGAAAATGTGTAACTCGCGATTTTGACGTCGTCTCGCAATGTGAAGTCGATGGTCGTTCAACACCCGCAGCGCAGAAATCTCCATCCACCGGGCAGAGGACTGTCACCACCGGCGGGTTCGCGTTGACGTGCGGTTTGACCGTGAGGGTGCGCGTGGCGGTGCCGACGTTGCCCGCCAGATCGTGTACCTCTGCAGAGATCTCGATTGCAGTGGCAGTGGCGACGGCCGGCGCGATCCAGTCAATCACAATCGTGGAGCCGTTCGAGGTGGTCACCGCCTCACCTACGGACAATGAGGAGAAGCCCACACCGACGTTGTCACTGCGAATCGCGCGGATGGTCACCTCGTCACCCGCCTCGTAAACGTCGCCGTACGCAGTCGGAACAATGGTTATCGTGACCGTCGGGGGTTCGAGATCCGGGATTACACCAACCTCAAGGAGCCCGGTGGTGAAGCTAGCTCCGCTGCTGTCGATGATAGTCGCTTGCAGCACGACTGGGACCGAGCCATCGGCTTTGGGTTCGACCCTGACCTCAAAAACGAGGTCCTGGGTGGTCCCGCTCGCGGATACGATTTGAATCGGATCGGCAGCCGGGCCCGTCGATTCGAGGCGGACCGACGCGAGGCCCTCGACATCTTCGGCGTGGACCACGACGCTTGTGGAGGTACCAGCGAGCACTGTAGTGGGAGCGTTGTCCGCGAAGGCCAGCGAGCCCGTTGGCCGAGCGTTGTCGATGACGGTCCAGTTCAGCTCGCGGGTCGAGGTGCGCCCGCCTACGTCCGTCACCCTCAGCGTGAAATCGGTGTCGCCAGGCTCGGCATCCCACGGTACGTTCAGCACCAACGGGTCCGGGTCCGCAGCCACCACCATTGGTTGGTTGAGGTACCGATTGGTAACGACGTGGCCGCCGATCGGCCACGCCTCGTCGTTTTCCCAGATGCCAGCGGCATCGCTCACCGTCCAACTGACCTCGACCGTCGCACCGACCAGGATCTCGGATCCGGATTCGGGGACGGTGGTGACGACGAGCTCCGGCCCCTCCCCTCGCAGAATTGCCCGCGCGCCGTCTTCAAGCAGCAGTGCGCCGGGATCGTTGAGCCTCGGCGCCGGATCGTCCGCCGGTCCGACCTCGAGGTCGTCGTCGAAGGCCAGCCTGACGGCGCCGATGGCCGTGACCTCGCTGAACCGGGTCCGGCCGTGTGCCGATACCGGTTCCGCCGCGTCAAGGGCCTGCAAATCGCCGAGCTCTGCCTCGGTGGCCGCGACCTCGAGCACAATCGTTTCGGCCGATCGTTGCTGTGCGGTGATGCCGAACGTATTCACAATCTCGCCGTTCGAGTCTTCGAGCACCAACTGATCGCCCACCACATCCCCGCGACCCGCCGTCGCGGTCAGCGTGAGTGTTCGGGCCACCGGATCCACGGCCAGGAGATCGGTGGTGCCGAGGCCCGGCATCATGGTGGCCGCAGCCGTGGGCCCGCCCGGATTGTTGATGTGGAGATGACCGAAACCCGTGGGTTTTCCAGTGTCAGGGTTGAGGTGGTCCAGGTAGATGGTGCCGGCTCCAGCGAGGTGGTCGAAATAGTTTCCGCCGCCAAAGGCTCTGGTCTGCGCGAGCAGATCCACGTCGTCGGCCAGTTCGCGGAAAACTATTGAGATGCGCCCACCACCACCGCCACCGTAGCGGTCTCCCGATGATCGACCGCCGTTCGTCGTGATGAGTCCACCGCCCTCGATGCGATCTGCCGACAACCAGACCGATCCACCTGCGCCGGCACCGTAACCGGAGTCTCCCCCGTCCGCGCGAATTTGGCCCTCGAGGCGCACGACCCCGCCGGACACATCGATTCGAGCGACACCTCCGCCCGGTGCACCAGTGTAGACCGCCCCGAATGAACCAGTTGAACCGCCACCGCCGGCGCCGGGCAGGTGGGGGTCGCGCACACTGCCGTAACTGCTCGAGGGACGATACAAGGACGTGGGATTCTCCCAAGAGGAGCTTGGCGAGCCGAACCACCCCAGACCACCGTGCGAGCCACCGGCGCGGGTCTCGGCGACGGTCTCGCCAGGGAGGACCACGTGGTCGCTTTCGCTGTTGCCGAGAAGGCCGCGGCCGCTGACGTCGATTCGTGACGCCGCACCCACTGTCAACGAAGTCGCGATCTCCAGATCGAGCGGATTGTAAAGGACCGAGGAGTCGTAGCTGGTGATCTCAGGGACTGTGAGGACCGTCGGGTGAACGACCACCTCTCCCGACGATGCCCCGCCGCCGCTGTAAAGGTGCAGGCTGTCGAGGGCCCGCGGTCCACCCGCGGCCAACGGGTAGACGCCAAGGATCGTGCCGTCGAGTAGGAACACAGCCCCATCCGGGTCGCCGTCTGGGTGCAACATCCCGTCTGCCGGTTGCGCCGACGTCTGAACGCCTTCGTAGACCTTGCGAAACGGCGCCGCGTAAAGGCGAATGCCACGTACCACTTCAAGACCGCCACTGTCCACCACCCGCACCCGGAATGGAATTTCCGTCCCAGGCGGTATACCGTCGGGCACCGCCCAGACCGCCTGGTACTCCGCCTCGCCCGCGGTCGCGGTTCCGCCGACCATCGACCCCGCCGCGGCCTCTTCGGACAGCCGCAGTCCGCCGGCCCCGTCAGCCTCAGGGCCTCGGAAGCTGACGGCGACGATCGTTCCGGGGACCGGGTTGTCATCCTCGTCGAGGTTGAGGTCCCGGGCGTGGACGCGCAGCAGCAGCGCGACGCCGTTCCCCGGCGCTCCCTGCGAGGTATAGTCCGCCGGCCAAGATCCACCCTCCCAGGGGGTCAACCACTCTACCGTCGGCGCTGTGGGGTCTGGTTCGGGCGCAACTTCGAACGTGAAGGTCTCCGTCGCCGAGTTGCCGCCACGGTCGCCGGCCAACACGGTCACTTCGACCGGCGTGATCTCGCTGAACACGTCGACCGGGACCGTCACAGTGCTGGTGCGGTATTCGTCTCCGGATACCCGATCAACCGTAAAAGGAGACGAGAAGATGTCGGTCCGGTCGACGCTCACGGTCACCGAGATCACCTCGGTTTCGGTGTCGCGGGCCACGAACTCGAAGTACAGCTCTTCGCCGATGTAGAACTGGGAACGGGCGTCGTGATCGTCGGCCGAACGCGCGGTCAGAACTTCGATTACCGGTCCGTTTTGGTCGTCGGCAACTGCGAAGTGTGCGCTTTCGGCGATCGCGTCCGCGCCCGAGGCGTCGGTCGCGCGGGCGCGAACGAAGAGCCCCGTGCCCTCGGCCAGCGACTGAGGAACTTCGAGCTCGACGATTGGCGCCTCAAGATCGGACCAGCTTCCCGAGGCCGGCCTCATCAGGGCGATGGTGGGCGCTGCTTCGACGACCCCTCCGCTCTCCTGCCAGAGGTGAATCTCCAACCCTATCTGCGCATCATCGGAGTCCGCGATCCCGCTGACGACGACCTGGATCGTCGACCCTGAGTAGAATTCTCCTGCCACTGGCGCGATCGCCTCGGCCGTTACGGTTCCGATCGTCGGCACCTGATTGGGCAGGACCACCATTTCGAGGGCAACGACGTTGCTCTTGTTGGTGCTGGTGTCCACAGCCCGAGCCCACACCGGGAACGGCCTCGGATCGACGCCGTTGCCGGAGTAGGCAGCCACAAAGGTAAATGCGTACGGCTCTGAGGACGCCACGAAACCGGGCTGCACGCCCGTACCGGCGGCGATCGGATCTTGGAAGAAATACTCGACCCGGTCGAGATCTTCAATTATCGGTGCCGATGGATTCGAAGGATCCAGAGAATACACATCGATTCCGGACAGCTCCGGCGTCACGGCGTACGAGGTCCCAGGGACGAGCGTTCCATCGGCGGCGTTTGGCGGCGCCGGCAGGGCGTCAATGACCGGAGGATTGGCATCGCGGATCCGGTACACCTTCTCCTCGGGCACCATGACGTTGCCCTGCGAGTCCTCCAAGAGAGACACCACGATCTTGCGCAGCAGTGTGTCGTCGGACAGTTCGAGGCCATCGACCGGGTCCACCGTCAGTGAGTAGTTGTTTCGGGTCAGGTACATCGAGACAGGCAGCGGCTGCCATATCACGTTGTTGCCACCTGCCTGGGCCCAGAAGAGAATGGCAGCGTCATCGTCGCCGTCACCGTCGAGTTGTTCGTCAGCTGAAACGATTGACTCGTTGAAGTCGAAGCGAATCGGCGCCGTACCCTCGACCGGACGATCGAGGTCGGGCACGTATCCGACGATGGCCGGTCCGATGCTGTCCGAAGTCTTGAAGTTCGAACCGACGTCTCCGGTCTCCGACAGAGGGCGCCCGACCCGATCCCTCACCCCCGACGAGCCGCCTGTGATTTTGAGGCCGTAGATACGCGGTGTTGTCGTACGGCTGGGAGGGGTGGAACGACACGACTGGCGCCCGCCGAGTCAATCGCCGGAGACGCCCATGTCCGTGCGGCAAGACCGTCGGGACCGCGGAGCTCGAAGTACGGTGACGTGGCCACGTTGTTGGGGACAACGCTGCCGAGAAGAGGCTCGGAAAAGACGATCTTTACCATCGCCGTCCGCGACACATCCTCCATTCCGGGCGGTGGCGAGATGGACACGATTTGCGGCGGTCCACCATCGAGGATCAACGACTGGATCTCGTTATCGTTGCCGTTGGGTCCACTCAGAGTTCCCGATGTACTCGCCGTCGCCTGACCGTTCGTGGTCTGTGCGGTGACGGTGAATGCGGCACCTGCCGGCAGCGCATCAAAACGATAGATCCCGTCCGCGCCGGTGGTCATCACCAGCTGACTGCCCCCATATTCGAAGATCACGATGGCCTCTGACTGGGGCACAAGGGTCGACGGGTCTCCGCTATAGATGTCACCTGGTACCGGCGCGTAGACAATCCCGTGCGCCGAGACAGCTGCGCCGAGCGTCACAAACACGTCGACCACTTCGTCGTCATACTGGAGAACGGCAGTACTTCTGCCGCCGACGCCAAGGAGCGGTGCCGAGGCCGTAACAGTGAGGGTGCCTGCAGGCACCGCAACAAAACTCACGGTGCCGTCGGCCCCGGTTTTCGATGGGAAACGGCCTCCACCGGTGGAATCCAGTGTCACGTTGGCGTCGGCGACCGGGTGCGAATCAGCATCGACAACCTGGACGCGAACGACACCCTTCGCACTCAGTGTGACTCGGTATGGATCGGCTTCGCTTCCCGTGCCGCCCAGCGGCACGCCGTTCACCAGGTTGGAAGCTCCGGCCGAGGCGCGCCGTTGTTCGCCGCCGAGTTCCTGCACCGACAACGATCCCGACCTCTCGAGGAGGACGCCAAAGAAACCATAGGTGTGATCCGGGAACGGAAACGTTGGCTGCAGCAGGGTGAAGTCGAAACTCGAGGGCTGTTGGAAACGGACGCTCAGCAAGGTATTTGAAGGATCGACCTCGATCGCGCCCGAGGACAGGTTTTCGAAGATCCTGAAGTGGATCTCACCGGCCGGCTCGAGTACCAGGTTGATCTCCGCCACCGGGGCCGTCGCTGTCAGCGCCACCTCCGCTCCGGCGCGTCGCGGGGAGTCGGCAACAGCCGCTGTCAGCGCAAAGCTCCCCTCCGGAATGCCGAAAAACTCGAATCTCCCGAGGCTGTCCTGTTGACCGCTCGTAGTGTCAAGCGCGGTCAGAGGCCCACCCGCCGTTTGACCCGTGAGTTGGACAGTCGCCCCGGGGACCGGAGAGAGCATGGCTGCATCGTCGAAAAGCGTTCCACTGACAGCACCGCGCTGGTCGACATACAGGGTTCGATCAACGTGCTGTCCCGGCGTCGAGAGGCGGACTCCATCAAGACGGCCGCTGCGACCTGTCGGCGCGTGGAATGCTGTGATCGTGTAGGTGAGGAGAGGCAGCGCATCGAACTGAGCAACTCCCACGGAGTCCGCGACCGTCAGTTCGTTGACGGCGTCCCAACCCGCACGAATCCTGACTTGAGTGTCCGGCAACACCGCGCCCGTCTCCGGATCGCGGATCGTCGCCGCAACGGACCCTACGGACGTCGTGAGCACGATGTCCACGCCGGAAACGACCTGCCAGTCGCTGGAGATCGAGGCCTTGGCGGAGCCCCGCCGACCCACCTGCAAGGCGTCGCGCGCCGTTACGCTCACGTTGCCCGCGTAGACGTGGGAGACCTGGTATTTGCCTTCGCCGTCGGCGCTGTACCACCCATCTCCCGACGGCAATCGCCTGAACGGATAGCTTTCTTCGCGGACGTAGAATTGGGCGTGTGCCAACGGGACGTTCTGGTTTCCGACGCGCTCGAGGATCTGGCCCCCGACCGTCCCCTGAGCCTTCATTCGCACCTGCAGTTCGAGGTTCTGTCCCCCGCCACCAAGATAGGCCGTCGCCACCCCGACCCTCTCCAGCGCTCCGACGGTGCCCTTGGCGCGCACCTCGAGACGTCCCTCGGGCACAAGCTCGAACAGGAAACGGCCTTCGGGGTCGGTGCGTTGGGTCCTCGGCAACATTTTCTCGGTGTGGAGCTCCACCTCGAAATCAGGGATCGGTGTCACGCCGTCGACGTTCACCAGTTGACCGCCCACGGTGGATGAGCCGTCAAAGACAACGTTGATGTTCTTGACCTGGCCCGCCCATTCAATATGCCCACCGACGGTTCGCACTCCGTGGAACGGGCTGTAAACGGTGACTTCGTAGCTGCCGACCGGAAGTTGCAGCCTGATGAATCCGTTGGGATCGGTCTCGGTCTCGATGGCCACGCCCTTGCGGGTGATGCCCTTGGTCGCGCCGCTGTAGTAGGTCGGCCGGTAGTAGACCTGTGCCCACGTGGTGCCTGTAGTACTGCTGACCTGGAGGTCGACGATGCCGGAGCCCACCATCTGCACCGTGGTGAACGGGCGGTGGCCGCCGAAGACCACCTTGGTCTTCGCACTGACTCCGAAGTAACCGACCCGCCCGGCCTCGAGGCCGTCACCCAGGTGCGCCGTCACTTGCCACTCGTCCAACGGCATTTCATCAAAGGAGAAGCTGCCGTCGAATTTTGACGTCGTCGCAGTGTAGGGAACGCTCTTGCGCGACGAGATCACCTCGGCTCCGCCCAACGGCCGCCCGAGTGGATCGAGCACAACGCCGTCAATGCCCCCTGTTCGCAGGCGCAGAATGATGTCCTGGGCGTCGATGACGTCGGGTGAGTCCGACACAATAGGCGGAATCAGGACGTTGCCCTGGAGGCTCCGCTCATAGTCGATGGCCTGCACGGAGTACCCGGTCGACCCCGCAGTCTGCGCCGGGACACCGTCGATTTGATACCTGCCGTCGGTGCCGGTATAGGCGAAAACACCGGGGCCAGAAATGAAGACTGATGCGTTCGCGACAGGAAGGTGCGAGTTGCTCGCAGCGTCATAGAACAAGACCCTGCCCGCCACCGACCGCGTCTGCTCGTCGGGCAGCGTCAGGGTGACGTCGGCGACCTGGTCGGCAGCGAGGACGAGGTCCGTCAGAACCGAAGTCCGACTGATCCGCCAGTCGGCCGCCTGGACGGTCACCTGCCCGGCCGGCACGTTGGCGACGCGGAAGTGTCCGAAGCCGTCAGTCGCAACCTTCCCCAGTGAGCCGCCCTGCGCCGTCACTTCAACTGTCGCTCCTGCGACCGGCTTGGGGGGTAGCGCATCCGGGCCCGACACCTGCCGTAGAACCGTTCCGACGACGGTGCCCATCCCCGGCGGCTGGGTTCGGGGCAGCTCGAGCACGACGTGGACCACGTCGCCGGGCCGTTCGATCCCCACCGTCGCGTACACCACTCGACCCTCGGAGTCCCGCCCGGTGAGAGTCAACGGGCCGACCGGCATGCCCGGCACGGTGAACGACCCGTCAGGACCGACAGTGACCGTCTTGCTGTCATTGAACAGAGTGCTGGCCACCGTGACGGTCCCGCCTTCGACCGGGTCGCCGGTGTCGAGGTAGAGAAGTTCGCCGGTGACGGATCCCCGGCCGAGGAGCGCGATGTTGATGTAAGTCAACCGGTTCTGCAGGCGAATGGTCGATGTGACCTCTTCTACCGTTGCCGGCTCGGTGGCCGGGTCGTCGCCCGCCGGTACGATGGCACGCAGCATGAACTCGTTCTGAACGTTGGGGTCAGGGTGTGGATGTTCCACGAAATCGAAGTAGAACCCACCATCGTCGCCGGTGACCACCTCACCGACCAGATCGAGCTTGAGTTCGAGCCCGCGGGGTGTATCCACCACGCGCGGGCGAATCAGCCGTACGGTTGACCCCACCGCCGGTGCACCGGTCCCGCGCAGAACCTTGCCGGCGACGAGACCACCGAGATGATCCGGTGGGTGCTCGATGACCGGTTCCGGGATCGCCGGATCGAGGGCCTCGCCACTCGGGTCGACCAGATCGGTAGGATCGATAACGTGGGCGTGTTCCACCAACGGGCGATCGGCCGCCGAGTCCCAGAGGGCGCTGATCGGACTCGAATAGCGGACGTTGACGACCCGGCCGCTGGGCTGCACGAAGGCCTGAACGCCCCACTTTTCGGAGACGCGATGCTCGGTTGCGCCGTCGTCGAAGGTCGATTGAATCTTGTAACTCGTCGCACGCTGAGCGGACCCGACGTCGGGCGGCCGGTTGAAGAGATAACTCAGACCCTGGCCGTAGCGGTTCGGTGAGTTGTCACCCCTCGCTGCGACTCCAAAGTCCTGCCGAGCACCGATCAACCGGAACGCCGGCGTCGGCACCGGGTCGGTGTGGATCATGAGACCCGAAACCGGATCACCGGACGCGAGGTCGATCAGGTCGAAGGCATCGTCCGCGATATCGGAACCCGCGGTGACGCCGTAGACCCGGTGCGGCGGCACGGTGACCGCGCCGAAATCGACACGGCGATATCCACCACCCTCGCCATCGGCGACGATCAACAGCAACCGGCCCGCCACCGGTTCGTCGCCAGTATTGTGAAGGTAGACCTCGTGGTGCTGTCCCGGGGGCACGGACCCAACCACGGCCAGCGGAACCACCGCCCCGCCGTTCGCACGCTCGCTGACCGCGAAGACGTCGCCGAACGCCAGGGTGCGGAGCGGATCCGTATCGTCGCCGGTGCGCGCAAGGTAGGTCCAACCATCCCCGGTGAGCCGCCGGATCTCGAGCACGGGCGCCTCAGCAGCGATACCTGGAATCAGCATGGCGGCAAGGTAGGGGTTGGCGTACGAGGTCGTCTCGGCAAAGTGGTCGAGGAGTTCTACAGCTCCGAGACCCCTCGATTCCTGCTCGATCCGCAACAGCGCCGCCAGTCCGGCGCCGGTCTTGTGAACCGGATCGGTGGCCCGCCGCAGAGCGTCGATTTCAGCAAGCGGCTGGCGGTTTCCGAGCTGGTCCAGCAGCAACACCTCCAGGGTCTCCAGCAGTCCTTCGTTGAGGAAAGTGCGCTGGCCCGCAAACCCGAGATCGACCGCGCGCGCCTCGACGTCGGAGCGGATCACCCTGGGTAGGCCCTGTGGAGTCATCCCGGCCGGCGCGACTGCGAGGCTGTATGCAAGGCCGAGGAAACGGTTGACGGCGGACATGTAGGCGCCGCTCTCCACGAACGGCGGCGCCAGTCGCTCGGAGAACCTCGGCAGGCGAAGGGTCGCCGGCGACAACGGGATCCCGAACTCGCCGACCCCAGTATAAAGTTGAATGGCGCCGGTCCCGGAGTCCGAGTTCGACTCAAATGTCCCGCCCACCACCTGTCCGGTAACCTTCGCAACCAGCCGGAATTCCAGGGTCTCGGACTGCCCGGATTTCAGGGAAGTTATTTCGTAATCGAATGGGTCGGATTCGTTCTCCTTGCGGGCGCCTGTGATTTGGCCTTCCGGAATCGCCACTGCCACCTTGTTCTGCTTCACCCGGGAGAGGTTGGTGACCGTCACGAAAAGGGAATACGCGGTGCCTTCGCGGACCACGTCGGGATGGCTGAAGACGAGGTGGAAGCGAGCGTCAACGACCTCAACCGCGGCCTGTGCCCGCGTCGCCACCGGAACAGTCGGCCGACCCTCGCGTTGCAACTCGCCCTCGACGTCCATTTGCAACGCATGGGTACCGGCGACGAGCCCTTCCACCGTCCAGGTCGCGGTCGCCTGTGCGCCCTCTCCGACAAGATGCGATCCCTCCGCGGTCCTCATCGGCACCTGCTGACCTGGCGCCACCGGCGGCTCGGTATTGGCGATACGCAGGACGTTGCCACCAGGCAGACGCAGCGCGGCTTCGAGGTTGGAGAGCACGACGCCGGCCCCTTGCGGTGCGCCGTTGGCTACGATCAGGGTGGCGTCGAAGAACTGGTTGAGGAAGCTCACGTTGCCCGGCATCACGATGGCGCCGAAGACCGGAAACGTGATCGGCGCCCAGGGCTCCTCATCTGCATCGAGCACGTCGACTTCGGGCAATTCGAGGGTGAACGGTACGATGTTCGGCGGCTGCCACCGTCGTACGGAGTCAGCCACGCCGTCCGGCAGACCGTCAAGGTTCACTGTCGGTGAGCTGAGCGCGGTGACCTGTCCCCCACCCTCGTAGAGAACGGGCAGGTCGATATTGACGATCGAACCATCGAACAGGAACCCGACAGCAAAATCAAAGGCCTGGAAATTTTCCTGGGTGATGGAAATGCCTCGCGCCTCGAGATCCTCGAGGCTCAGGGTCCTCACTTCCGCGCTGGCGAGGACGATTCGGAACACTCGGATGACAGCAACCGACGGTTCGGCGGTGCCGAGTACCTCCCCTGACAGAGTATTCACCAGGCGGATGTTCTCGAGCAGGTAGTCACCCTCCTGTTGAAAACCGGGGAGGAGGAAGGCCCCGCCGGGAACCGTTGCCAGCGGCACCGCCTGCACCAACTCCGGTCCGCGCAAATCGGCCCGCACCTCGAGGTTGGCAATTCGAGAATCCCCAGGCGCCACCTCGCCGCAGGCTGCCTCTACTGCGCCGTAACACGTCCGCACCCTGGCGCGCTCACCGACGTTGACGACCTGATCGGCGTCATTTGTTTCTGCGTCCGAGTAGATGGTCAGCCTCGCGCCGCGAACCTCGAGCGTGCCTTCAGCGAGCGGCCCGTTGTTGGCGAACGAGGGCGCCCATACGAAGGAAAACACTATGAAGAGGGACAACGTTACGAACAACCTGGACGGAACCTTTGGATTCGGGACGAACCTGCGCGCCATCGAACCGGGGGTATCCAGATCCTGTCATCTCAACCCTCGTTCGAACTCAGGGCTGAAACCTGCTGATCCAGCAACCCCTGCCACCGCCTCCCGCATCCGCGCTGCCGACCACCGAAATGATCGCCAGGAGCGGACGGTGCGGGTTGGGGCGGACCATCAGAATAGGCCCGGGATGCATCCCGGGCCCGCCCCCCTGTGGTCCGCGGATGAGTGTGTCGAGAACCGCGAAATTGCCTTCATGGTGATCGGTTGGCTCCTCTCACCCTTGTCGAAACGCCCTCACACAACACAGTAGGGCCGCGGTGGGGTCGTCGCAATGGCTCATTTGAGTGGTTTTTCTCATCAAACTGAGTGATATTGCCCGTTTGGTTGACCCGAAACCACTCCGCACGTTCACCGATGACAATGGACTTGGACGGCGTGGAGATCCGGGTTGACATCGTTTCGGTGGGGACCACCAATCGCATCAAAACCTCGCTGCTTGATGGCTTCAGGTGGCAAGAGGGCGGCTTCATATTCACCTTTTCCGCGTCACTGGATCAGATTGAACCGAGTCGGCCCGGAACATGCGGCCGACGACCCGTCAAGGAAGGTCTTGACTTCCCATATTCCGTACAGCGAGTTCGTCACGATCAGGGACCCACCTACGGGCATCGACAGAACGACGCCGGCAACAGCCTTTGCGGTCGCCGACCTTGATTTGAGCACCTGAACCTGCAACGGATGTGGGTAACCCTCGACCCGAACACTGGTTCCCTGCTTGGTGGCTTGAGAGGAAACCAGTGCGGTCAACACCTGGTAGAGGTGCCCGTTGGGTGTGGAGATCTTGAGGTCGAGGATGTGATCACCCGTCAGGTCGCCGTCAAACCCCACGTCGAAAGCGATATCGAGGATCTCGGTTGCTGAAAATGCTGGAGTGGAATCGAGCCACAGAGAAATATCGCCCAACTCGAATCCGTCGGCAAAGATCACGGTCGACGGACCTACAGCCACCACGTCGGTAACGGCGCAAACAGCTGGGTCAGCTGCATCCACGTTTCGCGGAACGGCCAGAGTCGCAACCAACATGAGAACGATGAGTAGGCTTGCGGCCGACAACCGCCCTGCCAGCCCGGCTCCACGGATCCCCTGAGCTCTCTTGCTTGGCTTCATTGTCAGGGCACCTCCACCGTATAGACCCGACCCTCGTCGGTGCCCACCGCGATGAGAGAGTTCTGGAGATCGAAGGTTGGAGCCCCCACTGCTTTCTTGACCGCAGGGTCTCCGAGCAAGGTGAACGCGATTGCAACGCCAGTGTTCTTGTTGATTCGGCGAAGGCTACCGTTTCCCTCCGAACTTCCCACCCAGAGGTCGTCGCCGATGGCGATCACAGGCGATGGACTCGCGATGTCGATTGGGGACCACGGGAGCGCCGTGGGCGAGGTGCCGTTGTCGGCGACCCCGTGGACTTTGGTCGTGGTTGCGAAATAGAGCTGCGTGGGCGTCACGCTCGTGTCGACCCAAACGAACCCTTTCACGGGCCCATCAGAGCCTCCGACGGGCGTGAACGGAGCATCCCACTCGAGCGAGCCGTCGGCGGGATCGAGGGCATAGACCTGGCTCCTGTTGTTGCCGACGTAGAGAACTCCTCCGCTGAGGACCGGTGCACCGTCCACATCGCCGATGTCGCTTGCCCATTTGAGTTCGTAGCGGCTGGGAGAATCGATGAGTTCCAGACACCACACGGTATTGGTGCTGCCGACGGCCTTTCGTCGACTTGTGAAATACACTCTGCTGGAGTTGTGATCCACCTGGGCCTGACTCGACATGATCCCGATACCGCTGTCTCCCGCTCCGTTGTCAAAGGCCCACAGGACGGCCCCGGTCTGAAGATCCAGGCCGTAGAATCTGGAATCTCCCAACGGCGTTCTGCTGCCGACGAGAACGGCGTCGTAGGCCCCTCCATCTTCGGTCAGAAGGACTGAGGGTGCGGCGAGAACTGAATCTCCAAGCTTCGGACTCCGCCACAGTTCGGCGCCCGTGTACGAATCGAAGGCGTACACGTGACCGTCCTCAGAGGAAGTGAAGATGACTTCGCTCGTACCACCGACGGTGGTGGAAGAGAGAGACACAGGAACGGGTCGCGCCTGCGCCGGCCCGTTCATCGCCCCAGGTTTCCATCCAACAGGCCACATGCCTCCAGATGAGCCCGCCACCACGCTGTACAGGGCCCGATCGTTGGACGCGATCACAAGCGCCTCGCCCGGATGCACACCGACCGGTGCAAGCGCCGAGGCGCCGGTGGAAAAGGCCCAGGGGATCTCGGAAGGTGTGGCGAATGGTCGGGCCGAGCTCGTGATGGGTTCTGAAAAGTGAGAAGGCGGGCCGTAGAAGTAGACCCAGGCGGTGAAAAAGGTGTTGCTGCCGTTTGATGTTCCTATGTACGGAATCGCGCTGTTGTAGCCCGGTGTCGGCCCGAACTCGTCGTGCACATGGACTCCGCACAGGCTGGGATCGGTCACGTAGTCGACGTCACTCCAACAGATTCTGGTGTGCGAGTAGGGATAGTCGGGATTAAACCACTCGAGAAGCACCTCGTCGTCCGTAGCTCGAGCGGTGAAAAAGGCCGGTGGATCAGGCGCCCGGCCTGCACATCCGGTGACCGCCACCTGGTGGCGAACGAGGTTCGCGTCCTCGAAACCCGCCGCTGTGGCGCGAACGATGTAGTGATAGGTCCCGTTCGGCGCGATCGCATGGGTGTCGTGGAAGGACAACGATGTCAGATCTTCCGCGATGCGGTTGGCGATCGAAGGCAGAAAGTCCGACGACACGCCGCGGAAGACCGAGTAGGTCACGGCACCACCACACGGCGCCTCTCCCGCGGCAGGCCAGTCCAGCTGCACAGTGCAATCGGAGTCGGCCGTGAGTTGTGCGGAGGCCAGACCTGCAAAATCCGGCTCGTCAGCAGGGCCGTCACAATCGTTGTCCTTGAGGTCACAGAGTTCCGCCGCGCCGGGATAAACGGTCGAGTCGGAGTCATCACAGTCGTCGTTATTTGCCAACGGAACCCTCGGGCGGCGTGCAGCCGAAGACAATCGAATCAGGAGATCCCCTTCCGTCGCCATCAGTATCGGCGTAGTACACGCCGACACACATGCCCCAGAGCTCCCGGCCGACGACATTGTCGACGGCGGTGAACAAAAGTCGATTGCCGAAGATATGGGAGTCGTTCCAAGTCGTATAGCTGCTCTCGGTTCCGGGACGCACGTCCGCCACCAGACGGGTGCCTGCGGGAGTGGCGTCGGTGGTCCAGATCTCGAGACCTGTCTGCGGCGAGAATGCGGAAAAGTACGCGAAACCACCGTGGCTGCCAAGGCGATAGGAGTACCACCAATCGCTACCAGGCAGGATCTCGTACAGCAACGACGTACCCGCCTCGGTGCCGTCAGTCACCCACAGTTCTCGCCCGTGGGTGTCGTCCTGGGCACTGAGCACCATTGTGTCGTTGACGATCCCGATCAGGCTAGGGTGACTGCTGTCCGGACCGATCCAGAAATCCTTGACCATGAACGTGCCGACCTCGGTTCCGTCGCTGCGCCACAGTTCGCGTCCGTGATCACCGTCGTCGGCCTGAAAGTAGAGGATTCCGTTCCAATCCGTGATCATGCCTATCGACGAACCACCGCTTCCGGGGTTGATGTCCTTGACACGGGTGGTCCCCGGCGGGGTGCCATCGCTGATCCAGAGCTCGGCGCCGCTCGTGGCGTCGGTCGCCTCAAAGAACAGCGTTTCGTCCAGAAGATAAAAAGACGTGGGTGAAGATCCGTCAGGACCCAAATTGATGTCTTTGAGTCGTTCTGTTCCTGGATCGGTGCCGTCCGTGACCCACAGCTCCCCACCGCTGACGCCGTCGTCAGCACGAAAGACAACGACATCGCCGACTGTCGCAACGTATGGCAGGACCTCCAACGAGCCCGTGCTTCCTATGACAATGTCCTTCACCATGACGGTGCCCTCTTCGGTACCGTCGCTCTTCCACAATTCGGCGCCGTGGACGCCGTCGTCGGCCTTGAAAACAACGTCGTTTCCCAACGCTGCCTTGTAACTGGGGCTCGAACTCCCTGATCCAGGATTGATGTCCTTGACCAACTCGGTGTGGATCGAGGTGCCGTCACTCTTCCAGAGTTCCGCGCCCTGAGAAACTGAGCCGGTCGCTGTGAAAAAGAGGGTCCCGTTGAGATCGAAGAGTGCAATCGGGTTGGAGCTCGAAAATCCAGATCTGATGTCCTTGACCAGGACTGTGCCGGCCGCAGTCCCGTCGGTTTTCCAGAGCTCCGATCCCGAGGACTCTGTGGTTGCCCTGAAAAAGAGGATATTGCCGGATTCAAAAAACAACCAGGGGTCGCTGTCGCGGACTTCCGTATGCCCGTTCTTTACCATCGAGGTCCCAGCAGGCGTCCCGTTGCTCCGCCAGAGTTCTCTGCCTTTGGATCCGTCGTCTGCCGCAAAAAACAGCGCCCCGTTCCACGCCTTGAGGTACATCGGGTTACCGGATTCCAACCCGACATCGATATCTTTGACCATCACGGTGCCGGTTTCACTGCCATCGCTCTTCCAGAGTTCCGCGCCGTGGGATCCATCGTCCGCCAAGAAAAACACATCACTTCCCAGAGGTTCGAGATAACTTGGGCAAGCTGTCTCCGGCGAGATTGATGTCCTTGACCATCACGGTCCCGGACTCGGTGCCGTCGGATCTCCACAGTTCGATGCCGTTGGCGCCGTCGTCAGCCGAGAAGTACAGCACATTTTCGAGGGGCTGGAGTTGACCCGAGGATTGCGTATCCAGTCGGGTTGATGTCCTTGACCATCACCGTTCCGGCGCCGGTGCCGTCAGACTTCCACAGCTCTCTTTCGTTCGTACCGTCGTCAGCCGAGAAGTACAGCACACCACCCAGAGAGAGGAGGGAGCCAGGGGAACTGGATCCGCTGGGGTTGATATTCTTGACCATCACCGTGCCCGGATCGGTGCCGTCGGATATCCAGAGTTCAAAACCGCTCGAGCCGTCGTCAGCCGAGAAGAAAAACGCGTCGCCAACCACGACAAACCCACCTGGGAAACTATCACCGCCGAGGGAGTTGATCCGCTTGAATATCTCCGTTCCGGCAGGCGTCCCGTCGGTCCTCCAGAGCTCTCGCCCAAAACCGTCGTCAGCCGCAGAAGTAGACGCGTCCGCCATATTCAAAAAACTCCGTCCCTCCTTCGATAGAACCGGTGCTTCCAGACCGAAGGTCACCGAGCATGAATGTCCCGGTTTCAGATCCATCGCTCACCCACGGTTCTTCTCCGGAGAGGCCGTCGGTGGCCTGGAAATACATCAGGCCATCAGCGGAGGTGAGGTTTTTCGGATAGGATCCGGCCGACCCGGGATTGATGTCCACGACCATCGACGTGCCGAGAGCGGTGCCGTCGGTTTTCCAGAGCTCGGAGCCGGCAAAGAATAGCGTCGACCCGACGCACGCGAAATACCGCGGCCTTACCCCCTGGTCCACACCACGCCCAATCTCCAGCACGAGCTGCGTTCCGGCCTCGGTTCCGTCGGTCCTCCAGAGTTCCTCCCCGGTAGACTTGGACTCCCCGTTGAAGTAGAGATAGCTCCCACACTCCGTCAGGTCAGTCCAATGGAAACCGTCTACGCCGGGATTGGATCCCAGATAGTTGATATCTTTCACCAGGGCGGCCGTCTGGGAGAAAACTGAGACTGGTACTGCCACTGAGAAGGCCACAACTGTAGCGACGATCAACGCCCAATGGCCGTTGCGACAGAATCTAGTTTCGCTCATAGAGCGCTCCTCGTTGCCGCTCGGTCGATATGTGCCGCGCAACGAAACTCGTCAGTCAGTACCCAAGTGATCGCCAGGAGCAGGCGGTGCGGGTTGAGGCGGACCATCAGAATAGGCCCGGGACGCGTCCCGGGCCCGCCCCCCTGTGGTCCGCGGGTGACGGTGTCGAGAACCGCGAAATTGCCTTGATGGTGATCGGTTGGCTCCTCTCACCCTTGTCGAAACGCCCTCACATAACACAGTAGGGCCGCGGTGGGGTCGACGCAATGGCTCATTTGAGTGGTTTTTCTCATCAACTTGGATGATATTGGTGGCTCGACGACGGTCGAAGACGCCACGACGCGGGTGTAAGCTCTTTCTCGCAATGAGAGATCCTGGCTGCGACATCTCGGTGATCATTGCCACCGTGGGCCGACCGGAAAAGCTCCGGGCGTCGTTGGATGCGTACCAGAAGCTCGACCCTGGAACACCACCGTTCGAGGTCGTGGTGGTTCTCGACGGCGAAGATCGGGAGTCGCGAGATGTCTGCAAGAACCCGCGGCCATTTCCCCTGCAAGTGCTGGGGCAGGCGCGTGCCGGCAACGGCCCGGCAAAGAACCGCGGCGCCGAGGCTGCGACCAGCGAGTTGGTGGTCTTCCTCAACGACGACACGCGTCCCGACCCGGCCTGCCTCCTGGCACACGCGAATGCTCAACGAGATCTCGGTCCTTGTGTGGTCCTGGGAAAGGTCGAGTGGGATCCCGAGGTCGAAGTGACGCCCTATATGGAATGGTTGGCTCCGGGCGGCCACCAGTTCAATTTCGACCGCCTCGAACCGCGCCAGCCGGTGCCATGGGACGCCGCCTGGGGGGCGCACATCGGGATGCCGCGATCGTGGATTCTCGAGCACCCGTTCGACCCTCATTTCCCCTATCCCTCGCTCGAGGACATCGAGTGGGGTCACCGGATCGCATCTGCTGGTCTACCAATTGTTTACGCGCCGGAAGCGGTCTGTTATCACGACCACCTCTACCGGGGCCCGGCCGACTACCGATTTCGCGCGCGGGTGTCGGGCGCCGCCGCCCGTAGTGTGGCGGCCCGCCACCGCGGTCTTGCCTGGCCGCTGGTTCTGCGCCCGGCGGCGGCCGCCGCGGCTCGGGCGCTGACCTTTCTGTGGCCTGGAAACTGGAATCGAGAGATGATGTGGGATCTGGACTTTCGTTGGAACTACGTGCTGGGTATGCTGCAACCGAGACGGGCCGACCGTCTCCATCCCTGAGCGAGGAGGACCCTTCATGAAAATGCTTCCGATCGCCCTGACCGCCTGCGTGTTGTTGATGTCAGGATGCACCCCGTCCGATCAACCGCCGCCATCGGCCGAGGCCACGCCGACGGCTTCGGCAGGCGACGAGATCACCGAGATGGATTTCGAGTCGGGCGAGATCGACGAGTCCGCGACTGAGTTGACCGAGGCTCCTCCCGAACCGACGCCGGATGTGCCGTAGGGCGCACATGGTTCGAACCGCAGGCTACTCGAGCCACTCCGCCAGCGACCGCAGCTTGCCGGGATCCACGACTGTGACGTGGTGGGGGGCGGCCTCGAGGATGCCGTCCTCCTCGAGGCGGCGGAAGGTCCGCGAGAGCACCTCGGGCGCGGTGCCGCACTGGGCGGCGATGAGGTTGCGCGCCTCGGCGAGCTGGATGGTGTCGCCGGGCTGGATTTCTCCGGGTCCGGCACGGGCGATGAGGTAGAGCGCGACTCTCTCTTCGACCCTTCGCTGGGTGAGGAGCTCGAGCTTCGAGGCGAGTTTGCGGGTCCACATCGAGACCGAACCGAGCATCGCGAGGGCGAGTTCGGGCCCTTCGCGCAGGAGCTCGGTCAAGGCCGCCCGCGGCAGGCTCCACACGTGGGATGGCTCCATCACCTCGGCGGTGGCCGGATAGGTGTTGCCGGAGAACAGTGCCGCCTCGGCGAAGGTCTGGCCGGGGTGAACCAGGTGCAGCAGCAGCTCACGGCCCTTGGGCGAGTACCGGACGAGCTTGACCTGACCCGACAGCACAACGAAGAGCGCCTCGGCCTGCTCGCCCTCGTGGAACACGATCTCGCCTCTTGCGAACGCGCGCTCGTGACCCGCAGCGAGCACACGGGCGCGCTGCTCGGCGGTGAGTTGTTCGAACAGCGGCAGATCGACCGAGCGCTTCATGGTGCCCGGACATGGGCGGATTCTATCAGCGTCGGGTCGGTTCCTCGGTCATGGCGGTGCCGCCGACGTGCGTGTAGAGCGGAGAGTCCATTTCCTGGAGCCGGTGGTGGTACTCCTGCTCGGTGATGTCGGTGTGCCAATGGCCGGCGGCGCGGAAACCGAATACGACCACGAGGTACAGCCCGATCGCCACCAGGGTGGCGGTTGCCGGACGCAGCCACAACCGGCGACCGGCCTTTGTCGGAGGCCTGACCGCGAGACAGGACTCGACAGGGCACGCCACCACGCAGTCCTGGCAACTGGTGCACTCGATCGAGGCGACCCGGTGCATGGTGTGGACGGGCAGACGTGCCGGACAGGCCTTGGTGCACGACTGACAGTCGGTGCAGATATCTTCGTCCCGGGTGATCTTCAAGGGCGCAAATCGACCGAGCACCCCGACCAGCGCTCCGTAGGGGCACAGATAGCGGCACCAGAGGTCGCGCACGAAGACCGAGCCGACCACCAGGACCCCGAGAACGGCGATGGTCAACCGCGTGGGCTCTGCGAAGAAGAGCCACATCTTGGCATCGACGACCTTGGCGTAGGGGCTGACGAGAAACGCCTCGACCGCCTTCGGGTCCATTGCGAACCAGATCGCCCACACGAAGAAACCGAGGAGCAGGAACTTGAGCCCCCGCAAGCGGGATGTCGAGCCACTTCGGCGGCGTCAGGGTGCGGCCGGTCAGCCGAACCCCCAGTCCGCCGAGCAACTCCGACACCAGACCGACCGGGCAGACGTGGGAGCAGAAGGACTTGGCCACCACCACCGACATCAGACAGATGCCGATGAAGATCGCGAGCCCGGCCGGGTGGACCGCATCGACGACGCCTTCGAGCAGCAGGTACCGCAGCCCGAGCATCGCGTCGATCGGGAGGAAGGCCTCGACCCCTGGCGGGCGCGAGACCTCCGGCCAACGGCCGTCGAGGTGTGGAATCACCCACAGGCTGAACTGAATGCCGATCGCGACCACGACCGCGGCCATGATCCATTGGATCGCACGGCGGAGCTTGAGCACCTTCACGGGCCCAGAATGCCTCACCGACTGGATGATCGGCATTGACCGGAGTCAATTCGGGTGTCACGGGAGAGTCACACATGGAATTCGGATTTCGAATTTCGGCGATTTCGGATTTCGAATTTTTCATCGCGACGCGCGGATCGCGGGCCCTGCCGACAAGGCAACCGTGTACGGGTGTTCGATTCGTGGGGCAGGCGTCCCGCCTGCCGGACGGAAGTGATCACAGCGCGAGGGCTTCGAGGATGGCATCGGGTACGGAGTCACCGAGGTCGTCGATATCGAGGACCACCGCGTCGGTGGCGTCGAGGGTTGCGAGCAGGGATGGAACCAGAGACCGCCGCACGACGATTACCGCGCCGGCGAGACCTGGCACCGACATCGCCTTCGCCACCGCCGGCATGTGGCCGCCGCCGCGCAGTTCCACCGGGCCCAACTCGTCGACGAGCACGACGCCACCCGGAGCCGCGCGCTCGAGAGCCGTTCGACCGAGCGCGAATCCCTCGTCGGAGAACACGAACCGGGTCCCGAATTCGCCGCCCTTGCGCCCGGCGAGACGCGCCAAGCCGGCCTCATCGCCGGGACGCCAGGTCGCGCAACCTTGAATCCCACCTTTCGCCCTTCTTCGAACACTCCATCTGGACGAAACCGGCCACCGGCACGCCCCGCTCGGCCAGGATCTCCGCCAACCGCACCACGGCCGCTGTCTTGCCGCCGTCGGGAGATCCGGTTACGACCACAGTCCGGACGGGCGGCCGCAGAAGAACGCCGGAGCGGGTCAGGGCCGAATGACCTCGCAGTGACGCCGCGGCGGCGGCGTCGTCGGCGATGCGGGCGGTGTGGGCCAGCAGCACGACGCCGAGACCCGGCAGTCGACGCATTTGGTCGAAGGGCTTCCGGTTCGCACGACGTGCGCCGTCCATACGTCCCCGGCAACCTCGACGAGATGCGGCAGGGTGTTGAGGGCCAGACCGAACACGAGGCCGAGCCGTTCGAAACCCGCTCGCGCCGTCATCTGCAGAATCCACTCGACATCGACGTTGCGAACGATCGACGGCACGCGGCCGCGGTCAGGACCAGAAGCCGCAACAGCACCATTCCACCGATCGTATGCCCTTTTCCGGGCCCTCGGCCCAGGCGACCACGGCCGCGGTCACGGAGGCTGCGAAGATGATCGCGAACACCACCCCGAACCGAAGGCCGGCGCGAACCGCCGGAGGATCGAGGACCCACGCCGCCGCCAGGGCCACCAGCGCCGCCCACAGCGCGTACACCGGTTGCCCGAACAGCACGACGACGGCCGCAGCGCCCAGCAAGAGGGCGGCGAGCGCGGTTCATTCCCGCACTCCGATCCGCTGCACGACGCGGCCGGAAACCCACCACGCCCAGAACCCACCGACGGCGCCGGCGGCTCCGGTCGCGGCCACCACCGACCAGAAAAGGACGACCGCCCGCACTTCGGGGAAACCCAGAGCAGCGGCCGACTCTTCGAGCAGGTCGAACGATGCGGACACCGCTTCAGTCCCGGCCACGAGCCAGGTCATCCCGAGCTTCTGCAGGGGGTTCGTGGCCAGGGTCACAAAGCCACCGACTGCGGCGCCGACGGCGCCCCCGCCCAGCCCGGTCATCGCGATCTCGACCATCAGCGCCTGCACCGCGATACCGATGATCGGGCCCGGATAGAAGACCGCCCAGGGTGAAGATCTTGAGGAAGATCGCGACCGCGCCGGCCAGCAGGCAGACGCCGGGCCGCGGCTGCAGCCGGCGCAGACAGACCAGGCACAACAGACCGACGATACCCATGATGGTTCCGCGGAGCGGGAGCTTGCCGAGATAGACGGCGGTGCCGAGGGTCGCCTCGATCGCGCCCCACAGGGTGCCGAAGAGCGCCGCGTAGGTCCACGGTCTGACGTCCCTCACGAGGCCACCTCGACCAGGGACCGATTACGGATCTCGAGATGGCGGTGGACCGCGGCCGCGAGCTCCAGCCGGTGCGAGATGATCAGATAGGCCCTCCCCTTCTCCGCCCGGCGGTGGACCAGATCGACGAAGACCGCGAGGTCCTCGGGGTCGAGGCCCTGGGCGGGCTCGTCGACGATCATCACCTCGGGCCGGATGAGATCGAGGGTGGCGTGGACCAGCCGCTGCCGCTCGCCGCGCGACAGGGTCCACGGCGCGCGCGCCGCGAGGTGTTCCAGCCGGTGGCGGCGCAATACCCTCGCGCTCTCCTCCCGTCCCGCTCCCGCGGCCGCGACCTCACCCGCGACGGTGCCCGCAAAGAGCTGGAGCTCCGCCGACGGCAGCATCAACGCGGCTCTGTCGATCGCCTTCAACCGTGCCGGCTGTCGGCCGGCGCAGACCCGCCAGCACTCGCGCCAGGGTCGACTTTCCAGAGCCGTTGGCCCCGGTGAGCAGCACGACCTCACCCGCCCGCAGCTGCAGGTCCACTCCGTCAAGAGCTCGCGGCCGCCACGGTCCACGGCAAGACCCCGACACGACAGGACGACCCGGTCCTCCGCCAGCGGCCCCGGCGCCGGGAGGAGCGGCACCTCCGGCGGGTCGCAGATCTCGAGGCGGCCCCCGGTCAGTCGATTCCACGAAGTGACGGCCCGGGCCAGCCGCCAACCCGCCTGTTCGGCCACGAGAAAGGAGCCGCCATCCCCGGCCAGATCCGTGATGGCGGTCAGCCAGCGCGTCGACCCCTCGCCGTCGAGGTGGGCGGTCGGCTCGTCGAGCAGGACCGGCCGCGGACTTCCGGCGAAGGCGCAGGCGAGGGCCACCCGCTGCCGCTGTCCCGACGACAGCTCGGTGATCCGCCGGTCCATCTGTTTCGACACGCCAAAAGTCGCGGCCAGCTCCATGCACCCGATCCTCGCAGCGATGGAGCCGGCACGCGGCCGCAATCTCCTGATGCACCGTCGGCAGGAAGAGCTGCCCATCCGGTCGATCGAGGCAGGTGGCGAGAAGGTGGGCGCGTTGGCCGGGATCGAGGTCGATCACCGATTCACCGGCAAGCACCACGTCGCCCTCGACCTGTGCGGGACGGAGCCACGGAACGAGCCCTGCCACCGCATGGATCAGGGTCGACTTGCCGCACCCGGAACGTCCGACGAGCCCCACCGCCTGCCCCGGGCCGACGGCGAGATCGAGGTCGCGAAGGATCGGTCGCGCCTCCCCACCGAGACGAACCGACAGCCCGCTGACCTCGAGGCCGCGCGGGCTCACGGCACGCAAGGGAGAAACCGGCACCACCTCGATTGACTACAGGGATCTGGACCCGAAGTCAACGACACCCAGCGTTCGCCGCCCGCACGGTGCCGTATTGACTTGGGTCAAGGAAACGTCACAATTGAGACGGCATTCTTCACAGCGTGGTGATCTATCGTTTGAACGAAGGAGGAGACAATGCGTCGAACAACCGTCATTTTCAGTCTGATCGCGGTATGTGTGCTGGTTGCCGCCGCTCCCTCCGGAGCCGTCGAATCGGAGTGTGAAACCTGCCACGCCAAGCTGACGCCGATGATCGTCACGGACTTCAACCGGGGGGTGATGTCCGAGACGATGGGTTGCGCCGACTGCCACGGCGAGGCCCACACCGGCATGGACGACGCCGACAAGGCCGAGCTGCCGACGATCGCCACCTGCCAGCCCTGCCACGAGGAAAAGGCCGAGCAGTACCTCGCCGGCAAGCACGCCAAGGGCCTTCTCGCCGTCCAGGCGCTGCCGTTCTCGCACGGCCAGCCCGACGCCTTTGTCGCCGGCCAGCGCGGCTGCGGCGGTTGCCACACCCTCGGTCTCGCCACTCAGGAGGACCGCAAGACCGAGGCCCGCCAGTACTACAAGTACGGCATGGACTGCCAGAACTGCCACACCCGCCACGCGTTCTCGGTCGCCGAGGCGCGCGAGCCCGAAGCCTGCCAGACCTGCCACCAGGGCTTTGACCACCCGCAGTGGGAGATGTGGTCGACCTCGAAGCACGGCGTCGCCTACCTCCTCGATCGTGAGGCCCACCGCGGCCCCACCTGCCAGGACTGCCACATGGAAGGCGGTAACCACGAGGTCCGGACACCGTGGGGCTTCCTCGGTGTTCGCCTTCCCGAAGCGGACGAGGAGTGGATGGGCTATCGCGCGACCATCCTGATGGGTCTCGGCGTGCTCGATGCCGAGGGGCAGCCGACGGCGCTCCTCGACGTGGTGGTCGCGGGCGACATCGCCCGCCTCGACGCCGAGACCTTTGCCGCCGAGCGTAAGCGGATCACCGACACCTGTGGGAAATGCCACTCAGCAGAGCTTCTGGGAGGCCAACATCGCCGCAGGCGACCCCATGCTCAAGGAGGCCGACAAGGTCTTCGCCGAGGCCATCAACATCGTCGCCGGTCTGCGCCGCGACGGCATCATCGAGGTCGAAGAGGGCGAAGGCGTGTATCCGCAGCTGCTCAGCTTCTACGAGGTCGAAACCACGGTCGAGCAGCACCTCTACGACATGTTCATGGACTACCGGATGAAGACCTTCCAGGGCGCGTTCCACATCAACCCCGACTACACGACCTGGTACGGCTACGCCAAGATGAAGCAGGCACTGGCCGAGATCAAAGAGCTCGATCACCAGATGCGGAAGGCGGCTGCGGCGGACGCCGGATAACTGACGCACGATTCGGATTCACACGGCCCCCGTTTCGGGGGCCTTTTTTTGATGCTGGATGCTGGATGCTGGATCATTCCGTCCAAGACGAGCACCTTGGTCGGATCGAGTTCAAATTCAGGCTCCACCTCGACCGCGGCGGGTCTGAAGGTGGGCCGAGGCCCACCCTACCTCGGACCCAGGTTTCGAGCGGGTTCGTAGGGTGGGCCTTGGCCCACCTTCAGAGATGTTTCCTGCATTTCGGATCACCCGTGTCTCAGTACGAGACCTGGACAGCCGTTTTCGGTTTTCGAGGGCCTCGTTTTGAAAATGGCAATATCCGATCCTCAATCTCAGTACGGCAAGGTCAAATCACGATCTGTTTGGACGGCAGTGATCTAACATCGAGCATCCAGTATCCAGCATCTGTCCGGGGCCCGAATCGCGTATCATCTGCACGCCAACATCGATGCGAACGGAGACGCCGATGTTCGACCTCCTCCTCGATCCCGGATTCTGGGCGGCACTGTTCTCGGTGACTCTGGTGCAGATCGCCCTCGGCGCCGACAACCTGATCATCATCACCATCCTCGCCGGCAAGCTGCCGCTCGATCAGCAGCAAAGAGCCATTCGCTGGGGACTGATCCTGGCGATGGTCTTCCGGCTCATCCTGCTCGGCGTTGGTCAGCTGGGTGCTTCGTTTCGCCGGCGCAC
Source organism: Candidatus Sulfomarinibacteraceae bacterium (assembly GCA_963714895.1). GTDB lineage: Bacteria > Acidobacteriota > Thermoanaerobaculia > Thermoanaerobaculales > Sulfomarinibacteraceae > Sulfomarinibacter. Next base: position 68,200 of record CAVQQC010000025.1, read on the forward strand.
CGTTCCACCACTTCGACACGACGGTGCTCGGAATCCACTTCCAGGGCGCCCTCAGCGTCAAGGCGCTGGTCCTCTTCGGCGGCGGGCTGTTCCTGATCTGGTCCGGCGTCAAGGAGCTGCGGCTCAAGATCAAGGGCGTCGAGCACGACGGTGGAGGGCGCGGCCAGCTTCGGCAAGGTCCTGACTACCATCGTCGGACTCAACCTCCTGTTTTCGGTCGACTCGATCCTGACGGTCGTCGGGCATGACCGACATCTACCTCGTGATGGCCGGTTCGGTGGTCATCTCGGTGGCGCTGATGCTGATCTTCGCCGAACCGATCGCCACATTCATGCGTGAGAACCCGGACTTCGAGATTCTCGGTCTCTTCGTGCTGCTGCTGATCGGCTTCGTGCTCTTCCTCGAGGGCGGTCACGTCGCCCACATGACGGTCAACGGGAGCGAGTTCCCCTATATCCCGCAGTGGATCACCATCTTCATTCTGATGCTGATGTTCTCGGTCGACCTCTACCAGAACTGGCTCGAGCGCAAACGCGAACAGACGCCGGTGGAGCTGCGCCGGCGAAAAAAGGTAACTCCCCCAGCTCTCGCCATGCGACACGGCGACACCACCGCGTCCAACGCCGAGGGTGTGGCACCGGATAGGATAGTTCATCAAAAAGAGGAGATGTGAAATGAACGCGACCAGAACAACGTGGATCGTCCTCGCGCTCTTGTTGACCGGCGTTGCGGCATGCGGAAGTGGACCGGTCAATCCACCTCAAATAAGACCTGAAGCAACTACAGAGGCCCCGGCAGCCACGAACGAGGCTTCAATGGTAGAGGTCCAGGGAGTTCCCGACGCCGCGGCCCTCGGCGAATTGGTTGGGGCATGGATCCTGGTCACCATCGACGGCGAACCGGTACCGGAAGTCGGCAAACAGCCAACCATGGAAATATCCGAAGACGGAACCGCAAGCGGTGTCGGCGGCGTCAACCGGTTCAACACCCAGGTCGAGGTCGTCGACGGTCGGCTGTCGTTCGGGCCGACCGCCGCGACCAAGATGGCCGGTCCGCCCGAGGCGATGGATCTCGAAAGCTCCTATTTCACCCGCCTTGGCACGGTATTGAACTACGAGATCGACGGTGAGACCCTTCGTCTGTGGGCCGGCGATAACGAGGCGCTGGTCTTCGAACGTTCCGAGGACTGAGGCGTGAGAGCCTTCATCGCGTTGGCGCGAAACCAGCGACGGCGGCTGGGAGAGGCGGTCCTCATCTTGGCGGCAGCGACGGTGATGGGGTGCGGCACGGCGGCCGCCGGCGAGACGGTCGGCGACCCCGCATCCGACGAGCGCGGGGTGCCGGGCGATCTGCCTGCGACCTTCGAAGGCGAACTGCCGTGCGCCGATTGCCCGGGCATCTTCTACCACCTGGATCTGTTCGAGGACCGCGTGTTCTTCCTCCGCACGACCTATGACGGGCGCGGTGCGGGCGCCGTGGTTGACACCATCGGATCGTGGGTCGTGGCGAGCGATGACGGCCGTCTCGCCCTCTTCGGCGGAACCGAGGCCCCGGTCTTTTTTCGCGTCCTCGATGACGGGAACCTCCGCAAGCTCGATGTCGAGGGCCGCGACATCGAATCCTCCCTCAACTACGACCTCAAGAGGAGGAAAGAGCCCGACCCCATCGAGCCCCTGTTGAAGATGCGCGGGATGTACCGCTACATGGCCGACGCCGCCGTGTTTACGGAGTGCTTGAGCGGACGCCGGTTTGCAGTCGCGATGGAGGCTGACAATATCGCGTTGGAACGCGCCTATCTCAGGGCGCAGCGCCAACCCGGCGAAGAACTGATGATCTCGCTGCAGGGCCGCATCGCCGAACGCCCGGCGATGGAGGGCGACGCCATGGTCCTCACGGTGGTGCCGGAGCACTTCATCGGAGTGTGGCCGGGCGAGACCTGCGGCGCGAGGATGGTCACGGTGGAACTCGACAACACCTACTGGAAACTGACGCGCCTCGGAGATGAACCGGTCTTTCTCGGCGATCAGCAGCGTGAGCCACATATGGTGCTCCACTCGGGGGGCGGCAGGGTTGCCGGATTCGGTGGCTGCAACCAGATCACCGGCAGCTACTCGGTCGAAGGCGCGACGATCGCCTTCTCTGATATTGCGTCCACGATGATGGCCTGTGCCGACGGCGCGGACACCGAGCGGGCGTTTTCTGAAGCTCTCGCCAAGGCTCAGTCGTGGCGCCTGATCGGCGAACACCTCGATCTCTTCGACGGCGCCGGTGATCTGGTGGCGCGATTCGAAGCGAGGAACCTGGAGTAGCCGCCACAGATTCCTCCGCTCGCTCGCTGCGCTCCCTCGGTCGGAATGACAGACTTGAATATTCGTTGCGCCCCCCGGTCGGAATGACAGGGTTGGGGGTTCGCTGCGCTCGCTCGAGGGAGGGGATAAACCCCTCCCCTACGACTTTCAGAAGCAACATGTATCCGTAGGGGCGGGGTTTATCCACGCCCGGCCTACCCATTCTCAGACGCGCTCCTCGCTCATGCGCCGGGAGGGGATGAACCCCAACCCCCACGGCTTTCAGAAGCAGCATGTATCCGTAGGGGCGGGGTTTATCCCCGCCCGGGACCACCATGGGCGCTCAGCGCCAGACCGCAAACACCAGGTAAACCAGGGGAATCGCGATCCCGGCGATCAGCAGCCACCGGCCGCGCCCACCGAGCCCCTTCTTGCCGGTGATGATGAAGATCCCGGTGCACGCCAGCACCAGCAGCCCCACGGCATAGGCGTCGGCGAACCAGGTCCAGAAGCCCTTGCCGTGATTGAGGTGGAGGTAGTTCACCTCGAAGAATGCGAAACGCCTGCGGGCGTGTTCGTCGATCACCGTGCCGGCGGACACGGCGACGGTCAACGTCCGCTGATCGAGAAAGACCTTGAGCTGGTCGGGCCCCGTGCGGGCCACCGACCTCGGTTCCTCGACGACGTCCATTCGCCGCAGAACCTCGGCGCCGGTCTCGGCAGCCGTCCCCGACGGCGAGGGCGCCGACATCGACCACCTCCCGCCGGATCACGTAGTTCGGGTTCCAGTCGTCGATGTGATTCACCGCCACCCCGGAGATGGCGTACATCACGGTCAGCCCGGCGAAGAAATAGCCGACATCGCGGTGGGTCGCGATGATCAGCCTGCGGAGGTTCAAGGTCGTCAGCCTTTGATGGTGGCCCCGGTGCCGCGAATCATGTAGACGTACTCGTTGACGGCCGGCGCGTCACAGCCGGCGCCGCTGCCTTCGCCCTCGCCCTTCGGACCACTCTTGTCACAGGTTTCGCCCCCGGCGTGGTCGTGTTCGGCAACGGTGCGCGCCTCGATCTGTTCGGGGGTCAGTTTGATGGCCTCGAAAACTCCCTCGGCGGCCGCTTCACGGCCCATCGACGTGTAGGGAAAGACGATGACGCCATCCTCGACCTTGATTCTGACACCGTTGCCGCTCTCGGGGTCGGTGACCTGCATCCAGCAGCCGCGCTTCTTGCAGACACCCGTGATCACACCGTCGACCCGGACAACCTTGCCGACGTAGTCGTCGGGGCTCGCAAGCAGGGTATCGATGGCAATCGCCTCGGTCAGGGTCACGCCGTCGCCATAGGTCTCGATCTCGCCGTCGGCGAGAACGGGCAGCGCGCACATCGCGATCACGACCACGTTGAGAATGAGAAACCTTTTCATGTTATTGCCTCCACGGTATTTAACTCTCACTCGGCGACCGCATCCTGCCCTCTCGGATGCCGACTGTCAAGCGCGCGAGTAGGTCCTCACGGCCCGAACAGATCGGCGCGTGACGACCGCAGGGAGAGCCACCGGCCGCCGGCGACGATCAGGTGGTCGAGGACCGACACCCCGACCACCTGACCACCCTTCACCAGCCGGCGGGTCAAATCGAGGTCGTCTCGGCTCGGTTCGAGATCGTCCGAGGGGTGATTGTGAAACAACAACAGACCGGTAGCCCGGTCGAGGACCGCCAGTCGGAAGAGCTCCGCCGCGTCCACCGGCGCCTGGTTACGAGTCCCGAGAGTGAGTTCGTGAAGCGCGAGGTAGCGGTGACGGCTGTCGAGGCAGATACATCCGAAGACCTCCCGGCTTTCGGTGTGGAGCCGGCGGACCAGGAACTCCCCCGCGATCTGCGGCTGGTCGAGGCGTTCGGCGGTCTGCAGCTCGGCCCTGGCAAAACGTTTGCCGAGCTCGATGGCCGCCAGCAGCAACGCGGTCTTGGCCGGTCCGAGCCCCGGACGCTCTTCGAGTTCCCGACGGTCGAGGCGGGCGAACCTGGCCAGCCCACCGCAGTCTGCGAGCAGACGGTGGGCGTCGACCACCGCCCCACGGCCGCGGGTCCCGGTTCTGATCAGAACCGCCAACAGCTCGGCGTCGGAAAGAGCCGCCGGTCCAAAGTCGAGGAGGCGCTCGCGCGGACGCTGCGAGGGTTCCATATCGCGGATACATTGAGTCATGATGCACTCCCCGGGAGAACTCCCAGGCGTGGACGGGGGGTCGGGCAGATGGTAGCATGATGCCAGCGATCGGGGAAGATCAAGGTGGATCGCACATACGCGATCAGGAACGATACCGAGAACAACCATCGACTGAAAAGCACTTTTGTGATAGAAAGAACCGAAATCGGGCAAGCGTATATGGGGGCATGATGAGCAAACGTCCACGCACCCGCGAAACCAAACAGCGCCGCGTCGTCTACGACACCGTCAAGAACACCTACTCGCACCCGACAGCCGACTGGATCTTCGAACAGGTCAGAGATGCGCTGCCGAAGGTGTCGTTGGGAACGGTCTACCGGAATCTCGGCGTCCTCAAGGGAGAGGGTCTCGTGCGAGAGATCTACGGCAACGACCGGCGGGCCCATTACGATGCGGACACCTCGCCTCACGCCCATTTCATGTGCGCCTCCTGCGACCAGATCATCGACGTGCGCGGCGTCCAGCCTATCGACTGGCGAACCCTCAAGGACCTGGTGGGTTGCAACGTCTCCGAACAGAATGTGGTGTTCGGCGGGCTCTGCGCTCACTGCCGTCAGCAGGACGCGAAAGAGGCGTAACGAACTCTGCGCTGCAGCGCAGAGTTCGAATTCTCAATTTTGAATTTTTAATTTTGAATTGCGGACGCAGTCGTGGGCGCGTCCGCGCCTTCACATATCGCTACAGGATTGCCGTTCGAGGCGAAGAAGCTCTTCAAAATTCGCCGAGCGATCCGCGCGACCGCGCGGATCACTCGGCGACGACGTTTTCGATCTCCGGGGCGTAGAGCCTGATGCGTTCGGCGACGAAATCGGCGAGGGTCGAGCTGGCCATCGGACACCCTCTGCAGGCGCCGTGCAGACTGACGCGGACCGTCGCTCCTTCGATCGCGACGAGGGTCACGTCCCCCCCGTCGGCCTTGATCGCAGGACGAACCTCTTCGATGGCAAAAGCGACGCGCTCGTTCACGGGCCCGGTGGGCCAGGAGTCAAATGGCACCGATTCCTCCGTCCGTCATCCTCAACGCCGTTGAGGTGTCGTATCATTCCCGTGGAGATCACGGCCGTCACCCGAATGGACTGGGGACGATTCGCGGCGAACCCGAAACGGCCGCGAACCTTTGCTGCACGATCTCCGTTTGTAGAGGTTGAGTGATGGATATGGCTGAACTCGAATCCACCGTTGAGCGTTGTCGCGATGGCGACGAAGACGCATGGAGCGCGCTTGTGGGCACCACATTGCGCCCCCTCTACCGTCTGTGTGCAAGCTACGCGCCGTCTGCCGCCGAGGCCGAGGAGCTCTGCCAGGAGGTCTATTTCAAGCTGTGGGAGAACCTCCACCACTACAAACCGGGTTCGAATTTCATGGCGTGGGCATGGCGGGTGGCAAAGAACCTGATCATCGACTCGTATCGCCGCAGCCGGCGGGAACGCGAGGCCGCGTGGCTCGACCCGGAAGTCATCGACCGCCTCCCCGCCGCGGACGACCCGCACGAGGAGACCGAACGCAGACAGCGCCTGCGCCTCATCTCCACCAGCCTGCGCCAGATCTCCGAAGAGCTGGCAAGCCTGGTGCTGATGCGGGATTTCGCGGGCATGTCGTACCAGGAGATGGCCGAAGCCACTGAGTTACCGCTCGGCACCGTCAAGTCGCGTCTCAACCGTGCGCGCCTGGAACTGGCCACCTCGGTGCGCCGGCGCCTGCAGATCCACGTCGTGCCGCCTGCCGACACCCTGGCGGGAGGGAGCGCGTGATGGACCGCTGCGCCGATCTCCGGGAACTCCTCGGTCTCTACCTGGAAGGTGAGCTCGACGAGGCACAGACGGGCGAGGTACGGGAACACGTTGCCGCCTGCTCGGAGTGCGCGGATCTGTCGCAGACGATGGCCGAGGTCATGGGGTGTGGCGCGGCACTCGAGAATCTCGAGCCACCCGAAAGTCTGGCCGTTGATCTCGCCGCGTCCCCCTGTCGCCTGTGGTTGGGGCTCCTGTTCCAGGCGGTCGACCACGAAATCTCGCAACGCAACCTCGAGCGGCTGCTCTCGCACCTCGAATCCTGCCCGTCGTGCCGGAGCACCTGGCAGGACCTGACGCTGATGCATCAGGTCGGCGAGGCAGTCGAACCTTCGGAGTACCTTCTCACGCGGTGCATCAACTCGCGCGAACGAAAACCCAAGGTGACCCCGATCCTCAACCGCCGGCTCGCCACTGCCGCGGCCTATCTGCTCGCCGTTCTCACGTCACTGATCATCGGCAACCCCGTGACGCTTGCCCGAAGTCAGGCCGTACCCGCAGTTGAAATGGTGGCTGATGTCCTCACCTCCGAGGTTGCCGAAGCTGCGCAACAGGGCCGCGGCGAGGTCCGGGTGATGATGTGGCGGGTGTGGAAGTGGGGCGAGAACAAAGTCGAGAGCGTGCGTTCGTATCTCACGGGCAATCAGCAGGACAGCGACGACGACGAAAACGCGGCCGACGACGGCGCGAATCAAGGAGCAACCACATGAGCGACACCACCGACACCACACCGGAATTCGAAGGCACCGAAGCTCCGCAGAAACCCAAACCGCCGTTGCCGCCCCCGCCGGGCGCGGCGCTGCCGCCGGCCCCGTCCACGCAGCGCGCCCCTGTTCCACGCTACGACCCCGGGCCGGCGCCGCCGAAATCGCCGCCGCTCGCCGCATTCCTGGCCGTCCTGATCCCCGGCCTCGGTCACCTCTACACCTGGGCCTACGAACGGGCCTTCATGATCTGGGCGACGATCGCCGTCTGCATCCTCCTGATCGTTCAGGGTCTCTGGGGGTTTTCCTTCCTGATCGCCTTCGTCTACTTCTTCTCGATCTTCGACGCCTACCGCGAGGCCCAGTTCTTCAACCTCCGCGCTGCGGAACAAGAGACACCCCAACCGCGACCCGACGGCCAGGGCCGGCTGATGTTCGGCGTCTTTCTCGCCGTCGTCGCCGCAGTCGTCCTCCTCGACCGCTACGACCTCTTCGACATGGACTGGATCGCCGAGTGGTGGCCAATCCCCGTCTTCCTGCTCGGCGTCTACTTCATCGGTGCAGCGGTGTGGGATCGGATGAAGGAAGGCAAGGAACGAGATTCAGAGGAGGAAGAGATTTAGCGAGATATTATCCGGCCGACAGAAACAGGCGAGCAGGGAAAATGAATTCGACCTCAAAGGACGGATACGAGGAATCGGCTGTGGTTGTCCCTGGTGCAAATACCGCGGCGGAGGTTTATTCTGGAGGGCGCGGGTCTTTACCCGCCAAAATTGGTCAACTTTCGCAAATATCCAGATCCTACGACCGTAGGAAGGGTTTGGGAATCCAACACAGTACCGCGATAGAATACCTTTGGTCCAGATTCCACAGATCGTTGGGCAATGCGTAGATCCACGTCTCATCAACCCTGGAGTCAGGCGATTATCTCGCCGAATGTGGAGTTGCCGACTGGGTAACCGCATCGCGCGCATGGCAATTCCCGCCAGGGTTCTCGGGTCCTCCCCCAGCACCAATCGAAGCTGGGGAGATTCGTATTGGTAGATCGAAAACGAATTCAATTGCCCCACTCTCGACAAGCCTTCGGGGGGATGACTGCTGGCGAGACTCTTGAGTTCCCTTAGAGATTACCGCCCAGTCGCTCACGACTTCCCCATTTACGGAAACCCGCACGCGTTGAGAACGGGCACCTTTCCCTTCAACTAGAAAAGGAATGAAAGTTGAGTCTAATACCAGGTCCCTCTCAGGCCGGAGTGGCCGAATCCGTGCCGTCGCCCGATGCCCGTCATTCCAACAGAAACCATGTTCGGTCGAATCGCTCCATCCTTTACCCAGAATTGAATCCTGTTTCCGCCCGATCCGAAAAGAACGCTCGTGCCATACAAATAGCCCGGCAATTGTTGGAAATCAGTAAGAGCTGGTGGTCGCCTCGGTTCATTATCGGTGAGTCCCATCTTCAGCGACACCATGGCGATGCCCAGAGCTCTGGCGTCGCCTCCGGTTCCGATTTTTCTGGAGATGCTGCATTCGGAAGGCCGAAGGTCACCTGCAGACTGCTCGAGGTGATCAGACTCTTGGGAATGATCGTCTCGAATTCCGAAATCTTCTTTTCATTTGCGACCCACTCGCCGACCACTCGATCATCGACAGAAACTATCACCAACTGCTCAGGCAGGATGCCGGGATAGACTGCCGGTATAAAACGCACGGAAAGCCGAACATCGAGTTCAGCTGGTTTCACCAAGAACTTGAGGCTGGAACGGTGACCGTTGCTCCAGCAGAAATTGCCCATAGGAACACCCCAGCCATAACCCAGGTACGGGTCGGAATTTCCTTCCATTCCGAAACTCACCAGGTCACCGTAGTTATACGCAGGACTGGTGTTCGAGACCTTAGTCCGTCCCAACTCCTGCCACGATGCGCGTTCAAAAACGCTTCCCAGCACTACGTAATTCGTGAGTCTGGGGGGATCCTCGTTTCCTTCGTAGGCAATAAACGGTCGCGGCCGGTTGAGGTCGTCGTCGATTTCGAAAACGGATTCTCCGGGAAAGGAAGCCTCGAGTCCGGTGAGATCCAATACGGTCGCGGGGATATCCAACAACGACGTCGGCGCGTACGAGATCGAAAACGGCGCAGTTCGACCGGCCGGCTTGACCGCCAGGAAAGGTGCAACCCGCGGGAGGAATGTCTCGGCGGTTTCACCGTCCACGACCGGTAGAATCTGACTTCCGTGATCTCCATGAACGATGATGATTGACGAATCATACAGGCCAAGGGACCTCAGCTTTTCGAGATAAGCGACCAGCTGATTCAAGATCGACCGAGCCTGACTGATGTAGTTTTCGCGGGTATTTGGAAGTACTCCCGCGGCATAGCTCCCGTCAGGATTGATGACGTACGGTGGGTGAGGCGGCATGAGGTGCAAAAAATGGTAAGCGGGACCATCATCGCCGATTTCAATGCTCCGCTGATAATGGTCAAAGAACTTCCTCTGGCCGAGATACGGTATGTTTCCTTGTCCTTGAACCAATCGGGAGATGAACCAAATTCCGTTGTTGTAAAGGTCTTTTTGCACGGCGTACGGAACCTGACGAAAGAGAGAGACGTCGACAAGCAAAGCCCAATTCGCGGCTGCAAGGCCCATTCTCGACGCCGCGTGAGCGCTGGGAATCTCGTAGTAGTGGGTGTACTCACCGATCCTCATAGGCATTTCAGGAATGAGATTCACAACGAAGCCCGCATTAAATAGTTGATTTTGAAAACCGCTCTTAATTGACTTCTTATAATAACTGCCGGGAGAGTCAATTCCATCGAACACGCGACCCGAAAAAACCGCGGGAATTGACAGTGAGGTGTAGGGAGAAACGCCCATGTTCTCAGCAAACAGCACAAAACCGTTGAACTCATCCTCCAGGTCTTGCTCGGCCACCAATTCCTGAAAAACGTCGGTTTGAAAGCTGTCAAACACAAAGTGCACGACATTTCTTACCGATGAGTATTTGAGTATTTCGGGAGGAATGCGATCTGACGGTACGTACTCTTTTACCCACAGTTTCTCGCTCGACGAGGCACCGAGACCCACCAACAGAGCAGTCTGCAGGATGATCATCAGCCAACAGACAAGGGAGGAGATGTTTCCTAGGCGCCGGTGGAGAACGCAGGACGCCGCGATCACTCCACACCAAAGGGCCAGATTGGCCAAGCCCCCCCGCCAGGCTTCAACCCAGTCGATGCTCCCTCGCCCGTCAAAGACCCCGAATTCGCGAATCAGAAAACTACCCTGAACCCATAACAGAATTCCAATGGCCATCAGAGCGGCGCTGAATACCGAAGAGTAGCGATCTGGAATGAGGACCCCTATCACGACCAGAAGCGCCGTCAACACCAAACCGGCAACAACAGAAATGCTGAGGAGCAGGAGAAGCCCGATCTCGAATTCCGCAGAATTGCCGGAATAGACCGCAAATGGTCCAAAAATGAATACGTTGCCCGCAACCAACAAAGCAATCGGCAGAAGCCCTGAGACCACACTCAAGAGCCGGGTTTCGTTACGCATTAGTGCCCCTCGCGCTTTGGACGGAAACTCCATGACACGACGAAATCAATTCTCCGGCTGACCGAAGAGATTCTGATTTGCGCAACCGCTACTTCGCTTTGCTCCGGCAGAAAAATAGTACTCTCTGGTTTTCGAGTTCCGCCTTTTCGACAAAATCAAAGTGTTCACCGAACCTCGCATTGAACTCATCGAGAGAATATGGCAGGTGTAATTCACGGTTCAATATCAGTTTTTGGACCATGGGATCGGTTGTCGGGACGAATTCTATGATGAGGTTTTTCGCTATGTTCGCCAGCCATTTCGCAACGCGGTACATAGGAATATTGGAAGATAGTACGAGGTGATGAATCAGGGCTAGCGCCAGACACAGATCAGCCGGCCCTCGCTCCATCAAACTCATCCGTTCGTGACTCTCCCATCCGAGACCTGGAGTCGGGTTCGCCAGGTCCATCGTCAAGGGAAGGATTCCATCGAGATCGTCGTCTCTCGAGACCTTCTGATATAGGTACTCAGTGCAACCTGGATCGCCATCGATGCTGACGACGAACGCGCCCTTCTCACCGGCGATGATCGAGAACTCTCCTGTGTTGCCACCAAGATCCCAAACCGTTTGGGGATCAACCCGTCCGACCACTTCTCTGACGAAGTTCTTTTTCTGTTCAACTTGCCTTTCGTCATAGACGCGCACAGATTCGTACGATGTCCAGATCCTGGAATCGATCTTACATTTCAGACCAATGACCGTTCGATGCAGTGACTGGACTATTCGCAGCAAGGCGGCATCACTGACCCTGCGGACACCGGCTTTGCGCTGTCTCCCGAGATCCTGCCGGGTATCCGAGTTCTGTTGAAAGCGCGAGTGAAGCACGAGGTGCATCAACAACCCCGGTTTGAACCTGCTCAACGTCGGCAGCATTCTGGCTGCGAGGTCGAGCGGAAACCCATCAATGTGGTTTCGCCAAAGACCCAACAATCGAATGTCACATCGGGCCGCCAATGCCAGCGGCGCCAGGAAGTGGCTACAAAATTGCCCGTAGGCGACCCAGGCGCTGTCAGGCGTACGCCTGCCAATAGACAACGTATCGATGAGGCAGAGTCTTTTCCCATCGTTCTGAACGTTGAAAGCGCTCGCATCACGGAGCCAGAATCCACGCGGAATCAGCCACGCCATCAGATCCAGATGCAGCAACGCCGCATCTTTGAGCATGGAAAATGACCATTCCCATGGATAACTGATCCACGGGAGCGCCGGATGCTCCAGACAATACGCCGAACCGTTCAGAGCGTAGCAATCATCTACTTCCGCATGTGGTACGAGTTCGCCGCGTCTGATGAGTTCCTTGTATATCCCAGCGTCCCGAGCGGCCTCAAAGTCTCCTACGCCCGGTTGGAAAATTGTGCGAAAAACCCGCTGCTCTCTAATGAAGACCTGGCCGGCCGGATCTCGGAATGACGCCGACTCGACTCGCATCAGTTCCCCTTCTCAGGATCTGCCTGCTCATCGGAACCCTCTGCAGGACCCAGCGAACTCTCGTCACGACCGCCTGTGAAAAACTTCTTAATTTTCGACCAGAATATACTGATTGACGACCCGACAATCAAAACAAGGGCCAACAGCGCTTGCAACAACATGCTGCCAGTGCCCGGATCCAAATATGCATGCGCGTCTCGGGGCAGGAAGAGAAATCCCAAAAAAAACAACCCGCAAAAACCAGTTCGCTTCATATTCTTACTCCCCTGAACCTTGAGGCCCGACCACAACGTCCAAGATCGGCACCGCTGAACGGACGCCGGCCCTCATCCTCACTGCGACAACCGCCACCCGGAGTGCGAACCGACTTGACTTGAAATCCACCCAGCATGATCGTGAAGAAATCAAAAACGCCACCGACCACCGAGAAAGTCCCTCGTTGGCTTCAATACATCTCAGGCTGTTTCGACGTCACCAACTCTCCGAGAAACTTTAGCACAATGCCAACGGCGACCCTCGGTGACGCTCGGCACCCCAACCACAAAGGAAATGACAGAGGCGGGTAGAGCGGATACCATCGCAGGGCCTGTCGGAAACACTGGCGTGCCCTACTCTCGATCACTGGAGGATGAGACTCTTGCCCAACCACAGCCCAGTCCTCCGGCTCGTCGTCTTCTTCTGCCAGTATGATCGCAGCAAATACCAGGGTTCCTTTGAACGGTTGGTGAGAATCGTCGATGGTTGGACGGGCATCGATTGGAAAATCGTTGTCCTCGACAATGCGCGCCCGGGTGATTGGGTGCACGTTGTGTCAGGGCGCATCGTTCAGGTCGGCGGCGACAACACCGGGTGGGAGTTTTCGGCCTTCGACAAAGGAATCGATTATGTGCGACGCGACGCAGATCCACCCGATTTCGATCTCTACTTGTTTGTTACCGACGCGTTTCTGGCCTACGGCGAAGAGTACCTCCAGAGAATCGACGAGTTTGCACTCCGCGCTTCGGCCGAGAGCGGCGCATGTCTCGGATGGATGGACAGTTTCGGGGAGACCTGTCAAATCCTCGACCACGAGTACGACACCTGGATCAGGACCAGTTTTCTTTTTGTCCCAGCGTCCCAACTCGAGACGATCCGACCGCTGTGCATTCCCCTCGACATCGACGATATTTTCGGGCCTGGTCCGGAACTCCCGTTCCTACCCGATGCGCCCGTGAGCCAGAATCTCCAGCGGTTCCTGCTCGGGTGGTTGGTCGGCGTGGAAACCGAACTCACCGACACCTGGCACTCGAGGTTCGAACTGAGCGACGAGACCTTTCCGGTTTTTCGGGCGAAGACCCTCGCAATTCTCCGCGAGCACCTTCTCTCCGCCCGCCTTAAATCCGCAGGTGTACCGTGTTTCGATTTCCGGTACATCAGCCAGGTGGGTGCAACGGGCTATTCCCCGAACAGTCTTCACAGCATTGAATTCGAGAGTTGGCAGTGGCTGGGTTGGATGGCCAGAAACAGCGGCGATACGATTGAAAACGGCGGCGTGGCGGTCCTGTACGCCGTCGACGAATGTCGTTTCCCAGAGGCAATGGACCAGGGCCACGATGCCGAATTGACGCTGACAGCCTGGGTCGCCGCGAACCCTCAACCTCGCAAGATCAGGGTTGACATCGGTAACAACCTCCATGCCGAACTGCCGATCGATCAGGCTCGCCCGGAAATCGGTCTGATTCACTCTTCGATTGTGACCGAGAACTGCGGCGTACTCGGGACAATTCCGCTGAATGGCCTCGAGGTCGGAACCCACGCGATCAACCTCACAGTGCCCGGAACCTCTGTTTGTCACAACCTGGGAACCATCCGTGTCCTACCACCATCTCAATTCGGATTTCAAATCCGTGATATCGCACTCATCGCTCACAAGACGGACCACATTTGGTTGATTCTCGAGGGCGTTGTCGAAAGCAGCCATCCGATCGGGGAAGTCCACTTCCAGGTGGGCGAAAACCCGTGCGAAGTCGAAATGGTATTGACGGCGCTGGAGCCGGCACCTGGTGAGCTGTGGCGCTATACCCTCTCATCGAAAGGAGAGATCGAGTTCGACTCAAAAGAAAGAAAATGTAGGTTGGATCTGGCTTTTGTCGACAGCGAATCACTGAGCCACCACTGGCACGCAACCGCCGAGGTTCAGGGTTCGGTGGAGACGCCGGTATCGCTCTCTCGGAGACACGTTGGGGCGTGGCTCCCAACCTCCGGAGTCACTGAAGTCCGTGTGAGCGGCCATGTAGTAGGGGCGCACGAAGGCGATGAGGTTTCGCTCAAACGTGATGGTCACGAAATCGACAGGGCTCCCGTGACCTGTTCGCCCTCAGACACGGTGTCCGGCACACGACCGGGCTCACCGGCGAGCTTTGAGATCCACGATCTCGTTACGGGACTGCCGCCCGGGAATTGGGCCATGAGCATCGACCTTCTGCCGGAATCCGGGAATGAAGTTCTGACGCTAGCCACCTGGTCGCAGGCTGTCTCGAAGGCTGAACCGATGGTCCATGTGGACGAGGTAGCATTCGTGTCGCAGCGGGGCTCCACGTCGATGCCGTTGTTGAGGTGCGCAGGTTGGGTGGAGCATCCGGAAATGGTGCCGTGTCTGCAGGTCACGATTGACGATAGCGTGGCAGGGTTGTTACCGATCCTTCATGTTCGGGCCGATGCACCCGAACACGCGAGCCAGCCGTTGGCACGTGTCCGGGGTTTCGAATCCACGTTCTGCGTAGATCTCAAGCCGGGCGAACACACCGTCCGATTGGTCGATCCCGGCGTCAACGGAGGCGCTGTCTTGTGGGAGAAGAATCTCCACCTTGCCGAGCCGCAGCGGGCGGATCTGCGCATCTTTTCGGAAGACCTCGACAAGTTCTTCCGCAAACCACTTCACATCTCGTGGTCTCCCCTGAGGTTTGCCGGCTCCGTCGAAACAGAGCACTCCATCGTCACTATCACGCTTCTGATTGACGATGTCGAGATGTCTCGCGTGCGGGCTCGGAACGGCGGGCCATTCGAACTCCACTGGGCTCCAATCCGTTCTGGGATCTTCAAGGTCCGGGTGATCGTCGAGGCCGACGGCCTGGTCCTTTTTCAGTCCCCTATTTCCAGAGTCGACTACTCCGCCGCAGCATCTCCGTCACACGTGAGCGACGTCATCCTGCGAGTTCTCGAGGAAGTTCTCTCTTCAGGGCAAGGTCGGGTACCGAATCGACGAACTCTCCGCCCGGCTGGTGGCTCTCCACTACGATCATCTCGCTGAGTTCTACGATCGACTCAACAGAATCGATCAATCGTTACAGAAGAGCGACTCCACAGTTCCACGCACAGTCCAAGCCATCCCTGAGGTTCATCACGACACTCGGCGTTTAAAGGTCCTGCTGGCATCCTGGGAGGTCCCCGGACCGCGACATGGCGGTGGCGTGGCAATCCAGAACCTGATCAAGGGTCTTCGAGGCCGCCACGACATCACTCTGGTTCACTCTTTTGGAATCGACGAGTCAACATGGGTGGACGACGTCGCGGGCCTTGTCGACCGCGTTGTGAGTGTGCCTCGACGCCACCAGACCAGCGTCTATCGGGGTTCCGGCGACCTTCCGCTCTACCTCTATGACAACTACACCCCCGAACTGCGCGCCGCGATCCAGGCAGAATTGCTCCGCGACACCTATGACATTGTCGACTACGAATACAGCACGATGTATCCGCACATGGTCACAACGGATGTCCCGGAGGTTCTCGTCGTGATCGAAGAAGGGGTGAGGGCGCGGGCCAATTCGTTCTTTACCGAGGATTCCGGAATCGAGCAGACAGTTGACCAATTGGACGACTTTCTGGCGGCGTGCCACTTCTTCGCGAACGTCCTCCCGTCCCGAATCCGCCACCTGATCGCCCTTACCGAGGAGGACGCGGCCGCCATGCTCGCGTATCAACTTGACAGCGAGGTCTTCGTCAATCCCATCGGAGTCGACCTCGACAGGTACTCGGCTGCCGGGACGCCGGAATCACAACTCGTGACTTCGCCCACATTCGTCTTCCTCGGGAACTACCGCCATCCGCCAAACGTCAAGGCGGTGCTGGATTTCGCTTCCAACATCATGCCAATCGTCCGCGAGACTCATCCCGATGCCCGGTTTCTTGTCATCGGTGATTTCGCGCCTCATGCACTCCAAGCTCTCCATGGAATTCACGGCACGGAGATCCTCGGGTTCGTCGAAGACTTTCGGCCGATAGTCAGTGTCGCGACCGCATTCGTTGCTCCGATCCATCACGGGACCGGGATGCGGGTCAAGATACTCGAAGCCATGGCTTGTGGAGCACCGATTGTCGCAACATCCCTCGCAGCGCGAGGTCTCGGTGCAACACCCGGTCAGGACTATCTTGCCGCGGAGAGCACCACCGAGTTTTCCGACGCGTGTTTACGTCTTGCCGGAGATCAGGATCTCCGCCGAACCCTCTCGAAAAAAGGTCGCGAACTCATTCGCGAAGAACACAGCTGTGAAGCCCGAGCACTCGGGCGCGAGGCCATTTGGCGTCACGTCATCAACGAACATCGAAAAGGGAAGGCCTGAATCGCGTCACAGTGAATCACGCGCGAGAGGGCAGCTGTTCTTACAGGCCTTTGATGCGGTCGAGCAAGGCTCGAAACGGCGCAGTTGCCCTCCAGGTCCGGCTCTCCTGAAATGATTCGAGATGGCCCTCTGCCTGACGCAGCTGCTCTGACAGCCGTGCTGCCTCCTCTTTCGAAGCGCTCACATCGCGTTTGAGCTGATCTCTCGATCCTACCAGCGCGCGTCTGTCCTCCCGGAGATTCTCGAGTTCGAGGTTCGCCTCGCCGATTTTTTGCGTCAGATGATCGTTCCTGACTGCCAGGGCATTCCTCTCTTTTTCAGTCGATCAATTTCAATTTTCGACTCATCGACGATTCTCGCCAGGTAATCCTTGCGGGCCGCCATGGCGTTCTTTTCTTCCAGGAGCCGGTTGCGCTCGTCGATCAGGACACGGTTCCCGCTGCTCAGGCCATCGCGTTCGACCCTCAACGCTTCGATTTCGAGGACAGCCTGTTCGCGGCCGAAGGTCAGCGACTCGCGTTCCTCGCGAAGCTCATCGACGGTCCGGACGGCTGCAGAGTAGTCCTCGAGAAACCTGTCGCGCGAAACTGCAGACTCTTCGAGCCCCTTCATTCTGGCGCCAAGACGAGCTTCGGTCTGACAAAGCGAAAGCTCGAGACGCCGTAGGGCTTCATCCAGGCGCTCTGAGTCTCCTCCCAGGGTCAGCGAGGCCCGCCCGATCTCGGCCACAATGGCGGCACGACTCTCGACGATCTCGCGGTTCAACCGATCCAGCATCCCCCGGATCTTTGTCGCGACCTGTTCTTGACTCGGCGTGAGCTTCCCAATCTCGGCCGTGTTTTCAGTCGCGCGCTCGGCGGCCGGAACAGCGTCCGCCTGCAGGGTGTCGAGAGCTGCCATCCCACCGGTCAGGATGTCTTCCGCAACCTGTTGCGTCGTTTGAACAGATCTCACCGACTTCGCGGTGGAAACAACCGTTGATCGAAGGTCCTCAAGCATCTCCGCATAACCGCCTCCTCCGCGGAAGACCTCGCCAACCAGATTTCGGGTCTCCAGAAGGGCGGTTCGAACACCCTCGGCTCGATCCCGGAGCGAATCGACCTCCCACACCACGGGATCGGACATCATGAGGTCGTCAGCGACGCCGATTGAGGTTCGGATGGCGTCGATCATACGCAACGCTTCGCCGTCGTTCATGTCGCCGGCCAAAACTCTCAGAGCCTCCCACATGGAGTCTACCCACGGAGTTGCGGTTCCCGACTCGTCCTCGCGATCGGCCTCCGTGTCGTGGTGGATGAGTTCAGGATCGTAGATATCGTTGATGGCGCCGTTTTCAGGATCTGCGAGGAGGCGGTGATCGACCTTTAACAATCGGAGTCCGTGTTCGATTGCGCCTCGCGGATCCTGACGAACCGAGTCAAGAAGCGCCCATGATCGCCGCTGACCTCGCGTCCAGGTCTCTGCTTCGAGGTAGTGGCGGAGCCAGAGAAGGAGCGATTTGTGGGTCGAGAACCCCTCACGCTGGGCCAATGACCTAGCCACGGCAATAGGAGATCGCACGACGGTCAGATACCTGGGGGCTACGTTCTCATTCGCGAACAACGGATCCCACAGCGGGCCCAAACGGCAGATCCGCGGATCCTTGAGTACCCACAACGGTTGCGACAAAAAATCCTTGACCAGGACTTCGTGCAACTGCGCCCTGGCTCGATCTGCGGTCCTGCCCTCAAACTCCCCGGATCGGAACGGTCTCGGGTCGCTCCAGGTTCGACCGAGGCATTGCAGAAAATCGTCGTGAATCCTGACGATTGCCTTGTGTTCCCAGAAACCACGAGGATTGTCGGGCTGCGGGTCGAGGCGCGGCCCTCCGAAATCAAAGCCGAAGGCGCGCAGCAGGCTGGTCACCAGCGAAGTTCCCGACCGGTGCATTCCGACCACGATGATTCCTGTGGATTTCTTGATAACTCAGTCCTGAAGGGTGCCCATCTCGTTCCGACGCTGGGGTCAACCAATACTTTCCGTCATCATTTCACAAAAATCGGACCACGGAAAGACCGTGAGCGTCGTCTCATCGGAGAGGGATAGTTCATTCGGCGTTCGACGGGCGGTACACGAACCCGGAAGTGAGCCGTCGACGTGATCCCGATACAGCACTGCCATTCTCCCCGAAAGACCCAACCACGCTCATCAGTTCGCGTACCTGCTCACCGCCGTTACCTTTTATTGGCCCGCGCGTCCTAGATTACGGAGGCTGGGTCGGGTTTTCACATCGATAACAAGCGCAACACATCAACTGTTTTGGAGGCTACGTTATGAAGAAATCTGCAGCAATAGGCGTTTTTGCGATTGCGGCACTCTTGGTGTCCGGCGCAGCATTCGCTCAAAACAGCCTTGCAGTGACTGCCGGCGCAGCGCTGTTTGGCTCGAATTTCGGCCTTGCTGTCACCAACGACGGCAGTTCGAACGACGTTTACGTTTCCAGCACGCACCCTGCCAACGAAAACGTCTTTCGCTTCAAGTTCAGGATCTTTCCTGCGACGCTCGCCAGCCCGATCGCATTCAACGACTATCTGATCGGCTTTGTTCGCAGTGAGACCGGGACGAGGCCCTGGTTCATCCCAATCTACCTGCGCAGGCAGAACACCTACTGGACGATTCAGACGAACGTCCGTCTCGATAACAACAGCTTTCCTGCCTGGCAAAACGCTGTCAAAATCTGCGGAGACGCGGGAACTCCGATTCCCTGCACGAACTACGCCCACGGCGTTTTGTTCGAGTTCATTTACACAGCGTCCTCCGCACCCGGCGCAAATGACGGTTCTCTCGTGGTCAAAAGAGAAGGGGTCCAGTCCCAAAACTGGACCGGACTCGACACCGACCAACGACTCGTGACCGAGATCCGATGGGGAGCGATCTTCCAGGACAACGCTGCAAATCGCCCGCCCGGAAACGGCACCTATTACTTTGACGCATTTGAATCCTATCGAACAGCCAACTGACAGAGAAAGCACAGGTTCGGGACCGGCATCATTGGTGCCGGTCCTTTTTTTTGCCTGAATCAACCAGGCTTTTCACACCGGCACGAAGGTGCCGTCAGCACCAGAGATTCACCCGCGTGGAGGGCAACTTCTTCCGATATGCCGGAAGGCCAGAAGACTTCGAGCCGAACGGAATCCAGTTGGCCCATCCCGATATGGACAGGCACCACAGAACTCGAGAATCGACTCGATGTTGGGGCGTGCTGAAGAGCCAGGGGCGAATCATCATTGCGGACCACGAGCCTCGTACCAAATCCCCCAAGGTTTTGGCCACAACCCTGTAATCGAATCTCACCGGCATGTGCCTTTCCACCACCGTTCGCCCAAAGAACCAAAGGGCCGTCGTTTCCCGGCCACGGACCATCGCCGTTTGCCGAAAAGACGTCCACGAAACCGTCGTTGTTATAGTCGAAAGGGATCAGCGACTGGCTCCTGCCATCACTACCAGAAGCAATTCCAGCGGCCTCGGAAACGTCGGAAAACGTACCATCTCCGTCATTCAAGTAGAAGATATCGGGCAGGTTTCGAATCCGGGAACCGCTGTTGACAACAAACAGGTCAAGATCCCCGTCGTTGTCAGCATCGAAAAAGGCCGCATCCCGCCCAGAGGATGTATCCCCGACACCCGCCCGATCGGTCACATCGGTGAGCTTGCCGGCGTCGTATTGAAGCAGTCGATTCGTTTGGGCCCCGACGACTTGAACGGCACCCGTCATTTTCGCATCAGAAATTTTCCCACCGCCGGTGATAATTCCGCTCGAAAAGCGTGTTCGCGCGCCATCTCCTATCAATTCGACCCTCAACGTCCCCGTTTCCTCGGACCAGACGTAGCATCCGGGATTGGCCGAATCCATCGACGGAGGAGCTCCCAGGCCAAAGGACTCCGGAATGACCTTGAAGGGCATACTCTGTGGTGGTTGCCCTTGCGGACCGATACGAATGGAGTCTTCCATCCGGAGGCCAGCCACGCGGAGATCGATCGAGACAGGACCGCTTGTCGAGATTTTCAGACCGACTCTTTCGCCCGCCGCGCCGGCCAGGAGACGAAACAGCACTTCGGATTCCCCTCGCACCTCGATATCCGAAGGGTTGCCAGTTCCCCGGACAAAATAGAGGTCGATATCGCCATCGTTGTCGAAATCACCAGCTGCGGCGGCCTGAATTGGTCCCTGCCACCTATGACCCAGTTCGACGGACCGATCGACAAAACGACCTTCTTTTGAAAACTGGAAAATACGTCCGCTGTCACTACCGGGGCCGTAGGCCACGAAATACGGGGCAGCCTCCGGTTGAAAATATACTGCGGAAAGGCACTCAGCCTGGATTTCGCCCAAGCCTGATTGTTCAGTATTCTCTGAGAATCCCTCGGCCCCTCCCAGCATGAATCGATGCATTCGACCTGGTTGGACTGCATTCATCAGGGCGATATCCGGAAAACCATCACCATTGAAATCCAGAATCAGGGAACAGCGTCCACGACCCAATGAGTCCATGATCGATGCTGGAATACCCGCAAGAGGATGAAAAATGTGGGCATCGTCCTGCGTCAGTACCAGGTTTTCGCCCCGCCCTGTTCCACGTTCCGCACCAACAGAGATCAGCAGGTCCAATCTGGAGTCCGAATCGAAATCGAGCCAACTCAATCCGTGAGAATCGACCTGAACTGCGCCCGAGACCTTTGTGGCTTCAACGAAATGCCCGCGATGGTTCCTCATCAAAAGAACTTCGAGGTGATTCGAAAGGCCGAGATCCACCCACCCATCAGCGTCGAAGTCGGCAGCAACCAACGCAAACGTCTGCCCCCGATACCGCAGACCGACTTCATGGGTTACGTTTTCGAACGTCGGCGTGCTGTTTCGGTCTGAACCGGACGCCGTGTCAAAACAAACAGCCGTCGTGAGTCCAATCCATATCAGGAGCGTCAGACGAACAACTATCTGGATCTTCATCCTGCTGGTCTATTCCACATAACCCAGCGCCTCGAGCTGATCACGAAGCCTGGAATCGACGGCAATACCTGCGGGGGCTGAATTACTGCTTCGTCCTGACCACCACACCGTCACCCCGTCGCCCTGACGGCCTTCCGCCTCGTGGACGGCCCCCCATCCCGTGGCAGTGCGATCGATGTGGAGAACGGCGCGGTGATCGGACAAATCAACGCGAAACCTCTGCCCATCCAGGTCCAACCACAACGGCGCTGGCGAAAGCCCTTCGGCAACCCAGATCACCTTCGAATGCGGTTCGACCGAGAATACGGCAGCTCCGTCCGAACCAGGCCGGAGGATTCCCGATTGAGGGTTTGAGATCTTCACACTGCTCCGGCCAATCAGCGGCCCGCGAAGGGAACCGTCGATTCTGCGATTCCCTTGGCTGTTGTTGACGAGGATCCGAATACCGGGAACGACGCCTTCAACCTGAAGTGCGATCCGTCTAAGAAAATCGTCCACCTTTCTTTCCGTGTCCTCCTTCAAATCCTCGGTGAAGATCTCCTTCGAGTCCATGAATACTTCCGTACGGTTCGATTGGGCCTCCCAAGCGCCATTGCGCATGATGACCGCCAGCCCACTCCCATCACGCATCGACAACCCGTAATTCGAAGCCGATGCGTAGCTGAATGCCGGGCGTGTGGGGATATCACCTTCGACGTGATCTCCGGAGATCGACTCCCTGAGACTGGTTCCGTCGATTCCCTCGGGTATGGGAAGACCGGCATAGTCAAGAAGCGTCGGCATGATGTCCACCGATCGAACCTGGCGACGGACACGCTGACCCGTGACTGAAGATCCCGGCGGTTTGATGATCAACGGCACAAAAACGTTTTCGTCATAAACCGAGTAGTGGTTGACCTCGCCATGTTCACCGAACAACTCGCCGTGGTCTGACGTCACGACTACTACTGTGTCCTCACCATTCTCCATGACGTCCAGTTCTGCGAGAAGTCTCCCGACAAACCTATCAGCGTGTGAGATTCCCGCATCATAAAGATCGATAGCGATGTCCATAAGGTCATCCGGTCGATCGCTCAGCCATTCTCCGTTGGCGCGAGAAAGAGTGAGTCGACGGTGGGTCAAGAACCCGTCTCCAGCATCGTCCTGGAGCTTTTCCACATCCACGTCGAGTTCCGTTTCTCTGCCTGTCAGGTTCTCCAACCCAGGTTGACGTGGCCTGTAAGGATTGTGAACCTCGTATGTATGAAAGAACAGGAAGAAGTTGCGACCCTTCAAGTCTCGGATTTTCTCGGTCGCGATGCCGGTGTTGATTTCGATTTCGCGGTCAAAACCCATGCGGTTGCTGAACGCCCGGTACTCATCGAAGCCCTGTGAAAACCCATACGAGGGATGGACGAATCCGCCTCCGGTTACCGCCACGGTGGCGTAGCCCTGATCCCTTAGACGGCCGACGAGGGATTCCACCGATCGCGGCATCGGCTTGCTGTGGTTCACCCCGTGTCTGTGGGCGTCCAGACCTGAAAAAATCGAAGCATGGGACGGGAGAGTCCATGACGCGGGTGCGACCACCTTCTCGAACACGGTTGCACCATGCGTCGCCGACCACACATCGATATTCGGCGTTGTATTCCTATCGTAGCCGTACAAAGGCAGGTGGTCGGCGCGAAGCGTATCGATCACCACAAGAACGAGATTTGGTCTTTGTATATCGGCGGGGCTGAGAACCTCTGGGTTTCCCCAAACCGGCAACGCCGAAACGCATGACGAGTTTGTGGAGTCGGAATTGTCGGTCGTGAATCTGAATATCACGTCCTCCCCCCCAAGAGAGGCCAAATCCACTTGCCTCTGTCTCCATTTGCTCTCTTTCAAGTCCACGTTCTCCGCAAATAATGACGAGAACGGGGACCCACTGTGGGAGAAATCAACACGGAAACCGATCTCGCCGTCACATCTTGCGACCGATGCCAGCGAAAACTGCAACAGGCCGTTTCGGGGCACCGAGTAGATCCTCGTCAACTCGAGCCCCGGTACACCGAGCCAACCGGGTCTGACCTCGTTGTCGATCTCGAAAATCCAATCTTGCTCAGACGCCGTCGCCAGCAATGTGTGATCGATCAGGTCTTTCTGGAGAACGAAGCTCTCAAGGACCCCAGTGTTCGATCTCGGGAGAACGAACGAAAACTTCAACCGCTCGATCTCTCCCTGCCACAACGGATGTTCTCGCATCAGGAGGGAATACGTTTCCAGCTCTCCAACTGACCGACTCGGGTCCGAAGTTTGGATTCGTCTGCTCTCGTCGAAGAGCTCGCCGGGCCTTGCCCACTCAACCGCCACGGGTTTCCTGTTCAGGCCGCGAACCACAATCTCACACGAATCAACAGTTGACGCGTCAAATTCCACATTGTTCGAAACCGAAAAATAGCGCCGCCCGGCATGCACTTCGAGGCCTCTCGAGGTCCACTCGTATTCGTGATCGGCAAGGTCAACTGTCCATACCAGAGATCGAGCACCGTCCACGAAGTCCCACTCGAACACCGGCGAACCGACGACGATCTCCCCTCGGTCAAAAAGTGCGACAGGATCCGAGTCGATGAACCGATCTGAAATGAGGAGAGGTCGGTTGGGGATTCGAGAGCAGCCAGTGCTCACGGAGAAAACGGCACTCACCAGAACGAGAAGGACTGAAAATCGAAAAACCCTGAAAATGGTTCGATCGACCCGGTTGCGAGTGTGAAACCAGTTCCCGTTGCACAATTGAATTTGATTTCCTTTCCGAATGTGCGAACGTCGCGGAGATCTCGAGGTCCACTCATCACGTCGGGAGAATTGTAACGCAACAGAAAAGTGACGAAGCTCTCGAGCCAACTCAGTATTGCGCGGAAGCGACAGAGGCGACGAATACCGAGATACCCTCTCGGACGGCGACGTTTGTTGTTAGGATGAGACCGTGAAGATGAAAGCAGGTTGAGAAATCCATGATCAAAGTGCACATTTCGGCTGGAAAACATCGAGGACCGGACCCTCTGCAGATCGAACCCTCTGATTCCAAAGCCGTTTCTGGTTCCTTGACAGTCGGCGTTGTTGCGCTGGCATTGCTGGTTTCCGCCTGCGCACCTCACACGGAACCGGAGCTTGTGTTGGGGAAGCACCCCGTAATTATCATCGACATCGACACCCTTCGCGCCGACCATCTCGGTTGTTACGGTTACCGGCGAGAAACCAGCCCCTCCATCGACGCCCTCGCGTCCGAGTCTATTGTCTTCGACTGGGCTTTCAGCCAGGCGCCGAATACCCCCCCGTCACAGGCGACCATCCTCTCCGGACTGTATCCCTCTACCCATGGAATGATCGGTGACGACGACAGGCTCCCCCACGAAGTGGAGACACTCGCCGAAGTGTTGCGAGAGAACGGCTACGAAACCGCTGGATTCCACGACGGTGGTTACCTGAGCAACACCTTTCAAATGGGCCAGGGATTCAATACATACGAGAGCTTTGGTGGCCGCGGACTTCGTGCGATCGGGCCAGAGGTCATCAGTTGGCTCCGGAACCACGCGCACGAAAACTTTTTCCTGTTCGTCCACACCTACGACACTCACACGCCGTACGCGCCCGAACCACCTTTCGACGTGCTCTTTATGGAAGGCGTACCTGAGCCAACTCCTGGCTTTATCCCAAATCCTGAACAGATGGAAGCTATCCGGCTCTCAAAATACTCCGGCGAACCTCGTCAATTGCCCCCGAACGACCTTGCCTATGCGATGGCGCTCTATGACGGTGAGATTCGTTTCGTCGATGAGTGGATCCGTCGTTTCATGGCAGAGCTCCGGGAACTCGAACTCGATGAAATCGCGACAGTCGTCGTTGTTTCCGATCACGGGGAGGAATTTCAGGAGCACGGTTCAGTCCTGCACGAAAAACTCTATCGGACGGTCACGCACGTTCCTCTGATGCTTCGGCTTCCGGGGGCGAGAATCACACGACGTATCGGCGAGCCGGTGGGGCTGGTCGACCTCATGCCGACCCTGTTGGCGTTGAGCGGTGTCACGATTCCAGAAGCGGTGCAAGGCCGCAACCTGGCGCCGACAATATTCCAAGAAGCCAACCCAGGCCGATCTCCCGTTTTTGCCGAATCACCATTCTTCGGGGTTCGCCGCAGTGTCGTCCTGGGAGATCTTCATCTCCTTTTCACCGTCGCCGACCAATCCGCCGAACTCTACAACTACAGGCGGGATCCGGACGAGCTAATGGATCTCGCACGCGATGGGTCTCAAGACACCACACTGCTGCTCGAACTGCTGGAGGATTGGCAGGTCAAGGTGGACAACGAAGCAATCGTCCACCGCAAAAATGACGATCCTCTTGATGACCGCACCGAAGAACAACTCCGCGCCTTGGGATATATCCAGTAGGAAAGGCGCCGGAATTCCAGGCGGTCAACTCGGCGTCTTGGCCAGAATGAGAATCTGGTTCGGGCCAAGAAAACCCAACCAATCCGACCAGTAGTGGACGATTCCGACGTCTACGAAACCTGCCTCTCGGAGATCATCCAGGATTTCCCAACCAAAATGATAGAAGGCAAGGCATCCCTCGGTCCTGTTCGGATCGAAATGGTATTCGGGCTCCTCGTGGTGTTTGATCGATCCATCGGACCTCACTTCAGCTCGAACCAGGTTCTTGCGGAGACCCAGATTTGTGGGCACGGAGAGTACCAACGAGCCGCCGGGACTGAGGACGCGTCGGATTTCGCGAACTCCAGCAGCGTAGTCCGGAACGTGTTCAAGGACGTCGAGACACACAACGGCATCGAAGGTCTCGGACCCGAAACTCAACCCAGTGACATCCTCGTGCCGGATTCCAGCTTGATTCTCACTCCCGCCAAGATGATCATCTCCGAGGAATTCACTCCCGGAGACCTCCACGACATTCTTGACGAACCACTGGTAAACCGGCGTCCGCTGCTCCGACAGATACACTTTCGATCCTGAACCAGAAGCGATCATCGACCTGAACACAAATACCGTGGCCCGCATCCGGTTGTTCATTCCGCAACGTGGACAGCGTAGGTGTTCGCGCCAATTTGGGGTCAGTTTCCCTGACACTTCATAGGAGTACGTCCAGTCGGTCTCGAAAACCTCATCTCGATCACACACGATGCAGCGCCCTGGGACGGAGAAACTCGACCCGGGGACCGCGAGGCCGTCTTCGATCTCTCTCTGACGCGCCAACTCATCGGCCCTGTAATCGAGAAATGAACGAAAGTCTCCGAAACGAGTGAACCACTCCATTACAAGTCGCGAACCCGAGGAATCTCGCTGACCGCCACCTCGCATACTTTCCTCCGACGGAACTCGGCAGAGTATACAGGCGCACCACGAACCCACCGAATCCGGCGAGGGAGCCGACTGATGATGGAACACGAGAATCATGCCCTCAGGGTTGCCCGTTCAACCGGGTCGTGTCGCGACCAGGCCCTTCCGCGATCGCGTTCAGGGTCATAGAAAAAAGACGGCAATCGCCCCCCCTCGTCCGTGATACCTTCGCATCATGAAACCGAGGCGGCCAACGGCACCGGCCGAAGAAATCACCAGACTGCGCCGCTTGACGAAAAGACTCAAGAGGCAAGCCGATCAGCTTCGATTTGAACGCGATGGCTACTACGGTGAGTGGCAACACGCATTACGGCAATTGGAAGAGATCCACGGGTCCAGGATGTGGAAGCTCTGGATGGCGTCGATCTCTTTGCGGCGCGGGCTTGTTCACCCGTTGGGGCTCATTCGTCACGCGGGAAGGATCATTCTCTCGGTTCCTTCGGTCCTTTGGGCATGGTTTCTGCGGCTGCTCCGTTTCGGATCCAGAAAATCGATTCAACTCATCAGTGGATTGTTCTGCGCCACAACCCGCCTCGGAGGTCACCTCTACCTGTTCATCTGGACGTTATTCAATCAAACAGCAACCCGATTCAGAAACACTCCCTGCTTCCCACTCGAACCGACTGAGCCTCCAACGCACGCGGCGAACCTCGAAGTGCGACGCCGACCGCGTGTGCTCATCGTCTCGCCTTACGCCGTGTATCCACCCCACCACGGAGGCGGGGCGAGGCTCTTCAATCTTGTCAGAGAGCTTTCGGTCTCCTGCGATGTTTATCTGCTCATCTTCTCGTTGATCGGAGAAGACCGGAACCAGCGACGTGCCTTGGAATCACTCGGTGCCAGGGTCGACTACCACCACTGGGAACCACGAGCGAAACGCGATCTGTTTGGGCTCGCACCGCCCGGCGCCCAGCTATTCGCCTCCCAACGCGCCGCGGAGAAAATCCGAGATCTCGTCATGGGATTCGACATCGATATCGTCCAGCTCGAATACACCGAACTCGGACAGTACCGGCACTCGGTGCCGGAAGGGGTGCCGGTAATCCTTACCGAACATGACATTGCCTTTCGATCGTTTCGTCGCCGGCGCGAGTTCGGTTTCAACCGGAGATATCCCGAGGGGAATGACTTCGGCCACTCCAAAGCCGATTTGCGCAGGCTCTTTCGCCAGGAAATAGTGTCGTGCCGAGAAGTGGATCAAATCCACGTCATGTCAGAGTCGGACGGCCGTTTTCTCGCTCGTTACCTGCCGGACGGTACTGACCGGATTCGAGTGATTCCAAATGGTGTCAACACCGAGCAATATCGGCGGGTCGACAGGGCCAGGACCGAAGGCGATGTCCTATTCGTCGGAAATTATCAGAACCTTCCAAACGTGGACGCCCTGGAGTATTTCGTCGCCGACGTCTGGCCATTGGTACGAGTGGCTAATCCGCAGATCCGGCTCTCCGTTGTCGGCGCCAATGCTTCAGACCGTGTCCTCAGGTTCGACGGCAATGACGGGATTCTGGTCATCGGACGAGTGAGAGACATCGCCCACGAATATCACCGCCATCGAGTTCTGGCGGCACCGATTCGCGCCGGCTCAGGTACTCGGCTGAAAATCCTCGAAGCCTTCGCCGCGGGACTCCCGGTGGTTTCGACGTCGATCGGCGCTGAGGGGATCAACGCGGTTCCCGGCAGCCACCTGCTCATTGCAGACAATGCCGTCGACTTCGCAGAATCGATCAACAGGTTGATGACCGAGGATGATCTTCACCAGAAAATCGCTACCGAGGCGACAAGGTTGGCGCACGATGAATACGACTGGACAGAAGTGGCATCGAAGATCGGGTCCTCCTACCTTCAATTAATCGGTGGTCCGTCCGGGCAGGCGTTGGAAAACAGAAGGCCTTCGAACGCAACACGATCCAGACCTGCCATGGCACAAAACGCGAACGCCGGATCCGATCCCATAGTATCGATCGTGATCCCGACGTTTTGTGGCGGCGAGGCTCTCGGAAGATGTCTGGACGCAGTGAAGAACCAGGACTTCCGCCACGACCATGAAGTCATTTGTGTCGACTCCGGTTCTCCGGCGCCGGAAATCGAAATGATGCGGGGGTCCGGTGCCCTCGTCATCGAATTGGAAAACGGTACTTTCAACCACGGTCTGACACGCGATCTCGGCGCTTCGCACGCTCGTGGTCCGATCGTGGTGTTCCTCAACCAGGATGCAATTCCTTCGCGCTCAGACTGGCTCGATCTCTTGTGCAAGCCCTTCTTTGGGGCCGGGGCTGACAAGCTCGCAGCGGTGCAGGGAGGAAGCCAGGAAGACCCGTCAAACCCCGAGCAGTTTTTCTGGGATTCCTACGGTGAGCGTTTCAACTTCACTCGCGAGGCTCGACGATGGATCGCCCGTTACAACGGGATGGGTTTTTCAACCGTCAACTGCGCGATCAAACGCGGTGTGTGGGACGAGCACCGTTTCGGGTGGGCGCCCGTCCTCGAAGACAAGAAGTGGCAGCGCGCCGTCACTGAAGCGGGCTATGAAATCGTCGACCGTCCCGAGGCGTTGGTTTTTCATACGCACAAATACGACGTCGACGCGCTCTGGCGCAGGTGTCTTCTCGAAGGCTACGGCTGGCGCCTTGTCGGGGAACGGTACACTCTCGCGGATTGCGTCCGCGACATTTTCAATCGCCCCGTTCTGACCGACCTCGTCCGCGGAGTCCGATCGAAGAGGCCGATGACTCCTGCGGAATTCTCGTTCCCTGTGGTTCGGCCTTGCGCTATTTGGCTTGGCAATCGTTTTGGACGAGACCGGAGCCACTGACTTGGCGGGTGGGTGACCAAGCAGAGTTTCGAGATCCCGGTAGCTGCCAACGAGCAATTCTCAGCGGTGCCTCAAGCATGCCCCGAATGTACCCGCGAAGGGATCGGCGTTGACACGCCGCGAACAGCGTTTCCTGTTCACCACGCCATCTGGAGGCGTCGTGGAAATTTCGGTGTTGGAATCTGTAGCCGTCAAATACACCAGAATATCCACCGTGCCGCCAGTTCATTATCGCTTCCGAACGGCCCTGGGAAGCAAACCTGCTGCCCAACCATTGTTTTGAGATCCGGCCGGCATCCGTGAAGTGATCAACCGCGGCCCCCGGCGTATAGACGATGTCGCCACCCAACCGTGCCACCCTCAAACACAATTCGATCTCTTCGCACGACAAGAGGCTCCTACCGGACCTGCCGAGACCCTCGAAGAACCCGCCAACCCTCTCAAAGACCTCTCTCCGGAACCCCATGTTCGTTCCACGTGGATACTCCGGGTGCTCCAACAACACCCTCTTGTCGCCCGGATTCCACGCTGAGAGGTACTTCAGGAATCGCCCGAGAAACCACTTCGGAAGCTCTCCTTGAAAAACCGGTCGAACCGCTCCACCCACACACTCAACGTTGTTCCGGCTCAACTCGCGGGTCATGGTTTCGAGCCATCCCGGGTCTGGAATCGCATCGTCATCGAGAAACAGAACGAAGGAGCCTGAAGAATGCTTGATTCCAGAATTTCGCGCAGCCGACAGGCCCAACCGTTTTTCAACATGAACCCGAACCATGGCCGGGTTTTCAGCCGCCAGAGCGTAGGCAATCTCGAGCGTGTCGTCGGTCGAGTTGTTGTCGACGATCAGGAGTTCCCAATGACCCTCCCGCAGTTCTTGTCGAAGGACCTCACGGCACGTCTGGGCAAAAACGTCGGAGCGATTTCGCGTACAAATGACGACGGAAGCATCGAGTAGTGTCGTGATCATCCTCCACCGCCATTCTACCCGTAGTCGGTCCGCAGCTTGATCGCCACCGCGATCACCGAGTGAATATCCTTCGCCGATCTGTTACAACGACGGCATGATTCGTCACTCCACAACAGGAACCGCGCCCGAACCCCTTGACCCGACGATCGCCAGGACGGCGAAAATTGAATTGGTCAACCGGCACGAGGTCTCGACGTGAGGCGAGTGTTCGGACTCGCGTTTCTCGGTGCTTGCGATCTCTTGCGGCCAGTCGTGAACCCACTGCATCGTTGGAGGCGAAATCCAACGCCCGAATCATGCCGCCGTCTACCGGGCGGAAGGACCCGCCCAAGGGTTTTGGTTGTTTCGCCCTATTCAATCCATCCTCCGATCCACGGCGGAGCCGTGAGAATGATCAACCTTCTTCGCCAGATGTCGGCCTGGGCCGATGTTTCGGTCTTCATCCACATCGGAGGAAGCGATGATCCTGTCCAACGAAAATCTCTCGCGCAGATTTGTGAGCGGGTGTTCTTCCAGCAGATTTCGAACGATTTCGAGAAGAGGCCGGATCCGTTCCGTTTGATTCCTCCGTCGGTTCGCAGGTTCGACTCCGACATCGTCGGCGTTCGACTCGAGGCGCTCGTCGAGGCCCACGGCTTCGACATCGTCCACCTCGAGTACACCGAAATGGCCGCACATATCGAAGCCTGCCGAAAGGCAAAGGTCGTGCTCGTCGAGCATGATGTCAGCTTTGTTTCCCACCGCAGGCAGCGGGACCTCGATATCGGGGCGCGCTTCTCAGGAAGCGATGTGATTGGCGACGGGAGAGCGGACGATCTGCGACAGAAGTGCTTCGAGTTGCGAGCGTGCTCGCGAGTCGATCAGGTGCACGTCATGTCAGACACAGACCGTGCTCGATTAGCCGCATCATCGAGTGACCCGATCGCCCGTAAATTTCGTGTCGTTGCAAACGGAGTCGATACGACCACCTACACCTATTCCCCGAACGCGCCCCGTCGAGACGCTCTGTTTGTCGGCTCATTTCCACATCTACCGAACCTCGATGCATTTGAAACTCTGGTTCACGAAATCTGGCCGCAGGTTCGCCATCTCGAAAAGAATGCCCGGCTGACCGTCGCCGGCGCCCGTCCTCCAGCCAGCGTTGTTGATTGGAACGGCAAAAACGGCATAACAGTCCTGGGCGAGGTGCCGGACCTTGCTCCGCTGTACCAAAGCCATCGGGTGTTGCTGGTGCCGATCCGCGCCGGTTCCGGCACCCGCCTCAAGGTCCTCGAAGCCCTGGCGTGCGGGCTTCCAATCATTTCGACTCCGGTGGGAGTTGAGGGCATCGAACTTTCCAGCCACCCGGAAGTCTGCGTCACTCTCTCGAACCGGGCGATGGCAGAGGAAACGGTGGCTCTCCTTCGGGCGCGCCCGATCGAGATTGAAACGCTGAGCGACCGCGGGCGGTCCCTGGTTCAAGAAAAGTACAGTTGGGATATCGTCGGCAAGCACCTGCACGCCGCCCACGAGGATCTGTACCCCACCTCTTTTCCTGAACGCACCGATGATTCGGTGAACCAGAAGACCGGGGATGAACGTGACCCCAGGATCTCGGTCCTCGTCATCCCGGGAGCACTGGGAACTGATCCCCGACATTTGATTCAACGAATCAAGGAGCAAGAGATTTCCAGCTCTTTTGAAATCCTGTACATCAACACACAATTGACTGTCGATTTCGCATCTGCTGCTCGAGATTGCGGCGCCCGTCTCGTGCAACTCGACCAGACAACCCTCAATCAAGGCCAGATGATCAACATCGCAGCTTCGACAGCACGCGGTGAGGTTCTGGTCTTCGTTTCCGACAGAGTCTTGCCGGTGGATGAGCTGTGGCTCGACCGATTGACCGTCCCGTTTTTCGCCGACAAACCGCCGTCCGCGGTCCTCGGCGGAGTCAAATTCCAGCCCTTTCATGAATCCGATCGATTCGATACCAACTTCACGCACGAGTCTCGCGCGTGGAGAGAGGCCCACGGCGGTCTGATGTTCTCGGTCATCAATGCCGCAATTCGTCGCGATGTATGGGAGAACTTCCCCTTGCCGTCGGGCCGGATTCTCCTGGGCTGCCGGTGGCAACAGATGGTCGAAGCGAATGGCCACATGATTCTCCCCTGCTGGGCCGCGGAGGTGTCCTACCTCGACCCGCCGCGTGGATTCGAGCTTTTCCGAAGCGCTGTCCAGGAGGGTCGAGAATGGAAGTGCCTCGGCACAAGGTACAGATTTCGCGACCTGATCTCGGACTTTTTCGCGCCGCGCCCCTTCTCTGACGATAATGGCGCCGGGCGGCGACCACGTGGTCGCTCAGAAATCATCGCCCATCTCAGATTCGGGGTTTTGAGACCGTTAGGTCTACTCACCGGCAACCAATCCACTTTTTAAGTTGCTGCCCGCAATCATTGAGGTCCCCCGCTCTGCTCACCAGCTATTGACCGCGGCCAACGACCCGGCGTCACGTGATCCAGATAGAATCTGTTGAAGGGAGAAACGTGACAGTTCCAGAATTTGCTCGCAGAATTCGCAGGGCGATTTCAGACCGGCGCTTTCGCAAGACGTACAACCGGCAGCTTGCGCAAGGCAAACCCGTTGGAACTGTTCGATACGAGTTGGTCGGAACACAGCCTGTCTTCCCACCGTTCGTCGAAATCCGAGTCCTTGATGACCCGTCCAAGAACGATCTCCGGGGCCAGGCTGCCGACTGGGTATCCAGGCAGACCCTCGAACAGATTGTCGTGACGGGCTATGAAAGGAGTGGTCGGGTCACGTGGCGTCACTCGAGCGGGGATAGCACGCCACCGCCGCCCGGAATACCCTGGTTCTTTGCCCCCGGAGAACTACCTGAGGTTGCACCGGCGTACCTCGAATCTGCTCTAATGGTCGCCGCATCGGAGTCGATCGACGCTATGGTTCTTTTCGAACCCACCGGAGATTTCATTCCCTTCTCGTTGGAAAATGCCGAAGCCGCTCACTCTCCCGATGCGAGAACGTGGGCCCT
Source organism: Candidatus Sulfomarinibacteraceae bacterium (assembly GCA_963714895.1). Classification (GTDB taxonomy): domain Bacteria; phylum Acidobacteriota; class Thermoanaerobaculia; order Thermoanaerobaculales; family Sulfomarinibacteraceae; genus Sulfomarinibacter. The sequence continues at coordinate 102,002 of CAVQQC010000025.1, forward strand.
CTACCGATCCGACGCCTACACCTGGGACCCGGCAGGCGATGAGGTTCGCCCGTCGCGAGAGGGTCGACTCGTCAAAGCAGTCGGTCTACCGGGGATGGAGAATCCGCCATTCGACAGCCACCATTTCAACCGTTTTCGAAGAGGGCAGTACCTTGGCAGCACCGAGCTTGAACCATTCCTGAGGGTAACCCTCTCCTCGCCCCCAATCCTCGAACGACCGCCGCTCTTGCGCAGCAAGCCCGGGGTGCTGGTTCTCGCCCCATTCCTCGCCCGTGGTGGGGCTGAACAGACTCTGTTTGCAACCATGCGAGCACTCTCGAGGCGGATGGACTTTTCGATCGTCACGTTGGCACGACATCGAACGGCGCTTGGTGACCGGCGGGATGATTTTCGGGAGATCACCGATCATCTCTATAGCCTCGGCGATCTCGTCCACCCGGACGCAATGCCGAACATCATTCTCAACCTCATCGACAGGTTGGGTGTTTCAGTCATATACAACGCCAATGGCTCGACCCTGTTCTATGATTTTGCCGCAATCCTGCGCAACCAACGACCCGCACTCCGTATTGTCGATCACTTGTACGACCATCGAGTCGGCTACATCGACAGGTATTCTCCAACGCTCCTATCGACGGTGGATGCGTGTGTGGCAGAGAACCACGCCATCGCAAATGAACTGTCCAAAAACCGCGGGTGGCCGTCGCATCGAGTTCCTGTTATCTGGCCGTGCGGGCGTGCTGACGAGGATCTGCCTCCGAGCCATACTCGGGAGGAAATCCGGGCTCAGCTCCGCCGGCAGCTCAACATCGGTGACGATGACGTCCTCTTTCTGATGGCCGCGAGGATGCACGAACAGAAGAGGCCTCTTGATGCGGTCGCTCTTGGGGCGCGGGTACACGATCTCGAGCGAGTTCACTTTCTCCTGGTCGGCGGAGGAGATCTGGAGGAGGAGGTCGACCGCGCCATCGCAGACGGTCCACCTTCCAGGATTCGCCGTCTCAATTTCCGCGACGACATCCCCGAGCTGATTCTCGCCGCCGATGTCGGCATGCTGGTCTCCGAATTCGAAGGCCTCCCGGTCTTCCTCCTCGAATGCCTCCAACTTGGTCGGCCATTCCTCGGGACCCGCGTCGGAGATCTCGGCGATGTTCTGGATTCAACAGGCGCGGGCGTGGTCGTGGATCGACCGGGAGATCTGGACGCCCTGGAGACAGCGGTGCGACGGCTGACCGAACTCGACTTTCGAACTCCCTTGGCCGAAAACGCCCTGATGGCGGCGTCCCGGTTCTCCGTCGATTCTTGCGCTGAGGCCTATGAATCGGTCCTGTTGGGAAATGCCTGAAGTGGCCCGGCAATCCTTGAGGCACCGTGCGCAAGCCCTCTTCTGGGAGCACAACCTGCCTCTTCGCAGAATTGGGAGGCGATTCACCCGGGGCCTCTCGCTGACAAAACTGAAATTTCAGACCGTGTGCGGCCGTCGACCCGACCCACGAGTTCTGTCGTTGCCGGAACAGTCGAACCCATCTGAGGCCCCCGATCCAGCTATCCTGGTCGTTCCATCTCCGAATGCGGCAACCGGCAGCGTGGAGGCATTTCTTCAATCTCAGACGGAGTGTTCGGCTTGCGTCGCTTTTCCCCCGGACAAAAGAATTCCGTTCGTTTTTCAGGCCGAGGGCCCGCTCGACGGCCTGCCAGCCACCCATCTCGAATCGCTCCTGATGGCGGCCGTGGCAGAGGACCTCGACTGGATCGTCACAGGTTGGGCGGCGCCGGCACCCGGGAAGTATGGTCCATCGGGTCACGTGGCGCGAAACGGCCACCACGAAGAGGCCTCGAATTTGCTGCTTCGACTTCCGCGACCCCCACGGAATGATCGGAGTGTTGTCGTCGGACGTGCGGTTCCTCATATTACCAATCTCGATAACCTGCACGACTGCAAATCTCTGGACCACCCGTTCACGCGATCGTCCGGCGCCTATCGGTTGCGGTCTGACACCGCAGACGGCGCCATCGTCAGGCAGTGTCTCCGGGCTGTCGATGCATCGCTCTCCGATCTGCCGGAAATCGGTGGTCCCAGAACCGCAATGTTTCTCCTCCCCTACCTGGCGGTCGGCGGCGCAGAGAAACTCCTGGCCGATCTCGTTCGCGGGCTCGGAAACCGTTATCGGATTCTCATTGCCACAACCGATCCGCATCTTGCGAGCCTCGGCCAATCAGTTGACCGCTTTCGCGATCTCACGCCCCACGTCTACACCCTCGGCGACTGGCTGCCGCAGGGCGCCGTGCCTTCCGCAATTCGGCACCTTCTTCGAAGGTGGCAGGTGGAATGCCTGGTGTGTTGGAACGGCAATGTCGTGTTTTTCGACCACGTTGCCGATCTCAAAGCCAGGTTCCCCTCACTTCGGATCGTCAACCAGCTCTACAACCACCAGGGCGGCTGGATTGAACACTACTGTCCGACCGTGGTGAAGGCTACGGATCTCCACATCGCCGTGAACACTCCCATAGCAAGTGCCCTCGCCGATGAGCGGGCGGTTCCCAGCCGATCGATCGCCACGATTCATCACGGCGTCAATATCCCAGAAGAAGCGACTCGTGAAGAACATGAACGACGAAAACGGCGACGCCGCGACCAGATCGGTCTGCCTCAGGAGTCGCTGATCGTGGGCACGTTTGTACGAATGCATCCCCAGAAGAGACCGTTGGATGTCATACGGGTCGCCCGGATGCTCGAGGATGATGGCATTCACTTTCTACTGGTCGGTGGCGGCCCGATGGATCAGATGCTGGATGACGAAATAAAAAGGAACGGCCCAGGAAACCTGACGAGACTGCCGATGAGGGAGGACGCTCTCGATCTCTATGACGCGATCGACATTTGTCTCCTCACGTCGTCTTTCGAGGGGCTTCCAGTATTCCTCCTCGACGGCCTGGCACGTGCGATTCCGTGCGTGGCGCCCGGTGTCGGCGATATTCCACTCCTCCTCCGAGACGGCGGGGGCGTTGTGGTTGAAAGGGCCGGCGACATCGAGGGTCTCGCCTCCGGTATTCGCCGATTGAAAGACTCCGACCTACGAACACGCGAAGGACTCCTTGGGCGCTCTACCGTGAGCCTGAGGTTTGGAGTCGATGCGTTTGCTTCGGCCTATGAAGCTGCTATCTTTCCAGAGAGATGAACCGACCCGAAGTCAGCGTCCTCATACCCTCGTACAATCACGGCTGTTTCATCGAAGAAGCTGTCGCAAGCGTCCTTGATCCAGGTTTCGAAAGCATCGAGGTCGTCATTGTCGACGACGGCTCGACTGACGATACAACCAAGCGGCTTCAAGCGCTGTCTCGAGACCACCGGGTACGAGTATTCGAGCAGGAAAACCTAGGAGCTCACGCGGCCCTCAACCGTTCACTGGAGATTGCTGGTGGCGAGTTCCTCTTCATTCTCGACTCGGACGACGCCTTCCTTCCGGACCGCATTCCCAGGCTGATCGAAGAACTGCAGGACCATCCCGATGCCGCCATCGCAGCTTCCTGGATCCAGATCATCGACGCCGACAGCAAGGAGATTGGAGTCAAGAAAGGTTGGTTCAACCTGCCGCCGTGGCCACCGCCGACGGACGGTCCTTATCTATCAGGCCTCGGCGACCCGACCCTGGCACTCCTCGAAACCAACTTCGTTTCCACGACCTCGAATCTTGCATTCCACCGCTCCCTGGTGGATGAAAAGGGTCTCGGTTTCCAACCCTTGCGCTATGCCCACGACTGGGATTTCATACTGTCGGCCTGCCACCATGGAGAATTGCGGTTGGTGGGAGACCCGCTGCTTAAATATCGAGTTCACCCGTCCAACACGATCAAAGAGGGGGCCGACACCCAGACAGGTGCGATGCGATTCGAGATTCAATGGGTCATCGCCCGTCACGCACTCCCACTGCTAGCGTCCGCAGCCGGACGCACTCTCGGTAGGGAGGAACTGGTCCGCCTCGCGTGGAATTCAATGCCGGCCTTTGGCTGTGACGGCATCCTCGACCAGCTCCTCGTGATGCGCGGCACCTCCCGGACACCACCGTCGTCCTTTGACGCCCTCATTGATCCTTCGCATCCGTTTTTTCGGTCGGCCGTCGCGGCCCTTGCCGGTGCGGGCTAGGTTGAAAACCGATCTACGAGAAGTCTCAGTTTTTCCTCGTCAAGCTCGAGGTTTCTCCTCTTCAGTTCGTACCGAAAATTGTCGACACCACGACTCACGCCGCGTGAGAACCAGTAAGAACACAACCGCCTCGCGGTTTCTTCACCCTTGGTCGCAGAGGCAAATCCCTTGAGGTATCCGTAGTGGAACAGCGGGTGCAGTAAAGGATCAACAACCGCCGTCGCCGGCAGATCGTGTGCGGCAGCAAGATCGATGACGCATTTTTCGAGGGTCTCGAGGTTTTCTTCGATCTCGAATTGTCTGCGGCGGCGAGCTCCGAACGTGAAGGCCTGGCGAAATCGAGATCGAAATACTTCGTGGACGCCGATCAGCCGCCGGGTCTGAGGCCACTTCCGAATCAAAACAGCCGCCATGCGTCCACATGAAACCTGCCGATTGAAAAAGGATGGAGCATCGTAGGCATGATGATGCCACGCCTGCGCGGCTGCGCGGTAGACAATTCGCATCCCGCGACGACTCAGCCGAAATGAAAATTCCGCGTCTTCGAAAGCTGCCGCGGAGAAGTCCCGGCTGAAGCCAGAAGACTCCTCGTCGAGCAACCGTCTCGAAACCGAGACGTTGCTGGTGTAGAAATGCCGAAAATCGTATTCGTTGCCATCGATCATGTAGTGATAACTGAACTGCTGGGCACCGACCCCGTCGACGTGATGCATGGTCGAGGTCAATTCCAGTTCCGGAGCCCACGAGACTTTGCCCAGAACCGCCCAACGATCGTCTCGCAGCCTGTGGTGGGCATCGAGGTGCTGCTGCAGGAGGTCAGGTGCCGGCTCGATATCATCGCCGGCAAATAGCACCCGATCGCCCATCGACGCCGCCAGCCCATAATTTCGAGCTGCCGCCGGCCCACTATTCTCCTGCCGCAGCGTGACCAGAGAGAACCGGTTCGGGCGAAACCCGGCCAGAAGCTCCGGCGTTTCGTCGTCGGACCCGTCGTCCACTATCACAACCTCGAACGAAAGGTCTTGAGGGACTTGCTTCTCCCACGTGCCGAGCATGTTCTTCAGCGTGGTGACCCGGTTATGCGTCGGTATGACCACTGTAATTTTCGGTGTGATGCCTGCATTCTGCACTAGGTCTTAACTCCGATCCCGGCGCAACGGCGTGGTCGCTGCGTTTTCTATGTTCGCCCTCATCGTAACCTCCACGAATTGCGACCGCCAGCATTTCACGTGACTGAGGTGGGACGATCTGTGCCGCCTCTTGATATGATAGTTCTGAAAGTTTATGGGAGTTCTATGTCAAAAATAGCCTCTTTCCGATTTCTTGCCCGCGTAGCCGTAGCTACCATGACCTCAGTTATGGGGACGATGGGTGTCACCCAAGGTGCGAACGTCATCAAGGTTCCCGGTGATGTGACAACCTTGAACCTGGCTGTGTCAGCAGTGCCGAACGGCGGAGTGATCGAACTCGCAGCGGGATCGTATTCTGGGGGATTCATCTACAACAACCTTGGAAAGGCGTTTACGATTCGAGCAGCGGTGGCTGGGACCGTGTTTCTCGATGGCGGCGGCACACAACCAGTGTTCCAACTCTACAACTCGGTGGTATCCGCAGGAGGGCCGATTGTTTTTGAAAGGCTCATTTTTCGAAACGGACGATCGACCTCAGATGGCGTCGCCGGTGGCGTGACTTTGAGCCGCGCCGACGCAACATTCATCAACTGCTCTTTTCTCGGTAATTCGTCGTTCGCACCTACTACCGGAGGGGGCGGAGTTGCCGTCGTGACCGACTCAGTCGCATATTTCGTCCGGTGTTTATGGCGGGACAACGAGGCCACCAACGAGGGCGCCGGTCTCAGGGTTAACGAAGGCTCGCTCGCCGTGGTGCACGATTCACAGTTCATTGACAACCTTGCCAACCCTCCGAATCACCGCAACACTGCGGCCGGAGGTGGTGTCCACGTCGGAAACAGCTCCTTACGGGTATCTGACAGCCGATTCGAGGGCAACATGGCCGGATACGTTGGCGGCGCAATCTACGCGATCGGAAACTGGCTAGAGCCATATTCCACGCCTCGATCCCGGGTCCTGGTGGCAAACTGCACCATTCAGGCCAATGCTGCGGTTGCGGATGACTCCGTCGACACGCCGACTCCCCCTGAAGCGGGCGGCATCCACGCGGAGGACCAGACCGCCGTCGAAATCTTTGGTTCGCGGTTCGTGTTCAACTCTGCCGAGAGAGGCGGTGCCGTCAATTCCTACCGCGCGGCCGTTACAATCCACGACTCTGTCTTTCGAGGCAATTGGGTCGACGGAAGTAACCCTTCCACGGGATTCGGCGCAGCCATCGCAGTAACATCCAGTGACACCACAATCGACCAATCAAACAACCGACTCAATGGTTCACTCCTGGTTTCCAACACCCTGATCCAGGGCCGCTACGACGTTGTCGGGCCTGTTGCTCAGGCCGGCGGAGGAATCTACGTCGCCGGTGACGTCAATCGTGAGTATGGTTTTGGCGGAGTGTCAAAATTCGGTCCGACCTCCGCCAATCGTTCCATTGCGATTCTCGATAACGTCGTCTTTGTCGAGTGCGACGTCAACGACCCCCTGCCTGCAAACAAGGGCCTCGGCGGCGCCATGAGTTTCGAACTCGGGCAACTGACGGGCTCTGATCTCCTCGTCATCGACTCAGACGCCGTTGGTGTCGAGAGCACTGGTGGAGCGCTTCGGTTCGTTATCCAATCAACGGGAACCATCAGCAATAGCACATTTGCCGCAAATTCTGCTGAACGATTCGGGGGAGCGGTTTTTGCTCAGGGAAGCGATCTCGATTTTGACCAGTGCACGTTCCTCGAGAATGAAATCAGCCCGGGAACAGGCGAGACCGTAGGTGTTTCGTACGGAGCGGCGCTGTTTCTGGGTCCGATCGTCGGATATGCAGGCGTAGATATGCCGATGGAGGGGTCGGTGGACACCAGCGTTTTCGCCTCGAATGTCGGGCTCCCGATCTTTGACGACGATCGTAAACCAGGTCCAATCAACGACGTCCGCCACAACGGCAACCGGATTCACTCCAGCACATTCGGCACCAGCGTTTACCGGGACTCGGTCGCCGGCGGCGCTAAGAGCGTTTCCGAACTCAACTCTCTGATCGTTACCCGCGACGCTGGTCCCAGCACCGACAAATCACAGGTCGATAACGTCTCGCTTGCCACGTCTCCGTCGACGGCAACCCTCCTCGCGGTGCCGTCAAAAACCCTCGCCCGAGGCGCGGCCGGGGATCCCTCCGGACCTACCGAGGCGTTCTTGGCATGGGCGTGGAGTGGAGCGTCAGCCACCCTGAACTCATCGCCACTCTCGTCAACCACCGGGATTTCTGGTGCTTCCGCCGGCACCTCGACACTGAACGCTGACGGGGAACTGGCCCAGGCGCATGTCGTCGCCGCCGCGTTTCCGGCTGTCAACCTGAACGCCGTGCCTAACGTGATCAGCAGCGGCGAGTCTACGACCCTCCAATGGGCCCTCACCTCGGGATCCTTTCTCGATGTCGACATCGACGGCGGTGTGAGGTTGTCCACCGGAGCCAAGGGTAGTTCGGGTTCTGTGTCGGTCTCGCCGACAGTCACGACGACCTATAGAATCATCGCCACGACCGAAGAGGGCGGCGCCGTTGCCGAGGCGACCGTTTGGGTGGACGAAATTCCACCGTCAATTTTCTCCGACGGGTTCGAAACGGGAAACACCTCGGCATGGTCAACATCGGTCGGCTCGGGTTCTTGAAATAACGGGCCTGACGGCATCAATCCATTTTTCGATCGTCTGACGGAGGTCGTTGCGCCACGAGGCCCCGCGCGAAAGCGAGCCGGCAACGAATATCCCAATAATCCTCTTGACGACCACGACCTATGAACGTTCGCAGTACCGCCCGACATGCGACAACGGGGACAGTCACCAAAGGCCACGCCACCGCTTTGACGAGAAAACCAGGATGAAGACGCACCGCACGCCGTGCCCACCATCCAGCCCTGCGTTGGCGAGTCAAAAACTCTCCGATGTCTTCGTAGCGGTGCCGATGCGTGCAACAGGCCGAACGGCTGAAAACCACTGTCCGGTTTTTGCGAGCCCACCGCCACGCCAACTCGGTATCTTCGAAGCAGGCGTCCGAGAAACCCTCATCGAACGGTTCGTCGACAAACCACTCTGTGGGCGCCGACAGATTCGAACTCACGACCGATGTCCAAGGGACCAAGGAGTCGTCGTCCAGCCCCTTGAACCAGAACTGAGGGCCTTCGGGCGCGAGGAAACGCATGACATCGGTGACCCCGATCTCGGGATCCCATTCGATCATTCCCTGGACACCGACGTTCCCGCCGCGGGCGGAATCGAGGTGGCAGGCGAGCGTCCTGGGGACCGGAATGGTGTCATCGCCGAGAAGCAGCACGCGACTGGCTGCGACCTCCGCGATGCCCCGGTTTCGGGCCCTCGCCGGCCCGCCATGTCTGAGCGAAATCATTTTCATTTCGAACCCGGAGTATTCTGTCTTTCGAAGCATCTCGAGCGTGCCGTCGCTTGACCCATCATCGACGACCACGACTTCGAATCGGCCGTTCAACCCTTTCTGCAGATCCAACGCCCGAAGAGTCAACGCAAGGACGTCGCACCGATCGCGGGTAGGTATCACGACCGAAATGACTGGCGACACCATGTCACGAGGGAGATTTCCGGGAAATCTCGATCGCGCCACCGACCGTCGATTCACCACTGACCGATGCCCGGTAAGCGGCGACGACTTCGCTCGCCGGTCCGTGACCACGGACCACCCCATGCTCGAGCCACAGAGCCTCATCGCAGATGTTCTGCACAGCATCGAGATCGTGCGAAACGAGCAGAATCGTTACGCCGGCCGTGCGGAAGCTCTCGAGCCGCTCATTGCACTTCCGACGGAAACTCTCGTCTCCTACAGATAGGACTTCATCCAGAAGCAGAATCTGAGCATCGATGGTGGTCGCGATGGCAAACGCCAGCCTGGCGACCATACCGGTGGAGTACGTCCGAATCGGTTGATCAATGAACTCGTCGAGTTCGGCGAAATCGACGATCTCACCCAATCGTTCCTCCATCTCATCATGGGATCGGCCCAACAACGCTCCATTAAAAAAAACGTTCTCGCGCCCTGAAAGTTCGGCTTCAAAACCGAGACCCAGCTCGATAACAGGTGCCATCCGACCACGCATCACCGCCGAACCCTCGGTCGGCGTCAGAATGCCCGCGGCCACTCGTAGAAGAGTCGACTTGCCGGCCCCGTTGTGACCGATGATCCCCAGCGCACGTGCCGGTTCGAGTGAAAAGCTGACGTGAGACAAGGCCACAAGATCTCGATAAGAAATCTTCGATGTCAACCACCTGATGGCCCACTCCTTGAAGGTGACGATCCCTCGTTCAGAAAGAATCCTGAATCGAAGCGAGACATCCTGAAATTCGATCGATGTTTCAGGCACGGCGCTCTCGAATTCCCTCAGACATGGAGATAAAAGCCTCGTGACAGCCGGTTGAACACCACCCAGCCCGCTACCAATGCGATGGCTGATACCGCAAGTGAAGCACCTACGACGTGCATTGGCGGAAGGACACCGTTATAGACCGGATCCCTGGCCAATTTGAATAGTTGGGTCAACGGGTTGATTCGAATTAGCCACAACCACCTGTAAGGAACGATCGAGATCGGATAGATGATCGGAGTCAGATACATGAGGCCTATGGTCGCCACCTGCTACATGTGCTGCACATCCTCGAAATAAACGGCCAGCGCCGACAGCAACAGCGAGACCCCGAGCGTAAACATGCCGATGATCAGAAAGCTCACCGGAAGAAAGAGAACCGATGGCCGGATCGGCGCACCACGAACGATCATGATGATGAACAGTGGAATGTACGCGAGGCACAGGTTGATTAAACCCGAAATGGTGGTCGAGATCGCGAATATCGACTTCGGAACTCTCACGCGCTTCATCAGCGCACCGTTCCAAGACAAGCTCGCCATCGATGTTACGGTGGTCTGCGCAAAGAACCCGAAAACGAGGTATTCCGAAAGGAAATAGGTCTCGAAATGGTCGATGCCTTCGAATCTGAAGATCGTCGAAAACACGATCGTCAGAATGATCATGAGCAGGAGCGGGTTCAGCATTGTCCAGAAAAAGCCGATGATCGATCGTTTGTAGCGCACGGTGAGATCGCGTCGAACGAGGTTGAGCAGTAGGTGCGAGTTCGCCATGAGGTCGCGGATCTCGCTGATCGTGCTGAACTTCGAGTCGGCGGAGTTGACGAGAACCGGAGTTTCTGGATTCGGCACTTCGAAATACTACCACGCAGTCAGTGAGGCTGATGGCGGCGGGATTCGCCGGTTGACATGCTCAGCAACTCCGCAGCTCGCCAAGTATGTTGTCGGTGATTGACTGCCGAATCCAGTGATCTGGAGCACGCCTTCCTGGTAACCGGTTGCGTATCATGGAGATCGAAAAATGCGAGGTCGGCCGACCGGATCGGCATGGCGATTGCTTCAAATTCCGCATGCTCGATCAAGGCCGAAGGGTTTCAGATTGCGGACCGGTCCGTGGAACGGAACCTCACGATTCGAGGCGGAGGATTATGGGCGAACGCCTGAAGCTGTCAGTGGTCATCCCGACCCACAACACCCGCAAGCTGACGCTGAATTGTCTGGCGGCCCTGTGGTTGTGCAACCCGCAGCCGGACGAGGTGATCGTTGTGGATGACGGGAGCACGGACAACACGGCTTCCTCGATCATTCGTAAATACCCCCGGCACATCGTCGTCCACCTTCCGACCAGCGAAGGCTTTTCGGCGGCAGTGAACCACGGGGTGGCGCGCGCATCGGGCGATCTCGTGCTCCTCCTCAACAGCGACACCGAACCGGCGCCGACAGCCCTGGGCCCCGTGTTCGAAGCGTTCGCAAGGCATCCCGATCTCGGGATCGCAGGCGCGGCTCTGTGCGACCCTGACGGCACCCCCCAGTGGAGCGGGGGTCGCACTCCCTCGGCTCTGTGGTGCTTTGCAATGGCATCGGGACTCCCGGCATTGATGGGCAAGTGGAATGTGTGGCGCCGCCTTCGGCCCCCATCCGGCTCCGCAGGCGGCGGGGTCGACTGGGTCGCGGGCACCGCCATGGTCGTCCGACGGGTGGTCTGGAACCAGATCGGGCCGTTTGACACCGATTACCGTTTCTACTGCCAGGACCTCGATCTCTGTTGTGCCGCCGCAGCCGCCGGTTGGGAGATTGAGATCCTGCCTGAGTTCAGAATCTTCCATCTTCACGGCGGCACCATCTCGGAGGACACCGGTACGGTGGGGAACCAACACCCGGAACTCATGTGGACCGATCTCCTCCGTTTCGCCAACAAGCACTGGGGGCCGGGTCGAGCCCGCTCGTCGTTCCGCGCGCTGAGGATGGGCGCCGCCCTTCGGGTTCTCGGCCGGAACATCGCCACCCCTCTGGTCGGTGGCAGCGAGCGCACCGGATGGAACGATGCCACCGCCACCTATGCCCAAGCCCTGCGCGCCCTCGATCGAGAGGACCGTCCGGAGCAGGGGCATACCGCCTGATATCTCGCAGCCGCCGCGCCCGTGCGACAATCATCGCGAACACTGCACTTCCAGGGATGAGCCGCCGGTTACGGCCCGCCGGCGAACCCCCCTCAGAGGAGATATGGACGGCGACAGTAAACACACCGCGTCGAATCGACTCCGCATCCTGTACGTCGCCACCAAACCGGCCTACCCACCACAGGACGGCGGGCGGCTGTTGATTTGGAACACGCTCGTCGAATTGGCCGCCAGAGGTCATCGTGTGACCTACGTTGCTCCCGACCTCGGCTCGGATACAACCCTGCCCCTGCAGCACCTCAAGTCAGTTTGCGAATCGGTTCATCTCGTACCCGCCCGGCCGTCATCGATCTGGTGGGCCGCGGCCGCCGCCCTGATTGCAAGAAAACCCCTCTCGGTGCTCCGTCATACCCACCGCACGGAACGACGGGTGATCGCCGATCTGCTCCACACCCGGCGATTCGATGTGATCCACGCGGAGCAGATCCAGGCCTATTACAATCTCCCACCAGTGGACAGCGGCCCCCCGGTGATCCTGCGAGCCCAGAACGTCGAGAGCGAGCTCTGGCGAATGGTCTCGATCCGAAGGCCGCACGCGGCCTGGATCGCCCGGGATGAGGCCCGCAAAATGGCGGCTTTCGAGGCCCGGGCGGTTCGCGAGGCGGCAGCGACCGTCGTCCTCACCCAACCCGACGCCCGGACCCTCGGTGGCGGCGCAGGCCCCTCGGCCCGGAGGATCTCCGTCGTCCGGCCGCCGTTCCCGGCGACGCTGCCGTCCTGCGACAGACCGCTTGCGGGCGACCCGCCGGTCGTGCTTCTGACCGGAGGGTGGCTGCCCAACCGCGACTCGGTCGAGTGGTTTCTCGCGGATATCTGGCCCGCCATCCTCGATCGCAACCCCAACGCCCACGCTCATATTTTCGGTGGGGGCAGCCGAACGGTCGATCCTTCAATCACTTGCCACGCCTCACCTGGACGACAGCCGACAGCTCTTCCGCCCGGGATCGGTGCTCGCGATCCCGCTCCGTATCGCATCGGGAATCCGGATGAAGATTCTCGAAGCGTGGGCCAGGGGCGTGCCGATCATCGCGACCCCGACAGCGGTGCGCGGACTCGATGACGTGGGAGAAGAGGCGTTTCTCCTTGCCCGCGATGGTGTCGAATTCGGCCAATCGGTCGCCCGACTCCGACAGAACCCCCTATTGGTGCAGGGGCTGATCGATGCGGGTCGGGACACGCTGGCCGCACACTTTCAACCTCGACGCACGGCGAATCTCCTCGAAGCCGCCTACGTCGGAGCGATCGATTCAATCAGGTGAAGACCGAGGCGATTGCCCGCCGATGCCCTCTCGCCAGGGCCGCAAGGTAGGGACCGCTCCTGACGGTGTGGCGAAAGACGAGGCCAAGGGCTCGCAACAGGTTGTACATCGAATGCAGCGCAACGAGGTAGAGGCGGTAGGTTCGTGATTGGAACGGCAGAAAGCGCGTGGTGGTGAGATTCTCGAGGTACAGCGGCGATCTCTCAGCCGAACCGGTCGATCCTCCCAGGCTGTGAAAACAGTCCATTCTCGGTTCGAATCGGAGCCGCCAGCCGGCGCGCCGCAGCCGCAGGCACAGATCCAGGTCTTCGTTATAGAGGAAGAACCTCTCGTCGAAACCGGCGACCTCTTTCCAGGCCGCCGTAGATATTGCCATCGCGGTTCCGGGGATATAACCGACGTCCCGCGGTCGCACTGAGGAACCGACAATGCGCTTCTGGCGAACCGTTCCGGTCAGATAGTTGACACCGCCCCCGGCGTACCACAACCGGGTGTTGTCGAGGCCGTCCCGGATCGGCCCTCCTGCCGCCCCCACTCCAACCTCGAGGGCGTCGGCCGCGGCATCGAGATAACCGCGGCCCAAGACGGCATCGTTGTTGAGCACGACGACGAAAGACATTTCCTCCGGCGGTCCAAGCGCGGCCACTCCTGCGTTGACGGCGGCCCCGAACCCGGGGTTGTCCGGCCGGTGCAGAACCTCGACTCCGGACACGAGTTCGTCATGTTCGAGATTTCCCGAGTTGTCGACGACGATGACCCGGCGCCTCAAACGAGAAGGATCGCCCAACACCGACGCCGTGCACCGTATGGTCGGATCGACCTCTCCGAAGTGCACAATGACGACACCTGCGTGGGGGGCGCTCACGCTGTCTTGCTCCCGTGCCTGGCTGTCGCCAAAACCAAGATCGCCATCACCAGGGCGGCCAACGAATACACGGCGATCGCGGCATTGGCGCACGCCATCGCTCCGATCACAGGGATCCACACGAGGTTGAGTACGACGGAAAGGCCGAATGCGGCAGCAAGCGCCCACATCGCCAGAATCTGCCGCCGCCAGGCGGCGAAGACGGTTCCGACGACCATCATGCCGAATGCGCCGGGGAGCACCAACGACAGCCGTTCCAGCAACGGCACCGCGGGCGCAAAATCGGGACCGAACACAATGCCGACCAACGGCTTCGCGATCTCACGCAGGAGGAGGGAGCAGGCCAGTCCTGCCGCTGCGCCGCAACATATCGACACCAGACCCGCCCGCCGCCACGAGTCTCCCCTTTCGGCGAGCCGCGAGAACGTCGGGTACACAGCCACGGCGACGAGTTGAGGAAGAGCGATGAGAGCCCAGACGATTGTTCCAGCCGCACCCCAAAAGCCGATTTCCGTCCTCGCAATTCCCAGAAACGCCAGCAGAAAACGATCCGTGTTCACCAGCAACTGGCCGAGCACCGCCAGCGCCATGAAGGGAAGACCTTCGCGGATGACCGGGATTGGCGCGGGCGATCGATCGAGACCGAGCGTCCGGGACACGCGTTCGATCCACATCAGACCGAGCCCGGCTCCCAACGAGAAGGCGACGCCGACGGTCCAGACCGGCCACGCCAGGAAAACGCCGACGGCGGTTCCGAGGACCGCCACCGAAATTTCGAGACCGCGCGCGCGGACCTCGACATCCATCCGGTCCAGACCCTTGAAAACCGCCCCCCGGGTGACCATCGCGGTGCGCAACAGAACGTACGGCACAAATGCCAGCAGGGTCAGACGCAGGCTGCAATCCGAAATCAAAAAAGCCGCCGCCACAACCGCCGGAAGCAACCACATCGTGAGGCGTCGCTGGAGAACCCGCGACTCAGACATCAGGGATCGTGCGCGTTCCGGGGCTCGTGCAACCTCCCGGATCAAGACCTCCTGTTGCCCGAAGGCGAGGACCATGATTCCGATCAACGCCGCCCCGAACGCAATCGAAAAGGTCCCGACGCCCGCCGGACCGCTACCGCGGGCTATCAGGACCGCGACAGCCAACAGCCCGCCCTTGACCGCCGCCTCGCCGGCGCCGAGCCAGATCCCGTTGCGCAAAACCCCTGCAATCATCTCTTTCGCCTCGCAGCGGATCATAGACCATCGTCGCCGCGCTACAATCAGCCCATGGCTTCCGAATCCAGACTGCCCTTCGCCATTTTCGCCGCAATCGTGGTGATCGTCGCCATCCCTTTTGTCATCGACGAGGTCCGAGACCGCCGCCGACCGGTGTTGGCGGAGGTGAGAATCGTCACCGCGACGAGCTCAGACCCGGTCTACCGTGACGGTCGAAGGCTGGTTCCGCCGGGCGACCGGGTTGAGATTGCGCTCGCGCTGCGGGTGCAACGCTGGGGAGGCGAAGATTCCTGGATTTCGCCGGCACCTCGTCTCGAACTCGAGGGCGCGCCCACACCTCACCTTCAATCCTCCGTCTGGCCGGATGACAGCCGGACGCTGAGGGTCTTCTGGTTTTCAGTCGAGTGCCAGAATCTCGGCGGAATGTTGGCTCCAGAGACGGTCGAAGAACGCCTTGGATACCGCACGTTCCTGGCGCCGGAAATGGGCCGGGCGCTGCAGGCTCAGAGGCTGCCGGAGAGCCACAACGACGACCACATCGGCGAAACCGGCAGCGTGTCTGAGGAGAGTCCTGGGACCGTCCGGTTGTACGCACGGGTCGAAGTGGTGGAGGGCGCCGGCGATGTCCGTCCGTTGCAGGCTCAGGCGACGAGCGGCGTCGAGCGGTTTCTCGACCCCGCATTTCCGACGATCCTGCTCGCGGCGGACCTCGGCGACACCATCGAAGCCTCGGCGGGCGAACTGTTCAGGCTGCCCGGGTTCGAACCGCAGGGTGAGACGCCGGCCGAGCGAAACACCGTCCCGGTACAGGCACTCGGCAAGACCTTCTCTCAGCTGGTCGCCGACCGGATCGTGGTCTCCTCGTGGACCCTGGCCGCATCCGCGGTCAGCGGGCAGCCGGATCTCGACCCCTCACGGCTGGAGGAACTCGGCGTGGTCAAGATCGATGACGGCAGGGTCAGCAGCGGCCGACGCCCCTTACAGTGGGGATCAGACGTCGAGCCCGGCGATCTCCTCACCGACGGCGATCACTGGATGGTCCTTCTCGGCGATAACGGCGACGGCGTGCTCGATCCATCCGATGGCGTCCTTCACTCATGGGGCCGTCCGGCGGTGAGGACGACGCTTCTCAGCGCCGTCCTTTCCGACAGCGCGAGTCTCGAACATCGACGGCTCCGACGGTGAAATAGCCGCCGCATGATCGAGTTGAGTGGTCTTTCCATAGGTTTTCCGGACAAAGCCCTCGGACACAGGATCGCCGTTCGCGAAGTGTCGCTGATGGTGGCGGCGGGTGAACACGTGGCCATCGTCGGCGAGTCCGGAAGTGGCAAGAGCCTCACCGCGCTCGCCTGTCTCGGGCTGATTCCGGAACCCGGCCGGGTCGTCGCCGGCTCGATCCTGATCGAGGGTCGAGACGTCGCGACGATCCCCACGACAGACCTCGAGAAGTGGCGCGGCGGCGGGGCCGGTTTCTGTTTTCAGGAAGCATCGAGCGCTTTGAACCCGGTCTACACGATAGGTTTCCAGCTCGAGGAGGCCGTTCGTTGCCACCGCGGCGTGGGCCGTTCGCGCGGCCGGGAGATCGCGCGCGATCTCCTCGAACTGGTGGCTGTCGGCTCCAGCGACCGGATCCTCGGCTCGTACCCTCACCAGCTCTCGGGCGGCCAGACGCAAAGGGTGATGCTGGCACTGGCCCTCGCGGGTGATCCTCAACTTCTGATCGCTGACGAGCCCACCTCCGCCCTCGACACAATCACCCGGGTGGAAATCCTGAGCCTCCTTGGCCGACTGGTTGGCGACCTGGGTTTGGCTCTGCTTCTCGTCAGCCACGACCTCGAGGTCGTTCGTAGGGTGGTGGATCGTGTGGCGGTGATGTACGCGGGGGAGATCGTCGAGGAGGCGTCCATCGACGACCTTTTCCGCGAGCCTCTCCACCCCTACACCCAGCTGCTCCTGGCATCCGCCCCGGGAATTGGCAGTCGCGCCACGCGCGCGGCGCGGCCCGCCGGCCCGAGCTGTGGCCCGACCGACGAAATTGGGTGCGCCTTTGCAGCACGTTGCCCGGCGGCCCGGCCTTCGTGCGGCCGCGCTCGTCCAGAACTGGTCGGCATTGCCGACCATCGTCGATTGCGGTGCCCAGTGGCCTGCGAAACAAAGGAACCCGAGCGTGTCCGGTCCTGAACCGTTGCTCGTTGCCGAGGGCCTGTCGCGCTCTTACAGCTGCACCGGCTCGAATGTCGGCGCAGACGCTGAAGTCACCGCCGTTCGCGATGTGAGCTTCGATCTTGCCCATCAAGAGGCGCTCGCGGTCGTCGGCCGTTCCGGGTCCGGCAAGAGCACGCTGGCGCGGTTGTTACTGGCGATCGAACGTCCGGACCGCGGTGCCGTGCGGTTCGAGAACCGGGTCATCAGCGATCTGCCGGAGCGCAGGATTCGCCCCCTCCGTCGCCATTTCCAGGCGGTGTTTCAGGACCCCGGGTCCTCGCTCGATCCGTGCCTCAGGGTCGGGACCATCGTTGCCGAACCATTGGCCGCCCACGGCATCGGCAGCGCCCGTGATCGCCGCGCACGGGTGCGCGAGGTCCTCGATCGGGTCGGCCTCCCGACGGGGGCCGAAGCCGCCTTCCCGGACGCTTTCTCCGGCGGTGAGCGGCAGCGCATCGCCATCGCGCGCGCCCTCGCGCCGGGTCCGAAACTGATCGTGCTGGACGAGCCTGTTTCCTCCCTCGATGCATCGGTACAGACCGAGATCGTCGACCTCCTCCTCGATCTTCGGAGCAACGGCGGCCTCGCACTGATCATGATCTCGCACGACCTGGCAGTCGTACGGGAGCTCTGCGAGAGAGTCCTGGTCCTGCACGAGGGTTCACTGGTCGAGATGGGGCGCACCGCAGACGTCCTCGCGCGGCCCGCACACCCCGCAACTCAAGCCCTGCTCGCCGCCTCGGTGACGTTCACCCGGTAGGGCACCTCGTTCGCAGGCCGACTTTCCGCCCGCCCTTCCCGTGAGGATGCCAGGCACGCCGCCATGATGTTGAGGACAGCATCATGCCGGGAGCCAGGCACCTCCGCCGCACGCGACACGTATCCGCTCGGCCTTCCTGTGATCGGCATTGCCCGTGAGTGCCCCCTCTGACAATGATTGGGCCCTCGGCGAGAGCTCGCAACCCGCTTTCGAATTCCCAACATTGTCAGAGACGGCACGTCCGGTGATCGCGACCCCACCCGCACTGAAAGCGATGGAAATCCTTGTTCGGTAGGGGGGTGCGATGGAAAATCCGAAATCCGAAATCCGAAATCTGAAATCTGAAAGACTCCTATTCTTCCTTTCCGCTATACTCGATCTCGTGTTGGCACACCTCACCGATCTCATTGCCTGGCTTGAGCCGCACGCGCTGCTGCTGGCGCTCGTCATGCCTCCCGTGATCCGAGTCGTCGGCCATTGGATCCCGGAAGAACTGTTCATGGTGGCCATGGGCGTCCTGGCAGCGCGCGCCGGATCGACAGGGGCCGCCGCGGCCATTCTGTGCGCCGTCGTGATCAGCCATTTCGCCACCGATCAGGTGGTGTATCTCGCGGGCCGGTGGCTGCGCCCGCGGCTGGGCCGTTTTCCCCGCATCGAGGGGCGGCTTCGGTTTGTCACCGATCGCCTGGCGGCCTCCCCGGTTGCCCTGTTGGGGCTGGTACCGGCCCGTGTCCTGCCCGTGGGCCGGGGCGCCTGGCTTGCGGCGTGCGGCGTCGTGCGGGTTCCCTGGCCGCGTTTTGCGGCCGTCGACCTTTCAGCACTTGTGGTGCACCTCGCGGTGTGGTCGGGTCTCGGTTGGTGGTTCTCCGGCGACCTCGGCAGATTGAGTGATTCGGCAAACACCGGCCGATTGGTTGGAACCTGGTTGGCCGTCGCGCTGGTCATCGGGATCTCCGCGGTCATCGTGTGGAAGTCTCGGGAAGGCCAGCGGACCGACGCTGTCGAGGCACTGAACCCGCTCCACCCGGTTCCCCGCCGCCCCCGCGACAATTACCGCGCCCGTTGACGAAATCCGCTCTGGCACGCAATACAGGGATACAATAAATCTGTCATGCGCAGCACTTTTGACCAGATTCGCACCGCACTCGCATCGGCCTACCCGATCACGGTCCTCGTGAGCCCCGAGGAGGACCGGCAGGAAAATCTCCTCAAACGCTTCGGGGCCGCCGCCAAACCGGACCCACTGCCGGTCGTGGTCTGGAACTGCGTGGACGGCTTCATCGGCCGGCAAAGCGAAAACCACCGCGATCCGATGCAGGCCCTCGCGTGGATCGCTTCCGACGCACCGCGCGGCCTCTATCTCCTCAAAGACTTCGACGGCATGCTCGACGATCGTCTGCTGCGGCGGCGACTGCGCGACACCGCCATGAAAATCCGCAACAGCGGCCGATTTCTCTTTCTGCTGCAACAGAATGCCGAGCTTCCGGACTCCATCAAGCCACTTTCATACATCGTGGTCTCGCTGTTCCCCGACGACGGCGAGATCAGGACGCTCGCGACCGGTCTTCTCGGCCAACGGGGCCAGGACCAGAGCGTCGTCGACCGGCTGGTGGCGTCGCTCAAGGGCATGTCCCTGACCGAGGCCGAACACCTTCTGCGGCGGCTCCTCGATCGCCACGCCGATCTCGGTGAGGAGTTCTTTCGAGAGGTGCTCGCCGAAAAGGAGCAGATCACCCGCAAGGAGGGAATTCTCGAATTCGTGCCGCCGGACGCATCTCTGAGCGAGCTCGGGGGGCTCGATCAGCTCAAGGAGTGGGTGGCGGAGCGCAATTCGCTGTTCCAACCTGACGCCCGGGCGCAGGGCCTCCCGCGGCCCCGCGGTGTGCTCTTGATGGGGATCTCGGGTTGCGGGAAGAGCCTGGCGGTCAAGATCATCGCCCAGGAATGGAAGCTCCCCCTGTTCCGACTCGACATGAACCTGGTTTTCGCGGGCGTCCACGGCTCGGCCGAATGGATCTTCCACCGCGCCCTCGAGGCCGTCGAATCGGTCGCTCCGGCGATCCTCTGGATCGACGAGATCGAAATGGGCATCGCCGGCTACAACGAAGGCGAGACCGGAGCCAACACCCGCATCTTCTCCAGCTTTCTCACCTGGATGCAGGAGCACCGGGGCGATGTCTTTGTCGCGGCCACCGCCAACCGGATCCACCTCCTGCCGGCGGAAATCCTCCGCAAGGGCCGGTTCGACCAGGTCTTCTTCGTCGATCTGCCGAACGAAGAGGAACGCAAAGAAATCATGTCGATCCATCTCGCCCGTAACGATCTCGAGACCTCCCGATATGACCTCATCCTTCTTGCGTCCGCGACTCGCGGTTGGAACGGCGCCGAGATCGAGCAGGCGGTTGCGTCGGCCAGAATCACCGGGCACGCACGCGGTGTCGAGGTGTCGCAGAACGACATCCTGGTTTCTTTCGGCAAGATCATCCCGCTGTCTCGGACCATGGAAGAACAGCTCAAGGCGATCCGTTCGTGGGCGCGAACCCGGGCGCTGCCCGCAACGCGCGCCATAAAGCCCGAGATGTGATGGGGTCCGAGCCCGCGGGGGCGCTGACCCGCTGCGTGGTGACGCGGGAACACGAGGGCGAGAGGATCGACGTCTTTCTCGCCGCCGCAACCGATCTCAGCCGCCGGGCGGCCCGGCGCCTCCTCGCCGACGGCTCCGTGTGGAGCAACGGGCGCCCGGTACGGGTGCAGTCGCGTACGGTCACCCCCGGCGACGTCGTGGACATCCTGCGACCCTCCACCGAGCTCGGAATCGGACCGCTGCCGGACTCGCCCACACCAACAATCCTCCACGAGGATCGCTGGTTGCTGGTGGCCGCCAAGCCCGCTGGTGTGCTGTCCGCTGCTGCCGAGAACATGCAGCCGGGCGAGCTGCCCTTTGATCAACAGGTGCTCGTTGCCAAGGCCGTCGAGGAGGGGAAACGCCCGTTTCTGCGCCTCCTCCACCGCCTCGACCGCGTCACCAGCGGAGCGATTCTCTTTGCCCGAAACCGAGAGGCGCTGCCGGAGTTGACCGCGGCCTGGCGCGACGGTCTGGTGGAGCGCGTTTATGTGGCGGTCGTCGAGGGCCTGCCGGAGTTCGAAGAGACGACTATCGACCGGCCGATCGACCGCGATCGATCGCACGCATGGCGGTTCTCGACCGACCCGGCGGGCCGCGCAGCCGCAACCGAAGTTCAGGTCGTCTCCCGGCTCCCCAGCGATCTCGCCGTCGTCTGCTGCCGACTGATCACGGGTCGCACGCACCAGGTGCGCGTCCACCTGGCCTCGATCGGCCACCCCGTTCTCGGCGACCGCCTGTACGGTTCCCGGCGGGCCGACGAAGCGCCACGCCCGCTGCTTCACGCAGCCTCGCTCACCCTCCCCCACCCCAGGTCTGGCGACAGGCTCCGTGTCACCTGCCCTGCACCCGACGACATCGCCACCTTTCTGGCTGACGACCCCATCAGGTAGGCAGGCACCTCCGAGAGAAGCCGGTTTCCATGAGCACTTGAAGCTGTTTGGTCGGCGGGATGAGGGTGGAAATCCGAAATCCGAAATCCGAAATCCGAAATAATCCGTTCGGGCGGCATATAATGCACCAGTGACCTGGGGATTTGCTTATTTGCTCATATTTCTCGGAGGCTTCACCCTCGCCCTCGTCACCGGTTTCGGCCGGCGCCTCCTCCACCCCACCGTCCTTTGCGACCACGTGGTCGTTCCCTCGCACGAACATCTGTGGAGCATGCGCTTTCCGGCAGCCGATATCCTGGCCTCGTTTCTCACCCTGTTCGGCCTGACGGCGGTCGTCATCCACGGCGTGACCTCCTTGACTCCCAGTCACGAGATCGCGATCGGCATCGTCGCCGGTCTGTTCGGCATCGTCGCCCTCAGGACCTGGTTGCGTCGGGTCTGCGATCCGTGCGAGCAGCTGCGCTCGGGAACCCAGGACGTCCGCGTGGTTCGCGAAATCCCCGGCAACGGGTACGGACAGGTCGAGGTCACCATGGAAGGCGCCCAGCTCAAGCTGGCGGCCCGGTCGGAGGCTTCAGAACCCATCCCCGTCGGAACCGTCGTGGACATTCTCGACCGCACCGAGTCCGTGGTGGTCGTCGTGCCGCGCGCCGCCTCGTCGTGAGCCGGCGCCCCCCACTCGACCGCGAACCTCTCGACCTGTTTTCGCGCATCGTACTCGCCAGCGGGTCGCCACGCCGCAAGAACCTGCTCGAGTTGATCGGGCTTCGATTCGAGGTCACTCCGTCCGAGGTTGACGAGCGACCCAGGGACGGCGAGGTCCCGGTGGACTTTGCCCTTCGGGCCGCCCGCGACAAGGCACTCGATGTCGCCGGCCGCCATTCCGACCGCTGGGTCCTCGGCGCCGACACGGTGGTCGAGATCGACGGCGCCATCCTCGGCAAGCCCTCCGGAGTCGAAGCCGCTCGCGAGATGCTGAGATCGCTCTCCGGTCGCGAACACCAGGTCCACACGGCAGTCTCGCTGGTTGTCGCCGGTCGAGTTCAGAGCCTCGTCGACACCGCCTTCGTGCGCTTTCTCGACCTCGATGCCGACGTCATCTCGTGGTACGTGGCGAGCGGTGAATGTATGGACAAGGCAGGGGCTTATGCCGTTCAGGGCATCGGCGGCCTCCTGGTGGCCGAAGTGCAGGGATCGCCCAACACCGTGGTCGGGTTGCCGATCCACCGCCTCCCGGAACTCTTTGCAGCCCACGGGCTCGACTTCTGGCAGCTGCTCCGCGCGGGTTGATGCCACGGATCAGTCGCCACAGGTGATCGGCTCTCCGAACTCCTCGAACGAAAAGCTCGCGAAGATGTGGTGGCCGTTGAAATCGAGGACCCGGCAGTCCTCGGACAATTCGAGATCCGCCGAAATGACATCGAACGGGACACCGTAGACTTCTCGCGCGCGGTCCACCGAAACCTCGTAGCCGATGAACTTTGTGATGCCCTTTTGCGAGAGCTTCCGCACCAGGCGTTCGTCGGTCAAGGCCGGAAATGTGGTCAACA
Organism: Candidatus Sulfomarinibacteraceae bacterium; assembly: GCA_963714895.1. Taxonomy (GTDB): domain Bacteria; phylum Acidobacteriota; class Thermoanaerobaculia; order Thermoanaerobaculales; family Sulfomarinibacteraceae; genus Sulfomarinibacter. The sequence continues at coordinate 125,203 of CAVQQC010000025.1, forward strand.
ACAGGATGGGCCCGGTCCCGGAAAACACGATGTAGGCTCGCATCCGAAAGCTCCCTTCGGACGGTCGGTGCTCGGGCCGCGTCTGCGGCCGTCCCCGGTTCTCCAGACCGGTCAGTTCTCGCAATGAAACGCTTGCCCGAGCTCTCCGAACGGCACGCGATCGAAGATGTGGGGGCCGTCGAAGTCGAGGACCCGCAGGTCCTGGCCGCGTTCGATATCGGCGGCGATCACCTCGAACGGGAGCCCGTAGTGCTCGTGCAGCCGATCCACCGGGACCTCGTACGCGATGAACTTGGCGATCCCCTTGTGGCGCAGTGCCTCGTGGAGGGCCTCCCCGGTGATACACGAGTTCGAGGTCATCACGAGGAGAGGCCCGTTTTCGGTCAGTACCATATAGGACCTCATGGCGCCTCCCTTGTTGACGATTTCGAAAGAGATCTGTCTACAAGATGGTGCCGTGATCGGCGCCCGTCAAGTCACTGAGCGAAGGAGGCGGCCATACCTTCGACGACGGCTCTCGCGAACTCCTCCCGCCATCGACTGTCCAACATCAGTTCCCGGTCCTCGGGGTTGGCCATGTTGCAGACTTCGAGCAGCACCGCATTCTGTGCCGCCGTATATCGCAAGACTGCAGGCACCCAGCTCCGCCGGCCCCGCAACACCCGGTCGCGGATCGGTTCGTAGGGGTGCACCCTGATGTCGTTTTTCTCCAAGCCGGTCAGGATCCCCTCCGCGAGATGGCGCGACGAGGCCTCGGCGCGGGCCTTGAAATCCGCCCCCAGTCGGATCGTCGGATGGTTCCGGTACTCCGCGTAGGTCTCGATATCGCGCCGCTGGACGGTGTAGGGCTTGTCGGGGCGCAGGTAGCGGGACGGGACATAGGCCATCGCACCGCGAACGCTCGGGTGCAGTGAATCGGCGTGGATCGACAGAAAGACGGTCTTCGAGCGTGGGACGTTCGGGCCCAACCGGTTGAGGATGATGTCGTTGGTCAGGTACCAGCGCAGGTGAACGCCGAGCACCGGGTCCTCGAGGTGGTACCTGGGACGGGTCAGGAGAAACCCATCCCGCCGTTGCACGAGCCGGTCTGATCCGGGCACCGTGTAGCCGATCTTCCCGTCCTCGACGGTGGTCCACACGGTGGCGCGGGTGTGGCGCTCGAGGTTGGCCTTGATCCGGCACATGATGTCGTAGGCGTAGGTGGCCTCCCAGATCCCGTCCGACACGGCACCGGAATCCTTGCCGCCGTGGCCGGCGTCGAGGATGATCTGGACGCCCGAGAGGTTCGCGGCATCGACGATCTCGAGAAACTGTTTGAGGTCGCGGCGCTCCTGAGCCCACGCCTGCCGTCTCGGGTTGTCGGCGGGAAGATACTCCGGAAGCAACAGATCGAAGGGGATCTTCACCGGGTAGCCGACCGAGATGTCGGTCACGTCCCGAATGCCCGAACGGGCCGCGATCTCCATCGCGGTTTCGTTGACCTGGACCGCCAGCAGCTGGCCTGTAAAACGCACCACGACCGCGGAGTACAGTGCCTCGCCCAGCTGCAGGCGGTAGACGGCATACTCCCCCAGTTCGTCCGCACCGTACGTGAGGGGCGCCGCCGCCGCGCGCAAGCCCGATCCCGGCGTGGCGGTGGCCACCCGGCCCGGAGGGGCGGGTGTGGTCGGTCTGGGGGTCGGGGTCGGAACCGGGGCGATCTCCCGAAACACGGGCAGCAACAGCGCCTCGGGGACGGTCACCGGGCGCCCACGCGCCGGGGCCGACTGGCGCGAGCCCGGGTTGGCCGAAAGAAGCGCCGGTCCTCGCCTGCCGGAACCGGTGAACACGGTGGCCAACCAGTTCCAACTCTCCTCATCGCCGCGGTAGGGATCGAGGACCCAGTGCTGCCAGCCGTCGATCGTCCGCACGTCAGCGGGAAAGATCTTTCGCACGGCTTCCAGTCGGGTCTGGGGACGCAGCAGTTCGATGGGCACGCGGACGGCGCGGTCTCGCATCGGCGAAGACATGCCCGGGTTGGCCTGACGCAGCGCGCCGACCGTGTCCGTCGCTCCCGTGTAGCGCCGCGCGAGGGTGATCCACCCGTCGCCGCCCATCGGCTTCACCAACAAGGCGGGGTGTCCCCCCCGCTCCCACCGAATCGTCCCGTGGGGCGGAAAGGCGATGTCGATCGACTGCGGGCGCTGATCCTGGGCCCACGCCACCAGAGGCACCATCAACACCGTCGCCAGAACGGCGCAACGGACCAGCCCCGGCGGCCGACCGACTCGGGCAGGACACGCGCCACCTGGGCTCATCACCGCCGCGTCCACCACGAGGGAGCTGCTGAAATCAGTCTGTGAATCGCCGTCTCCTGTATTTCGGGCGGGCGCACCGTATACTCGGAGGGACCCGCGAGGTGGGCCGATGGTAACACGCCACAACCGACCCGAAATGGATGCCCTCGGCACCCAGGAGGAGCTCCGGCGGCTGCTCGCAGAGAGCGCACTCGAGGTCGAGGAACTCCGAACCAGGGTCCGAGATCTCGAAGGGCGGGGGGTTCAGTTTCTATCCTCCGCGTCGCACGCCGTCATGAACCCTCTCACCATCATCCAGAGTTATCTCGAGATCGTCCTTTCGGACCTCACGGGAGGGCTTTCCGACGAGCAAGTCCAATTCATCAAGACCGCCCGCACCGCGAGTTTGAGGCTTCACAGGCTGATCGAAAACCTGGTCGAGCTGGCGGCGCTCGAAATGGGTGCCGCGGACATCGTGTTGGACGCCGTCGCAGTGGGCGATGTGGTCACCGAAGTGTGCGCATCACACGCGCCGTCGGCCGCGACAGGCGGCGTCGAGTTGGCGGTGACGGTCGAGTCCGACCTGCCACGCGTGCGGGCAGACGCCAACCGCATGAAAGACACGCTCGATGCGGTGGTCTCGAACGCCGTGCAGTGGACGCCTCGTGGCGGCAGGGTTCAGGTCACGATCGCGTTGCACGATGGCGACGTGGTCGTCGGCGTCGCGGATACCGGCCCGGGGATCCAGGAGTGCCATCTGGAACAGGTGTTCGACGCCTTTGTCCGCCTTCCCCGCGCAAACGGCGAACCCCCGCGCGGAGCAGGTCTCAGCCTCAGCATCGCGCGGCGGCGGATGGATGCGATGGGCGGCAGTCTCGAGGTCTCGAGCACTCTCGGCACGGGGAGCTTGTTTGAACTCCGGATCCCGGCCCTGAGTGAGGATCTCTGATCGCCGCCGGCCAGCGGGGCTTGTTCGCCGCCGGTTGCCCGCAGGAGTCATCACGTTGTCGACACCCGACGCTGCGTCTCTGGAAAATCCTGGCCGTCAAAACCCGCTGTTGAGAGGCTCCCGGGTTGATTTCGACAGCCGTCCGGGGCCAACTGACGACTTGTGTCGTTCACTGATATGCAAGGCGGCGCTTGATTCCGCCGTCCGAATGGTGTGTGATCGGCCGCGATGAACAGCCTTGAATTTTATTCCAATCACCTCGACGGGTATCTTGACGAACTTCGGCAGTTCACCGCCATCGAGACCCCGACAGGCAACCTTCCGCAGCTGAATCGCGCAGCGGATTTCCTGATGGAGCGGGTCTCGTCGCTCGGCGATGTCGAACGAGCGATGCTGCCCGACTCCGGACCGCTGTTGCGGATCGTGCGGGAAGGTCCGGGCGTCCGGGTGCTGCTGCTCGGTCATTTCGACACGGTCTGGCCTGTCGGGTCGTGGCCGAATCTCTGGCGCGTCGATCAGGGACGGGCTTTCGGACCCGGAGTGTACGACATGAAGGGGGGCCTGCTCTTCATCGTCTGGCTGCTGCGGTTTCTGGAGCAGTACGGCCTCTCCCACCCCGGCATCGAGGTCCTGTTCAGCCCGGACGAGGAGATCGGGTCGCCCAGCACCAGGTCGTTCATCGAGGAAGCCGCGCGACGGGCCGACGTCGTGCTCGTGCTCGAACCGACAAACCTCGAAGGCAGCCTCAAGCTCGCGCGCAAAGGGTCCGGCGAATACGTCATCACCATCCACGGCCGTTCCGCCCACCAGGGCGTCGAGCCCGAGGTCGGCGTCAACGCTGTCGTCGAAGCGGCCCACCAGATCCTCGAGATCCTCAAGCTCGAGGACCTGGCGAAGGGCACCACCGTCGGACCGAACGTCATCCACGGGGGCAGCGTCAGCAACATGGTGCCGGACCGCGCGGAGATCCGCGTCGACGTCCGCGCCTGGACCGAGGACGAGACCACCAGGTTGGAAAGCGCCATGAGGCGGTTGAAGCCGATCGTTCCCGGGAGCCAGATCCATGTTCTCGGCGGATGGAACCGGCCGCCGATGGAGGCCAGCGACATCTCGATCGAGATCTTCGAAGGGGCCCGTGTCCTCGGCCAGGGCCTGGGTATGGACCTCGCCTGGGTCAGGTGGGGCGGTTCATCGGACGCCAACATCGCTGCGGCCGTCGGAACCCCGACCATCGACGGTTTCGGCCCCGTCGGCGAGGGGGCTCACCAGCTCGGCGAGTGCATCGTCGTCAACGAGATCCCCCGCCGCCTCGCCCTGTTGACCGAGGTCGTGCGTTCGTTTGTTCACATCGATTAATCGGCACGGCACGGGATGGAGACCGGGGTCACGACGAGGTGTTTCGGGGGTGAAATCGGCGGCGGCGAGGTGCCGGCAACCCTGTGACCCGCATCACAACCAATGACCCTTGACGTCAATCAACCCTGATATTGTTGACGTTCAGCGTCACTCGGCCCGTGGCCAGTTCGAAGTTTTCGCCACCGGTGACAACGGGCTGGTGAACTGAGAGCGATGCCTTGACCCGCTCAGGTTACAGCCCTACCGCGAAGGTCAGTTCTGGACGCCCTCTGGGATCTGCAGGAAGAAGCCGTCGAGAATCACGATATCTTCGTCGAAAAAGCTCGTAAAACCACTCTCCCAAGTCCCAGTTTGGGAGAAATCAGCACCAAAGGACGCCAGCGTGTAGGTGTCCCCGTCGCTCCTGTACTGAAATGTCTTGGTCCAACCATCAAGGACCGGAACGCTGCCGATAAACGGTATCAGGTCATTGGAGATATCCGTCACATCAGCCAGGCTCGTCGCCACCGGAAACTTGGCGAAGTCCTGCTGGTAGATGCCCAACCCGTTCGAGATGGTCCGCATGTCGTTGATTGAACGGGTTTGTCGCGAACGCTGGATCGCGTTCAAAAGGTTGGGGATTGCGATCGCGGTGATCAAGCCGATAATTGCGACCACGATCAGCAACTCGATGAGGGAGAAACCGCGGCACGATGGGTGATCTTGTGTCTTCATGCCGGGATTTCGAAGCAATCCTCATGCCAGGTTCGACAGCTGTCACCGAGAACCACCTGCACCACCTTGAGAACACCTGTTTCCGTGTGGTAGAGTCCGTTTCCGGTGCGCGGGCATAACTCAGTTGGTAGAGTGTCAGCTTCCCAAGCTGGACGTCGCGGGTTCGAATCCCGTTGCCCGCTCCACCCAAGCACATAACGAGGAACACGACATGGGCCTTTTCGGACGCGACGAACGAGCGACTCCCGCCCCGCAGGCCGCGGGCACTCAACCTTCGCGTCCGGGAGTTCAGGCGCCGACCCACCACCCGGGAGACCGGTCCGTTATAGCGGCTTCGATCGTGGTCGAAGGAACCCTCTCCGGGTCGGGTCAAATTTTTGTGGATGGGAGAGTTAGGGGATCGATCGAAGGGCGGGACGAGATCGTGGTCGCGCCTCGGGGACGGGTGGACGCGACGGTTCACGGTCGGATTGTGATGGTGGCCGGACGGGTCGTCGGCGATATCACCGCCGACGAGAGGATCGAGCTCGAACCCACTGCCCAGGTTGACGGGGACATTACGGCTCCCCGGATTCTGATCAGGGACGGCGCCACATTCAGGGGCAAGGTCAACATGAAACCGCCGGAACCGCGCGCAGAACCCACCACGTCGAGTGCACGCAAGGGCGCCGCCAACCCGGATCAGGGCTGAGACCTCGGTCCAGCCGCCGGCCGCAGACCGTCCGCTCAGTCGATTCGTTCTGAAACGGGGCTGTCCTGAATTGAATCAACCTCGCCGGCGACCGGCGCCTTCCGCACCAAAACGGCCGACCGTCCCACGAATGAGCTGTACCTCTCACGATAGATGCCCGCCAGGGTCAGGAACGCGGTCATCGTGAGCGGACCCAGCAAGAGGCCGACCGCTCCGAAGACGATCGCGCCACCGATCAGCGAGAGGAAGACCAGCAAGGTGTGCATCTGCGCGCGGCGCCCCACCAGCAACGGTTTCATCCAGTACTCGACCACGGTGGCAACCAGGGCCAGCGGAACGAAGAGCCAGACAGCTCGAACGGTCTCCCCCGCGAGCAGGAGAATCAAAGAAAAGGGCACGAAGATCAGCGAGATGCCGACCACCGGAATGAACGCCAGGATCGCCATCACCACGCCCCACAGGACCGCACCGTGCAGACCGAGCATCGAAAACGCGAGCCCGCCGAGAACGCCCTGAATCACCGCTGCAACGCCGTTGCCGATCACCAACGAAGACGCCATATCCATGAAGCGATGAGCCACCAGGCGCTGCTCATCGGCTGGAAGGGGCAGGCTTTCTTCAAACCAACCCGCGAACCTGCGGCCGTCAACCAGGAGATAGTAGAGAATCAGGACCCAGAAAATGAAGCCGAAAACGAACCGCAGCAGGTGTTTTGCCAGCGAAACGCCCTGCTTGTAGAAGAAGCCACCGATCCGAACACCGCCGGTCGCGACGAAGTCATACACCCGGTCCGTTGTCAGTTCGAAGCCCAACGGTCGCAAAAGCAGATTGGCATCATCGATCTGGTCCTGTCGCTCCTCCAGCATGGCGCGCAGTCGTCCCTCAGTCAGCTGTGTGGTGCTCAACTCATAGATGCCGAGGGCCTCCTGAGAGACCTCCTGGGCGATCACGAACAACGGCACCAGAAGGACCACGAGCAGGACCAGGCAGATGACCACCCCGGCCGTTTTCCGGTGGCCGTTGAATGCGACGACCAGGCGCTGGTAAAAGGGATCGATCAGCCCGGCCGCCACCACGGCCAACAGAATGACGGAAAAGAACGGCGCCAGAACCATCAGGACGACGACCAGGCAGATTCCCAATGCCGTCAGCAGGCCGAACCAGGACGCTCGTTCAGGAGGGCCTGGCGGCGCGGACCGCTGAGCCCCTGGCACGGAAGTCACGAGAGATGTTGGTTTTTTCACCGCTTCGCCGATCCCCATTTCGCGCGATCCGAACGGCTCCGCAACGTCACCGACGCCGCACGGCATTGTACGCGCGTCCTCAGTCTACGGGTCATCACGAACCGAATCACGATACTGCACTTCGAGGACACGAGTATATCGGGTCGCGGCGAGATCTCCGTCCCGGCCCACCGGCTTCGAGTTCACCGTCACCCACGCGTGACCGGTCAGGCTGGGCTCCGGACCATCGCCCGGACAGAAACCGATGTTGAGCACGACATCGCCGCGATCCCCCAGCATCGCACCCAGAACCAGCGATCTCACCAGACAGGTGTTCATACCTCCGAACCACGAGCTCCACCGGGCGGTCGCGCGCTCCGCGGCCAGCGACAATCGGTCGATCGGGTATCCGCGCAAACCGCCGCCACGCCGGTGCAGATCAGTCACCAGGGCGGGGATCGGCACCGTGCGCGCCCGCTGCGCCCTCTTCGCCAAGGGCAGGGCCCTCGCGAACAGAAACAGGTCAACCGGATTGAAACGACCCGCCTTCACTCGAACGACCTCCAACCGGGCTTCGCAATGCCCTCCCATGATTCTGCTACGCTCGGGCGATGACGACAACCGCCGAGGTGCTCACGACCTTTCGATCCCAGCTGCCGCACCTCCCCCGCGCTCTCGATCTGGTGTGGCGTGCCGCCCCGCGGTGGTCAGCAGTGTGGTCTCTCCTCCTCGTGATCCAGGGCCTCCTGCCGGTTGCGATGGTCTACCTGACCCGCACCGTCGTCGATCGCATCGCCGGTACCTCAGCGGGCACGATGTCCCCGGAATCGCTGCGCCCGGTGATCGCTCCTGTCCTCGTTCTCGCCGCCCTGTACCTCACCTCGGAGATCCTCCGAGCGGCGACCAGATTGGTTCGTACCGCGCAGGCCGACCTGGTTCGGGATCACGTCAGCGCCTTGATCCACCGCAGGACAATCGCAGCCGATCTCGCCCAGTTCGAATCGCCCGAGTTCCACGATCGGCTCCACCGCGCACGTCTCGACAGCCACGAAGGCCCCACAGCACTGGTCCAGAACCTCGGTTCTCTCATCCAGTATTCGATCACGTTGGGCGCGATGGCGATCGTCTTGGCGTCGTTTGGCTGGTGGGTGCCTCTGGCCCTGGTGGCCAGCACGCTACCGGCTCTGGCCGTCCTCGCTCGCTACGCACTGGCCCACCACCAGTGGTCCGTCCGAACGACATCTGAAGAGCGGCGGTCCTGGTATTACGACTGGGTCCTCTCGACCCGCGAAACCGCGGCGGAACTGCGCCTGTTTGACCTCGGGCCGTCGTCTGCCGCTTTGTATCAGAGCATCCGCGGACGGCTTCGGCGGGAACGCTTCGAGCTTTCACGAGCGGAGGCGCTCGCCGAAACCGCGGCCGGCGCCTTTGCCCTGGCGGTCACCGGCTCTCTGGTGCTCTGGATGATCGCCCGGACGGTCGGGGGCGATGCCACTCTCGGCGCCCTCGCGATGTTCATCCAGGCCTTCCTCCAGGGCCAGTCGTTGCTGCGTTCGCTGCTCGAAACCGTCGGTCAGACCTGGTCGAACGCGCTGTTTCTCGATCACCTGTTCGGCTTTCTCGATGCCGGCCCGACCGTGGTCGACCCTGACGACCCGCGCCGCCCCCCGGTAGAATCTCCACCGTCGATTCGATTTCGTTCGGTCACCTTCACCTATCCCGGCACCGCGAGGCCGGTGTTTCAGAACTTCGATCTCGAGATTCCCGCGGGCACGACGGCCGCCCTGCTCGGGGTCAACGGCGCGGGCAAGAGCACTCTGTTCAAGCTCGTCTGCCGGTTCTACGATCCGGATCAGGGAACCGTGGAGATCGGCGGCGCCGACGTCCGGCAGGTCGAATTGGCCGAAGTCCGGCGTCTGGTCACGGCTCTGTTCCAGGAGCCCGTCCATTACAGCGAGACCGCGGGCGACAACGTCTCGATCGCCGAAGCCGGCCTCTCAGCAAACGACCGCAGGGTTGCCGAGGCCGTCCGCATGGCCGGAGCGGAAACCTTGATATCCAATCTGCCGCAGGGGCTGACCACCATGCTCGGGACCTGGTTCTCGGGCGGCGCCGAGCTTTCGGTCGGCGAGTGGCAGCGTCTCGCCCTCGCTCGGGCACTGGCGCGAGCGGCCCCGGTCCTGCTGCTCGACGAGCCCACCTCAGCCCTCGATTCGTGGGCGGAGGCCCAGTGGGCGGCCCGGCTCCACGAGATGGCTCGGGGCCGCACCGTGGTCGTCATCACCCACCGCCTCACCACCGCAATGCACGCCGACAGGATCCACATCTTGGACGAGGGCAGAATCGTCGAATCCGGCAGCCACCGGGAGCTTCTCGAAGCCGACGGGCCCTACCGACGCGCGTGGGAGGGACAATTCGGAGAGAGTTCTCAGTGTTGAGTTTTGAGTTTTAAGTTTCCGGAACAGCGCTGGTGGCCGGCGCACAGTCCGCGTACACCGGACGTGCCGTCTCTGACGATTTTGCGGTGGTTTGGTCTCCACCCGAGCGAGTGTTTCGGGCGCAAACATCGTCAGAGGGGGCACTCACGGGCAACTCCGCCCTGAGCATCGGGATGGTCACTCTGGGAGGTCGACCGTGAGCGCCCTGCCCTCCCCGTTTCGTTTCTCTCTGGAGACGGCGCCGGGCCCTGCCCGGCGCCGTCTCCAGAGAGTGAGCTATACTCCACGGCCATGAATCGAGTCTCCTGGGAACGCTATTTCATGAACCTCGCGGTGCAGGCGGCGACGCGATCGACGTGCCCACGCAAACACGTTGGCGCCGTCATCGTCCGCGACAAGGCGATCCTCTCCACCGGCTACAACGGTTCGATCCGCGGCGCGCCGCACTGCACGGATGTCGGCTGTCTGATGGACAACGGCCATTGCATCCGTACCGTGCACGCCGAAGCCAACGCCCTGGTCCAGGCGGCGTGCCACGGCACCCGCCTCGAGGGCGCACAGATCTACGTCACCGCGTCGCCGTGCTTCAACTGTTTCAAGCTGATCGTCAACGCGGGGATTCGATCAATCTATTTCGGCGAGTTCTACCGCGACGAGCGCGTCCTCGAGTTCGCCGACGACATCGGCGTCGAGTTGATTCACCTCGGGCTGGAGGACGAGTCATTTCGGCAATGATCGATCTCGATCTCGATTCGACGTCCATCCCCCTCGTCTGGTCCGAGCTCTTCGGACGGGACGCACCCACCGACATCGAGATCGGCTCGGGCAAGGGCAAGTTCCTCAACGAGCTGGCCGAACTGCACCCGGAACGCAATCTGCTTGCCGTCGAGCGCTCCGCCAAATATCAGCGGCTGTGCTGCGATCGGGCTGCCCGCCGCGGGCTTACCAACGTGCGATTACTTCGGACCACCGGCGAGGACCTCCTCTTGCGGCTCCTGGCGGATGGATCGGTTGACACTTTTTATGTGCTCTTTTCAGATCCCTGGCCGAAGAAACGCCACCACAAACGCCGCTTCATCCAACCCGACACGGTGGCGGCGATGGGCCGCGCCCTGGTCCCCGGCGGACGCGTGCTCATCAAGTCGGACCACGAGGACTATGCGGAGGTCATCGCCGACGTGCTTGCGAATGCACCGGGTTTCGGTCAACTCGACCCGGACCATGCCTTTGCTGATCTGCCCGTGACCGGCTTCGAGCGGAAGTACCTCGCGGAGGGCCGCAGGATTCACTCGTTTGGACTGCAAAAGGTCGGTTGATCAGCGTGCCCCCGCTCAGGGGGAAATCTCGCCGGTGACGGCGGTGCCGTCGGACAACGTCAGGTTGGACCGGACCGTCACCAGGGATCGGCTCGAAGGCACCTGGATGGTGCCGGTGGTCACCGTTTCACCCGGCGCCAGGTAGACCTCGAAAAACCGTGCGGCGTTGACCCTCTCGAAATCCCCCTGGTCCCATCGACCGTCGCTGACCGTACCGCGCGTCAGACGTTCGAAGGACCCACGACCATCGACCGTCAACCACCCTTCCTCAACCGACACTTCGACCCAGTTGCCGTGATTGGACACGGCGGTCGCAAACGGGCCGGTGTTGGACAGGCTCACCCGGAGAGACCGTCCGCTGCGCTGCACATCCAGCTCGACGGCTGGTTCGGGCCCCTCCCCACCGAGGTACCGGATCAAGGTGTCCCGACTCAGCCCGAGCTCCTGACCTTCCGGCGGCAGCATCATGACATCCCAACCACCCAGTTCGGGCAGGAGCAGACCCTGGCTCTCGGCGATCGCCGCATCGAGTCGGGAGGCATCGACCCAGCGCACCGCAACGGACTCTCCGGCCGACCGCTGTTGACCGCTCCACGACACGGTCCTGTCGAATGTGAATGTCCGATCGAGCACCGAGGCTGTCGACACGGTCGCGACACCTCGTTCGCTCAGCGGGTCGAGGTCGTCTCCCGGTCCCACCAGGGGAGGTTCGGTTCTCGGTTGGATGACGATGGCAATCCTGACCCGAACGCCGGAGTCCGCCAGTGGCGCGAGTTTCTCCCGCAACGGCAGCGGATCGAGCTCCCCGATGCCCCTGAGGACGGCCCCATCGGTCCCAAAGGCAGGCACCACGCAACTGCGCGCAGCGGCCGCGACATTCCGGCCGAGCTCGGTCGCCAGTTGGGTCGAGGACAGGATCGGAACAACCGCGATCCCGGAGACTTCCTGCAACGCCGCCACGAAGTCATCGACGCCCTCCACGAGGTCCGGCAGGTCGAGGATCACTTCCGCCGGCAGCTCGCCTCCCAGCTCGGCTTCGAGGGCGCGCCAGACCGCGTTGGCCGCGGCCTCATCGAGATCGGGCCGAACTCCCGACACCGCAACCGCGATCCCCAGTGGAATCGATCCCTCGACCCGGCCGGCGGACCCGATCCTCAACACCGGCGCCTGGCCGCTGAGATCGACCGTACCCCTCCACATGACCACTTCGTCGACGCCCACCCGCTGCAGGCGATCGGCTGTGGCCTCGTCGATGCCCGAGTCGTCGAGCCAGACCACGAGCCGGCGCGGGGTCGGCGGAATGTCCCGAGCGGTCGGAGATTGCCCCCCACACCCGATCAAGGCAAAGAGCAGGAGCGAAAGAACCACCCGTTTCGTCACCGCAGTATCCTAACCTGGAACAGGTGCTCCACCGACGCCACCCCACCTCTGAAACTCAATTCGCCTCCAGCCTGCCGGACGCTGTGGACAACGCCGGAAACTCGAGCCGGACGATCAATCCGCGCGGTCCGTTCGCCGCCTCCACCCGCCCGTGGCACCTCGTCACGACCTGGTGAACCAGGGCGAGCCCAAGCCCGCTGCCGGAGGTGGTCGTCGAAAAATGGGGTGAAAACAGATCCGGGAGACGCGCGTCGGGCACTCCCCCGGCGGTGTCCTCAACCTCGAGAATGACGCGCTCCGGTTCGCCGAACAACCGGAGAATGATCGTCCCGCGGTCACTGCCGAGAGCATCGATGCTGTTCTGGACAAGATTGGACGCCGCACGGTGGAGCCAGTGCCGATCGCCCAGAATCGTCGGCGGCGGCGGCACCGAGACATCCCTCTCGAATGCGATCCCTCGTCTGGTGAAGATCTCGGTGCTGGTCGGCACCCCTTCGAGGACCGACTCGAGGTTGACCGGGACGGGTTCCCAGTGCTCGAGTGCAACGAGATTCGAAAACGAATTGGCGGTCTCTTCGAGACGCGCCACCTGAACCGCAATCTCGCGGCAGGCTTCGTCGAGGAGCTGCGGGAGTTCCGGGTCGTCGCGTTTGGCTGCGGCCTCCAACTCCTGGACCCACAGGCGGACCGGCGTCAACGGGTTCTTGACCTCGTGAGCGACGATGCGCGCCATCTGGTTGAGTTGGAGGGCCCGGTCGGCGCGGACGAGGTCCGTCACGTCGTCAACCACGGCCACCAGACCCAACGAACCATCGGGGAACGGAACGCCGGCGACGCCGATTCGCCAGGTCAGGTCGCGGCCCGGAATCGGCTGCACGGTCTTCGCCGCCGAGCCGCCGACGCTCGCTTCCTCAACCGTCGAACGCAGCTGATCGAGAAAGAGGCGGCCGTGCTCCTTTTCCAACCGGTGCGCAGCCGGGTTGGCGAATTTTTCGGTCCCGTCGGGCTCGAGCACCACCACCGCCGGCTCCAGGGTCTTCAAGGTGATCCGGAGCAGCTCCTCCTGGTGGCGCAGGCTGACCTCGCGCTGGCGGACCTCCTCGTTCATCGATGCGACCGCATCGAGGACCTCCGCAAGGTCGGTCTCACGCGGCCGCTGGATGGCGCCGAGCGGTTCGCCGTCGAGGAGGTTCCTGGCCAGCACCACCAGTTCCCGCAGCGAGCTACTGAGCCGTTTCTCGATCCGGGTCGTCAGGACCAACGCGAGCAGGGCCGACAGACAGGCGCCCGTCAACAACCAGTCCACCGCCCCCAGGTCCGACCCCGATCCCGAAGCCCGCGGTTGGAACAGGTGCAACAATAAACGCCGGTCCTGGAGCACCACCGGACCGGCGGCCACCAGATGGTCCCGCCACCGCAGGACGGACGGGTCGTTTCTCCCCAGGAGGTATGGCGGGAAGGTCTCCGGCAGCGGCAGCCACGGCAGGACGCCGTTGCTGATGAGGTCCGGCCGCGACACCGCCACCAGATCCGCGCCGTCCCACAGGGAGACCTCACCGCCCCAGCCTTCGGCGAGCCACGTCGCCAGCTCGTCATCGACCGCGAAACCGCCGCCGAGGTGGACCGCCGTGTAGCGGGCGGCGCGAAGAGCTTCCAATCCACGCGTCCGTTCGAGGCGTCGTTCCTGGTCGCCGATCCGCTGGTGCAGAAAGAGCGTGAGCACGACCAACGGCAACACGACGCCCCCCGCCACGAGCAGCCGGAGCCGACCGCCGAACGTCGCGAGATCGCTTCGCCGCACCACCGGCGGCAGCGCGATCGCGGATCCGAGGAGCGCCCACAGCATCGCGATCGCCGTTCGCACCACCCAATCCGATGCCGAAGGTTGGCGGCTGGCGGCGACCACCAACCACTGGTCGTTTCGCCGCACCCGGGCGAGGCGTCGGTCTTCACCAACGGTGATCCAGGTCCAACCTCCGTCGGCGTGGAAGAGCTCGCCCGCACGAATGGCGTCGAGGTTCCCGATCTGCGGGTGGAGGCTGGCGGCCACTTCGCCCGACCGCGTCATCACGGCGTACCAGATCGAGTGTTCCCGCGGTGCCTCGAACATCCGGCCCGATCGCCAGTCCCGGAGCAGGCTCCACGGCTCGGTTGCCGCCAACAGTTCGATCACTCCCCCGGCGGGTTCTTCCATCTTCCACTGTCGGACCAAGCGGGTCGCCGACGACGCGGGAGAGAGATCTCCCCACTGCGACACGATGAAACCGTCGCCGTCGACGAATCTGAGTTCGGCGGGGGTCCGCCAGTCAGCCAGGCCCCAGTCCTCGGCAAGGACCGGCGCGAGATCTGTCAGCCGGCACTGATCCGCCGGCGCCGGCAACAGGTCGTCGACGAACTGTTCACCTCTTGGCAGCACCACCCCCGCCCCGACCCCGTCGAATCGCTCGAGCTGGACCGGGATGCGAATGACGTACGCGGCGAGACCGATCACCGCCAGCACCGTCGTCCCGGTGAGTCGGCGATCCAGCGAAAAATTCGTCCGCGTGATCCCCGGCCAGCCGACGATCACAAAGGCGAGAGCCACCATCCACACTCCGCCCTGACCCGGGCGCTGGAGGTGGTCCGGCAGCCAGCTGAATCTCTCGACCGGGGTGCCGAGAACCGCCGCGACAGCGGCCGATGCCACCGTCGTCACGACCAGCACCCTCGCCCACGTTGGACCGAGGGATCTCGCAAGCCTCCCCAGTGCCGCCCCCGCAAACAGTAACGAGAGCGCGAGCACCGGGTCGGACACCGGAGTCGGTGCTGATACCAACGAAAGGGCCCCGGCACCGACGACCAACCAGGCGATCCTGGGTTGCTTGATCACGGCGAGGGCCGCGAGGACGAACCACCCGAGCCATCTCCAGCCCGACTGTCGATCGGAGGGCTTCGCCACCGTGGATACCGGTAGTTCAACCCCGGGCCGCCCGGAGACCCGGATGGTCCGCGTGCCGGAACCGCGGTTGCCGATCGCGAGATCGCCGCCCATCGCAGCGCCCATCCCCCAGATCTCTTGGGCCTGCCTCTTGGTCCAGTCCGCCACGACGATCGCGCCCACCAGCTTCCCCTCGATAAACAACGGTTCGCGCAGCCAGAGATCCGCGCCGGACACCGACCACGCCACACCCCACTGGCGCTGGCCGAGGGAGCGAAGACCGTATGGAAAGGCATTGCCGGCGCCGCCCCAGGCGATGATCTGTCCGCGATCATCGATGAGATAGACCGTCCGCCCCGCCCAGCCCCGCGCCGAGCGTTCGAGAACTTCGAACGGCAGCGCAGGGTCCACGGCCTCTCCGGCAGCGCTCAGCAGGCGCGTGAGATCGCCATCGGTTGCGAGGATTTCGCCGGTCGCCAACATCCCCGCGCAGTGCCGATCCAGCTGATCGGTGGCGCGTTGGACATCGAAGGCACCGGTGGTCGGCCACAGGGCCACGACGGCCGCGACCGCCACTGCCACCCACGGCAGCCAATCGTTGCCGCGCGGCCGCGCCAACGCCAGCAATCCGGCGCACAGGAAAACGACGGCCACCGGCGACGCCGCCCAATGAGGCCACGGCCCGCACACCGCGACCGCCGCCAGCGCGAGCAGCCAGGATCTGACGGATTGTGCCTCAGAAAGGGTGTTTCCCATTTCCGGCAGTATATCGTGGGGAGGACCACGTATCCGAGCGCGCTACCCGAGAGGAGCCACCCTTGACATTGTTGGCCCCAACACTCCGGGCAGCTTGAATGCTGGGGCATCCAACAATGTCAAAAATGGCACCTCCGCCGCACGCTGACTTTCAGGACGTTCTTCCCGTGAGGATGCCAGGCACGCCGGCCCGTCGGACGGGCCGGGAGCCAGGCACCTCCGCCGCACGCGGTCCTGCCTACCTGAGCACTCGGACGTTTCCCGTCGGTCGGGCTGCGTTCGAAATTCCGAATTCCGAATTCCGAATTCCGAATTCACTTCCGCATCATCTCCTCGATGGCGTCGGCGGTGGTTGGCAGTTCGGGCGACAGATTCTCGGCTCCGTCGTCGGTGATCAGGAAGTCGTTTTCGATGCGGACGCCGAGAGACTCACCGGGAATATAGATCCCCGGTTCGTTCGTGATCACCATCCCCGGTTCCAGCAGCGCCTCGTCGGCCGCGCCGGGATCGTGGGCGTCAAGCCCGAGCTGGTGGCCGAGACCGTGGATGAAGTACTGGCCCAGGGTCTCCCCGTTCGCGTCGCGAACACCGGAGTCTTCAAAAATGCCGAAAGCGATCTTGCGCAGATCGAAGACCGAAATCCCGGGACGCATCGCCTCGGCCGCCCGGTCGTGGGCGTCCAGCACCAGGCCGTAGACTTCCCGCTGGCGGTCGCTGAACTTCCCGTTGACCGGATAGGTCCGGGTGAGATCGCCGCAGTAGTAGCCGTAGCGGGCGCCGATGTCGACAACGACAAGCTCACCGTCCCGGCACGTTCCAACGTTCTGGTCGTAGTGGAGGGTGGTCGCGTTGTAGCCCGATCCGACGATGGTGGGAAATGCCACGCCTTCGGCGCCCGAGGCGCGAAAGGCGGCGTACACCGCACCATCGACGACCCCTTCTCCAACCCCCGGTCGGATGGCCGCGGCGGCCGCCCGGTGGCCCTGGACGGTTGCGGCAACCGCCGTTCGCATGAGTGCGATCTCTCCCTCGTTTTTCCTGACCCGCATCGAGTGGATGTCACCTCTCACGTCCTTGACTGCAAACGAGGGCAGCCGGTCGCGCAAACTCGCGACGAAGCGGTGGGTCGGCGGGAGCTGCGACCCGCCAGAAAACGCCGGATAGTCGGTCCACAGGATCGAACCGGGTTCCGACAGCCAGCCCTGGAGCCGGCCCTCGAAACCCGGCACCGGCCGCCGGCGCGCATCGAGCACGATCTCGGATGGTGAGGAGGAGAGCACCTGGTCGAAACCGAACGCCTCCGCCGCTTCCTCACCCGGGCCCCACTTGGGCCCGGTCCAGCGTTCAACGTTGGGGTCCCGCGGCGGCAGGAAGAGCAGATCGCCGCCGTCTCCCGGCCGGAGGACGAGGATCGCATTGGGCAGTTCGACACCCGTCAGGTAGAAGAAATCCGAGCCCTGACGGAAGGTCCCGATATCGCCGTACCCGCGATCGTCGCCGGCGCCCCACAGGACGATGGTCCCGCCACCAACCTTCTCTGCCAGCCTCCGCCGCCGATCACGGTAGACCTCTTTCGGCTGGATCTCGGCCGCGTAGTTTCCACCCCGCATGTCGCTGTGAGCCATCGGACCTCCACTGGATGTTCGTGGCCGACCTCGGTCGAGACGGCTCCGGGTCGGCCGGATCAACAGTCTACTATCGAACGACCCGCCTTCGGCGGGTTGCCGTACAATGACCGGCGACGCGGAGGGCGCGTTCACTCGAGGGAGGTTCACGTGAAGGCACTTGTCGCTGCAGTGATGGTCTTGTTGAGCAGTCTGGCCTCGGCCGAAACCACGATCCCGACACCGGAAGAGCATTTCGGCCACGTGATCGGCGCCGATCACAAACTCATCCCCTACCCGGACGTTCTCGAGTATCTCGAGATGATCGCGGCATCCTCGGACCGGGTGTCGATCGAGGTCGCCGGCCTCTCGACTCTCGACAACCCGATGAAGATCGTGGTCCTGACCTCGCCCGCCAACCACGCCAATCTCGATCGGCTCCGCGAGATCGCCCGACTCCTGGCGAGGCCCGGGGATCTCTCACCCGAACAATCGGCGGCGCTCGTCGAAGAGGGCAAGGTCATCGCCCTCGTCACCTGTTCGATCCACTCGACCGAGGTCGGCAGCACCCAGATGGTGAACGAGTTCGTCCACGACTTCGCGACCACCGACGACCCCGAAAAGCTCGCGTGGATGGACGAGGCGGTGCTGCTGATCATGCCGTCGATCAATCCGGACGGACAGATCATGGTGGTCGACTGGTACGACGAGTGGCTGGGAACCGAGTACGAGGGCGGCCGCATGCCGTGGCTCTACCACTACTACGTCGGCCACGACAACAACCGCGACTTCTACATGCTGACCCAGAAGGAGACCCGGGTCGTCAACAACGTGCTCTACCACCGCTGGTTCCCGCAGTCCTTCCTCGACGAACACCAGATGGGCTCGACCGGGCCGCGGATGTTCGTGCCGCCTCAGACCGACCCCCTCAATGAAGAAGTGCACTCGCTGGTCTTCCGGCAGGCCGACGTTCTCGGCACCAACATGAGCTTCCGCCTCGAGGAGGCCGACAAGACCGGCGTCGGCCACAACATGATCTTCGACAGCTACTGGCCGGGCGGCACCCGCAACACGGCCTGGTGGAAGAACGTCACCGGGTTGCTGACCGAGGTGGCGAGCGCCAACATCGCCACGCCGATCTATGTCGATCCCGGGGAGCTCCGCGGCGGCGGCAAGGGACTGCCGGAGTACGGACGGCGATCGAACTTCCCCTCGCCGTGGCCCGGCGGGTGGTGGCGCCTGCGCGACATCGTCGAGTACGAACTGGTCGCCACCTGGGCGTTCTACGAAGCCAACGCCGAAAACCGCGCCTCGATTCTCGCCAACACCAACCGGATGGCGCGATGGTCGATCGCCAACGGCACGACCGAACCGCCGTACGCGTGGATCATCCCACCCGATCAGCACGACCCGGTGGCAGCGGCGAAGATGGTTGACCTCCTGCTCCGGCACGGCATCGAAGTCGCCGCGGCACGCGAGCCTCTGCACGTCGGTTACGCCGTCTTTCCGGCGGGCACGACGGTGATACCGGCAGCGCAGCCCTACCGGCCGTTCCTTCTGACCATGCTGCAGCCGCAGCGCTACCCCGAGGTCAAGAACGCGGTTGACGCCGGCATTCTCGAGCCCTACGACGTGGCTTCGTGGTCGCTCCCTCTCTCGATGGGCGTCAATGTTGTCGAGGCCATGCAACCGCTCACGGGGCTCGTCGCACCGCTGACCGCGGCCGTCTGGCCGCAGCCTGAAATCGACAGCGGCGCTGCGGGCCACCTGATTCCCGCCGGCGCCGACAGCGCCTACCCGGCCATCAATCGTCTGCTCGCCCAGGGCGCAACAGTCACCCGTCTCGCCGCCAACACCGAGTTCGGACAACGAGGAGATATCTACCTCGCGACCCGGAACGTGGATCTCTCGGCCCTCGCCGCAATCGCCGGCGAACTGCAGGTGCCGGTTGTCCCGGTGGTCGAGGCAACCGCAGCCCCCATGTGGAAGGTCGGGCAGGCGCGGGTCGGTCTCTTCAAACCGTGGGTCGCCAGCATGGACGAGGGCTGGACCCGGTTCGTGCTCGAAAACTACGATTTCCCACTGGTCAGCCTCGCCAACGAGCAGATCCGATCCGGAGCGTTTGCCGCCGAAGTCGACGTCCTCCTCTTCCCGGATGTGGACTCGTCGATCATCGCGAGCGGCAAACCCGCCACCGACAGCCCGTACAGCCGTTACTGGTCTCCCCTGCCGCCGCAGTACAGCGGCGGCATCGACGAGTGGACGAGCGAGGATGATGACAAGAAATCCAAAGCGACCAAGAAGATCACGGGCGGCACGAAGATCAAAGAGTGGGTTGCAGACGGCGGCACCGTCGTCGCTCTCGGTTCTTCGGGCCAGTACTTCATCGACCTCCTCGAGCTCCCGGTCAGCAATGTCCTGGCCAAGGTTCCGCGAGACAAATTCAACTGCCCGGGATCGACGTTGCGGGTGTTCATGAACAGCGACAGCCCCCTGACCTTCGGGATGCGCCCGGAAGAGGCGATCTACTTCGGTGACTCCCAGGCCTACCAGACCCGGGTGCCCGACGCCCGGTTCGACCGCACCGTCCTCGCCCGTTACCCGGGCGACGACAAGGACATCCTCCTCAGCGGCTACCTCGAAGGTGGGGAGTACCTCGAAAACAAGGCCGCCGCCGTCGAGTTCGAAGTCGGCAAGGGTAGGGTGATCCTGATCGGCTTCCACACTCAGCACCGCGCCCAGCCGTTGCGCACCTTCAAGCTGCTGTTCAACACCCTGTACAAACTGGAGGGCCCGGCAGAGTAGAAATGACCCACTCGGAAGGGAGGGGATAACCCCTCCCCTACGATGCTAAGAAGGGATTCGTCCCAGCCCGTTCGATTGAACATTTTTCCAATCGCTCAGGAGAGGGACCCATCAACGCCGATGCAGCGTGGCATCGGCGTCATTCGGGAGGCGGGCCCTCCGCTCTCGTACTCCTTGATCTTCTCCGCGAAACTCACCAGCCAGGTCGTTGGGGATCGGAATGGTCAGGTTGTATTGGACGATCCGCCACACACCGTCGGTGAGAACGAGAACTCCGGTTCCCCGACAGGTCCCATACGTGTCGTTCCAGAGCATCTCGTCGAACCACGCCGTCAGCCCATCCGACGACACGAAGATGTTGCGGTCCTTCATCTCGTAGGTCCACCCTCGACCCTGTGAAAAATAGGGCTCGGCGAATGCCTTGAATTCATCGACCGACCACCGTTCGGTGGCGTCCGTGCCCATGAAGACGGCATCGTCGGCGAACAGACTGAAGTAGAGTTCTCCGTCGGCATCCGAGGCGGCCTGATGCAGACTGCTCAGAACCTGGTCGACGGCCGCCTCGGGCTCGGGAAGATCTCGACGGCAGCCGCAACCACCGGAAACAACGACCACACCAGCGCCAACGTCAGTCCAATTCTCCGCATCTCAACCTCCACCGAAAAATATGACCGCGCTGCCCACCGCCGCTACCAACCCGCGCAGTCCGAGAGCAACACACGCCAGAACGACCGCACCCATGACCACGTTCTGCGCCCTCGAGTTGACGCCGGCGTCGCCGAGGAATCGGCGATCGTTCATCGTGATCCACAGAAACAACGCCACCAAAGGCAACAGCAGACCGTTGAAGGCCTGGGCGAGGATGATCACGGGCACCGGTCGCACGCCGGAGATACCGAACACCATCCCGGCGGCCAGAACCACCATCCACACCGATCTGAAACGGAGCGAGTTGGTCGACCACCGCTCGTCATCGGCGCCGGCCAGGAGAGATCGCGCCGCCAGTGCAGCCGCCAACGGCGCCGTGATGGCCGACGTGAAGCCCGCGGCGAACAGCCCCAGGCCGAACGATGCGCCCGCGCCCTGGCCCAGCCGCTGATCGAGCACGGCCGCCAGTCGGCCATACTCGAGACCGCCTCCGAGAGTGCTGCCCACAACCAGGATCCCGAGCGAGATGATCCCTCCACCGATCACGGCAACAGCCAGCCCCCACCGCATCTCCCTCAGTTCGCATTCGCGGGCCAACGCCGATCCGAGAAAGAGGTTGTAGGGAACCACGGTGGTCCCCACGAGTCCGAGGACCAGAACCGTCGATCCGGCCGGGATCCGCGGGATGAACAACCCGTCCGCGAGCTGCAGGAGATCCGGTCCGAGTCGAACGGCCGTGATCACGAAAGCGATGCCCATGAGGGCGACCAGGGCGCCGAGGATGCGGGCGATCCAACGGGTGTTGCCGGTGGCCAGCAGCAACGCCGCGCCGATCCCGGCAACGAGGGTCAGAACGCCAGGTGAAACGTCGGTGACGAGCCGCAGACCGGCGACGCCTCCGAGCAGATTGCCCGCCTCGTAGGCGGCGCACCCGAGCACGATCCCACCGGCGACGAGGGCGGGCACCCAACCACCGAACCGGGCTCGAATCGCTTCGCCGAGTTCTTTGCCGGTCACCACCGTGATGCGTCCGGCGGCCTCCTGGAGCACGAGACAGGCCACGACCGAGAACAGTAGAGCCCACGCCAGCGAATAACCGAAGTCGCTGCCCGCCCGAGCCGCGGTTGTCACCGTCCCCGGTCCGATGAATGCGGCCGCGATCACCGACCAGAAGAGGATGTTGAGGAGGCGCTTCATGCAGTCTGCACCGGCTCAGCCCGCGGTGAAGAGCTGCCACTCACCGGAGATGCCCTTGAGCTCGAAAGGGCCACGATCGGACACACCGGTGCCCCGCTTGTCGAAACAGATCAGGCGGGCCATCGACGACAGTCGGTTCAGAAACCGCTCGAGCGTCGGTTCCTCCCACATCACCTCCAGGTTCGTGCACCAGTCCGGCACGAAGATGATGTCGAAGTCACCGTCGCCGAATACCTGATACGCGATGTACTGCCCATCGGCATTTCTGGCGTACTTTGTCTCGGGTTTCGTCATATCTGTCCTGAGGTGCTGATCCACGGAGTACACGTTTCCGGGCCAGCGATTTCGTCGGTATTCTCTCGGTTCTGGTGTCGTTATCTGCTCTCGCAGATTAGCACGATCCATCGGCTGGATCCGGCCCGGTCCGGCCACTCGCGGCGCCCCACCCTCCCCCGCCGGGGGTCTCGAGCACCAGACGATCACCGGGCGCGACCTCGCAACCGTCGATTCCGCCAAGTTCGTGCCGCGTGCCGTCGGCGCGAAGGATCACCTGCTGACCCACGGCGCCATCCCCACCCCCGGCCGCGCCGAAGGGGGCGCTGACCCTGTGCTGGCTGAGGATCGAAAGTTCGAGCGACGCCAGGAACTCGTACTCACGGATGAGCCCGTCCCCGCCCCGCCGATGGCCGTCGCCACCCGAGTTCCGCCTGAGCGCGAAGCGATGGAGCCGGATCGGATAGCGGTGTTCGAGGACCTCGGGGTCGGTGATGCGGGTGTTGGTCATGTGAGTGTGAACTCCGCTCTCCCCGCTATGCCCCTCCACCGCTCCACTGCCGCCGCCGACGGTCTCGTAGTAGCCGAACGTTCCGTCGCCGAACGAGATGTTGTTCATGGTGCCCTGGCTGCAGGCCGCAAGCCGCAAGGCCTCGATCAGGGTGTCCACCAGACGCTGCGAGGTTTCGACGTTGCCACCGACCACCGCCGGGCAGAGATTCGGATCTGCGAGATAGGGCGGGTTGAGGAGGCCTTCCGGGATCCTGATCTCGAGGGGCTCGAGCAGTCCCTCGTTGAGCGGCAGGTCGATGTTCACCAGCAAGCGCATCACGTACATGACGACGCTGTGGACGATGGCGGGCGTCGCGTTGAGGTTGCCGGAGTGGACTCCGGCGCTGCCTTTGAAGTCGAGAACCGCCCGCTCGCCGTCGATCGTGAACGACGCCTCCAGTGGCGAACCGTCGTCGAGCAACTGGCGGCCGCGGTGGACGCCGTCCGGCAACCGTCCCAGAGCTCCCGCCACCTCGCGAGCCGCCATCTCCCGCAGCGCGTCCATGTGGTCGACGATGTGGCCGACGCCGAGCGAGGCTGCGAGCCCCGCGAGAGCTTCGCGGCCGCGCAGGATCGCCGCCAGCATCGCGCGCAGATCGGCCAGGTTGTCGGCGGGTGTTCGCGTCGGCCAGGGGCCGCCGGTCAACAGCTCTTCCATCCGCTCCCACCGCGGCTCGCCTCCCTCCACCAACAACGTCGGAGGGATCACCACTCCCTCTTCAGCCAACGACCTGGCGTCCGGCGGCACCGAGCCCGGACGGATACCGCCGATCTCGGCGTGGTGTGCGCGGCAGGCGACGTATCCGAGCAGGTCCTCTCCCAGATGGACCGGGGCGACCAGCGTCACGTCGGGCAGGTGGGAGCCGCCGAAGGCGGGGTGATTGGTGACGACGACATCGCCCGGCGCCATCTCACGGTGTGCGACCAGTTCACGGACACACAGACCCATGGCCCCGAGGTGAACCGGAATGTGTGGGGCGTTGACCACGAGACGGCCGCCGGCATCGAGCAGGGTGCACGAGAAATCCTCGCGCTCCTTGATGTTGGTGGAGATCGCCGTGCGCTGCAGCATCTCGCCCATCTCACGGGCGATCGACGAAAAACGGTGGCTCATGAGCTCGAGCTCGACCGCCCGCGGACGTTCCCGTCGATGCTGCCGGGCGGGCTGCGAGGCATCGTCGACGCGCACGCGCACACCGCCGTTTACCTCGATCCGGGCGTGCCAGCGAGACGGGACGACCAGCGCACTGTGCTCCTGTTGGATCAGCGCCGGGCCATCCACCCGGGCGCCCGCCTCGAGCTCGCTGATCTCGAACCGGGGCACATCCCGCCAAGCCCCATCCAGGAAACACCGTTGCGATCCGGCCCCCGTCGCCGGGTGTGGAGCAGCGTCTCCGGGCGCCGGCTGCGGGACCTCCCGGCGGCGGTTACGGACCACCACCCGAAGGGACACCACCTCGATCCCACGCACGCTCGGCCGGTAGGAAAAGAGCTTGAAATACGACTCTTCGAAGGCCTCACGAAGATCGACCCCGTCCTCCCATTCGATCTCGAGCGCCGCATCCTGACCCAGGTAGCGCAGCTCGACGATGCGCCGCCCGGCTTCCACGTTCTCCTCTTCGATCCCCTCGATCGCCAGCGCCGCGACGGCCTCGCCTTTCAATTCCTCGAGCCAGGCGTCGAGACGGCCGTCGATGTCGGAAAGGGGCCGCAGCACCTCCCGCTGCGCGAAGCGCTCGACCACCGCGTGGCCGAGGCCCACCGCGCTCAACAGCCCGGCGTCGGCGGGAAGCAGGACCTCCCCGATCCCCAGCAGATCGGCGACGCGGCACGCGTGCTGACCTCCGGCGCCGCCAAAGGCCACCAGGCTGTAGCCGGCCGGGTCGATCCCCTTGCGCACCGAGATGTGGCGAATCGCCTCCGCCATCCTCTCGTCGGCGATCCGCAACAGCCCCTCGAGGATTCCCTCGTCGCTTCCCGCGTCGCCATCCGCGAGCTCACGCCGTAGTTCTTCGAACCGAAGGCGGGCGGCACCCACGTCGATCGGGATGGGAAACCGCTCCGGCACCAATCTTCCCAACAGAAGATTCACGTCGGTCAGCGAGAGCGGACCGCCCGCGCCGTAGGACGCCGGGCCCGGGCTGGCCCCGGCGCTCTGCGGCCCGACCGCCAACCGTCCCTGCTCGACCCGGCAGATCGAACCGCCCCCGGCAGCCACCGTCTCGATGGCGAGGGCAGGGGTCGCGAGTGTCACCGGTCCCACCTGGTGCGAAAAGACGTACTCGAAATCGCCGTCGAACCGCGCCACATCGGTGCTGGTCCCGCCCATGTCAAACGCGATCACCTTGTCGACACCGAACTGCCGGCCGGTGATCGAGGCGCCGACGACGCCACCAGCCGGTCCGCTCAGGAGGCTGTCCATCGGCCGATAGCACCCCGGGGTCACCAACCCGCCGGCGCTGGTCATGACGTGGAGACTTTCGCGCCCCGCGCCCAGCCCACGGTCGACCGCCCGCAGATAGTCGGAGATTACCGGTCCGAGGTAGGCGTCGGCGGCGGAGGTCTGCGAACGCCGCAACAGCCCCTGAAACGGGCTCAGCGCGCTCGACCTCGCCACGTAATCGAAACCGGCCGCCGCCAGCATCTCTTCCAGCTCCATTTCGTGCGCGGGGTTGCGGTGGCCGTGGAGCAGGGTGATGCTGGCGCAGCGGAAACCGCGATTCCTCAAATCGTCGATTCTCCGTTGCGCGGCCCCGCGGTCGAGTGCCACCAGCACGCGGCCGTCGTGAGCGAGACGCTCGCGAACGCCCATGACCTCTTCGGGCAACGGTGCGGGCCGCTCGATATGGAGCGCGAACAGTTCGGGCCGGTGCTGGTCGCCGATCTGCAGCAGGTCCTCGAAACCCTCGGTAGTGAAGTGGACGGTCCGCGCGCCCCGCCGCTCGAGCAGCGCGTTGGTGCCGCGTGTCGTGGCCAGCCGCATGGCGATCGTTGGAAGCGGTTCGGCAAGCCCGGTGCCGGTGATCAGACGGGCAGCGAGGAGCGGCGCCTCTTCACCCGAAAGCAGTTCGACCGGCGAGCCTTCCGCGAGGCTCTGCGCCACCTCACCCGTGAGTCGGAGCGCACCTGTGGCAGGGTCGTGGTCGATCACCTCTCCCGCCCCGCGGCTTCCCAACACCGAAAACCGGAAGCCGGTCAGAAAACCGGGAGGAAGAGACGCCGCGTCTCGCAATCGGATCGTACCGTCCTCGTCGACGCTTTCCACGCGATCGCGAAGCGAGCCGTTCGACAGTACTTTGCACCGGTGAATTGCGCCTCGGGGATCGACCGCGATGCAGTCCGTAAAGGTACCGCCGGTGTCGATCCAGATTTGCCACGGAGCCTCAGATTTCATCGATCCCATCCACGCCGCCCGTCCACCCTTTCGGCAGCCGGGACGGCTGCCCCACAACCCGGCCATATAGATTCATCCGGAACCAGTCGAGCTGATCCGCTCTTCCACGCTGGAAGGAGAGAGCCGCGGAGCGGCGGCAGAGAATAGGCCGGGGCGTGAGCCCCGGCACCCACAGCAACAAATAAGGGTCGAGCCCCAGGGGGGCGACAGATTCCCGCCGCGGCGCGAACCATGGCCGTCGACGACCAGCCCCTGTCGCCGCTCCGCGGCTTGGGCTCATTTCTTGCCTGGAATCCCGGGGCTCACGCCCCGGGCTACATTCTGTCGCCCCTGCGGGGCTTGGTGTCGTGAGTCGCTCCATCTCGCTTGGTGCCGGGGATCGCTCGAACTCGGGGATCACTGGGTAGGCCCGACGTTTGAACGTCGCGACGTTCAAACGACCTCTACCTGCCCTTGGCAGTCACCAGGTAGGTGGCGAAGCTGCCGAGCCAGTGGCCGCCCTCGTAGTGTTCGCCCGTCACCGCAGCCAGTCCCACGGCGCGGTGGGCGTCGGCGGCGGCCTGTAGAGAGGGCACGCGCGGGTCGTCATCGGGAAGCCCTGCGATGATCCCCTCGAGCATCCACGCCCGGCTCAAATTGAGACCGTCGAGGTGGGCCAGTTTGCCGTCGGAACGATCCGTCACGATGCCGACGGGCAGCCACTCCGCGCTGCCGTCGGTCGGGATGACCGGCAGGAAGTTCGAGAGCCACACCGAAAACTGCCCGGACGGCAGGATCCGCCGCATGAGATCGGCCTCGGCGATACACGGCGAAAGGAAATCCTGACCGGAAGGCTCGTAGCCGAGCGGACAGGCGTCGTCCTCGAGGTAGAACCCGAGGGACTTGCCCTTGACCAGATCGGCCATCTCCTCGTCGCCGACCGCCCGCGCCCAGTCCAGCACCAGACCGAAGGCAAAGGCGGTCTGGCTGTGCTCGCCGGTGCGGATCGGGTAGTACAGGTTGGGGAGCCAGGTGCGAAAACGGGCCGCCCCTTCGGCCTCGAGCGGCGCCAGGTTTTCGGACCACTGCCGGGCCTGGTCGTCATCCCACTGCCGCAGTTCCTCGGCGAGGCACAAAAGCCAGGCGAGACCGTAGGGGCGTTCGAACGATGCCCGCCCCGTGCCCGCCAGATACACGGCGTCGGCTGCGAGATTCTCTTTGGTCAAGCTTGCCGCGAGACCGGTGCGGGCAGCCGAAGCGAACTCGGCATCGGGGTTGGTCTTGCTCAGCCGCACCAACATCCAGTGGCCGTGGACCGAACTGTGCCAGTCGAAGCAGCCGTAGAAGGCCGGCGTCAAATCGCGCGGCGGCGCCACGTCCTTGTCGGACTGGAGGACGTGCGAGATCTTGTTGGGGTATTCCTGGTGGATGCACTCCAGAGCCAGCGCCGCGAACCGGTCGACGGTCGCCGCGTCCATCGTCGGTTCGTCGCCGGCCCCGACGACAGGAGCCGACAACCCGAATACGACACACAACGCGAGGGTGAAAAAACGGACCATCGCGGTCAACTACGGCGGAAGAAGAGCGCCTGTTTGTGGACCGGTTCGGTGCGTTCCTCCAGTTCCGCCATCTGGGTCTCATTGAGCGGGTTGAAGGTTCGGGCGATCTCGACGTTCTCCTCGAGTTGTTGGATGGAATCGCACCCGACGATGACCGTGCTCACCGGCAGCGACAGGACGTAGCGCATCGCCTCCCGCATGTTGAGGGTCCCGGGCACCGTGTCGGCGTATCTCGACTTCGGATCCTCCGGGGCCTTCCACGACGAGAGAATGAGGCCCCTGGCCGGGATCTTCATCCCGATGATCCCCATTTCCTTCTCGACCGCCAACGGCAGGAGCTCGTTCTTGAAGCTCAGATAGTGGCGGTCGGCGGCGTTGAGGGCCAGCAAAACGGTGTCGAAGTCGAACCTCTTGATGGCGGCGATCAGCACGTCGGGATCCGCGTGGCCCGAGATCCCGAGGTTGCGGACGATCCCCTGATCGCGCGCCTCGATCAGGGCCTCGATGGCGCCGCCCGGCGCGAAGACCTCGTCGACCTGGTCCATGCGGGCCAGGTTGTGCATCTGCCAGAGATCGATGTGATCGGTCTTGAGCAGCTCGAGCGAGCGCTCGAGCAGCTTCATCGACCCGTCGCGGGTGCGATCGTGGGTCTTGGTGGCGAGGTAGACCTGCGAACGCCGGGTCTTCATGACCTCACCGAAGTACTGTTCGCTCCAACGCTCCTCCACCCCGCCGTAACGGGCCGAGGTGTCGGCGTAATTGACGCCGAGATCGAGCGCTTTTTCGATCAGCGGCACCGCGACGTCGAAGTTGTTCGCCTGTTCGATCGCCGCCTGTCCGCCGAGGCTGAAGATGCCGACCTGAAAACCGGTCGTGCCGAGGTTGCGGGTCGGCATCGCGTCCGGCGTTTTCGGGTTGTCGGGCAGGCCGGGCATTTTCTGCGGCGTCTCGCCCATCACGCTCTTGGCCACGAAACCCGCCGCAGCGGCCGTACCGAGTTTCAGGACATCTCGGCGTTTGATCGATCCGTTACCCTCTTTCGGCTGTGACATGGTTCCTCCCGGCCCAATACTACATGGGCTTATTGAATCGACTCCAGCAGACTGATGTCCTCGAGACGGCCGTCTTCGCCGTCGTAGTCATCGATCTCGATGTGGCCGTCGGCATCGATGCTGAGGGCGGCCTCGACGTGCAGCCGGCCCTCCCCGTCGCCGAAGTCATCAACGTCAAAAACGGCAAGCCCGAACGGGTAATCGAGGGAGTCCTCACCGAGAGTGGTTTCCTCAACCCGGATTCTGCGCGGCGTGAGAAAGAGATAGCGATAGCCTCCATCGTGTTCCTCGACCACGACCAGGGCCACCGGCATTTGCAGCGCACCCAACATGATCTGGCCGTCAGACCGGCCGGTGAGAGCGGCCAACAGAGCGCCCTGGCCGCCCTCTTCGAGTATCCCGCCGAGGTGTTTGGATTGCTCGACCGACGTGAATCGGTTGGCTATCAGGGTCATCGGCATGCTGCGCGTGCCCATCGAGTCGGTGATGACGGCAGTGGCGGTGAACTGTCGACCGGGTTCGTCAGCAAAAACCGAAACCGTAGCGGCTGTCGCGAGTGCTGCACACCACGCAATTGCTATCGAGCGGCGGAGGTTCATATCGAGGCTCCACGTGTTGTGATCCGGCCGGTTCGTAGTATACGCCGAGGCCCGGACACCGCGCCGTCAAGCCCCGAGTTGCCACGAGCCCTTTGCCGCAGCTTGACGTCGCCGCTGGTAACGGAGAGAATGAATACATGAATGAATCTGATTTCACGTCAAACCTTTGCACCATCAATGAGATCGACCCCAAGAAAGTGGCCTTCGTCCAGAAGAAGGCCCTCCCGGACAACACGATTGAACGCGTGAGCCGGCTGTTTTCCGCGCTCTCCGATCCCACTCGTCTCAAGATCCTGCACGCCCTCACGGTCACTGACGAGCTGTGCGTGTGCGACCTCGCCGCCCTCGCAGAGCTGTCGGTATCGGCCGTCAGCCACCAGCTCCGCCTGCTGCGGGACCGCGACCTCGTCAACGCTCGTCGCGACGGCCGCATGGTCTTCTACAGCCTGGCCGACGACCACGTGGCCACGCTGATGGGGACCGGGGTGGAGCACGCGAACGAGAGCTGACGAAGTTAATTTTGAATTCTCAATTTTGAATTTTGAATTTTGAATTCATCCTATCCTCCCGCCGGAGAGTTGAACCCGCACGCGAATATCCGGCAACTGTGAACGCGGCGTTCGTGGGGCGCCGACGACGGGGCCCTGAACGCCCGACGGCGCGCCGCCCCTCGACCGCTAATGAACCGAAGAGGCGGCGCTCACGATCTCTGGAGGGACTCGTTCTTCGAGGGCCCGGGCCTCTTCATCGCGGTCAAGCTCACGAAGCAACTTCGCATAGTCCGCGAGAATCATGATCAGATAGGCGTCATCCGCAGGAACCTTGTCTTCCAGGATGGCAACGGCGCGACTGTAGAACGGCACGGCCTCGGCCAGCCGGTCAAAGTGCCGGTGGCGCAGGTGGGCGAGACCGAAGCAACTCTCGGCGATCACGGCATCCTCGGGGTCGAGCGTCCGTTCCTGGATATCGAGCGCACGAAGAACGATCTCGTCCGCCTCTCCATAGTGGCCCGCGTCGTCCAAAAAACTCGCGAGATCGAGCAGCGCCATCGCCAATTGCGGGCTGTCAGAAAATTCGCCGACCTCGAGAATCGCAACCGCACGCCGAAAATCCCGCTCGGCCTCATCCGGCCGGCCGGTCTCGGAACACAAGACACCGATCCGACGCAGAGACTCAGCCACTTCGGGGTGGTCGCTGCCCAGGGACTTTTCCTGGATGGAAAGGGCGCGACGGTACCCGGTCTCTGCCTCGTCATTCCGTCCCTGTATCTGATCGAAATAGGCGATGTTGTTAAGGGCCAACGCTACATCGGGATGATCTGGACCAAGCGTTTTCTCCCGGATTCCCAGAGCCCGGCGATACATGGCCTCGGACTCCTCGACTTTGCCTTGGAGGAAATACAGCGAGGCGAGGCTGTTGACGCTCGCGCCGACCTCCGGGTGGTCCTCCCCCAGCACCTTCTCACGGATGGCGAGCGCCCTCGTGTAGCACACCTCGGCCTGCTCGTATCGATTCTGCCTCTGGTGCACAATCCCGAGCTCCCGCAGACTTTCCGCCACATCCGGGTGATCGGGCCCCAGAACCTCCTCGCGAATCGCTATCGCCCGGGAAAACGCTTCTTCGGCCTCGCCGTACTTCGCCTGCCTTTCCAGCAACCAACCGAGAGTGTCGAGGCTTTCGGCGACATCCAGGCTGTCAGGACCCACCTCGGCCTGGCGGATGGCCAACGAACGACGCGCCAAGTCTTCCCCTTCCTCGTACAATCCCATTCGGTCATTCAACACGGCCAGGCTCTGGAGACTCCTGCTGACTTCAAGCGTCTCCCTGCCGACTGCGTCGCGTCGCAGGTCGAGGGAAGCGCTCAGGAGCGGCCTTGCCTCCTCATAAAGGCCGAGCTTGGTGTAGACGACTCCGATCGTCTCCATCAGTTTCGCTTGAGTCGCAGGTTGGTCGCCGAGTTCCGCCGCCACCCGGTCTGCTCCCCGGCTCAGGATCTCCCGCGCCGTGATCGTCCGACCTCGCGCCTCGCCGGGGTCAGAGACCTCGAAGAGACCAATCAGAAAATCCACCAGCGCCTCCGCCTGGTCTCGGGCCGCGATCGCCTGCGCCCGCTCCTGGCGGAGATCAAGGGTGTATTTGAGCCCGCCGACAAAGGCGAGAACGATGGCGGCTATGACGAGAATCCGGCGCGTGCGCCGCCTTGGCTTGTCGCGAATCCAGCGCAGGCGATCGAGGGCTTCCGATGCCGACGGTCTGGCGCCCGGCGCCGGCGATTCGAGCCGTTCTATCAATGCCCGCAGATCGCCGGTGAGCCCGGGAATCGATCCTGGCCGGTTGATCTCCGTTGCATCCGGCGAGTGCGATGGTTCTCTCTCCGTTTCACCTGGGTGTTGCCCAGTGAAAAGCTCGCGCAGCATCACCCCGTACGAGAACATGTCGCTCGCCGCAGTCGCCACCTCGCCCCGGGCTTGTTCGGGGCTCATGTATCTCGGAGTGCCCATGACGCTGCCGCGAATCGTTCTGATGGTGTCCGGGCCCGACCCTTCGGTGGCGCGATCACGAGGCGGAAGTCGCCCAGCCTCGGTGATCCCCAGGGTTGGGGCCTCGAAGTCCGCAGGGTCAATTTCCCGTTGTGCAGCCGGTCCCGGATGTCTGAAACGCGAGCCGGCGCCGTCCCCGGTTTTGGGCCGGACAAGACGCGCCAGCCCGAAGTCGAGGACCTTGGCGTCGCCCTCGCGCGTCAGCATCACATTGGTGGGTTTGATGTCCCGGTGCACGACCCCTTTCTCGTGCGCTGCAACGAGCACGTCAGCGATCTGCTCGGCGATTCTCGCCCTCTGGTTTCGATCGAGACCGGATGGGATGACGTCCGCGAGATTGCTGCCCTCGATATGCTCGAGAATGAGGAAGTCGCTCTCGTCGCCCTCGACGTAATCGTAGATCTTGCAGATGTGAGGATGGTCCAGCGCCGACAACGCTCTCGCCTCGCGCAGAAAGCGGGCCTTCGCCGTCGGTTTGAGTCGCGCCTCGTCGCCGATTGTCTTGACCGCCACGAGGCGGCGCAGGGTCTCGTCAAACCCCTCATACACTTCACCCATGCCTCCCGCGCCGATAAACCGGGTGATGCGGATGTGCCCGACGGTGGTTCCAACTCGACTCGTCGTTTCCACAACTCTGCCCTTCTCGTGGACCTATCGATGCGACGGCACAACAGGGCCCTCAGTCCACCGAGGAGGGCCACCCGTCGACGAGAGCTCCCGGACCCGCTCAGTGACTATTCTTGGCTCCGCCGAAGAAACTCACGACATCGATCAGGAACCTGCCGCCGGCGAATGCTGCGATCGAGAGCACGACGAGCTCCATTGCGGAAGGCATCGCCCCATAACCCATGCCCCAACTCGTGAAGACCACAGCCGCAACACCGCCAACCATGCCGATGATCGGATCTTTGGGCCCTGGGGGTCTCGGCCCCCGGGTTCCGCACCAACCAACCAACGCAGCGAGGACCAATACGGGAATGCTCATCGCACCTCTCCTTCCGATGTGTTCCGATTCAAATCGGCGGTCGGCGACCGCACCGGCAATCGAGGAAAGGACGTCCACGCGCACCGCCCCTTGCCGGCGTCACCGACCCGGCCTCTTCGGACGAGACGTGAGGTCTCAGACATCGATTTTCCTGTTGACTCTACGGAGCATCTTAGGAATGTAGATCGCAGAATACAAGGGCTGAGATGAGGGAAGGCCGACCGGATTGCCCTTTGTGCTGCGATCACATCTCATCTCGCAGACAGGATCCAGTTGAACGGCCATGAGAAAGGATCGACGGTTAGAATTGAATAGGTGCTCTTCGAATGAAGCTCCGGTTCACCACCAGCGCTGCGACGGGTGGCTCGGCCTCGGGCCGGGTGGCGGGCAAGGGCTGCGGCACGCTCTTCTTCGGTCTGTTCTTTGCCATGGGCATGTTGTTCGTGGTGTTCATTGTGGGCGAAGGGGTCAAGCAGGTCGCGCCTTGGCGGTGGGACGAGACCTCGTGCACCATCCTTTCGAGCGCCGTCGCCGAAACTGATGATGAAGAGGATCCCTACCGGCCCCTCGTGCGCTATCGCTATGAGGTCGACGGCAGCAGGTACGAGAACAACACACTGTCCCGCGGCAGCGGTTCAACCGCCAGCTACGACCGCGCACGCGACCTCGCGGCGCGGTACCAGCCCGGCGCCCCGGCATCTTGTTGGGTGGATCCCACCCACCCCGGCATCTCGGTTCTCGAGCGGAAACTGCCGTGGATCTTTCTGGTCGTCCTCTTCCCGATGATCTTCGTCTCGATCGGTGCGGTCGGGCTGTGGGCCATATGGCGCGGATCCTCGCCGACGCCAGAAGACGAAATCCAGTCGATCTCCGGGACCGCACCCAAGGGGCGCGGACACCGGTTCATGATCGGACTGGGTCTGCTGTTCGCGGTGGTGGGAGGAGCGGTCTTCACCTTCCTCTTCGCGGTGCCCTGTGCGAGGACAATTGCGTCTCAGGGCTGGGAAGCACGACCGTGTACGATCGTGCGCTCGACCGTGCGGTCGTGGTCCACCGACGACGGCACTTCCTACCGGGCCGATGTGCTTTACGAATACTCGGCACACGGCCGCGACTGGCGCTCGAATCGCGTCACCTTCTTTTCGGCCCTCTCCACCGGCCGGTCCGAGGCCCGGGCGACGCGCGACCACTACAAGGCGGGCGCCCGCTCCACGGCCTGGATCGACCCCGCTGACCCGACCCGGTCGGTGCTCGAACGCGAATTCCGGCCCCTCCACCTGCTCGGTCTCCTGCCGTTGCTGTTTCTCTTTGCCGGCGCCGCGTTGATGCGTTTCGGCTGGAAGCAGCTCCACGCCGGCGGCACGTACGAAGTCCGAAGATCTGAGAGGCCGACCCCGGCAGTTTCCCCCGTCACCTTGAAGCCCCAGCTGAGCCCGGTCGGCAAAGTGGCCGGCACGCTCTTCTTCGCGCTGTTCTGGAACGGGATCGTATCGATTTTCGTCTGGCAGGCGTGGAAGGGATGGCAGACAGGCCACCCCGACTGGTTCCTCACCATCTTCATCATTCCCTTTGTCCTGATCGGCCTGGCGTCCTTTGCCTTTGTCGGCCACTACACCCTCGCCCTGGCCAACCCCCGACCACGGATCACCCTGCAGGGGGGCGAGCCGTGTCTCGGTGACGAACTCCGCATCGATTGGATCTTCACCGGCCGTTCGTCGCGCCTGACCCACCTGCGGATCTTCCTCGAAGGAAGGGAGGAGGCGACCTACCAGCGAGGCACCGACACCGTCATCGAAAAAGAGGTCTTTGCCACCGTCACCCTCGTCGACACGACCAACGATTGGGAGATTCCACGCGGGTCCGCGGCGGTGTCCATCCCGGATGACACCATGCACACTTTTTCGGGCCCGAGCAACAAGGTGGTGTGGGAGCTCAAGGTGGCCGGTGAGATCCCGCGGTGGCCCGACGTCGACCAGAATTTCCCGGTCACGATCCACCCCATTCGACTCGAGGACGTGTGAGATGCTGACGATCGAGATTCGTGACGGCGGCACCTGGTTCAAACCCGGCGAGACGATCGAGGGCACGGTGTCCTGGCACCTCGATGAAGAGGCCGAGGCGATCGAGGTCCGCCTCTTCTGGTTCACGCAGGGAACCGGCGCCCAGGACGTCGAAGTCGTGACGACCCGGCACATGGCCCGTCCGGAACCCTCCGGGACCCGGTCGTTCGAGTTCGACGTACCCCGCGGGCCGTACTCGTTTTCGGGCAAGCTCATCACCCTGGCGTGGGCCATCGAACTGGTCCTCCTGCCGGGTGGCGAAACCGAACGCCTGGATCTCACGATCGGACCGCAACCGGTCGAGGTCGACATCTCGTGAGCGCGAGCCGCCCCCTCCAGTACCGGCCTGCCGACAACCCCTTCGCAAGCCACCGGGTCGATGCCCTCCCCTACCGCGGCCTCGCGATGTCGTGGAACGAAGTCGAACGCCGCATCGACGCCCTCGGCGGAAGGGTCGCCATCGTCGGCCTCAAGGGCAGCGGCAAGACCACGCTGTTGGAAGAACTCTCTTGCCGTCTGAAGCCACCGGTCTTTCTGGTACGGATTCCAGGCAGCGATCCCCGGCCCTATCGCACCGCGATCCGGCAGCTGCCCGACTCCGGTGACCTCAGCCCATACGATCCTGATCGACAGCGCCGGACAACTCGGCCCTCTCGCCTGGCGCCACTTTCTGCTCACGACCCGCCGCGCGCGCCGCCTCGTAGCTACCCTCCACCAACCCGGCCGCCTGCCGACCCTGATCGAGTGCACCACCGATCCCGATCTCCTGCAGGACCTCGTCCACAATCTCGCTCCCGACGATGCCGCCACTCTCGGCCCGACTATCGGCGAACTCTTCCACCGCCACCGCGGCAACATCCGCTCGTGCCTGCGGGAACTCTACGACGTGTACGCCGGACGGTGAGTCTGACAGTCGAACGCCGGAGATCACCGAAGCCGAAGATCGAGCTCGATGCAGGATGCCGGATGCGGAGCTGGTCACGCGGTCATGAATCGACATCTCTGAAGGTGGGCCAAGGCCCACCCTACGATTCCGCTCGATATCGGGGTCCGGCGTAGGGTGGGCCTCGGCCCACCTTCAGACCCGTTGCAGGGTGAGTCAGCATCTGCCATGCTCGAGGTGACGCTTCAGTCGGACGCTCGGCAGGCGGGACGCCTGCCCCACAAAAACCACCTAAGTTCTCCGGCAGGTGCTGAATCCAAACTCTGGCACTGCCCAGGTCAAAAGCCCTCGCCCCTCTGAAATCCGCCAGCGCGAAGCGCGGGGATTTCAGTGGGTGGGTGGGTGGGGGGCGGGGGCGGGACACTTACCGAGCGCGACCCTCAAGCAGGAAAAGCCCGCCCGGCGCGACCCTGTCGCGCCCGGTTGGATGAGGATGGCCTTCGAAACGCTCGCTTTTCGAAGGCCATCCTCATCCAACCGAAGCCGCGGGCCCCGGGCCCGCGGCAGGCGGGCGCTCCCCGGAAACGGCCCCGACCTCCCCCGCTACTGCGGCTCAGCGGGGCGATCGGCGGACATCTGGATGCCCTTGGCGCCGGCGGCGCGGGCAAGATCCAGAACGCGCACGACAACGCCGTAGTCAGCGCCCTCGTCGCCCTTGAGGATGATGCCGTCCTCGGGCGCGCGTTCGACCAGCTGTTTGATCCGATTCTCGAGCTCGCCGTCGGGCACGATCGCATCGTCGATCCAGATCGATCCATCAGCGGCGATGGTCACGAGAGGCGGCCTCTCGTCGCGGTTGATCCCGGCATCCTCGGCGGTCTTCGCCTCCGGGAGCTTGAGCTTGAGGCGCTCGTCAGCGACGAACTGGGTCGTCACCGCGTAGAAGATCAGCAATAGAAAGATGACGTCGATGAGAGGCGACATCTGGATCTCGGGCTTGCGGCTGCCGCGAACCGGTGCCAGACGCATCAGACTGCCTCCTCCTGATCCGCCGCACGTTCGCGAACCAGGTGCAGGAAGTCGAGGATCTGGGCCTCGATTTCCGACAGGATCGCGACCGCTCGCGATTCGAGGTAGGACTGCGTGAAGAGGGCAGGGATGGCGATCACGAGACCCGTAGCGGTGGTGATCAGCGCCTGCGAGATGCCCGACGACAGCTGTTCGGTGATCCCCGAGCCCGCCGTCGCCACCACGGCGAAGATCTTGATCATGCCGATGACCGTCCCGAGCAGACCGAGCAAGGGCGCTCCGGCAACGATTGTGGCAAGCGCCGGCAGTCCGCGCTGGAGGCTCATGAGCTGCAGCCGGCCGGTGTCCTCGAGAATCTCCTTGAGTTCTTCGTAGGGGGCGTTCCGGTTTTCAACCAACGCGGTCACGAGACCGGTGAACGGCCCCGGGTGGCGGTGGCAGAAATCCACCGCGCCACGGAATTTGCCGCCTGCAAGCAACCCCGACAGCGTCTGGACGGTGGCCGCCTGGAGGAAATTCGACTGCCGCAAAACCCACAATCGTTCGATGATGATCGCCAGGGCCACCATCGACAAGATGCCGAGGGGAATCATGACCGGACCGCCGGAAATCAGAATATCGACCACTAGGAACTCCTGTTCGTCTTCGTCTCAGCGCCCGCTGCCCGGGCGGCCCGTATTGTAAAGGAAGGTGATCGTAACACCCTCGCGACCGCTGCCGCCGAGGTCGATCGGCAGGGGCTCGAAGGGCGACGAGGTGCCGATCGCGTCGCGCGCGGCAAAGTCCATCGGCGGCTTTCCCGACTCGTCGATGATCTGGAGACCGGTGACGGTGCCGTCGCGCTCGATGAAGAACCTGATCTTGACCACGCCCTCGACGCCCATCATCGCGATGTCGGGAATTTTCCAATGGCGGCGGATCTTGGCGAGCATCGCCTTGGCGTAAGGGCCCCAGTCGTACCACTGGGTGTCGAAGGACAGTCCGCCGGTGTCCACCTGTCCGCCGTCGTCAAGATCCGGCATTTCCGGCAGACCGCCCTGATCCGGCGGCAGGGCCCAGGACCCGGGTGGCGGCAACTGGATGGCCGGCTGCTGTTTCTGTTCGGGGACCTTCTCCCCGGCGCCTTCGTCTCTCTGCTCGGCCGGCTGCTGTTCGCGCGGTCTCTCCTGGGGCTGTTCTTGAGGCTGTTGGGGCGGTGGGACCCGGGGCACCTGCTGACCCTGGGGCTGGGGAGGAATCCCGGCACCGAAGACCTGCCCTCCATCCGCCTGCACCAGTTGCGGGGTGTTGCCGGCCGTCGCCGGACGGTTCGCCGCCTCGCCTTCGCCGCCGTGGGCCCGGCGGTCGAGGTCCGACAGCGGCACCCGGTCTGAATCCGGCGTTTCCTCTCTTTCCTCGATCAGATCGACGAACTCGAAATCGAGGGGCTCGCGTTGATCCGGCGGCACCGGCGGCAACTCCACGGCGGAGGCGTCAGATACCGGCCATAGCTGCTGCACCCGCGGCACGATCAAGAAGATCAGCAGCAGGTGCAGGAGAATCGAGATCTCCAGCGCTCGGCGAAAAAAGGTCGATTCCCGACGCACACTCCTACCCTAGCAAGTTCGCTGCCATGAGACGGCCCTCAACGGCGAACAATAGTCGCGATCGCATGATTTCCGATTTTCGGGCCGTTTCAGAGTCTTCGATTCTGCCACGCCACCGGATTTCCGGTGCCGCTTTGGCAGATAGTAACCACCTCGCCCCGGAAATACCATTTCCTGCCTCAAGAAATATTCAGGAATGATGAAGGGGGCATCGCTGTTTTCCCGCTCTGCAGGTTGAAACGTCAACAAAAAGACCCTTCTGGAGGAAAAAATGCGCAAGACACTGACCCTCATCGCCCTCGTGGCCCTGCTTGGTGCGGTTCCCGCCGCCGCCCAGGGCACCTACTCGATTGATACGGTTCACTCGAATGTCGGGTTCAAGGTCCGTCACCTGGTCGCCAAGGTGTCGGGCAGTTTCAGCGAGTTCGACGGCAAGATCACGGCCGATTTTCGAGAACCTCGACGCCAGCAGCGTGGAGTTCACGATCAAAACGGCCAGCATCGACACCGACAACGAAAAACGCGACGGCCACCTGCGGTCGGCCGATTTCTTCGATGTCGAGAAATACCCCGAAATCACGTTCAAAAGCAGCAAGATCACGAAGAAGGACAGCGACACCTACGTCGTGGCCGGCATTTTGAACATGCGCGGAGTGGCCAACCCGGTAGTCCTCAACGTCGACTATCTCGGCGAGATCCAGGCGATGGGCGGAACCCGCGCCGGTTACGAAATCTCCACTTCGATCAACCGTCAGGATTTCGGCGTGTCCTGGAACCGCACCCTCGACCAGGGCGGCGTCGTCCTCGGCGACGACGTCGAAGTCACGATCAACCTCGAAGTCGTCAAGCAGGACTCGGAAGAAAGTTCTTAGTTTTGAGTTTTGAGTTTTGAATTGCGGACCCGACTCCCTACCGACAATTGAAGTTCGAGTACTCCGGCGAGGTGGGGCCGCGTGCGGGGGAGGTGTCCGTCTCCTCGCCGGAGTAGAGTTCTTAGTTCTTAGTTTTGAGTTTTGAGTTTTGAATTTCCAGCCACCCGTCCCGCGCCGGGGGTGGGTGTTCTTTTGAGACGATACCCTCTCTCCGAGAGGATTTTCCGTTCCCGCTGGTCGGATGACCAGATGGAATTCAAAATTCATAATTAAAAATTCAAAATTCTGAGTAATTGCTCCCCCGGGGACGTCTGGGGCGTTAGGATGTCCCGATGAGCAATTACGACTTCGACCTTTTCGTCATCGGTGCGGGATCGGGTGGCGTGAGGGCCGCGAGGATGGCAGCGAGCAACCGGCGCCAGAGTCGCCGTCGCGGAGGCATCCAGGCTCGGCGGGACCTGCGTCAACCTCGGCTGCGTCCCCAAGAAACTCATGGTGTACGCCTCGGCGTTCTCGGCGGCCGCCGCCGACGCCGCCGGTTTCGGGTGGACGGTGCCCTCACCGACGTTCGACTGGGCCACCCTGATCGCCAACAAGGACCGCGAGATCGCACGTCTCAACGGCATCTACCGCAATCTGTTGGAGGGCGCCGGGGTGCAGATCATCGAAGGCAGGGCGAGCTTTCGCGATCGCCACACCCTCGATGTCGCCGGGCGGAGCTTCACCGCGGACAAGATCCTCATCGCCACCGGCGGACGGCCGTTCAAGGCGCCGATCCCGGGAGCGGAGTGCGGCATCACCTCGGACGAGGTCTTCCACCTCGAACGGCAACCGAAAAAGGTCCTGGTGACCGGTGGCGGCTACATCGCCGTCGAGTTCGCCGGCATCTTCAACGGACTCGGAAGCGACGTCGTTCTGAACTACCGCGGTCCGCTCTTCCTACGCGGTTTCGACGACGACGTGCGCAACACTCTCGCACTCGAGATGAAAAAGCGGGGCATCGAACTCCGCTTCGACACCGTCATCAACAAAATCGAAAAGAAGAACGGCAGGGTCGCGGCCGACCTCAGCACCGGCGACACGGTGGAGGCCGATCTGATGTTGTGCGCCACCGGACGGGTGCCCAACACCGCCGGTCTCGGTCTCGAGGAGATCGGGGTCGAGCTGGACGCGAGGAGCGCGATCATCGTCGACGAGTTCCTGGAATCGAGCGTGCCGGGGGTTTACGCCCTGGGAGACGTGATCGACCGCATCGCCCTGACCCCGGTGGCCCTGGCCGAAGGCATGGCGTTCGTCGAGACCGTCTTCAAGAACAACCCCACCATCGTCGACTACACCAACGTGCCGTCGGCGGTCTTCAGCCAACCGTCGGTGGGCACCGTCGGTCTCACCGAGTTCGAGGCCCGGACCGAGGGCTTCGACGTGGTGATCTACCGCTCCTCGTTCCGGCCGATGCTCCACACCATGTCGGGCCGCGACGAGAAGACCATGATGAAGCTGGTGGTCGATCGGCCGACCGACCGGGTCCTCGGGGTCCACATGGTCGGCCCCGACGCCGGCGAGATCATCCAGGGCATCGCCGTCGCCCTCAAGGCCGGCGCCACCAAAGCCACCTTCGACCGCACCATCGGCATCCACCCCACCGCGGCCGAGGAGTTCGTCACGATGCGAACCCCGATATAGTTTTGAGTTTTTAGTTTTGAGTTTTTAGTTTTGTACGGCCCATCCGGAGAAAAGAGGTGGAGGAACGGGAACTAAAAACTCAAGAACTAAAAACTAAGAACTCGCAGCTTTCAGCGCTTCGCTCAAAGCTGCGGGAGTGTTGCAGTTGGCGGTGACGCCGGGGTCGTCGACCTCGACGTCGGCGGAACCCACGGCTCGGAGCACCTCCCGCATCGTGGGTCCCGTGAAATCACCACACACAACTGACACCGCAACATCGCGCGCGATGACGATCGGGTGGCCGTGTTTGCCCCGGTAGCACGGGATGACTGCGCGCCCGTCCGCGGCGGCCAACGCGCGAACCGTCTCCGGTCGAACCAGCGGGTGATCGACCGGCAACACTGCGAGACGTTCCCAGTCTTCACTCTGGACGAGGTGGGTCAAACCGATCCTCAGGGACCCGAACATGTCGAGACCCGGCACCGGCAGCGACAGCGGCTGCAGTCCGGCGATTCCAGG
Source organism: Candidatus Sulfomarinibacteraceae bacterium (assembly GCA_963714895.1). Classification (GTDB taxonomy): domain Bacteria; phylum Acidobacteriota; class Thermoanaerobaculia; order Thermoanaerobaculales; family Sulfomarinibacteraceae; genus Sulfomarinibacter. The sequence goes on from CAVQQC010000025.1 coordinate 167,017, forward strand.
TTCCGAAGTCTCGGGAGGCAGCGTCGCGACCACCCGAACCGCCCCCGCATCCCTCAGGCAGGCGCCGCAAGCCTCGAGAAACGTCCGTCCGTCCGGCAACAACGCCCACGCCTTCGGCCCGCCGAAGCGCCGCCCTCTCCCCCCTGCGAGGATCAGACCGGCCAGGCCGAGGAGATCTCGTTGCCCCATAGGCGATACTCTACAACGTCAATACGTTTGGCTCATCCGGATAGACGTGCGGTCGTAGGATTGTCAGACACGAGCTCCGAAGGAGCGACAGGCTGTAGCCTGGGGCGTGAGCCCCAGGAACACAGGGACAAAAAACCCTCCAAGCCGCGGAGCGGCGACAGTTGTTCAAAATCGGCGAGAAAAGACCCCATCGCGGGCTGGATCTGTCGCCCCCCTGGGGCTTTCGGATACTGGGACCCCGATTCCCGGGGCTCACGCCCCGGGCTACTCTCTGTCGCCGCTCCGCGGCTCACGTTCGAATCTGATGGTCGTATCCGTCCTCGATCGCGGCATCAACGATTGCGCCACTGACGTCGTTGATTTCGAACGGTGCTTCACGGCCCTCGTCCGTCTGAGTCAAAATCAAATCCTCCGCGTCTCTGCGTCTCCGCGACTCTGCGTTGAATTGTCCCCTTTCCACATAGAAACCCGTCGCACGCCGGTGATCTGGCTGGTCACGGCTCCTTCACCGGCGGCGCGGAGGACGGTCGTGGGGTCGTCGATGACGGTGCCGCAGAGGACGTCGAAGCCGTAGTCGAACAGAACCGGCGTCAGGGGTGTCGAGGGACCGAGCATCATCACAAAGGTGTCGGGCCGCACGCAGGCGAGCACCCCGGGCAGGGTGCGGTTGAGCAGGGTCGTCGCGGTCACCGCTACGACGTCGGCCTGTGGCAGCAGTTGCTCCATGGCCTCTTCGCCGAAGTCCTCCTGCCGCCGGTCGAGACCGCGTTCGAAGACCCAGAGCTGCCCGCACCGCTCTCGCAGCCGGTCGGCAAAGGGAAACCGTCCGATCATCGCCACCTTCCGGCCGGCGGCCCGTTCTTCGAGCACTGCCAGGGCCTTGTCGCCGGAGAGGCCGGGGCGGAGGGATTGAACAGAGCGTTGACCGCGGCCAACCCGACCGCGGCCTCGGGTGTCGACGCCGACCGCAGGAGGCCCGCCAGTTCGACAGGCGTACGCTCGCTGAGCATCCCGGCGTCGGCGATCGGAACCGTGCCGTGGACGTGAGCCTGGGGACGCAGGGTCGAGGCCATCCCCGCGCCCGCCGTCGTGTTGACGACCGACCAGAATGGACCGATCCGGACATCCACGGTCGCCGCCGACGGCATGGCGTCAACCGCCTTGAGAATGGACTCGATCACAGGGTTGGACGCGGGGTTTGTGGTGTTCATGGCGGGCACTCTAGCACCCGACGTTCAACTCCCCCGAGTTGAACCGCGTATACTGACCATGTGCTTGCATCAAAGCAACTTAGTCTCAATATTTTCTAGCGACTCATCGCGAGGAGGGACGTATGGCCAAGAAGCGTGATCCTCAACTCAAGAAGGAGGGTGGCGTCACCCGCCGCGGCTTCCTCGGATCGGTCGGAGCGGGCGCAGCCGCCGTCGCCACCGGCGTCGCGCGCCGGGCGGAGGCGATTCCGGAGATCACCGACCCCGACGAGATGATGCAGGTGGCGCTCTCCATCAACGGGCGTCTCCACCGGCTGCTGGTCGAGCCGCGCTGGACCCTGCTCTTCGTCCTGCGCGAGCGCCTCGGCATCACCGGCACCAAGGCCGGCTGCGAGCGCGGCGAGTGCGGCAGCTGCACCGTCCTCGTCGACGGGCAGGCGCGCTACGCGTGCATGATGCTCGCAATGGAGGCGGAAGGCACCGAAATCACGACGATCGAGGGTCTGCTGACCGGTGAAGAGCTGGGTCCGGTCCAGCAGGCCTTCGTCACCCACGACGGCTTCCAGTGCGGATACTGCACATCCGGCCAGATCGTGGCGGCCGAGAGCCTGCTGCGGGCCAACCCCTCCCCCTCCACCGACGAGATCCGGCACGGCATGAGCGGCAACCTCTGCCGGTGCGGCGCCTACGTCCACATCGTCAACGCGGTCGCCGGCGCTGCAGAGGCAAAGAAGGGAGGAAGGTCATGAGACACGAATCTCCCTACTGGCTCAACGGCAAGGAACCGGAAACGCCGGCCCCGAGCGACGAACCCGCGCCCTGGAACCCCACCGAGATCGTCGGCACGAGGGAGCCGCGCGTCGACGCCTACGAGCGGGTCAGCGGGACCGCCACCTATCCTCACGACGTGATGCTGCCCGACATGCTGCACGGCGCGATCCTCCGCTGCCCGCACGCCAATGCCAGGATCAAGAGCATCGACACCAGCACGGCCGAGAAGATGCCCGGCGTGCGGGCGGTCCTCACCGCGAAATCGCCGGGCACCGACATCCCGTGGTACAGCCGCGGCGGCACCTCCTACTCACGGCTCTTCGACCCTCACTGCCGTTGCGAGGGCGAAGAGGTGGCGGCGGTGGCAGCGGAAACTCCCCTGCAGGCCGCCGACGCCATCCGTGCGATCGTGGTCGAATACGAGGTGTTGCCCTTTGTCATCGACGATGCGGCCGCGCTCGAACCGACAGCGCCCCCCGTGATCGAGGGCGGCAACCTCGTCGGCGAACCGTCGGTGCGCGAGCGCGGCGACCTCGCGGCCGGGTTCGCCGAGGCCGACGTCGTGGTCGAGCGCACGTTCCGGACGCCGTGTGAGATCCAGGCCCCGATGGAGCCGCACGGCTCGGTGGCGAAGTGGGACGGCAACCGGCTCACGGTGTGGGACAGCACCCAGGGCGTGTACACGATCCAGGAAGGTCTGGCCCAGGCTCTCAAGCTGCCGATGGCCAACGTCCGCGTCATCGGCCACTACATGGGCGGCGGCTTCGGCGCCAAGCTCGAGCTCGGAAAGTACACCGTGATGGCCGCTCTGATGTCGCGCACGACCGGGCGCCCGGTCAAGATCTTCCTGCCGCGCGAGGACTGCTTCCGCATCACCGGCAACCGGCCCGGCAACACCATCACGCTCAAGATCGGCGCCAAAAACGACGGCACCCTGACCGCCGTCGACTACAAGAGCCTCGGGTCGGGCGGGGCCTACCCGTCCGGCGCGTCCACCAGCACGATGGCCGCCTACCTCTACCGCTGCCCCAACCTCCGCGCTGAAGACACCACGGTCTGCATCAACGCCGGCCGGGCGCGGCCGATGCGCGCGCCGGGGTTCCCGCAGTGCGCGTGGGCCCTCGAACAGGTGATCGACGAACTGGCGGAAAAGCTCGGCATCGACCCGGTTGAGTTCCGTCTGCAGAATATCGCCGACGTCGTCCAGTCCGGCGATGGAGTGCCGTTGACCTCCAACCAGCTCGCGGCCTGCCTGCGGTTGGGCGCCGAGGCCTTCGGCTGGAAGGAGGCCCGCACCCGTGACGCCGAACAGGGCGCGTGGCGCCGCGGCGTCGGCGTGGCCGCCTGCTTCTGGGGATACGCCGGAGGGCCGCCGTCGACGGTGATCGTCAAGCTCTACTCCGACGGCAGCGTCAACCTCAACATGGGCGCCTCGGACATCGGCACCGGCACCAAGACGTGGGCCGCGATGATCGTCGCCGAGGAGCTCGGGATGGCGATCGATCGCATCCAGATCGAGCACGCCGACACCGCCACCACCCAGTACGCCACCTCGTCCGGGGGCAGCAAGACGGTCCCCTCGGACTCACCCGCCGTGCTCGCGGCGGCATTCGAGGTCAAGCGGCAGCTCTTGCAGATGGCCTCGGAGCAGCTCGAGGTCAGCGCCTCCGAACTCGAACTGCGAGGTGAGAACATCGTCAGCCGGACGGACACCGGGAAAACCGTCGCCGTCACCGGCCTCGAGCGCCTCGAGCGCCAGGGTGTGGTGGTCGGCACCGGCTATCGCGGGCCCAACCCCGAGGGCAAGGCCACCTGGCCTTTCGCGGCGCAGTTCTGCGAGGTCGAGGTCAACACCCGCACCGGCGAGACCCGCCTGCTGCGCTTCCTCGGCGCCCACGACTCGGGCCGCGTCCTCAACGCATTGACCTACGACAACCAGGTCTTCGGCGGGATCGCCATGGGAGTCGGGTTCGGCATGACCGAGGAACGGGTGCTCGACCGGCAGACCGGGAAGATGGTCAACCCCAACTTCCACGATTACAAGATCCCGACCATGATGGATGTCGCGCTCGAACACCGGTCGACGCCGATCGACCACCCGGACAACGAGTTCAACTCGACCGGCACCAAGGGCCTCGGCGAGCCGGCGACCATCCCGACCGCGGCGGCGATCGCCAACGCCGTCTGCAACGCCATCGGCATCCGGGTCACCGACACCCCGCTCAACCCGACCCAACTGGCGCGGCTGCTGGCCGAGCAGAGAAAGGAGGCCTGAGATGCTTCCGAAGTTCACCTACACCCGCCCCACGTCGCTCGACGAAGCGCTCGCGGTCCTCGACGACCGCCCCTCCCTCGTTCACGGCGGCGGCACCGATCTCCTCGGGTGTCTGCGCGACCGGATCCTGATCGCCGACACGGTGGTGTCGCTCTCGGCCATCGACGAACTGCGCGGCATCCGTACCGGCTCCGACGGCGGCCTCCGGATCGGCGCGCTGACCACGATCGCGGAGGTGGCGTCGGATCCGACCGTCGCCGCGCGCTACCCCGGGCTCGCCCAGGCCGCGGTCTCGGTGGCCAGCCCGCAGCTCAGAAACCAGGGCACCATCGCCGGCAATATCTGCCAGAAGCCGCGCTGCTGGTACTACCGCGGCGACTTCGACTGTCTGCGCAAGGGCGGCGAGCTGTGCTACGCCTACGCGGGCGAAAACCAGTACCACTGCATCTTCGGCGGCGATCTCTGCTACATCGTCCACCCGTCGGACACCGCTCCCATGCTGGCCGCTCTCGGCGCCGTGTGCCGCATCTCCGGGGGGCGCGCCAACCGTTCGGTGGCGGTCGAGAAGTTCCTGGTCCCGCCTTCCGAAGATCCGCGGCGCGAGACCGTGCTCGAGGTCGACGAGGTCGTCACCGAGATCGTGATCCCACCGCCTCCGGCCGGTCTGCGAACGTCCTACCGCAAGGCGCGGACCCGGCAGGCGTGGGACTTCGCCCTGGCGGGCGTCGCGCTCGCCCTGGTCTTCGACGGCGACACCGTGACCTCGGCGGACGTCTTTCTCTCGGGCGTGGCGCCGGTGCCGTGGCGCTCGACCGGAGTCGAGGCCGCCATCACCGGCAAGACGCTCGACGCCGCGACCATCGCGGCCGCAGCCGAAGCCGCCGTCGCCGGCGCCGAGCCGCTGTCCGAGAACGGCTACAAGGTGCCGCTCGTCAAGGGGCTGGTCGCCGAGCAGTTGGAAGCAATTGGAGAGAGTTCTTAGTTTTGAGTTTTGAGTGTTGAGTTATGGATCGTGCCCACATGGCAGCCGGGACGGCTGCCCCACAAGAGGGCCGATCGACCCTGAAGGTGGGCCAAGGCCCACCCTACTTCGGGCCGTCTCAAGGGCGGAATCGTAGGGTGGGCTTCAGCCCACCTTCACCGACGATCTCGTGCCTCAACTTTTTCGCAACGCGAATCCGAAAGAAACCACAGGCAGCCGGGACGGCTGCCTCCACAAGAGGGCCGATCGACCCTGAAGGTGGGCCAAGGCCCACCCTCCTTCGGGCCGTCTCAAGGGCGGAATCGTAGGGTGGGCTTCAGCCCACCTTCACCGACGATCTCGTGCCTCAACTTTTTCGCAACGCGAATCCGAAAGAAACCACAGGCAGCCGGGACGGCTGCCTTGAATCGTCCCGAGCGCGCGAGGGACGCCATAATTCGTCGGCCTCCGAGGCCGGCGAATTATTGCGGCATGACGAAGATGGGATCCTGCGCGGTGCCGTCGATGACGGTCAGATAGGCCAGGAAGTCCGCCGCACTCTCGACCGTGATCATCCCCACCGGATCGGGCACCTGATAGCCGCTGCCGCCGAAGATCTGCTCGACCGAGCGCTGTTTGAGCGACCACGCCGGCACCGTCACGGACCCCTGCTTCCGCAGGGTCCCGTCGCTGTCATACAGTTTGCAGGTGAACGTCGTGCCCTGGCCGCCGGTGACGAAACCGACGTTGGTGCGGTAGCCGTCGACCATCCGCACTCCCGGCAGCACCGCGGTCCCGCTCTTCATCGCCGAGACCGGGACCGTGCGCACGCCGTTGCCCGAAGTCCCGCCCTGCGGGCCGTCGGTGAAGACCCGCGAGGTCACAGTGATCGGCTGATTGCCGTCAACCACGAGCACGCCCTTGCCGTCGTCGATCCCGAACTCGTTGTAGAGGACGTCGTCGAGATTCCTGGTGGTGTGGGGGCCGAGGTAGATCAAGGCCGCGCGCAACCCGCCGTCCGAGTTGTCGGTCTTTTCGGGCAGGTACTCGAGATCCACGGTGGTGGTCGTTCCCTCGGCGTTCCAGATCGCCACCGACGAGCTCCAGAAGGTCCCCTCTTCGCCGGAAAGGTGGGCCACCACCGGCACCACCCAGGTACGGGCGGGCTCCTTGCCGAGATAGACGACCGAGTCGGTTGAGGCATTGTCCACCAGCGACGCAAAGGCGATGCCGGGCTGCGACAGCGACACCCGGACGGTCATCGGCACCCCGTCAAGCGACCAGTTCCTGAAGAGCTGCGCGATCGACCACTGTTTCTGCTCGCCGGCCTCGATCTTCCGCGTCACACCCCCGGTCACCATGCCCTCCGACCCACGGTAGAGGTCGAAAGTCGCCACGACATCGGCGGCATCGGCGGTGACGGCGATGTTCGATCGCAGTTCGTCGTCGCTGAAGAGACCGGGCATGGCGACGACGGCCGTCGACGCCGTGACGTCGGCCGGCAGACCCGATCCGAGGTTGCCGAAGGTGTTTTCGGAGTACGCCCGCGAGACCACCACCGGCGGCTCGGTGCCCTGGGTCAGCACCTCGACCGTGAGGGGCCCCTTGCCGTCGCCCGCCCCGAACAACGACTTCACGAGGTCCTCGAGCAGCAGGGTCGCAAATGCCGGCAGGGTCCTGGTCACCTCGTACCTGGCCTTGTCGCTGGAGAAATAGGTGAAGCGCAGTTGTTGGAGCTTCGGGTTGCGGTTGGTCACCACGACGTCGGAGCGCCACGAGGTGCCCCCCTCGCCCTCGTCGTGAACCACAACCGGCACCATCACCGTCGCTGACCGGCCGCCGGTGGGCGTCGGCGTCGGGCTTGGAGTGGGGGGCGTGGCGGTGGGAGTCGGCGTCGGGGTCGGGGTCGGGGTCGCCGTCGGTCCCACAGAGGTCGGAGTCGGCGTCGGCGTCGCTGTCGGGGTCGCTGTCGGGGTCGGCGCCGCGAGCGGGTACAGGTATTGGGCGCACGAGTTGTCGAGGGAGGTATGCGGGTTGCAGCAGTTGGCGTACATCAAGGCGTTCGGGTCCGCGACGTGACCAAAACCGAGGCCGTGGCCGAGTTCGTGCGTGAGCATCAATTCGTAGGTGGTCGACGACAGGCAATCACCGGTACCGTTGTTGACGACCACAAACCACTGCACAGCCTCGTGCCACTGCTGCCCGTCAAATGAATAGGACGAGGTGTAGAACGAGGGCCCCCCGTGAGCCAACGTTCCCGAACAGTTGCTCAGGTCCGGCAACTCGTCGCACGGGTCGTCGAAAATGACTGCGTTCCTGGTTGCGTCGGTGTTGTCGGTGCAGGTCGCAGGAGGGGCTGCGGTCGCGCCTCCATAGCCGACGCTCAAACTGGTGGACGAGACTGCATTCCACCTCGACAACGCACTCTGCAGCTCGTCGAAGCCCCCGCCCGGTAACAGAGGATCACCCGCCGACTCGGCCGCGATCGTCTGCGACCCGCCGTTGTCGAATTTCCGCCACCGGATCGGGAGGTTGTCTTCGGGGTACGTCATGAAAACACAGCCCGAGGGCGCGACCTTGGCCGCGACAGCCGCGCCGTCGTCGAGGACGACGAGGTTGGACCAGCTCCACCCGGGCACACCCCCAACCCTCTTTCGCAGTGCGTCGATGAACCGTCGCTCTTCCACCGGCCCGGGAACCAGGGCGGCATTTTTTCCGAACCCGGTCATACGTTCGATCTGGCGCGCCTCCGCAAGCGGCACCAGCGTCACAATTCCCCCCTCGGCAGTGGCCCTCCGCAAGACGCTCTCGGCCATCAAACGCGACCTCCAGAGCCCGTCCTGGCCCCGGTCGGCGAAGAACAGGTAGGTTTCGCCCGAAGCGAGAATTGGCGCGCCCGCCACAGCCCAACCAACCCCGTCCCTTGCTCCACCGGGGGTGATCGTGGTGGTGACATCACCGACTTCAAGCGGCCCCTTCACGACTTCCACGACTTCCAACTCTGTCGTGGTTGCGAGGTACCCCGAGCGCTCGACGACCGTGCTCGCGCCGGCCCGTGCCAGAAAGACAGCCTGGCTGTCCAGCGCCAGTTCGCCGGGGTCGGCCGCCGGGACGATCGTGGTTGCATCCGCCACCGCCGAAGCCAGCAGGGCAAGCGTCAGGAAGGCGAGGGTCGGGAGACGAAATCTCATGGAATCCAGTATTCATCCTTCGGATGTGAGTGGCAACGGTCGGCCCGTGAGAACCGTCACCCCGACCACGTCTTTTACACAGAGTTAACGCAACAGTCGGAGGTTGGAGTCAACCCGTCAGGCCGCGGCGAATCTCAGCTGTTGGCAGGCCCTACGCCGGGCATTCTGCCGTACACGTCGATCAACCCGAAGAGCCGGGACTGAATTCCCTCCGCCAGCATCGGCGGGGTGATGCGGAACTGCCAGTTCCCCTCGCCCACCGACGGCGTGTTGAACCGGCAGTCGCTGCCCAACCCGACCAGATCCTGGTGGGGCACGACAGCCATGTCGCTCACCGAGGCGAAGGCGAGTCGGATCAGGTCCCAGTGGATCTCACCGTCCGCCGCGCCTGTGTAACGGCGAAGCATGTCGCGTTCTTCGTCGGTTGCGTCCTCGAAGAACCAGCCGACGGTGGTGTTGTTGTCGTGAGTCCCGGTGTAGACCACGAGATCGGGCGCGATGGCGTAGGGAATGAAGGACGACCTCGGTTCGGATGAAAAGGCGAAATGGAGAATCGCCATCCCCGGCAGGCCGAGTTCCTTGCGCAACGCCACCACGTCGGGGGTGATCTCGCCGAGGTCCTCGGCCACCAGCGGGAGGTCTCCCAGCTCTGCCCTGACCGCATCGAACAGCGCGCGCCCGGGGCCCGGGCACCAGCGGCCGTTGACGGCGGTCTTTGCGTCCGCGGGCACTTCCCAGTATTCGGCGAAGCCGCGAAAGTGGTCGAGACGGACCAGATCCACCATCCCCAGCACGTGACGAAGCCGGGAGACCCACCAGGAGTAGCCGTCTCCCGCCATCGCCTCCCAGTCGTAGATCGGGTTGCCCCACAGTTGACCGGTCGCCGAAAAGTAGTCCGGCGGCACCCCGGCCACCACCGTCGGACGCCGCTCGTCGTCGAGCAGGAAGAGCTCGGAACGCCCCCAGACCTCGGCCGAATCCCCGGCCACGAAGATCGGCACATCGCCGAAGATCTGGACCCCCATCTCGTGCGCCCACTCGCGCAGCGAGGTCCACTGGCGGAAGAAAAAGAACTGGCAGAACTCCACGAAGTCGACCTCGTCGGGGTGGGCCTGCATCCAGTCCAGAAGGGCCTGCGGTTCGTGCAGCGCGAGTTCTCGAGGCCATTCGTGCCATGCCTGGCCGCCGCGCGAGTCGCGCAGGGCTCGGAACAGGGCGTAATCCGACAGCCAGTGGATGTTGCGCTTCCTGAACTCAGCCAGTTGACGCATCAAGCCGAGCGGCCGGGTCTCGCGGAAGTTCACGTATGCCCGCCGCAGGAGGTCCATCTTGAAAGGAACGACCTGGTCGAACGCAACCCACTCCCTGGGGAAATCGGGGACCTCGGCGGCGTCGTCGTCGGTCAAGACGCCGTCCTCGATCAACAACTCGGGGCTGATCAGGAGCTCGTTGCCGGCAAAGGTCGAGATGGCGGAGTAGGGCGAGTTGCCGGGCCCGGGGGGGTGCAGGGGCAGGACCTGCCACCAGGCAACGCCGGCGCCGGCGAGCCATTCCACGTAGGCGGCGGCGGTCGGTCCGAGGTCACCGATCCCGAAGCGCGAGGGCAGACAGGTGGGGTGGAGGATCACCCCGGACGTACGTTTTCGGTTCATCACTGATGATGTTACCGCAAGGAACGGCCGATCGCCTCATTGAGACCACCGATCGCGTCATTGTGCTACCGTTTTCAATGCGCGCCCTATCGGCGGGTCGGCGCACCGGAGGACCATGCTGCCAGAAGTTCGCATCAAAAAACCGACCCCGGAAGAGTTCCGCGACCGCTTCGTCTACTATCTGCGCTACACCTGCGGTCTCGAGTTTCGCCACGCCCGTCCGGTCGACCACCTGGTGGCCCTTGGCCGGGCCGTCCGCGAGAGCATGATCGACCGCGAGATCCTGACCCGGCGGACCTACGACGCGGAAGGGCCCAAGACGGTCCACTACCTGTCGATGGAGTACCTGCTCGGCCGCCTGCTCACCAACAATCTGATCGCCACCGGGCTGCAGGAGACCGCCCGCGAGGCCATGCAGCTGCTCGGCCTCAACCTCGACACCATCGTCGAGGAGGAGCCCGACCCCGGTCTCGGCAACGGCGGTCTCGGCCGTCTCGCCGCCTGCTTCCTCGACTCTCTCGCGACCCTCGACTATCCCTCCTACGGTTACGGCTTGCGCTACGACTACGGCATGTTCCGCCAGGGCATCGAGGACGGTTGGCAGGTGGAGCAGGCGGACAACTGGCTGGAGAATCCGTTCCCGTGGGAGGTGCAGCGCAACGATCGCAAGGTCGCGGTCCGCTTCGGCGGGAGCGTCGAATGGTCCCACGCCCAGGAGTCGGGCAAACACCGCCCGGTCTGGACCAACTGGCGCGAGGTCTACGGCATTCCCCACGACATCCTCATCGCCGGCTACGGCACCGACACCATCGGCGTCCTCAGGCTGTGGGACGCCAGGGCGGCCTCTGAGTTCGACTTCCAGATCTTCTCCCAGGGCGGCTTCGTCAAGGCCGTCGAGGAGCGCGAGCGCGTCGAGGCCGTCAACCGGGTCCTCTACCCCGCCGACGACGTCGAGGCCGGCCGCCGGCTGCGGCTCACCCAGGAGTACTTCCTGGTCGCGTGCTCGGTCCGCGACGTCATGCAGCGCTTCCGCCAGCGCCACGGCGAGGCGTGGGAACTCCTGCCCGACAAGGTGGCTCTCCAGCTCAACGACACCCACCCGGCACTGACCGTGGCGGAGCTCATGCGTTACCTGCTCGACGAGGCCGGGCTGAGGTGGACGCTGGCCTGGGAGCTCACGCGCTCGACCTGCGCCTACACCAATCACACCCTGCTGCCCGAGGCCCTGGAGACCTGGCCGGTGTCCCTCATGGAACCGCTGATCCCGCGCCACGTGCAGATCATCTACGAGATCAACCGCCGATTCATGAGCGCGGTCAAACCCCGCTTCGCGGGCAACCCCGACGGGCTCAACCGGGTCTCCATCGTGCAGGAGGACGGCGAAAAACGCCTCCGCATGGCCAACCTCGCAATCGTCGGCAGCCACAAGGTCAACGGTGTCGCCAAGCTCCACACCGAGCTCCTCAAGACCCGGGTGGTCAAGGACTTCGCCGAGCTGTGGCCGGAGAAGTTCGTGCCCATCACCAACGGCGTCACGCCGCGGCGGTGGCTGCTGGCCTGCAACCCGAGGTTGGCGGCCGCGATCAGCAACCGCATCGGCGACGGCTGGCCGCGCGAGCTCGACCGCCTGGGCGAACTCAACAACCTGGCGGGCGACCACGGCTTCCAGGATGAGGTCATGGCCATCAAACAGGCCAACAAGCAGGCGTTGTCGGTGACCATCCGCGAGCTGACCGGGGTGGCGCTGTCGCCGGACTCGCTGTTCGACGTGCAGATCAAACGCCTTCACGAGTACAAGCGCCAGCTCCTCAACATCCTGCACGTGATCCTGCTCTATCGGAGGCTCAAACAAGACCCCACCGCCGACATCCCGCCGCGCAGCTTCATCTTCGGCGCCAAGGCCGCGCCCTCGTACCAAATGGCCAAGCTCGTCATCCGGCTCATCAGCGGGGTCGCCGATGTCGTCAACCACGACCTCGAGGTCGACGGAAGAATCAAAGTGGTGTTCGTCCCCGACTACCGGGTCACCCTGGCCGAGAAGATCATCCCCGCCGCGGACCTCTCCGAGCAGATTTCGACCGCCGGGATGGAGGCCTCGGGCACCGGCAACATGAAGCTCGCGCTCAACGGGGCGCTCACCATCGGCACCCTCGACGGCGCCAACATCGAGATGCTCGAACGGGTCGGCGCCGACAACATGTTCATCTTCGGGCTCACCGCCGACGAGGTGGGGAAAAACCTCTCGAGCGGCGCCTACAACCCCTGGCACATCCTCGAGGCCGACCCTGAGCTCGCCGCCGTGGTGGACGATCTGCACGACGGCACCTTTGCCGGGAAGGACGCGGCGCCGCTGCGCGAGATCTGGTCATCCTTGATGAAACACGGCGACCGTTACATGGTGCTCGCCGACTTCCGTTCCTACGTCGAGGCGCAGGAGAGGGCGATCCTCCTCTACCAGGACCGGCGGGCGTGGGCGGCGGCCGCGATCCACAACATCGCCGGGATGGGCTATTTCTCGTCCGACCGCGCGATCCAGGAGTACGCGAGCCAGATCTGGGGCGTCGAGCCCCTCAAGGTCAAGAACGACGGGTGAATTCGGAATTCGGATTTCGGATTTCGGATTTCGGAATTGTCATCACAGCGTCCCACCTGGTCTGTGAATCAATGATGAATTCGGAATTCGGAATTCGGGATTTGCATCACAGCGTCCCACTCTCCAAAATCATTCAAGGGCGCTTCATCCCCGCCCGGCATCCTGACATTCAGACGCGTGCTTCGGGGCGTGCACAGGGAGGGGATGAACCCCTCCCCTACGGCCTTGAGGAGCGGATGTCGTTTCTGGACACCGTAGGGGCGGGGTTTATCCCCGCCCGGCATCTTGACATTCAGACGCGTGCTTCGGGGCGTGCACAGGGAGGGGATGAACCCCTCCCCTACGGCCTTGTGGGACGATCAGGGTTCGACGACGCTCACGCTACACACCAGTAACCCTCACCCTCGACCAACCCGAGCGCATCGAGCTGTGCCCGGATCAACTCTCTCGCCCCCCGCGACGCGACTGCCGCCAACACCACCGTGCTCTCTCCGAGCAGCGCCGGCAGATCCCCGACCCCGACGATCGGCAGCCCCCGCAGGGTGCGCCCGATCTTCTCGGGGTCGATATCGACGAAACACTCCAACGGCGCCCCACCCCGGAGCAGGTGTTTGGAAAGCCTTCTCCCGGTCTGGCCTGCTCCCCACACGATGACCCGCCGCGAACCTGCCAAAGGCCCCGTCAAGAGGTATCGCGCCTTGCAGCGCAGAAAATTCTCCACCGAGTAGCGGCCATCGACCCGGGTCAGACGCTCCCCGTGCTCCCGCCAGAAGTAGAGATAGCGCTCGATCTTGGCGATCTCAACGTCGCGTTCGAGCAATCTCAGCCACAGATCGTAGTCTTCGGGGCCACCGAAGTCGCGGTACCCGCCCACCCGTTCGAGCAGCTCCCGCCGCACCATCACCGACGGGTGCGCCACCGGCGACTCCACGAATCGCTCCCGGGCGATCTTGCCGGGCGTGACGAGAGAGTTGAGCCACGCCTCGTAGATCCGGAAGCCCTCCCCCACCCGGTGCCACCGGAAATGGCGCACCAGGCAGGACGCCACCCCAATTTCCGAGTGCTCCTCGAGAAGCTTCGCCTGCAGCTCGAGACGGTGCGGGTGGCTGATGTCGTCGGCGTCCATGCGGGCCACCACCGGCGCCTGGCAGTCTTCGAGCCCAACGTTGAGGGCCGCCACCAGCCCCGACGGCGGCAGGTGGCGGACGCGCACCCGTGGATCGCGGACCGCCCAGTCGTCGAGGATTTCCGCCGAACCGTCCACCGACCCGTCATCCACCGCCACCACCTCGAAGTCGGTCAGCGTCTGGCGGTCCAGACTGGCGATGCAGTCCTTCAAGTAGGGTTCGGCGTCGCGGACGGGAAGAAGCACTGAAACGGCAGGTGCAGTCATGGCTGCGGTAAGGATAGACGAAGCGAGAGTTTTGAGTTTTGAGTTCTTAGTTTTGAATTTCCGGACATCGCATGGCAGCCGGGACGGCCGCCCCACAAACGGACCATCAGCCCGCGCCCTTGTGGGGCAGCCGTCCCGGCTGCCATTCAATTGGAACATCCGCCCGCGCATTTGTGGGGCAGCCGCCCCGGCTGCCATTCAATTGGAACATCCGCCCGCGCCCTTGTGGGGCAGCCGATCCGGCTGCCACTCAATTGGATCATCCGGCGGCGCTTTTGTGGGGCGGCCGTCCCGGCTGCCATGCGGTGGATGGAGTATCGTGTTTCCTGTCAGATGGACCACTCAAGCTCCTCACGCCTCGCGACTGCTCTTTTTGTCGCAGTCTTCGCCACCGCCTGCTCCACCCTGCCGCGCAACCCGGTGCCGGTTGCCGACATGAACCGCGCGGTGATCGCCGGGATGCCCGGGATCCGCGACTGGGGCGATGAGCCGAGCCGCGAGTTCCAGCGCGATCTCGTGCGTTCGGTGCGCGAAGAACAGGCCGCGCTCGCGCCCGGCGAGCCGATGCCCGCCGAAGTGGCGGCACTCGTGCTCTCCGGCGGCGGGTCCAACGGCGCGTTTGGCGCCGGCTACCTGGTGGGCTGGAGCGAGACCGGCAGCCGACCCTCCTTCAAACTCGTCACTGGAGTCTCGACCGGCGCGTTGATTGCGCCGCTGGCCTTTCTTGGCTCCGACTACGACCAGCAACTCGAAGTCTTGTACACCCAGGTGCAATCCAAGGACATCTACAGGCTCCGCAGCCCATTCATGATGTTGAAGAGGGACTCGCTGGCCGTCACCGATCCGCTGAAGAACCTGATCGAGATCGCGGTCGACGACAGCCTGCTCCAGGCCATCGCCATCGAGCACCGCCGCGGCCGGCGTCTGTACGTCGGCACCACCAACCTCGACGCACAACGTTTGGTAGTGTGGAACATGGGCGCGATCGCCGCCTCCAGCCACCCTCAGGCCGCACAGCTCTTCCGCTCAGTCCTGCTCGCCTCGGCTTCAATTCCGGTCGCCTTCCCCCCGGTCTACATCGAGGTCGAGGTCAACGGCCTGCCCTACGACGAAATGCACGTCGATGGCGGAGTGATCGCCGAGTTCTTCCTGTGGGGCGCGACGGTGGATGTGTCCGACGCCGTCGACGCGCTGCACTCGACCGCGCGCCGCCAATCCTCCATCTATATCGTTCGCAACAGCCAGATCGACCCCGAGCCCAAGCAGGTGCCGCGCGACCTGGTGCCCATCGCGACCCGCTCGATGAACACTCTGCTCAAGGCGGTTTCCATGGGCGACCTCTTCCGGCTGTGGTCGTTGTGCGAACGCGACGGCGTCGACTTCAACTACATCGGCATTCCCGCGGACCACCCGGAGGCCGACGCCAGTTCGTTCGACCCGGCCGAGATGGAGCGCCTCTTCAAACTCGGTCGCGACATCGCAACCGGCGACCGCCCCTGGCGCAAGCAACCACCGGCCTTCCTCGAGTGGACCGACCAGAATCTCGGCGAGATTCCGTAGGGTTCGCAGCTCGCTACAACTTCAAGAGCCCGGGACGGGGACGACCCACCTGCGACCGTTGCCACGATTGAAGAGCCCGCCGCGGGCGACAGGCTTTAGCCTGGGGCGTGAGCCCCAGGAACATCGTGCATCTGAATAGTCGTCAAGCCCCGGAGGGGCGACAGGATTCTGTCGCCCGGGGCTTCCGATCCCGTTGCATCCGAAATCTACATCTTCCGCAAGATCACGAACATCGAGTCACCGGGCTCCAGCTCCTCGTACCGTTCGACCAGGAGGATGTCGAACAGGCCGCCGAAGATCTCTTCCACGTCCACCGCTTCGTAATACTGGAACTGCATCCCCGCGTGAACCTCGATCTTGCTCCCGTACCACAGGGCATGGGCCAACAGCCCGCCGTCCTCCAGGATCTGCGCCTGTCTCGGAACCGACAAAATAAGTTCGTCGCGCTCCAGGTGGTGCAACACCTTGTTCGAAAAAACGCAGTCGAAAATCCGATCGGTGTCGAGGGTGACCGCATCGAGCACCAACAGATCGGCATCGGGGTCGATCTCCCGGTATCGATCGACAAACAACGTCGAAGAGTCCGAACCGGCGACCTGGTAGCGCGCGCCGAGCAACCTGAAATCGTGGCCCGGTCCCATCCCCAGTTCGAGAACCCGGGACCCCTCCGGCAGATACTCCGAGAGCTTTTCGATCAACTCACGCCCGTCATAGCCATCGGCCATCTTGAGGTATTCGTTGACCCCTTCTTCGGTGTCGAAGTAGCCCATCTGACCTCCCTGGACCTCACAAATCTCTGAGGATTCGCTTGACGAGGCCGGGGCCTTCGTAGACGAGGCCGGTGTAGAGCTGGACCAGGGTGGCGCCGGCGTCGATCTTCGCCCTCGCGTCCTCCGGCCCCATGATGCCGCCAACCCCGACGATCGGGATTCCGCCTCCCGTGTGCTCGTAAATGCGAGCGATGATGCGGGTGCTCATGTCGGTGAGCGCGGCGCCTGACAGCCCGCCCTCCTCCTTCGCCAGCGGACCGCTCACCGTGTCGCGGCTGATGGTGGTGTTGGTGGCGATGATGCCGTCAAGGCCGGACTCGGCAATCACGTCCACCGCCGTCAGCAGCTGGTCGTCGGTGAGATCCGGCGCCAGCTTGACCAGCACCGGCACCTTCCTTCCGGTACGCCCGGCGACCTCATCCCGCCGGGCGGCCACCCGGCCGAGCAGCGCGCCGAGGAACCCACGCTCCTGGAGCTTGCGCAGACCGGGCGTGTTGGGCGACGAGATGTTCACCGCCAGGTAGTCGGCCAGCGGTGCGAAGACATCGACCAGTTCTTCGTAGTCCTGCGCTGCGTCCTCGAGTGACGTCGTCTTCTGCTTGCCGATGTTGGCGCCGATGATCGGCCCGCCCGGTTTGCGGCCGCGCAACTGTTCGGCGGCATACGCCGCGCCCTTGCCGGGGAAGCCCATCCGGTTGATGACCGACCGCTCGTCGACCAGCCGGAAGACCCGCGGTTTCGGGTTGCCCGGCTGCGGCTCCGGCGTCACCGTGCCGATCTCGATGTGGCCGAAACCGAGACAGGCGAGCCCGCGCCAACCCTCACCGTCCTTGTCGTAGCCGGCGGCCAGACCCACCCGGTTGGGAAAGGTCAGACCGAAGACCTCCACCGGTTCGGCTTCGGGGACGGTGAACATCGAGGCCACCGCCGACCGCAGACCCGGCACCCGGCCGACCCGGGCGATCGCCCGCAGCGAAAGCCCATGCGCCGTCTCGGGGTCAAGGCGGAACAGCATCGAGCGGGAAAGTGGGTAGAGCACGGCCATCGGAGATCGATCATACGCATCCTCGGCGGAATGGGCGAGATGATTCCGGTCACTCACCGCCCCGCAAGAAATCGTAGGGGCGGGGTTTATCCCCGCCCGGCGCCCTGGTTTTCAGACACGTCTTTCCAGCCCGAACGCGAGGAGGGGATAAACCCCTCCCCTACGATATTCTGAAATGACAAGCTAGCTTGACATTCACTCACCGAGAGCCTACATTGTTCATGGAAAGCGAACTTGACATGTCTCCAACCGTCACCAACCGCGTCAAAGAGCTCCGCAGCGAGCGGGGCTGGACCCAGCAGGATCTGGCAAAGGCGGTGGGCGTCTCGCGCCAGAGCATCAACTCCATCGAACGCAACCGCTACGTCCCGAGCCTCCCCCTGGCCCTCGAGTTCGCGCGGGTCTTCGGCTGCGCCACCGACGAGATCTTCACCCTGGAGAACGACTGAATGACACTCCGCAATTGTCGGCAACGAGATCGACGAACGTTTTCTCATGCACCGCCTCAAATCCTCCAGCCTCGCGGGGATCGTGGGCGGGCTCGTCGCCATCGGTCTCTGGACCTACCGCTACTACATCGACCACGTCTGGAGCTGGGACCTGTTCGCGGTCGCCGTCACCATCGTGGGGGTCAAGGTGGCGGCGATGATCTGGTACCGGCTGCACGGATTGAACGAGGAGAGACAACAATGCTTCTCAGAAACCGCCTCCACGACCCCGACATCATGATTCGAGTTGGCATGCTCCTGCTGATCGCCGGCATGTTTGCCCAACGTTTCGTCCACCCCTCCGACGATTTCTGGCAGGGTTTTGTCTGGGGCGTCTCCGGTTCGATGATCGGCCTGTCGATCGTCTTCAACCTGCGCGGTCTCGTGCTTCGTCGGCAGGGCCGGAGATGATCTCCATCCGGCAGCAAGACTGAAGGTGGGCCAAGGCCCACCCTACGTCGGACCCGCTTCTCGAAAGATTCGTGTGGACATCAGAACCAAGCCGCAGAGCGGCGAAAGACAATAGCCTGGGGCGTCAGCCCCAGGATTCGAACGACAAGAAAAGACCAGCCCCGGAGGGGCGGCAGATATCGCTGTCGACCGGATGGGGCTCTTGCACCTCACGAATGACTTTCCGCCCGGCAGCCGGGACGGCTGCCCCATGCGGCTATGCGCTTCGCGCTACGCCGTCACAAGCATGAATATCAGAGCTTGTCACGGCGAAGCCCTTGGGGCGAAGCCGGATGGGCCACGCGTCCCCGCGTGCCAGGTGGGATGGGCGGCATTCCGAATTCCGAATTCCGAATTCCGAATTCGAACTACTCCCACAGCCTTTCCGGGTACTCCCCCGCGTCCACCAGCTCGCGCAACACCTCGGCGGTGGTGGCACGATCTTCGGGCGAGGTCATCCCGCACCAACGGCCGCCCTCGTCGAGCACCGTCACCTGTGCTCGCCCCGCATTGACCGCATCCCCAACCGCCACCGGCAGGTAATACTCGTCCTTGAGCCCCGGACCGGCCTCGAGGAAGGCTGAGAAACCGTCTTCCAACTCCGCCGTCAAATCCGGCGTGAATCCCCACAGGTTCATCGACACCAACGACTCGAGGGGCTGCACCCGGGCGACGCCTTCCGCATCCGCCCACCTCGCCTCGCCGTCCGCCCGTTCGATCGCCAGGATCTCCTGCAGCCTGACCAACCGGCCGTCTGCGTCCTGCACGCACAAGGCTCGAGACACCGCACCCGATGCCGGCAGGGTGTCGGCCAGGCGGTAGCCGACCATCGCCCAGTGCGGCGGATCGTCGCCCTCGGTTTCCGCCAGGAATCCGCCGAGCGCCGCCACCGCGCGGCGGCCGTAGAAGTCATCGGCGTTGGCGGCAACGAACGGTCCGTCCACGAACGGCGACGCCATCAACAACGCGTGACCGGTGCCCCAGGGTTTGACCCGTTCCGCCGGAGGGGCGACACCACCGGGCAGCATGTCGAGCTCCTGGTGGGCGTACACCACCTCGATGTGCCGCGCCGCGCCGCCCTCGATATGGGCGCGGATCTCGGCCTCGGTCTCGCGCCGGATCACCAGCACCACGCGCCCGAAACCCGACTGCAGCGCGTCATACATCGTGTAGTCCATCAGCGCGGCGCCGCCCGGTCCTACCGGATCGAGCTGTTTGAGCCCGCCGTAACGCGAGCCCACCCCGGCGGCGAGAATCACCAGCGACGGCTTCACAGCTTCACCTCGATGCCGAGCTTCAGGCGCTTCGCCTCCTCGAGCACGACGATCGCCACCGCCAGGTCCTGCACCGCATTGCCCACCGATTTGAAAAGCGTCACCTGTTCCGCGTCGCGGCGCCCGGGCGCCTTGCCCGCCACCACCTCGCCGATCTCATCCGGCGGGTTGTGCGCGTCGAGCAGCCCCTCCTGCACCGCCAGCACCAGGTCGCCGGCCTCGGCAAGACACGCCTTGCGCGAGTCCACCACCAACCGCGACCGCGCCACTGTCGCCCCCGGGATCTCGCGGGTGTCCGGGCGGTAGGTCCCGATGGCATTGATGTGAGTCCCCGGCGCGATGTGCTGGTCGCGAACCACCGGCTCATTGCTCGAAGTCGCCGTGCACAGGATATCGGCCTCCCGCACACCGGCCACGTCGTGGAGCACCCGCACCGGAAAACCCAGGGCCTCGCCCATTTCGTCGGCGTAAACCAGGGCGTTCTCCTGGTCGGCATCGAAGATCAGGGCCTCGCGGATCGCACGCACCGCGCACACCCCCTCGAGCTGCCGCCGCCCCTGCGCGCCGGCCCCGATCACCGCCACCACCGCCGAGTCAGCCCGCGCCAGGGCATCGGTGGCCACCCCAGACGCCGCCCCGGTGCGCACCGCCGTCAAGACCTCGCCGTCCATCACCGCCTCGGCACAGCCGGTGGTGGAATCGAAGACCATCACCAGAGCCTGGGTTGTGGGCAGGCCGCGACGCGGATTGTCGGGCACCACCGTGATCACCTTGAGCCCGAGCCGGTGCTGACCCGGCAGGTGCACCGGCATCACCATCGCGCTGCCATCGCCGGCCAACTCCATGGTCGTGCGCAGCGGCACGACGGCCTCGCGGTTCGACAGCTGGACAAAGGCGTCGCGCACCGCATCGACCGCAGCCTTCATGGGCAGGGCGCGGGCGACATCCGCCGCCGACAAAAACCGAAGACGTACGCTCATCGCAGGACAAACCCCTTTGCCAGTCGATCGTCCGGGTCGATCAGAAATTCGTGCCGTCCGGTGATGCACGCCGAGCCCTCGACCTCCGGCACCACAGCATTGTGGCTGCCGAACCTCGTCTCTTCCACCGCCGTGACCTTGAACCGGCTGCCGATGATGCTCTCGACCACCATGCTCTCCCCAACCGCCAGCTCGAGGGCCGCGCGGGCGCTGACCCCGGTGCCGGTCGGCGAACGATCCACCTCGCCCTCGGCGAAGATGCAGACGTTGCGCGAGTGGGCCCCCTCCGACAGCGGCCGCCCGGTGAAGACGGTGCCGTAGAGAAAGCTCAGATCCTCCTCGAACGGGTGGAGGATGGGCATGGTCTCCGCGACCGCTCGTTTGATGGCCATGCCCTTGTCGATCAGAGGCCGGAAGGACTCGGGGCCGAGGGTGACCCCCACCTGTTCGGCCTTGACGAAGGCGTAGAAGGCGCCGCCGAAGGCAACGTCACAGGGCACCGCGCCGATCCCCGGCACCTGCACGATCTTGTCGCGATGGAGCACGAAGGAAGGCACGTTGCGGAAGGCCACGCTCGTGACGCGGCCGTTCGCCACCCGCGCGGTGGCAGTCACCAAACCCGCCGGAGTGTCGATGCGGACCACGGTTTCGGGTCCGTCGGCCGGCAGGATGCCCGTCTCCACCACCGCCGTCACAACCGCGATGATCCCGTGGCCGCACATCGTCGAGTAGCCTTCGTTGTGCATGAACAGCACGCCGAAATCGGCCCCCTCGGTCACCGGCGGAACGATCAGGCACCCGTACATATCGGCGTGGCCGCGCGGCTCCCACATCAGTGCGGTGCGCAGTGCATCGTGGTTTTCGATCGCATCGCGCCGCTTCTCGAGAATCGTCTCGCCCCGAAGCTCCGGCCAGCCCGACAGGATCACCCGCAAGGGCTCCCCCGCCGTGTGCGCATCGATGGTGGTGATGCGCCGCCACCCCTCGGGTGGTTGCCACGATCCCCCGCGTGTCAGGTCAATCGTCATGCGTTCTCCCAACGCGCCATTGTAAACCTTGCGGAAACCGTCTCCGTGCGCGGACGGTATTTGCCGATGAAGGCCGTAGGGGAGGGGGTTATCCCCTCCTCGCGCCACCGTACGAGAGACGTTTCTGAAAGCCCGCCGCCGGGCGGGGATGAACCCCGCCCCTACGGTGCTCAGAGTCATAGGGGTGGCTGACCGACATTGAGGGACAGCCGTCCCGGCTGCCATGCAGATGAACAGCGATCCTGTCCCCATCCCTCGAACTCACCTGATCCGGAATGCCCCTGCCCCCTTTCTCCCTTTCCCCTCTGCCCCTCCGTTCTGGTGGGCAGCCTTGTGGGGCAGCCGTCCCGGCTGCCATCGGATCCCCACGTGCCCCCATCACTCAATGTGCAGGCGGGACGCCTGCACCACAAAGGACCCTGCAGCCTTGCGGGGCAGCCGTCCCGGCTGCCGGGTGCCAGGCGCGTGGACCGATCGCACTGTGTGGAGTTCTTACGGCGTTCGCCGCCCCTCGGGATTGCCCCGGCGTAGGCGCCACGACCCGACGGTGGTCGTATCGGTATCCCAGTAGACGGCGCCGGCATTTTGCCAGACCTCGACCCTGCCCATGAGCTCACCAGCGGCGCTGATCGGCACCTGAGCGGTCGCGGTGAAGACCACCTCCCCTTCGGCCGCGATGTCGACGATATCGAAGACATTGCCCACTGCAGGTCGTTCCGAGCACGACGATCCGATCGACGGGCTACAGGTCCACGCCAGGCTGGCCAGCTGCGCCGGAAGGATGGCCATCACATTGACGTCGTCCCGACGGGTGTCCGCAGGGTTGGAAACGGTGATCGTGTACTCGAGAACATCGGCAGCCACCGCGACCGACCTTCCGTCGGTCATCGTGACCGGTATGCCGAGGGCGTTGAGGTGCTCGTCCCACAGCGTGAACGAAGGCTTCCCGTAGCGTGACGTCACCACGAGGAGGTCCCCGTCGATCGCGAACAGCCTGATGGGTGATCCTTCGATCTCTCGAACCAAATCCACCGCATAATTGACGCCCCACGTTTGCAGTTGACTTCCCGATCCGTCCGACCGCAACGTGTACAGCTGGTCGCCGATCCATACGGCGTCGGAGATGTTGTTGGACAAAGTGTCCACCTGCGCCAACGATTCACCGTCGTACAACCGACCCGACCCGATCACGACCAGCGCGCCGTCCGGCCGCACTCTGACCGGGTTGATCGTCTCGCCGTAGGAGCTGTCGTACGACTCCATGTGCTCACCGATCACGCCGTCCTCATCAATCTCCTCCCACTCCAGCGACGGCCAGTCGCCGATGAAGTACATGCGGCGGGTCGACTGATTCCACACGAACTCCTCTGCCCATGTGGAATAATCGTCTTGAGAAATGAGTGAACCATCGGGATCATAGGTCGTGTGGTTGTGCCATCCGCCCGACTCGTCCACCACAAAGACGTATTCACCTGCGGCGCTGAGCCCCTGTGGTGGGTACGCAGTGTTCACGAATGGTGACTCGTCGCCCACCTCCGCCCCCTCCAACGGGATCTGCGTGATCTCACGGCTCCGATACCCGACGTACAAGGTATCGGTGACATTCGAGTACGCCATCAGGTCCGGGCCACCCAACAGCGGGATCGACGCAAGGTACCGGTTGTCGTCGACGGACCATCGAAAGACATTGTGGTTGATAGAGCTGAGCAGCAGCACCGAGCCGTCCGCGGCAACCGCCAGAGAATCCGGTTCGTACACGAGATTCTTGGGATCGACGGGCCCGCCGGGCTCCCTCGGTCCGAGGAGGCTCAGTGGCAGGGCCTCGGCTTCGACACCACCCGTTCCCTGGTAGAAGGAAATGATGTCGGATCCGGAGACCACGATCTTCAAAGGTCTGTTGACCGGCGTGTACTCCCCAGACCGCAGCACCCGGTTGGTAAATTCGACAATCGTCCCATCGCGAACGATGTAGGCAAAGGCGCCGGAAAAGGTCAGATCGGCGAACGCTCCGCCAAAGCTCCCCGCGTATCGAAGGCCCCTTGTCTCGTACACCGTTCCCGAGTTGTCGGCGACCAACGATTCGTCGGGGAAGACATAGCACCGGTCCGCGTTTGGAAAGTCCCCATGGTACGTGCTGTCTTCCTGATCCCCGATCGTGCCATCGGCTGAAAACGCGATCTGAAGGATGTCCGACGGCGACACCCCGGTCGATCTCGCGAAGATGAACCCGAGGGTCGACGCGACGCTGAACCCAGTCATGCGATACCAGCTGTAGTAACGTTCGCTGTTGTCGATCAGAGTGCCGTCGTTCTTGTCGATCGCCATCAGGTCGGTCCCGTCGGATATGAAGAGGACGTCACCCACCGTAAACAGATTTTCCGCGTCGTAGTTCGAGTTGCGGAGGTGGGTCTCGCCCGTGCCCGAGCGCGTGAATCGCGACGTCCGGCGCCCGAAGCTCACGTACAGACCGTCCGTGTCAGCCGCCAACGCCGTCGGCACGTCATCGAAGAAAATCGTCGCCAGCCAGTTTCTGGAGGCCATGCTGTACCGCTCCACCGACGGCGGCGTCTGATAGGCGAAGAAGACGACGCCCTCCGACTCCACCGACGTCAGCCACGGCAGCGACTCTTCCTCGTCCGGCCACGAAGCCGAACCCACACCCGCCTGCAGCATTACCAACAACGACAAGGCCGAAACCGCACATCGAAAAGCCATAGCGACCGCCTTTGGTCTCAATATAGCGCCGCCACGTGAACCCGACAACGATCCCCGGGTTTGTGGGGCAGCCGTCCCGGCTGCCATGCCTGGGTGCCGCCTTTGTGGGGCAGCCGTCCCGGCTGCCATGCAGGTGAACAGCAATGCTGATCCCATATCCCGAATTCACCTGATCCGGAATGCCCCTGCCCCCCTGCTCCCCTGCCCCCTTTCTCCCTTTCTCCTCTGCCCAATCACGGGTGGGTAAATGGAAAATCAGAAATCCGAAATCCGAAATCCGAAATTGCCCCTTTCTCCCCTTCCCCCTTTCTCCTCTGCCCCTCCGCCCTGGTGGGCAGCCTTGTGGGGCAGCCGTCCCGGCTGCCGTGCAGTGCCGCGATAACTCAAAACTAAAAACTAAGAACTCAAAACTCGCAGGCGCGCCGCACGCGGCGCCGCCCTGCTATCATCTTCGCGAACCCACCACGGGAGGCCGTTTGACCAAACCCGAACCCTACAAGGCACACAACAAAGTCCGTTTCGTGACCGCGGCGTCGCTGTTCGACGGCCACGACGCGGCCATCAACATCATGCGCCGCATCCTGCAGGCGCACGGCGCAGAGGTCATCCACCTCGGCCACAACCGCTCGGTCAAGGAGATCGTCGACGCCGCCGTCCAGGAGGACGCCCAGGGCATCGCGGTCTCCTCCTACCAGGGCGGCCACATCGAGTTCTTCAAGTACATGGTCGACCTCTTGAAAGAACGCGGCGCCGAACACATCAAGGTCTACGGCGGCGGCGGCGGGGTGATCGTCCCGCGCGAGATCAAAGAGCTGGAAGCCTACGGCGTGACCAAGATCTTCTCCCCCGAAGACGGCCGCACCATGGGTCTCGACGGCATGATCGACGTCGATGATCGAGGGCGCCGACTTCGACCCCGCGCAGATGGACTCCACCGGCCCCCTCGGCCACACCGCCGACCGCTGGCTCGCCGTGGCGCGCGCCATCACCCGGGTGGAAGAGGACATGGAGGTCGAGACCCCGAAGCGCGACAAACCCGCCCCGGTCCTCGGCATCACCGGCACCGGCGGCGCCGGCAAGTCCTCGCTCACCGACGAGATCGTCCTCCGCTTCCTCGCCGACGATGCCGACCGCACCGTCGCCATCCTCTCGATCGACCCCACCAAGCGAAAGACCGGCGGCGCCCTCCTCGGCGACCGGATTCGACTGAACGTCCTCGGCTCCGACCGCGTCTTCATGCGCTCGCTCGCCACCCGCCAGGCCCACCGCGCCCTCACCAAGAACATCGAAGACTCGATCGCCGTCTGCCAGGCGGCAGGCTTCGATCTGATCATCGTCGAGAGCTCCGGCATCGGCCAGGCCGACAGCGAGATCGTCGACATCTCCGATCTCTCGCTCTACGTCATGACCCCCGAGTACGGCGCCGCCATGCAGCTCGAAAAGATCGACATGCTGGACTACGCCGACTTCGTCGCCATCAACAAGTTCGACCGGCCGATGGCGCTCGACGCCCTGCGCGACGTGCGCAAGCAGTACCGCCGCGCCCACACCCTCTTCGACGGCCCACCCGACGAAGAGCTGCCGGTCTACGCCACCATCGCCAGCCAGTTCCACGACCACGGCGTCAACGCCCTCTACCAGGGGCTGGTGCGCGCCCTCGCCGAGAAGCACGGCGACAGCTGGTCGCTCGAGGGCACCGCCGCCGTGCCCGCCGGCGAGCCCCAGCGCCACCCGGTGATCCCCGGCGACCGCGCCGGCTACCTGCGCGACATCTCGCACACCGTGCGCGACTACAAGGGCTGGGCGACCGACCAGATCAAGGTGGCGGCCAGGCTCTACCAGCTCACGGGCGCCCGCGCCATCCTCTCGCACCGCGAGGGCGAGGGCACCCCCGAGGACCTGTGGAAGCTCTTCGAGGAGATCACCGCCACCGAGATCACCCGCGAGCCCAAGCTCGGCGACCTCGACTGCCGAGATCCGCCGCCTGTCGCAGGAGCTCGAGTACGACTCGCGCGAGCTGATCGCCGCCTGGCCGAGGATCCGCGAGGACTTCTCCGGCCGCGAGTTCACCTACACCGTGCGCGGCAAGGAAATCCACGTCCCCCTCACCACCACCTCGCTCGCCGGCACCGAGGTGCCCAAGGTCCAGCTCCCCGAGTGGCAGACCTGGCCCGGCATCCTCCGCTACATGTTCCTGGAAAACGTCCCCGGCGCCTTCCCCTACACCGCCGGCGTCTTTCCCCTCAAACGCACCGCCGAGCTGCCGACCCGGATGTTCGCGGGCGAGGGCGGCCCCGAGCGCACCAACGAGCGCTTCCACCTCCTCTCCGACGGCCAGCCCGTCAGCCGCCTCTCCACCGCCTTCGACTCGGTCACCCTCTACGGCGAGGACCCCGACACCCGCCCCGACATCTGGGGCAAGGTCGGCGAGTCGGGGGTTTCGATCTGCACCGTCGAGGACGCCGAGAGGCTGTACGCGGGCTTCGACCTCTGCGACCCCAAGACCTCGGTCTCGATGACCATCAACGGCCCGGCGCCGATGCTGCTGGCCTTCTTCTTCAACGCCGCCGCCCGCCAGCAGGCGCGCAAGAAGCTGATCGAGTCGGGCCGGCTGAAGGCCCCGCCCGAGGCCGCCTTCCAACCGCTGGTCGACGGCAAGGACTGGGAAGCCCTCGAGCCCCTGCTGCAGCCCGGCGAGTGGGACGAGATCCTCAACGCCACCATGAAGGTCATCCGCGGCACCGTCCAGGCCGATATCCTGAAAGAGGACCAGGCCCAGAACACCTGCATCTTCTCCACCGAGTTCGCGCTCAGGATGATGGCCGACATCCAGCAGTTCTTCTGCGACCACGACGTCCGCAACTTCTACTCGGTGTCGATCTCCGGCTACCACATCGCCGAGGCCGGGGCGAACCCCATCTCACAGCTCGCCTTCACCCTGTCGAACGGCTTCACCTACGTCGAGACCTACCTCGCCCGCGGCATGCACATCGACGACTTCGCCCACAACCTGAGCTTTTTCTTCTCCAACGGGATGGACCCCGAGTACACCGTCATCGGCCGCGTGGCGCGGCGCATCTGGTCGATCGCCATCCGCAACCGCTACGGCGGCAACGAGCGCTCGCAGAAGCTCAAGTACCACATCCAGACCTCCGGCCGCTCGCTGCACGCCCAGGAGATCGACTTCAACGACATCCGCACCACCCTGCAGGGCCTGCTCGCCATGGCCGACAACTGCAACTCGCTCCACACCAATTCTTACGACGAGGCCATCACCA
>CAVQQC010000026.1:0-74429 GCA_963714895.1 Candidatus Sulfomarinibacteraceae bacterium
CGAGCCGTGCCGGCAGGCCCTCAAGGATGCCGGGCTCGAGGCCAAGAACGTGGACGAGGTCGTGCTGGTCGGTGGATCGACCCGCATCCCGATGGTGCAGAAGGTGGTGAGCGACTTCTTCGGCAAGGAATCCAACCGGGGCGTCAACCCGGACGAGGTGGTCGCGATCGGCGCCGCTGTCCAGGCGGGCGTATTGGCCGGCGAGGTCACCGACGTGCTGTTGCTCGACGTGACGCCGCTCTCCCTGGGTGTTGAGACTCTCGGCGGAGTGGCCGACGTGGTGATCGAGCGCAACACCACGATCCCGGTTCGCAAGTCGAAAGTCTATTCGACTGCCGACGACAACCAGAACCAGGTCGAGATTCACGTTCTTCAGGGCGAGCGCACGATGGCGGCCGACAACCGGACCCTGGGACGTTTCCACCTCATCGGGATCCCGGCCGCGCCCCGCGGCGTGCCGCAGATCGAGGTGCCTTTCGATATCGACGCGAATGGCATTCTCCACGTCTCCGCCAAGGATCGTCGACCGGGCAGGAGCAGAAGATCCAGATCACGTCGTCGTCCGGGATCACCGACGATGAGATCGGAACATGGTCGATCAGGCCAAGGCACATGCCAGCGACGACGAGGAAAAACGCAAACAGATCGAAACCAAAAACAAGCTTCGACAGTCTGGTGTATTCGACCGAGAAGTTGGTCAGCGACAACCGCGACAAGCTTCCGGAGTCTGATGCATCAGCCATCGATGCGGCGCTGGAAACCGCCAAGAAGGCGCTGGAAGAGGGCTCGGTGCAGGACATGGAATCGGCCTACGAGGGCTTGACTCAGGCCAGCCACCAGGTCGCCGCGGTGCTCTATCAGAGTGCATCGGCGGAAGGCGGGGCCGGCGCGTCCGGCGCGGGCGCCGAGAACGGCGACGGCAATGGTCCGTCGAGCCAGGACGACGAGGTGATTGACGCGGAGTACGTGGATGTCGATGCCGAGGAACAGAGCTGAGGTATCGAACCCGAGAGGCTTCGCAAGGACGCGGGCGGGGCGACATCGGTCGCCCCGGGCCCTTTTCGGGCGAGATGATAGAGTGTTGGAGTCAGATCGACCGGCACAATTCTCTTGGCCCGAAGGCGCGGATGCACGTGGAGAGTGCCTCCCGGCGGGTCGATCGACAGCGACCGTCGGAGGCGAAACGGAAGGACCATGAAATCGAAACCGACATACCGCATGATCTCCTGGGTGGCTGAGAAATACCAGGTCCACCCGCAGACTCTCCGTCTCTGGGAACGTGAGGGTCTTCTCCGACCCACCCGGTCACGCGGCAACACGAGGCTGTTGACGAGGAGGCCTGCGATCAACTCGAAGCGGTCATCACCCTGACTCGGGACCTCGGGGTCAATCTCGCCGGGGTCGACATCATTCTCAACCTCAAGAACCAGATCAAGCGGTTGCAGAGCGAGAACGAGATGTTGACCAATATGCTCCGCCGTACGATTCAGAAACACGGCGAGGTGCCGAGGTACCACTCGCTGGTGAAGATCGAATCGACGACCTTGAAGGTCGCGGACGAGGAATGACCCGACGCGGCGCCTCGGGGCCGGACGCCGAGGTGGCGACCCTGCGCCGCTACCTCAAGGAGATCGCCCGCTACCGCCGTAGGATCGCGACCGCGGAATCGGAGCTTGGCAGCCGCATCCAGGAAGGAGACGAGGACGCTCTGCGGACCTTGTCGAAGCCAGACCTGCGTTTTGTCGTGGCCTACGCCAAGCGCTACCAGAACCCCGACGTTTTCGTTTCTCGATCTGATTCACGAGGGCGACCTCGGTCTGATCCAGGCGGGCCAGGAATATGATCCCTCGCAGGATGGTTAAGACAATGTCAGCTTCATCACCTATGCCGTGTGGTGGGTGCGACAGGCCATTCTGCACGCCCTCGCCGAGCATGCCGGGTCGTTTCGCCTTCCCCAGAAACAGGCCAACAACCTCTACCGCCTCGAGCGGATCCGATCGCTGTTGGGCGAGAGATTCGGCAGGGCCCCGACCGAGAAAGAGCTCTCCGAAGAGGTGGGGATCTCGATCGACGACGTTCGCGTGCTCACCAGAGCTTCGAGGGGCTCGTTGTCGCTGAACGAGCCGATCGCTTCCGAAGGAGATTCGGAGCTCGGCGATCTGCTCGAGCAGACGGGGATTCCCGACACCGACGAGCTCCTGCTCAGAAAGAGTTTTACCAGCGCCATCAATGATGCCCTGACCGAACTCCCGGAACGGGAGAGGCGGGTGCTCGAATTGCGTTTCGGTTTGACAGACGATCAACCCAAGACGCTGCGCGAGATCGGTGAAATCATGGAGCTGTCCAGGGAGAGGGTGCGGCAGATGAGAGCCGCGCTCTCAACAAACTGCGACGGTCCCACAAAAAGCACTCCCTCCAGGGCTTCCTGCGGTAACCGCCGGCCGACCTTCCGTGGCAACGATGGAGTTGCGAGCAGCCGCGAGAGGCGCCCGCCGGCCGCCACCTCGTCGGCGTACAGGGTTTTCGTCTGGTCATGGGCGGCGGGAAGGGGGAGAGCAGGGGCGCGCCACCGCCCGCCCTCGCGGTTGCCTGGGAGGTTCCCGTCCGCACCTGCGTTTCCGAGTGACGGCTCATACAACCCCGTCTACAGGGGCGTCAGCTCGCCGCACCGTTGGTGGTCGAGCCACAGACCCGAATAGGCGTGCAGGAACCGGAAACGCGACGGTAGACCTGTTCCAGTTGCGGGCGTCTCTTCGAAACAGCATGTCGTCGACAAACCACTGGAAGCGGTGGTACTTCGGTGTCGCGGGCCCGTTCGAGACGCTCTGGAGCCGAGGAATCCAGAACCTCGGCCGAGGCGTTGGGTGTTCGCGGTGTGTTCGAGGTGCGCAATCTCGGCCGCCTCCTCCTCCATCTTGACCCGCAAGGCCGCCGAAGACAGAAGAGTCTGAATGAGCTCCCACTCCAAGGCGGTCCCCTTTCGACCTCCGATAGCTCGACGCCTCCCACGCCTCGAGTCTCGGGGGCCCGGCGGCTGTCCCAGACCACCATTTCGAGGGCGAACATGATCCTGTGCATCGCCTCGGCAAGCAGCGGGTCGGGCGGGAGGAGGTTGCTGATCGGACAGGCCGTCACGGCGCGCCGCCCCCGGCAGCCCGATCGGCGGATCCGTCCGGTCGCGATACCGCCGGAACCGGAAACTGTGGGGCATGGTCGCAGGGGCGGTGAACCGATCGGCATCCCTGCCGGTTCGCCGATCCGGTTCGAACCCTTCGCCGTAGGATCGAATTGGAGCGAGACAGGCGTGGGTCATTTCCGTGATGTCGTCCCGCTCTACGTTCCTCGCGGGCCGCCGACTCGCTAGCGGATGCCGAAAGTGGCGGAATTCCTCGAGCTGTTGTTGGAGATCGTTGTTGGCGAGTTCGGTGTTGGCTGAGGGGACGTCTTGATCTCAATAACACGGCTTGGTCTTTTCGACCACTTTCATTTCTTCGGATTCGAAGAGCTCCTTGAACCGGTTCTTGGCGACGATGTTGGTGGTCGTGATCTCGACCAGCAACGACGGGTGGTGGTCCTTCAGCGGCTCCAGGCGCGGTAGCGGTCGAAGATCTTGGACTCGACCAGGCTGCTCCTCGTAGCCTTCGACCTCCTGCAGCTCCTGTCGGATCGAGAGCACGGCCACCAACGGCCCAAGCTCGGCGGCCGGGACCTGCGGCAAGCTGGTGAATTCACTGAGGGTCAAGAATCGCTGTAGATTTTCGAGGTCCCGGTGTAGGGCGGGCCCTGCCGACCGCGCTCCGCGAGACGCGTGAAGACGTCGAGCTTGTCCAGGGTGTCCTGCTCGAAGTGCTTGTACAACAGGTAGAACTTGATCAGCGCACAGAGGACCTTCTCGACCCGTTCGATGTGATCGAAGAATTTCCGGAGCACCGAGGGGGCGAACTCGCCTTCGATCCGGCAGAATTCGCGGTGGATCCGTCGAGTTCCCCGTCCACCTGATCGAGTTCGGTCGCGGCGCGGGCGTTGCTCTCGATGCGACGGCGGTGACGAGATCCTGAGCATGCGGTGCAGCCCCTGAAAGTCATAACTGTAGGGCATGGGGCCTTCACCGATGTGCTTGAGGACGCCGTTGAGGAATTGGTAGAAGGTCCACAGCGATCCCAAAAGCGATCGGACAGTGCGGACGAACGCTGGCCGACGCTCCGCCTGAGGTCTTCATAGCACTTCAGGATACACCGTCTGCTGGCGACAACCAAGCGGGAGGATGACAATGCTCGGAACTATCTCGTGGTGAGTGGGGATGGAAATCGAAAAGATGGTCGCTCGGTTGGCGCGGGAGATCGCTGTGGACCTCGACGGCCACTTTGCGGTCTTCATCGGGGTGCTCAAGGGGCGGTGTACTTCTTCACCGACTCTCACGCGGCGGCTCAAGCGATCGGTCGTGGTCGACTTCATCCAGGTCTCGAGCTACGGCGCGAGCACCACGGAGTCGTCCGGTTCGGTGACGCTGATCAAGGACATCACCGTCGACGTCTCGGGCACGGACGTGTACGTGGTCGAGGACATCGTCGATACCGGCACTCACGCTCGCCGACATCGTGGCGCTGATGCGGGCCCGCCACCCGCGGTCGGTGCAGGTCGTCGTCGCTCCTTTCCAAGCCGGCGCGCCGCCGCGTCGAGGTGCCGATCGACTTCATCGGCCTCGAGATCGAGGATCGCTTCGTGGTTGGCTTCGGTCTTGACTTTGGCGAGCGCTACCGTAACCTTCCGGACATTCGTGTCCTGGAATCGCCGTGAACCTTTTCCGGGTGATCAGACTAGGCCCGCCCACCAAACTCAGACGGCCGACAGCTTCGAAAGCGCAGGCTAGACGTCGATCACTTGCAACGGACTCCGGCGAGATGGGGAGGGATGACGTCTACCACCGCGTGCTGATTCGGCGCCGGAGCTGGCGTCAGGCACAGCCCAACATTTCATGCAATCAGGGCTTCGTCAACATCCTCATGTGTACCCGAAAGCGGTCCGGCGCCAGGGATGTCCCGCTTTTCGGAAGCGATTCTCGACGAATCCAAGGGCCGCTCCGCGGTCGCTATGTCCGAAACGTGGCCGAGACCATCCAGGCCAATGCGGAAGTGGGGATATCGCTGTCGCCGCTCTCGCCCTCGACGTGCTGCACGAGTGGCAGCCCAAGATCTTCATCGAAGCGGCCATGCTGCGCAAGAACTGGGGCTCAAGGCCGGCATCGCTCCGGTTGTGATCGCACTCGGGCCGGGGTATGTCGTGCGCAAGGAGGCCGTGACGCCGTGATCGACACTGTGCGCGGTCCAGGTGGGCGCCGTTCTCGAAGACACGGCCAGCGCCGGGACGAGCCCCCGGCCACAGACTGGGTTATGCCAATGAACGGTCGGTCATCTTCTGTGACCAAGATCGCGGCGAGGTCGGACAGGGAGAGCGGATCGGCACGGCGGATCGGTCTAGGCAGTCGAACGTATTCCCCGGAGGGCGTGCCGGTCGACGCGTCCTACCCGGTGACGGCCGGCGCCATCCTGCGTGTGCGGCTCTGTTGCGTGATGGGTGTGCCGGTGAAAAGGGCGACCGCATCGCCGACATCGGCCGCCGAGGCGAGCGCATTATCGACCACATCTCGGACAAGGCCCACAGGGTCGCCGAAGGCGTCCACGAGGCGCTGATGGGACTGCTGGCCGAGGTCGCGGAAATGCCACCCGGGACCGAACAAAGAGCACGGGTTCGGTGCGAAAACGCCTCGCGACCGGGCGCAGTCAAAGAAGAAAAAGTCGCGGCGGGCGCGGCCCCGGCCACGAGGCGGCCAGGACCCGCGCCGCTGAATCGGAGAAACGCGGAAGGTTCAGCCAGGCTCAGACGGCGCAGGCAGTGGCGACATCCCGGGTCTCCGTGCGCAAGATTGCGTGGCGCCTGCGACCGCCGGCGCTGGCTCGGGCGGCGGCGGCGCGCGGGGATTCGCGCACCTCGCGCGTTGCATGTTCCAGGAGGCGGGTCTCCCAATGCGGCGATCGTCGGCACGAGCATGGAGCGGTTGCCGGTGGCATGGTTCTGGTCCACGGATCCGCCCATCGACCTCTGGCGGGAGGCGCTCGACCGGGGAATGATTCCGTCGGTCCAGACCATCGGTCAGGCCCCGGATGCGCATGTCGCGCGCCGGATTCGCAACCGCGTGGTGATCTCGTTTGCCATGAACCGGAGCACGATCCTCGAAAGTGCGGCCCTCGAGCAGGCGCTGGCAGTTTTCCGCCTGCGGACGTGTCGTTCAGCGATCTTCCGAAGCGATTGGTGGTGGTGGCGACCGTATCTCCGGCGAGGAGGTATGTATCAGCGAGGAGGCGCCAATGGCTCGTTGCTCCCAGTGCGATTCCGGGGCGGTGGAGATCGAAGGCAGGCAGTTGATGGCCGGGGTCGTCGCCGAGATCCCGACCGTCGCCGCCGACAAGCGAGGGCTGGCCGGTGGTCGCTGTCGACGTATCGATGGACGTGCCGCCCCTGGGGTAGGGATCTGACCTGGTTCTCGACACCATGATGAGGACGCAGATGATGACCTCCCGCCGTCACCCGCAGCTCAAGACTGCTTCCCATGTCATCAGACCGGAGGTCGGGGCGCGGCCGAGGCGGTGAATGGAGCGTTTCGACGAATCGTCGAACTGGGCCGGGCCGCCGCCTGGAAATTCCTGGCAGCCTAGTTTTGAACCGCTTCTGGTGGCGGGTCTGGGCACGGCGCAGCCAGGGCCGCAGTAATAGTTCGGGACGACTCCAGAAGGCGCATGACGGTCGTCGGTGATCGCTTGTGCAGATGGTCGATACGGGCAGTTCCTGCCACGGGGCCTCATCACGGCTGGTGGCCAGGTGCATGAGCATGCCGCCGCGAAAGCTCCGGAAACCGCAGCAGGCGCTCCATCATGGTGGATGAGTTCTGGTACATCGACGAGTGTTCGTCGGCGACCCAGTCCCGAGACGTCCTTCCACGGAGCTCCAGCGGACGTGCAGGTAACCCATCTCCAGCGCCAACCCCGGAGCGTCCGGTTCTCCTCGCCGTAGGGGGCGCCATACGGCACCCGCCTTGCGCCGCCTCGGTCTTTCCGGCAGTTCGTCTGGAAACGTTCTCGGTGATGCCGGTCTGCAGGTCGTG
This sequence comes from Candidatus Sulfomarinibacteraceae bacterium, assembly GCA_963714895.1. GTDB lineage: Bacteria > Acidobacteriota > Thermoanaerobaculia > Thermoanaerobaculales > Sulfomarinibacteraceae > Sulfomarinibacter. The sequence goes on from CAVQQC010000026.1 coordinate 7,160, forward strand.
GCGACGGTTCTTCTCGTAGGTTGTGAGGTGGAGGTGGGAGTAGGTGTGATTGGCGACCTCGCGACCGGAGAGCACCGCCCTGCGGATGACCTCCGGATAGCGTTCGATCGCCGAACCTGCCGGTGACGAAAGAGTGGTCTGCAGATCGAGATCGTGGTGCAGGAGGTCGAGGAGCTCCCCGGTGCGGTTGGACGACGAGTTGCCGTCGAAGGTGAGCGCGATCAGAAGGCCCCGCGTCGGTGACCAGTTGCAGACGGGAGGCGGACAGAGCCGGTGTCGGCCGCGGGTCGCAGCCGTTCTGACGCGGGGTCGGCGGCGGAGCCGGCACGATGGTGGGCGTCGCAGAGGGGGTCGGACTCGGAGCCGGAACCGCCGACATGTCGAGTTCGACTGCGGTTTCAAAAAGCGCGACCACGCGGATGTCATTGCCGTCTGTGCACGGCATCCGGGATCTCAGCTTCGACGGGACCCTCGTCGCCGATGGTGATCACCCCAACCGGTTCGTCGTTCTCCAGGAGCACCCGGGTCCCGGGGGCGCCCGCGATAGGTCCCACGCCCGTGTTCGCCGAATCCTTCCCAGCTGGTGGCCGAACCGCTGTGGCGCAAATGGTTGGAGATCGTGGATCGAGATCAGATCGGCGATGCGGACCCGCATGGTCCGTCAGGAGACCAGCGGAGAGGACGGCGGTGACGGCCGAGGACCTAGGCGGGGTGCATGGGCCGACGGGCGATTCTCAATGCCCCCACAGCAGGTCTTTGGAAAGTCCGGGTCAATCGGCACTTCTGGCCGCAGAATACGTGGCTTCCAAGACGTCGAACACACGCCCCACAGAGCCACTTCCCAGCGCTGGCCGGCGTCCTTCGAAGGATGGTTGGCGCAGTGGGAAACGATTGCATCAGACTGGGGCAGACCCTGGTCCAGGTGACGCAACCCATGAAGCCGAGTGACAAATCATCGAACCCGAACCGGTTCAACGAGCGATCGCAGAGAATCGTGCCGGGGCAGGCGCCGGGACGCAAAGGAGATCGAGATGTGGAACATCACACGTCGCTGTTTCGCATTCTTCTTCTCGCGCCGCTCCTCGTGCTCGCGCCGCTGACCGAAGTTCCCGACAAGGAATACTGGGGGTTGGGCACATCCTCCCGCTGGCCGCCCTGACCGATGCCCTTGATGGAATTATAGCCCGCCGGACAAACCGGGGCACTACCACGACCGGCGCCATGCTCGACCGATCGCCGACAAGCTCCTGATCAGTGCGGCTTTCATTTCCTGGTGGAACATGCAGCAGGCGCCCGCGTGGATGGTGACCTTGATCGTGGGTCGTCGAGTTCGCGGTGACGCTCTGCGGCTGATACGCGCTCGAGCGTGGGAGTGGCCGATCTCGGCGAACTGATCGGCAAGGCCAAGACCACCGCCAGATGGTCACGGTGTCGATTCCTGCATCTTCGTGTCAATCCGACAAGTGGCACATCATCGGCCGGCGCTGTCGATCACGTCGCGCTGACCATGGCCGCAATGGCGCTCTATTCTGGCAGAATAGGGGTGTTAGAGCGCGACGTGAGTCGAGGGTTGCCGCCCCGGCGACTGCCCCTCTTCGTCGAAGATCGGACGCCGCTGGCCTGGCCCTGACATTGCCGTGCTTTCAGTGGTGTCGCGCAGCGGCCCTGCTCGCGTCGCAGGTGAGATCGAGTACCGACATCCTGTCGCTGGTGCCACGCGCGATCCGGTTGTCAAGGCTTCAGGACCACCGTCGGACGTTTCGGACCGGTCGATACCTTGGTCACCGTGCGATGACCCGAGATGACACTCCGAGCCACCCTGGTCGACTCGCGGATCGGCGGGCCGAACGTGTTGGTCGGTCCAGGACAACATCGATTGGGTCGAAACGGACCGGGTGGACAGCACGGCCGAGGCGGCGGTGCTGCTGCTCGACCGGGCGACCTTGTTTCTGAACCGGCGGAATTGGACGAGGTCGTGGCTCCCTCGACGTGATCGAGGGCTGCAGGAGACTGCCCAGCGGCTGCGGGCCCAACTGGGGATCGCGCCGCAGAGCACGGTGACGATGGACCTCCTCCGGCCTCGACCCGGTAGGCCTTCTGCGGGGTGGCCGACCGGTGAGGCTTCGCGATGTGGCGTCAGTGGCGTCCCGACACGGTGTCTGATTGACCCGGGGGTCGATTCTCTGCTCGATGGCGCAAGGCGCCAGGATCTGGAATTCGATCGGGAACTGGTGGAGGGTCTCGGAAACACAGGTTTCAGACTTCCGCCGCGATTGGATGGAGGTGACCAGTGAGATAAGGTGTGCCGCGAGTCGAGTTTACGGCGGTACGTCGTCGCACTCGACAGCGCCAGTCATCACCACGTCGGACGTTGTGGTTGGTCTGGTGTCGTACTCGTCGGAGTCATGGTGCTCTTCCTCTTGGCTTTCGCAGCCGCGCTTTCGTGGGTACGCGTTTTTCCCTCTGGTGATCACCTGGGCACGCCCTCACATTTCCTTCGCGGCGCTGGCGCTGGGCAGGATCAACCCCTGACTCGGCATTCGGCGGACGCTGATCGGGCTGTGTATCGATTTCGTCCCATCGTCTTGTTGCGCGCGCTACGTCGAGGAGCGACGGCAGCGGCGCCATCGACCGACGCAGAACCGATGGACGCGATGGGTGCCGCCACACCGGAGCTCAGCGTTCTGCTCGGGCCGTGACGACGGCTGCGACCTTTTAGTCGTCCTGGTTACGGACTCGCCGGTCTGTGGGAACTGGGTCTGTGGGACCGGGACGGAGTTCTGCTGTGTGGTGGTGACGGTTTACACCCTGTCGCCGGCGCTGTCTGACCCCCCTGGTCGATCACGGCCACCGCCGAGTGGGAGCAGAGCGGTCTACGCTCCATTCGTTCGGGTCCCCGATGCTGTGCGTATCGCGCGCATGCGCCGCCGTGGCTGATCGACGTGTGGCCTGTCGCATCATTGTGGTGCTCGGAGCCGCGGCGGGGACCACTCAGTGGAGAGCTCTTCCGCAATATGCGATCAGGTGGACGACCGGGCGATGCCCCAGCTGCGACAGGAGGTTCATGGACAGCTTTCGATCTGCGGTTTTTTTTCGCCATGGTGTTGCGTCTGGACGCAGAGCGCCGACCCGATCGGAGGCCTCTGCAACAGCGCTCCGGCGCGAACTACCGCGGGATCTGAAGGCATTGGTCGACGGCGAGAATCTGGTGGGAATTAGCCATCGCCAGCGTCACTCCCGCCAGCGGAGGCGCAGGCTGTCGTGATTGCCGACCTGAAGAGGTGGCCCCCGACTTTCGGGGGCTGCGCGAACGGCTCGAGAGGGCGCTTCGATTCCGCAGTCGGGCTCAACCCGATCGCGTTTGAAAGTGGGCTCTGGACCACCCTGGTGACGGCGTTCGGCCGGACCCGTGCGCCGTTGTCGGTCGGAGGTCTCGAGGGCCACGCCGCTGGCTCGAGTCGTCGGACCGCTACGTGGCGCTAGCCGCTGATGGCGCGGGTTGCCAGTCACCTTTACCCCCGTCGGCCACTGGTGCCGCGGCGCCTCGCACTCGGCGTGAGGTCGTCGAGGCCCACCCTGGCGCCGTGTTGTCGGGCGCCAACGTATTTTCCGCCGAGCTCCGGAAGATCGTGTGGGATGACGCCATCAAGGCGTCGATCTTCGGTTTCGTCGTCGGCTCTTCCTCTTGGTGTGGGCGGATCTCGGAGGGCCTCGCCGGCTACTGCTCGCTCTGCGTGCCGTTGATCGTGGGCATGGGTGTGGAATGTTCGGAGGCATGGCCTCTGCTCGGTTCCGGGTCAAGTTCTTCGACATTTTCGTCATCACCATGATCATCGGGATCGGAGTCGACTACGGAGTGACCTGCTCCACCGGTGGTACGAGTCCGATGGTGACTGACCGAGTTGGCGGAGACCGCCAAGGCCATCGCGGTCGCGGCGGATGATCGTCGGGTTTCGGATCGTTGGTGTCTTTCGCACTTTCCCCGCCTTCGCTCCGGTGGGGCTCCACGATTCTGCGTGCGTCACCGCGCCGGACATGCTCGACGTGGCCCTGTACTGCGTCGATGAGGGAGAAGTCATGATTCGCGAACTCGAGACCGAGACCTGGCATGGCGTTGCCCCAGGTGTTGGGTGCCGAAGACGGAAACGGCGTCCGTCAAACCGGCCACCACCATTGTCGCCCAAGGATCGGGGCGGTGGAAGTGATGGCTTCGGCCTCGGGGACCCACAGCCTCGGTTTCAATGTCTTCGTCACCGCATGTCGGGCACGGGCGGTGACCACATCGATCAAGACCTTTGTCCAGGCGAGCTTGCAGAGGCAAGAGATCGCCCGGACGAGGCTCTGTTCGTGTTCAATTTTCGCAGACCCGACGGAGCCCGTGAGCGTGCCGACGCGGTCGGGCGAGGCTCCGGAAGGCATGGACGACTCTGGTGGGCAGCTCTGCGACAACCTGCGCGGCGTCCTCTCCAACCGCACGACCCGGTCGGGATCGATGCGAACGTGGTCGAACCGCTGCAACGCCAGGAGAAGACCTGGTGACGGCATTTGAAAGTGAGGTCACGAGCTCCGGCTTTTCGTTGGTTCAGGTCCAGGCAGGCATGGTGACGCGGCCCGAGATCTGCCGGGTCGTCAAGGACAACCGTGGTCCTCTCGAAAAGCTCGGAGAGCTTGTCCACGAGGGCATTCTCACGGCTGATGAGATGCCAGACGCAGATGACCGAGACCACGGCCGGCTCACCGAGTCAGTTCCGGGATACCTTCCAGGAGGTGGCGAGATCCGGCGGATGATGCAGCACCGGTGGAAGGAGATGTTTCACCGAAGGCTTCTCCCGCTTTCGATGCGCAGTCGATTGCATCTCGAAGATGGTGCAAAGACCTCGCGGATGCCTACCTTGACGCGGTGGCGGCTCGACTCGGCGCAACCTCGAGCTGTTCATGATTTCGGCTGACGACGTGCCGGGCGATGTCGATCCGGTTCTCCGTTGGCGGTCAACCTCGGTGGTGGACAACATGCGATGCCAGCGGACGTCCGGTGGTCATGGAGACCGAGCCCACTACGCAACCTCTTCGGCACGTTGAGCGCGATATGACCTCGTCGGGGACTCACGACCTCTTCCTGCACATCCGGGCGGGCTTCGCTGCTGCGGCGAACGGCGGCTTTCTGGTGCTCAATGCCGACGATGTCCCGATGGGACCGAGAGCTGTGGCCGGCTCAAACGCGCGCTCAAATACCGCCGGGTGCAGATCCAGTCGATGGAGGCCTGATTCTCGGGTGCGACCCTGCTCAGCCCGGAGCCGGTGCCGATCGATGTCAAGGTCGTGATCATCCGGCAGCCGGCGAGATCTACGACCTTCTCTTCCAACACGACCACGTGGACTTTCCGAAGATCTTCAAGGTGCTCGCGCGATTTCGACAACCTTCTCGAGAACTCGCGCGACCACGCCAGGATTCTCTCGGTGTTCCGGAAGGTGATCGACGAAGAGGAGCTGTTGGAACTGGACCCGGGGCGGCGGCCCTGCTCGGAAGCGGTTCGCATGGGCGGGCGGCGTCGGTTTTCGAGTCGGTTTTCGGATCTTTCCGATCTTCTTCGCGAGTCGTCCTACACCGAACCGAACCGCTCAAAAGTGATTTCGAGAACCACGTCGATCAGGCGCATGCCGCGCGCCGGCGCCGGCACTCCCTCAGGAGGACCGCTCCTCCAGATCTCAGCGAGGGCGTGGTGACGATCGCGACTTCGGGTATGGGGTCGGCCAGGTGAACGGTCTCGCGGTCTATGACCTCGGCCACCACAGGTTCGGGCAAGCCGCAGCCGCATCACGGCCAGGTGGCCTCGGACGCGAGGGCATCATCAATGTCGAGCGGCAGGCGGGCCTCTCCGGGCCGACCCGGACGGGGTGAGCATCCTCACCGGATTACCTTCGTGGCACCTTCACGCGCAAAGCCCCGCTGACCATGGCGTGTTCGGTGACCTTCGAACAGTCCTACGGAGGGATCGACGGCGATTCCGCGTCCTCCACGGGAGATCTACGCCATCCTTCTCGCGCTTTCGGGTCGGTCTACGGTAGGAGATCGCGGTACCGGTATCGTCGACCAGTTCGGGGGTCCAGGCCATCGGCGGCGTCAACGAAAAGATCGAGGGCTTTTTCAGGTCGTGCCGAGCGGTCACGGTCTGACGGCAGCCAGGGCGTCGTCATTCCGTCCACCAACGTCGGCGACCTGAATCTCTCGGCCGAGGTGGTGGGGGCGGTCGCGGAGGGTCAATTCCACGTCTGGGCGGTGGACGCCATCGCGGATGGCATCGAGATTCTCACCGGGGTCCGGGCCGGCGGCTGGAAAGATGGCAAAGGTGGACGACCGGACAGCGTGTTCGAGAAGTGCCAGACCGCTCTCGACGAGCATGGCCGTTCTCATGCGGGCGGCCACCAAGGGTCGGAACGGCGATCAGAAAGTCAAGAGCCGAATGAGCGGACATGGCATTGTCGGGTTGGATGTTGAGAAAAACGGCTTGATTTCCGTCACGTTGATTTGACACCCCGCGACGCGGATGGGACAATCTGGTCCGATACTCGTGAGAACGTGTTCGCTATGTCCCATTGAAGGAGGGGCGGCACGCCGGGGCGACTGAACACGATCATCATCGTGCCCCACAGCAAAGCGGCGGTTCGTCAAGTTCTCGTCCTCGACGAGGACGGCGGTCGTTGTCGCGTGCGCGGCGATGGGCTTGATCCTCTCGATTGTCGCGATCACCTATACCGCAGCGCGGTCACATCGCCGCCTCGAGGTGGACCGCCTGCGGACCGACAACATCGAACTCGCCGAAGTCAACCAGGAACTCGAGGCGACGATCGCCGAGGTCCAGGGCCGCTTGGACGAGTTCGAAGAGCGGACCTCGCGTCTCGCCCTCGCCGCGGATGAGGCCCAGGCGGTCGGATTTCGGCACCGAGAGAAGGCAACAGAGTGGACGCCGGCGGTACGAAGTTTCGGCTGGCCGCTCAGGGCGGCCTGGGGAACAACGGCGAACTCGAGGTCGAAGGGCACCTCTCGGAACGGGGACGGGTTCTGGCTTCGACGCCAACGATGCACCCCCTCCGCTGAACTCGTCGCCGACGGATTCGGACGTCGAAAGATCCCGTCACCGGCCGTCTCGCCTTCCACCGCGGGCTCGATCTCGCCGGCCGCCGTGGCACGCCGATCAAAGCCGCGGCGGACGGAATCGTGGTGTTTGCCGGCGCAACGGCGGCCTCGGAAAGACGGTCAGGATTTCTCACGATTTCGGATTCACGACCGTCTACGGCCACCTCGACAAGATCTTGGTCGAGCCCGGCGATGAGGTTCATCGCGGCCAGGACCTGGGTCTGATGGGCAATTCGGGCCGCTCGACGGGGCCCCACCTCCACTACGAGGTGCACGTCGAAGGCAAGGCGGTCAATCCGCTCTATTACATCCTCGACGCGTTCTGATTCGCTTCCAGAAAGCTGACACCGACGCGCCTCTCGGGGCGCGTTTTCCGTTCAGGTACAGGTGCATCGGCAGGTTCAGGATCGAGGCCGGGCGGCACAGGTGCCGCCCCTACCCACAAAGGACATTCCCTTGGAGTGGCGGGGCCTGCCCCGCCTTTGAATGTGAATATTGCAAGAGGCTCTCAAAATTCAGAATTGAAAGTCGAAATCCCGGATTTCGACTTTCGGCGTCGTTGCAATCGCGGTCGGGCTGAACTAGGCTGCAGGAATCCGGCGGCGACGCTGGTCAACGCACCGACTGCGCCGGGGCCCGCCCCGGCATTTTGCAATCCGACGAGGTGAGTGGATGAACCTGTTCGAAAAAGCCATTGGCGCCGTCATCGGCACCAAGCACGGCGAGATTTCAAGCGGATGAAACCGATGGTCGCGGCCATCAACGCCCGCGAGGCCGAGATCGAGGGTCTGTCTGACGACGCTCTGCGCAGCGGTTCGACGCCATCAACAGAAGGAACGAGGTCGGCCACGTCCGAGTTGCCCGGTAGCCCCGCGAACGGGCCACCTTCGTCCAGAAGGTCCTTGACCAGGAACTGGAGGAGGTTTTCGCCCTGGTGAGAGAGGCCGGATCGCTCGGTCGGCATGCGCCACTTCGATGTCCAGCTCATGGGCGGCATCGTGCTTCACGAGGGCGGATCGCCCAGATGCGGACCGGCGAGGGCAAGACCCTGGTGGCGACCCTGGCGGTCTGCCTCAACGCGCTGACCGGCCGCGGCGTCCACGTGGTGACGGTCAACGACTACCTGGCGAAGCGCGACGCCGACTGGATGGGCCGGATCTATCGGTTTCTGGGTCTCACCGTGGGCTGCATCCAGAACCAGATGAACGACATCGAGCGCAAGCAGGCCTACGTGATGTCGGACCCGTAGGCCTGCTTGCGCTCGATGTCGTTCATCTGGTTCTGGATGCAGCCCACGGTGAGACCCAGAAACCGATAGATCCGGCCCATCCAGTCGGCGTCGCGCTTCGCCAGGTAGTCGTTGACCGTCACCACGTGGACGCCGCGGCCGGTCAGCGCGTTGAGGCAGACCGCCAGGGTCGCCACCAGGGTCTTGCCCTCGCCGGTCCGCATCTCGGCGATCCGGCCCTCGTGAAGCACGATGCCGCCCATGAGCTGGACATCGAAGTGGCGCATGCCGACCGAGCGATTGCCGGCCTCTCTCACCAGGGCGAAAACCTCCTCCAGTTCCTGGTCAAGGACCTTCTGGACGAAGGTGGCCCGTTCGCGGGGCTCTCCGGGCAACTCGGACGTGGCCGACCTGACCTTCTGTTTGATGGCGTCGAACCGCTGGCGCAGAGCGTCGTCAGACAGACCCTCGATCTCGGCCTCGCGGGCGTTGATGGCCGCGACCATCGGTTTCATCCGCTTGAAATCTCGCTCGTGCTTGGTGCCGATGACGGCGCCAATGGCTTTTTCGAACAGGTTCATCCACTCACCTCGTCGGATTGCAAAATGCCGGGGCGGGCCACGGCGCAGTCGGTGCGTTGACCAGCGTCGCCGCCGGATTCCTGCAGCCTAGTTCAGCCCGACCGCGATTGCAACGACGCCGAAAGTCGAAATCCGGGATTTCGACTTTCAATTCTGAATTTTGAGAGCCTCTTGCAATATTCACATTCAAAGGCGGGGCAGGCCCCGCCACTCCAAGGGAATGTCCTTTGTGGGTAGGGGCGGCACCTGTGCCGCCCGGCCTCGATCCTGAACCTGCCGATGCACCTGTACCTGAACGGAAAACGCGCCCCGAGAGGCGCGTCGGTGTCAGCTTTCTGGAAGCGAATCAGAACGCGTCGAGGATGTAATAGAGCGGATTGACCGCCTTGCCTTCGACGTGCACCTCGTAGTGGAGGTGGGGCCCCGTCGAGCGGCCGGAGTTGCCCATCAGGCCCAGCTCCTGGCCGCGATGAACCTCATCGCCGGGCTCGACCGAGATCTTGTCGAGGTGGCCGTAGACGGTCGTGAATCCGAAATCGTGCGAGATCCGGACCGTCTTTCCGAGGCCGCCGTTGCGCCCGGCAAAGACGACGATTCCGTCCGCCGGGCGCCTTGATCGGCGTGCCACGACGGCCGACGAGATCGAGCCCGCGGTGGAAGGCGAGACGGCCGGTAAAGGGATCCTTGCGACGCCCGAAACCGTCGGTGATCGAGCCCGAGCGAGGGGGCGATGGTCGGCGTCGAAGCCAGAACCCGCTCCTGTTCGGAGAGGTGCCCCTCGACGAGCTCGAGCTGCCGTTCGACCCACCTGCCCTGAGCGGCAAGGGCTTCGGGAGACTCCGGAAGCCGATCGTAGGGACCGCCGGCGCCCACTCGGTTGGCGCTTTCTCCGGTGCCGGAAAATCCGACCGCCTGGGCTTCCATGCCCGCGGCCAGCGCGAGACGCGAGGTCCGCTCTTCGAACTCGTCCAGGCGGCCCTGGACCTCGGCGATCGTCGCCTCGAGTTCCTGGTTGACTTCGGCGAGTTCGATGTTGTCGGTCCGCAGGCGGTCCACCTCGAGGCGGCGATTGACCGCGCTGCCGGTATAGGTGATCGCGACAATCGAGAGGATCAAGCCCATCGTCGCCGCGCACGCCACAACGACCGCCGTCCTCGTCGAGAACGAGAACTTGACGAACCGCGCTTTGCTGTGGGGCACGATGATGATCGTGTTCAGTCGCCCCGGCATGCCGCCCCTCCTTCAATGGGACATAGCGAACACGTTCTCACGAGTATCGCAACCAGATTGTCCCATCCGCGTCGCGGGGTGTCAAATCAACGTGACGGAAATCACAAGCCGTTTTTCTCAACATCCAACCCGACGATGCCATGTCACTCATTCGGCTCGACTTTCTGATCGCCGTTCCGACCCTTGGTGGCCGCCCGCATGAGAACGGCCATCTCGTCGAGGCGGTTCTGGCACTTCTCGAACACACTGCCGGTCGTCCACCCTTTGCCATCTTTCCAGCGGCCGGCCCGGACCCCGGTGAGAATTTCGATGCCATCCGCGATGGCGTCCACCGCCCAGACGTGGAATTGACCCTCCGCGACCGCCCCCACCACCTCGGCCGAGAGATTCAGGTCGCCGACGTTGGTGGACGGAATCGAGGACGCCCTGGCTGCCCGTCAGACCGGTGGCCGCACACACCCTGAAAAAGCCCTCGATCTTTTCGTTGACGCCGCCGATCGCCTGCACCCGGCCGAACTGGTCGACCGATCCGGTGACCGCGATCTCCTGCCGTAGGCCGAGACCCGAAAGCGCCGAGAGGATGGCGTAGATCTCCGTGGAGGACGCGGAATCGCCGTCGATCCCTCCGTAGGACTGTTCGAAGGTCACCGAACACGCCATGGTCAGCGGGGCTTTGCGCGTGAAGGTGCCACGAAGGTAACCGGTGAGGATGCTCACACCCTTGTCATAGGTCGGCCCGGAGAGGCCCGCCTGCCGCTCGACATTGATGATGCCCTCGCGTCCGAGTCCCACCTGGGCCGTAATGCGGCTCGGCTTGCCGAACCTGTGGTGGCCGAGGTCATAGACCGCGAGACCGTTCACCTGGCCGACCACATGACCCGAAGTCGCGATCGTCACCACGCCCTCGCTGATGATCTGGAGTGAGCGGTCCTCACTGAGGGAGTGCCGGCGCCGGCGCGCGGCATGCGCCTGATCGACGTGGGTTCTCGAAATCACTTTTGAGCGGTTCTGTTCGGCGGTGTAGGACGACTCGCGAAGAAGATCGGAAAGATCCGAAAACCGACTCGAAAACCGACGCCGCCAGCCGCCGATGCGAACCGCTTCCTCGAGCAGGGCCGCCGCCCCGCTGGCGTCCAGTTCCAAAAGCTCCTCTTCGTCGATCACCTTCCGGAACACCGAGAGAAGGTCCCTGGCGTGGTCGCGCGAGTTCTCGAGAAGGTTGTCGAAATCGGCGAGCACCTTGAAGATCTTCGGAAAGTCCGTGTCGTGTTGGAAGAGAAGGTCGTAGATCTGCCGGCTGCCGATGATCACGACCTTGACATCGATCGGCACCGGCTCCGGGCTGAGCAGGGTCGCACCGAGAACCATGCTCTCCATGGACTGGATCTGCACCCGGCGGTATTTGAGCGCGCGTTTGAGTCCCGGCCACACTCTGGGTTCCATCAGGACATCGTCGGCATTGAGCACCAGAAAACCACCGTTCGCCCGCAACAGCGAGCCCGCCCGGATGTGCATGAACGATGTCGTGGTCTCCCCCGACGAGGTCATGGTTCGTTCGATCGTTCCGAAGAGATTGGTGTAGCTGGGCTCGGTCTCCATGACCACCGGACGTCCGCTGGCATCGGAGTTGTCCACCACCAGGTTGACTCGCCAACGGAGAAACGGATCGACATCGCCCGGCACGTCGTCGGCGGAAATCATGAACAACTCGAGGTTGACGCCGAGATCGGCCGCGACCGCGTCAAGGTAGGCGCCCGCGCGAGGGTCTTTGACCGATCGACGGATGCGATCGACTGCAGCATCGAAGGCGGGCTGGAGGAGCTTGCGCCGGACTTCCTCCACCCGGAGCTGCACCATCCGCCGGATCTCAGCCACCTCCTGGAACACGTCGCGGAACTTCTCGGTGAGCCGGCCGTGCTCCTCGGTCATTCGTGTCACATCGTCAGCCGTGAGAATGCCCTGGTCGACAAGCTCTCCGAGTTTTTCCAGGGGCACCGGGGTTTCCTTGACGACCGGCAGGATTTCCGGCCGCGTCACCATGCCTGCCTGGACCTGAACCAGCGAAAAGCCGGACTCGGTGACCTCCTTTTCGAATGCCGTCACCAGCTCCATCTCCTGGCGTTGCAGCGGTTCGACCGCGCGCTCGATCCGCGACCGGAACTCACGGTCGGAGAGGATTGCGGGGAGGTTGTCCGACATCTCGTCCACCAGGTCGTCCATGCCCTTGCGGAGCCTGCCGCCCGCGCCGGCCTTCAGGAAGAGCTCACAGGGCTCATCGGGTTTGCGAAAGTTGAACACGAAACAGATGTCGTCCGGGCGATCCTTGCCGCTGGCAAGCCGCTCGACAAAGGTCTTGATCGTTGTCAGCCGCCCGGTGCCCGACATCCCGGTGACGAAGACGTTGAAACCGAGGCTGCGGATCCCGAGGCCGAAGCCGATCGCTTCCACCGCCCGATCCTGGGCGACGATGGTGGTCGCCGGTTTGACGGCCGCGGTTCCGGTCTTCGGCACCCAACTCTTGGGGCAGCGCCACGCCAGGTCGTTCGGTCTGAGTTCGCGGGTCATGACTTCTCCCTCATCGACAGCAGTGCGGGCAACAACGTCATACCGAGGACGGCCGTCGCCAGCGCGCCGAGAATTGCAGCGGCCCCCACCGAACGGAGACCCGGATAGTGCGAAAGGACCAACGACCCGAAACCGACGACCGTGGTCAGAGCCGCGACCGCGATGGCCTTGGCGGTTTCCGCCAACTGAGTCCGGTCGCCGTCGGACTCGTACCACCGGTGCAGCAGGTGCACTCCGTAGTCGACTCCAATCCCGATGATCATGGTGATGACGAAGATGTTGAAGAAGTTGAGCCGGAATCCGAGCAGGGCCATGCCTCCGAGCATCCACACCATGCCCACGATCAACGGCACCAGAGCGAGCAGCGCCCGCAGCGCTCCGCCGAGATCCGCCCACATCAAGACGAAGACCACGACAAAACCGAGGATCGACGCCTTGATGGCGTCATCCCACACGATCTTCCGGAGCTCCGCCGAGATCACGTTGGCGCCCGACAACACCGCGCCGGGATGGGCCTCGACGACCTCTGCCAACGCCGGCGAGGCGCCGCGGCGCCACTGGCCGACCGGGGGATAAAGGTACATGGCAACCGAGACCTCGGCGCCCGCTTTCGCCACGTAGCGGTCCACAACTCGCGCCAGCGGCGTCCCCTCGAGATCTCCGACCGACAACGGTTGGCGGCGGCCGAGCGCCGTCAGCAGGTGGTCGATCCCGGTTGCGAACGCGGCCGGGTTGAGCCCGGCCGATCGCAGCGCCGTCTCGAGGCGCTCGCGCAGCCCCGCGAAGGCGGGGGCCGCCTCTTCGAGCCGGGCGATCACCACCGCCTGCGCCTCCGCTGGCGGGATCACGCCGGCGATGCTGTCGATTCCCACCAGGTTCTCGCCGTCGACCAACGACTCCAGGTCCGGCAGGAGCGCCCGGGCCTTGGCAAAGGCCTCCGATTCGGTGGCGCCGTCCACCCGCAGCACCATGGGCGAAAACCGCAAATCGAAAGCGTCCATCACTTCCTGTCGCAGCTGGATCGCCCGGTTGTCCCCCGACCGCATGTTGCGGAAATCGTCGTCCCACTTCAGGGACCCCGCCGCCACTCCGAGCACCACGGTGATGAGACAGGCCACGACAATCGTCGCCACGGGACGGCGCATGGCGGCGTTGCACATCAGATCGGACCCGAACGAATGGAGGTAGAGCCGCTTCTCCACTCTTCGATGGCGATCGACCAGGGTCAACAGCGCCGGCAACAGGGTGTAGACCGTCGCCACCAGCAACAGGATCCCGGTCCCGGTCAGCAGACCCAGCTCCCACAGACCGGCGAAGTCGGTGACCAGGAAGGCGTAGAAGGTCGCAGCCGTGGTGACGGCGCCGAGCAGGACGCCGACTCCGGTGTGGCGGCCCATGGCATCGATCGCGTCGGCGTGCGATGCGCCGCGCCGTCGCTCCTCGACGTAGCGGGCATACAGGACGATCACGAAATCGATACCCAGCCCGATCACCAGTCCACCGAATGCCGAGGTCAGGGAGTTGATCCGGCCCAGCGCCAGCGCCGCGAAGGAAAATGTCAGGGCGATGCCGGTGACCAGGGGGAAAAACGCGTACACCAGCGAAGCCCGGCTGCGAAAGGCCAAGAGGAAGAGCACCATGACTCCGACGAGTGACGACACCAGACCGACCACGACGTCCGACGTGATGAGCTGGGCGTCATCAAGTGCCACCACGTAGCCACCGGTGAACTCGACCCGCGGCGCCGGGCCCGCACCCGTTTCCTCGATCCACTGGGCCCCCAGGTCGGCGACTCGTGATGCGAGGCCCTCGACCAGCTCCCGATCGAATTCCAGATCCTGGGCCGGTCGCACGGGTTTGGCCATGATCAACAGGAATCGACCACCCGGGTCGATCAGACACCCGGTTTCGGGATCGACGCTGACGCCGACGCCTCCGAACTTCACCCGGGTCAGAATCCGCGGCAGAAGGCCTATCGGGTCGAGCCGGAGGAGGTCCTTCGTCACCATGCTCTGCGGCGCCATCAGCTGGGCGCGCAGGCGCTGGGCCGTTTCCTGCAGCCCTTGATCGTCGAGGGAGGCCACCACCTCGTCCAGTTCCTCAGGTTCGAGAAACAGGGTCGCCCGGTCGAGCAGCGGCACCGCCGCCTCGGCCGTGCTGTCCACCCGGTACTCGACCCAGTCGATGTTGTCCCACCGGCGAAGCACACCCGCCAGACGGTCCGCAAAGTCCAGGGTGGGCTCGAGTCCGATCTCGGGTTGGATGTGGACCACCACGAGCAAGGTATCGACCGAGCCGAAACGCTCGACGGTGGTCCTGAAGCCCTTGACGACCGGATTGTCGCGCGGCACCAGAGACAGGATGTCGGTCTCGATGCTCACCTGCGACGCGAGCAGGGCCGCTGCAACCCACGACACCACTGCCAGCGCAGCAATCAGCCGCGGCCGGCGGCGCCCGAATCGTACGAGGAAGAGAGGCAGCCGCCGGGGCAGCAACCCTCGATTCACGCCGCGTCCTCCGTCAAGACACCCCTGTTCTGCCAGAAATAGACCGCCATCGAGGCCACGGTCAGGGCGACGGTTATCCACAGCGCCGCCGAGGCGATGATGTGCCACTTGTCGGAATTGAGGCTGAAGATGAGGATCGACACCGTGATGATCTGTGCGGTGGTCTTGGCCTTGCCGAGCCAGTTGGCCGAGATGGCCACTCCCCGCTCGAGCGCTATCAGCCGCAGGGCGGTCACCGCGAACTCGCGACCGACGATCAAGGTCACCATCCACGCGGGCGCCTGCTGCAGCTCCACCAGAGAAATGAACGCCGCACTCATCAGGAGCTTGTCGGCGATCGGATCGAGCATCGCGCCGGTCGTGGTGATCCGGTTTGTCCGGCGGGCTATAATTCCATCAAGGGCATCGGTCAGGGCGGCCAGCAGGAAGATGCCCAATCCCCAGTATTCCTTGTCGGGAACTTCGGTCAGCAGCACGACCACGAGGAGCGGCACGAGAAAGATGCGAAACAGGGTCAACATGTTGGGTATGTTCCACATCTCGATCTCCTTTGCGTCCCGGCGCCTGCCCCGGCACGATTCTCTGCGATCGCTCGTTGAGAACCGGTTCGGGTTCGATGATTCTAGCTCGGCTCATCGGTTGCGTCACCTCGTTTCCAGGGTCTGCCGTCTCTGATGCGAATCGTTTCCCACTGCGCCAACCATCCTTCGAAGGACGCCGGCCAGCGCTGCTACAGCTGCCAGAAGTGGCTCTGTGGGGCGTGTGTTCGACGTCTTGGAAGCCACGTCTACTGCGGCCAGAAGTGCCGTTTGACCGGAGTTTCCAAAGACCTGTTGCAGGGGGCGTTGAGAATCGCCCGTCGGCCCATGCACCCCGCCTGGGTCCTGGCCGTCACCGCCGTCCTCTCCGCTGGTCTCCTGACGGCCGTCGGGGTCCACATCGCCGATCTGATCTCGATCCACGATCTCCAACAACCATCCGACGCCACAGCGGTTCGGCCGCCGGCTGTCACCGCCGAAGCGTATTACGGCGAACACGGGCGCATGGTTCGTATCGCGGGCGCCCCCGGGACCCGGGTCGTTTTGCTGGAGAACGACGAACCGGTCGGGGTGATCACCATCGGCGACGAGGGTTCCGTCGAAGCTGAGATCCCGGATGCGGTCGGCGACGGCAATGACATCCGCGTGGTCGCGCTTTTTGAAACCGCAGTCGAACTCGACATGTCGGCGGTTCCGGCTCCGAGTCCGACCCCTGCTGCGACGCCCACCATCGTGCCGGCTCCGCCGCCGACCCCCCGCGTCAGAACGGCTGCGGCTGCCGGGCCGACACCGGCTCTGTCGCCTCCCGTCCTGCAACTGGTCACCGACGCGGGGCCTCTGATCGCGCTCACCTTCGACGGCAACTCGTCGTCCAACCGCACCGGGGAGCTCCTCGACCTCCTGCACGATCTCGATCTGCAGACCACTCTTTTCGTCACCGGCAGGTTTATCGAACGCTATCCGGAGGTCATCCGCAGGGCGGTGCTCTCCGGTCACGAGGTCGCCAATCACACCTACTCCCACCTCCACCTCACAACCTACGAGAAGAACCGTCGCCACGACCTGCAGACCGGCATCACCCGAGAACGTTTCCAGAACGAACTCGGAAAGACCGAGGCGGCGTTTCGCAAGGCCACCGGCCGGGCGATGATGCCGCTGTGGCGGGCCCCCTACGGCGAGGAGAACCGGACGCTCCGGGGTTGGGCGCTGGAGATGGGTTACCTGCACGTCCGCTGGAGCTCCGTGGAAGGAGCGTCCCTGGATTCTCGGGACTGGGTCGCCGACGAACACTCGTCGATGTACCAGAACTCATCCACCATGATGGAGCGCCTGCTGCGGTTTCCGGAGCTTCGCGGCGGCATCGTGCTCATGCACCTGGCCACCAGCCGTGATGAGGCCCCGTGGCAGGAACTGCCCACCTTTGTCGACCATCTGCGCGAGCGAGGGGTTCAGCCGACGACCGTCATGCGGCTTCTGGAGTCGTCCCCGACCTGGCGGCCCTGGCTGCGCCGTGCCCAGACCCGCCACAACGAAGCGGTTCAAAACTAGGCTGCCAGGAACTTCCGGGCGGCGGCCCGGCCCAGTTCGACGAATTCGTCGAAACGCTGCCATTCCGCCCACCTGGCCGCGCCGACCTCCGGCCTGATGACGTGGGAGGCGGCCTTGAGCTGCCGGTAGCGCAGTAGGCGGGAGGTCATCATCTGCGTCCTCATCATGGTGTCGAGAACCAGGTCATCTTTGCCGAGGGGCGGCACGTCCAGCGACACGTCGACGGCGACCACCGGCCAGCCCTCGTTCTTGGCGGCCACGGTCGGCACCTCGGCGACGACCCCGCCATCGACCAGCAGCCTGCCCCCGATCTGAACCGCCGGAACCATCCCGGGGATCGCACTGGAGGCGACGAGGGCCTGGCGCAGAGAGCCCTCGCTGATACATACCTCCTCGCCGGTTTCGAGGTCGGTCGCCACCACCACCAATCGCTTCGGAAGATCGCTGAACGACACGTCCGGGACGAGAAACTCCAGCGCCTGATTGAGGGCCGCTTTGTCGAGGATCGTGCTCCGGTTCATGGCAAATGAGATCACCACGCGGTTACGAATCCGGCGCGCGACCTGGATCAGCGGGTGTTCCTTTTCCTGAGCGTCCGGGACCTGACCGATGGGCCGCACCGATGGGATCAGCCCCTCTTCGATCGCCTCCCGCCAGAGGTCGATGGCCCGATGGGCGGATCCGTGGACCAGAACCATGCCACCGGCAACCGCTCCCATGCTCGTGCCGACGATCGCCTGCATCGAGAGACCCGCCTCCTCGAGGACCTGCAACACGCCGAGGTGGGCGAATCCCCGCGCGCCGCCTCCGCCGAGAGCCAGCACCGGCGGTCGCAGGCGCCACGCAATCTTGCGCATGGATTTCCGGAATGTCGCCACTGCTTGCGCCGCCCTGTCAGCCCTTGGCTGTACCCTTCCCGCGTTTCCCCGATTTCGACGGCGCCGCCGGTGCGGCCCCTCGCGTGGCCGGGGCCGCGCCCGCCGCGACCTTTTTCTTCTTTGACTGCGCCCGGGTCGCGACCGGTTTTTTCGGCAGCGAACCCGTGCTCTTTTTCTGTTTCGGTCCCGGGTGGCGTTTGGCGACCTCGGCCAGCAGTCCCATCAGCGCCTCGTGGACGCCTTCGGCGACCCTGTGGGCCTTGTCCGAGATGTGGTCGAGGTCATCGGTCTGGCCTCGCGGGTCGATGTCGGCGATGCGGTCGCCCTTTTTCACCGGCACACCGTCGCGCAACAGACCGCGCAACACGCCGGCAATCCTGGCCGTCACCGGGTAGGACGCGTCGACCGGCACACCCTGGCGGAAATCTTCGACTCCGTAGACCGATACCACCGTGCCGATCCGCTCTCCCTGTCCGACCTCGCCGCCGATCTTGTGGTGAGTGAAAAAGATCCCGTCGCGGACGGCCTTGACCGACCGTTCATTGGCATAACCCAGTATCTGGGCCGGAGGCTCGTCCCGCAGGCGCTCGCCCGTGTCTTCGAGAACGGCGCCCACCTGTGGACCGCGCACAGTGTCGATCACGGCGTCACAGTCCTTGCGCACGACATACCCGGGCCCGAGCGCGATCACAACCGGAGCGATGCCGGCCTTGAGCCCCCAGTTCTTGCGCAGCATGGCCGCTTCGATGAAGATCTTGGGCTGCCACTCGTGCAGCACATCCTCGAGGGCGAGAGCGGCGACGGCGATATCCCCTTCCGCATTGGCCTGGATGGTCTCGGCCACGTTTCGGACATAGCGACCGCGGACGCCCTGGATGGTCTGGGTCCCGTCGAGAATCGCTTCCGAAAAGCAGACCTGGCGCCGGACCGCTTTCGGGTACCGTCGTTCGAGCATGAGGATGTTGACGAAGCCCTGATTATATAAATGTTGGGCTGTGCCTGACGCCAGCTCTCCGGCGCCCCGAATCAGCACGCGGTAGTCGCTCGGCTTCATCCCTCCCCCATCTCAACCCGGAGTCCCGGTTGCAAGTGATGCGACATTCTAGCCTGCACTTTCGAAGCTGTCACGTAGGTTGGTGAGACAGAGCCGATCTGATCACCCGGAAAAGGTTCACGGCGACTCCAGGACCCGAATATCCGGGACGTTGCGGTAGCGCTCGCCGTAGTCGAGACCGTAGCCGACCACGAACAGATCTTCGATCTCGGTGCCGAGAAATGCAATGTCGACTTCCACCTGTCGCCGAGACGGTTTGGAAAGGAGCGACACCACCTTCAGCGACCGGGGGTGCCGGGCTTCGATCAGGCGAATCACATCGGTCAACGTGGTGCCGGTATCGACGATGTCCTCGACGAGGTAGACATCGCGGTCCCTGACGTCGACCGTGATGTCCTTGACCAGCACGACCGATCCCGAGGAGGTGGTGCTCGCTCCATAGCTGGAAACCTGGATGAAGTCCAACTCGATCGGGTGGTCCAGTCGCCGCGTGAGGTCGGTGAAGAAATAGACACACCCCTTCAGCACCCCGATGAAGACCGCCGGCCGGCCGTCGAGGTCCGCGGCGATCTCCCGCGCCAACCGAGCGACCATCTTTTCGATTTCATCCCGGCTCACCACGATAGTTCCGAGCATTGTCATCCTCCCGCTTGGTTGTCGCCAGCAGACGGTGTATCCTGAAGTGCTATGAAGACCTCAGGCGGAGCGTCGGCCAGCGTTCGGTATACCACACTGTCCGATCGCTTTCGATCGCTGTGGACCTTCTACCAATTCCTCAACGGCGTCCTCAAGCACATCGGTGAAGGCCCCATGCCCTACAGTTATGACTTTCAGGGGCTGCACCGGCATCTTCAGGATCTCGTCCACACCGTCGGCATCGAGAGCAACGCCCGCGCCGCGACCGAACTCGATCAGGTGGAGCGGGAACTCGACAGGATCCACCGCGAATTGTCCCGGATCGAAGGCGAGTTCGCCCCCTCGGTGCTGCGGAAATTCTTCGATCACATCAAACGCCAGGACGAGAAGGTCCTCTGTGCGCTGATCAAGTTCTACCTGTTGTACAAGCACTTCGAGCAGGACACCCTGGACAAGCTCGACATTCTCTTCACGCGTCTCGCGGAGGCGCCGTCGGAGGAAGGGCCCGCCGTACCGCGGGACCCCGACGATCTCCAGCGGACATTTCTGACCCTCAGTGAATTCACCAACCTGCCGCAAGTCCCGGCCGCCGAGCTTGGGCCGTTGGTGGAGGCCGTGCTCTCGATCCGACAGGAGCTGCAGGAGGTCGAAGGCTACGAGAGCCTGGTCGAGTCCAAGATCTTCGAACGCTACCGGCGCCTCAAACAGCGTCTCGGAAGGACCGCCCTTCACCCGTCGTTGCTGGTCGAGATCACGACCACCAACATCGTCGCCAAGAACCGGTTCAAGGAGCTCTTCGAATCGGAAGAAAAGAAAGTGGTCGAAAAGACCAACCGCATCTATGAGATCGAGCGCTACCTCAGCCAACACCCCGACCTCGCCAACAACGACCTCCAACAACAGCTCGAGGAATTCCGCCACTTTCGCATCCGCTACGAGTCGGGCCGCCGCAAAGAGAACGTCAAGCGGGACGACATCACGGAAATGACCCGCGCGATGCAGGCTGTTCTCGCTCAATTCGATCCTACGGCGAAGGGTTCGAACCGGATCGGCGAACCGGGCAGGAATGCCGATCCGTTCACCGCCCCTCCGGACCGTGCCCCGCGGGCGTCGATCTCCGGTTCCGGCGACATCACGGACCCGGACGGATCCGCCGATCGGGCGGCCGGGGGCGCGCCCCGTGACCGCCTGTCGATCAGCAACCTCCTCCCGCCCGACCCGCTGCTTGCCGAGGCGATGCACAGGATCATGTTCGCCCTCGAGATGGTGGTCTGGGACCGGCCGCCGGCACAGGTGGCCGGGGCCCCCGAGATCCGAAACCTCAAACTCGAGGCGTGGGAGGCGTCGAGCTATCGGAAACTGGCAGAGGGCGCCGTCGAAAAGGGGACCGCCGAGTGGGAGCTCATTCGCTTCTTTCTGTCTTCGGCGGCCTTGCGGGTCAAGATGGAAGAGGAGGCGGCCGAGATCGCGCACCTCGAACACACCGCGAACACCCAACGCCTCGCCGAGATTCTGGATTCCTCGGCTCAGAGCCTCGAACGGGCCCGCGACACCGATCACCGTTTCCAGTGGTTTGTCGACGACATGCTGTTTCGAGGAGACACCCACAAGCTGGAACAGGTCTACCGGTCGCGATTCCGGTTTCTGCACGCCTATTCGGGTCTGTGGCTCGACCACCAACGGTGCGGCGGACTGACGCCACTGTAGACGGGGTTGTATGAGCCGTCACTCGGGAACGCAGGTGCGGACGGGAACCTCCCAGGCAACCGCGAGGGCGGGCGGTGGCGCGCCCCTGCTCTCCCCCTTCCGCCGCCCATGACCAAGACGAGAACCCTGTACGCCGACGAGGGGTGGCGGCCGGCGGGCGCTTCCTCGCGGCTGCTCGCAACTCTTCTCGACATCGCCGTCTACTGCGGCCTGTGCATGCTGCTCGCGATCCCGGTGCAGCGGACCTTCGACTGGAGCACGCTGTGGGGCAGTTTCGACGAGATCGCCCGGGCGACCTCCGACCAGGCGTGGCTGGGACACGCCAGCAGCGTTTTCGGCCTGTGTATCGCACTGTGGTGGTGCTACTTCGTTGTCGGCTGGGGGCTGCTCGGCGCGACCCCTGGGAAATGGGCGGTGGGGCTGCGCATCGTCGACTACCGGCAACGCTGCCCGATCGGCCCGAGCCGGGCGGTCCTCCGCCTCGCGGCCTACTGCGTGAGTTCGATTCTGTTTGAGTGGGGGCATCTGACGATTCTCGTCAGGACCGATCGGCGCGCGTTGCACGATGTTCTGGCGGGCACCCGGGTGGTTCGCAAGTCGAGGCCCCCGCGGCACGACCACGGTGAGTCTGACGAGGACCGCGGCGACGAGATCCCCGATGACGAACCGAGTCGCGAGGACGCTCCGGAAAAGGCGCCCCCCGAAGTCGTTCCCCCGTGAATCGTTGCCACGGAAGGTCGGCCGGCGGTTACCGCAGGAAGCCCTGGAGGGAGTGCTTTTTGTGGGACCGTCGCAGTTTGTTGAGAGCGCGGCTCTCGATCTGCCGCACCCTCTCCCTGGACAGCTCCATGATTTCACCGATCTCGCGCAGCGTCTTGGGTTGATCGTCCGTCAAACCGAAACGCAATTCGAGCACCCGCCTCTCCCGTTCCGGGAGTTCGGTCAGGGCATCATTGATGGCGCTGGTAAAACTCTTTCTGAGCAGGAGCTCGTCGGTGTCGGGAATCCCCGTCTGCTCGAGCAGATCGCCGAGCTCCGAATCTCCTTCGGAAGCGATCGGCTCGTTCAGCGACAACGAGCCCCTCGAAGCTCTGGTGAGCACGCGAACGTCGTCGATCGAGATCCCCACCTCTTCGGAGAGCTCCTTCTCGGTCGGGGCCCTGCCGAATCTCTCGCCCAACAGCGATCGGATCCGCTCGAGGCGGTAGAGGTTGTTGGCCTGTTTCTGGGGAAGGCGAAACGACCCGGCATGCTCGGCGAGGGCGTGCAGAATGGCCTGTCGCACCCACCACACGGCATAGGTGATGAACTTGACATCGTGACCATCCTGCGAGGGATCATATTTCTTGCCCGCCTGGATCAGACCGAGGTTGCCCTCGTGAATCAGATCGAGAAACGAAACGTTGGGGTTCCGGTAGCGCTTGGCGTAGGCCACGACAAAACGCAGGTTGGCTTCGACAAGGTCCCGCAGAGCGTCCTCGTCTCCTTCCTGGATGCGGGCCGCCAGTTCGATCTCGCGGTTGTGATCTATGGGCGGGTAGCGGGCGATCTCCTTGAGGTAGCGGCGCAGGGTCGCCACCTCGGCGTCCGGCCCCGAGGCGCCGCGTCGGGTCATTCCTCGTCCGCGACCTTCAAGGTCGTCGATTCGATCTTCACCAGCGAGTGGTACCTCGGCACCTCCCCGTGTTTCTGAATCGTACGGCGGAGCATATTGGTCAACATCTCGTTCTCGCTCTGCAACCGCTTGATCTGGTTCTTGAGGTTGAGAATGATGTCGACCCCGGCGAGATTGACCCCGAGGTCCCGAGTCAGGGTGATGACCGCTTCGAGTTGATCGCAGGCCTCCTCGTCATACAGCCTCGTGTTGCCGCGTGACCGGGTGGGTCGGAGAAGACCCTCACGTTCCCAGAGACGGAGAGTCTGCGGGTGGACCTGGTATTTCTCAGCCACCCAGGAGATCATGCGGTATGTCGGTTTCGATTTCATGGTCCTTCCGTTTCGCCTCCGACGGTCGCTGTCGATCGACCCGCCGGGAGGCACTCTCCACGTGCATCCGCGCCTTCGGGCCAAGAGAATTGTGCCGGTCGATCTGACTCCAACACTCTATCATCTCGCCCGAAAAGGGCCCGGGGCGACCGATGTCGCCCCGCCCGCGTCCTTGCGAAGCCTCTCGGGTTCGATACCTCAGCTCTGTTCCTCGGCATCGACATCCACGTACTCCGCGTCAATCACCTCGTCGTCCTGGCTCGACGGACCATTGCCGTCGCCGTTCTCGGCGCCCGCGCCGGACGCGCCGGCCCCGCCTTCCGCCGATGCACTCTGATAGAGCACCGCGGCGACCTGGTGGCTGGCCTGAGTCAAGCCCTCGTAGGCCGATTCCATGTCCTGCACCGAGCCCTCTTCCAGCGCCTTCTTGGCGGTTTCCAGCGCCGCATCGATGGCTGATGCATCAGACTCCGGAAGCTTGTCGCGGTTGTCGCTGACCAACTTCTCGGTCGAATACACCAGACTGTCGAGCTTGTTTCTGGTTTCGATCTGTTTGCGTTTTTCCTCGTCGTCGCTGGCATGTGCCTTGGCCTGATCGACCATGTTCCTGATCTCATCGTCGGTGATCCCGGACGACGACGTGATCTGGATCTTCTGCTCCTGCCCGGTTCCACGATCCTTGGCGGAGACGTGGAGAATGCCATTCGCGTCGATATCGAAAGACACCTCGATCTGCGGCACGCCGCGGGGCGCGGCCGGGATCCCGATGAGGTGGAAACGTCCCAGGGTCCGGTTGTCGGCCGCCATCGTGCGCTCGCCCTGAAGAACGTGAATCTCGACCTGGTTCTGGTTGTCGTCGGCAGTCGAATAGACTTTCGACTTGCGAACCGGGATCGTGGTGTTGCGCTCGATCACCACGTCGGCCACTCCGCCGAGAGTCTCAACACCCAGGGAGAGCGGCGTCACGTCGAGCAACAGCACGTCGGTGACCTCGCCGGCCAATACGCCCGCCTGGACAGCGGCGCCGATCGCGACCACCTCGTCCGGGTTGACGCCCCGGTTGGATTCCTTGCCGAAGAAGTCGCTCACCACCTTCTGCACCATCGGGATGCGGGTCGATCCACCGACCAGCACGACCTCGTCCACGTTCTTGGCCTCGAGCCCGGCATCCTTGAGGGCCTGCCGGCACGGCTCGAGGGTCCGTTGCACCAGGGGCTCGATCATCTGCTCGAACTTCGATCGGGACAACCTCAGGTTGAGGTGCTTCGGGCCCGACGCGTCGGCGGTGATGAAGGGCAGATTGATATCGGTCTCCATGGTGGAGGACAGCTCCATCTTCGCCTTCTCGGCCGCCTCTTTGAGGCGCTGGATCGCCATGCGGTCCTTCGACAGATCCACGCCCTGGTCCTTTTTGAACTCGGCGACCAACCAGTCGATGATCAGTTGATCGATGTCGTCGCCGCCGAGGTGGGTGTCACCGTTGGTCGATTTCACCTCCACGACCCCGGTGCCGACGTCGAGGATCGAGATATCGAAGGTGCCGCCGCCGAAGTCGAACACGGCAATCGTCTCGTCTTCTTTCTTGTCGAGACCGTACGCCAGAGCAGCGGCGGTCGGTTCGTTGACCAGTCGCAGCACTTCGAGCCCGGCAATCTGGCCGGCGTCCTTCGTGGCCTGGCGCTGGGCGTCGTTGAAGTAGGCGGGAACCGTGATCACCGCCTTTTCGACCTTGCCGCCGAGATAGTCTTCAGCCGCCGCCTTGAATTTCTGCAGGATCATGGCCGAAATTTCGGGCGGCGAGTACATCTTGTCGTCGATTTCGATGCGAGCCGTATCGTTGTCACCCTTGACGACGTGGTAGGAGATCGTCTTGATCTCACCCTCGACCTCGTCAAAACGCCGGCCCATGAACCGTTTGACCGACGACACCGTCTTCTCGGGGTTGGTGACAGCCTGTCGTTTGGCCACCTGTCCCACCAGACGCTCACCGTTGTTCGTGAAGCCAACCACCGACGCGGTTGTGCGATTTCCCTCTTGGTTGGGGATGACAACCGGCTTGCCACCCTCCATGACGGCCACCACCGAGTTGGTGGTGCCGAGATCAATTCCAATAACTCGAGACATGCTTGAATCCTCCTCAACTTTCAGATCCAGATCGTAATATAGAACCTGAGTGAGATCTTGTCAAGTATGAGTCGACAGAAAATCCTAAGGGAAATGCCTACTTCAGAATGCCTCGGATCCGGGAGCGCCAGGGTTGCGTCAGTCGAGCAGCTGAACGCCCGGTCCCTGCGACCTCTCGACCCTGCCCATGCCCCCTTCCCAGGCCAGGCTGTGGCTCAGGATGAGATTCGGCATCGGGCGGCCGTCGGCATCGGCACCGGTGACCAGGAGCTTGTTGCCGCGCGTCACCAGCCGGTACGGGGACTCCCCAGGGATCTTGAAATCTTTCGCCGTTCGAACCCGCCGCGAGCTCGTCGACCGACACCGGGTAGATGCCGTTGAGGTAGTAGTGGGTCTCGGCCTCCTCGCGCAACCCGATCGAGGCCGATCCACGACAGGCTCTGGCCCACCCAGCGTTCCCAGACGCTTCGCCTGAAAGCCGAAAACCGGGTTGACCGAGTTCCGCGGTATGACCGTCAGCGAAAATCCGAGCAGAATCAGGAACGGGATCGCGAGCCACGGCAGGGAGGCGAGGCTGAACTGGCTCGGGGTGAAAGTTGTCGATCCTCGACGAAGCTCTCGGGCGACTTCTTCCTGGGTCGCCTCTCGGATCAGCCCGCGCTCCATGAGTTCGGCAAGAGCCTTGCAGGTCTCGAACTCGATCAGCGTGCTTTCGAGAATGATCTCGCTGACGGTGCTGGTGCCGTTCGACCAGGGGGTAGACCAACATCTGGCTGTCGGTGATCTGGTGGTCTCCGAGCGAGCCGCTCCCGGGAGCGGCGTCGCTCGCGGAGAAACTGAAATCCATATCACCGAAATAGTCGTCGCCCGGGATTGACGACCTCGAGCCGCTGCGAGCGTCGACCTTGCGGAAGACCACGTCCGCGATCAGGGATCCGCTGATCGATGAAACGGCCACTCGTCGGTCATCCGGGCGCCTTCCATGATGATCGAATCGGCGGCCATGGGCTGCAGGAGGTCACGGTCGTAATCGATGTCGGTCTCTTGCGAAAAGTGGTACTCGCCGTCGGTCCACCGGAAGACCCGGTAGACGATCTGCAGGATCTGCTGCTGCAGCGCGATCCGGACCGTTTCGACGGGAACGACGTGGTGGTCGATCAAGATCCGCCCGAGACGCTGCAGCGTCTCTTCCTGGCGGCGGAGCGCGCCCTCGAGTTCCGCCTCTGAAACCTCGCCCGCGTTTCAGCAGGATGAGTCCGATCATGTCTTCGGTGTGCTGGTTGAGCGTCGAGGCGCCGACGATGCACCCGTCCTGGAACGAGACGGTCACCAGGTTCTCGGCCGCGCGCAGAGTCAAGACCCCGGTCTTTCGCTGCAGCGAGATCAGCTGCAGAATATCGGCGAACGAAAAGTCGCGGAGGGTTCCTTCGAGCGCCATGTCAGCTCCGGTCCCACGCCATCGTGGCGGAGCGCAGCACCATCAATGCGGCGAGAACCGCCAGGCCGATCTGCAGCTGCTTGAATTCCGCGAGAGGCTCGATCATCGGCAGAAAAGTCGGTATCCAAACCAGCGCGCCGGTGAGTCAGAAACCAGGTCACGAGAGAGAACACGGACACCGCGGACGACCCGATCGCTGAGGTAGTAGGGACTCCCGGGGAACAGCAGACCGCCCAGTCGCCGCCCCAGGATGGTCAACCGCTCCCAGTTTCGGATGCTCTTCAGTTTCGACGGTCTGCTGTTCGATGGACACCACATCACGTTTGTGAAACACCGAGACGCATTGTGGGCAGAAGACCGAGCTCTCGCCGAAACCCGACTCGAGGCGGTACACCTTGCCGCACTTGGTGCACTCCTTGCCGGGAGAAAACACCCGCTGCCGGAGGATGAGCATACCGAGGCCGAACACAATGCCTATCGCAAAGACCAACGACAGCGGCGCGAGCAGGTGCTGCGGTTGATACATCGGCGGCGGTTGGTCCGAACCGATGGGGTTCTCCTGGATTTCGAGGTCGGCCGTGAAACTCGCCACGTCGGCCCGGCCGAGCCGTGGGAAACGGATTCTCGGATCAAGGCCTCGCAACCCGTTTTCCGCGCTGGTCCTGCCCTTGAACTCGCGCGCGCGCCTCCGCGCCACGTCCCCCTCCTCAAACCGTCGGTTGAGGTCGAATGCCAGGGACAGATTGTGGTAGATGTAGGCGTTCTGGGCATCGGCTTCCAGGGCGGTGCTGAGAATCTGGACCGCACGCTGCGTGTCGCCCTCCTCGAGGGCGAGATTGGCGACGAAGATCATCGCGCGCACGTCGCCAGAATCGGTGAGGCCGGCCTTCTGAAACTGGATTTTCGCAAGGCCCGGCTCGCCGTGCATCCGGAAGAGCTCACCGAGAATCATATGAAAGGGGTAGGTCTCGGAAAACGTCGGCTCGAGATCGACCACATCGCGAAGAGTCGAGTAGTCGATCATCCTTTCGTCGAACATGACCGAAACCCGATCCGCCAGGGCGGGCGTCTGCAACAAGCGGTTCTGAACCCACGACAACACAGGGACCATGAAGATCAGCGTCAGACAGGCGAATACCGCCCAGACCCGCAGGGGAATGCTCAGGTAGATCCAGCTCGCACAGAAGAGATAGACCACCAACCACAACGGGCCGAGGCCCGCGAAGACCGGCAGCAGGAGAACGACGAAGGTGAAAACCCAGGCGTTGGCAGGCCGGAAGAGCGTTCCGCCGAGCTCCCTCACATCATGGGCCATCGCACGCAGGTGGCGCATCGTGACCGCCACGATCATGACCAGGAACGAGATCGCCACCGAAAACGTCGTCCAGAGCAGCACCATTGCCGCAACGTCACGTCTCGTGGGTTCGTAGAAAAGGAGCGCCTTCCATCCTGCTGCGTACGACTTCATCGCATCCATCGTCGCGCCGCGCTCGTGGAACCACCTGGCTTCCAAAAAGTAGCTCGACGGGTAGTGCGGGTCCAACTCGCGGGCGGCGCGAACCATTTTTTCGCCGGCAGTTCCGGGATTCGCCTCCGCCCATGAAACCAGGGCGGCCGCGAAGGCCGGCATGCGCCACACTTCGAGCTCCGCCGCCTGTTCATGAAGAATCTGGATCGACCGCTCGGCGGCGCCGGCGTCACCCGCCGCCAGGTTCTCTTGAACCTCCTGCCAGGTATCGAGGAGACCCGCCTCGACGCCGGGCGCGATCGACGCCACCAGGATCATGCCGAAAAGAACCAGACGCCCCATCAGCGCCCCTGAACAAAGAGCGCTCGCAGTTGAAAAAGGACGTTCGAGAGGATCTGCTGCTCCTCCCGCGACACGTTACCGACCGTCTTGGACTCCAGCGCTGCGAGGTAGTCAATGATCCGGCGCGCGTGTTCGGGCTCCGCAGGCAGGTCTTCCGCACCCAGAAGCAGAATCTCCGCCTGCTGCGCCAGCGAGGCGATCAGCTCGACAAACTCGGGAGAAGTCGGCAAAGCGGGGCGCGCCTGAGACGTCGGCGCCACCGCGGGATCCGTTGCCGGTTTCGTATTGACGGGCGGCCGCTGGCCCGGGGGGCTCGGGGACGGAGGCGCAACGTCCGGTGACGGAGGCGCCTCGACGCCCGCAGCCGGTCCCCTTTCGGGCTGGACGTCGCTTCGCGGATCACCCTCGGTGTTGAACCTGCGTCGATCGACGACCTTGATTGTGCGCGGCGGCGCCTTCTCTTCGACCACTCAAACCTCCACAGACACAACTTTCCCGTTCCAAGAATACTACGCAGCCCCGGATGATCGCACAAGCCGCCGATCCGCTCCACTTGACTCCGGACGGCGGCACGTAGGTTCAACCGATCAGGAGCGGAAGACCGCCTTCCGTTTTTCGAGAAACGCCGCCGTTCCTTCCGTCATCTGATCGCTCGCCGCACCGACACCGAAAAGGGTCGCCTCGAGCAGACACCCGTCATCGAAGGGCATGTCGAGCCCATGATTGACGGCCTCGATACAGTGGGCGACCGCGAGCGGCCCGTTGGCGAGGATCTTGGCCAGAAGACCGTTCACGGTGGCGGCGAGTTCTTCCGGCTGACACACCGTGTTGACCAGACCGATCCTCTCGGCCTCCTCGGCACCGACGTTGCGCCCGGTGAGCAGGATTTCGAGGGCACGGCCCTTCCCCACCAACCGCGGCAGACGCTGGGTGCCCGCGTAACCCGGGATCAGACCGAGCTTGACCTCGGGCTGGCCGAAGATCGCGTTGG
Organism: Candidatus Sulfomarinibacteraceae bacterium; assembly: GCA_963714895.1. GTDB lineage: Bacteria > Acidobacteriota > Thermoanaerobaculia > Thermoanaerobaculales > Sulfomarinibacteraceae > Sulfomarinibacter. Next base: position 37,117 of record CAVQQC010000026.1, read on the forward strand.
CAGATGCGACCCTGAGGTGGCAGGACATCGCCAACTCGCACCCGCCGCCGAGGGCGAAACCGTTGACCGCCGCGACAGCCGGTTTGGTCAGGCGTTCGATCCGATTGAAGATCGCCTGGCCCCTGAGCGCGAACTCCTTGGCTTCCACCGGGCCGAGCGTGTTGAGCTCGGCGATGTCCGCTCCCGCCACGAAGGCCTTCTCTCCTGCGCCGGTGATCACCACGGCGTGAACCGAGGCATCGCTTCCAGCAGCCGCTATCGCAGCATCGAGCTCGGCCAACGTGGCCCGGTTGAGCGCGTTGAGCTTGTCGGGCCGGTTGAGGGTGATCCAACGCACCCCTTCCAGATCTTCGATCAGCAGGTTGTCGTAGCTCATGGGGCCTCCTCGCCGGGTGTCAGTCAGTCTACTCCGTCCCGGCTCCCCGGTGCATTCCAGAGCAACAGTCGGGTCGGAAGCCGGCGCCCGGCGAATAGTGCGCGCTGACTTTCTAGAAGTCCGACGGCGAAACCGCGCCGCCGATCGTGTAATTGAGGATGGTGGCCTGGTTGAGGCACGGCACACAGGTGCGGCAGGTCTCGTCTGCCCTCTTGATGCCATCGGGATCCACCCGCGCCACCACGCCGTCACACAGCCAGTGGTAGACCGGCTTGCCGCGTTGCCAGGCCGCCGTCTCCCCCACGATCAGGTTCTGCGCCTCGCCCAGCTGCGCCGGGGTGAGCACGACGTCGCAGTCCGATTCCGACCGCACCTCACCGATCATCATCGGCGATCTCGCGATCAACTCTCCACTGGGTCCGAACACCGCCGCGAAGTACTCGACCGGTTCGTACTCCAAAGTGTCCAGCCACTGTTCGAACTCCTGATCGGTCAGGGTGTTCATCCAGTCCCGTTGCTCGGTCTTGCCGACGCTGGCGCGCTCGCGAATCTCGTCGGGGTCGAGGTCCTGGTTCGGATTGCGATCATCGGAGGCTTCCTTCTCCCGCCACCAGACCGCCTCAGGGCTGTTGATCGAGTTCTCGTCCCGGCGACGTTCGATTTCATGGCGATCGAGCTTCCGCTTTTCCGCCTTCGGCATGACGCCCCAGTAGCGACCGCCGCCCTCCGGATACATGTCGACATAGTAGAGGTCCTCGACCACGTCGTTCATTCTCCTGAAGAAGAGCCTGGTCGTGGTGTCCGGCCGGTTGTCTGTGACGGTCGCCTGGATGACAGCGTTGGCCCCGGCGGGCACGCACTGCACGCGGCCGGCCTGCACCGATGTGCTCTGCGCCTGAACATCCGGTACGGCCAACACGGCCGCCGCAAGGGCGAGGGCGACACCCACCGGCCGCACGATCGATAACGAATACCCGGAATGACTCATGACAATTCTCCTCGGCTGTGGGAACTCGGTGGAATCGCCCTCAAACCATACCGAATATCAACAGCTTTCATCGAGTCTACGAAGCAGGCAAAGCATTGTCAACACGCCGGATCGGGCTCATCTCCAAGGGAGCGCCCGGTTTCGGGCAGCCCCGGCGCTCCCGGGAAACCTCGCGCGCTAGAAAAACCGCCGCTTGACGTAGATCACGTCGCCCGCCTGGATCGCGGGGTCGGCAACGCGGCCCTTTCGGATCTGCGACATGTCGAAACTGAGAATCTCTTTCTCTGCGTTGGTCATGCGGTGAACCTCGAGAGACTGCGATGCGAACTTCCCGACACCACCGGCCTGGGACAATGCCTGCATGAGCGTCATGCCGAGAGTGATCTCGTACTGGCCCGGTCGGGCCACCTCGCCGGTGATGAAGTACAGCTTTTTCGCCGCAACCGACAACACGTCGCCGGCCTGCAGTTGGACGTCGCGACCGACTTCGCCGCTGAGGATCTCGGAGGTGGCGAAGATCATGGGCGGCGGCGGACCCTCACCGTTGACCAGCGTCACCCGGCGCAGTTCGAGGGTCGGCCCCGCCGAAGTTTTGAGTCCTCCGGCCTTCGCCAGAAGATCGGTGAGTGAGGTCCGCCCTTCGAGGTAGTAGGTGCCCGGCTTCTGAATCTCCCCGAGCAGGGTGACCGGCTGCGAGGCGAAGACCTTCATCTCGACCTTGAGCTGGACGTCGACGTAATAGTCCTTTTCAAGGAGCGTCTCGAGAAGAGTGGCCACCTCTGCGGGCGTCTTGCCCCCAACCGGGACCGCACTCAGCAGGGGGAACATGATCTCGCCGGAGGGCTGTATCGTGAATTCGCCGGAGATCTCGTCGTGGCCGAACGTCTCCACATCGATGACGTCTCCGATACCGACCCGATAACCGGGGTCGTCGGCGATGATCTCCTGGCCTTGAACTCCCACCGGCGCAGCGATACAGCCCGCGACCGCGATCACGCAGAGAGTCCGCCTCACCTTCATGAGCGAACCGTACCACACACGGCCGCCCCCCTCACCCGGTTCGATGGCACTTGAATTCTAAAAGCCCAGAACCAGCCCGAGCGTGAAGATGTTCGTGGTGTAGGAGTACTGGTAGAGAGAATCGCGGTCCTCGTATACGTACGAGCCCCACAGAGAAAAATAGCGGGTCAAGCGGTAGCCCATCCCGAGCCCCAGTGTCAGGATGTCGTCCGACCGTATCTGGCCGGTCTGGGGGTCGGGCAGTTCGTAGTCGTTGTTCTGGAAGCCTCCGCTTGCAGAGGCATAGATCGAACCACGATCGATGTTGTAGCGAAGCGCGCCACCGGTCGCGACGTAGTTGGCGTTGTCGGCGTAGTTGGACGGGTAGGGCGATCGCAACAGCTCGAGACGGACCACCGAGCCGTGGCCGAGGGACCAGTCGAAGAAACCGTTGACGATGAAGCCCTTGAAATCGCTGATCGGGGGATCTCCCGGCTGCAGGTCGTAGTGGATCCCGAGATAGCCGACCCGGATTCCGGTTCCCACCACCGGGCTCAACTGTCCCTCGAGGCCGAGTGTCACCTCGTCGGACACGGAGTCCCGGAACCCGTTCGACGAGAACTCGGTGTCGTGGGCATCAAAATCCGACCTCATGTAACGCACATCCATCGTGGTGTTCGGCCCCAGCTGATGGATCCACCCCAGTCCCGCAGAGGTTCGGTTGTAGTCGTAAAACAACGTGGGGTCGGAGTTGTTCAAGTCCGTCCAGCCGGCCTCGACGAAGACGCCGTCACGCTGGGTGAACCAGTATTGGACGCCGACCCCGGCAAACTGTTTTTTGAAATGCGGGTCACCGTAATAGAGCTCTCCGCCCTCGTCGACATACCGCGTCTGAAGGTTGCCGATGATGTAGTTGTAGGTCGCGTCCACCACCAGACCGCTGGCAAATGTGAAGGTCCCACCGACATCGAAGAAGTGGGACCACTTGTCCTCGAGATCGTAGGTCTTGTAGTCGGTGTAGAGCGGGGAGTAGGAAAAGTGGATGAAGGACTCGTTGATCGGCACCTCGAAGAGCAGGGTCGCCCCTGCCTGGAAGACCTGGTCGGCGACTTCGTTGTCGGGGGTGAAGAAGATATTGTCCCGGTGCTGCCAGCTGATCTGGATCGTCGGGCTGAAGAGGAAGGGACCGACCATGATCGACTCGTTCGAGCTCGACGCCGTCGGTCGAGCGTTCTGCGTCGACAGTTGAGTCTGAGACTGTGCGCCAACACCCAACGGGTACACGCAACCCAGCATGATAAGCCAAGGAATGGCCCGCAGCATTCTCATTGGTGGTTCGAGTCCTCCGCGGGCAGCGCCGCCAACTTCGTTAACATGTGTGTTCTTTCAAAAGGCCGCTTCGTCCGCAATGCCGAAATCGAGCTAAACCATTGCTCCATTTGACTCTACCATATTCGTCCTGATTCTCGATTCAATAACGTGGACCTTCTGCGAGGTCCGGTCCCCCTCTCCAGCGCAACCACTGAGCAGACCACGACCTCCACGCTGATCGACGATTGAAGCGCCGCACACCACCCCGTCTCCTGCCGAGGCCTTTTCTCAGTTCGATTTTCTCACCCTGAACTCGATATTGACGTGATGAATCCCCGTCGAGCCCGACCAGGAGTCGGTATGCCGCAGTTCGGCATTCCCCTGGAAATCGCATCATCCGCCACTGGCACTCCACTTCAAATCACTGAATCCTCGGACCTTGGGTCGCAACCACCGAAATGAGTCGTGCCCGTTCGGTTCCCGGTCCCGAAAGTTCTTGCCATCCTGCGGCGTTTTGTGCAGAATGAATGAGTGTTCATTCACCATATTGCCAGACGACCTCGAACCCCGAGGTCGGACAACGATTCTGAACGAACCGGGAGGTAGATCCATGGGCACTGAAATTCGAAGGGCCGCGGTGCTCGGCGCGGGCGTCATGGGATCCGGTATTGCCGCCCACCTCGCCAACGCCGGCATTCCCGTCCTGCTGCTCGACATCGTGCCGCCGAAGCTCACCGAGGATGACGAGAAGAAGGGCCTCACTCTCGAGGACCCGCGCTTCCGTAACAAGTTCTCCCTGGCGGGCCTCGAAGGCATCAAGAAGTCGAAACCCGCCGCACTGTATTCGAAGCGCTACATGCCGCTGATCGAGATCGGCAACTTCGAGGACGACTGGGACCGCCTCGCAGACTGCGACTGGATCGTCGAGGTGGTGGTCGAGCGCCTCGATATCAAGCAGAAGGTGTTCGCCCGCGTCGACGAGATCCGCAAGGCGGGGAGCATCATCTCCTCCAACACCTCGGGACTGTCGATCGCCGGCATGACCGAGGGCCGGTCCGAGGACTTCCAGGAGCACTTCCTGGTCACCCACTTCTTCAACCCGGTCCGCTACATGCGGCTCCTCGAGTTGGTGGCCGGAGAAAAGACCAAACCCGAAATCCTCGACTTCTTCACGAATTTCGGACGTTTCCGCCTCGGCAAGGGCATCGTCTTCGGCAAGGACACCCCGAACTTCATCGGCAACCGCATCGGCACCTACGGTATCGCCGCTACGTTCAAGACCATGATGGAAATGGGCTACCAGGTGGACGAGGTGGACGCCATCACCGGCCCCGCCATGGGACACCCCAGCAGCGCTTCGTTCGGCACGGTCGATCTGGTGGGCATCGACGTTCTGGCGCACGTCACCAACACCATTTTTGAAGGTTGCGCCGACGACGAGCAGCGGGACATCTTCAAGGTGCCGGACTTCATCCAGAAGATGATCGAGGCCGGTTCTCTGGGCCGTAAGACCAAGGCCAAGGGCGGCTTCTACCGCATGGAGAAGGACGCGGCCGGCGCGAAGACCAAGCTGGTCATCGACTGGGAGACCGGTGAATACCGGCCAAAGGCCAGCCCGAGCATCCCCTCGCTCAAAAAGGCCAAGGCGACCCACGATGTCAAGGAGCGATTGCGCGATCTGGTCTTTGCGGACGACCGCGCCGGCGTCTTTGCGTGGAGACTGATGAGGGACACTCTCGCCTACTCCTCGATGCGGTTCGGCGAGATCTCGGACTCCATCGTCGACATCGACAACGCCCTCCGCTGGGGCTACAACTGGGACCTCGGCCCGTTCGAGGCCTGGGACGTGCTCGGCGTCGCCCGGGTGGTCGAGAAGATGGAAAGCGAGGGCGTCAGACCTGCGCCGTGGGTCACGGAGATGTTGGCCGCAGGGAACGAGACGTTTTACATCGAGTCGGCGGATGGCCGTCAATACTATGACCCGGCGTCCAAGACCTACCTCAAAGAGCCCAAGCCTGACACCTTCCTGGTGCTCGCCGACATCAAACGCGACTCCAAGAAGATCGTCTACGGCAACAAGAGCGCGTCGATGGTGGACATCGGCGACGGCATCGCGTGCATCGAGTTCCACTCGGCGTTGCAGCCGCGGATGAACCCCATCGACGACAAGATCATGGACGTGATGTCGAAGGGCCTCAGGATCGCCGAGAGGGATTTCCGCGGTCTGGTGATCCACCACCAGGGCGAGAACTTCTCCGTCGGGGCCAACCTCCTGATGGTCCTGGAAGGCATCCATGCCAACCAGTGGGCGGGCATCGACGAGATGATCCAGCAGTTCCAGGCGATGACGAGAAACCTCCTCAAGGCCAGGATCCCGGTCATCACCTCTCCGTTCGCCTTCACCTTCGGCGGCGGCTGCGAGATCACGATGGGCGGCGACCGGGTGTGCGCCGCGGCCGAGACCTACATGGGACTGGTGGAGGTGGGTGTCGGCCTCATCCCCGCCGGCGGCGGGTGCTGGGCGATGCTCGAACGGGTGCTCGAAGGCATCGACGAACCGGTGCTGTCGAACCTCCCCTTCATTCGCACCGCATTTGAAAACATCGGCATGGCCAAAGTGGCCACCTCCGGAGAAGAGGCCCGCGACCGCAAATTCCTCCGCCCATCGGATAAGGTCGAGCTCAACCGCGACCAGCAACTGTGGACGGCCAAACGGATGGCCATCGCCATGGCCGAGGAAGGCTATACGCCGCCGTTGCCCAAAAAGCTCCACCTCCCGGGTCGGGAAGGGCTGGCAACGCTGGAGATGATGCTCCACAACATGAAGCTCACCCACTGGATCTCCTCCCACGACGAGAAGATCGCCCGTCACCTCGGCCGTATTCTCACCGGAGGCGACACCACCATCAACGACACGGTGGACGAACAGACCATTCTTGACCTCGAGCGCGAGGTCTTCCTCTCGCTGTGCGGCGAGCCTAAAACCCAAGACCGCATCTCCTACATGCTGGTCAACAACAAGCCGCTGCGGAACTGAGAAAGGAGCATCACGATGCGCGAAGCAGTCATCGTTTCAGCAGCCCGCACGGCCATCGGTAGGGCCAAAAAGGGCAGCCTGCGCGACACCCGTCCCGAGTACTTTGCCTCCGAGATGATCAAGGAGCTGGTGCGACGCACCGCCGGCCTCGAACCGGTGAACGTGAACGACGTTGTCCTCGGTTGTGCGATGCCCGAGGGCGAACAGGGCATGAATGTGGCCCGGCTCATCGCTTTTGCCGCGGGTTTCCCGACCTCGGTACCGGCCATGACCGTCAACCGATTCTGTTCCTCCGGCTCCCAGACCATCGCTCTCGCCTCCGACACGATTCGCGCGGGCAACGGCGACATCATCATCGCGGGCGGCGTCGAGTCGATGTCGATGGTCGCGATGGGCGGCAACAAGCCCATCGCCTACCCGGGGCTCATGGACACCATGCCGAACGCCTATGCCGCCATGGGCACCACCGCCGAGGTGGTGGCGAAACGATTCGGCATCACCCGCGAGGCCCAGGACGAGTTTGCCTGCAACTCGCACAAGAAGGCCGTCGCCGCTCTCGAGTCGGGCAAATTCGCCGACGAGATCGTCCCGCTGGATGTCCGAGTCCGCGAAGACGGCGCCTGGCGTGACATCCACTTCGACACCGACGAGGGCCCCCGAGCCGACACCACGGTCGAGGGTCTGGCCCGGCTCAAGCCGGTCTTCGATCCGATGGGCACGGTCACCGCAGGCAACGCCTCGCAGATCAACGACGGCGCCGCGGCGGTCGTGATCATGGGCCAGGACATCGCCGAGACCATGGAACTGCCTCCGATCGCTTTCGTCCGCCACTGGGCGGTTGCCGGCGTCGATCCGGACGTCATGGGGATCGGTCCCGCCGTGGCGGTACCGAAGCTGCTCAAAAAGACCGGGCTCAAGCTCGACGACATCGATCTGATCGAGATCAACGAGGCCTTCGCCAGCCAGTCGGTCTACTGCGTCAACGAACTCGGGCTCGACCCCGACAAGACCAACGTCAACGGCGGCGCCATCGCCACCGGCCACCCCCTGGGCGCCACCGGGGCGGTCCTCACCGTCAAGATCCTCGGCGAGCTCAAACGCCGCGGCGGCAAGCGCGGCATCGTCACCATGTGCATCGGCGGCGGGATGGGGTTCGCGTACCTGTTAGAGATGGCGTAGCGCTGAAAGAGCAGTTAACAAAGCCCCCGCATCTCGTGTTGCGGGGGCTTTTTCAGTTTTGAGTTTTGAGTTCTTAGTTTTGAGTTTCAGGGGCATCCACGCCGCCGCAGCATCCACCTTTTCAGAGTCGGCGGGGTGGAAATTCCGAAATCCGAAATTCGAAATCCGAAATCCGAAATTACTTCTTGCTGAGCCGTTCCTCGATGTTGCGCAGGATCTGCAGGGAGATCGAACGGTCGCCGAAGGTCCCGACCTTGATCTTGATCGAGGTGTTGGTGAAGTCGACGGCCTCGAGGTTGATCGTGACCTTGGTGCCGACGGCCATGCGCGCCGTGATCTTGCCCTTGAGCTTGTCGACGGTGCTGTCGATCGCTACCAGTTCGAGGTCTGTGAGGGTCGCGTTGGTCGCAGCCACGACCTCCGGCATCGCGCCGGGAAGGGTCGAACGCATCACACCCTCAGCCGTACTGTATTGCGCCGTTGCTCCCTCAGGGGTCGTCACCGTCGATTTGCAGCCAACCACGACACCCAGACACAGCAGAATGAGAATGATTTTCTTCATGGTGAGAACACTACCGTCTCAGCCGAAGATTGTCGAGACCCTCCCTTGTGGGCCGAGACCAACGGATATATCCTGACCGGCGGAGTTGAATATGAGCAACACGATCGCCGTAAGGCGTGAAACGAAGAGCCTCTGGGAGCGTCGAGCCGCGGTCACACCGGACCTCGCACGGCGGTTGGTGTCGCAGAACGACCTCGAGATCCTGGTACAACCCTCCTCACGAAGGGTCTTTCCTGATAACGAATACGTCCATGCCGGAGCGCGACTCACCGGGAACATCTCGGAAGCGCAGGTCGTCGTCGGCGTCAAGGAGATCCCTCTCGAGACCTTCCAGCCGGAGACCGCCTACGTCTTCTTTTCGCACGTCATCAAGGGTCAGCCTTACAACATGCCGATGCTGGCGAAGATCCTCGAACGCGGCAGCACCCTGATCGACTACGAGACGATCACCAACGACGAGGGACAGAGGCTCATATTCTTCGGCCGCTACGCCGGGCTCGCCGGGATGATCGACACCCTGTGGGCGCTCGGCCAACGGCTGCGCCGCGAAGGCGTCACAACGCCGCTCGCGGAGATCGAGCAAGCTATCAGCTACCCGTCACTCCATGAAGCCAAACGCGCAATTGGCAAAGCCGGCGAAAAGATCGCGTCGAACGGGCTCGATCCGAGCCTGCCGCCCCTCATCATCGGCATCTCGGGCTACGGCAACGTGGCCACCGGCGCCCGCGAGATCCTGGCCGAGTTGCCGACCCGTGAGATCGCGCCGGATGCGCTGGAGTCGCTGTTTGCGGAACCGTCGCCTCACTGCCTCTACCAGACGACCTTTCGTGAGGAGCACCTCGTCGAACCGGTTTCGCCCGGCGCAGCCTTCGATCTCCAGGATTATTACGACCACCCCGAAAACTACAGATCGATCTTCGACACCTACCTCCCCCACCTCACGGCTTTGGTGAACTGCATCTACTGGGACGAACGCTATCCGCGACTGGTCACCACCGAACAACTGAAGACGCTGTATGGCGGCGCCCAACCGCCGCGGCTCAAGATCATCGGCGACCTCAGCTGCGACATCGAGGGCGCCATCCAGTGCACCGTCAAGAGCACCGAGCCCGCCGACCCGGTCTACGTCTACGACCCCACCGACGGTTCCGTCACCTCAGGTGTCGAAGGTCACGGGCCGGTCGTGCTCGCCGTCGAGATCCTGCCCGCAGAATTGCCGCGCGAGGCCTCCGAAGAGTTTTCCAAGGCTCTCGCCCAGTTCCTGCCGGCCCTCGCCGCCACCGACTTTTCGGTGCCGTTCGAGGAGCTCGACCTCCCGCCCGAACTCAAACGCGCCACCATCGTCCACCATGGCAAACTGACGCCCGATTACGCCTATCTCGAAGACAATCTCAATAACGGTTGATTTGTCGGCCGCGACGAGATAATGTCTGTGGCGTTCTGCCGGTGCGACGGCTCGCGTCTTGAACGCATGTGGTCGAAGCAGCGACAGACGTACAAATTAATGTCGCTGGAAGCTCCGGCTTCCCCCGACCACATCATTTTCCCTGATCTCTCCGGGCCGCCAGGTCCGGTTTTTTCGTATCGCGGCCGGGCCGCGATACGAAAAAACCGGGTGGCATGAGGCTTGGGGCCTGGGGCTTGATGGTGGCGTGCGCACCCTTGTGGTGCGGCCGTCCCGGCCGCACAAACTCCACTGCTGCTATGTCGAGGGAGAATTCTCCGTTTGGTGCAACTCCGCAGGAATACCGAGTACCGCGTCTCCAGGACCATTCCACCCTCCAGGCCGACCGGATGCACTCGCCGAACCCCGCGCGCGATCCTAGCGCCGAAGGAGGCCGCTCGTGGCGTAAAGCCAGAACGAGATTTTCGTTGGCCCGTCGCCAACCTGGTGCTCGGAGTGAGGTCTGACCACGAGACGACCGCAGCACTTCGTGAACGAGGGTTAGAATGGAAGTGGTGGAGGGGCCTTCTACAGAGGATCTAAACGTGGCAGATAGCGAATTGATGAAACGTTTGCCCAAGCCCGTTCGCGAAGGGCTGGGTGTCGTTTTCAGTGTATTCGTATTTTTGGCAATCCTCTTAACGCTGGAGGTTTTGACCACGCTGGCTGAGAGTTGGCTCGGGATCGGGAATGGGGTGCCTCCTGAAGATCACGGCACGCCGAAGCAGGATGTACTAAACCCGCCCTATTGATCAGCGGTTCCCAAGTGAGAAAAAGGGCTGTACCCCTGCGCGCAGCCTCAGTGCCATGGGAGGCCACCATCGGGGTCAGTTGGGTCTTCCCATCCTTCGTTAGCGAGGTACCCGCTGGGCTCGATCGATCATCACAAACTTAATAAGATACAAAAATACAGGACTACCAAAATCACAACAGCAACTTGGCGGTTTTGTTTTGCTTTTTGGTACGCATTTTCGTCGTCCCCCACCCGACGGCGAATAGACTCGTCAGACGCTTGTTTTCCGCGTGCCACAACATACGCGCAAAAGGCAGGCGGCCACAACAACAATAAGACGATCTTTAGGCCCTCAGCAACATTCGACGCTGACACGCTCGTGTTTACTTTTCCCAACTCTATTCGTCCCATCGTCATTACCCCCAATCCGGAAGTGGGCGACCGAGGCCGCAAAATCTCAGTCACGTAATCAACCCAATTCCAGAACAGAGCAACTGTTATGCCAGGTCTGCGACTTGTGATCAGGTTAAAGGGTGCGTCCGTCTGTATGAGATTGATACATATGGACATCGATCTTGTCTTGATCTAACCGCCCCTCTCTGAGCGAATTTCAGCGCCGCTATGGGCCACCCGCGCGGGTCGGGGGAGCGGTCTACGTCGGGCTCGTCCAGAATGGAAAAAGGTTATCGTTCAACGTACAACCATTGGAGGACTTCAGATGCAGCGCAAGGAAAGGGCCGCAATTTTCGCACTGGGTTTTGCCGCCGCGGTGGTCGTCGTAGCGCTGATGGCAGCATCAGGAAACGGCGATAACGGCGTTGGCCGATACCAGATGATGGAATCCGGACAATTGTGCTCCTCGAGAGTGTATGTACTGGATACAAAGACAAGCGAATTGGTTTGGTTTCATCCGTTGGAAGAAAGCTGCGGACCAGCCGATGGGCGCCGCGTCATGATTCCAAACGGAGACAAATAGCGCAGAGGAAAAGGCCCAAACACCCGTCGCGACGCCATCCTCTACTCCGTCGGCGTGAACGCCACCCAAAGTCAACCCCGCACGAATGCCGACAAGCGCAAGGCAGCGATGACGTTGCTTGGGGATGAGGAGTGGCGTGGGTGGAATAACTGCGAGATCGGGAGGCGATGCGCTTTAAGCGACGAAATGGTCCGCGGTTTGCGGGCATCACTTCCAAAGATTGGAAGTGAACCGGATGACAAACTCCGCACCTACACCGACCGCCACGGGAACGTCGAGGTGATGAATGTCGAGAGGGCCGATTGGTGCTAACCTTGCGGCATGACCACTGATCGCAGCAGGTTTCGCAGATGGTGGCAGGGTGAGTACAAACTCTATGACGACGGTCCGGCGCGAGGCCCAGTAGTCGTCGTAGTTGAAACTGGGAACGCCGCTGGACCTCACGAGTCGCCCACACCTCGTCGACTTCTGGCTGAAACACTGGCAGTGGATCATTGGCACCGTTCTCGCCGTTGCGGGGCTCGTGGTCGCCATCCTCGCGATCATCTTCCGCTCAACACAAAAAACCCCGCTCCGAAGAGCAGGGCCAAGTAGTCCTCAGAAGTAGACGCGCTACGCGCCCAAACATCGCCCGCCCAATAGCATCAACCGCCACGTCCTGAGCACCAGGCACGCAGTGAGCGTAGACCCGCAGCGTGATCGACGGGTCCGTATGACCGGCCCGCTCCGACACCGTGGCCACGTCCACACCAGCCGCGATCAGCTGCGAGACGTGCTCGTGCCTCAGACCGTAGGGCACCATCGACGGCAGACCCGCGGCTTCGGCGATCGGCTTCCAGTGGCGCCGGCGAATCGCTGACCAGTCCCACGGTCCTCCCGTGCTGTTTGCCAACACGTATCGGTCACATGTCTTCGAGCAACCGGTGCGCGGCGATGGCTGTCACCTTCCGGTGTAACGGAAACGTCGCGGTACCGGCGTGAATCACAAACGCCTTTTGGAGCTCGAGGGTTTCGAGCGCGCAAGGACGATCGCGTCAGCCTGGGCGACGAAGTCCTCTTGAACTCGAATCCCCACCGTCTTCGGCCCCGGACCCACAACAGATCGAGCTCCGGACCGGAGTGAGTCGCCCAGAAGAAACACTCTTCGGGCGCTGCGCCGAGAGTCTGAACGACCTGCCGTAGCATGAACCCTTCCCACGATGCCCCGACTTTTGGGTGCCGCTCGAGATCGCGCTGGTCCCGGATATCGAGCAGTCCGTGCAGGACGCCCGCATCCCGCACGTAGACCTTTGGCGCTCTTGACCTGCCGTTTCTTTACGTTGGCGTACCACGGTTGGAGCTGTTGAATGACCAGAGCCCCTGAAAGTATGTCGAGGTAGTGCCGAACAGTCTTGTCGGTGACACCCAAGGACGACCGAGCTGTGAGGCGTTCCAGACCTGCCCGTGGTAGTGGGCCAGCATCGACCAGAACCTCGTCAGTGTCTGCGCCGACACCCCTATTCCGAGCTGAGGCAGATCGCGCTCGACAAAGGTCCGGATGAAGTTTCGCCGCCAATCAAAACTCGCCTTGTTGGACCGGGCGAGAAACGACCTCGGGAACCCCCCACGCAGCCACAACCGGCTCAGATCGTCCGCGCCGACCTCAGCGAGGTCGAAACCATCGAGCGTATGAAAAGCGATGCGACCCGCGAGGGTCTCAGACGTCTGCCGCAGGAGCTCGGGCGATGCGCTTCCGAGAATCAGGAAACGAGCAGTCCTCGGCCTTCGGTCTGCCAGAACGCGGAGTGCCGGAAACAGCTCGGGTGCCCGTTGGAACTCGTCGATGACCACGAGCCCGCGGAGTTCACCGAGCGCCAGGCGGGGATCGGAAAGCCTGGCCAGGTCGGCAGGATCCTCGAGGTCGAAGCGCTCCCGTGGCCCTTCGACTCCTCGAGTAGTCGAGGGCGAGGGTTGTCTTCCCCACCTGGCGAGCCCCGAGAATCGCGACAACCGGGTAGTCCTTCAGCAGGGCTTGCACCTTCTCGCTGGCGTCGTCGTCTGATCATGAGTGAACGGTATTGGAAAAGTCGGAGTCTATATCCGAATTTTCAGTTCTTTGCAGATGTCCTCCTACTCGTACTTCTCGAGCAGCGCCTGAAAGCGCGGGTGGTCACGGAGAGGGTCCCAGACGGGGTCGAGACGGAGCAGACCCTGCAACCGATCGCCACCTCGCTCGGGTGGATACACTCGACAGCACCATGAGGAAGGCGGGTATCCCTCAACCTGTCGTCGAACTGGCGTGACGGCTGCTCGTCGTGCTGCTGTGGAGCTTTCACGTCCCAACGTGAATGGGACATCCGTTGCCGGGTCCAGAATTGCGGAACCGTCGGGACACCGTTTTGACGTATCATCATTGTGCACTTATCGATCCCGAAACCACCTGTGAATACGCGACCAGATTCGTGAGATCATCGCAAGCGAATCGGGGGCCACTCATCGAACGAAAACCGAACTCACCGACTCGCGCGGAGCCTCGGTCGGTTCGGCGCTCGCGGGGTCTCCATTTCTGACGCGAACGCCGAAAGGGAGGGTGGACATGAAGTTGTTACAGCGGATCTCGACATTGGGGGCCCATTCGGTTCGTTGTCTCGCAGTCGCAGGCTGGGCGGCCCTGATCGCGTTCCCATCCTTTGCAGCCGGCGCCGACCTGGCGGGGGAACGGCCTGAGCCGTTCGTGATTCGCGAGGAGATGGTCGCTATGCGCGACGGCGTCAAGCTGTACACGAAGATCTACGTTCCCAGCGACCAGCAGGAACCCCTGCCGTTTCTCGTGCTCCGGACGCCGTACGGAGCCGACGACCTGGAGGAGGAATTTGATGCCTATCTCGCGTCGCTTGCGGGAGAGGGCTACATCTTCGTGTTCCAGGACATCCGCGGAAAATACGGATCGGAGGGGAGTTTCGTGATGCTGCGTCCGGCGCGACCGCCGGGACCCGGTAGCGGTCGACGAGGGGACGGACACCTACGACACCATCGACTGGCTCTTAAAGAACATCCCCGGGATCAACGGCCGGCGTCGGAATGCTCGGCGTCTCCTACAGCGGCTGGCTGACCATCATGGCCATGCTCGACCCCCACCCGGCGCTCAAGGCGGTCTCGCCGCAGGCCTCACCGGCGGACATGTGGCTCGGCGACGATTTCTTCCATAACGGTGCTTTCCGCCTGAGCTACGGCTTCGAGTACGTCTACCATGATGGAGACCTCCAAGGAACAGGCTCGACTTCGAGTTCGACCGCTACGACACCTACGACTGGTACCTCGCTCTCGGTCCCCTGGCCAACGTCAATGCCCGCTACCTGCAGGGCCGGATCCCGACCTGGAACGACTATGTCGCCCACCCCGATTACGACGATTTCTGGACGCGGCAGACCCTCGTTCCCTCATCCGACAGAGTCCGGGTGCCGACGCTGAACGTGGCCGGCTGGTGGGACCAGGAGGATTTCTACGGTCCGCTCCGGATCTACGAAGCCCTGGAAGAGCACGATACCGGCAGACATCAACTTCCTGGTTGTCGGGCCTTGGAATCATGGCGGCTGGTACCGGGGCGACGGGAGCCGCCTCGGCGCCATATCCTTCGACAGCCCGACCGCGGCATTTCCGGGACGAAATCCAGGCCCCCTGGTTCGCTTTTTTCTCAAGGATCGGGGGGAACTGCCGACCGCCGCGGCGACGACCTTCGAGGCCGGGGCGAACGTTTGGCGCACCTGGGAGGAGTGGCCGCCGGTATCCCGCACGTCCGAAAAGCGCCTCTTCTTCCACCCGAGGGGAAAGCTGGCTCTTGAGCGACCTACGACCGGGACGAGACGACGCTTCGACAGCTACATCTCCGACCCCGACCATCCCGTTCCCTACCGCCACCGGCCGATCCAGGCCACCTATTTCCCCGTAGGCGGCTCCGGCTGGTCCACCTGGCTGGTGGAGGATCAGCGTTTCGTCGACGACCGGCCGGACGTCCTGAGCTGGGAGACCTCTCCTCTGGAAGAGGACTTTTCTATCGCCGGGAAGATAGAAGCCCGTCTTTATGCTTCAACGACGGGTTCGGACTGCGATTGGATCGTCAAGCTGATCGACGTCTACCCTGAAAAGATGCCTGGGGACTGGAAGATGGCCGGCTACCAGCTCATGGTGGCCAACGAAGTCTTCCGGGGACGCTACCGGCGGAGCTTCGCGAGGCCGGGCCGATCCCGCAGAATGAGATCGTCGCCTACACGATCGACCTGCACTCCCAGAACTACTGCTTCCAAAAGGGACACCGCATCATGGTCCAAGTCCAGAGCACCTGGTTCCCGCTCATTGACCGGAACCCTCAGACCTTCGTGCCGAACATTTTCAAGGCGACGGAGAGCGACTTCAAACCGGCGACCCACCGCATTCACCGATCGCCCGAGCAGGCGTCACACGTGACGATTCCTGTCGTCAGCCGGCCTTCCCAACCAGTGATTTCCGCTAGCCTGCCGTGATTCTCGTTGCCGCGTTGTAGGGGGCCGTGAGCAGCTCAGGAGACGAGATTGTGCAACTATGCGGAACGCGGCCCGTCTGGGCGCAGCGGGCCTCCGCAATTGGCGAGGCGAATTGCTGCGTCACTCGATTTCGTACTTCGCGAGCAGCGCCTGAAAGCGCGGATCGTCGCGCAGCGGGTCCCAGCGCGGGTCCATGCGCAGGAACGGCGCCGAGATCCACGACGGGTTCGTCGAGCAGGTACTCGAGCCGCTCGAGCGCCGCGTCGTCGTCGCCGAGGATCGTGTAGATGTGGGCCAGGTCGACGACGTACGGGCAGGTAGTAGAAGCCGTCCTTCGACCGCGGCAGCAGCTCGCACGCCGCCGGCCCTCGCGGACGGCGTCCTCGCGCCGCCCCTGGACCGCGTAGACGATGCCGAGGGAGCTGTGCAGCCGGGGATCTTCCGGTGAGGCGACGACCTCGGGCTCGAGGAGCTTCCGCGCGGTCTCGTAGGCGGCCGCCGCCGCCTCGGCCTCGCCGAGCCGCTCGTAGGCGTAGGCCGCGAAGAGCGCGTTCGGGCGGGCCGCGCATCTTGATCCGGATCCACCCGTCGGTCGTCGACTCGAGGCGGCCGAGGGCCTCGTCGTAGCGTCCCTCGAACATCTCCTGCCAGTACCACGCCCACCGGACCCAGTCGTCCGTGGCGTGCGGGCATCGCTTCGAGGACCGGCCGGGTCTCGGCGGCCTCTCCCGTGCCAGCTCCAGAGCGCCAGCACCTTGTACAGGTACGGCCAGAGCGCGTCCGGGGCGAGGGTGATCGCCTGGTCGGCGGCCGCGACCGCCTCCGGGTAGCGGCGCGTCGATCCACAGCGCCCAGCCGGCCTCGGCGATGAGATCGGCGTTGCGCGGGCTCAGCTCGAAGGCGCGCTGGAAGGCGTCGAGCGCCTCGTCCCAGCGCCCCTGGAGGAGGTAGACATTGCCCTTGGCCTCGAGGACCTCGGCGTTGTCGGGCCGGCCGCGCCGGCGCGCTCGAACTCCGCCGAGCGCGCCGTCGACGTCGCGGTAGGCCCACAGGCGGTAGTAGCCGAGGTCGAGGTGCACCCGCGGGGATTCGGGCGCCGAGCTCGAGCGCCCTTGCGCGCCGCGGCGTCGGCGGCCGCGAGCCGCTCCGGCGTCAGGTCGTGGCGGAAGTAGCGCAGCGAGCGCGTGCCCGCGCGCGAGCTCGGCGTGGGCGAGGGCGAAGTCCGGGATCGAGCTCGACGGCCCGCTGGAAGGCCGCCATCACGCGTTCCCAGTTCTCGTAGGTGAAGTGCGGCCGGGTGGCCCAGTACCGGCCGCGCAGGTAGGCCTGGTAGGCCTCGAGGTTGGAGGTCGGCCGCGCCTCGACGAGCGCCCGCTCGGAGCCGGCCAGCGACACCCCGAGGTGGTCGGTGACGCTCTGGGCGATCTCCGATCTGGACGTCGAACACGTCGTCGATCACCCGGTCGTAGCTCTCCGCCCACAGGTGGGTGTCGTCGGCGACCCGGATCAGCTGCGGCGTGACGCGGATGCGGCTCGCGCCCGCCCGCGTCCGGGGCCCACCGCACCGTGCCCTCGAGGACGTAGTCGACGCGCCAGCTCCTCGCCGATCTGCCGCGAGGGACTTGTCGGTGCCCGCGTACTGAACGGCGCTGGTCCTCGAGATGACGCGGAACCCGCTGACGGTGGCGAGGCGGGCGGTGATCTCCTCGGTCATGCCGTCGGCGAAGTACGCGTCCTCGGGCGGGCCGAGGTTCTCGAAGGGCAGCACCACGATGCGATGCGGGCGGCCTCGGCGGCGTCGGCCGGTGCGGCCGGAGAGCAGGATCCACAGGCCGGCGGCGACGATCGCAGCGCTCCACCGCGGCGGCGACCGCCCACGTCGAGAAGCCGCGCCGCCGTCGTCGCGCCGCAGCCGGCCGGGTACGGGCGCCGCCCGGTGATCCGCGGCCGATCGACGCGCAGCGCGAAGGCGAGGTCGGAGGCGGACTGGAATCGGGCCTCAGGGCTCTTCTCGAGGCACCGTCGGACGTCGCGCTCGAGCTCGGCCGGCAGGGCGGCGCCCGACGCCGCGAGCGTCGGCGGGCTCGTCCTTGAGGATCGCGGTCATCGTCTCGGCGGCGCTCTCGGCCGCGAAAGGCGCGGCGACCGATGAGCATCTCGTACAGCACGACAGCCGAGGGCGAAGATGTCCGAACGGGCGTCGACGCCCGTCGCCGCGGACCTGCTCCGGCGACATGTAGCCCACGGTGCCCATGATCGCTGCCGGCGACGGTGCTGGCCGGCGTCATGGTCGCGGTCTCAGCGTCGTCGTCGACGGGCAGGACCAGCCGCGCAGCCCGAAATGGTCGTGGGTTCGGTCACCCAGCCGGTCGAAGAGACCCTCCGGCGGGAGAACGACAAGGAGTGCGACGACCGCCGCGATCACGACGGCGAGGATATGCGGCCACCGTCGGTGGAAAATGTCGATCGGTCCTGGACTCGCGAGACGGGGCCGTGGTGTCAATCGCTCCAAGGGTCAGCGACAGGTCGTGGGCGGAGGAGAATCGATCCTCGGGTCGTTTTTCGAGGCATTTCGAAACCACGTTGGCGAGGCCCAACGAAACCCCGGGGGTCGTTACCGAAATCGGCTCGGGGTCTTCCTTGAGGATCGCCGCCGCGGTCTCGACGCTAGTGGAACCGGAGAACGGCCGCCGACCGGTCAGCATTTCGTAGAGCACGACACCGAGGGCGAAGATATCCGAGCGGTGGTCGGCGGGCCGACCCTGGACCTGCTCGGGCGCCATGTAGGGGATGGTGCCCATGCACTGCCCGGCCGGTGCCGGCGGTGTCAGGGTGGCGGTCGGCACGTCGGAGGCCATGCCGCCTCGGGCAGCTTGAGCTTGGCGAGGCCGAAGTCGAGGATCTTCGACCCGCCCGTCGGTGGTGAGGAAGACGTTCTCCGGTTTGAGGTCGCGGTGGACGATCCCCTTGTCGTGGGCCGCGGCGAGCCCGTCGGCCATCGCCCGCGGATACTCCACCGCCTTGCACCGAGGCCGAGATCCGATCCGCTGCCGAGATCACCTCGACGCAGCGACTCCGCCGTCGAGGAAGCTCCATGACCGCGTAGTCCGCCCCGTGCCCGGTCCCGAAGTCATGGATGGCACAGCGATGTTCGGATGGTCGAGCCTGGCCACCGCCTTCGCTTCGCGCTCGAAGCGGCGCGAGCCGGTCGGGTCGCCGTGCCACCTGCCTCCGGCAGCACCTTGATCGCCACATCGCGGTCGAGCCGCTCGTCGTGGGCGCGGTAGACCACCCCCATCCCACCCGCGCCGATCTTTTCGACGATGCGGTAGTGGCCGAGGGTGGAGCCGATCATCATCAGTCCTCCGCGAGGTTCATGCGGCGAAGCATCGGGGGATAGCGGGGGTCGTTGCGCACCGGGTCGAAAATGGGGAGGTTTTTGATCGGCACAATCAGCGGGTCGCGGACGTCGATCGCCCGGTTCCACCACTCGAAGGCCGCGTCCCGGTTCCCGAGACCGACGTGGCTGATGGCGATGGCGAACGGGGACACGTAACCGTCCTTCGCCATCGCCTCTGCCTGCGCGAGCAGGCTTGCGGCGTCGTCCGTGCGTCCCGCCCGTCCCAGCCCGTAGGCCAGAAAGCCGAGGGTGAAGGGGGTCCCACCCGACAGTTCGTGCGCCCTCTTGAAG
Source organism: Candidatus Sulfomarinibacteraceae bacterium (assembly GCA_963714895.1). Classification (GTDB taxonomy): domain Bacteria; phylum Acidobacteriota; class Thermoanaerobaculia; order Thermoanaerobaculales; family Sulfomarinibacteraceae; genus Sulfomarinibacter. Next base: position 56,912 of record CAVQQC010000026.1, read on the forward strand.
GCACTCACCGCGTCGTCCATTTCATCGCTTTCGCTGCACGCTGCACCGACGACCCAGTGGCCGAGGAAATGGTTCGGGTCGAGCGCGATCATGCGGTGCCCCTCGTCGATCATGCGGTCCGGGCGACGAGCCAGATACAACATGATGGCCAACCACCACCGCACGACAATCGACAGAGGGTCGCTCTGCAGTACCGCTTCGATCTCCACCACACCCTCGTCGATCCGGCCATGGGGCAGGAGGCCGCTGATGGCGTAGCGCAAGCGCACGATCGGCGACTCGCGGTTGAGCTCGCTGGCACGACGGAGTTCGTGATCGACCTCCGCCCAGTTGTAGTCGAGCTCCTTGCGGAGCATGCCCAGCAGGGCGTGCGTCTCGGCCAGGGTGTCGTCCAGTTCGAGAGCCCGCAGGGCGTACCACGTCCCCTGCGAGAAAGCGTCCCGTGGGAGGAGACCACCAAAGAAACCGAGGTACCAATAAACCTCCGCGAGCGAGTCAAAGGCGAGCGCGAAACCCGGGTCGCTGGCTATTGCGCGCTCGAAACAAACCACCGCCTGCGTCAGGGCCTGCGGCGTCCCCCTGGCGAGGTGGTACCGGCCCTCGAGAAAGACGTTGTACGCCTCGATGTCGATCACGGGACGCTTTGGTTCGCCGTCCCCTGGTTTGAGCCCGACCCGCAGGCGCTCGGCGATCGCCGCAGCGATCTCGTCCTCGAGCGCGAACACGTCGGTCAGCTCGCGGTCGAAGCGCTCGCTCCACAGGTGCCCGCCGTCACTCGAGGTGACCAGCTGCGCCGTGATCCGCACCCGCTGTCCCGATCGCCGCACGCTGCCCTCGAGGATCGTGCCCACATCCAGCCGTGCTCCAATCTCACGCACGTCGAGCCCCATGCGGCCCACCGCGAACGCGGAGGTGCGGGCGATGACGCGCAGGTTCGGGATCCGGGTGAGCACGTTGATGATCTCTTCGGTCAAGCCCTCACAGAGATACTCGTCCTCAGCAGCGCCGGACATGTTGTGAAACGGCAGCACCGCGATCGAGGCGGACTCACGGTCGCCGGACGCAGCCACGCAGTCGTCGATGGCCGACCTCAAGTCGGCGGCCGACTGGAATCGTTCGGCAGCGTTCTTTCGCAAACATCGTTCGACGAGCCGCGCAAGCCTCGGATCAAGGCCGGCGGGCAGCGGCGGGTCGTCCCGCAGCAACGCGGCCAGCGCCGCCGCCGCGGTGTTCCCCACGAACGGCCTTCGTCCGGTCAGCATCTCGTAAAGCACGGTACCGAAGCTGAAGACATCACTGCGGGCGTCGGCGGGGAGACCCCCCGCCTGTTCTGGGGACATGTAACCGACCGTGCCCAGAACGGTGCCCACGGCCGTCCCCTTTGGAGAGATCGTGACCGTTTCGGCCTCGTTGTCGACCGGCACGACGATTCGCGCCAACCCGAAGTCGAGAATCTTGATCCGACCGTCCCGTGTTAGAAAGACATTCTCCGGTTTGAGGTCGCGATGGATGATTCCCTTTTCGTGCGCCGCGGCGAGGCCGTCGGCGATTGCCCGCGCGTACTCCACCGCCTTGCCGGTGGTCAGGCCGTCCTTCGCGATCACCTGGCGCAGCGACTCCCCGTCCAAAAGCTCCATGACCGCGTAGACCGTGCCGTCTTCGGACCCGAAGTCATGGATGGCCAGAATATTCGGATGGTCGAGTTGGGCCACCGCCCGAGCTTCGCGTTCGAAACGGCTCAGACGGTCACGGTCTCGTGCCACCGCCTCGGGAAGCACCTTGATCGCCACATCGCGATCAAGCAGCTCGTCGTGAGCGCGGTAGACGACACCCATCCCACCCTCGCCGATCTTTTCGACGATGCGGTAGTGGCCGAGGGTGGTGCCGATCATGATCACTCCACCGGCGCAAGGCGGTTGAGTTCCTCGAACCAGTTGAGCACGACCTGCAGCCGGCGGACCGGCGGTGCGCCTGGCTCGGACTCCACCTCTGTCGCAAATATGAACCGATCACCATCCGGGGTGATGTCATATCCCCTCAGCGGGCCGCCGACGTGGGTTGCCGGGACCTCGGTGAGGGTGCGTGGATTCCCCAGGGTCAGCTCTGGCCCTGTGTCCACCTCAACCACCATCAATGTATCTTGCCGGAGAAATAGTAGATTTCACGTCCATCCGGCGACCACAGGGGCGCTATTCCTCCTTCGTTCGAAACCAGCATTCGCTGCTCACGGCCCGGGAACGAGGTCACCCAGACCTCGTCCCTGCCGGATTCGTCTGAGACGTAGGCGATCCAGCGACCATCGGGCGAGAAGTCGGGGTGACTGTACTGGTGACCGGTCGGAAAAAACGGCTGCGCCTGGCGGTTCTCCATATCGAGCACCCACACCGACCTCCCTTCGGAATGGCGCCACTGGACATACGCGAAGTACCGGCCGTCCGGTGACGAGGAACCGGGTTGCTGCAGATACTCAGATGTCATGAGCCGCTCCATCGGCTCGGTCCCTCGACGCGACATCCGGTAGAGATTCCCGACTCCACCCTCGGAGTAGCCGATGACGAGATGATCGCTGTCCGGTGTCCAGGAGGAAAAAATCACACGCCCCTTGGTGGTCAGTCTCGTGGTGGTTTCCCGATTGAGGTCATGGATCCACAAGGCGCTTTCCAGGCCGCTGGTGGCGAAGGCGAGCCACCGACCATCAGGAGAAATCCGAGGGTACGCCACACATCCCTCCGGGATTCCCGATACGGGCTCGGTCCTCCCATTCCTGTCCACCCAGGTCAACCGACCGATTGGATCTGATGCGATGCCTCCTGGTGCATAGACCATCGTTCCGTTGTTCGACACCGTGAACAGACCGGCACCGGAGTTCGCCCAGCCTTCGGTGATGTTGGTGGCGTGCATCACACCCTGAAGAACAGGGACAGGGGGGCCTGTGAGCTCGATCCTCTCCGGATTGAAGGGAGCGGCCATCAGAACTCCCCGTTCAAGGAAGAGGAGATGGCCACTGGGAACGAAACGTCCGTCAAGGCCTGAATCGACCACGACCCGCCGCTCCCCTGAGTCGAGGGACAGCGCCTCGATGTGCCCCTCGGCGCCCTGGAAACCGTGAGCCACGGAGAAGAGTACGGCTCGCCCGCCGGGAAGGACCTGCGGCATCCGGTGGGCGTATTCGGAATCGCGATCCGGCACGGTCAACGGCTCGAGTCGTCCGCCGCCAGAACTGACTGCCTGCAGACCGTCGAGATGGGTTCCGATGAAGATCGTGCCGTCCGGACTCCAGCTTCCCCCCATATAGGCATACGGTCCGGTCGGGTCACGGTACTCCGCGAGCGTGATCGGCAGGCCGCCGTCGAGCGAGATCTTCAGAAGCTGCCCACGTGCCCAGAAGGCGATCCACTTCCCGTCGGGTGAGAAGAATGGTGCACTGCCGCCCTCGGTGCCGGGGATCTCCTCGGCTTCGACCCGGTCCAAGGGTCGTCGATAGAGGCGGGCTGATGAGGGGCCCTCCCCGGTTGCGGCGGAGAAGACGAGGGTGCGGCCGTCAGGCGACAACGCCAACTCGTTCCTCATCGGACCGCTCCACTGTCGGAAGGCCACGTTGGTGAGCTCCGTGCCGGACGGGAAGTCGATCGTGGTACGGACGACGTCTCGGGTCACAGCTGGGCCGTCGAGGCGAAAGGGCGCCGTTCATCGTAGCGACAATGACCGCCACCGCGAGGATAGCGGCGAGGCCCCACGGCAGCCAGGTGCGCCACCCCGCGGGAACCGGGGCCGACGCTCGAGCTTCATCGGTGGAGTCGTCGCCGGCCGACAGGGACTGCAACACGATGCGAGCATCGGCGATGTCATGGAGCCGGTCGCGCGGGTCCTTGGTGAGGCAACGCCGGAGCAAACGACGGATCGCAGCCGGAGTCTCGGGCGGGAGCACGTCCCAATCAGGATCGTCCCTGGTGATCGCAGCCAGGGTCTCGGTGGTCGTCGCACCGGAAAACGGGCGGGCCCCGGTGAGCATCTCGTAGACCACGCACCCGAAGGCCCAGATGTCTGTTTTCTTGTCCACCGCCCTCCCGGCAGCCTGCTCCGGGCTCATGTAGGCGACGGTGCCGACCACCGTGCCGGCCGAGGTTTCGAGCGTGCCGGTCGGAGCTTCAGCTTCGAGCTCCCGGGTTCGGGTCCGCAGTTTCGCCAGGCCGAAGTCGACGATCTTCACCACCCCATCAGAGGTGATCATGACGTTCGCCGGTTTGATGTCGCGGTGGATGATTCCGGCCTCGTGCGCCGGTTCCAACCCTTCCGCGATCTCGCAACCGATGCGAACCGCTTCATCGACCGGCAGTGGACCCCGGTCGATCTGCTGCTGCAGGGTTTCGCCCTTGTAGTAGGCCATGACGATGAAGAGCTGGCCATCTGGCGTCTCGTCGATTTCGTGGATCGTACAGATGTGGAGGTGATCGAGAGCCGAGGCGGCCTGCGCTTCACGCATGAACCGCTTCCTGGCATCGGGGTCATGCGTCATCGCCTTCGAGAGGAACTTCAGCGCCACCTCGCGCCGCAGCCTGGTGTCCTCCGCGCGGTACACCTCCCCCATCCCGCCGCCGCCGAGGTGTTCGAGGAGGAGATAGTGAGACAGGGTCCGGCTGGCCGAGGATTCCTCGTCGCTGACCGGGCTCGGTGTGGCGAGCAGACGGTATCCCCGCCGGTGGATCGTCTCGACGTATGAAGGCTCCCGGGCGTCGTCTCCCAGGGCTCTTCTGAGCTCCACGATCGCCCGGGTGAGGGTCTTCTCTGAGATATATTCGACGGCCCAAACCGTGTCGATCAGGTCTTGACGGGTGACCAGCTCGCCGGGGCGCTCGGCCAGGCACACCAGCACGGCCATCACCTTGAGCTCGAGCGAAACGGTCGAGTCGCCTCGCGAGATCCTGTTCAGACTCGGCTGGACCAGCCATTCACCGAGCCTGAAATCTCCGATCGGAGCGGGCACCGCTCCGGTCATATGCAATCCCGATCAGGCTGGGTCTCACCCACTCGAGGTTTGCCCATCCCACCGGCGCCGATCTGCTCGACGATCCGGTAGTGGCCGAGGGTGCGACCCGTCAGATCATTCATCGTTTCGATTTCCGTTAGGCTCATGGTATCGCAAACAGGGACCTCAAGTCCCTGCACCCTGGGCCGAAACCTAACCTGCGTCGGACCCACAAACCGAGCGGACCGGGTGGGTATCACCCTGCATACCACCGGGTTCCGTCGCGAGGGCGGCGAGGTGCCGTAACCGGTGGGGTTTGCGACCCGAGGGGCGCGGACGCGTGCTTGAAAGTACGTGGAGCGACCCGAGGCGAGAAAACACAGCCGGGTGCGGTGCATCGCCGCCCGCAGCAGGAAGCCGGTGAGATATGCAGATCAACCCAGGGTCAGAGTCGTTCTCGTGTTGTCGGTGTGTCGGGTACGGTGTGTCATTGGAAGATCCACGGATCGACCCGGCCAGACACCATCGCGGCGGAGTTATTATCAGTCGGTAGAAATCGGGTGTGCAGGGGTCGGCGCACCATCGGAGGTCGAATCCAATGCGGGCTGCCCGGTTGATTTCGTTGCTCTTGTGCCTCGGCATGGTCGCTTCGGCGAATGCGGGAGATGTGCTGCTCACGTGTTCGCCGGGGCTTGAGATCATCCTCGACGGGACGCGCGCGGGGATGTGCGAATCGGCGGAGAACGGGAAACGTCTCACCGGGCTCAGCGCCGGCAACCACACCGTGAGGATCGAAAAGAACGGTTTCCTGCCCGCGGAGTTCCGGGTCGTAGTCGGCGTTGTCTCACAGCAGATCGTGGTCGGCGAGCTGTTACCGCGCCCAACCTTCGACTATGAAGGGGGCACCTCGAGGGACACGGACGAGGAACCGGTCGGAAGGATCGAGGTCACGTCGGAACCGGTGGACTGCACATTGAGAATCGGAAATCGTTGGACCGAAAAGGAAGAGCCTCTCGTGACCATCCTCGACGTTCCAGCCGGCGAGCACAACCTGTGGTTCGAGAGGTTCGGGGAGCTGCTTAAAACCAAGGTCGTTGTCACACCCGATGCGCCCGTTCGGGTCAAGGCGGACTTCGCCAATCGAAGGGTCACGACCGGCTCAGAGGAACCAACGAGCGCAGGCGGCGGCTCATCGAAAGCGGTGGACGGTCCGGCAGGAGAGCCCCCGTGCCTCTGGCACTGGGTGCAGGTGCTCCGGACCAGCGATCTCGAAATGGTCGAGACCACCCAAACCAAACTCGACGAGTTGGGATTCCCACTCCTTCAACAAGAAGTCATCACCATCGAAGACGACGGCGTGCTTCCGCTGTACAAGCTTCGCATCGGTCCCATGGCCGACCTGTACACGGCAAAGCTGGTGCTGCACAGGCTCCTACCGACCAAGATCCTCGGGGCCAGGATACTCAGCGAGCCGTGCCGACAACAGCCCTGACCGGCCGAACTCACCCGGAATCTCCGTTGGACGACGAACAGCGTCGTTTTGCCGTGCGCGTCGCACGATGCGGTCTTTGCCGAGGGTGCGAGCCGTCCGGTCGTTCAATGTCTCGATTTCCGTGAGGCTCGTGGTTTCGCATCCACGTGCTACCCATCCCGGCAACCCTCTCCCCCGCTCCCCTGCCCCCCTGCTACCATCGTCACAAGGAGAGCCGTCATGACCTTTATCGACCGCCTGGGGCGTTGGGAGGGGATGATCTTCGGTTTCGTTCTGGGGATCGCGGCGGCGACCGTCGCCTCGATGGCCTACAACGAGATCTACGGCCTGCTCCGGGTCAACCACCTCAAGCGGAGCCTCCACAATCAGCAGCTCGATGAGATCGCGACCTTGATGGAGGACGAACTGGCCGCGGCGACCAGTGCGATGAAGGACGGCGTGCCGCTCGAGATCAGCCACTACCTCGCGCTCCAGTACATGCCGCGGCTCTATGCCCACCACATGGACTACGCGATGACCCTGCTGCGCAATGGCGAGGTGAGCAACTTCAACGCTCTCCGCCGGAGCACCCACTTCCTGACCTACAACCTCGCCCACCGCGATCTGTCGGGCCTCGATCTCCGTGGCGCCGACTTTTCGAACTCCGAACTCACGGGCGCGAATTTCTCGGACTGCAATCTGGCGGACGCCAACTTCTGGCTCGCCGAAATGCCCCGCGCCAACCTCAAGAACGCCGAGGTCAGCAGGGCCTCGTTCAACAATGCGGTGATGTCGAGCGCCATTTTGACAAGGATCCACGGCGAAGGCACCTCGTTCGAAGAGGCCGTACTGGTTGACGCCTCGATGACCCAGCTCGACGACCTCAGTCTCGCCAACTTTGCCGGCGCCGAGCTCGCCCAGGCCAACCTCTTCGCCTCCAGGTTCCCCTCGGCGCGATTCGACGGCGCCGATTTCACCCTCGCCTCGGCGGTGAGAACCGATTTCGGGGACGTCGAGAGCATGCACGATGTCAATCTCACCGGCGCGAATTTCACCGACGCCCGCATCGAGCCCGGCAAGGCCGCGAGGGCGTGGTTCGTCAATACCGATGGGCTGCCCTCGGGGATGGCCGCCGCTCTCCGCCGGCAAGGCGGCGTCGCCCGGCCCGAGGAGGTCCTCGATATGGTCGACCCGCGGATCGTTGCCGGGTTCCGCGCTCAGATCGAGGAGGACGACATGGTCCGCCCGGAGAATCGGGAAGAGGTTCTTCTTTCCATGCTCCAGGAGTATTACCTCAACTGAAAGGCGCCGTTGGCGCCGTTCAGTTGAGAGTTTTGAGTTTTTAGTTTTGAGTTTTGAATTGAGGACATACCGCCGTGAGTGCCGGAAGGCGGGTGCCCATCAGGCGCGAAATCCCGAAATCAAGTATCCAATATCAAATATCTTTCTCCGAACCGGTGGGTCGTTGCTTCCGTGCTACCGTCTTCGCTGAGCGCGAGTACCGTCCACGAGGGAGAAGCATGAGGCAGGTGTTCAAGACCAGAGTGACCGAGGGGCTCGGGATCACCCACCCGATCATCCAGGGCGGCATGATGTGGGTGTCGCAGCCGGAGCTGGTGGCGGCGGTATCGGAAGCCGGCGGGCTTGGCGTTCTCACCGCGCTCACCTTCGAGACCGCGGAAGGGCTCACCGATGCTATCGCCCGCACCCGGGCGCTCACCGACCGCCCCTTCGGGGTCAATCTGACATTTCTGCCCACCCTCGTTCCCAAGGACTACGGCAGCCTGATCGACGTCATCGTCGATCAGGGCATCGACATCGTCGAGACCGCCGGCCGCAACCCCGAGCCCTATCTGGAACGCATCAAGGCGGGCGGCGCCAGGGTCATCCACAAGTGCACCTCGGTGCGGTTCGCAAAAAAGGCAGAGTCCATAGGCTGCGACTACATCAGCATCGACGGCTGCGAGTGCGCCGGCCACCCTGGAGAGGACGATGTGACCTCTCTGGTCTTGATCCCGGTGACGGTCGATGCGGTCAAGATCCCGGTCATCGCCTCAGGGGGCTTCGCCGACGCTCGAGGCCTCGTGGCGGCGCTGGCCCTTGGCGCCGAAGCAATGAATCTGGGCACACGATTTGTCGCCACGCAGGAAGCCCCGGCCCACGTCAACGTCAAGAACTGGCTGGTCGAGGCCACCGAGACCGACACCATGTTCGTCATGCGGTCGCTGCGCAACACCGAACGGGTCCTGCGCAACGAGGTCGCCGAAAAGGTCGTCGAGCTCGAAAAGGGCGGTGCCGGGATCGCCGAGCTCGCCCCCCTGATCACCGGCAAGAACGGTCTGCGGATGCTCAAGGACGGCGAAATCGATGTCGGGCTGATGCCGGCCGGTCAGTCGGTGGGTCTGGTCCACGATATCCCGACCGTGCAGGAGCTCATCGATACCATCATGGAAGAGGCGCGACAGATCACCGACGACAGACTCACGGGGATGCGGAGCTGACCCCGACCGGTTGCCGTACACTGACGAGATGACGGACCAAGCCTCCCAGTCGAACACCGCCGAACCGACCCCTGCAGTCGCCACCCTGGGCTCGCGCATCCCGCCCGGAGGCACCAGCGATCCCGACGCGATCCTCGACCTCTTCCTGAGCTGGGTCGCCGACACCGGTTTCGAGCTCTACCCGGCCCAGGAGGAGGGACTGCTCGAACTGATGGCCGACCGCCACGTCGTGCTCGACACCCCGACCGGGTCCGGTAAATCGCTGGTTGCCCTGGGTTTGCAGTTCCGGGGCCTGTGCGAGGGACGGCGCAGCTATTACACGACGCCGATCAAGGCGTTGGCGAGTGAGAAGTTCTTCTCGCTGTGCGGTGAACTGGGCGCCGACAACGTGGGGATGCTCACCGGCGACGCCAGCATCAACCCCGAGGCTTCGGTGATCTGCTGCACCGCCGAGGTGCTGGCCAACCTCTCCCTGCGCATGGGCTCCGACCTCGAGGCCCCCTACGTGATCATGGACGAGTTCCATTACTACGCCGACCGCGACCGCGGCTGGGCGTGGCAGGTGCCTCTGATCACGCTCACTCGTTCCCAGTTCCTCCTGATGTCGGCCACTCTCGGCGACATGAGCTCGATCATGGAACAGATGGGAGCAAGAACCGGGCGCGCCGCGACTCTGGTTCATTCCGATCTGCGGCCGGTGCCCCTGGATTTCTCGTACCGCGAGACGCCGCTCCACGAGACCATTGAAGACCTCGCGAACAACGCCAGGGCCCCGATCTATCTGGTCAACTTCACCCAACGGGACTGTGCCGAAACCGCCCAGAAGCTGACCAGCATGCAGCTCACCACCAAGGACGAAAAAGCGGCGATCCGCGAGACGGTCGGCGATACCCGTTTCGACACGCCCTACGGCAAAGAGTTCAAACGCTTCCTCGGCTTCGGTATCGGCGTCCACCACGCCGGATTGCTTCCCAAATACCGTCTCCAGGTCGAACAGTTGGCGCAGGCCGGTCTCCTCAAGGTGATCTCCGGCACCGACACCCTCGGGGTCGGCATCAACATCCCCCTGCGCACGGTGCTGTTCACCAAACTCGCCAAGTTCGACGGCCGTAAGGTCGGTCGGCTCAAGGTCCGCGAATTCAAACAGATCGCAGGGCGGGCTGGACGCAAGGGATATGACGACGAGGGCAGCGTCGTCTGTCAGGCGCCGGACGACGTCATCGAACGGTTGAAAGAGCAGCGGAAAGCGGCGGCAAACCCCGGCAAGAAACGCAAGACCGGGAAAACCGCGCCTCGGCAGGGCGAGGTCTCGTGGTCCGAAGACACCTTCAGAAAACTGATTGCCGATCCGCCGGAAAAGCTGGTCTCACGCTTCCGGATCACTCCCGGGATGCTCGTCGATCTGTTGCAGCGCGACGCGGCGGCCAACGACCCGTCGGCCGGGAACTTCCACTCCGTCCGCCAGCTCATCGCCAACTGCCACGACGACGATGCCGGCAAGAAGATGCACCTTGAACGCGCGGCCCAGCTGGCGCGGTCCCTCCACCGAGCCGGCATCATCCGCATGGTGCCCGATACTGCCGCCTCCTTCCTGTGGGTTGTGGTCGACGAGGACCTGCAGGTCGACTTTTCACTTTTTCACAACCTGTCGCTGTACCTCATCGAGGCGATCGAGGGTCTCGACCGCGACAACCCTGAACACGCCCTCGACGTGCTCTCCCTGGTGGAATCGGTGCTCGAGGACCCGGTCATCATCCTCAGACGGCAGGTGGACCGGCTCAAGACGGACCTCGTCAACCGCCTCAAGGCCGAGGGCGTCTCGTACGACGAACGCATGAACCGGCTCGACGAGGTCACCCACCCGCAGCCGCTTGCCGACTACATCCACGCCTCCTTCGACCGTTTTCTCGGCGACCACCCGTGGGTCGGCGGCGACGCCGTCCAGCCGAAATCCGTGGCGAGAGAAATGTATGAGGACTACCTGGGCTTTACCGACTACGTCCGCCGTTACGGGTTGCAGCGGTCGGAAGGGGTCCTCCTCCGCTATCTCTCTCAGGTTTACAAGACCCTCGACCAGAACCTCCCGGACCAGATCAAGACCGAGGGCGTGCTCGACGTCGCAGCCTACTTTCGCGCCATGCTCGAGCGGGTCGACACCAGTCTCATCGACGAGTGGGAGTCGATGCGCCACCCCGAACTGCTGCTCGAGTCGCCCGAAGAACGACGATCATCACAGAGGCTATTGGCGGTGCGCGAACTGCGGTCAAACCCCAAGGCCCTCGCGTCACGGCTGCGCGCCGACCTCCATCAGTTGGTGGCGGCATTGGCGCGGCGCGACTGGGAGGAGGCCGCCGACAGCGTCCGCAACGACCCCGATTCTCCATCGGCATTGGTCACCGAGGAGGATTTCTCGAAGGCTCTCGAATCGTTCTTCGCCGATTACGAAACGCTCCGGTTCGACCACAACGCCCGTCTTGCGGAGCACACCCAGATCACCGAAGTCGGCGACCACACGTGGCAGGTCGTTCAGGTGTTGCTCGACCCCGAGGACGACAATCTGTGGTTCATCGAGGGCAAGGTCGACCTCTCGGACAAGGCCAGGGTCGACGGACCGCTGGTGGCGGTGACGAGGATCGGGACGTAGACCGAGTTCTGAATTAGGAATTCGGAATTCGGAATTCGGAATGCCGACCACCCGCCCGTTCACACTATTCGGAGAATGATGCTGCGGGTGGGAACTCAAAACTCAAAACTAAGAACTCAAAACTCTCGTTCGCGAGAGCTCAGCTCTTGCGAACGAAGGTGAGTGCTTCGCGGTCCTTGGTGACGCCCGGGAAGCGCAACACGCGGTTGTGCATGACGACGTAGACCCCGCCCTCCAACAGACGCGCCGCCAGGAGAGCCTCGGTGACGTTCTGGATCGCGTCGGTGTCGCGAAACTCGTACGGCCGCATCGCGCCGGTGAGGATCACGGGGACCTCGAGATCGCCGCCCTCTCGGCACAGGAGATCGCCGGTCTCCTCCAGGGTGTCGGTACCGTGGAGAATGATCACCGCGTCGGAGTTCTTGGCGGCATCGCGCACCGCCTTGGCGATGATCTTGCGATCCTCTTCGGTCATGTCGAGCGAGTCCTTGTGCATCACGTCCACGTGGCGGATGAAGAGGTCCGGCGTGCGCAGATCCTCGAGGATCACATCGAGAATCGAGCTCACGTTGCGCAGGCTCCCCTGCAGCTCGTCATAGGTCTTGTCGATCGTGCCGCCGGTGGTCAGGATAGTCAGCCGCATCGCACGTCCCGGGGTGAAATTTCGGATTTCGGATTTCGGATTTCGAATTTTCCGGCCACACTGCCACCGGCTCTCAACACGGAGCAGGTCGGGGCCAAATCCGAAATCCGAAATCCGAAATTCGAAATCAAAACAATCCTACTCCCCACAAATCGTGGAGGTGGAGCACGCCGAGTACCGGCGCACTTTCGTCACAGACCATGAGCGATGTGATGCGCTTCTCCTCGAGCACCCGAAGCGCAGCGGTCGCGAGCTCGTCCGGGGAGATGCAGGCGCCGCCGCGGTGCATGACCTCGCCCGCAGTCCGAGCCATCGGATCGGCGTCTTTTTCCATGAGCCGTCGCAGGTCACCGTCGGTGATCAGCCCGAGAAGACGGCCCTCGTCGTCCTGCACCGTGGTCAGACCGAGACCCTTGCGGCTCATCTCGTAGATCACGTCCTTCATCGCAGTGGCGCTGTCGACCCGCGGCATCTCGTCGCCGGTGTGCATGAGATCACGCACTTTGAGGAATCTCTTGCCCAACTTGCCACCCGGGTGGAGGCGGGCGAAATCCTCCTCCTTGAAGCCCTTCTTGACCGACACCGACATTGCAAGCGCGTCGCCCAGCGCGAGGGCGGCGGTCGTCGAAGCGGTCGGCGCCAGGTTCATCGGACAGGCCTCGCGCCGCACGCCGACGTCGAGGTGGAGATCGGCGGTGGTGGCCAGCGGCGATTCGGGGTTCGAAGTGATGGCGATCAGCACGACCCCGATGCGGCGCAGTACGGCCACCAGGCTGAGGATCTCGTCGGTCGTTCCGGAGTTCGAAACGGCGACCACGAGATCTCCACCCGCGACCATGCCGAGATCACCGTGAATGGCTTCCGCCGGGTGCATGAAAAGCGCCGGCGTCCCCGTCGAACGCATGGTCGCGGCGATCTTGCGGCAGATGATGCCCGACTTCCCCATCCCGGTCAGCACCACGCGGCCCTCGCAACCGTCGATCAACTCCACTGCGCGGTCGAAATCCTCGCCGAGGTTCTCCATCAGATTTCGAATCGCGTCCGCCTCGGCCTCGAGCACCTGACGGGCGACCTCGCGACTCACGGCGCCACCTCCCGCACGGTTGCCGACACCGCCTCGAGCTGCCCGAGCAGACGGTCGAACTCGTCAAACGAGAGCTGAGTGCTGGCGTCCGACAGCGCTTTGGCGGGGTCGGGGTGGACCTCGATGAAAAACCCGTCGACTCCGGCAGCGGCCGCCGCCCGCGCCAGATAGGGATGGAACTCTCTCGCGCCGCCGGTGGAGTGGCCGAGCCCGCCCGGCAGCTGCAACGAATGGGTGCAGTCGAAGATGACGGGGGCGAACCGTCTCATGACCGGCAGCCCGCGCATGTCCACCACCAGATTGTGGTAGCCGAAGGTCGTGCCACGTTCGGTCAGGGCCACCCGCTGGTTGCCCGTGGCACCGATTTTTTCAACCGCATTGGCCATGTCTTCGGGGGCGAGAAACTGACCCTTCTTGACGTTGACCGGAAGACCGGTGGCACCACACGCATGGAGCAGGTCGGTCTGACGGCACAGAAAGGCCGGTACCTGGAGCATGTCCACGACCCGCGCTGCCTCCTCCGCCTGCTCGGGGTGATGAACATCGGTGATGACCGGCAACCCGGTGACCCTCTTGACCTCCGCCAACGCCGCGAGCCCCTGGTCGACGCCGGGCCCGCGAAAGCCCATTTCGGAGGTCCGGTTGGCCTTGTCGTACGAGGCCTTGAACACCAGCGGCACGCCGTGGCGGGCGGCGATTTCCGCGACCCTGCCCGCGACTTCGACAACAAAATCACTGGATTCGACGACACACGGCCCCGCCAGATAGACCGGGCTGGCGCCGCCCCCGATCGGGATCCCGTCGACGATATTGAAGCTCTCGATCGTCATTGGGGACAGTGTATCAGGCCTCCATGGCCCCCTTCGCCGAACCCGCCGCTGTCGCGACAGCGTCGTCGACCTCGGCTGAAACCTCCGCGGCCTCGGTCGCCTCGGCCTCCTCTTCGGCCTTGCGCTGATCGCGGTACTCCACCGCGGCCGCGATGAACGATTTGAAGATCGGGTGCGGCTCGTAGGGCCGCGATTTGAACTCGGGGTGGAACTGGCAGGCCAGGAACCAGGGGTGGTCGTGGAGCTCGATGACCTCGACGAAGATCCGGTCGGGCGACTTGCCGCTCACCACCAGACCCTTCTCCTCGAAGAGGGGCACGTACTCGGGGTTGACCTCATACCGGTGGCGGTGGCGCTCCCACACCTCGTCGCTGCCGTACATCTGCCACGCCCGTGTCGAGGGCGTCAAACGGCACGGGTACTTGCCGAGCCGCATGGTGCCGCCCATCTGGTCGACGCCCACCAACTCCCGCATCTTGTAGATCACCTTGTAGGGTGGTTGGCTGACGAACTCGGTGGAGTGGGCGCCGGCCAGCCCGCACACGTTGCGGGCGAACTCGACGATGGCGGTCTGCAGTCCGAGGCAGATGCCGAAGAACGGGATCTTGTGGCCGCGGGCGAACTCGATGGCCCGGATCATGCCCTCGATCCCCCGTTTTCCGAAGCCGCCCGGGACCAGGATGGCGTCGACCTCGAACAGCTCACCGGGATAGCCCGAACCCTCGAGGGACTCCGAATCGATGAAGACCAGGTTGGTCTTGACCCCGTTGGCGAGCCCGCCGTGGATCAGGGCCTCATTCAACGACTTGTAGGAGTCCGCAAGGTCGACATATTTGCCGACGATGCCGACCGAGACCTCCTTGGTGGCCGCGCGGGTCGCATCCACCACCGCCCGCCAACGGCTGAGGTCGCGTTGGCCCTTGGGTAGGTTCAGCATTTCGAGGACGATCTCGTCAAAGCCCTCGGCCGCAAGTTTGAGCGGGACATCGTAGATCGTATCGGCGTCCTGGGCGGGGATCACCGCGCGAGCTTCGACGTTGCAGAACAGGGCGATCTTCTCGCGCAGATCGGGGGGCAGCGGCCGATCGCACCGGCAGAGCAGAATGTCGGGCTGGATCCCGATCTGCAACAGCCCCTTGACCGAGTGCTGGGTGGGTTTGGTCTTGAGCTCGCCCGAGCCCTTGATGTAGGGCACCAGCGTGAGGTGGGCATTCAGGACATTGCCCCTTCCCGCTTCGCTGCGGAACTGGCGGATGGCTTCGAGAAACGGCAGCGATTCGATGTCGCCCACGGTGCCGCCGATCTCGACGATCACGAAGTCGACGTCGCCGCCGAGGGCGCGGATTCCGTCCTTGATCTCGTCGGTGATGTGCGGGATCACCTGCACCGTCTTGCCGAGATAGTCGCCGCGGCGCTCCTTTTCGATCACCGTCTGGTAGACCTTGCCGGTGGTGAAGTTGTTCTTCTTGCCCATGTTGGCCGAGGTGAAGCGCTCGTAGTGGCCGAGGTCGAGATCCGTCTCGGCGCCGTCGTCGGTCACGAAGACCTCACCGTGCTGGAACGGCGACATGGTTCCCGGGTCGACGTTGACGTACGGGTCCACCTTGAGCATGGTCACCGAATAGCCGTGGGCCTCCATCAGCGCGCCCAGCGACGACGCCGAGATGCCCTTGCCGAGTCCTGAAACAACACCACCCGTGAAGAAAACGTATTTCGTGGCCATCAGACCCTCCCGGTCATTTCTTTTTGTCTGTGCATGATTTCTTCGACCCTCAGGAGGTCCTCCGGAGTGTCGACCCCGTAGGCCGGGTGCGGCGCGTCGAGGACCAGGATCGGGATCCCGTTCTCCAGCGCTCTCAGCTGCTCGAGGGCCTCGGCCCTCTCGAGCGGCGACGGCGCGAGGCTCACAAAATGCGCCAACGCATCACGTCGAAAACAGTAGATTCCGAGGTGGAGCCGCCACAACGCGGCTGCGGTCGCCGCCTCCCTCGGAAATGGAATCGCCGATCGGGAAAAGTAGAGGGCCCGACCCCTCGCATCGCGCACCACCTTGACCGCGTTGGGATCGTCGGCCCTCTCGGGTTCGAGCGGCCGGCACAGGGTGGCCATCGGAGTGTCCGGGTCTGCAAGCAGACCCCGCACCAGGACATCGATGTTGTCGCCGCTCAAAAGGGGCTCGTCGCCCTGAACGTTGATGACCACGTCGAACCGGTCACGACCCGCCACCGCCGCCGCCACCCGGTCGGTTCCCGAGGGGCAGTCGCCGGTCATCACCGCCTCCGCCCCGGCCGCCTCGGCAGCCCGGGCGATCCGTTCATCGTCGGTGGCGACGATCACGTGCTCCACGGTCGCTGCCTCCGACGCCCGGCGCACCACGTGGGCGATCATCGGCTCACCCGCGAGTTCTGCGAGGGGTTTGCCGGGGAAACGTGTGGAAGCCCAGCGTGCCGGAATCACGGCAACGGCGTGCGAAATAACCTGACCCATCCTGTAAATCGATGCTATCGACCGGTAGGGGGCAAGTCAAGGTGGAAACGAGGAATTCAAACAATCGTTTGTTACGAATTCTTATTTTCATGTAAATAAACAACTTATGAAGAAATACGACACAAATCACGACCAGATACAGGAGTGAGCCGCACTGATTCTCTCTCCCTGTCAGGAATCGACCCACAGATATTGCCAGATGTGTCAAAAATTGATACAAACAACTGTATGAATTTGAGCACCCGTGAGCGCCTCGTTCGTGCCGCCACCCGCCTTTTTGCCGACTCGGGCTACCGGGGAGCTTCGGTGCGCGACATCTGCAACCAGGCCGGGGCCAACCCCGGTGCCGTCTCCTATCATTTCGGCGGCAAGCGGCAGCTCTACCGGTTCGTGCTGCGTCAGGCGGCGTCGGTCCTCGCCGAGATGGGTCCGACAACCGGCGATTCCGGTGATTTCGAGGACGCGACTTCGGACGCGGCAGAAGCTCTCGGTCGGGTCCTCCGCCGCTTGCAGTCCGACGACACCGCGACCCGCCTCTTGCTGCGCGATCTCGCCGACGGCGGCAGCGTGGCCGTCGAGTCGCTGACGCCGCCCCTGCGCAACGCCTTTGAACAACTCAAGGCCACCATCGGGGAGGATGACAGCCCCCGCGGCAGCGCCGAAAGCCGGCTGTTGTTTCTCGAGCTGGCGGCGCCACTGTTTCTCCTCGCGGCCGCCTGGCCGGTGGTCGCCCGCGCCCTCGATCTCCAACTCGACCAACGCGAGGCCTTGTCTGCGGCGTTGGTACAACGCGCTCTCGTACGGCAACGTCAGGAGCCGCAGTGACCTGGGTTCGGAGAAAGGGAGCAGGAGCAGGGAGCAGAGGGGCAGAGGAGCGGGAGGTATCAGGGCC
>CAVQQC010000027.1:0-174614 GCA_963714895.1 Candidatus Sulfomarinibacteraceae bacterium
CGCGGTCCCGGTGAGTGCTACGATTCCGGCACCACAACTCGAAGAGCGCACGTGGCGGTGGAGGAATCATGGCGAAAACCATCCGTTTCACGCTCAACGGCGAGCCGGCGTCGGTGACGACCGAGGCCGACCGCATGCTGCTGTGGGTGCTGCGCACCGAGCTCGGTCTGACCGGCACCAAGTTCGGCTGCGGCGAGGGCTTCTGCGGCTCGTGCACGGTGGTGGTCGACGGCCGCGCGAGCGCTCGTGCCAGCTGCCGATGGAGAAGGTGGCGGGGGCCGAGGTCCTGACCATCGAGGGCCTCGCCGAACGGCGACGACCTGCACCCGCTGCAGCAGGCCTTCGTCGAGCACGACGCCCTGCAGTGCGGCTTCTGCACCCCGGGCATGATCATGAACGCCTACGGGCTGCTGGAGGACGAAAAGGCGCCGACGCGGTCGCGGATCCTCGACGCCATGGAGGACAACCTCTGCCGCTGCGGCGCCCACATGCGCATCGTCGCGGCGATCGAGAGCGCGGCGGCGAAGATGGCGAAGGAGGCGAAGTCATGAGCCCGACCGCACGGGAGATCCTCGACTACCTCGGCATCGACCCGCCGTCTGCGGTCAGCCGCCGCCGCTTCCTCAAGCTCTTCGGCGGCGGCATCTTCATCGCCGTCGCCGGCGCGACCTCGCGCGCCCAGGAGACCGCGGCGCCGCGCCGCTTCGGACGCCAGCTGCCCGACGACTTCAACGCCTTTCTGCGCATCGGCGAGGACGGCCGGGTCACCTGCTTCACCGGCAAGATCGAGATGGGGCAGGGGGTCATCACCTCGCTGGCGCAGATGCTGGCCGACGAGCTCGAGGTCCCGCTCGACGCGGTCGACATGGTGATGGGCGACACCGACCTCTGCCCGTGGGACATGGGCACCTTCGGCTCGATGACGACGCGCTTCTTCGGGCCGCCGCTGCGCGCGGCCGCGGCCGAGGCGCGGGAGGTCCTGCTCGAGCTGGCGGCGGAGAAGCTGGAAGTGCCGCGCGACCAGCTCGCGGTGGCCGACGGCGTCGTCAGCGTCGTCGGTCAGCCGGAGCGCTCGGCGACCTACGCCGAGCTCACCAAGGGGCAGCGGATCGCGCGCCGGCTCGACCGCAAGGCGGCGCTCGAGTCGGTCAAGGACTTCACCATCGTCGGCCGCTCCGAGACCCGCCACGACGCGGTCGCCAAGGTCACCGGCGACGCGCAGTACGCCGGCGACATCCGCCGCGAGGGCATGCTCTACGCGCGCCTGCTGCGGCCGCCGGCGCACGGCGCCACGCTGCTCGAGGTGGACGCCTCCGGGCTCGAGGCCGTGCCCGGCGCGCCGTGGTCCGCGACGGCGACCTGATCGCCGTCCTGCACGCGACGCCCGACGGCGCGGAGCGCGGCCTCGCAGCAGCTCAAGGCGAGCTGGGAAACGCCGGAGTCCGACCTCGACGAGGACTCGATCTTCGAGCACCTGCTGAAGGTGGCGCCGGCCGGCGAGGTCGTCGACCGCGGCGGCGACCTCGAGGCGGGCCGCGCGGCCTCCGAGCAAGCGCGTCGCCCACACCTACCTCGACGGCTACGTGGCGCACGCGCCGATGGAGACCCACACCGCGGTGGCCGAGTTCGCGGACGGCCGGTGCACGATCTGGGCCTCGACCCAGACCCCCTTCCGGCTCAAGATCGCAGGCGGCGGAGGCCCTCGGCCTGGCCGAGGACAAGGTGCGCGTCATCCCGCCCTTCGTCGGCGGCGGCTTCGGCGGCAAGACGCCAACCAGCAGGCGATCGAGGCGGCGCGTCTGGCGAAAAAGCTGGGCCGCCCGGTGCAGGTGGCGTGGTCGCGCGCCGAGGAGTTCTTCTACGACACCTTCCGCCCGGCCGCGGTGGTGAAGATCGACGCCGGCGTCGGCGAGGGCGGCCGCATCACCTACTGGGACTACACCACCTACTTCGCGGGCTCGCGCGGCGCCGAGCAGTTCTACGACATCCCCCACCACCGCACGGTGGCCGCACCCAGCGGCTGGCGCGGCGGCCCCGGCACCCACCCCTTCGCCACCGGCGCGTGGCGGGCGCCCGGCAACAACACCAACACCTTCGCCCGCGAGTCGCACATCGACGTCCTGGCGGCGGCGGCCGGCATCGACCCGGTCGAGTTCCGGCGGCGCAACCTCGCCGACGCCAAGATGCGGCGCGTGCTCGACGCGACCGCCGAGCGCTTCGGCTGGAAGCCCGCGCCGGCGCCCAGCGGCCGCGGCCAGGGCATCGCGCTCGGCATCGACGCCGGCACCTACGTCGGCCTGGCGGTCGAGGTCGCGGTCGACCGGGCGACCGGCGAGGTGCGGGTGACCCGCATGGTCTGCGCCCAGGACATGGGCCTCGCCATCAACCCGGAGGGCGCCACCATCCAGATGGAGGGCTGCCTGACCATGGGCCTCGGCTACGCCCTCACCGAGGAGGTGCGCTTCGAGGGCGGCAAGATCCTCGACACCAACTTCGACACCTACGAGATCCCCCGGTTCTCCTGGCTGCCCGAGATCGAGACCGTGATCCTCGACGCCGCCAACGACCCGCCGCAGGGCGGCGGCGAGCCGGCGATCGTCGTCGTCGGCGCGGCCGTCGCCAACGCCATCTTCGACGCCGTCGGCGCCCGCGTCCTGCGCATGCCGATGACCGCCGACCGGGTCAAGGCCGCGATGCCGAAGGTGTGAGCGGGGGTGCGTGGGGCATCTT
This sequence comes from Candidatus Sulfomarinibacteraceae bacterium, assembly GCA_963714895.1. Taxonomy (GTDB): domain Bacteria; phylum Acidobacteriota; class Thermoanaerobaculia; order Thermoanaerobaculales; family Sulfomarinibacteraceae; genus Sulfomarinibacter. Next base: position 2,731 of record CAVQQC010000027.1, read on the forward strand.
CGACCTCCCGCGGAGGGTCCCGATCGCGAGGTTGTGGGGGCCCCTGTAGAGCCTACGGATGGCGGCGGATGGTGTTTATTAATGGCACACCAATCATCACAGCCTCGCAATGAGGCATTGCGAAGGGTGGCACCCATTAACTACCACGAGATCCTGCACGGCCGCCGCTTGAAGTAGGAAGTCTGATGGTGGGCCAAGGCCCACCCTACTTCGGAAATGCCACAGCGGTGAGGCGTTGAACCAGGGTTTCGAGGTAGGACCTGAGATCAGCTGCGGTGACTCCGCCCGGGGGACTTGCGTCGTCGCCGATCTCAATCTGGGAGAGAACCCAGGCGAGTTGTCCCGGCGTCAGACCGGCGTCCTTCTTCATTGCCAGACCGAGATGATCTTCGACTGAGAATCCCGCAGCTTCCAGCGCCTTCACATCCACGAGATCGCGCAGTTCTCCGCGTGACAGGAGCGTACACAACTTGTTCGCCAGTATCTCGGCCGGGCCGTCGATACGAATACCATCGATGACGGATTTCACCGGGTCAAGCTGTGGAGCCAGATCCCGAGCCAAATCGACGACCAACGTCTCATCTCCTCTACGGAGAAAAAACCTGCGGAAATCCGAAGAGGTCCGCAGCCGTTCCACACCGGCACCGAGTTCACGGGCTACGCTCAGGAGTACCGCCTCTCCTTCTTCGAGCCGATCCTCGGCCGTGAACAGATCCAGATCGAGTGTGCTCCTGTGTCGAAGATGAAAACCCACGAGCGCCGCGCCGCCGGTCAGGAAGAACCCCTGTTCACGGGCAAAAAACGCCTCGAGCACGTCTCGCTGAAAACTATCGAGACCACTCACTGCTGAACCGTCCCTGCTCCGACCATCTCGCCAACAGAAATTCCCAGAACGCTCGACGGCGACCCAGAGAACGGGAAAGCGGCTGCCAGTTCTCAACCACGTCGGCTGGCGTCGTAAACAACCAGACCTCGGTGTCCCGCGCCTCTCGGAGGATTTTGCTGAGAAGGCGAAACCGCTCGGGTTCAGACGCCGACCGGAGCTTTTCGCGAAGTTCTGAAACCGTCATCGGTTCGTCCCACAGGAAATAGGGCACGGCCTGTGCATCGGAAAGGTCCGTCGACAGTGTGACCTTCGCGGCAGGCCCGGAATTCAACGTGTCAGCAGCCATGGCTTCAGGGTATCACGCAGAACCACCCACCAGGGTTGCTCTTACGCTCGTGGCCACCTGCACGGATTTCTGCTCGAGCGGTCGTCTCACACCAACTACAGGATGGCCTCGGCGAGCTCTTCTGGCCCGAGTGCGCCGCCGAGAATACCAAGCGAGTAGAAAAGAAAGATTTCTATACTTTGACCTCGAAGTAGGAAAGAATCGCTTCTTAACCGAATTCAGATCCCTCCGCTACGGCCCTTTCGGCTTCGCCTTCGGCTACGCCGTGACAAGCCGGGCCTCCGGTCGGGATGACAGTCGAGCGTGGTGCCGCCCGGCGGATAGCATGGGTAGATTGTCGGGCAGCCGGGACGGCTGCCCCACAAGGCCTTCAGAAACGGTTGCTCGTTTTGTGGGGCAGCCGTCCCGGCTGCCATGCTGGGCGGGGCAGGAAGGTGAACACCAGAATCTCGAGCAGATGGCCTTGATAATTTCCAGCGTCGAGCAACTCAACCGGTAACGAATGTGGCCGTTTTGTGCTCAAACCGGAAAGATTCACTTCCAGATTGGGACGTTTCGGACACACGGTGTTTTTTTAGACATCAGGGCGACGGGCGGTGATTCGGTGATTTCCGGTAACCATGAAAATCCGTCACATGATGGCGTATTTTCTTGGTCGGCATGGGTGCCACGTACCAAATTGGCGAATTGTCAGCCCCCGAGGAAGAACTGATCGTCAACCTGATCCAGACGAAATGTGGATTCAACATTTCGTTGCGTGGCACTGATAGAAGCGACTTTTCTTGCTTCCGCGCAAAAAAGTCATTCGATGCAGCATCGGGAAAGAGGCTCAGTTGACTGCACGACTTACCCGCGCGAGCGGTAAACCTCGCGCCGATGGCCCACACGCACGACGGAGATGAGAAGGTCTTGCCCGTCGTACGCGTAGATCACACGATACGGACCGACACGAAGGCGGCGAAAGCCTTTCCAGTCGGCCCTCATGACGGCTCCTCGGAGCGGATCCTCGCGGAGGCCTTCAACCGCTTCGATGATCCGGCGGTGGTCGGATTTCGGGAGGGCGGCGACTTCCTTGACGGCACGCCGCTCCCAACGGATCCGGACGTCAGTCGAGCCCGAGTTCTTTGCGCACATCGTCGTGTTCGATCCACTCTGCGTCAGGATCGCGGAATCGGCTCAGGGCGAGCTCGAGATCCTCGCTCTCGGCGAGGTGGCGCTCGAGGGCCTCGACGATGTAGGCGCTCTTCGAACGTTTGGTTGCCTTCGCGAGCTGTTCGAGACGCGCGGCGAGTTCGTCGGGGAGCCGAACGGTTTGCGTCACCATGGTGAACCTCCGTAATAAATGTATTACATGCAATACGAGACGTCAATGGACCGTCCTCGGCAAAATCTTCGGACCGTCGAGGAACTGGAAACGTGTGGATCCGTGATCAGGACAGTGAGTCGCCGGCGGGTTCGCGCCAGCGGCTGAGGACCGCGTCGATGTCGTCGCGCACATCCAGCCGAGCTTCGTCGCGGAACCAGCCGCGCGAAAGCAGATCGTCGTAGCGGGTGTGGGCGTGGCGGACACGGGCGATGACGGCGAGGTCGATGGCGTCGGGATCGAATCTTTTCGCCATTTCGGTGCGGCCGACCCTCCCCGAGTATTTGCGGCAGGCGTGTTCGGCTATCCGTTGTGATTCGCCCTTGGGGCATCCGGGGTAGCGGTCGGCGATGTGGCGGCCGAATTCCGCGACGTAGACATCGTCGAGCTCGGCCCGCCGGATCGCGGCCTCGATGCGCCGCTGCTTTCGCTGGTCGGCATCCGCTTCGCACTCCGCCTCGGCGCGATCGAGCGCCTCCTCTTCGACGAGGGTGCCCTGCCGTTCGTAGCGCTTGCGCGCCCGGGCCCACTGCACGACGACGGCCCGGAGACGGGAGTGTTTGCCGGCGCGGCGGGTCAGGGCCGCATCGCCGCGGGGAAGGAAGACGAGGTGGTCGAGGTCGGCACACTCGAGGCACTGGGCCTTGTCGTCGACCACCCGAATCCACGCGCCCCGTCCGAGATCCTCATTGCAGAAGTCGCACTTCGGTGCGCTGCGCGCCATGAAGACGACAATATCGGGTGATTTCCTGGTCTTCATCGTTGCCCCCATTTTCAGCGAGCTCCACCACGGCGCGGCCCTGCTCCCGGCGAGCGGATCACTCGCAGTGGGCCCACATTCGAAGCACTTTTACCGTGCGGCAGAGCGCACGTCATGTCAAGGGCCTGGTTCCTCTCATGGAACGCACAGTTCGCCCCGAGTTTGGGAGTCTTCTGCAGCGCCAGCATCTTGCCGGTGGCCGCCCAGAGATTCCTCCGCTCGGTCGCCCTGCTCCCTCGGTCGGAATGACAGGAGTGAGAGGGCTTCGGCAGCTGAGCCGGGATGCAATGAGTGCCGAGCTCGCCTGGGAAGACCCCGCCCCAGAGTTTTCTGAGAGTGAAAACGTACCCGGGTGGTTTGTGGGGCGGCCGTCCCGGCTGCCGCCTACGGGTGCCACTGATCACGACCCCACACGATCAAGAGCACCAGGGGGTCGATGGCGCAGACCGGCCTCCCTGACGAGCCGGACTTTTGGCCTTCGTCGCTGGCCGCAAACATATCAGGCGTGATGAGAGTGAAGAAAGGTCCCAACCCTCTCAGTCACCACGAGATGGGAATTCCAGGTGACACGTCGGCACTCGTTCACTCACCGGGTTTCCCGGCGCCCGTCAGGTGGCTGGCGCCGCGGATGAGACCCTGCAACTCATCGACGGTGATGCGTCCGTCTTCGGCCGCCTGCAGAGAAACCGTCATGAACAGCAAGGCTTGACGGAACTGCGGGTCGCGAAGTCGCGGATCACCCTGGGGTAGAGGACCGGGTTTTGACGCAGCGGCCAGGAGGTCGGGAGAGGCTCCCGCTGCGGCCGCGACCGCAGGGATAAGCTGCTCGACGATATCAGCGGATGTCGCGCCAACGATGAAATGGCTGAACACGCGGTGCTGAGTCTTGCTCGTCAATCCAAAAACGTCGGTCACTGTCGCCGTGGCCCGCAGCTCAATAATGGCTTCCGGTCGGTCCGAAAACATGACCTTCAGGGTGTCATTGGGAATCGATCCGGAAATCTGAACGACCTCGACTCCGGCGTGAGGTTTGGCTGGTGCGGCTGCGGACTCGAACCTGGTCACCGGGACTGTGTTGCCGTCGACAAGGTTGTATGCCTCGAATGCCCATTCGACCGTGATCGGCGCCGGCGTCCCGAAGACCTCTCGCTGTTCGTCCTCCTGGCCTCGACTCAGTACCGAGTTGAGCCGTTCGACAAACGGCGACCCTTCCTCCAGTGCGGCTCGCCCGTTCTTGCGAGTGGCGTATTGGGGAATGACCCGCAACCGTTCCTCGTTCGCGCGCATTACATCGAGCCCGGGAAGAGGTGCAGTCGGCAGACCGCCGGACGCAGAGACCACTTTCTGCCACGTCCCGGCTTCCGCAGGTGAGTCCGTTCCGACGGTATCTTCGATGAGACCTGAGAGGGCAAGGCCCGGCCACGCCACGTCCATGCGGGCGTTCGTCGACAACTCGACACTGAGCTCGGCCGGTTCGAGAAGCGGCAGGTTCCTGACGGTGCCGCCGGTCTGTGCTTGATCGCGTTCATACTCGAGTTCGATGTTCGAGGGTCCTTTGCGGAGCTCAACGCTCTGCACATACAGGTCCTTGGGAGCACGCCCGGTCGGAGCGGTGACCTCGACCTTCAGGTCGCCGACGAGAATGCGGTGCGTTCCAACCTCTGTCGGTCTCAGTGACGAGGGGTCGCCGACCGTGCGGAGAATGAATTCGGACGCGGCCTCAGGTGCTACGACCGGGGGCACAGTCCGACCCACCTCCTGACGGGTCACGTAAAGGACGTGGTAGCCCTCCTGACCGTCATTGTTCACGCCCGTTTTCGTGGTCACAGCCACGTAGCCCTGGAGCGTCGCATCGGTGCGCCGGCAGACGTCAGTGAAGGTCACTCCAAGATCGGCGTCGTTGGGTTGATTCTCGTTCGCCCTGAGAACGATCTGGCCGTTGTACTGAATGGCGTGCGCGGCGGCATCATCGGCGTCGGCCCTGGCGCCGCTGTCGAGGGAGGTGACCACGTTGCGGGCAAACGCCTCGCCGATTCCGAACTCAACCACCGGCCCGCCCGGGGGAACCGCAAATGCGAGCTTGAATCTGGCCGTCATCGGCGCGGCGCCCCACTCACGCCAGCCCGCCGGGATGCTGCTTTCGATATCGAAGTCGTCTTCGGTGTCGAAACGGTTGGAATCATCCTGAAGAGCCATTAACCAATACAGGTCTGCGCCCTGCCAGGGCTCCTTCCACCACGTCAGCTCGGCGGGATGGATCTCCGGGCGATGGCCGTGGACGCATTCCCGAATCCACGGCCCATACATGCAGATCTGGCGGCCTTCCAGCACTGAACTGCCGGTGCTTTTCGGAAACCATGGATTTTCATAGAAGCTTTCGTCGGGAGTTATTTCTGCCTCCATGCAGTCGTTCTCCCCGTTGCAACTTTGCCAGTCATCGTCGATGCACCAGAGACCGCTGCCACCTTTGTAGGGCAGCACATCGGTGATCAGGTACTCGAACTCGGACGCTGGTATGACGAAGTTGTTCCAATCCATCTCCGCGCCCGAGCCGTCGTAGACGTTGAAGTGGTGAAGCTCACCACACAGGGTTTCCTTGTATCCGGAGTTCGGATACCAGTTGTTGATAACGGACCCGAACCTCTCCGCAGGGAAGTCCGCGATGTAGTAGCCCACCGGGTCCTCGCCCTTGACCCCCTGCATCCGGCCAACCACCCGGGTCCACTCCGCCAAGGCGTCGACCGTGCACATCGGAGTCGTGGCGGTGGTCATAACGACATTGGTGCTGCCGCAGCCTTCAACGAGCAAGGCGAGAGCGACGACCTTGGTTATGGCACTGAGAACGAGGCGGCCAGATCGGACGTTTTCTCCACGCATGGCGGGTTCTCCCTTGAACGGGTCAGGACAGAAAGGGCAGGAAGGTCCCATCGAGAGGGACCCTGACGGTATCGAAAGAGAGTCACTATTTCCCTGATGATGCGCCTGAAGGTGGCGGCGACGATTTCCAATCCCAAGGCTCTCACCCGGCGCCTGCCACTCGTTCAGCCTTCATTGTGATTGCCCGTGATCAGAAATTTCCCTTGATCACAATTCGGCAATACAACCAACCGCACTCAAGGCAAACTTTGAACCTGCCCCACCGAATGCACCCGATCGTAAAACCCAGAGCTTGCGGGCGCCCGGGTCGCACCAGAACGATGGCGTTGCTGTCGCCGAACTCGGCCTCGAACTCATGCTTTGAGTCCCACGTCAGCTCGGCACCTCGGAGGGTGTCAGGGATTCGAATTTTCGACTTCTCCGCATACGGCATGACGTCCTCGCCGTGCCGGAGCTTTTTGGTGGCCAGAGTCCCGAGAAGCTCGAAGAAAAAATCCTCGAGTTCTTTGACATCCTTCAATAGACTGTGTGCCTGATCATTCTTGGACATCATCGCCCCTTTTCGTGAATGCGTTGGGAAATCTATAGGCTGTTTCGGAGTCGATCCGCGCTGTCGTCAACCCGTTACGAGACCACGATGACAACTCACAGGTTTCCGCCCTGAGAGTCGGCGAACTCTCGATCCACCCACGGTGGACCTTTCTCTCGACATCGATGCGCGCCGGCCGTTGCCGTATGTGAAGGGATTTCCACATCCAAATTATCGAAAATGAAACTCAATGTCAAGGAGAATTTTCCCTCGCCTACGGACCTCCTCGGATTCCCGTGGGAGCCACATTCACAATTCCACATTCTGCAGCGGTGCCACCGATCACAACCTCACAAAATGATGCAGAGCGCCCATCCGGAAATGCTCAACCGGCGTGTGCCGGGCGGGGATAAACCCCTCCCCTGTGATGCTCATCGGCGGCATTCATACCTGAAATCCGTAGGCGGATTACAGGAAGAGTAACGCGCTGCCGCAGACCGCGACGGCGGCGCCGACGGCTGCGGGCCACGCGACCTGCTCGCGGTAGAAGATGATGGACACCGGGATGATCAGGACGGGGGCGAGGGCCATCAGGGTGGCGGCGACTCCGGCTTCGGTGTACTGGACCGCGAGGAGCGACAGCGAGACGCCGAGGAAGGGGCCGAAGAAGGAGCCGATACCGGTGCTGGTCATGGCCTTGCGGTCTGCTAGCGCGGCCCGGACTTTCGGCCAGCGGCCGGTCGCGGTGAAGACGATGATGAACCCGACGAGCCCGACCAGCACCCGGATCTGGGTGGAGGCGAAGGCGTTGTAGGAGCCCATGCCGTACTTGGCGAGGACCAGCCCGAGCGCCTGACCGACGGCGCCGCCGAGACCGAGGAGGATGCCGGCCAGCGGGAGGCGCTCGATCCGGCCGTTGGCGTCGCGGCGTCGTTCCAGGACGACCGAGGAGACGCCAGCGATGGTCAGCGTCATACCGATCAACTCCATCGGTGTCAGGATTTCGCCCATCACCAGGAAGCCGAGGATGGTGGTGAAGAGCGGCACCAGGGTCATCAGCAACATCGAGATCCGCGCGCCGACCAGGACGAAGGCGCGAAACAGGCAGAGATCGCCGATCGTGAAACCCACCAGACCCGACAACCCCAGCCACAACCAGGTGTGGGGCGTGGCATCCGTCGGCAGCGGCGTGCCCCGGGTGGCCCAGGTGAAGGCACCGAGGAGAAAGACCGCCATCACCAGCCGGATCAGGTTGACCGGCAGCGAGCCGACGCGACGGCCGGCGTTCTGGAAGGCGAGGGCGCTGACCGTCCAGCAGCAGGCGGTCGCCAGTGCTGCCAGTTCACCGGCGTGAGAAAAGGGTGGCTCCATGGCCGGAGGAGTTTAACCTGCACGTTAAGGATCGTATCGCCAAGGTGGTGCTTTGGTGGCCTTCATTTGCACTTTGCGCAGTTTTGAGTTTTTAGTTCTTAGTTTTCATTCTGAGCGTGGGCAGGGAGGGGATCCGGCTTCGCCCAAGGCTGCGCCGGGACAAGTGAACCCCTCCCCTACGGTTTTCATGGACCCTTCGCGGTGCGGGTTTTCAGAGAACGTCCGGCAACTGGAGCTGGATGGCGATGGCGTGCTCGACGCCGCGCATGTCTTCGATCGACAGTTCACCGGCCGCCCTGACAAGCCGGCGCTTGCTGACCGTGGCGATCTGGTCGGCCATGGCTTTGCCCAGCCGGCCGTCGAGACGAACGAGGGCCTCGCTTGGAAAAACCCGATTGACTTTCGAAGTGAGAGGAACCACCTGGACGCGGTTGAGGTGACGGTTGGAGGCATCGTTGCTCACGATGACTGCCGGTCGGGTCTTTTGGATCTCACCACCGATTGACGGCGCGAAGTCGACCCACCACACCTCACCGCGGGTCATCGATCAGATTCCCGATCAGGCCTTCCCCCCACTCTTCGGCCTCTGCTTCCCTGACGCTGTCCCCAGACATCTCACGGTACGCGGCTTCGAGATCTCTCGAGATGACGTGGGGCCGCGCAAGGTCCTCCAGGAAGCGGCTGATTCGGCCGCGACCGACGACTGCGTGCAGGCCTTTGTAGACCTCCTCATCGATGGTGATGGTGAGCTTCTTCTGCATGGTGTCTCTCTGAATACGTATGTTACACGTGTCATGATCTGAATGCAATCGCGAGTCTGGGAGACCTGGAGCGGATAAACCCCTCCCCTACGGTGCTCAGATCTTTGTTGGGAGGACGGTGACCACCGATCCTGCGATCACAATCCGAGGACGAGACGGAGGCCTTCATTCAACGCGCCGATCAGCCGTTTGGGAAGCACGCTCACCCGTTCGGTGAGGTATGACTGGTCGAGCGTGATCAGCTGCGAGACGTTGACGACGGAGTCTTTTGTCAGCTTGGTTTCGCGGCGCCGGAGCCGGATGTTCCCGGGGGCCGCGGCGAGCTCCACATTCGAGGTGATGACCGCGGCAACCACCGTCTGAATTCGGCTCGCGTTGAAGGCATCCGATTGGACGATCAGGACCGGACGTCGCTTGCCCGGCCCCGACCCCGAGGGCGCGGGGAGGGTCGCCCACCAGATCTCACCCCGCTGCATTACCAGTCCTCGTCGCCGAGCGAGGCGGACTGAGCCTCCGCGACGCGCAGATCGAGGCGCGAATCAACCCTTTCGTACAACTGATCGAGGCGCGCCGTGACGCCGCGGCTGCGATGCGCCTCCAGATACTCGCGGACCGCGGTCGCGTACAGCTGGCTGCGGCTCACGCCGAGGCGTGCGGCCATTTCGTCCGCCGCATCGAAGACGTCGTCCGGGATGGAGATCGCGGTCTTCATGGCGTGAGTATAACTCTGGTTATACTTGAATTCAAGAATGTTACTTTCCTGAGGCCTTCACAATTGCGTGCGTGACGTCTACTCCACAAGCGCGATTTTGTGGTGCGGCCGTCCCGGCTGCACGCGCAGGCGGGACGCCTGCGCCCCAAGCCTGTCAGATCTGTTCACGAAGATTGAGTCGATCGGAGGCCTTCGGCTTCGCGGCGTGCGAGGAATACCCTCGCCGCCGGCGCTGCTTTCTGATGCAGCGGTGATTGCATTCCACCGAGGGGGCCTCATGACACAGCACGACGATGAGGACGGCAAGCGGCCGGAAGTGCCGCCGATCGAAAACGAGGCGACGATCTCATCGGCCGGGGTCGAGCTTCCGAGCGCCACGATATCGGTGTCGGGGTCTATCTCGAGCCCGGCGGAGGCACACGCCGGGTCGCAGCCGGTGGCGATCGCCGGCTACCGGATCCTCGGCGAACTCGGCCGGGGCGGCATGGGAGTGGTGTGGGAGGCCGAGCAGGAACGGCCGAAGCGCCGGGTCGCCCTCAAGGTCATGCGCCGCGACCACCAGGTCGACGAGCTCCACGCACGGATGTTCCAGCGCGAGGCGGAGACGCTGGCGCGGCTCAAACACCCCAACATCGCGGCCATCTACGCCTCCGGCCACACCGACGACGGTTTCGACTACTTCGCCATGGAGTTGGTGTCGGGCCGGACTCTCGACCACTGGCTGGGCGGCCGGCCGCAGGTCATCGATGCCGACGAACTGAAACTGCGGCTGCGGCTCTTTCGGACGATCTGTGATGCCGTCCACTACGCTCACCAGCGCGGGGTCATCCACCGCGATCTCAAACCGGCCAACATCGTGGTCAGCGACGAGGTGGTGTCCGTGGGCGGCAGCGCTCAGAGCACCGCCGGCCCGGTCGTCAAAATCCTCGACTTCGGGCTCGCCCGCATCACCGACTCCGACATTGCCGCGACCACGGTCTCCGAGATCGGGATGATCAAGGGCACGCTGCAGTACATGAGCCCGGAGCAGGCGCGGGGCGAGGTCGAGACCATCGACGTGCGCTGCGACGTCTACGCACTCGGCATCATTTTGTATGAGCTGCTTGCTGGCAAACGCCCCTACGACGTCTCGCGGTCGGCGATCGCCGAGGCGGTTCGGGTGATCTGTGAGGAGCCGCCGCGGCCGCTCAAAGAGAGCTGGAGCGGCACCGGCAGGCTCGACCCCGATCTCCAGACGATCATCGGCAAGGCCCTTGAAAAGGACATGGATCGCCGCTACTCGAGCGCCGCCGCCCTCGGGGAGGACGTCGACCGCAACCTCGCGTCGCAGCCGATCATGGCGCGCCCGCCGAGCGCGACCTACCAGATGCGGAAGTTCGCGGCCCGCAACCGGGCCCTGGTGGGCGGGGCCGCTGCCACCCTCCTCGCGTTGATCGCCGGGGTCGTGGTCTCGACGACCCTTGGCCTGCGCGAGGCCGAACAGCGCCGGGAGGCCGAAAAGGCGCGCACCGACCTCGAGGCTGTGGTCGACTTCCAGTCGCGGATGCTGGCCTCGGTCGACGCCCAGCAGATGGGCCGTGCGATGCTCGCCGATCTGCGCGAGCGGATTGTCGGCAACGGCGAGACGGATACGGCCGGTGCGGCCTTCGACGCGTTGACTCAGAAGGTCAACGCCACCGACGCCGCCCTTGCGGTGATCGACACTCAGATCCTCGATCGCGCGGCGAAGACCATCGACACCGAGTTCGAGAACCGGCCCGACATCGCACTCCAGCTGCGCTCGACGATCGCCACCACCTACGGCGAGCTCGGTCTGCTCGCCCAGGCCGCCGCCCAGGCGGAGAAGGCCTACGAAGCCGCCGGCCGTGCGTTCGGCGCGGAGGACCCGAGGACACTGGAAGCGGGAAGAAAACTCGCGGAAGAGCAGATGTTCCTCGGCAAGGACGAAGAGGCGGAGACCCTCGTCGCCTCGGTGTACGAGACCGAGCGCCGGGTCCTCGGCGAGGGGGACCAGAAGACCCTGCGTTCGAGGCGATTGCTCGCCATGCTGCAGGAGCGGCGGGGCATGACGGAGGAGGCCGAACAGGCGTATGTGGAGGTTCTGGCCGCCCAACGCGAGTTCCTGGGCGACGAGGACGACGACACCATGGCGACCATGAACTCGCTGGCCGCGCTCTACCGGAACCTCGGACGAGGCGCCGAGGCCGAGGAGCTGACGCGTGAGCTGATCGAGGTCTCGCGCCGGAAATACGGCGAAGAAAGCCCCAAGACCCTCATCTACCTCCACAACCTGGCCTGGGTCTACAGGGGCATGGGGCGCTACGAAGAGGCCGCCGAATTGAACCGCGACCTCCTCGAGGTCAAGACCCGCGTCCTCGGCGCCGATCACCCGGGGACGCTTCGCACCAAGAGCAATCTGGCCGAGGCCTACTACTTTCTCGGCCGTCTGGACGAGGCGTTGGCGCTCGCGACCGAGCACATGAACGACCAACGGCGCACGGTCGGTCCCGACCATCCCGACGCCCTCGATGCCACCAACTTCGTCGGCGTCATCACCAAGCGGATGGGTCGTTTCGCCGAGGCCGTGCCCTACTACCAGGCCGCCCTCGAGGGACGGCGCCGGGTCTTCGGCCTGGATCACCCGGACACGCTGCGGACCATGTACGGGCTCGCCAACCTCTACGAGGAGATGGGCCGCGACAAGGAGGCCGAACGCCTGTACCTCGAGACGATCGAGGGACAGAAGCGCGCCTTCGGCGCCGAGCACCGCCAGCCGCTGCGGTCGCAGATGAGCCTGGCGGAGTTTTACGCCAAACAGGGCCGGGACGACGAGGCCGAGCGGCTCTACGTCGAGACCGCGGCGGCGCAGCTGCGGTCCATGGGCGACGCCGACCCGGAAGCGATCGCCGGTCAGACCAGCGCGGCGCTCTTCTTCATCCAGCACGATCGCCTCGACGACGCCGAGCCCTACGCCCTCGAAGGACTGGCGTTCGCCACGGATGCGCTGAGCGACGACAACCCCATAACGCTGGATGCCAAGAACGCCCTCGGCTACCTCCGCCAGCGGCAGCGACGGTGGGAGGAATCGGAGGCGTTGTACCGCGAGGTCCTGGCAACTCAGCTCGAGACCCTCGGACGGGAGCACACCGAGACCGCCGTCACCCTCCAGAACCTCGCCTGTCTGTACCGCGACTCGGGGCGCTACGTCGAGTCGCGCGAGCTGTTCGAAGAGGTCATCGCCATCCAGGAAAAAAGCTGGGGAGCGAACCACGCGTGGAGCGTCGACAACCTCGAGGATTATTTGAAGCTGAATCGCGCAACGGGCGACGAGCAGGGCGCGCAGGCCCTCGAGGCCCGCATTCGGGAGATCAAGGATGAGTGAAGATCTCGAAGGTGGGCCAAGGCCCACCCTACGAATCCGCTCGGTTTGTAGGTCCGAAGTAGGGGTGGGCCTTGGCCCACCTTCAGAGGAGACGTGGTCACGTTACTTACCGAGCGCCGCGGCGAGTTGTCCCAGGAGGTCGCTGCCGTTGCCGGTCCAGGACGAACCGTGCATGCAGGCCAGGGTGGTCGGTTTGTTGGCGGCGAGCTTGGCGATGAGCCGGTCGGTGTCCCTCGCGTGGGCGAAGTAGTCCATCGCGTCGCGCATGGCTTCGCTCGGTCCGAGAATGTCGCTCTCGATCAGCGGTTCGTGTTTGTCGCCCGGCTGGGTGAACAGATCGCCGCAGAACAGGGTGGATGTCTTCTTTTCGATGAGGTAGCCGCAGTCCCAACCGTGCGGCAGGTGGGGGGTGTCGATCCAGCCGACCGTGTGCGTGCCGAGGGAGAGCTCTTCGCCGTCGCCGAGGCCGCGCGCCTCGCGATCGGCAACGTCGTCGACAGACACCATCTTGGCGATCGCGCCGCAGAGCGGCACCGCGCGCGGCGCCACGGCCAGGAACTCGTTGAGCGCGCCGCATTCGTCGGCCTCGAAGTGCGAGATGCCGAGATAGCGCAGGCTGCTCACCGGGATCACGGCCTCGACGGCCTCACGAACCAGGGGGAACATCCGACGCGGCCCGCTGTGGAACAGGAGTGGCTCGTCGTCGGCGATCAGAAACTGGTTGAAGGTGAAACCCACCGGGAGCGCCGGCATCGGCGGCACCGGTGTGCTGATGCGGTAGATGCCGTCGCCGATCTCGACGATGCTCGTGTTGGACTGAGAGTTCGTGATGGTCATGGTGGCCCCCTATCGGATTGCGTAGATGAAGGTATAGACCGCCATGCCGATGACGATCAGCGAACCGATGCTGAAAAACGTGGCGCGGACCTCGTGCGGTTTGGCGGTGGAGTACGCCCAGAAGTGCGCCAGTCGGGTGGCCACGAACCCGAAGAGCAACCACTGGGCGACCCACAGCGCGGGCTGGGTCCAGACGAAGAGCAGCCCGGCGACCAGGAATGCGGGGATGTTCTCGAGGTCGTTGTGGTGCATCCGTCGGGACCGCTCGACGTAGTCGTCGGCGTCGAGCTGGCCGGGGCGGGGTTTCGGGTTCGCCAGACCCGCGGCGGCGTCCTCGGGGTTGAGAAACCCGCCGCCGATCTTCATCATTCGATAGACGGTGATCCACCCCTGCCCCATCATCTTGATGATCATGAAGGTAGCGGCCACCACATAGGTCACAAAAACCGGATTCTCGAAAGTCATCGTACGCCTCCTTTGAGCGCTGCATCTCGGAAGGTTGTTAAAAGATCGTCGATCAAATCGTCGTCACTGTGAATCAATGGGTCGTCGGCAGATGCCGCGATCGCCTTCATGTTGAGGAGACCGATCACGGCCATGTGAGCTGTAAAGGCGAAGCGGCGCGCGTCGCGCTTTTTCGGAAAGCTCCCGGTGCGCTGATCGGCGCGGAGACGGGTTTCAGCGCCGCCGTACAAGAGGTCGTTGACCGGTCGAATACGCTCGAGTTCTTTCGGGCCCACGATCCCCTCGAAATCGCCACCGGGGCCCATCTTGTGGAAAAGCATGAAAAGCTCGAGCCGGTCGCGATAGTGATCGAACACCGTGCGCATCAGCTGCTCGACAGCATCGGCGCCACAGTCGGTTACCTCGACCGCCGCCGCCACCTCGGTCGCCAGCTCGAACCACTCACGCAGCAGCAGCTCGAAGAGGAGCGCTTCTTTGCTGTCGAAGTAGTAGTAGAGCGCGGGTTTCGTGAGCCCAAGCTCGTCAGCGATCGCGGCCAGCGTGAAACTCGCCAGTCCGCTGCGAAGGACGGCCTCCCGTGCGGTATCGAGGATCTCGGTGCGGGTCTGCTCCCGCCGGCGCTCGTTTCGGGCCTCTCGTTTGATGCGGGCGACGTTCGTTTTCGGTGTAACCATGAAATGAATTTAATGCCGTTCAAATATTTTGTCAATGGGTAAAATTAATATCGATGCCGAAAACCCATCCCGGCGTGAGCAGGGAGGGGATAAACCCCTCCCCTACGGAGCTCAGAACAGCTCTGAAAGTCGTAGGGCGGGGTTTATCCCCGCCCGGCTCTCGCACGGTCTTGAGGATCGCGTCGGCGAGCTCTTCGGGGACCTCCTCCTGGAGGAAGTGGCCGGCGCCGGTTTCGGTGACCTCGGCATCCGGGAAGAGCTTCTTCATGCTGTAGATGGTGCGGCCGAGGATGGGGTCGCGGCGGCCCCAGACGAGGCGGACGGGACCTTTGAACGCGCGGGCCCAGTCGTCGGCCTCCTGCATGGTCTGGAAGGTCGGGACTTGCGAGATCGGTGGGGACGAGACGGGCGAGGGCCAGCGGAGCGGCGCGGTCGGCAAGCTTGGGAAAGGGATAGAGGTAGGCGCGGCGCTCGGTCGGTGCCGATGCTCGAGCGGTCGCCCTGGGCGCGGTGGAGGTTTCGCACCAGGAGGTTGAGGTGGCGAAAGGCGAGGTCGCTGACGACCGGCGTGCGCGAGAAACGGTGGAAGGGCGTCACGCGGGGCGCGCGGTCCGGAACCCGGATGCTGGTGTTGCCGAAGACGGCGCCCGCGATGCGGTCGGGGTTGCGGGCGGCCATGACGGCGCCGATCGGGCCGCCCCAGTCCTGGGCGCCGAGGGTGAGGTCGCGGAGATCGAGGGCCTGCACCAGGGCCGAAATCCGCTCGGCGTGGAAGTCGAGGGTGTGGATCGCCGGGTCGCGGGGTTTGTCGCGAGAGGCCGAGACCGACGAGGTCGGGGGCGATGATGCGGACGTTTTCGCGCGGCGAGGATGCGGATGACCTTGCGCCACAGGTAACACCAGGTGGGGTTGCCGTGGAGGAGGAGGATCGGCCGGACCCTCGCCCTCGTCGATGAAGTGGATGGTGTGGCCGGCGTCTGCGAAGACGCGGCGGTTGAAGGGCAGCTCTGACTCGAGCCACGGAGGCAGCGTCGGTGGGTCGGTGAATTGAGGATCCATGTGAGCAGGGTACATGGGACCACCGCATCGGGCTCACCGGCAGTACCTCTTCCCCTGTCATTTCGAGCGGAGATCGCGAAGGACCTTGCACTCTCTGTCATCCCGACTGAGTGGCTTCGCACTCTCGTCATCCCGACCGAAGGCCTGCAAGGCCGGAGCGGAGGGATCTCAGCACAGCTGAAAAAAGGCCCAGGTTGCAGCCCGCCCCGCCGCCGCAGGTGACCCCATCCACAGGCAGCCGGGACGGCTGCCCCACAAAACCAATCCGGTGCGCTTGTGGGGCAGCCGTTCCGGCTGCCGGATGAATGAGTAGGCTCGGGGTTCAAGCAAAAAAGACCCGCGTGCAGGGCACGCGGGCGAAGGAGGAAGGAGTCGGCAGATCGGGGGGAGGAGGGATCTGCCGTGGGTTGGTTCGTTCAGTCGTTGTGGGGGTTGCGCGACTCGTCCATGCCGATTTCGCTGAGCGCTGCGTCGGAAGCCGACTGCAGACCGGCGACGGAGGCCGCGGGGCAAAGATAGGTGTTGCCGCTGTCGATGGCTTTCACCCAGACATATCCCAGATTGGCTTTACGGTTCTGAATTTCCTCAAACATGTTGCACCCCTCTCGATGTGTTCGGTCGTTCTGTTGTTCTTTCGACTTTTCCAAGATCCACACCGGGCAACGGGAGGATGCGAACGTGAAATTCCAGATTTATTCTAATTTTATTATATTTTTTCTAAGATATTCAAAACACAGAAGATCGGTTTTCGACCTGCTCTGCAGGTGCTGGCTCGAGACCCAGATCTACCGGACCAAGGAGGCCGGGAGGGGATGAACCCCTCCCCTACGGTGTTCAGAACCATCGCTGAGCGGATTTTCCCTCGCCCGCACCACAATTCGATGCAGTCGTAGGGGAGGATGTTCGCGTCTCGCCCGCACGTCGTGGTTACTGATCGAGCGTGGCGTGCCAGTTGAGGATGACGTTGAGGTGGTCGGGGCGTTCGGTGCCGCCGTCGGTTCTGAGCAGCAGCAGGCGACCGTCGGGACCCACGTCGTAGGAGAGCCCGGGGACGTTGGAATAGGCGCCTTCGACCATGACCTCGGGCCGGCCGGCGCGGAAACGGGTGCCGTCTGCCGAGGCTTCGAGGATCGGGGTCGAATAGAAGCGGTTGCCATAGCGGAAGTGAACGGTCTTGCCGTCGGCGGAGAAGATCGGCTCTTCGCCGCCGTCGAGCGAGACGGTGAAGGAACGGTCGCCGCCTATGGCGCGAGCGTAGATCTCGTAGCGTCCCGACTCGTCGGAGGTGTAAACGAACCAGCGGCCGTCGGGTGAGATGTCCGGGCCCCACTCGGAGGCGCCGGTGTCGACCATGAGATCGGGCTCACCGGGGTTTTCGGGATCGAGTCGGTAGACCCCGCCACCGATGTTGAAGAGAATACCGCTGGTCTCGTGCCACGCATAGGGGCCCAGGTGTCCGTCGGTTGTGTAGAGGAGCGTCGCAGGGGCATTGCTGCCGACCGTTCGCACGAACATCCCAGTGGACTCGCCGGCGTACCCTGCATACGCGATTCGCTCGCCATCCGGCGACCAGATACCGGTCCACCCAGGACCGTCCGTGGTCAGAAGTCGGCGGGCGCCACGCTCGAGATCGTAGACCCACACCTGTGCGTCGACACCGTTGCCGACGGTGATCGCCAGGTTCTTGCCGTCCGGCGACAACTCGAAATCGCCGTATGACAGGAGGGGAAAAGCCAGGGGCTCGACATTGCCCGTCCCTTCGTCCCACACCAACTCGTTGCCGAGCAGCCACTCGCCCGGCACGTAGATCATGGTGCCGTTCCCGGAAACCGCGTACTGTCCGATCCAACCTTCGACCAGGAGGCCCTCGAGCGCCGGCACCGGACGCACCGTTTCGAACGGGTTGTCGAGGTCGAAGGGGGCCGCCATCAGGATGCCATCGCGCACCAGCAGCAGGGTCCCGTCCGGCAGCAGCCGCGGCGTCGAACCGCCGATGCCGAGGACGGTTCTTTCTTCGGTGGCCAGATCCATAAAGCTGATCTCGTCGACCTCGGCCTCCACACTCTTCGCGACATGGCTATCGCTGTTGAACAGGATCGCGTTCATGCCGGGCACCCGGCTGGGCCAGAAGTACTCATCGAGGTCGGTTTTGCGTTCGTAGGGGTTCGCGACGCCACGAGCGACATCGATCAACACCAACTCCTGAGCTTCGCTTCGGTTGATGATGATCTCGTCGTTGTTGATCCACGTGTGGCCGAACGAGTTGGGAAGCTCGGTCAGGCTGGTGGCACGGTCGCCGCGTGCACTCATCCGCATCAGGGCGTTGCCCTTCATGAAGCTGATGTTCTCACCGTCGGGTGAGATCTGCGGGTGGTAGCCGCCGCGGGTGTCTTCGAGCAGCTCGCCCGTCGGTTGGTCGAGAAATCGGCGGTAGAGCCAGGTGGCGTTATCGCGTTCGACGACGACCACGATCAGGCGGCCGTCTTCGGAGATTGCCAGACAGGGCTGCGGCGCACCTAGCGGCAACTTGTCACGGCTCGCCATTTGGAGGCCTTCCGGAAGGGCCAGCGAAAGATGGGTGGGGAGGCGATCTTCCACCGGTGGAGAAGTGGGTCGAAATATCCAGGCCGCAAGAACGAGCGAGGCTGCGAGCAGGCCAAGAGCGACCGGCAGCGCCGGTGACCGTTTTGCCGCGGGCGCCTCGACCGCCGACTGCTCGTCTTCCGTCAACTCGAGCCGGGCATCGGCCGCAGCGCGCAGCCGGTCCTTGGGGTTGCGGGTCAGACAGCGACGCAGCAGACGGCGAACGTTTTGCGGCGTGTCCGCGGGCAGCAGATCCCAGTCGAGCTCGGCGCGCAGCACCGCGGCAAGGGTGTCCGAGACGGTGTTCCCCGCAAAGAACTGTTTGCCGGTGAGCATCTCGAAGAGGATCACGCCGAAGGCCCAGATATCGGCGCGTTGGTCGACTGCTTCGCCGCGGGCCTGTTCGGGCGACATGTAGGCCGCCGTGCCGAGGATGACGCCGGCCTGGGTCATGGCGGCGGTGATGGTCGGCGAACTGTGGAGGTCCTCATCGCCCTCGGGGTCGCCGCTATAGGCGCGGGCGAGACCGAAGTCGAGGATCTTGAGCCCGCCGTCCGGGGTGATCTTGATGTTGGCCGGTTTGAGGTCGCGGTGGATGATGCCCTGTTCGTGGGCGGCGGCGAGGCCGTCGGTGAGCTGCAGAGCGAGGGCAACCGCCTCGTCGACCGGGATGGGGCCCGCTTTGAGGCGCTCGCTGAGATCCTGACCTTCGACCAGTTCCATCACCAGGAAGCGGTGGTCATCGTCCTCCTCGAAACCGTAGACGCTGGCGATGTTGGGGTGTTGGAGGGTCGCCAGCGCGCGCGCCTCGCGTTGGAAGCGGGCGATGCGTTCGGGGTCGGCGCTCATCTCCGTCGGGCAGGACCTTGATGGCGACGTCGCGGCCGAGTTTGGGGTCGTGGGCGCGGTAGACCTCCCCCATCCCGCCGGCGCCGAGCGGCGACACAATGCGATAGGCGCCAAGTGTGGTTTCAGGCTCCACTGGAGAAATCTCCTCGATTTTCGATGTGACTCGATCGTCACTGCTGCAACACGCGGACCCAGTTGCCTATTCTCGAAACCAGAGCGTTCGCACGCGAGACCGGGGTCGTCAAAATAGAATTATTGAAATAAAAGAAGATAGATGCTATGTTGTGCTTTCTGTTGCCGGCCGACGGGGCCGGCTTCTGTTTAGGCGGACGCAGTGTTTGCCACGATGTACGAGACGGGCGCACCCTTGAAGGGCAGCGCTCACGGAGAAACAGAGTTATGTCGAAGAAATTGTTTGTTGGTAGTTTGAGTTGGGACACGAATGATGACAGCCTGCGCAGTGCGTTCAGCGCGCACGGCGAGATCAGCGAGGCCGTGGTGGTCAGCGACCGCGACACCGGTCGTTCGCGTGGTTTCGGTTTTGTCACCTTTGAGGACGACGAGTCGGCCGACAAGGCCGTCGCGGCCCTCAACGGAACGGAGCTTGACGGGCGCGCGATCAAGGTTGACGTGGCCCAGGCCAAGCAGCGCACAGGTGGCGGCGGCGGCGGCGGAAGCCGCTGGTAAGCTGACCCTCAGCACATCGAACCCCTCCCCCGCGGAGGGGTTTTTTGTTGTCGCCGGATCGTTCAAAGACAACGCGAAATCGGGTCACGGTGGGTATTGGAATTTCCTGCCCTCGGGTTGCATCCGGCAAATTCAAGAAATATTGCGATTTGAGTTGCATTTTGATATATTGCGGCGTCTGTTGCCGGCCAACGGGGCCGGCTTCTGTATAGGCGGACGCAGTGTTCGCCACGATGTGCGAGACGGGCGCGCCCCTGAAAGGCAGCGCTCACGGAGAAAAGAGAGATATGTCGAAGAAACTGTTTGTTGGTAGTTTGAGCTGGGACACGAACGACGAGGGCCTGCGCAATGCGTTTGCCACTCACGGCGAGATCAGCGAGGCCGTTGTGGTCAGTGACCGCGACACCGGTCGTTCGCGTGGTTTCGGCTTTGTCACCTTTGAGGATGACGAGGCGGCCGACAAGGCCGTTGCGGCGCTCAACGGTACGGAGCTCGACGGTCGCACCATCCGCGTTGACGTGGCCCAGGCCAAGCAGCGCTCCGGTGGCGGCGGCGGCGGCGGTCGCGGCGGCTACGGTGGTGGCGGCGGCGGCGGTCGTGGTCGGGACGGCGGCGGCTACGGCGGCGGCTGGTAAACCCCCCTCACATTCAAAACAGAACCCCTCCCTCGCGGAGGGGTTTTTTGTTAACGTTTGATCCTATGGGTGATACGTGTTATGTTTCGATTTCCGTAGCTGGCCGCTGTGGCCGGCTTCTGCTCGGGTGGAAGCACTGTCCACCGCAACTTTGGAACGGGCGCGCCGGATGACGGCAGCGCTCAGGGAGATGGGAAGAGCATGTCGAAGAAACTGTTTGTTGGAAGTTTGAGCTGGGACACGAATGACGAGAGCCTGCGCAACGCGTTTGCGGTGCACGGCGAGATCAGCGAAGCGGTGGTGGTCAGTGACCGCGACACCGGTCGTTCGCGTGGTTTCGGTTTTGTCACCTTCGAGGATGACGAGGCGGCTGACAAGGCGATTGCGGCCCTCAACGGCACCGAGCTTGATGGACGCGCCATCCGCGTGGATGTCGCCCAGGCCAAGCAGCGGTCGGGCGGCGGCGGCGGCGGTCGTGGTCGGGACGGCGGCGGCTACGGCGGCGGCTGGTAACCCCCCCTCACATTCACAACAAAACCCCTCCTCGCGGAGGGGTTTTTAATTTCGGATTTCGGATTTCGGATTTCGGATTTCGGATTTCGGATTTTCGCTCACCGTTCGAACGAGGTGAAGGCCCGCATCCACCTGTGCTTCGGAAAACCCCCGGGAGCCCGACCGCCTACTTGGTGACGGTGGCGTCCTCGATCATCACGGTGTAGGTGTAGCCGGCGCCGAAGTCCTTGTCGGCGGCGACGCTGCCGGTGACGGTCACCACGTCACCCACCGCGAGTTCGGCGGTGGTGGTCACGGTGATGTCGTTGGTGCCGTCCGCCATCTGCCCTGAACCATCCTGGATATGGAACCAGTTGCGGCCGAGAATTGCGGCGTTGTACTTGACGACGCGGCCGGTCACGGTGACATTCGACCCCGCGAGATCGACCCGGTTCTCCCACACATCGGCGATGGTCATGGCCCCCGCCGGACGAGCGATCTCGCCGACCTCGACGGCCGCCTCCGGATTCATCGCGAAGGCATCCAACGAGGGGTGTCCGGGCGGCAGGTCCATGGCGGACGGCTGCGCCGTGACCGGCGCCTCACCCTCGGGCACGATGAAGGACGCGAAGTAGATCAACGGGAAGTCGCGGTCGAGGGTGTTGCTGTGGAAATTCTGCATGGGTGTTTCGAGCGGAAAGACCACCCGGTCGCCGACCGCGATCTCGAACTCGCCGGCGGCGGCCCAGATCTCCTCCCCGCCATTGTCGACCTTGACATAGGTGTAGCCGCCCGAGTTCATGGTCTCCAGGACGGCGCCGGTGACCATGGCCGGCCCGCCGGTGTTGGCAGCGTGGGAAACCATCGGTGCGGCGGTCTCCGCGACCACCTCTTCCTCGACGGCGGGTTGGCCGGAACAGCCGACGGCGGCGCCGAACACCAGCGTTGCAACGATCGAAAAAGCAGCTTTGATTTTCATTGAGTGTTCTCCATTCCCTTGAATCCGGGTTTCTTGATCGCGTTCCTCGAGAAGGTGTCGCGAGGCCGATACCCTAGCATGTCTCCAGTGAAACGCGGGGGAAGGGTAGAAGATTTCGCCGTCGGGTGTGGGCCTCTGCGTCCGGGCGATTTCGCGCCACTCTTCGAGTCGCAACCGGAGATTGGCGACGGCCTCGGGGTGGCTGTCGGCGACGTTGAACAGGTTGAGTGGGTCGGCGACGTCGAGAAAGACAAAGAACGACTGCTCCGCGTGGTCGTCGGGCCCCAGAACCCGACGTGGCAAGATGTCTCCACGGCTCACAACCGACGAAGGTCGAGAAGCATTCCCGAAGAGGCTCTCTAACTATCAAAGGACTCAATGTCTTAACGTGAGCCTCGAAGGAAATCATGAAGGACCTCGTTTTCTGATGAGACATATTGAGGTCTTGTAGTCGGGAATATTGAGAATCAGTCTATTATTATTGATCGTGATGGTGAACGATGAGCAGTAACCCCGAACCTGTTTTGGTCTATCGGCCGCCCGAGGTCATCGAGTACCCCGGCAAATGGTTGGTGGCCGGTGGCGTCGATGGGCCGGGCGGAGTTTTCCTGTTTTTCGACCGCATCGAGATCGGGCGATTCAGCGAGAAGAAGCAAGGGTTGGTGGGACACATCGGCGTCCAGGACCCGACCGTGTCGTCGCGCCACTGCGTCATCACACAGGAGCCTGACGGCAGGTGTTTCGTGCGCGACATGAGCCGCAACGGCACCCGGCTCGACGGCCGGCGGCTGACCCCGAACATGGCGACCGAGATCGCGGTGGGTCAGGAGCTGTCCTTCGGTCGTACGCTGACGCTCCGGCTTGACGGCCAACCGCCGGAGTTCGCCGACCTCGATGAACCGTCGACCGATACCTTCGGCGTCGGTGAGCTGACGACGGTCACGGTTCTGGTGGGCGACATCCGCAACTACACCACGCTCGTCCGCATGGCCGGGACCGCCGATCTGCAGGCCTCGGTCAACCGGGTCTTTGAACGCATCGAGCGCGAGGTGGTCGCGCTGGGAGGCACTGTCAAGGAACTCCAGGGGGACGCGATGTTCGCGTTCTGGGAGAAGAACTCGCACGAATGCCACGCCTGTCGAGCCTGCCAGGCGGCACTGAACCTCAAACAGCTGGTGTCAAAGCTCGCGGCCGACCCGGCCGTGTGGAACGTCGGCGGCCACCCCCTCGCGATGGACTTCGCGCTGGCCACCGGGCTGGTGACGATCTCGGGTTACGGCAGCGACGGCGCTCTCGGCCTGTCGATGGTCGGTGAGTCGGTGGTGCTGGCGTACCGGATCGAGAAATTTGCCGACAAATCGACCGGTCCGATCATCGTGTGCCCGATCACCAGGCGGCTGGCCGACGACCACTTCAAGTTCAAAGACCTCGGCGACCACACCCCCCAGGGGTTTGACACCCCCCAACACCTCTTTTCCCTGGTCAAGGCGAAACGCTGATTCCAACCGCGGCCGTCATATAGTTGTCGGAGTAACCGACATCGCTATGGAGGTGAAGCTGTGGCCGAGGCGCTCAACATCTTCATCGTGTCCGATGCCACGGGTTCGACCGCCGAGGCGGTGGTGACGTCTTCTCTGGTCCAGTTCAGCGGCGCCCAATCCAACGTCCGGCGGTTTCCGTTCGTGCGAACGGAAGCTCAGGTGGAACAGGTTGTCAACGAGGCGCCGAAGGGCCAGTGCATTATCGTTTTCACTTTCGTTTCGCGCGAATTGGCCGATACCATGGTTCGCCGCGGCGAAGAAAAGAACCTGACGGTGGTCGATGTCATGAGCCCGCTGATGGACATCTTCGCCGACATCCTCGAGCACGCGCCGAGCCGGACGCCCGGCGCCTTTCGCAGCCAGAGCGAAGAAACCTACCTGGTCACCGAAGCGATCCACTACACCCTCCGCCACGACGACGGGGCCGGTGTCGCCACCCTCGGTCAGGCCGACCTGATCATTCTCGGAGTGTCGCGCACCGGCAAGACGCCGACCAGCATTTTTCTGTCCTGCCGCAAGCTCCGGGTGGCGAACATCCCGATCATTCTCGATATGCCGCTGCCGGACGCGGTGACCGAGCTCGCGGTTCCCAAGGTCGGCTTCAAGATGGAGTTCGAACGCCAGGTGCGTCTGCGATCGGACCGGGCCAGCCGCCACAGCGCCAGAATCCCGGGCTATTCCGACCGCTCCAACATCCTCGCCGAGCTCGAATACGCGGACAATCTGTTTCGGCGCATTCCGGGGATCCGGACCGTGGACGTGACCAATCGCTCCATCGAAGAGACCTCGGACTGGATCACGCACAATGTGCTGTGAGCCGCTGCGCGGCTCAATTCGGATCTCGGATTTCGGATTTTCGGTTCGACCTGCATCCGAGTGGGCCGAGGCGGTTACTCGAAGGTGTCTTCGTCGAGCTCGACCATGAGGTCGAAGCGGATCTGGTAGCGGGGGCGGCGGTCGGGAAACTTGATGAAGCGAATGCGCGCCCACAGCTTGGTGACGTCCTGGTTTCCGAGTTCGTCCGCCACCTTCGGCGACAGAAAACCGAGGTGGCTCACCTGTTCCTTTCCCCTGGAATTGCGGAACGTCCCCATCACCGCGATCGTCTTTCTCCCATGACGACCGTTGGGTCTCCGCTCGAGACATAACCACCTGTAGGACCCCGCAAAGAAACGCGCCACGTCTTCGGCCAGTGACGGGTCGTTGAGACCCTCGACCTCACAGAAACTGTCCTGCACGTACCAATCGCCGGGCCGGTCCTGCTCGATGCGGATGGTAGGTTGTGAGCTCGAGTAGTCTTGAACCTCTTCGTAGTACCAACCACCCTCGTCTTCTAGCAGACCGGACGGCCGAATCGCACCCGGCATTTCGATTTTCGAGCCGAACACGCGAGTCCAGATTCCCATGTGATGCTCCAAAGTACTGGTTATGTATTGACTGGTTAAAAATGCAAATAAGCCTTTTTGACTTTGTTTTATATTACCATACAAGAGATCGGGACGTGAGTGATGGTGAGACGCCCGTTGGCCGTGCCACCACGATTCATGTAAGATCTGCCCTAGGAGGTACCAACCGATGCGAAAGGCCAGCAAGCTGGGATTCGGGCGCAGGCTGAGGGAGTTGCGGGAATCTCTCGACATCACCCAGGCCGAGCTCGCCGACGCGGCGAGCATGGACCAGAGCCTGCTGTCGAAGTACGAGCGCGAGGACGTGAGCCCGAGTTGGCTGCAGATCGAGCGCCTGCTCGATGCCCTCGGCCAATCGCCCTGCGCATTGTTCCCCGACGAGTGCGCGGCCCACCTGGGAGACGACCAGGGGTTTTTCACCATACGGTTCTTTTCCGGGAGACCCAGCGATCCATCGGGTATGGACACCGCGACCGCAGACCTGAGGGTTCACCGCGAGTCGCCGCTGGTGAAGATCCTTCACCTGCCGCCGATCTCCGGGCGCTACATCATGGTCCGCGCCGAGGACGACATCATGATCCCCGACTGGTACCCGGGCGATCTGCTGATCATCGACTCCAAGTTGGAGGCCAAGGCGGGCAGGATCGTGGTCGGATACTTTGACGGCGAGCCCACTGCGCGGCGTCTGGTGCGCGACGGCAAGAGCCTGCTGCTCGTCGCTTCCAACCGGAACTACCCGCCGATCCCGTTCGAACATGAATCATGGATCCACGTCGGGGTCCTGCTCTACGCGGTCCGCGATCTGGCGAAGCGCTATTCCGGCACCGAACCCGAGTAGCGAAGAAGGCTGGCATAGGATCGCGATCGAGGTCACGGTGTGTCTGGTGACCTCCCGGATTCGTCGGATCGTGCAAAGAGTAATCACCAGTTCTCAACAGTAATCGCCGGTATATCGCAGTACTATTCAAAAACAACGGTTATTGACTGTCAAATGCTGTCCTGTTATGCTTGTTCAATGTCTGACCACCGCACTTTCACGTTGGATGAAATCGAGCAACGGACGGGTTTCGACAAACGCACCATCGCCTACTACGTGCAGCAGGGGCTGCTGCCGAAAGTCGGGCGACGCGGTCCAAAGACCCGCTATCCACAGCTCTTCATGGACCGCCTCCAGTTCGTCAATCTCATCCGGAAGAAGCAGGATCTGGGGGAGGTCGGCAATCTCACGTTGGCGGACATCCGGGACATTCTCGAGCGGGTCTCACCGGAAACGATCGCCGGCGTGGTCGCGGGAGAAGAATCGCTGAAGGTCGTGGATCACCTCGGCGGTGTGGAACCGATGGTCCCGGTCGCACCGACCAACTACACCAGACCGATGGCGGTTCAGGACAATCCGACATCCTCGGCACTTGCCGAGGAGGCGGCCGAAATTTCGGAGGCATTGATGGATCCGTCGAAAAAACCCGCTCCGGCGGCGCCCGATCTCAACCGGAGGGTACGCCTCGGCCTCATGGATGCCAACGCGGCCCCCCCTCCCGCCGGGGCCCACTCATTCGGATCGACCGCCCCTGCGAGTCCGGCTGCCGCAAGGACTCTGCAATCCCCCACCCGCGGCGACGACACCGTCCGTCCGGCGCGCCGGTACGAGGACGAGATCAAGAAAAAGGTCGAGACGGTTGCATCGGCAGTGCCACCGGCAAACAAAGAACCCGAGGCCGCACAAGCCGAGACCGCTCAAACCGAGGCCGCTCCGCCGTCGATCGAGATCGAACGGCTGGGGTGGTTTCTGGCACGGTTGCAACGAGCCATGACCGGTGACCGGCGGCGCCGGACCGGAACTACCGAAAGCTGGCACCGCGCACTGGTCACTCCCGAACTGACGATTTCCGCCCGCAACATCAAGGACGACGACGCCTACATGCTCGACGCCGTGGCGCGAATTCTCAAAAAGCTCCTGTGGGAGGCTTGGGAAGAGTAGGAAAGAATTCGAATTTCGGATTTCGGATTTCGGATTTCGGATTTCGGATTTCGGATTTCGGATTTCGGATTTCGGATTTCGGATTTCGGATTTTCCGCCCACATCCTCCAACGTTTCTGAGCACCCGGATTTCTGTGCGGCCGAGACCGCCGCACCACAATGGTCCTCGATCAATGTTCTGTGGTGCGGGCGTCCCGCCTGCACATCCCGACCTTCAGCAAGGAATCGGCGATACTCGTGTCCGGAGGATCACCATGAAAAACCAATCGTTGATCATCGGAATCGTGCTCGCCGCGGCGCTCGTTGCAGCCTCGCCCAGCTCCGCACAGGGTGATGAAGCCGCCACTCCTACCGGAAAGCTGATGGTGGTGTGGACCAGCGCCGACCCCGACGTGGCCGACAAGGTCTGTCTGATGTACACCCACGCCGCCAAGAAATACGGGTGGTTCGCCGAGGTCCGGCTGGTGGTGTGGGGGCCCTCGCAACGCCTGTTGGCAGGCGATCCCGCCCTCCAGGCCAAGGTCAAGGAGATGCAGGCCGACGGGGTGATCGTCCAAGCGTGTATCGCCTGCGCGACCAAGCTCGAACTGGTGGACACCATCCGCGAGATGGGAATCGACGTACGCGGCATGGGGGTTCCGCTGACCGAAGCGCTCAAGGACCCGGAGACTGAAGTGATCACGTTCTGAGTTTTGAGTTTTGAGTTTTGAGTTTTGAATTTCGCTCAACCTCCTACCGAGAGTGATCGACATCCACTGATTGATCTCATTCTTGTCCAAAACGGGCATCTTGGTCGGCTCGAGTCCAAAATCAGGCTCCACCCCGACCGCGGCGGGTCTGAAGGTGGGCCAAGGCCCACCCTACTTCGGACCCAGCTGTCGAACGGGTTCGTAGGGTGGGCCTTGGCCCACCTTCAGAGATGTTTCCTTCATCTCCTGTCTTTCCTTGGGCTCACGCCCCAGGCTACTCCCTGTCGCCGCTCCGCGGCTGCGGCCAGGGAGACCAGAGATAATGGACATAAGATGATTTGGCCACGCTTGTCCGCACGACTTCCCCTCGCTGCCATCGCCGCGGGTTTTCTCTTCGGCTGCGCCTCGGGCGGGAAGCCCGACCGCGACACCGCGACCCCCACCGGGTGGCCGGTCGATTCGACGGTGGCGTCGGTTTCATCGAATTTCGGCGCGCGGCGCTCCGGGACGTGGCACCAGGGCATCGACCTGTCTGCCCCGAAGGGCACGCTGGTGCGGGCCACCGCCGCCGGCAAGGTGGTGGTCGCCGAACGATCCGGCGCCTACGGGCGGACGGTGGTCATCGATCACGGCAACGGGACCCGCACCCGCTACGCTCACCTCAAGAGCATCGCCGTCGAACAGGGAGAGCGGGTGAAAGCCGGTGAGGTCATCGGCAAGGTCGGCAAGAGCGGCAATGCCTCTGGTTACCACCTCCACTACGAGATCGTGATCGACGGCACGCCGGTCGACCCGTGGCCGTTTATGGCTGGTTCCTCGCCACAGCCGCGATAGCGCTCTCGACCATGAAATACAGCGCGTCACCGCTTTCGGTGCGGTTGACGGTGGCGCCGACGGCGAGATCGAGGTCCGGCACGTAGGCGGCCACGGTTCCGAAAAAACCGCCGTGGCGGAAAACGGTGTGGCCTCCCGTTTCAGTCACCGTCACCCCCATCCGGTACTCTCCCGGGCGGAGCTCGGACCCGAAATAATCGGGACCGGCGCGCTCGACTTCGATGGTTGTGAGCATGGTGTCGACCGTGGAAGGGTCTTCGAAGACGCCGCCGGTGAAGACCGCGCGGAAGAAGACCGCCAGATCTCCCACCGTCGAGGCGAGGCCGCCGCCTCCGTAGAGGTCCTGCGAGGGATCGATGGTGGTGACGTCGACTCCCGCGCCAGAACTGGTGGGCCGGAGCCGGCACGCCCTCGGGCTTCGCCTCGAGTGTCTCGAACCAGGTCGACCGGAGACCGAGCCGGTCGTAATCCACCAAGCTCACGGACCGCGTCGGGCATGGTCCGGCCGGTTACCTGCTCGAGAATCTCGCCGAGCAGGATGTAGCCGGTGTCGCAGTAGCGGTAGACCTCACCCGGCGGTCCGTAGGGGTCGCCCCACTCCATCGCCGCCTCGAGTTGTTCGGTGCGGGTCCAGCGGTGATTAGGGTCGGCCAGGATCTCTTCGGTGTAGATGTCGGCGTCGGCGAAATCGAAGAGCCCGCTGGTGTGGGTCAGGAGGTGGCGGATGGTGATGGTGTCGGGGTCATATCCGTCGCCGCGCAGAAGCTCGACGTACTCTCCGGGCAGGTGGGCCGCTATCGGGTCGTCGAGGCCGAGCCGGCCCTGCTCCCGGAGCTTGAGGATGCTGACCGAGATGAAGGTCTTGGTGTTGCTCGCCACCAGGACCGGGAGCGCTGCGGTCATCTCTTCCCCGGTCGCCGGATCGGCGACGCCGGCAGCGCCCTCCCAGGTCAGACCTGACCGCGGGGCGTCGACATGGAGGGCGGCGCCGAAGTCGGCCTCGTGGCCGGCGACAGCGTCTGCCACGATCGTCTGCAATGCGCGCTCGAGAGAAGCTGCCGGCGGCTCGGGGGCCGGCCTGCACGCCGCCACGAGACAGCCGCCGGCGGCGAGGACGGCCGCTGCCACGGTTTTCACGTGCATGGACACTCCTTGTTGATCGACTATCAGTGCGGCGTACAACGTATCAGAGCGAGGCCGAGTTCTGCGCTTCCCTGACGATCGAGATCGCCTCCCCGACCATGTCCCACAGGGCTTCCTTGGCCTTGTTCTGGTTGACGGTGGCGGCCACGGCGAGATCGAGCTCCGGAACGAAGACCGCCGCAGTGCCCCAGAAACCGGAGTGGGCATAGGCTGTAACGCCGTCGATCTCCACGACCCAGACCCCCATTCGGTAGGCGCCGGGAGCCAGTGCCGAGTCATCGGCGTCGGGTCTGGCCGCAGCGCCGTCGACAGTGGTCAGCATGAGATCGCCGGTGGCGGGATCCGAGAAGACCCCGCCGGAGAAGAGGGCACGGTCAAACCGCGCCATGTCGGCCACGGTTGCGACGAGGCCGCCGCCGCCGTAGAGGTCGAAGGACGGATCGAAGGCGAAGGTGTCGGTCGAGTCGATGAACTGGTGGGCGCGGTCGGGCACGCCGTCCGGAGGCGGCTCGAGGTCCTCCCACCAGGTCGCCGCAAGACCGAGTTCGTCGAAGTGCAGGAGGTCTCGGACCGCCGCCGCCAATGGCTGACCGCTGACCTGTTCGATGATCGCACCCAGAAGAACGTAACCGGTATCGCAGTAGGTGTAGATCTCACCCGGCGCGCCCCACGGTTGGCCCCATGCCATCGCCGCCTCGACCTGTTCGGTTCGCGTCCACCGGTGCTGCGGGTCGGCCATGATGGCGTCGCCGTACTTCTGCGAGTCGGAGTGATCGTAGAGACCGCTGGTGTGGGTGAGGAGGTGGCGGACGGTCATCTGTTCGGGGCGATAGCCGTCGCCGATCAGGAGGGCGACGATTTCGTCCGGTAGGTGGGCGGCGATCGCATCGTCGACATCGAGCCTCCCCTCCTCTGCAAGCCGGAGGACGGCGGCGGCAACATAGGTCTTGGTGTTGCTGGCGATGCGCACCGGGTGGAGGGCCGTCATGGGAGCCCCGGGGCCGGCGATCCCGGCGGCCCCCTCCCAGCGGAGGCCGAGGCGAGGTGCGTCAACAAACAGGACGGCGCCGTTGATCAGCTCGTTGTCGGTGACGGCCCGGTCGACCATGGACTGCAATACCAGGGTCGCACCGGCCGCCGGATGAACCGGTTGCTGACACCCGAGAACCAACGCCGTACCGGCGAAGGTCATCTCCAGTTTGAAACGCCTTCCGACCACTCGCCACCTCCTTCAGATCTCACGGCAACGCCATCCGGAAGAGAATACGCCATCAGCTTTCCTGCTATGATCTCGTGCCCGAGAGAAGAAAGCTCATGCACCGAATCACCCATCTCATCCGAACATCGTTTGTCGCCGCGGCCGTGGCTGTCTCCGCCGTGGCCGCGCCACTCGACGAGACCCCCACAACCCCGATCGCCGAGTCCGAGTCGCCGCCCTCCGTTCAGGTACCGGCTGAAAACATCCCCGAACCGACCCAGGCCGTGCCTGCCGTGGAGACCTCCGAAAGCGTTGAGGCGACGGTCGCTGCTCCGGACCTGCCGGCCGAGCGTGCCGCCCTCCATCAGACGATCCAGGCCCTCGCCGATCGGCTCGCGGCGGCCGAACCCGGAACAACGAAAGTGGACGACGTCGATCGCGACCTCGTCGAGGTGCTGAAGGACCAGCAGGTCGCGCTCTCCGGCGCCCTCGATAGTTTCAATGCTGCCGCCGGTATAGCCGAGATCGATGAGCGGTGGCGGGTCGTCGAGGTCCACGGCGAAGCGTTGAAGCAGCTCGTACTTCTGCGATCGAGGGCGCGGGACAACTTCTCGGAGGAATACCGGCGGGCCCTTCTCAGCTTTGACCGCATCGGCCTGGAGCAGGCGGAGCGCGAAAAACGCACCGTGTCGCTCATGATCCGCTATCACGTCTCCTCGCGCCGACACTCGATCGACGAGGTGCCGCAGATGGCGCGCGACCTCTTCAAAGTCGGAGCGGCCCTCGCTCGGCTGGTGCTCGTGGCCGCGGTCCTCGTCGCCGCGTTGTGGGCCCGTCGACGGTGGCGTGGATGGCTCGAGCGATTGCGGACGACGACCTTCCATTCGTTGTCCAGCGTCGCCGGTAAACGGAGATCCCAGAGGGTGTTCAAGTGGTGCGAGGCCATCGGCCCGTGGGCCCTGTTCCTGATCACCATCGCAGTTCTCCGCAAGGCGTTGGGGCCCGCCGCCGCCATCACCGAGATCAACGCCGTGCTGACCCTTCTCACCATTTTCGGCGTGTATCGCCTGACCATCGACGTGGTAGCGACGATGCTCGTCAACATCGCGGTCCATTACGGTCTTGACGCGACCGACACCCGCCGGGCCATGTTGCTGCGCAGCGTCCGCATGGTTCTTCGGGTGGCCACGATCCTGTTTTTGATCAACTTCGCCTCGAGAGGAATGGGTCAGGGATTTCTCGGAACCCTGGTGGCGAAATTCGCATGGATGATCGTGCTCGCGGCGGTGCTGGTCGAGCTTTTCCGTTGGCGCGGCGTGATGATCGACACCTTTTTGAAGCTCCAGCCGACCGGCCGACTGGCCGACACCCTTCGCGGCACGCGCTCGCGCTGGTACGGGGCCTTTATCGCGCCCGCCGCCTTCGTCTGGCTCGCGGGCCGTGGCGCCGCGACTGTCGTCCGCGAGTTCGCACTCGGCTTCGAACAGACTCAAAAGGCCCTCGCCTTTCTCTTCCGACAACGCGTCCAACGGCAGGCCGAAAAGCAGGGCTACGCCGAGGGTGACGTCGGCGACCTACCCGAAGAACTGGTCGAGGCCTTTGGTGAGGAGGCGGTCGAGGCCGGGCCGCTCGTAGTGGCCCACTTTCCGGGTCTGGAGGAGCTGCACGAAATCCTCACCACGTGGAGCGACACCGGTTCACGCGGCTCCTACCTGCTCACCGGCGAACGCGGCATCGGCAAGACCTCATGGCTCAACCAGATCCGCCGCAAGGACCTGGATATCCAACGCATCGTTCTCGGCCGGCGGGTGACCGACGAAGCCGACCTCTGTTCGCGCCTTTCTGAACTGCTGGAGGTCGACGCCGGGCCCAACCCCGGACCGCGTGAACTCGGCCGCGCGCTCTACAGTGGACCGAAGCGGGTCGTGGTGCTGGACATGGCCCAGCACCTCTTTTTGGCCAACGTCGGCGGCTACGACGCCTTCAGCGGGTTCGCAACTCTTGTCAATCGAACCTGCAACAACGTCTTCTGGCTCTGCAGTATGAGCGCATACGCGTGGCGTCATCTGCAGGCGGTTCGAGCGGATGCCACGGTCTTCCGGACACGACGCCATCTGGTCGGTTGGAGCGACGAACAGATCTGTGGGCTCATCCGCGCCCGGTGCGCCGCGAGCGGGGTTCGCTTCAACTACGCCGACCTCGTTGTCGACCGGCTCGAAGGGGTGTCGGTCCGCTCCCGGCTGATCGAATCCGAGGAGGGCTACACCCGTCTTCTGTGGGATTATTCCGACGGCAACCCGCGAGCCGCCCTGCACTTCTTTCTGCGCTCCCTCGACCCGGATCGCGGCAACAGCATGAGGGTTCGGCTCTTCAAAGCGCCGGATATCGAGCTTCTCGAGGAGGGGGGGCAGGACGGCCTCTTCGTGCTCGCGGCCATCGTGACCCACGAGAGCATCTGCCTCGACGACCTGGTCGAGGTCACCCGCTTCGATCGCGCCCAATGCTTTATCCATATCGATCGCCTGCTCGAGCTCGGGGCCATCACTCTCGGCGACGAGATGTACCGGGTCTCCACCACCTGGCACCGCGCGGCGGTTCGTCTCCTGCGCCGGCGCAACCTGCTGCCCGAATGAGCGCCCGGAGGACATGATGGAACCCAACAGTAGTCTGCTCTCCCTGTTCCAGCCGGGAGACCTTCCATATGCGCTGCTGATCATCCTCCTGACATTCGTCATCACCCGCGTGATGCATCGCATGTTTGACGCTCTCGGCAAGAGATTCACCGACAAACGGCTGCTCATCAACCAGGCGGGGTCCTTCGCGCGTTTCGGTGTCCTGCTCCTCGGGGGACTGTCAGCCGCTCTCACTGTATTGGAAATCACACCTGAAGTGCTGCTGGCGCTGGGCGGAACGATCGCGGTCTCGGTCGGTTTTGCTCTGAAGGATTTTGTTTCGTCCATCGTGGCCGGGATGATCATCCTCGTCGATCGCCCCTTTCAGGTCGGCGACCGGGTGAGTTTCGACGGCTGGTACGGCGAGATCATTCACATCGGGCTGCGCTCGGTCAAACTGATGACCCTCGATGACACCCAGGTCACGATTCCGAACAACAAGTTTCTGACTGATTCGGTCGCCTCGGCAAATGCCGGATCGGTCGAGATGATGGTGCAGATGGATTTCTATATCGGGCTCGACCAGGATCTCGCGGTCGCCAAGACGATCGTCACCGAGGCCCTGACCAGCTCCCGTTTCTTCTCGACCGCGCGCCCGTGGGCGGTCACGGTCTCGCAGATCCTGCAGGACAGTTACTTCGCCCTGCGTCTCCGCGCCAAGGCCTACGTGCTCGACGTCAGATTCGAGAAATCCTACGAAACCGATGTCACCGAGCGCGTTGTCGAGAGCTTTGCCGCCGCCAAGATCCAACCGCCGGCCCTTCTGCACAGGAGCACGTGACGGCCACCTGAGAGGTCTCCGGGCAGGCCCTTTCAATAATGGGTCGTCATCTCGCGGTGCGGTCGTTGAGGAAGCGAGCCGCGGCGACCACCTCGAGCCCTTCGACATCGACCATCATGTCGGCCGTGCGCATGTCATCATCCGAAACGGAGTTCACCAGGACTGGTACTCTGCATCGAATGAAGGATGCAGTCGTACACGGCTACTCGACCGGCGAGGAGATCGCCAACAGCATCACCCACGGCGTGGGTTGGCTGCCTGAGCTTCGGCGGTCTGGCCTACCTGGTGACCCGGGCCGCAGCCACCGGAGGCGCATTGCGGGTCGTTTCGTGTGCGGTCTTCGGCGCCACCCTGGTGCTGCTTTACGCCTCTTCGACCCTGTACCACGCGCTTGCCCTCAAAGCGCGCCAAACGAGTCTTCCGGGTCTTCGACCACTCGGCGATCTTCCTGCTCATCGCCGGCTCCTACACGCCGCTGGCACTGGTGGCTCTGGGGGGCAGGTGGGGGTGGTCGCTCTTCGGCAGCATCTGGTTTCTCGCCGTGGTCGGGATTCTGCTCAACACCGTCGCCCACGGCCGCTGGCGGTGGCTGTCCATCACTCTGTACGTGGCCATGGGCTGGCTGGTGGTGGTGGCCATCAAACCGCTGATGGCCGCACTCGACACCCGAACACTGACGTTGGTCGTGGCAGGCGGTCTCGCCTACACCTTGGGCTGGTTTTCTACGGCTGGAAGAAGCTGCCCTACTCCCACGCCGTGTGGCACCTCTTCGTCCTCGCCGGCAGCGTGCTGCACTACTTCGCGGTGTTGTTTGCGGTGGCGATGCCGAGCTGACGCAATTCGATTACAACGTTTCAACGTTCCCACACACCGTTGCGAACGTTCCAACGGTAGGAGGTCCAACGTCGTGCAGACGAGGTTCCGTCTAACGATGGACCGGTCACTACGATACGCCAGTCCGAGAGAGGCAAACGATGACCATTTCCGACTTCATCACCCACCACTACCGCCACTTCAACGCCGCCGCGTCTGGTCGACGCCGCCAGGGGCTACGTCGACCACATCGACGACGGCGGCCGGATGTTTCTGCGCCATGGCGGGCGCCATGTCCACCGCCGAGATCGGGCTGTCGCTGGCCGAGATGATCCGCCAGGGCAAGGTCCACGGCATCAGCTGCACCGGCGCCAACCTCGAGGAGGACGTCTTCAATCTGGTGGCGCACGACCACTACGTCCGCGTCCCCAACTACCGCGACCTCACGCGGGCCGACGAACAGGCGCTGCTCGACCGCCACCTCAACCGGGTCACCGACACCTGCATCCCCGAGGAAGAGGCGATGCGCCGGATGGAGCACGTGCTGCTCGATCTGTGGCAGCGGGCCGACCGCGCGGGCGAGCGGTACCTTCCCCACCAGTTCTTCTACCAGGCGCTCAACGAAGGCCTCCTCGAGGAGCACTACCAGATCGACCCCGCGGACTCGTGGATGGTGGCCGCCGCCGAACGCAACCTGCCGCTCTTCGTACCGGGCTGGGAGGACTCGACCCTCGGCAATATCTTCGCGGCGCGGGTCATCGACGGCAGCGTGACGAAGGCGACGACGATCCGCGGCGGCATCGAGTACATGACCGCGCTCGCCGAGTGGTACACGCGAGATCACCGCCGACGCCGGGCTCGGTTTCTTCCAGATCGGCGGCGGCATCGCCGGCGACTTCCCGATCTGCGTGGTGCCGATGCTGCACCAGGACCTGCGCCGCACCGACGTCCCGTTGTGGAGCTACTTCTGCCAGATTTCGGACTCCACCACCAGCTTCGGTTCCTACTCGGGCGCAGTCCCCAACGAGAAGATCACCTGGGGCAAGCTGGGCGTCGACACGCCGTCCTACGTCATCGAGTCGGATGCTTCGATCGTCGCCCCGCTCATTTTCGCCTACGTGCTCGGTTGGTAGGACAAATTCGGATTTCGAATTTCGGATTTCGGATTTGCCGCCGTCCTCCCACCGGATGTGAAGGTCTCCACCGGTCACAGCGCATGCGGATACGAGTCACGTGCGGCGGAGGTGCCATTTTCAATATTGTTGGAAGCTGAACGTACACGTCGGATAGGCACTTCAGGCCAACAATGTTGAAGGTGGCTCCTCCCTGGAAGCGCCTCCGGATACGAGCCGCCCGCGGCGGAGGTGCCATTTTCAATATTGTTGGACACTCGAACATTCACGTCGGTTAGAAAATTCAGGCCAACAATGTTGAAGGTGGCTCCTCCCGGGGAGCGAGCCAATAAAGCCAAGCAGCCCCGATGTCAGTCACCCGCCCTCCACCCGGTACGCAAATATCATCGACAAGAACCGATACACCAGCTTCGCGGCGAGAAACGAGCTCGCCCAGTGTTCGTCGGTCGGCAGCAGTTCGACCACGTCGAATCCGATGACCCGGCGCCGGCGGGCCACTCTCTCCAGCAGGCCGATCACCTGATACCAGTCGAGCCCTCCCGGTTCCGGGGTGCCGGTCGCCGGCAGGACCGACGGGTCGAAGCCGTCGAGGTCGATGGTCACCCACACCGGGTCGCCGAGGGGTGACACGGCGTCGTCCATCCACGAGGTGTCGGACCGTCCGGCGGCCGCGATGTCGTGGGCCCAGAACACGCGGTGGGGATCGAGCCCGGCCATCTCCGAGATGTCGACCGCGCGAATCCCCACCTGAACCACCGGGCACAGCTCGCGCGCCCGCGCCATCACGCAGGCGTGGTTGAACTTCGATCCCTGGTACTCCTCGCGGGTGTCGGCGTGGGCGTCGATCTGGAGGACCGAGGTGCCCGGGCGGAGCCTGGCCGCGGCCCGGATGGCGCCGATCGACACCGAGTGTTCGCCGCCGAGCACGACCGGAGATACTCCCGCCTCCAACAGCGCCGCGACTCGCTCGTCGACCAGATCTGCGAGCCGCTCGGGCCCCTCGTCGCACACCACCGGATCGAGGGTGGCGATGCCCTGCCGGTAGACCTCGGTCCCGGTCGGGATGTCGTACCACTCCACCTGGTGGGATGCCTCGATGATGGCGGCCGGCCCGCGGTCGGCGCCCTTCTTCCAGGTGCTGGTGCGGTCGTAGGGGACCGGCAGAACGGCGATCGCGGCCGTCGCCGGGTCGAAAAAGGGCGCGGGAAGGTCGCCGAATCCAGGTTTCGCCATGACTACTCCAGGTAGGTGGAACCGGCGAGCCCGGCTTCGTAGGACTGCAGCACCTCGCGGGAGTCCGCGACCGACAGCCGGCCGGCCCGGACCGCCAGCTCGCAGTCCCGCCGCATCGCTTCGAGGAGGACCCGCGGGTCGTATTCGAGATAGCCGAGGACCTCGGCCACCGTGTCTCCCACCACGACATCCTCGAGGTTCCAGCCGCCCTCGCCGTTGGATCGGACGTGGACCAGGTTGGTGTCGCCGAACAGGTTGTGGAGGTCACCGAGGGTTTCCTGGTAGGCCCCGACCAGGAACACCGCGAGGAAATAGCTCTCGCCGGTGCGCAGTTCGTGCACCGGCAGCACCGGCGTCATGTCGTCGATCTCGTCGATAAAGCGATCGATCTTGCCGTCGGAGTCGCAGGTGATGTCGACCAGGGTGGCGCGCCGGGTCGGTTCCTCTTCGAGGCGGTGGATCGGCATGATCGGAAAGACCTGGTCGATGGCCCACGAGTCGGGGAGTGACTGGAACACCGACAGATTGCAGAAATAGGTGTCGCTGAGCCGAAGCTTGAGCTCCTCGAGCTCTTCGGGCATCGGATCGAGATCGACGGCGAGACGCACGATCTCCAGGCACGTCGACCAGAACAGACGATCCACGAGACCCCGTTTTGCGAGATCGAAGAGACCGACTGCAAAGTGGGTCAGTCCCTCCTCGCGGGCCTGGTGCGCGTCGTGGAACGCCTCGAGCAGACGGTCCGGCTCCACCGATGAATAGGCGTCGAGCAGGTCGTTCGAGGACGCGCGGCGCGCCGACCGCGTCAACCTCGCGCCGTGCGCTTGCGGGTCGAGGGCCCAGCGATCGAGGCGGTTGCAGCCCAATACGTCGAACACCAGCACGCTGTGGTGGCCGACCATCGCCCGCCCCGCCTCGGTGACGATGGTCGGATGCCCGATGCCGGCGTCGTCGCAGACGCTCTTGATGCGGTAGACCACGGTGCTCGCGTATTCCTCGAGACTGTAGTTGACGGAGAAGTCCGAGTTCGTCTGGCTGCCGTCGTAGTCGATGCCGAGACCGCCGCCGACGTCGATGAAGTCGGAGGTTCGCACCCATCCTCTGGAGCTCGACGAAGACCCGAGTCAGCTCCGCGAGGCCGGCGTTGACCACCTGGATGTCGCTGATCTGTGATCCCATGTGGCAGTGGAGCAGCTCGAGGCAGTCCAGCATGCCGGCGTTCGGCGAGCCGCTGCACAACCATCAGCACCCCGGGGATGGTGAGACCGAACTTGGCCTTCTCGCCGGTCGAGTCCGCGCCAGCGGCCGGTGGAGGGCGAATCGAGCTTGAGACGGATGCCGATGTGAGGCCGCACGTTGAGTCGCCGCCGATTCGGAGAGGATGAGTTCGAGCTCGTCGAGGTTTTCGATCACCGCCACCACCCGCCGGCCGAGCTTGGTCGCGAGCATGATGTGGTGGATGTAGCGCCGTTCCTTGAACCCGTTGCAGATGATGAGCCGGTCGTCGGGTCCAGGCGGTCAGAGCCATCACCGCCAGCAACTCGGGTTTGGACCCGACCTCGAGCCCGAAGCCCAGCCGGCGCCCGTGCTTTTCGATCTGCCACACCAGTTGGCGGTGCTGGTTGACCTTGATGGGGTAGACGGCGGTGTAGCCCGCCCGATAGTCGTTTTCCTCGATGGCTGCCGCGAACGCCTCGGCCATGTCCTCCATGCGACGCTCGACGAGCTCGGGGAATCCGATCATCACCGGCGTCGAGATCCCGCGGTCGCCGAGACCCGCCACGACGTCGTAGAGGTCGATCGAATGATCGGAGTCGCGGCGGGTGTTGACCGTCAGTCGGCCGTTGTCGCCGATCCGGAAAAAATCCTCGCCCCACTGATCAACCCGATACAGCTCGGCGGAATCGACGCAATTCCATGCCTCGCCACCCGCTTCGGCTGCGGTGTGACCGATGCCGTCTGTCGGGGACACCGACTGTCCCGCGGCGCGCTCTTCTTCTGTCATTGTGTTGTCCCCGCACTCCCCTTGAAAAAGCGGCCGCTGCATCATACCCCTAGCCTGCAGATCTCACCAGGTTTCGTCACGAGGGCGACGAGGCGCCGTGGCCAGGCGGGTTTTCTAGCTTTGGGGCGCGGCTTGTGCTCAACAGTACGCTACGGCGCGCCTTCGGCGCTTGTGTCAGCTCAGTCCAGGAAGGCGGCGATGTCCTCGTCGTCCAGCGGATCGAACTCGGGGATGGGACTGCCCACCTGTTCCATCAGGACGTCGACCTCTGCGGGTTGGGGTGCCACGCGTTCTCCGGCGGACGCTCCGGCCAAACTCTTCGAGGTACTTCTGGAGCCGGACGGCTCCGTCGTCGGCAAAGCTCTTGAAGCGCACACCGACGCCGTCGAAACCGCCCTGAAAGCGGGTTGCGTGCCGGACCATTTCGCCTCGCCCGATCACCTCTCCCAGCTTTTCCGAGAGGTGGAGCTGAAATACCACTGGTGTACCGAGTTGCGGACGGGCCTGGGTCCGCACCAGCATGCCGGTGGTCGAGAGGTTGACGGTCTGGCAGAAGATCTCGCGGCCGCGGTTGCCGAGAGCGGTCTGCAGGTTCATGGGGACCCTTAACGCCACCCGCGGCGCCACCTCCAAGAGTCCCGCCATCTGCTCGCAGATCATCTGCGGCGGATCGCTGATCAACATCACCCGGTTGACCCCTCTGCTCTTCAGGGCGCGAGCGGCATCGACCTGGTCAGGCTCGGCGAGCACCATGATCGCGGCGTTGCGGCTCGGCGATGTGCTCCAGCGAAGTTGTCGAACCACTTCCTCCAGGGACCAGTCGCTCGGTTCGGCGTCGAGAATCACGACGTCGTACCGCTCGTTGGCGGCCAGGTTGACTCCGGCCTCCGGCGTCGCCACCCAATCCACTTCGAGCGCGTCCCGCCGCAGCACCGGCGCGAGTTGCTCGAACGCGGAACGCTCGATGCCCGCGGCCAAGACCTTCTGTTCTCTGCCGTGCATATGCCCCCCAGATGCCGGCCCGGTTCCACTCGGGACCGACGTGCGTTGCGCGGTGGAGCGCGAGCGGAGCAACGCCCCTTCGCAACACAGCTCTACCATTGTCTCATAAACAACGGCAAGTGGGTCGCTTACGACCAGCGACTGGTTACGGACGGGTTCCGACCCTGGCTCGCCAGTCTTTTTGCAGGGACCCGAACGCCGGCGGGCCGAGCCGCAAAGAGAGGACCAGCGGAT
This sequence comes from Candidatus Sulfomarinibacteraceae bacterium, assembly GCA_963714895.1. GTDB lineage: Bacteria > Acidobacteriota > Thermoanaerobaculia > Thermoanaerobaculales > Sulfomarinibacteraceae > Sulfomarinibacter. Next base: position 43,580 of record CAVQQC010000027.1, read on the forward strand.
ACAACCATGTCGGATCGTCCTCGACTCGTGCTACGGCGGCGACCACCGAGGGATCGAACCGCGGCAGGACCACTCCCGACGCGGTCCTTCGCAGACCCCCGCCGCCACCGAGCTCGACGGTTCGCGGCGACAGGGCGGCGCGCAGCAAGGCCAAAAACCGTCGTTCACCGCCGGGTGAGCGCCGCCTCCGGCACGGCGCGGGGTGCGAGGGCCCCCCGGAACCTTTCGGCTGCCCACCGGCCGCGCGTCCGGACGCCGTCCGCCAGCCTCCGCCGCCATCCCACCAGCTGTCGCGGCGGCCGGTGACAACGAAGCCCGGTCAACTCGCTGAGCAGGCTCCGGACCTCCGGCGAAGCGACGATGGTTGCTGCGCCATCGGCCAGCAGGCCGTCACCGCCGGCGCCCGGTTCGATGGCAAACAGCCGTCTCCCGCCCTGCGCCGCCATCTCCTCGAGCCGAGACAACGAAAGCAGATTCGCGCCTCCGCTCAGGGTCGCAAGCAGCGGCAGTGATCGGATCTCCTGAGCTCTCAGATCCCGCCGTGCGGCGCGCAACAGAAGGAGGACAAGCCGCTGGCCGGAAGGCCCCGACAACCCACCCGGGCGACCCGCCACCTCGATCATCATGCCCACCGCCCGTTCGCAGAGCTCCGCAACGAAGGGCACAACCGCACGCCGCAGATCCGAACTCGCGGCAGGCCCCGGCACCACCGAACCCAGCTCGACTGCGGCCTCGAACGGTGGATACCCCGGCAGGACGGCGCGGGCGGCGACGATGCCGTCGCGCAGCAGCCACAGGACCGGTTCCTCTCCGCGCCCGGTCAGACCGATGGTGCACGGCACCGGCTCTTCGAGGCGGGTTCGGTACAGCCCGCCGGAGAACCCCCGGGGTGCGGGCCGGCCGTTCACCGTGATCTCCACGCGTGAAAACCGGCAGGCCATGTGGAGCCACAGTTCGGCACGCCGCCGGTCGAGCCTCGGGCACTTCCAGCGCACCACGACCTCGTCCGGTGCCGCCGGTCGCGCCGCTCGGTTCAATCGGGGCGGCCGCCCCGGGCGGCGGGAGAACCTGACGCTCTGCCCATTCGCCACACTCTCGATTTCGAGACGCGCGCCGGCCAGCCCGCCGGCCCACAACAGCGCCTCGTCGCCACTCGTTTCGAGGTCGGCGATGGCCTGTTGCCGGGCCCCGGATTCCGCGGTGTCGTCGAGCGCGACCGCCAGGTCTGTCGAGGGTCGTCAGCCTCAGGCCGCCGCCCTTCCAGCTCACGGCGAAACCACGGCTTCGGCTTGCGATCGAGACCTTTGCGGCTCCGGACCGGATGGCACAGCGCACGAGCTCGGCCGGCATCTGCCAGGTGCCCCGGAGCTGCGCAGTCACACAGGCTGCGGATCTCGCTGGCGACATCGATCGCGAAGAACTGCGAACTGATCACGGTGCGCCGCCGGCCGGTTCCTCGAGCACGGCACGGGCGAGTTCGGCCAGACAGGCCTCTTGAAGCGCCTGCTGCAGCCCGAGACGATCGAACACCGAATCGGCGAGCAGCAGAACGGCAACCGCGGGGTCCACCCGGCGCAAGATCGCCAACCGAGCGCCAGATCTCGCTCGCGTGGTCGATGACCAACCACCGCCCGGCATCCGACAAACCCACCCGGGCGCCGTCGAGGACCGCGATCTCCTCCCCCACCTCACGCGCGATCCGCACCCGGTAGGGCTCGCCCTTCTCGGTCAGAACCTCCCCCACCCGGGTCGCCACCGGGTCCTTCCATGATCGCGTGAGAAGCGCCTGCCAGTCGTCGAGATCGACCGCTCCCAGAGCCTCGCCGACTAGCGGCCCCGACCGCGGTGCCGCGGTCGATCACCGTGCCCCGGTCCGCCGCCCGGGCGGCCAGTTCGCACCCCCGTCCGCCAACCGCCAACCCGCCCCTGCCGGCGACGGTCCTCGCCCGGTCGATCGAAATCGCCCTCCCGCCGAGAACCGGCACCAGCCGCCGCCGAAACAGGGCGTGGATACCGGCAAATGCCTCCGGTTGGACGGCCGCCGCCCGCACCAGACCCGCGATGTCCTCGCGTCCGCCGAGGTTGAAGTTGCGCTGGGCGGGGCTGCGTCCGATCCACAGCGCCAAGCCGGCGAGCAGCACCATCACACCCGCACCCAACCACATCACCGGGTTGCGCCGGGCGCGGGCCGATCCGGGCCCTGCCGGGAGCACCGGCGACACCACGTCAGGAGCGGTGCGGCCGGAGTCGGCGCTGGCATCCGCCACCCTCCACCGCCCGTCCGACCCCAGGTACTCAACCCAGGCGTGCAGCCCGAGTCGCGTGCGGCCGTCGTCGCCGACCCAGCCCACGGCCAATCTCGAGGCGACGCCGGCGCCCTCGAGAAGCGCCGCCACCAGGGCGTTCTGGACATCGCAGTCGCCGGCGCCGACGAGCAGGCTGCGCTCGAAAAGATCTCGCCCTCGACGCTGCTCGGTGCGGTGGCGGCGCGCAGTTGCAGGAGACGCGTCGTAGACCACCCGCCGGCTCACCCACTCGACCGCTGCTGCAGCCCGCGCGTCGGGTGGAAGGGCCGCGATCTCGTTGCGCGGACCTGACAACTCCGGCGGTAGCGACGGCCAGCCGCCGCCCCGCCCCACCCCGGTGCCCGCTCCGGGCGCGCTGCGGTAGACCAGGTTCCCGCCGGGCCGGTTACCGAGATCGACGGCGGGAAGGCCACCCACCATTCCGACGAGATCGAGCCGCTCACCGTCCAACGTCACGCTGTCCGGGTCCACCACGTGCCCCGTCGCCACCGGCAGCCGGAGGATGCCGCCACCGCCCGCGACAGTCAGCGAAACTTCGAGACAACCGTCGCCGCAGGGCGCACCACCGGTCGCTGCGGCGCCGGATGACGGCGGGTACACCGGGGCACCGTCGGGGTCGATCCCGGTGAGCAGGAGAACCGCGAAAAAGGGTCGTTCGAGGGCCGGTCGATACTCCAGGGCGAGGGCCTGCGACGGGCCGCCCAACTCGTCGGCATCCGGCCCCCCATAGAGGTCCCCGATATCGGTGTAGGGCAGGCGGGCGCCGGCCGCGCCGGCGGACTGTTCCGCGAGCCGTGCCTGCCTCCCGGTGTCAGGCTGCGACGCCGCGCCGCCCGTGATCCAACGCCAACCCGCCACCGCGCCGAGAACGACGAGTGTGACGGCTGCGGCGAGCAGCATCGTGCGCGACGTCGACCACCACTCGCGCACCGTCTCCACCAGCACCGCTGCGGACGACGGGCGGGCGTGGCGGTCGAGCTCGGCCCGCACCAGGCGGCGGAGCTCGCGGTGGCCGACCGCCACCAGCCGCCGCAGCGACCGGTCCTCGCGCGCGTCGCCCCGGGCGAGGAGCACCGTCAAGGCGCTGCTGTCCATCAGCGCCCTTGGGGCGAGCCCGTCGGTGACCGTCTGCACCCCCACCCGCCCACGGCGGCCCGTGAGGAGGAGGTCGTCAAAACCAGCGGCGTCCCGGACCCGGAGACCGTGAACAAAGACCTCGATCTTGGGCTCCGTACCCAGACCCACGACCCCACGCAACCCCCGCCGCCGGAAGCTCATGCTCGGGGGCGGGAGGTCGAAGGCCGTCCGCAGAGGCTCGCCGTTGATCCGCACTTCCATCCGGTGATCGTCGTGCCCCAACCGGGTGACGAAAGGCGCGTCCCGGAGCACTGCCGCTCGCAGGAGGTCTTCGATGCCGTCGCCGCTCGCCACGCGTTCGATCACGATCTCGGTACCCCGTTGCATCCTGGTGGACTCCTGCCGAACGACCCCGAGATCGCCGTCGAGGCGAACCTGCCAGGCCTCCTGTCCGGCCGCCCGTGAGCGGATCGTGATGGCCGACGGCGCGAAACGAAGGATCGACCAGAAACCGATCCCGAATCTTCCCGCGCTGCGGGGGCCGCCCCGTTTGCTCGAGGCGTAGAGGGTGAAGAGGTAGTCGTGGGCGTGAGCAAACGTCATGCCGCTGCCGTCGTCCCGGCACGCGATCCGGTCCGTCCCTCCCGCCGAGGACACTTCGAACAACACCCTGCCCGCGCCTGCGTCGCGCGCGTTCTGCAGCAACTCGCGGACAAAGACCCACGCGTCCGCCCCGTAGCGCTCCGCCTCGTATCGCGCCCGCGCCTGGAAGGCGCTGTTGGGTTGGGTGGTCACCGCAACAGTGTACCCGGAGGCAGGGGGCGGAGGAGCGGAGGGGAAAGGGAGAAAGGGGGAAAGGGGGAAAGGGAGCCATCGCAAATTTCGGATTTCGGATTTCGAATTTCGGATTTGCCACACATCCGGCTCCGCCGTGGCAAGCCCAACCGGCCAAGCACGCGGGAAAGGGAGCCATCGCAGATTTCGGATTTCGGATTTCGAATTTCGAATTTGCCACACCCCCGGCTTCGCCGTCGGCTACGCCGTGGCAAGTCCAACCGGTTTTGCACGCGGGAAAGAGAGCCATCGCGTGCCGGATTTCGGATTTCGGATCGAATTGCCACATCACGCGGCATGCCGTGGCACGTGCGGGAACGTCGAACCGGTGTTGCGGCGGAGGTGCCATTTGTCTCGATGTTTGAACTCGACCTCCCCAGTGGCATCGGAACGAACTGCGGGCAAGCAATGTGACGGGTGGCACCTCATCGGGACGAACGCTCTGAAAGTCGGTCCGCAATCCGAAATCCGAAATTCAAGAAATTCGAAATCCGAATCAACGTACAATGAAAAGATGATCCCCGACCTCGCTCGAATGCAAGACTTCATCCGCTCGACGCTCGGGTGCGGGTGTCCGGAGGAGGTGCTGCAGTGGATCGAGTGTTCGCGTTCGGAACCGGTCCCGGAACACGGCCTGCTCCTCACCCGCATCGATGTCGGCGGCCGCCTGCTGGTCTACGTGGTCGAGGGCGAGGAGACTCCCGAAACGGCGGCCAACGCTCTCCCGGCGTTGATGGCAGCCGGTCTCGCGGAACGCCGACGGTCCGGTTTCAACCGCTTGCGCCTGGTGGTGGCGAGCAACGACCCTGACGCGATCCGGCCCCATGCGGAAAGGGTATTCGCGGAGTCAGCGCCAAGAGACGAGAACATCCACCTGCATGTGGTGGCGGTTCGCGATCTACCCTTCGGGTAGTTCGCTTAGCTGTTAGCAGTTAGCTTTTAGCTGAGCCTCTTGCAAATTCGAGAACGATCGCCGAAATCGGACGTCTCGCGCCTGATCGAGGCCGGGCGGCACAGGTGCCGCCCCTACCCACAGAGAATATTGCCTTGTAGTGGCGGGGCCTGCCCCGCCTTTGAATGCGAATATTGCAGGAGGCTCACCTGGTAGCTTCCCCACTCCCGGGGCGCGAGGGCGCCTCGGATGGCTGCGCCTGGGGAAAACGCGCAGATCTCCCGATGGTGGAATGCCAGTGAAGTGGAATCGCGCTGCCCGGCTAACAGCTAATTGCTGATAGCTAAAAGCTTTCAGTAAAGCGGCTCGGCAGCGATCCAGTGCATGATCGAATCGGGCTCGAGTTCGTGGGTGACGCGGTCGTCACAGGTGTGGGTGGCCTGGCCGCACGTGGGGCAGGTGTGGACCTCGCCCATCATGGTTCGGTCGGTCTGCTCCGCGGACCACACCTGGATGGCCTCACAGTAGGTACAGCGAATCGGATCTGGTCTTTGCATGGCTCTGCGCTCCCTCCATCGGGTTCGCGGCAACGCTATCGCATGTGTGCAAGTGATTGAAAGTCCCACCGCGGCACATCAGCGCCGCAGCGCGGCGCTGATGCCTGGGGCAATGGGGCAGTGGCCGGCCGCCTTGCGGCCTGGCAATGGGGCCATGGGGACCGGCAACCCCTCACTGCCTCACTGCCTCATTGCCAGGTCGCGCAGCGACCGATCATTGCCTCACTGCCTCAAAGCAGCCTCTCATCGGCGTCATCGCTCAAGGCGACGACGGTCCTGAAGAGCGCCCTCACGATCTCGATGTTGTTGGACAGGAGATCGAAAAAGTCCTCGGCCTCGATCGCGAGCACGCGGCAGTCCGACACTGCCGTCGCGTCGCCGAGGCGCGGCCGTCCGCTGAGAATGTCGAGCACCCCGAACCTGCCGCTGGTTCCGATCACCGCGCCGGCCTCGGAACCGGCATCGAGTTTCACCTTGCCCTCGACCACGCAGTAGAGGCTGTCGGCAGGGTCGTCCTTGCGGAAGATGATTTCGCCCTTTTCGAACTGCTGTTCGTGCGCGATCGCCGCCAACCGCAGGACCTCCTCGGCGTTGCAGTGGGCGAAGAGGTCGACACCCTGGAGGAAAACCATCATTTCGATCTGAGCCATTGGGGCCATGTCACTGTCTCCTCGCTTGGCCAGCACACCGCGGGTCCTCGGTCCGCCCTCGACACGGCTGCTCACCCACACTGCCGTCTCCCGGACCATTTCGTCCTGCGTTGCCTCGGCCAACTTGCTGACCACAGGGTAGAGGGGCTCGATCTCGTCGTTCCACACATTGTAGAGAGCTGCCAGCACGATACCGATGGCGCTCGGGTCCTGTCTGGGATCGATGTGGATCAGACGTTCGAGGGTCTGTTCGGGGGACTCGACTTCAACTCCGAAAATCGCGTCGGCGCGCCGCAGCTTCTCCTCCGGCGGCGCATCGTCGATCACCGCGAACACGTCCCGCCGCACCGAACCGGACAGGGTGTTGTCCAGGTACTCCAGCGCTCGGGCGCGCATCTTCGGCTGGTCGCTGAGCAGGCTGCGTTGCGCAGCACGGACATCCTCGGGGTTGTTGATGAGTTCGAGCAGCCCGAAGATGTTGTTGACGCTGCGCGCCATCCGCTGTGCCAACAGTTGCTGAGGCAGGGTCGGCACCCGCCCATCCTTCTGCCACACCGCCAGCGGCCCGTCGAGTCGCGCTTCGCGGAGCGACGACACCGCCCACAGGTCGGCCAGTAGACGCACGTAGTAGGCGGCCTCGCGGCTGAGGTGCTGGGTGATGGTCCGGCGTTTGAAGCTGATCGCCGGGTTCCTGGTCCGCATGTAGACCATAGCCTCGACGATCTTGGACATCACCACCGCGTCGCCGTCGCCGAGGTTGTCGAGCAGCGCATCGGCGCCGCTCTGCGCGCCGATCAGAGCGATCGTCTTCGGGACCGCCCGGCGCACCCAGATCTGCTCGTCCGGCGAACGCATGAAGAGCACCAGGGGCTTGATGGCGTTCTCGCCCTGTGCCACGAGCGCGGTCCGTGCCTCGTGTTTGAGCCGGCGGTTGCCCATCAACGAAATCAGGATCGTCGCGTACAGCGGGTTGGCGCCGCTGCGTGCGACCCGTTGCCGGACCGCGGAAATCGCCGCCTTGACCACCGCGAGATTCCGGTCGTAGAGCATGGCGATGATGACATCGACGGCAATCGGATCGGCGACCTGCCCGAGGGCGGCGACCGTGTCGGCGCGCACCGACGGATCGTCGTCCCTCGCGAGTTCGGCGAGAACTTCCTCCGCGCGCTTCCCCGCATCGCAGCCACCCGCCGCCAGGAGACTTGCCACCGCGGTGGCCCGCACGTGCGAATCCGGGTCGTCGATCCGTTCCAGAGCCAGCTTGGCGGCATGTTCGCCGCGAAGAACGGCGAGAGTGCGCATGGCGCCGGTCCGAACCCCGGCGTCCGCGTCGCTCATGGCTCGCTCCACCAACGGCGCCGCGTCGACGCGGTTGGTGGAGGCGAGGACCTCGAGGGTCCTCCGGCGAACCTCGGCGCTGTCGTGGTGCAGTAACAGGGGCGGAACCAGCCGGCCCTCGCCACTGTCGGCGAGGAGGTCGAGGCTGTGGAGCACCTTGCGCGGGTCCGGGCTGCCGAGAGACTGCACCAGCGTGGTCACCGTCTTGACGTCGGTCGGGTCGATCGCCGCATCCGGCTGCAGGGTGCCCGACTTCAGCCCCTCACGAAAGGCGGTGACGTACTCCCGCCGCGCCCGGAAGGTCAGAAACAGCCACGCCACTGCCAGCACCAGGGTCAGCACGCCGACGCACGCCGGCGGCAGGAACTCGAGAGTGAGGAGAATCAGGATCGCCGCCGCACCCTTGCCGAAACGCTGGACGAAGACATCGATAAACGCCTTGGCGCGGACCCGCAGATTCTCCGCCACCGGCAGGAAGAGCAGCTCCCGGGTGGCCTGGTCCACCGAGTGCCGGAGGCTGCCCTCGGCCAGGAACAACACCCACACCAGGGGATAGACCCCGGCCGACCCTACCGCCAGCACGACCGCAAGCTGGGTCACGGCCACCGTCCCCGGCAGGACGCGCATCCCGGCGCCGACTCCCAACACGCGGTGGATACGACCGGTGAAGATGAGCTGGAACAGAAAACCCGCGATGCCCATCAGGATGAACGAAAACCCGATCACCGAGGTCCGCTGGTCGAGGAGGCTGGTGTTCTTCTCGACGTACCAGTAGAACTGCCATTGGACGAGCTGGCCGATCGTGACGGTTGCCAGCATCAGCATCGCGATCAGACCGAGGAGCCGCGAACCGCGGAGGGTGCGGAGCCCGCCGCGGGCCTCTTCGAGGCGAATATTGCGGCCCCGGTCCGGCACCACGGCCACCGGTTTGTACTGCCTCTCGATCAGAACGATCATGAGCGGCACCGCCAACAGCACGGCCGCCGCTCCGAGCAGGGTGTAGCGGGTGCCGAGAACCCGTGTGACGTTGACCGCCATGGTGCCGCCGAGCACCGACCCCAGAAGTCCGCCCGCCCCGATGAAGGAGAACAACCTCCTCGCCTGGCGGGGATCGAAGACCTGGTTGGCGTAGGTCCAGAACTGGGAGACCGCGATGGCGAAGGCCATACCGAGCCAGATGTAGTAGGCGACCGCCACCCATCCCTGCCCGAGACCGAAGAGCACGAAGAAGGCCACCAGACCGATGACGTGGAGCAAGGTGCTCGCCAGAATCAGCATCGGGAGTTGGATCCTGGCTGCGAGTCGCGAGTACAGGACCAGTACCGGGAACGAGATCACCGCCACCGCGAGGTAGACCCAAGGCAGGTTCGCAGCACCCAGCGAGTCGATGAAGGTCGCCTGGCGGACACTCTTGGCGGCAAAGTGGACCGTGGTGAGCACCAGGAAGTTCAGAAAAAAGAGCCAGGCCAGCCCGCCCTCGCCGGGGTGGATCCCGAAGACCGGGCCGCCGCGACCGCGGCGCCGGACGCCACCGGCCGGGGTGCCGCCGTTGCGAATCCCCGCTCGGTCGGTTTCAGCTGGTTGCATCCGTCCCGGTGTCACGCATCCCTAAGGTACTCTCCCATCCGCCGGGAGGCAACGAAGCCATGACCCCCCACCCGAGATTCAACGTTGAACCGGCGAGAAGGTTCTGTCGATACTTTCTTAGTTGAATCGACTAAGATTCCCACCACCAATCAATTATCTGAAATCTTAGTGAACCCTTATAAGAATTTTCGAAAAAGGACTTGACAAGCGATCGCATCGTGACTATATTCGCGCTAGCACTCGCCAGGAAGGAGTGCCAAAAACAAGCAACAACTCGAAAGGAGTGAGTGAGATGAAGGTTAAACCTTTGGGCGATCGAGTGCTCCTGAAGCGCATCGAAACAAGCGAAGAGGTGCGCGGAGGAATCATCATCCCCGATACCGCCAAGGAAAAGCCGCAAGAGGCCGTTGTGGTCGCGGTCGGCGACGGCAAGATGGATGACGACGGCAAACGTCTTCCCATGACCGTCAAAAAGGGCGAACACGTCCTCATCGGCAAGTACACCGGCCAGGACATCAAGATCAACGACGAGGAACACACGATCGTCCGTGAGGACGAAATCCTCGGCATCATCGAAAAGTAAGAGGAGGCGAAAATGGCAGGTAAGCAAATCGTCTACTCCGAGGAAGCTCGGAGCAAGATCCTGGCGGGAGTCAACAAGCTCGCCAACGCAGTCAAGGTCACTCTCGGCCCCAAGGGCCGCAACGTCGTGCTCGAGAAGAAGTTCGGTTCCCCGACGATCACCAAGGACGGCGTCACCGTCGCCAAGGAGATCGAGCTCCCCGACAACCTCGAGAACATGGGTGCCCAGATGGTGCGCGAGGTGGCTTCGAAGACCTCGGACGTGGCCGGCGACGGCACCACCACCGCGACCGTCCTCGCCCAGTCGATCTACCGCGAAGGCATCAAGAACGTGACCGCCGGCGCCAACCCGATGGATCTCAAGCGCGGCATCGACATGGCCACCAAGGTGGCGGTCGAGGCCGTGAACAAGCTCGCCAAGCCGGTTGAGGGAGACGCGGTCGCCGCGGTCGGAACCATCTCCGCCAACTCGGACTCCGAGATCGGCGAGATCATCCGCGAAGCGATGGAAAAGGTCGGCAAAGACGGCGTCATCACCGTCGAGGAGGCCAAGGGCCTCGACACCACCCTCGAGGTCGTCGAAGGTATGCAGTTCGACCGCGGTTATCTCTCGCCCTACTTCGTGACCGACGCCGAGCGGATGGAAGTGGTGCTCGAGAACGCGGTGATCCTGATCTTCGAAAAGAAGATCTCCAGCATGAAGGACCTGCTGCCGATCCTCGAGAAGGTCGCCCAGCAGAGCAAACCTCTTCTGATCATCGCCGAAGACGTCGAGGGTGAAGCCCTCGCGACTCTGGTGGTCAACAAGCTCCGCGGCACCCTCCACATCTGCGCCGTCAAGGCCCCCGGCTTCGGCGACCGCCGCAAGGCCATGCTCGAGGACATCGCCGTCCTCACCGGCGGCAAGATGATTTCCGAGGACCTCGGCATCAAGCTCGAGAACGTGACCTGGGATGACCTCGGCAACGCCAAGAAGATCGTGGTCAACAAGGACGACACAACCATCGTCGTCGATGACAACGATGACTCCAAGCACCAGGCCGTGCTCGGCCGGGTCGGTCAGATCAAGCGGCAGATCGAGGACACCTCCTCGGACTACGACCGCGAGAAGCTCCAGGAGCGGCTGGCCAAGCTGGTCGGCGGTGTGGCGCAGATCAAGGTCGGCGCTGCCACCGAGACCGAAATGAAAGAGAAGAAGGCCCGCGTCGAAGACGCCCTTCACGCCACCAAGGCGGCCGTCGAAGAGGGCATCGTGCCCGGCGGCGGTGTCGCGCTGCTGCGCGCCATGACCAGCGTCGAGAAGCTCGTCAACGAGACCACCGGCGACGTCCAGACCGGCGTCAAGATCCTCCTGCGCGCCCTCGAGGAGCCGACGCGGCAGATCATCCTCAACACCGGCCTCGACGAGGCGGCGGTGATCGTGCGCGAGATCCGCTCCAAGAAAGGCGCCCTGGGTTACGACGCTGCTGCCGGCGAGATCACCGACATGATCAAGGCCGGTATCATCGACCCGGCCAAGGTGACCAAGAACGCTCTGCTCAACGCCTCGTCGATCGCCGGCCTGCTCCTCACCACCGAGGCGCTGGTGTGCGAGATCCCCGAGGACAAAAAGGACCACGGCATGCCCGGCGGCGGCATGGGTGACATGGGCGGCATGGGCGGCATGTACTGATCGCCTGTTCTCTCAAGAACATCAATCAACCCCGGGCCGAGAGGCCCGGGTTTTTTTCGATTCATGATGCGGGACGCAAAATGCTTCCCGCATCATGAATCGAGGCGGAATAAAGCAACCCCCATGCGCCTTTTCCCGTACTATCCAGGGGGCAGCCGATCCGCCGGATCACCCAGCGCGCTAAAGGAAAGTAAGTTGAACATCCAAGAGATCTCGAAGTCACTGCTCCTGCGGCATCTCGTGCCGCCTTCAGTCCTCTTTGCCTCGATTCTCGCCGTCGGCTGCGGCGGTGGCGAGACCGGCGGAAACGGCCACGGGCCGGGGGCGGAATCCGAGAAGGAAGAACCCGCGATCTCGGTCAAGATCAGCCCGATCACCCTCGAATCCATCTCCTCGCTCTACTCCACCTCGGCCACCCTGCGCGCCGACCGCCAGGCGACCGTCATCGCGCGGACCCGGGGCGTGGTCGAGCGGCTGGTGGTCGAAGAGGGCGACAAGGTCTCCTCCGGCCAGCCCCTCGCCTATCTCGAGGACGATGAACAGAAGATCTCCGCGGCTCGCGCCCGTTCCAACGAAGAAAAGGCGCAGCGGGATTTCGCACGGATCTCCGGTCTGCACGATCGGGGTCTTTCGAGCCTCGATGAGTTCGAGGCCAGCCGGACCACGGCGGAAGATTCCCAACACGCCCTGGAGCTTGCCGAACTCGAACTCTCGCGGACGGTGATCCGCGCGCCCATCGCGGGCACGGTCGTCAAACGCCACCTCGATGTCGGAGCCACGGTGTCCGACGGCACGCCGGTCTACGACCTCGCCGATATCGACCCCCTGTACGCCGATGTCAACATCCCCGAACGCCACGTCACCGGCCTCCGCCCCGGTCAAGAGGTGAGGCTGGCTGCGGACTCCACCGACACGGTGGCGAACGCCATCATCGAACGCATCGCTCCGGCGGTGGACCCGGCGACCGGGACCGTCAAGGTCACGGTCGCCGTCGAAGGCAACTCCGGACTCCGGCCCGGCGCCTTCGTCCGCGTTGACATCGTCACCGACACCCACATGGATGCGCTGGTGGTGAACCGTTCATCCCTGGTTGCGGAGGGCCGCCGTTGGCACCTCTATCGTTTGGCAGACGACGAACTCGTTGAGCAGATCGAGGTGGTGCTCGGATTCGAGAACGGAAACCGCGTCGAGATCGACCACGTGGCGAACCCGGAAATCACCATCCAACCCGGCGACGAGGTCGTGGTGGTCGGCGCGCCGGCGCTCTCCGACGGCGCCAAGGTCCGTGTGATGACCGACGCCGGGTCCGCCGAAAACGACGAGGCGGCCGGTTGATGATCTTCCACGGTCACATGAATAACCCGGTTGCGGCGGTCTGAGGCATGCTCCCCCGCTTTGCCGTCAACCGCCCGATCACCGTTCTCATGGCCACCCTCGCGGTGTCGACCTTCGGTCTGCTCGCAGTCCAGAACCTGCCGGTGGACCTGCTGCCCGACCTCTCCTACCCCACCCTGACCATCCAGACCGAGTACCCCGATGCTGCCCCCGAGAGCGTCGAACAGTTCGTCACGCGACCGATCGAAGAGGCGGTGGGGGTGATTCCGGGCGTCCGCGAAATGCGATCGCAGTCCCGGTCGAGCCTGTCGGAAGTGGTTCTCGAGTTCGAGTGGGGCGAGTCGATGGACACCGCCGGGCTCGATGTCCGCGAACGGCTCGGTCTCGTCGAGCTTCCACGCGAGGCCGAGATCCCCAGGGTCCTGCGATTCGATCCCTCGCTCGAACCGATCATGCGCCTCGGCTTTCGGGGCGATCGCGACCTCGATGAATTGCGCCAACTCGCCGAACGTTGGCTCAAACCGCGGCTCGAGGCGGTGGTCGGCGTCGCCGCAGCCAAGGTCCGCGGCGGGCTCGACGCCGAGATCGTGGTCGAGGCCGACGAGGACCGGCTCGCGGCACTCGGTCTGACCCCGGCAGATCTCGCCGTCGCGCTGCAACAGGAAAACGTCAATTCCCCCGGTGGGACCCTGCGCGACTTCAACGCCATCTACCTGGTCCGCACCATGCACGAGTTCGAGGACCTCGAACAGATCCAACGAACCGTGGTGCGCGAGACCCCGGACGGCCGCATCCGGGTGGAGGATGTGGCCCGGGTCTTTCGCGGCCACCGCGACCGCGACGAGATCACGCGGCTCGGCGGCCACGAGGTCGTCGAAATCGACCTTCACCGCCAGGGCACGGCGAACACCGTGGCGGTCGCCAGAGCGGTCCAGGAAAGGCTCGAGGAATTGCGCGACGAGATGCCGCAGGATCTCCAGATCGAGGTCCTCACCGATCTCTCCGCCTACATCACCGACTCCATCCAGATGGTGTGGTCGGCCGCCTGGATCGGCGGTCTGCTCGCGATCCTGGTTCTCTTCTTCTTCCTCCGCGACCTCCGCGCCACCGCCATCATCGCCCTCACCATCCCGGTCTCGGTGGTCGCGACCTTCCTCTTCATGGACCAGGCGGGGGTCTCCATCAACATCATGTCGCTGGGCGGCCTCGCCCTCGGCATCGGGATGTTGGTGGACAACTCGATCGTCGTTCTCGAGGCCATCGACCGCCGCCGCGGTGAGGGACTGGCGCGAGCCCAGGCTGCCATCAAGGGCGCCGGCGAGGTGGCCGGCGCGGTCACCGCCGCGACCCTGACCACCGTCGCCGTGTTCTTTCCCATCGTCTTCGTCCAGGGGGTCGCCGGCCAGCTCTTCCGCGATCAGGCGATCACGGTCTGCCTCTCGTTGTCGATCTCGCTGATCGTCTCCCTGACCGTCATTCCCGCCCTTTCGGGCTTTACCGCACGTACCGGATTCGAGAAGGCTTCGGGCCTTGCCGGCCGCCGGTCGGGCAACGGCGAGAGCCTCCCCTTCACCTTCCTATTCGCCGGGTTCGAACTCGAACCTCTCGGCAACGGGCGGTCGCTGACGAGCCGCGCGGCGACGATCGCCGCCTTTCCCATCCGGTTCTTGATCCTGATCTCGGCGATGGTGATCGGCGCCCTGTGGTGGGTCTTCAGCCGGGTGTTCGATGTCGTGGCCTCTCCCCTCAGCCGCGCCCTCGACTGGGTCGGCCGCACCTACCCCGGCGCCCTGTCGACGGCGCTCGGCCGAAGGTGGATCATCGTGCTCGCCGCCGTTGCGGCCTTTGCGACCTCGGTGATGGTCATCCCGAGCCTCGGCACCGACCTGGTGCCCGACCTCTCCCAGGGAGAGTTCGCCTTCCAGATCCACCTGCCCGAGGGCACCACCCTCGAGGCGACCGCCGAGACCGTCGATCGGATCGAGGGCATGCTGGTCGACGACCCGGCCTTCGCGTCGGTCTTTTCGATGGTCGGAAGCCTGCCGTCTGCGGCTTCCGGCCGTCGCACCCTGGGCGAGAACCTGGCGCAGATCAACTTCCGGATGGCCACCGAGAGCAACGCTGAAGATGAAGGCACCGCCGTGGAGCGGGTGCGCCGGGTGATCGCCAGATTTCCGCGCGCCGAGGCCGAACTGGTGCGCCCCGCCGTCCTGTCGGTGCGCCCGCCGATCGCGGTGCAGATTTTCTCGGACAACCTCCTCGAGCTCGATCTGGCCGCCGAGACGGTGCGCCAGGCGCTTGAAGACCTGCCCGAGGTGCGCGACGTCGCGTCCACTTCGGAGCCGGGCAGCCCGGAGATCCTGGTCGAACTCGACCGCGAACGGGCCGCGGCCCTCGGCGTTTCCGCCGAGGACGTCGGCGCCGCCCTGCGCACCAAGATCCGCGGCGACGTGGTCGGTGAGTTTCGCGAGGGTGAGGAGCGGATCGACATCAGGCTGCGTGCCGGAGAGCGTTTCCGGTCGCTGGCCTCCGGGGTCCAGGCGTTGCGGATCATCCTCCCCGGGGGGACGACGGTCCCGGTCTCGGCGGTCGCCAAGGTCGTGACGGGCCGCGGCCCGGCGGCGATCTACCGCTACTCGGGGGCGCGGGTGGCCGAAGTCACCGCGCTGCCGACGACCAGGGATCTCGGCAGGGCGCTCGACGCCGTCGATGCTGCCGTGTCCCGGCTGGTTCTGCCGCCGGGCGCGCGGACCGAGCTTTCCGGCCAGAACGAGGAGCTCTCCGTCAGCTTCAACTCCCTGTGGTTGGCGATGGCATTGGCGACGTTCCTCGTCTACGTGGTGATGGCCTCACAGTTCGAGTCCCTGATCCACCCGTTCGTGATTCTCATGGCGGTCCCGCTGGGTGTGGTCGGCGTGATCGCCGCTCTGGTGCTGACATCCAACTCGGTCAGCGTTCTGGTGCTGATCGGCGCCATCATGCTCGCCGGCATCGTGGTCAACAACGCCATCGTCCTGGTGGATGCAGTCAACCGGCGCCGCCGCGAAGGCCAGGAGATCGACGATGCTCTGGTGAGTGCGGGCAGCGAACGGCTGCGGCCGATCCTGATGACCACCGCCACCACCGTGCTCGCCCTCTTTCCGATGGCCCTCGGTCTGGGCGCTGGCGACGAGTTGAGGGCGCCGTTGGCGATCACCGTGATCGGCGGCTTGACCGTCTCGACGATCCTGACCCTGATCGTCATCCCGTGCATCTATCGCATCATCGGATCAGCGCCGGTACGGGAAAGGGTGGTGGAGGAATGATGAAATTTCGGATTTCGAATTTCGAATTTCGGATTTCCGAACTACCGCCCCCTCGTTTCCTGAGCTGGGTGTGGCAAAAATCCGAAATCCGAAATCCGAAATCCGAAATCAACATTGGAGGCCGCCGGTGAGACTCACCGACATCCCCCTGGATCGACCGATCGCGACCCTCATGCTCCTCTTGAGCCTGACCGTGCTCGGTACGGTGGCGGTCTTTCTGCTGCCGCTCGACTTCATGCCGGTGGTCAACGAACCCGAGATCGACATCGAGATCCCCTTCCCGGGATCGCACCCGCTCGAGGCCCTGCGGGAAGTCATCGAGCCCCTCGAGGAAGAGATCGCCACCATCCCCGACGTCAAGCGGATTCTCGGCAACACCCAGTCCGGGTCGGCGCGGATGGAGGTGATGTTCGATTGGGGAGTGGACGTCGACATCAAGAAGATGGAGGTCCGCGAGGCCGTCGACCGCGCCCGCCCACTCCTGCCGGACACCATCGGCCACATCTCGATCCGCGGCGACACCGACGGCGGCAGCTCCCAGGTGCTGGCCGGGAGGATCTCCGCCGAACGCAATCTGTCGGAGTCCTGGGACCTTCTCGACCGCCGCATCGGCCGCCCCCTCGAGCGCATCAAGGGTGTGGCCCGGGTCGATCTCTACGGGGTCGAACAGCAACAGGTCCGGGTCGATCTCGACCTCGACGCCCTCAGACGGCACGGCATCGGTGCCGGCGAGGTCCTGAACGCCATCAACGCCGCCAACCAGGACGTGGACGCCGGAGTCATCCGCGGCGACGTCGTGCGCTACGAGGTTCGCACCCTGACCCGATTCCAGTCCGCGCGTGAAATCGCCGCCCTGCGCGTCGGCACCGACGGCCTCCGCATCGGCGATGTGGCCGTGGTCGAAATGAGGGAACCGCGCCTCGACTACGGGCGCCACCTCGACCGTTCCTTCGCGGTCGGAATCGACGTCTACAAGGAACCCAGCGCCAACACCATCGAAGTCGTGGACAAGGCCCTCGAGCGCATCGAGGAGATCAAGAAGGACCCCCAACTCGAAGGCATCAACCTCCTGATCTGGGAGAACCAGGGCGAGGCGATTCGCAACTCGTTGTCGGGTCTGCGCAACGCCGGCATCTACGGCGGCATCTTCGCAGTCGTGGTCTTGCACTTCTTTCTGCGCCGCTTCCGCACCACCCTGGTGGTCGCCACCGCCATCCCGTTCTCGTTGTTGGTCACCTGTGGCGCGATGTACGCCCTGGGCGCGCAGTTCAACGTCCTCACCCTGCTCGGTCTGATGCTCGGCGTCGGCATGCTGGTGGACAACGCGGTGGTGGTGATCGAGAACATCCACCGCTACGAGGGCATGGGCCACCCGGCGCCGGTGGCGGCGCGGTTCGGCGCCCAACAGGTCGCGTTGGCGGTGGTCGCCTCGACCGCCACCTCGATCTTCGTGTGGTCGTGGCTTTTCGTCTCCGAACGCAACACCATGGTGATCATGATGGGCGAGGTCGCACTGACGATCTGTCTGGCGGTGGCCTGCTCGTTGCTGATATCCCTGACCTTCATCCCTCTGGCGGCGGCCAAGTTCTCTCCCGCCGAAGAACCAAAACCGGGTTTTGTCGCCCGCAAGCTGGTCCCGGCCTACCGCCGGCTTCTCGACTGGACCCTCGACCACCGGTTGGTGACCCTCGTCTGCCTCTTCGTGATCGCCGGTTCAGCGGCGTGGCCCCTGTCGCAGATCGAAAAATCCGGCGACATGCCGAACCAGACCCGGGAGGTCTCGATCTTCCTGCGGGTCCACGACGACGTTTCCAAAGACGTGCTGGAAGGCCACATCAACGAGATGGAAGAGTGGGTCTTCAGCCGCAAGGAGGAGCTCGGTTTCGACAGCGTCTACTCGTGGTACAGCGAAATGGGCTTCTGCATGACCCGCATCTATCTACCCGAAGGGGAGGCCAACCCGGAGGCCATCGAACGGCTGCGGTCGCAACTGCGGATCGGATTGCCGGAGATCGCCGGTGTCTCCGTCGAGGTCGGCGACCGCGACAACTGGCGCCACCGCGGCGGCCAGGACCGCCGCATGGTATCGGTGGCCCTGCACGGCGAGGACCCCGAATACCTCGAGGATCTTGCGATGCAGGTCGAGGATCGGATGCGCGGTCTCGACCACCTCGAGGAGGTCTGGGGGCCGACCCAGCGCGGATCCAAGGAGCTGCGGCTGCTGGTGGACGCCGACGCCGCCCACAGCCTCGACGTCACACCCCGGGCAGTTGCCGAGGCGGTCGGCTTTGCCTTCCGCGGGCGCCGCCTGCGGCGTTTTCAGGGCCCCGACGGCGAGGTCGAGATGGTGCTCGGGCTCCCCGAAGACGCCCAGCCCGGGATCGATGCCCTGGCCGACCTTCCGATTCCCAATCGCTCGGGCGGTTCCGTTCCTCTGAGCTCGGTGGCCGAGGTCACGATCGCGCGAACTCCGGAACGCATCCAACGAGAAAATCGCCAGACCACCGAGTGGGTAGCAGCCCAGTTCAAAAAGGACGCCGTGACCACCGATGAAGCCAAGGCGCTGGTCGAAGAACGCATGGTCGGCTTCACCGTCCCCGAAGGCTACTCGTGGGACTTCGGAGAGTGGGGACACGACCGCGACGAGGCGCTGGGAACCATGTTCCGCGGCGTCGTGCTGTCGCTGATGGCGGTGATCCTCCTGATGGCCGCCCTCTTCGAGAGCTTCACCCAGCCGTTCGCCATCCTCATCACCCTGATGCTGGCGTTCTTCGGCGCCTTCTGGAGCCTGTGGCTGGGCGGGTACGACCTCAACCCGATCGCCTTCATGGGGATCATCATCCTCATCGGCATCGTGGTCAACAACGGCATCGTCCTGGTCGATCACGTCAACTCGTTACGAGTGGCGGGCGTCGAACGCCGGCAGGCCCTGATCGAAGGTTGCGGCGACCGGCTGCGCCCGGTGATGATGACCGCCATCACCACCATCTTCGGGCTCATCCCGCTGGTCTGGGCCCGCGCCACCGTTGCCGGCGCGTATATCGACTCCATCGCGGTGGTGGTCATCGGCGGTCTCGCGACCTCGACGATCTTCACCCTGCTCGCGCTGCCGGTGTGGTACACCACCCTCGAAGACGTCGGCGCCGCCGCGCTCGCCGCGTTGCCCAGATGGCGCGGCGGGAAGTCGTCGAAGGCCCCTCGGGGATCGGTACTCGCGAACCACTGACGCTCGTTGTACACTCCCGTGACAGACGATGAGGTCCGCCGGCTCGATGGACCCTGGCGCCCGATTCTCCAGTCTTTTTGGCGGTTTTCAAGTTGCCTTCCAAACTTCTCTCTCACCTCTGCGTGTGCATGGTTCTCCTGATTTCGGCCGCAACGGGAGCCGGTGCGCAGATGCTGCCGCCGGAGTTGGCGACCCGGGAGGCGCGGTCCGACTTCGGAATGGTGGCCAGCGGCTCGCCAGAAGCCACCATGGCGGGGGTCGCGATCCTCGAGCGCGGCGGCAATGCCATCGACGCGGCGGTGGCAGCGGCGTTGATGCTCGGGGTCTCCGATCCGGATGCCTCGGGACTCGGCGGTATCACCTACATGCTGATCCGCCTGGCCAACGGTGGGACCGTCGCGATCGAAGGCCCCACAGTCGCGCCCCTCTCGGTTGACAATCGCCGCCTCCAGGCCCTGAAAGACAGCGATGCCTTCGACGGCTACGAGCTCGCCGCTGTGCCAACCACGCTGGCGATCTTGGACCACGCGCTGCGTCGTTTCGGCACCATGGACATGGCCACGGTGCTGCAGCCCGCCATCGAGACGGCTGAGCACGGTTACCGTCTCAGCGCCCTGCAGATCGAATGGACCTTGAAGTACATGCCGAGCATCCTGGCATCCGAGTACCTGAAGTTCATCGCGATGGACGACGGCAGCACTCTCGGCCGGCCGGGAGATGTGATGTGCCGTCCGGACCTTGCGACCACCCTGCGTCGGATCGCGGCCGAAGGCGCCGCATCCTTCTACCGGGGCTCGATAGCGGACGAGATCACGGCCGACATGGTTGCCCACGGCGGTTTCCTCCGCAAGACCGACCTCGCACGGCTCAGGGTTCGGGAGCGCGCACCCCTGGTCACGAGCTACCGAGGGCTCACCGTCCACACGTTCCCGCAACCGGGGGGCGGTGCGGCGCTGACCGCACTACTCAACATCCTCGAGGAGTTCCCTTCCACGCTGTTGGCAACCGATTCGGTGGAGCGCCACCACCTGGTCCTTGAAGCGTCGCGTATCGCCCTGGTGGACAGCCGGAGGCACCAGATCCTGCCCGAACAATCGATGTGGGGCCAACCTGTCTACCTGAGCAAGGAGCACGCCGCCGCGAGGGCCCTCTTGATCACCCCCGGCGGGACCGCGGCCTCCGAAAGTCTCGGCCCCCCGCCGGACCCCGAGTGCGAACCGGTCCAGGGGGACAGCACGACCCAGTTGTCTGTAGTTGACCGGGAGGGCAACGTCGTGTCGCTCACCCAGACCCTCGGCAGTTCGTTCGGCGCCGCCGTCGCCACACCAGGTCTCGGTTTCCCCTACAACAGCCTGCTCGAGGCGTTCAACTACGACAAGCCGCAGTGCCCGGGCTTCCTGCGCCCGGGCGCGGAATGCATCACCGACATGGCGCCCACCATCGTGATGGACGGCGACCGCCTGGTTGTGGCGTTGGGGAGCCCCGGCAGCAACCGCATCCCTGCCATCATCGCCACCGTGATCAGCAACATGATCGACCGCGGCTTGAGTATCCGCGACGCCGTGGCAGCGCCGCGCGTGTTGTGGGGCGGCATCACCAGCCTCAGGGCCTTTGTCGAAATCGCGCCTCCGATCACCGAGACTGACATCACTGCCCTGGAATCGATCGGCCATTCCGGCATGACCACCGTATCGTTCCCGCCGGTCATCTCCGAGTTCGTCAAGTTCGGCGGCGTCAATGCGGTCGGTTTCGACCCGAAGACCGGTTCGTTCATCGGCGTCGTCGACCCCCGCCGCGGCGGACTCGCCGAGGGACCGCGAGTTGTTGCAGCCGATGACTGACCGCCAATCGGCTTCCGGGTGTGCAGAGGCTGGGCACCGAGGCTGAGCCTCTGTACACTGCGCTGACCGCTCACCCGTCGAGCCTCGCCCGACAGGGGGCTTGCCGTGGCGGCTGCGCGGTGGGATGTCATGCAGGTGAAGCCGATAACAAAGACAACACTCTCCATCTGCCTCTCGACGTGGATTCTCTTGCTCGCGCCGGCGAGCGCGGCGGTGGGGGCACCGTCTCCCGGCTCCGAACCGCCGGCAGAGCTCCAGGTAACGGAGGCCCACTCGCTGTACGGCATGGTCGCTACCGGATCTCCGGAAGCCACCGAAGCGGCTGTGTCGATCCTCGAGAGCGGCGGCAACGCCGTCGACGCCGCGGTGGCGGCGGCGCTCGTGCTCGGGGTCGCCGACTCCGACGCCTCCGGCATCGGCGGGATGACCTACATGTTGATCCGACTCGCCGATGGTCGCACGGTCGCGATCGACGGTACGGCACGAGCTCCCGGTTCACTCAACCTCGAGAAGCTTCGCAACGCGCAAATGGAAGGCCGGGATTTCGGCTACGACAAGGTCGCCGTGCCCACGACGCTTGCCGTTCTCGACCTCGCGATCCGCACCTACGGGACGATGTCCATGTCCCAGGCGCTGCAGCCGGCCATCGCGGTCGCCGAGGCTGGTTACCGCATCAGCCCGATCCAGACCACATGGACCCACAACTACTACCAGGACATCGTCGCCGGCTCCGACTATATGCCGTTCCTGATCATGGAAGATGGAAAGACCATCCGGGAAACAGGCGCACTCGTCTGCAATCATGACCTCGCCGGCACGCTGCGGGAATTGGCCCGCGATGGAGTGGACAGTTTCTACCGCGGTGCCATCGCCGACCGCATCGAGGCCGACATGGTGAAGAACGGTGGATATCTTCGCAAAGCGGACCTCGTCGCGCTGCGGGTCCGACGCGTTCCTCCCTTGACCACGACCTACCGCGGCGCCGAGGTTTTCACCGTCCCGCCGCCCGGAGGCGGCGACACCCTGGTGGGGCTCCTCGACCTTCTCGAGACCTTTCCCGCTGTCTTCCTGGCCGAGGATTCGCTGGCCCGCCACAGCGTATTCGTCGAAAGCACCCGTATCGCCCGCACCGGCCGGGCAAGCGCAGGCGCCCCCAGCACCAGGTTGCGAAAGGAACAGGCGCAGATCGTCGCGCAGATGATCGTGCCCGGCACGGCCCTCCCGAAGACCGTCATCTCGGGATCGGTGGACCCCGACTGCCTCCCCGTCGGCGAGAGCACGACCCAGGTCTCGATCATCGACGGGGCAGGGAACATCGTTTCGTTGACCCAGACCCTCGGACAGTCCTTCGGCGCCAAGGTGGCGACCCCGGGGCTCGGCTTCCCCTACAACAACCTGCTCGCCTCTTTCAGGTTCGACAAGCCTCACTGTCCCGGCTTCCTGCGTCCGCGCGGTCCCTGCCCCAACGACATAGCACCCGTCATTCTGGTGGATGGCGGAGGCCGCCTGATGGCCCTCGGGTCCCCGGGAAGCAACCGCATCCCATCGATTCTTGCCGGCGTCATCAGCAACGTGATCGATCGCGGCATGGATCTCGGTGCGGCGATCGATGCTCCCAGAATCCTGTGGGGCGGCAGCGATTTCATCAGAATCGAAATGGAGGTCGCGGGGCCTCTGACCGACCCACTGGTCGACGCCTTCAACGCCATGGGTTACGAGTTCCCGGTGGACGCCGTGCACCTCCCTGCCCAACAGAGTGACATCGTGGATTTCGGCGGAGTCAACGCCGCAACATATGATCCCGCATCTGGGATCTACATTGGTGTGGTGGATCCGCGGCGCGGCGGACTCGCCGAGGGACCACGGGTCATCGCGACAGATGACTGATTCGTCACCCTCCCTTGCGGCCCTCGGTGCGCCCGGCAGCACCCGCATCCCGGCGATCATCACGAATGTCATCAGCAACCTCGTCGACCGCCGGATGGGGCTCGTCGAGGCCGTCGAGGCCCCGAGAATCCTCCCGGGAGGCATGACCCGTGCCGATCACCTGATCGAAGTCGCGGGCCCGATCACCGACGGCGATACAATCGGGGTCGCAATGACCCGACACCTCGGAACTCGCCGAATGCCAGCCTTCGCACTCGTCGCTGTGGCGGCTGTATCCTTTGCCCTGACGGGGTGCACAGCGGCCGACCGATCGCGACAGGAACACCGCGCCCCGACCGAACTCATGGCTCCCGAAGCGCATTCGGATTTCGGCATGGTGGCGACGGGCTCGCCGGAGGCCACCCGGGCGGCAGTTGATGTCCTCGAGCGTGGCGGCAACGCCATCGACGCCGCGATCGCGGCCTCCATCATGCTCAGCGTCGCCGACACCGATGGTTCGGGGCTCGGCGGCATGACCTACATGGTCATCCACCTCGCCGACGGCCGCGACCTGGTGATCGACGGCTCCCCACCCGCCCCCGCCGGCGTCGCACCCGAGGAGCTTCTCCTGCTGCAGGAGGAGGACCTGCTGTTCGGCCACAAGACGGTTGCCGTACCGACCAATCTCGCCGTGCTCGAACTCGCTCGCTCGCGCTACGGATCGATGCCCATGGCCGACCTCATCCGGCCCGCGATCGAGGTTGCCGAACAGGGTTACCTCCTGAGCCCGATCCAGATCACCTGGACCCACCGTTACATGGACAAGCTGCTGGCATCGGAACATCTCCGCTTCGTGGCGATGGAAGACGGGCACACGGTGGGGCGTCCCGGCGACCGCATGTGCAGGCCGGTCCTGGCCGCGACTCTCCGCCGCCTCGCCGCCGCCGGCGCCACCGATTTCTACCGCGGCGGTATCGCCGACGATATCGAGCGCGACATGATCGACCACGGCGGTTTTCTCCGCAAGTCCGACCTGGCGGCGTTGCGCGTCCAGGAGCGCCCGGTCCAGCGAACGACCTATCGCGGGTACGACGTCCTGACTTTTCCGGAGCCCGGCGGCGGCTGCCGGGTGACCGGGGCCCTCGACATTCTCGAACGTTTCCCGAGCTCGATGCTGGCCGGCGACTCCGTCGAGCGCCTCAATCTGATGGTCGAGGCATTCCGCATCGCCAACGGCGGCGACGCCGTTCTCGCGAGAGCCCGCCCCGGAGCGGTGATTCCGGTCGACGGCTGCATCGACAAGGAGGAAGCCGCCGAACTTGCACACATGATCGCCATCGGGAGCGTCATTCCGCAGGCCGTTCTCGACGGCCCGTCAGACCCGCGGTGCTCCAAATTCGGCGAGTCCACCACGCAGGTCTCGGTGGTCGATCAGTTTGGAACCACCGTGTCGATGACCCAGACCCTCGGCCGATCGTACGGGGCGGCCGTCATGGCCCCGGGCCTCGGCTTTCCCTACAACGACTTTCTCGCCTCCTTCAACTTCGACAACCCCGAGTGCCCGAACTACCTCCGCCCCCGGATCAAGCTGGGGACGCCGATGGCCCCAACCGTCGTCCTCCGCGGCGGGACACCGGTCGCGGCGCTCGGCAGCGGCGCGAGCAACCGGATCCCGCCGATCATCACCGTCACGATCAGCAACCTCGTCGATCGCAAGATGGGTCTGCGAGACGCCGTCGTGACGCCGAGAATTCTGTGGGGGGGCACCTTCGAACAGGAACCCCGGGTTCTGATCGAGGTTGCACCTCCGATCGATGCCGGAGATGCTGACCTGCTCGCGACGTTTGGCTATGAAACGATCGATCGAGTGACATTTCCCGCCTCGCCCCTCGACCTCGCACGCATGGGCAGCGTCAACGCCGTCGGCTACGATTCCCGTCGAGGCGGTTTCGTCGGGGTCGGCGATCCGAGACGATCTGGCGTCGCACTCGGCCCTGCGGTGATCGCCCAGCCGGCCTCAGGGCGGCAATGATCGAGAGACGACCCCGGAAGGGTCTGGCCGTGGTCGGGCTCCTGGTCGGGCTCGCCGCCGGTGGCGCGACCAACGGGTGCACGAGCGGTCGACTGCCGGTGCGAGGAAAACACGCTCCGCTGTATGCCCCCGAGGTTCGGTCTGATTTCGGGATGGTCTCGACGGGATCGCTCGAGGCGTCTCGCGCCGGCGCGGTGATCCTCGAACAGGGCGGAAACGCCGTCGATGCCGCGGTGGCAGCGGCGTTTGCCCTCGGGGTCGCCGACCCGGGGGGTTCCGGACTCGGCGGGATGACCTACATTCTGATCTCGCTGGCCGACGGTCGCGCATCGGCGATCGACGGGTCCGTCACGGTGCCGTTCACCGCCGATGCCTCGCGCCTCCTCGAAATCCGTGAGGCGAAAGAAAGGTTCGGCTATGCGGCGGTCGCGGTGCCCACCACCCTCGCAGCCCTCGACCGCGCCCTCGAGACCTACGGGACCATGGACCTCGTAACGGTCCTCCAACCAGCCATCGAGATCGCCGGCGCCGGCTACAGTGCGAGTGCAAACTCGATCGCCTGGGCCTCGGGCTATCTCGATGAGATCCTGGCTTCGGAGTACCTGCGGTTTACCGTTCTCCCGGACGGCAACAGGCTCGCGACGCCCAACGAAGTGATGTGCCGGCCCGACCTCAAGACCACCCTGGAACGCATCGCGGCCGAAGGCGCGGACAGCTTTTACCGCGGGGCCATCGCCCGGATGATCGCCTCGGACATGGCCGCCAATGGCGGGTTCGTGAGTGCCGCCGATCTCGCCACCGTGAAGACCCCAGAACTCGCACCCCTGCGCGGCAGTTACCGCGGCGCCGAGGTGTTGTCGTTCCCCCCTCCGGGCGCCGGCGCTGAGGTTCTGATGGCACTGAACATCCTCGAGAATTTTCCAGGCTCATTCTATGCCGGGACCTCGGCCGAGCAGCTTCAGATCCTGGTGGAGGCCTTTCGCATCGCGCACGCGGACTTCAGCGAGCTGACTTCCAGCCCGATCGCCTGGGCCCTCCATGGCTCGGCGTATCTGACCGAGGAACATGCCCGGCAGCGTGCGGCTCAGATCACACCCGGCAACGCCATTCCCAAGGACCAACTTCACTCGGCAAGGGTCAACTCCGTTCTCGGCGAACACACGACCCACGTCTCCGTCGCAGACCGGCACGGCAACCTGGTGTCTCTCACCCAGACCCTGTGCCGGCAGTACGGGTCCAAGGTCGCGACGCCCGGTCTCGGATTTCCCTACAACAGCTGCCTCGAGTTTCTCGACCTCGAAGACCCCAACAGTCCGACCTACCTGCGGCCGCAGGCCCGCTTCCCCACGGGCATGGCACCCACGATCCTCCGCGATGACGACTGGTCTCTGGCGCTCGGCAGCGCCGGCAGCGACCGCATTGCGCCCTCGGTCACCGACGTCATCGTCAACTTCGTCGACCGCCGGATGCCGTTGCGGGACGCCGTGGTGGCGCCGCGAGTGATGTGGAACAGCGCCCACGATCCCGAAAGGGTCTGTCTCGAGATCGCCGATCCGATCACCGTGAAAGATGCGGACCGGCTGCAGACTTTCGGCTTCGAGCACATGTACCGCCTCAGGTATCCACCCGCGGCGCGGAGCGAAACGGCCTTTTTCGGCGGTGTGAACGCGGTCGCATATGACGCAACGACCGGCGTCTTCACCGGTGTCGGCGACCCCCGCCGCGACGGCTTCGCGGTAGGACCGCGCGTGGTCGTCCCTTCCAATCGAGAATGGTCTTCTCACCAGGGGAAATCAGCGGGTTAACCCCCGATTTCTCAACTTGATATCATCAATGTGTGAAAGGTAGGACACAGCCCTGCCACCATTGTGGCCGGCCGATAGCGATCGAGGCCGGCAGTTGCCCCCATTGCAATCGCCGGACGCTGTTCGATCTCGTGACGATGTTCGAGTCGCCCAGCGACCGCTCCGCCTACCACGCCGCACGACGCCTGGTGGAGGTCCACGGTCAGCCGCACGACTTCCTGACCTTGAAATCCCGCCTGCAGAACGCACCCGGGGTCGTCGTGGCTTCGGTTCCGAAGTCGCTGGCCCTCGAGTGTCAAAAACAGCTCGCGGCGCTCGGTCTGGCAACCCAGATCTCCCTCCAGGCCGCCAGACCGATCGAGACCGCGCAGGTCCCGCCTCAAAAAAAGACGCCCCTTGGGCGGTCCGTGCTCCATTTTGTTGCCGATCGCCCCGGTACCGCCGGCGCCATGCTGGTCGGCCTCGCCCTCATCGTCGCCGTATTCGTGCTCGGCCGCGATGACGGGGCACCCGCCCTTGGTGCCGACATCGGACCTCTCAGCGCCGAGCAGTTTGCCGAGCTCGCCGAGACGGCAATCGTCGACCTGAGCTGTGAGGGCAGGTCGGGGGCGGGCTTCTTCATCGCAGATGGGATCGTGGTGACGGCAGCCCACGTCGTGTGTCCGGCGCTACCCAGCGTCGAAGTCAGGTTCCACGACAATCGCACGTTTCAGGGACGGGTCATCAGGGTCGATGACTGGCTCGATCTCGCTCTCGTCCGCACCACGGGCACGCGCGAGACCCCGCTGCAGCTGGCTGACTCCACCGGTCTCGCCTCGGGGGACCCCGTTGTCATGGCCGGCAACTCTCAAGGGGCGGGCGCCGTCCTGGCGCGCGCCCGCGTCACGGATGCGAATCGCAGCCTGCTCGGAATCTCTTTTCTCCAGGTCGACACCGCAACGGCCGTCGGCGAAGCCGGTCTGCCGCTGCTCGACGTGAGCGGCCGCGTGGTGGGCGTCGCCCTGTCGAGAGTGGGGTCGTCGGCGAATCTCTGGCTCGTCCTCCCCAGCAACTATCTGGTGGAGGGGTCGAACGCGATGATGTCCGACCTCGAGACGACGATCGACCGCGAACGGTGGGAGGCGCTCGTCCGTGAAGCCGGCGAGGCCGAGCGGACGACGGTTGCGGAAGCCCGTTCGAGCACGAGCCGCGCCGGTGTGATCGCCGCCCGGGTGAGTTCGCCGACGACCGTCGCCGTCACCATCGCCCGGTGGTCGTCCTCGGCGCCATCGGATCAGCTCTTCAGCTTCACGATCCGGCACGGCGAGGACGTGTTGTGTTCCCCATCCGCGACCGCCACCAGGTGGGTCCGGGCCGGCAGCGGAGAAGTCAACATCCCGACCTCGAGGTATGTCATGTGGCTCGAGCGAAACGACATGCTGCGCGACACCTTCGTCAGTTCCGTGCAGGTCGATACCAGCGCCTGCGACGATCCTTCAGGCATTCCCGGCGCCACCCTGGTGCTCCACAGTGGTGCGCCCTACGCCGACCGCTCGACCATCGTGTCGAGATGACCGCGGGCCCTTTATGACAGATCCCGCGTACCACCGCGACGCCACTCTCACCGAACTCGACTCGGAAGTGGTCGAGTGCGGCGAGGGCGGTGGTGTGCCGTTCGCGGTCCTCGCCGATACCATCTTCTACCCCGAGGGCGGGGGCCAGCCCGCCGACCGCGGCACCATCGCGGGCGTCGCCGTGGTTGATGTTCAAAAGGCCGGGGACGCGATCCGCCACTTCCTGCGGCAGCCGTTGCGCCCCGGTCCCGTCCACCTCGAGCTCGATTGGCCGCGGCGGTGGGACCACATGCAGCAACACACCGGGCAGCACCTCCTGACGGCCGTCGCCCTGCGCGACTTCGGTTGGCCGACCACGGCCTTCCATCTCGGAACCGATGTCAGCGACATCGAGCTCGATGTGCCCCGGCTCGAGCCGGATGATATCGAACGGCTCGAAGAGGCGTGTTCGCGGGAGATCCGCGCCGCCCGCGCCGTCCATATACGCACGGCCGAAGTAGCCGACTTCGAGCGACTCGGGGTGCGTTCGCGGCGGCTGCCCGAGGGCTTCGCGGGAACGGTCCGCCTGGTGGAGATCGAGGGCCTCGACCTCAACACCTGTGGCGGCACCCACCTCCGCTCCACGGCCGAGATCGGCACCCTGTGCCTGCTCGCCACCGAACCCATGCGCGGCGGCACCCGGCTCTTCTTTGTCGCCGGGAACCGGGTGCGGCGCCGGATGGCGGCGCACGAAACTCGCAATCGCGACTTGAGGTCGCTGCTCGACACCAGCGACGACGAACTCGTCGGCATCGTCAACATCCGACTCGCCAGAGAAAAGGAACTCGCACGAATTGCGCGCGGACTGACCGAGGAGCTGGCGGACAGAACCGCCGCAGTTCTCGCGGCACGGTCTGAGGCGCTGGTCGAGGCCCACTGGGACGACCGCGACATGGCCTTCCTCCAGTGGGTGGCGCGAACGCTCGTCGCGGCGGCGCCGGAGAAATGCTGTCTGTTGACGGCGGCCAACGGTGGCGAACTCCTCTTCATTCTGGCTGCCGGAGAAGCGTCGGCAATCGATCCCGGAAAGACCGGTCCGCAAATAGCGGACGCGCTCGACGGCCGCGGCGGTGGCCGCGGCACCGTCTTTCAGGGCAAGGCCGGTTCCTTCGCAAACCGCGACAAAGCCCTGGAGATCCTCTTCGACGCATCCGCGTGAGGCACTCAAGGATCGGAAGTCAACGCACGAGGCGGAACCGACGCGCCCCTGGCGCGTCGCCGGTGGGAAGACGGTCGACGACGGACGCCCTCGTCCGGAGTCGGGCGTCTTTCCGCCGGTAGCCGGCGATTTTTGATCGCCGGCAGTTCCGCCGGCACTCAAGGTGTCGCTTTTCGGTTTGGCAACAACGCCTTAGCGCCTTTGCGTTTATTTTGCCGAAGTGCGACCGGCAAGCAGCGCCTTGAAGTCATCGCGGTCGCGGAGGGTGTCGAGGTCGGGGTCGGTGGCGAGCAGCTCGTCCCGGTCGAAGCCGAGTTTGAGGGCCCGCTCAAGGGCCGCCACCGCCGCGTCCTCCCGGCCCAACCGGGCACGGGCGCAGGCCAGGTTGTACCATCCCACGATGTTGTCTTCCTGGACCTGCAGCCCGAGTTCGAGACAAACCACCAGGCGGTCGTACTGGCCCGCTGCCGTGAGGTCCCGCGCCAGGTAGAAGTTGAGCCCGCTCGACAGGCCGTTGAGGACCCGCTGCGCGGTGATGCCCTCGAACCCGGGTTCGAGGGCGCGGCGTTTGAGTTCATCGATGCGCAGATCGCGCGCGAGCCGGGCCGACGGCGGCGGTATCTCCGCATTGCGCAACCGATAGAAATGCCGGTTCATGCTGTCGAAGTAGTCGCGCTCGAAGGCGTTCCACCGTTTGAGGTCCTTCGCCTGCCGTTTGAACTCCGGGCTCCCCTCGAGCCTGGCGGCCGCGGCGTCCGCCGCAGACGCGTCGTGAAGCCCCGCATATGTCGTGGTCATCTCGCTGTAGCGCCGCGCCGCCGCGATCAGCTGTCCATCGGACTCGAGCGCCTGAGCCGACGCGAGGTCATCCGCGTACAGCGATGCGACCAGTTCGTTGTCGACAGGTCTGAGGCCCCCGGTCATGGCCAGAAGTTCGAACCAGCCCACCGCCTCGGTCGCCAGCGACGCCGGCATCCAGCTGTGGGGCCCATCGAAGATCACCAAACGGTGCGGGTTGCCCTGTTCGGCGAGCAACGCATCTACCTCGTGCATCTCGTGGTAGTTGAAATCGGTGTCGCCGGCGACCGAGAAGATGGGCACGGGGTTGTCCTTCAGATCGTCCGCCAGAAAGCGGCCGCCGCAGGCAATGATGCCGGCCACCTCCTGGGTCGACCTCGACAACACATAGGCAATCGCCGCGCCGCCCGAGAACCCCGCCGTGTAGATGCGATCGGGCTGCGCCGGGAGCCGGGTGTGGACCTCGGGCCACAGGGCGCGCAGTGCCACCACGTTGGGCTCCATCGGCCCGTCGGAGCGGGTGTTGTCCGAGCTCACCAGGATCCAGCCATAGGTGTCGGCGGCCTCGCGAAACAGTTCGGCCGCCAGAACCGACCGTCCGCGCGGGTCGAAGATCAGCAACACCGGCCAATGTCTCGAGGCGTCGAATCCCTGCGGCAGATAGAGGGTGTAGCTCTGGGTGGGGTCGCTTGCACAGGCGATGCCCTCCACCATCTCCCCTACCGGCGCCTGCACCGGTACCACCTCGGCCGCGGACCCAGACGCCGCAAGACCGAGCACGAGAGCAAAGGCCGCCTTCCGCATGCACCAAGATACGACAAGAGGGGCATGGGGTTGCTGGCAGGAATGCGAAGGGGAGAAAGGGAGAAAGGGAGAAAGGGAGAAAGGGAGGCTGCGTGCGGCGGAGGTGCCACTTGTCATATTGTTCGAACTCGACCCTTCGGCTTGCGAAGAAACTCGCGGGCGAACAATGTGACGGGTGGCTCCTCCCGGGAAGCGCGCCCTGAAAGCCGGGCCCTCACGAACGCTGGGAAACGGACCACGTGCGGCGGACGTGCCTCGCAACTTCTCGGGCGGGACGCGCATTCGGAACCGAGACGCGTCCACCGGACGTGCCGTCTCTAACAATGTTGGGAACCCCAATGCAAGTTGTGAGTCTGAGGTAGGGGCCCAATCATTGTTAGAGGGGGCACTCACGGGCAACAATGCCGTCAGCATCGGGATGATCACGTCGGAATACCGCCAACCGGGGTCAAGACTCCTGGACGCAAACGCGAGCACGAAGAAGGGCACGGGTTCACCCCGAAAACCTTCGGCTTCAATACAATGGGCGCGTGAAGATCATCACGACCCACCTCTCGGCCGACTTCGACGCCTTTGCGGCGGCGGTGTGTGCGGTGCGTCTGTTTCCCGACCACGAAGTGGTTTTCCCCGGATCGCAGGAGGTGGCGGTGCGCCGCTTTCTCGCCGAGGCGGAAATCTCGGTCCCCGACGTCAAGCTGCGGCGCGCCCGGACCGAAAAAATCGAGCACGCCGTGGTCGTGGACACCCGCAGCCCATCCCGGCTCGGCGAGGTCTTCGACCTGATCGCCGCCGCCGGCTGCCCGGTCACGCTGATCGACCACCACATGGAGGAAGAAGTCGATGGGCTCGACGCCGCCGAGTCGATCGTCCGACCGGTCGGCGCCACTTGCACCATCATCGCCGATCTCTACCGCGAGCGCGGCCTCGAACCGACCGTCAACGAGGCGAGCCTGATGTTGATGGGCATCTACGAGGACACCGGCGGTCTGTCCTACCGGGAGACCACCCCGGACGACCTGCGGATCGCCGCCTGGCTGATCGAACAGGGGGCGTCGCTCGCCTGGGTCCGGCGCTGGGTCCTCAAGGTGCTCCAGCCCGAACAGCTCGAGCTTCTCAACCGCATGGTCGAGGCCACCGAAGTGATCGACATCGCCGGGGTGCCGGTCTCGTTGGCGATGCTCGAGGTCGACCGTTACCATGAAGAGGCCGCGTTCGTCGTCCACCGCTGGGTGGAGATCTTCGAAATCGTGGTCGGCGCCGTGCTCCTCGTCCGCCCGCCCAACATCAACCTCATTCTGAGGTCGAGACTGCCCGGTCTCCACGTCGGCCGCGTCGCCCAGCAGTTCGGGGGCGGCGGCCACCCGACGGCGGCCTCCGCCCGGGTCTCCGACCTGATGCCGGTGGAGTTGCGCGAGGTCTTGCTGGAAGCCCTCGCCGTCGAAATGCCGCCGCCGGCGACCGCCATCGACATCGCTTCGCGCAAGATCTTTTCAGTCGATGACACGGTGACGGTCGCCGACGCCAAGGACCGCATCAACCAGCTCCGCGTCAACGCCCTGCCGGTGCAGGACTCGACGACCGGCGCCCTGGTCGGTCTGGTCACCCGCCAGACCCTCGACCGCGCCCTCAGCCACGGCATGGACCGACGGCCGGTGAGCTCGGCGATGCAGCCCGATCTGCCCACCGTGGCGGCCGCGACGCCGTTGGAAGAACTCCGCGACCTTTTCCTCGAGAGGTCCTATCGCTTCGTCGTCGTGGAAGAAGGCGGAAAGCCCGCGGGCATCATCACCAGGATGGATCTGTTCAGGCGGCTCTTCGAACACCAGCACGCTGCGGGCGCGGCACTCGACAATCGGATGGCCGGGACCCGGCCCGTGAGCCAGTCGATCACCCGTCTCTTGCGAGAGTTCGCGCCACCGTGGGTACAGCGGGTGCTCGACGGCGCGCGCCGTGTCGCCGACCGTCAAAAGGTCCCTGTTTACCTGGTCGGCGGCATGGTGCGAGATCTGCTCCTCGAGCGGGCCAACGAGGATGTCGATCTGGTGGTCGAGGGGGACGGTATCGCCTTTGCGGCCGCGCTTGCGGAAGAGGTCGACGGCCGGCACCACCCGCACGCGCCCTTTCTGACCGCGGTGGTGACCCTGCCCCACGACCTCAAGGTCGATGTCGCCTCCGCACGCACGGAGTTCTACCGCACGCCGGCCGCGCTGCCCGAGGTGGCCACTTCCCTGATCCGCCAGGATCTCTACCGCCGCGATTTCACCATCAATTCGCTGGCGGTGGCTCTTCAGGGCGACCGTTATGGAGACCTGGTGGATTTCTTCGGCGGCCGCAAGGACCTGCAACGCCGCGAGATCCGGGTCCTCCACTCGTTGTCCTTTATCGACGACCCGACCCGCGCCCTCCGAGCGGTGCGGTATGCCCGCCGTCTCGACTTCGCGATCGCGCCCGACACCAGGCACCTGATCACAACCGCTCTCACGGAGGGGGTTTTCGAACGGCTCTCCGGCCAACGCCTGCGGCGCGAGCTCGAACTTCTTCTGACCGAGGCCCACCCCACCGAAGCTCTCGCTCTCGTGGCCGGGCTCGGGCTTCTGCCCGCCATCAGCCCCGACCTCACGTGGAGCGAGGCGGTTCGCGGCTACCTCATGGAGGTCGAGGGACAGCTCGCGTGGCATGAACTGGAGGGCCTCGCACCATCGTCGGATCGGTGGATCCTCTTCCTCGGTGGGCTCGCAGTGGAATCGGGCGCCGACGTCGTGGAACAACTGGTTCACAGATTGCAACTCAGCGGATCGACCCGTAATCGCCTGCTCTCCCTGCCCGACCAGGTCGCGGCCATCGTCGAGTCGGCCGACCCCTCGTTGCCGCGATCGCAGCGCGCCCGGGTCATCGAAAAGTGCCCCGCCGAACCGCTCCTGCTGGCGATGGCGAAGGTCGCCATGGACCAGCGGCGGACGCTCGCCGATGCAGCGGAAACGGCGGCTCGTCTGGAGCTGCCCGTCACCGGTCAACAACTTCTCGACCACCTGGTGCCGCCCGGCCCGCGCATCGGTCGCGCTTTGATCATGGCGCGGGACGCGCTGGTCGACAACGTCATCACCAAAGACGAGGCCCTGCCGTGGGCCGTCAAGACCGCGATGGGTCTGGAAGACGAGGAGGGTCGGTGAAGATCCGTTTGATGCTTGGTTGTTTGTTGACGTTGGCTGCCGCCACAGCCTTCGCCCAGGCCCCGATTCCGGTCGTGGAACGGGTCTTCACCGAGGGCGAGATCGCGACGCGGGTCACCCTCTTCTCAAACCGCGTCGTGGTGGTGTCGATCACCGACAACGGCGTGCAGGGCTATTTCAAATATCTGACGCTGCCGCCGGATCAGTACCTGATCTACCTGGGAATTCTGCAAAGGGCGGTCCTCGAGCTTGGCGAGAAACCGGTGACGTCGGCGGTCTCGACGCCGAGAAGCCAGGTGGTGCTGACTCTTCACATGGGACCCGACTCTCCGCGCCGGATTGAATTTTCACCGTTGGCTACCGTATCCCTCCAGCTGTCCCAGATCTCGGGAGCGGTCAACGACCTCGAGTTCCTGGTTCGCGAGTCGAGCCCGTCGTCGGAAGGTCTCAAGAGTTGGCAACCGCGGCGCGACGACCGTGTTGAGCTCATGAGCGGAGGCTACGCGAGGGTGGCTGAGGTGATCAATGAAGAGGTGGTGGTTTTGGTACATGAGGACACCTACATCCGCGAGATCGTCGGGCCCGACGTTCGTGACCAGGTGATTCTGCGCGTGGTGGAAACCGGCAATTGAGGATCACGGGCGGCGCCTGGCGCTCGCGGCGTCTGAGCGGCCCGGCAAAGAACATGCCCGTCCGACCGACCCCCGATGCCATGCGCGAACGGGTCTTCGCGGTTCTCGGCGACCTGGTGACCGGCGCCTCCTTTCTCGACCTTTTCGCCGGCACCGGTGCGGTCGGGCTCGAAGCCATGTCGCGCGGCGCCGCCTCGGTGGTGTTTGTCGAACGTCACCGCGGCGCGGCGCGCATTCTCGAGGGCAATTGCGCCCTCTTCGACCTCGAGGACGACAGGGCCCGAGCCCTCGTCCAATCCGCCGCCGCGGCAGTCGCAGCACTCGCCCGGCGCGGCGAAGCTTTCGATCTCGCCTGGGCCGACCCTCCGTTCGAGACCTGGGAGGACGGCCTCGCCGCCCTCGCCGCCGCGTTCTCGGCCGGTCTCCTCGGGTCCGACGCTGTGGCCTGTCTGGAGTGCCCCGAGCGCGCCGCGGTCGAGGAGCAGCTGCCCGACGACCTGGAGGTGTTCCGCGATCTCAAAGGCGGCGCATCGAGGGTGGTCCTCATTCGGCGTTTGAACGTTGAAACGTTGAACGTTTGAACGTTCGGCTCATTCGGGATCACGTGGAGAAAGCCCCATAGGGGCGACAGTTGAAGGTCTGGCTCATCCGGGACCACGCGGGAAAGCCCCGCAGGGGCGACAGGTTGTAGCCCGGGGCGTGAGCCCCGGGTGTACCGGTAAGCAAAGTACCCAAGCCCCGGAGGGGCGACAGAAGGGGATGCAATCTGTCGCCCCTCCGGGGCTCGACGTTTTCTTCTGGCGTGGTCGCCGGGGCTCACGCCCCGGCCTATTTTCTGTCGCCGCTTCGCGGCTCTCTTGAGGCAAACCATACCCAACAGGAACCGTTCTTGATATGATCCTGGCAGAGGTACCCCATGGCACTGCTTCGACCGAAATCACAGCGCGGAAAAACTTCTCTACGGGCCTACACCATCATCACCTGCCCCTACAACGGCCACCAGGTCTCGATGTGCCGCGGGCTGTGCGAACCGGACGGTGAGTACGGCCACTGCGGCCGCATCGCCCCCCACAAGATGATCGGCCGCCACCAGGCGGCGATCATGAACTACAAGGCAAGACCGCTCAAGTATTAGTCTCTCCAGTCGAGTACCAGGTCATCATGTCGGCCCACGCCGACTCTTCGGTCACAGCCCCTTCCAGCAGTTGATTGAAATTCAACCCCTCCACGCTGCACAGGTACTCCACCAACACGTGCCACCGGAAATGGCGTCGATCAACTGGTCCTACGGAACCTCGCCACAGACCGTCGTCGAGCACCCATTCGATTCTGCGTCTGAAGTCGTAGTCGGGATCTGAAGCTGCGGGCACGAGATTTGCTGAATAATCGGCGTACCCTTCTGATTTCCAAGTCGGGATCTTCTGAGCCTTTCTGAAGCCCAATTCAGAAAAAACCAAATCGTGGGCGACTTCGTGAGCGATCGCTGCCGCCCAGGACCCCTCGAGCCGGGAATTTGGAAAGCGGCCGCCGTTCCGCCTCCCAATCGTCTCGATCATCTCACTGGAGAAAAAAGCGTTGCCGGCCACCGACACCAGCAGTCCCTGGCCGGCGAATCGCTTGCCGGCCATTTTGATGAAGAACCGGAAGAGGCGGTGCGACCGGCAGACGAAGATCCGAGGTGGCGCCTCGCCGCTATAGAGTTCCATCGCTTCAACGCGGCGGCGGGCGTCGTCGAGAACGAGCACGAAATCTTCCGGGATCTCTCGATCCGACCACACGCTGAATCCCGCGAACTCGGCGTGGTGGGGAAACAACGGGTAGGGAAGAAAAAAGAGTGAAAGGTAGAGGCCCACCGTCACCGTCAGAGCCGCGAGACCCCACAGGGTCCATTTCATGGCGCGACGGATCGTGATCTTCATCCGGCCCCTCCCCACTGTCCCGGTGCTCTGATCAATGTACGACTCAGTTGGGTCAGAGTTGCCGGGATACAAGATGATGGATGTTCGCTCTGCTCATGCTCACCGGACGAGCCGTCTCTTCTCTAACAATGTTGGGAACTCAGAAGCGGGTTGCGAGCCCATGCCAAGGGCCCAATCATTGTCAGAGGGGGCACTCACGGGCAACAACGCCGTGAACATCGGGATGCCAACGTCGAGATACCGCCTCCCAAAGCGAATGCCCGCCACAGCCGCATTCAAAATTCAAAATTCAAAACTCGCCCGAAGGGCGTCAGTCCTTCTGGCGCTTCGTGCTCGGACGCTGGTTGGCGCGGAGTACCCGTTTGCGAACCCGGATCGCCGAAGGCGTGATCTCGACCAGTTCGTCGGCGTCGATCCACTCGATCGCCCGGTCGAGGGTCAGTTCGCGGGGCGGCGCCAGCCGCAGGGCCTCATCGGCGCTCGACGTCCGCATGTTGGTGAGCTTCTTTTCGCGGGTGACGTTGACATCGAGGTTGTTGTCGCGAGCGTTCTCGCCCACGATCATGCCCTCGTAGACTTCGATCCCCGTGCCGATGAACAGCGTCCCGCGGGGCTCGAGGTGATACAGAGCGTAGGTGGTGGTCCTGCCGGCCCTGTCGGACACCAGGGCGCCGGTGGCGCGGCCGGGGATTTCGCCCTGCCACGCCTCCCAGCCGTCGAAGAGATGGTTGAGGATGCCGGTGCCGCGGGTGTCGGTGAGAAACTCGGAACGGAAGCCGATCAAGCCGCGTGATGGAACTCGAAAGGCCAGCCGCACCCGGCCGTGACCGGGGTTGTGCATCTGGGTCATCTGTCCCTTGCGGCCGCCGAGCTTCTGAGTCACGACCCCCACGTAGTCGTCGGGACAATCGACCTGGACGATCTCCATCGGTTCAAGCTTGCGCCCGTCCTCTTCACGGGTCACGATCTCGGGTTTCGACACCGACAGTTCGTAGCCCTCCCGGCGCATGGTCTCGATCAGTATCGCGAGCTGCAGCTCGCCGCGCCCCTGGATCTGGAAGGCGTCGTTGGCGAGGATCTCCAACCGGATGGAAACGTTGTGGAGGGCCTCTTTTTCGAGCCGGGCCCGGATCTGCCGCGCCGTCACGAACTGGCCCTCGCGGCCGCCGAACGGCGAGTTGTTGGCCGAAAAGACCATCGCCATGGTGGGTTCGTCGACCGCGATGCGCTTGAGCGGGCGCGGATCGTCGCGGTCGACCAGCGAGTCGCCGATACTGACCTCGTCGAGACCGGCGAGGGCGACGATATCGCCGGCAACCGCAGAATCCACCTCGATCCGATGCAGCCCCTCGTGCGAGTAGACGACGCCCACCTTGGCCATACCGATGCCGTCCTCGCGGGCGATGCCCACGGTTCGCTTGGCGTGCAAGGTGCCGTTGACGATGCGGCCGACGGCCAGACGCCCCAGGTAGTCGGAGTAGTCGAGGTTGGTGACCAGGAGCTGTAACGGCGCCGAGGGGTCGCCGCTGGGCGGCGGCACGGTCTTGACGATCTCGTCGAGGAGGAACTGCAGATCCGAGAACTCGCCCTCGAGCCCTTTGCGGCACAGACCCTTGCGGGCGTCGGTGCAATAGACCGGAAAGTCGAGTTGCTTCTCGTCGGCGTCGAGGTCGATGAAGAGGTCGTAAACCTCGTCCAACACCTCGGCCGGCCGCGCGTCGTCGCGGTCGATCTTGTTGATCACCACGATCGGCGGCAGACCGAGCTCGAGCGCCTTGGAAAGAACGAACCGGGTCTGCGGCAGCGGCCCCTCGGCGGCATCGACCAGCAACAGCACGCCGTCGACCATCTGCAGGGTGCGCTCCACCTCGCCGCCGAAGTCGGCGTGACCGGGGGTGTCGACGATGTTGATCTTGACGCCCTTGTGGCGCACGGCCGTGTTTTTGGCAAGGATGGTGATGCCCCGCTCGCGCTCGAGATCGCCCGAGTCCATCACCCGTTCGTTGACCCGTTCGTTGGCGCGAAAGGTGCCGCTCTGCCACAGCATGGCATCCACCAGGGTGGTTTTGCCGTGGTCGACGTGGGCGATGATCGCGAGATTCCGGAATTCGGTCATGGGAAGGGCTCACTTTCGGCTCGCCGAAGCAAGCGGATCGTTGTAGCACCTAAACCGCCCCGGGTCAATGAAAAAGCGTTCAGATAGGGTTGTCGGACGCAGATATCGCTCCTCCCCCCTTGAGGTTTCATTTTGAATTTTGAATTTTGAATTTCCGGCCGCCGTCTCACCGACAGGAAGAGCCAAGTGCTCAGAGTGGGTGAAACCACAAGCAGTGCCGCGGGTCATCTGAAAGGCGTAGGCGGGCCGTTTACGTCCCGCCCGCAAGGGGCTTCAATCAGCGATGGTGGTGGCAGGCCCTGAAGCGACCTGCCTACGACTTTCAGGTGCGCCATCAAAAACGACCTGCGTTCAGCGGAGGTGCCTGGCTACCGGCCCGTCCGACGGGCCGGCGTGGCTCCTCCCGGGAAGCGAGCCCTGAACGTCATGGTGCCGCGAAGATCCCCGGCGTCCTACTTCTGCCTGGGAAACGGCGGGTGGGTCGGCGGCCCCGGCGGGTCGCGTTCGATCATCTCCAGGATGACCGCGATCCCCTTCTCGAGCTGCGCGTCGATGCCGTCGCGCCATCTCGGCGGGCTCGAGCTCGACCTCGATGTCCGGCGTCACGCCTTCGTTCTCCACGACCCACCGCCCAGAAGGCGAATAGATGCGGTAGTCGGGACAGGTCAGACTGTCGCCGTCCATCAGGGGGATCGACATCGAAACGCCCACCAGCCCGCCCCAGGTGCGGGTGCCGATCACCGGGCCCATGCCCTTCTTCCCGGAACTCCCACGGCAGCATGTCGCCGCCGGACCCGGCCTGGCGGTTGGTGAGCAGAGCCATGTGCGCGTCGGAGGCGTAGACCGGCTCGATCTGGTCTGCCGAGTAGCGCCGCGTCCAGTAGGTCAGGGGCTTCTTGGCCAGCCGCTGCAGGAAGATGTCGGGGTCGAGGCCGCCGCCGTTGAAGCGGCCGTCGACCAGGATCCCCGTCTTGCGAGGTCTGGGCGTAGAAGTACTTGGGAAACTCGATCGCCGATCCCAGGTAGGTGTCGGGGAGGTGCAGGTAACCGATGCGGCCGCCCGACGCCTCGTCCACGACGCCGCCGGTTGCGCTCGACCCAGTCGAGGTAGCGCAGCGTGCGCTCGCTGGCCAGCGGCGTCACCACAACGTCGCACGTCCGCGGCCGGCCCGGACGAGCGTCAACCGCACCTGCTCGCCGGCGAGGCCCTGGAAGTCGGCGAAGACCTCGCGCTCCGCCGGACACGGGCTGCCCGTTGACTTCCGCCAGGTAGTCGCCCATCCCGGACATCGAGACCGGGCCCCACCAGCGGCGGGAGCACGCCGCGCGACCAGTCGGGCACCCGGTAGATCGTCTCGATGACCGCAGCGGCCGCTCTTCGGGTCCAGCGACCAGTCGGCGCCCAGCATGCCGACGTTGACCTCGTCGGCGTCGCCGCCTGCGGTCTCCGGTGCGGATGTAGGTGTGCGAGGTGCGCGAGCTCGCCGATCAGCTCGCCGATGATGAAGCGCATGTCCTGGGCGCAGGTGGCCCGCTCGACGAGCGGCTCGTACTTCGCGCGCATGGCGGGCCAGTCGAGGCCGTTCATGCCGGGCTCGTAGTAGAAGTCGCGTTCGAGGCGCCAGGCCTCGTGAAGATCTGCCACCACTCGGCCTTCGGGTCGAGCAGCATGGAGAGGTCCGCGAGATCGAGAGGAGTGCTCGTGGTCGTCAGCGCAGCCGCCTCCGACCCCGTGCGCGCGTCGCTGCGCGCCCGGTCGCGCGCACTGGTGTGGGCGATCCCCACGGCACTGCCGCGCCGCCACGCCAGGTGCTCGCCGTCGACGGCCAGGGCGTACTGGTCCACGCTCTCGACCACCGTCTCCACCTTCCGTCGCTCGAAATCGAAGGCGTAGAGGGTCCGCGGCGGCACCTCACGGTACTCGAAGCGGTTGAAGTCGCCCTCTTCGCCGTCGAGGAAGTAGACGGCGTAGGCGCCGGCGGCCAGGTCGCGGTAGTTGGACGCCGGCAGCGGCAGCGCCTCGACCCGCTCGGCGATGCCCTCGAAGTCGATCGACCACGCGGGACGGCGTCGTCAGGTGTTGCGGCGTCCAGATCCACGTCCTCCGCCGCCGCCACCTCGTCCGACAGCGGCGGCAGCAAGGGCTCGCCGCCAGCCTGCAGGGTCAGCGACATAGATGCCGGCCACGTTCTTGTAGACCATCTCCCACTCGAAGTCGCAGAAGGTCGGGTCGAAGCGCCGGTTGGAGACGAAGAGCAGGTGCTGGCCGTCGCGGCGTGAAGGCCGGGCCGAAGTCGTTGAACAGGCCGTTCGAGACGTTGTGGATGGCGCCGTCGACGATCGAGTACAGATAGACATTGGCGACCAGGTCGAGCCCGATCTTCGAGTAGGCCAGCCAGCGCGAGTCCGGCGACCAGGCGTAGTCGGAGATCGGTTTGGCTTCGAGACCGACGTCCATCGGCTCGACCTCGGCCCGATCGACCGCCGTCAGGCGGCCGCGTTGCGGTGTCGATGACGAACAGAGTGAGCGTCTCGTCGGTGAAGGCGATCTTCGCGCCGTCCGGCGACCACCGCGCGGTGTGCGGCCAGCCGCGGTCTCGCGAGGTGAGCCGCCGCGGATCGGCTTCCCCGAGAGGATCGGCGATGTAGAGCTGGTATTCGCCCTCCCGATCCGAGAAGTAGGCGATCTGTGAGCCGTCCGGCGACCACACGCGCGCCGCGGTCGCGCGCCCCGGGGGATCGCGTCAGGTTGCGGGTGGGTCCGCTCTCGAACGGAACGGTGAAGACCTCGCCGCGGGCCGAGACCAGCGCGCGGCCGCCTTCGGGCGCCACGCCGACGTGGGTGATGAAGTCATCGACCGTCTTGCGGTAGGGCCGGGTCTCGCGCGGTGCGGTCGGGATCTCGATCGGCGATGGGCCGGGTCTCGCCGCCTGCCGTGTCCAGCAGCCACAGGTTGCCCGCCCACCTCGTAGACGATCAAGGCCCCGCCTTCGCTCGGCCGCCGGACGTCGTAGTCGGTGTGGTGGGTCACTTGAGTCTGCGAACCGTCGGCGAGGTCGTAGCGCCAGATGTTGAGCACGCCGTCGCGGTCCGAAGCGAAGTAGATCATCGTCGCCGATCCACATCGGCAGGCGGTCGGTGCCGCGGTAGTCGGTCAGCTTGCGGTCGTCGCGGGTCGCGAAGTCGTAGAGCCACAGGTCCTGCGCCATGCCGCCGAGGTACCGCTTCCAGGTGCGGTCCTCGCGGGCGATGCGGTTGTAGACGATGCTGCCGCCGTCCGGCGAAAACGCGCCGCGGCCCGCCTCGTGCATCGGCAGCTCCTCGAGCCCGGTACCGTCGGGGGCGATCAGGAACAGCCGGTCGAAACGCGCGTAGGAGCTGTCGCGGCCGACCGGAACAGGATCTTGCCCGTCGTCGGGTGCCAGCCCACCACCTCGTCGTCACCGGGGTGGAAGGTGAGGCGCCGCACATCGGAGCCGTCGGAGTTCATCACGTAGACGTCGGGGTTGCCGTCGATCTCGGCGGAAAAGGCGATCGACGAACCGTCCGGCGAGAACTTGGGGCTCCACTCCTCGCCCTCGTCATCGGTCAGGCGGATGGCCCGGCCGCCCGCGACGGACGCCGTCCAGATGTCCTCGCCGTGAACGAAGACCACGGTGTCGCCGTACACGTCGGGAAAACGCAGCAACGGCGGCAGGTCCGCAGCCGAGACCGAAATCGTTGCCAAAGCCGCACAAACCAACACCACCGCACCAGCGGGGAGATACCTAGAACTCATCGTTCCCTCCATCCATCAATCACTGAGCGCCACGCGGCGCCGGACCGCGGCAGTGTACCCCGGAGCCGCCACCTTCCGGAGAGTGGGTGCTCGGAACGAGTCTGCGTGCGGCGGAGGTGCCTGGCCACGTGCGGCGGAGGTGCCATTTTCAACATTGTTGGACGCACGAACATTGACCTCGGCAGGTCGATGCGGGCCAACAATGTTGAAGGTGGCTCCTCTCGGGAAGCGCGTGCGGAAACGGGCCCCTCAGCTGTTCGCCGCGAGGATCCGCCTCTGAATCTCGATGTTGTCGCGGTGGCCGGTGAGCTTCGCCGTCACCTTGCCGCGCACCGGGTAACCGAGCATGTAGAGGTCGCCGATGATGTCGAGGATCTTGTGGCGCACGAACTCGTCGGGGAAGCGAAGATCGGTGTTGATGACGTTGTCCTCGCCGACCAGGATGAAGTTGTCGAGGCGGCCGCCGGTACCGAGTCCGAGCTCGTTGATCATCGTCAGATCGCGCATGAAGCCGAAGGTCCTGGCAGGGGCGATCTCTTTGCGGTAGGCGTCGCACCCGGTGAACACAAAGTCGTAGAACTGGTCTCCGACCGGGGGTGGATAGCTGAGCTGGTAGGACACCGAGAACACGGGGGCGGGTTCGATGACCAGCGATTTCTTGCCGTCGCCCACCTCGTAACGGCGGTCGATCACCAGTTCTTTGACCAGTGCGTCCTGGTCGACGACGCCGATCTCCTGC
Source organism: Candidatus Sulfomarinibacteraceae bacterium (assembly GCA_963714895.1). Taxonomy (GTDB): domain Bacteria; phylum Acidobacteriota; class Thermoanaerobaculia; order Thermoanaerobaculales; family Sulfomarinibacteraceae; genus Sulfomarinibacter. Next base: position 87,193 of record CAVQQC010000027.1, read on the forward strand.
AGCTTGTCGAGAAAGCTCAGGGCCGACCCGTCGAGAACCGGAATCTCGCCGTGGACCTTGACCAGCAGATTGCTGATCCCGCATGCGTGCAGCGCCGACAACAGATGCTCGACGGTGCGAATGCTCTCTCCGTCCCGCGTCAGGCTGGTCGCGTAGTCGGTCTCCGCCACCGAACTCACGTGGGCCGGCATGGTGACACCTCGCGGCAGTGTCAGGAAGTGGATTCCGGTATCAGGCGGCAACGGTTGGATGACCATTCCGGTGCGTCCGCCGGAGTGCAGACCGAGCCCGTAGATGACGCTCGACTCGCGAATCGTCCGCTGCAAGCGGTCGCTGGTGCGGAGCAGTGCGAGCGGCGGCGGCGCCTCGAACTTCATCACCGGCTCGATGCGTTGACGGCTCGCTTCGAGCACCCCGTCGACACTGGCCTGATAACCGCGACTCTTCGATTCCAGTGCTTCTTCCACCGCCTTGACCGTGCGGTCGTAGGAGAGCGGCTTCTCCAGGTAGTCGTGGGCCCCCATCTTGATGGCCCTGACCGCGGTCTCCGAGGTGCCGTGACCCGACATCATGATCACCATCGCACCGGGGTCCACGTCGCGCAGCGCCTGCAGGGTCTCGAGGCCGTCCCAATCGGGCAGCCAGATGTCGAGGAAGACCACGTCCGGCCGCTGTTCGCGGAAGAGGTGAAGCGCCTCTTCGCCGCTGGTGGTGGTGATCGTGCGGTAGCCCTCGTCCACCAGAATCTGCGACAGGGTCGTCAGGATCCCGGTTTCGTCATCGACGATGAGGATGAGTTCGTTCATGGTTGTGCCAGTTTGGGCTTTCTGAGCTTTGCGGTCAACCGGGGAGGGCAGATTTCGGATTTCGAATTTCGAATTTCGAATTTTCCGCCCGACCTCCCACCGAATCGACACACCCAGGTACTCAGTGTTCGTCTGGGTGGGACGGAGACCTGCCCTAACGGCCCTGGGGCCGTCCGTGTTGTGGGGCAGCCGTCCCGGCTGCCGGAAGGGTGGGGACCGAAATCCGAAATCCGAAATCCGAAATCCGAAATTCGAGATCTTCGGGCGCCGTCAGCGAACGCCGGAGACCGAAAAGTACCTGGCATCCGGGTGGTGGAAGACGAGTGCCGAGACGCTGGCCTCGGGCTCCATCATCATGCCGTCGGTGAGTTGGACGCCGATGTCTTCGGGCCGCAGCAGCCGCCACAGGGGCGCCTGGTCGTCGAGGTCGGGGCACGCCGGGTAGCCGAAGCTGTAACGCTTGCCGCGGTAGCGGGCGGCAAACCGGTCCTTCATGGTCATCTCGGGCGGGTCCGGGAAGCCCCACAGACCGCGCAACTGGGCGTGCAGCCACTCGGCGGCGGCCTCGGCGGTCTCGATGGCGAGCGCCTGGATGGCGTGGCTTGCAAGATACTCTCCCGCATCCTTGGCCGCCTGCGAGTGCCCACGCACGCCCTCGCCCGCTCCGACGACAAACAACGCCATGGAATCGCGAACGCCGTCCCGCGGCGGCAGGACGAAGTCCGAAAGACACAGACCGCCGGGCTTCTGCTGGCGTTCGAACGTGAAGACGTGGGCCGGGTCCCGGGTGCCGGGTTCGAAAAGAGCGATGCGGTCACCGTCGGGCTCGGCCTCGAAAAACCGCCACACCGCGCCGACCCGCATCCACGACCGGACATCGCTCTTGAGCGCCTCGACCATCGCGTTGAGCTTTTCGGCCTTGACGTCGCCCTCGTCGAGCAGCCTGGCAAAGCTGCCGCGAAGACCGAGGTGTTTGCCGTAGAGCATCTGCGGGTTGATGAAGGACCAGATTTCGTCCAGGCTCTCGACCGGCAACTGGACGACACGTTCGCTCCGGGGCGGCGGCAGGGGCGGAAGGTCGGTTCGCACCGCGGGCGCCTCGGATCGCGTGGTCGAGGTCGGCCGTGGACGCGGCGCCGGCGCCTTTCGATCTGTCGGTTCCGCCGGCGCGATCGTCTCCGGCTCCGCCCTCCACCACCCGCAGGAGGGTGTCGAGGCCGGTCATCGCGTCCGAGCAGTAGTAGACCCTTCCAGGGTAGGCCGGGGCGATCCGTTCGTCGGTGAACCTGGCGGACAGCGCGGCGCCGCCGACCAGGATCGGCACGTTGATGCCCGCCGCGGCCAGATCCTCGGCGGTGACGACCATCTGGTGGGCCGACTTCACCAGCAGACCCGACAGACCGACGGCGTCCGGCCGGTGCTCGCGCACCGCCTGCACCAGGATCTCGGGGTGGACCTTGATCCCGAGGTCGATCACCTCGAAACCGTTGTTGGTGAAGATGATGTCGACCAGGTTCTTGCCGATGTCGTGGACGTCGCCCTTGACCGTCGCCAGCACCACCTTGCCGCGCGAGGCCGAGGTCTCGGCGTCCATGAACTGCTCGAGGTGCGACACCGCCGCCTTCATCGCCTCGGCGCTCTGCAGGACCTCGGCGACGATCAGCTCGTTGTCGTTGAACAGGCGGCCCACCTCGGCCATGCCGGCCATCAGCGGCCCGTTGATGATGTCGAGAGGGGCCAGACCCTCGCCGAGCTTGAGGTCGAGGTCGGCGATCAGCCCGGTGCGGCTGCCGTCGACGATGTAGCCCGCGAGCCGCTCGTCGAGCGGTTGTTCGGGGCGGACGACCGCCTCCCGCTTGGCGCCGCGGAAGTGCTCGGTCACCCGGGCGACGTGGAAGCCGTGGATGGCGGCGCGCTGCTTCGGGGCTCTGCTCGCGCCAGTCGCGGGGGGCGTCGGCAAGAGCCGGGTCGGCGCCATCGCCGGCGGCCGGCGGGATGTTGGCGAGCAGCGCCTCGACCATCCGCCGTTCCGCCTCCGGGATCGCGGCGTAGCGCTCGAGCCGCTCGCTGTTGACGATGGCCAGATCGAGCCCGGCCTTGGTGCGACAGGTAGAGGAAGACCGAGTTGACGATCTCGCGGGCGCGCACCGGCAGACCGAAGGAGACGTTGGAGATCCCGAGCACGGTGGTGCAGGCGGGAAAGGCCTCCTTGATCAGCCTGCAGCCCCTCGATGGTCTCCACCGCGCCGCCGATGTAGTTCTCGTCGCCGCTCGCCGCCGGAAAGACCAGCGGATCGAAGACGATGTCTGCTTCCGGAACCCCGTACTTTCCGGTCAGCAACCGGTGGCCGCGCGTCGCGATCTCGAGCTTGCGCTCCCGGGTGAAGGCCTGCGCCTGCGCGGGGTCCTCGTCGATGGTGCCGAAGATCACCGCCGCGCCGTAGCGCCGCAGCAGCGGCGCCACCGCCTGGATCCGCTCCTCGCCGTCCTCGAGGTTGATCGAGTTGACGATCGACTTGCCCTGGCAGTAGGTCAGTGCGACCTCGACCGCGGCGGCGATCGGTGGAGTCGATCATGATCGGCGCCTTGACCGCGCGGCCGAGCCGGTCGAAGAGCTCGCGGATCGCCGCCACCTCGTCGCTCTCGGTGGACTGCAGACAGACGTCGAGGATCTGCGCGCCGCCCTTGACCTGGCGGCGGGCGATCTCGACCGCGTCGTCCCACTGCTGCGCCGCCACCATCTCCCGGAACTTCTTCGAGCCGATGACGTTGGTGCGCTCGCCCACCAGCAGCGGGCGGGTGGTGTCGTCGGGCTCCACCAGGTCGATCCCGGTGAAGACCGCGCGGCGCGGCGGGTCGATGTCGAGGGGGCGCGGCCGGCGGCCCGCGACCATCTCGGCGAGGGCGGCGGTGTGGGCATCGGTGGTGCCGCAGCACCCGCCGACGATGTTGAGCCACCCGGCGTCGGCAAAGCGCGCGAGGGCCGCGGCCAGCGACTCGGGCGTCTCGGAGTAGCGGCCGTCCTCGTCGGGCAGCCCGGCGTTCGGGAAGCACGAGACCGGCCACCGCGAGCGCTGGTGGATGGTCCGCAGGTGGTCGGTCATGAGGTCGGGGCCGGTGGCGCAGTTGAGCCCGACCGCCAGCAGATCGGCGTGCTCGATCGAGGCGAGGAAGGCGTCGGCGGCCTGTCCGCCGAGCATCGTCCCCGAGGTCTCGATCGTGCCCGACACCACCAGCGGCCGCCGCACGCCGGCGTCGGCAAAGGCGCGCTCGGCGGCGATCAGGGCGGCCTTGACGTTGCGGGTGTCCTGGCAGGTCTCGATAAACAGAAGATCGACGCCGCCCTCGAGCAGACCGCGCACCTGCTCGCCGAAGGTCCACACGAGCTCGGAGAAGGTGATGCCGCCGGTGACCGAGATCGCCTTGGTGGTGGGGCCGATGGAGCCGACCACGAAGCGCGGTTTGTCGCGGGTGTCGAGAACTCTCGCGCGGCCTCGACCGCGAGCTCGGCGGCGCGCCGGTTCAGCGCCCGCGCCTCGTCCTCGAGCCCGTACTCCGCCAGCACCAGCGGCGTGCCGCCGAAGGTGTCGGTCTCGATGAGATCGGCGCCGGCCGCGAGATAGGCGCGGTGGACGTCGAGGATGACATCCGGCCGGGTGCGGACCAGGATCTCGTTGCAGCCCTCGAGCTCGGCGCCGCCGAAGTCCTCGGGACCGAGGTCCTTCGACTGCAGCATCGTCCCCATGGCCCCGTCGAGCACCAGGATGCGCTCGGCCATGATCGCGCGCAGCTCCTCCGTGCGGTCGCTGCCGACCGCGGTGAAGGGGTTCGCGGAGGTTGGGTCGTTCATTTCGTCCATATCAAGAGGCGAGAGTACCCGATAACGACGGGGAGGGTGCTACCTTCTATTGGGCGAGGTGGGCGAGGCTTCGTTTCTGAAAGGCCTTGCCGACGTTGACATCCCGATGCTCCGAACGTCATTGCCCGTGAGGAGCCACCTTGAGCATTGTTCGCCCGAGGGAACCCTCCAACGTGGAGTATGTCGAGTCGAACAATGCAAAAGATGGCACCTCCGCCGTACGCGGTCAGGATGTGGGGCAGCCGTCCCGGCTGCCGGGGGTGTGGGTGCGAGAATTCCGAAATTCCGAATTCCGAATTCCTAATTCGAGCCTGCGTCGTCGATCAACGGCAGGATCGCCTGCGGCTGTTTGAAGGGCGCGATGAGGTACGCCCCGGCGGCGTGGTCCGGCGCTTCGCGCAGCATCCTCACCGCCCATTCGTAGCCGATCTTCTCGGCGTCGGCGCCGGCGGTCTCGAGATCGCGACAGCAGGTTCTCCGGCACCACGATGCCCGGCACTTCGTGGTGCAGACGCATCGCCATCTTGAGCGACCGCAGGGGCCACACCGCGGCCAGGGTCGGGATCGGCAGCTCGCCGCCGAAGAGCCCGGTGAAGCGATCCCACGCCTGCCAGTCGAAGGTGACCTGACTCATGGCGAAGTGGGCGCCGTTGTCGATCTTGCGGCGCAGCCGATCGGCCTCCTTCTGCGGATCGTCGGCGGCCGGGTTGACCGCCACCCCGACGAGAAAGCCCGGCGGATCGCCGATCCGGTTGCCGGCGCAGTCGTAGCCTTCGGCGAGCCGCGAAAGGGACCGCACCAGTTCGAAGATGTCGACGTGGTAGACGTCGTGCACGCCGGGGTAGTCGCCGAGCTGCGACGGATCGCCGGTGATGGCGAGCAGGTTGCGGATGCCCCCGCGCCAGGCGCCGAGAAGCTGCGACTGCAGACCCATGAGACTGGCGTCGCGCGGCGTGATGTGGGGCACCGCCTCGAGCCTGGTCCGCTGCTGGACCAACTGGCTGAGGAAGAGCGGGTCCATCCGCAGCCGCGCCAGCGGGTTCGAGTTGATGTCGACGCCGTCGACGTCGGGGTGGGCCGCGATCGCCTCGGCGGCCTCCAGCAGCGCATCGACGTTGGTCCCCTTGGGCGGGTCGAGTTGCACCAGCCGCACGAACCGCCCTCTCTCGAGCTTGGTGGCGAGGGCCGACGACGGGCGGATCGCCTCCGGGACCGGCGGGCTCGGCCTCGACCGCCACCACGGTGGTGGATCGGGGCTGCGGCGCGAGATCGCGAACCGCGTCGGCGATCGCCCGGATGTGCTCCGGTCCGGTGCCGCAGCACCCGCCGACCACCGCCGCCCCGAGACCGACCGCCTGGCGGACGAACTGTGCCAGATAGACCGGGGTCGCCGGCGGCATCAGGATCCGGCCCTCGCGTCGCACCAGGGTCCCGGCGTTGGGTGAGGCCGCCAGCGGCACCCGCAGCTGGGTCACCTGGCGCAGGATCTCGAGGGTCCCCATCGGGCCCGGCGAACAGTTCACACCGACCGCCACGAGATCGAGTTCGGCGAGTTCATCGAGGAGTCCCGCCTGCTCCTTGTAGGGGTGGGGCGGTCGTTCGTGGGCGAAGGTCATCATCCCGATCAGGGGCAGATCGGTGACGCTGCGCACCGCCGCCACCGCGATCGCCAGCTCGTCGATCCGGAAAAAGGTCTCGAGGATCAGGAGATCGGCGCCGCGCCCGGCGAGAATCGATGCCTGCTCGGCATGGGCCAGCGGGATCATGGCCCGGCCCTCGGGCTCGTCGAGATCCAACACGCCGGCGAGCGGCGAGATCGAGCCGCCGATCAGAATGTCGCGACCCGAGATCTCCCGGGCTTCACGCGCCAGTTTGACGGATCCGGCATTGATCTTCTCGGTGAGATCTCCCGCACCGGCGCGTTCCAGCCGGGGTCTGGAACACCCGAAACTCGAGGTCTCGATGAGCTCCGCTCCGGCTTCGATATAGGCGAGGTGGATATCGAGAACCGCCTGCGGGTGTTCGTGAACCGCCAGATCCATGCGCGCGCCCTCCGGCAGGCGTTGCATGAGCTCCGACCCCATCGCACCGTCCATGACCACGACATGATCGGTGAGGCGGCGGCGCAGATCTTCAGCCTTCACAGCGCCACCCGTCCCGCACACGGTTCTTCAAAAGCACTCTCGAGATCTCCGTTCGCAGCCGCCAGCAAGAATTCGTCGAGTGAACCCCTGCCAACCACGTCGACCTCCGGTGACTCCGGGTGTGAGTCGGCCGCCGCGATCCAGTATCCCCTGATCCCGGCCCTCCCCGCGCAGAGGATGTCCCAGTCCCAGTTGTCCCCGACCATCAGACATTCTCCGGGACGCCGGCCGAGCTGGGCGATGATGTCCCGGTAGTAGGCCTCGTGCGACTTGGTGGCGCGGCAGTTTTCATAGGCGGTCACGAGGTCGTAGTCGAAGCGGTCGACCCCGACGCCGCCCCACTGCATGCGTTGCTCGATGGCGGTGCGGGGAAACAGCGGGTTGGTGGCGATCACCACCTGCAGCCCCCGCCGCTCGGCCCACTCGACGATCGTCGGTGCCGCCGGCCGCGGCCCGATCATCGAATGCAGGGACGGGTAGGCCTCGCGGTAGAAACGCTCGAGCAGCGGTTCGAGCACCGACCGCGGCACACTGAGCGCCGGATAGAAAGCTGCGGCGAAGACCTCCTCGTTGGTTCGCCCGGTGCCGTCGCCGTGATCCATGGCACGGGTGGCAGCCAGCAGCTCCGCGATGAAACGGTCGGGATCGACGGTGTCCCCCACGAACGCCTTGAGCGCCCCGAAGTACGCCGGGATGAAGGTGCGCACCGGGTTGTCGATCAAGGTGTCGTCGAGATCGAGCAGCAGGGCCTTGAGGCCGGGTGTGGTCATTGGGGGAGTATAACGACGCGAATTCGGAATTCGGAATTCGGAATTCGGAATTTCGGCCCAGCCCTCCCTCCGTAACTGAGCACCCGGGTGTTCAGGAGGACGCGCGGAAACGAGCCGCGTGCGGCGGAGCGTGCCATCTTCAATATTGTTGGACTCACGGCCCTTCACTTCGGCGGAATCTCCCGGGCCAACAATGTTGAAGGTGGCAACTCCCGGGAAGGACGCACGGAAACGTGCCACGTGCGGCGGAGGTGCCATTTTCAACATTGTTGGACACACGAACCTTCACGTCGACAGGAATGTTTCGAGCCAACAATGTTGAAGGTGGCTCCTCTCGGGAAGCGAGTCCGGAAAGTCAAGCCATGGCACAATCACCTCGTGCCGACGACGATGCTCCTGCTGGTCCCGCTGTGCGCGCTGGTGGCGGCGGCGTATGCGGCGGTGGGTCTCGGCGGCGGCACCGGTTATCTGGCGCTGATGACGCTGTTCGGGATGGACACCGAGGCGATGCCCTCGACCGCGCTGCTGCTCAACGTTGTCGTAACCGGCGCCGCGCTCCTGCGGTTCGGGCTTGCCGGACGGTTGCGGCCGCGGCTGCTGCTGCCGTTCCTGCTCCCCGCCATCCCAGCGGCCTTTGCCGGCGGGCTGATCTCCGCGCCGCGGCAGATCTTCCTCCTCGCCCTCGCTGTCGGTCTCACGGCCGCCGCCATGGCCATGTTGCGATCGGCGGGTTCGATCGAAGAACCTTCCACCCCGGCGCCGACGGTGCTGCTGGCGGTCGCGATTCCATCCGGAATTCTGATCGGTCTCGCGTCGGGTTTTCTCGGCATCGGCGGCGGGGTCTTTCTCGGCCCTCTGGTGCTCCTTCTCGGGTGGGCGGCGCCGCGAGAGGTGGCGGCAATGAGCTCGGCCACGGTCTTCACCCTTTCGATCGCGGGGCTCGCGGCCCACGGTCTCCGAGGGTCGATCGATCTCCACATCGCCGGGCCGCTGGCCATCGCCGTGCTGGTCGGCGGTCTCGCCGGCGCCCACCTCGCCGAGACCCGCCTCTCACCAAGGGCCCTCAAACGCCTGTTCGCGGTGATCATCCTCGTCGCGGCGGCTCGCGCCGCCTTCACCGCTCTGACCTGAAGACACCCGCTCCCGCGCGAACCCGATAGGTTAGAATGCGCGCTTGGGTTCGGCCCACACGAGGGAACAGATGAACGACCAACAACGCCAGAAAATGCGGCTCGGCATCCTCACCAGCGGTGGTGATGCGCCGGGCATGAATGCGGCCATCCGCGCAGCAGTCCGAACCGCGCTCGAGGCCGGCGTCGAGCCCGTCGCCATCAAGGAAGGGTTCCGCGGGCTGGTTGAGGGCGGTTCGTTCTTCGAGCCCATGACCTGGGACTCCGTGGGCGGCATCATGCACAAAGGCGGCACGATCATCGGCACCGCCCGATCGGACGAGTTCCGGACCCGTGAGGGGCGGCTGAATGCGGCGCAGAATCTCGTTGAAAACGGCATCGACCACCTCATCGTCATCGGAGGCGACGGCAGTCTCATTGCGGCCGATCTTCTCCACCGCGAGTGGCCCGATCTCCTCGGGGACCTGGTGAACCAGGGCCGGGTGGTGCGCGAAACCGCGGACCGCCATCCCACGCTGTCCCTCGCCGGTCTCGCCGCGTCGATCGACAACGACATGGCCGGCACCGACATGTCGATCGGCGCCGACACCGCCCTGCACCGGATCACCGAGGCGGTGGACGCCATCGGCGCCACCGCCGCCAGCCACCAACGGACATTCGTCGTCGAGGTCATGGGCCGGCACTGCGGCTACCTCGCCCTGATGAGCGGTCTCGCGACCGGCGCCGACGCCGTGCTGATCCCGGAGGCTCCGCCGGCCGGCGAAACCTGGCAGCAGATCCTTCCCCGCCGCCTGCGGGCCGGACGCGAGGCGGGGCGCAGAGACAGCATCGTCATCCTCGCCGAGGGCGCGGTCGACAGCGAAGGACACCTCATCACTGCAAAACACGTGCAGGAGGTCCTCGAGATCCACATGGAGGAAGACGTCCGCGTGACCATTCTCGGCCACGTCCAACGCGGCGGCCAACCCACCGCGTACGACCGCATGATGGCGACCCTGCTCGGCCACGCCGCGGTCAACCAAGTGATGGGGACTTCTGCCGACACTCCACCGCAACTGGTCGGCGTTCGCCACAACCGGGTGACCCGGCACCCGTTGCGCGAGTGTGTCGACGCCACCCGACAGGTCACCGCGGCCATCGATGCCCGGGAATTCAACGAGGCCCTGCGGCTGCGCGGCGGCGGGTTCTCCGACAACCTCGACACCCTGCAGACCCTGCTGCGATCGCTGCCCAACCCGCCGCGTCCGGACCAGCGTCGTCTCCGTTTGGCGGTCCTCTCGTCCGGAGGGCCATCACCGGGCATGAACACCGCCACCCGAGCCGCGGTGCGCATCGGCCTCGACGAGGGCCACGTCATGCTCGGCGTCCAAGGCGGCTTTCAGGGTCTCATCGACGGCGATGTTGAAGAACTGGGGTGGATGAGCGTCCGCGGCTGGACCACCGCCGGCGGATGCGAACTCGGCGTCAACCGTGTGATCCCGCGCGGCAAGGACTTCTACGCCATCGCCCGCACCATCGAGAACCTCAAGATCGACGGCATCCTCATGATCGGCGGTTGGTCGGGCTACGACTCGTGCCTCAGGCTCACGCTCAAACGCGAGGCCTTTCCGGCCTTCAACATCCCCATCATCTGTCTGCCCGCCACCATCAACAACAACCTGCCGGGCTCCGAGCTGTCGGTCGGCGCCGACACCGCCCTCAACGTGATCGTCCGGGCGGTGGACAGGATCAAACAGTCGGCGGTGGCGTCGCGGCGCTGCTTCGTGGTCGAGGTCATGGGCCGCTACTGCGGGTACCTGGCGTTGATGGGCGGTCTCGCCAGCGGCGCCGAACGGGTCTACCTCCACGAAGAGGGGGTCACGATCGCCGATCTCCAGTCCGACGTCGAGAGGCTGATCGCGGGTTTTCAGCGCGGCAAGCGCCTCGGGTTGATGATCCGCAACGAAAACGCCAACCCGTGCTACAGCACCCAGTTCATGGTGTCGCTCTTCGAGGAGGAGGGAAAGAGCCTCTTCGAGGTGCGGCAGGCGATCCTCGGCCACCAGCAGCAGGGCGGCAACCCGACGCCGTTCGACCGCATTCTCGCCACCCGGCTCGCCAAACGCTGCGTCGAGCGACTGATCGACGAGGTCGAGGCCGGCACCGACGCCGCGCTGGCCATCGGCGTCGCCGACGGCAAGGTCGAGTTCTCCGAGTTGGAGGGGTTGCTGCGCCACGTCGACGCGGAGTTCCAGCGTCCCAAACACCAGTGGTGGATGGATGTCCGGCCGATCGCTCGTTTGCTCGCACAACCGGGACCGAGTGGCAGATTCTTAGTTCTGAGTTTTGAGTTTTGAGTTTTGAGTTGACCGGCCAGACGCCCCTGAGGTGGAATGGCTTTCTGAACGTCCTTCCCGTGAGGAGCCAATCTATGCATTGTCTGCCCGATGGCATCATGCCGACCTCGAGGTTGGGGCATCAGACAATGCAAAGAATGGCACCTCCGCCGCACGCGACTCGTTTCCGGTCCTCTTGTGGGGCAGCCGTCCCGGCTGCCATGCGGGAAGGTGCGAAGACATCCGAAATCCGAAATCCGAAATCCGAATTCGACTAGACTATCTCTCCCGGGAGGTCCACATGAAACAGGCGGCAGCGCTCAGCCTCATCCTCATCGTCCTCGCCTGTGGCGGCACGCCACCACCCGCGACGCCGGTTCTCGAAGAGGAGCTGCCGGCACCTCCTGTTCAGGGAACCGTCGCGGCGCCCGACGGAGTTTCGATCGCCTACACCGTCCGCGGCAGTGGCTCGCCCGCCCTGGTCTTCATCCACGGTTGGATGTGCGACCAGTCGTTCTGGGACGCACAGGTGGAGCCCTTCAGTGAGTTTCACACCGTCGTCACCATCGACCTGGCAGGTCACGGCCTATCGGGAATGGAGCGCGAGGCTGGCCTCTGATGGCCTTCGGCGCCGATGTCCAGGCGGTGGTCGAATACCTCGGTCTCGAGAAGGTGATTCTGGTCGGCCACTCGATGGGCGGACCGGTGGCCCTTGAGGCAGCGCGTCTGATGCCCGACCGGGTGATCGGCGTGATCGCCGTCGACGCCCTCCAGGACGCCGACTGCGAGCCTACGACCCCGGAGCCGAAAGCCATTTTCTCGCGCCTTCAGAACTGACTTTGTCGGCACCTGCAACCAATTCGTCGCCTCCATGTTCCCCGAGGACGCCGACCCGGCGCTGGTGGACGAGGTGCGGAATCGACATGTGCGAGGGATCACCGGAAATCGGCATCGCCCAGATGGAGCAGTTCCTCGATTACGACATGAAGCCGGCTCTGGCCGCAATCGACGTCCCGGTACGCTGCATCAATGCCGCAAGTGCCCACCGACGTCGAAGCCAACCGCATCTATCACGAGGACTTCGACGCCGTCATCGTCGAGGGCCCCGGACACTTCCTGATGATGGAGACCCCGGAGCGAGTTCAACGCCCAACTCGTTCCTGGTCGTCGCGGAGCTGAGCGACCCGATGTAGGCCGCGCACCACCGCAGGGGAGCAGGGGGCAAAGGGAGAAAGGGAGATCGGCGATCCCACCGATGGTCGGTGTTTCGCTCACGCTCTCGGAAAGACCTGTGCGGCGGAGGTGCCACTTTTCGACATTGTTTGAGTGTCACGACCCTCGACGCAGGCGATCCGCCTCGGGCAAACAATGTCGAAGGTGGCTCCTCCCGGGAAGCGCGTATCGAAAGACGGCTCACCCTCGCGTTGATTACTCCTCCAGCAGATTGACCACGAACCCCGGACGGTCGAAGTAGCCCTTGTCGACGATCTCCTTGCCCTTGAAGCGCGCCCACTGCGGGATGTCGCGGTTGTAGGTCCGGGTCATGTGATAGAGCTGCATCCCCGAGTTGGCGGCCATGACGTACATGGTCTTGGCCGGGTTCCAGGGGTTGGGCACGACCAGGAACAGCCCGTCGTCGGCCTCGCCGTAGTCTGACCCCATCCACCTGAAATGATCGCGGCCGAACGCCACGGGCACGTCCTCGGGCATGCGGCTGAAGAAGTAGTTGTCGGTCAGGGTCCCCATCACCATGAGGTCGCTCGCGGCGGCTTGTTTTTCGCTGATCTCGGCGTCCTTGACCAACGGCGGTAGGATCTCGATGTAGGTGTCGGCCACCATTTCCTGCCAGCGCCGGGCCATGGTGTGGTTGGCCTCGTCCTGGCGCGCGGTGCCGTAGACGATCAGGGTGTCGTGGAACTCGTCGATGAAGTTGTTCCACGCGTAGAAACTCGAATGTTCGACGGGGATATCGTGGAGGGCATCGAAGACGACCCGGGTCGGACGCCCGTCGAAGTGCAGTTGGATCGGATCGTCGCCGTCCACCGTCACCTGGCGCAGCAGCCGCTTGCCGTCGACATCCACCTCGAGGTGGGTCACGAAGCGGTAAGGCACGCCCTCCTGGCCCACCGTCAGTTCGAGGTCCCAGCCGCCGCGCCGGACCTTTTCGATCTCGACCGACGGAACCGGCCGCGGCAGACCGGGGCGGTCGAGCCACTGGCGGACGAAGGGCGTCAGCACCTTGCCGGACACCTCCTCCGCCACTTCGATGAATTGGAGCGTGGTCATCTCGGTGCCGCGGAAGCGTTCGTGGGTCGTTGACATGACGTCGAAGAAAACGTCGTTGCCGAGCAGGAGCCGCAGCTGGTGGAGGGCGAAGGTGCCCTTGATCCGCGGCAGCAGATAGGGACCGTAGCGGTCGTAGGCGCGTTTGGCGTTGATCGCCGGAAGGTCGTCCTCGCGGGACACCGTGTAGAGGTAGCGAACCTCGAGAGCCGCCAGGTCGTCGGCCAGCTGTTCGGCAGCAGCAACCGCATCCTCGTCGTCGAGACCGTCGAGCATTCGCCAGTAGGCCGCAGTGGCGCTGACGAACCAGCTCACGGCCGGGCTCGCCGGTTCGACGGTGCCTCGCCAGAGGTCCTTCTTGGTGATTTCGAACTCCGGCGCGAGGTCTCCGAGTTCGAGGGCTTCCTCATCCGGGGCTTCCGCCTTCGCGATCGCTTCCTTCCGCGCCGCCTTGAGCTGGTCGGCGACGAAGATCGGGCTCACCACCGAGTAGCCGAGGCTGAGGTGGGGCTCGGCGCCGGGCAGATCGGGGAGATAGCGCCAGCCGTTGGTCGGGAACTTCTCGCGCAGGGTCACCTTGCCGTGGTGGGCGAGAAAGACCATCTGCAGAGCCATCTCGGTGTTGGTGATCTTGCCGTCGCAGGCGTGGGCGCGGTTGACGGGCGACGACGCCCACAACCCGACGCCGGCGTGTGGCGTCGATCTTGCCCTTGTACTCGGCGTAGAACTCGTTGAAGGCCACATCGCGGTTCCACGGCGAGAACATGAGATCGAAGGGTCGGTCGTCGGGCTGCGCCACGTACTCCTTGCGCACCTCGGGGTCGCGGTTGTTGTTGTTGGCCCACAGAAAACCGGGCGTCCCGAACGGGCTCATGTCCTCGGAGGTTCGCCACAGCTTCTTGGTGTGGGTGCCGAGGAGGAGGATCGCCACCTCGCCGGTCTTGAAGTCGGCGATCGGCCAGTCGTTGGTGTACATCCCGTTGTTCTTCTCCCACAGGATGCGGACCACGTCGTCGATCGAGGCCGAGTACTGGGCCGCCTTGCGGGCGCGGTTGGACTGCGGGGTCGAGTCCTCCTCGTAGGGCGTCTGCATCACGGTGGTCTCACCGAAAGCGATCCCGGCCGAGTTGAGGTAGAAGTCGGCCCCTGAGTGAATGCCGCCGGGGAATGTGTGGTAGACGAGGCGGTGGCCTTCGGAGGGCTCGATGTCGGTGATGACGTTCCAGTGGACGCCGGTGAAACCGCCCCACATGAAGATCTGGCCGAAAACGATGTCGCCGTTCCTGGTCGCCGGGCCGGTGGCGGCGAAGGCCGAGCACTTGTGCTGCTCGACCTCGACGTCGAGTTCCTCGTCGGGCGAGGCGAAGGCCTGCCCGGTGAGCGAGTTCGGGGTCACTTCGAGGGCGTCCTCGAGCTGGCCGAGATCGACCACCGAGTTCAGGGCCACGATGTCGCGGAGGTCGACGGGCCGTCCCCAGACCTCGCCGCCGGCATCGGCGGCGCCGTCGGCGATGCCCTGCATCTCGGTCAGGTACTCGTCGTCGTACTTGCGCAGAAAGAGCGCGTCGGTCTCGAAGCGGATGGTCTGCCAACCCGCTTCCGGGTCCTCCTTGTGCTGCAGCACGCCGAGCTTGCGGACGTACTCGGCGATCTCGTCGGGCATCAGCGATCCATACTGATAGCCGCGCTCGTAAGGCTCGCCCTCGATGTGGATGAAGATCCACCCCTGGTCGTCGTAGCGGAAGCCGTCGCCCGACCAGCGCACGGTCTCGGGCGGGATGTAGGCGGCGATGTCCTCGACCCGCTCGATCCGGATGTCGTCAAACCACGCGGTGCCGCGGGCGGTGCCGTTGTAGCCCAGGTGGAGCTCGACCCGGTCTTCTGCGGCGACCGCGATAAAGAGCTGATCCACCCGCGTCCAATCCGAGTCGCCGCCGACCGCAGACGAGTGCATGGTGAAGGGCAGGGCCTGCATGCTGAGGCACGCGGGCAGGGCCGTCGGGTATTTGGCGGATGGGATCCGAAATCACGCCCTCGGTGCGGATCCAGCCGCTGAGGCGGTAGAGCTTGCCGACCTCGAGCGCCACCGGCCCGGAGACCGCGGTCGCCTTGCCGTGCCCTCTTACGGCCAACTTCGCGCTGCCGACGCCGTCGTGCATCTGGTCGGTGACGGCGACGAATTCGGCGCCGACGCTCGACGCAACCACCGCGAGCTGCCACCCGGTGATCGCTCCACCAGGCTCCAACCGCTCGAAGCCCGGATTGGCCACCTCCACATCAGCGGCGGCAGCAGAGAGCGAGACTCCCCATACGATGGCCGCTGCAGCGACCACGACCTGAAACACCAAACCTGTACGGCTTCATCATCACGAGGCCCCTCCGACGCGCTATTCTACGCAATTCCGGAGCGGGAATCCGCTCTGCGGATTCCCGCTCCGGAATTGCTACCATAGCCCAACCCGACCGGAGGTCCCATGAAACCCTGTGCGCACGCGCTGTTTGAAGGCATCATCGACTATGCCGGACTCTTCCCGCCGGCCGCTCTCTCGATGGAGGACGCCTTCTCCCGCTACCTCGTCCACCGCCAGTCCGAAGACAGTTGGATGCTGGCCCGGTTCGTGTGTCCGGCGGGGCGCCTCGAGGAGCTCGAATTCCTGCTGACGGAAACCGCGGTTGGAGCATCGAAGATCGAGATCGCCGTGCTCGGTCGCGGCGGCGCCACTCTGGATGATTTCCTGAAGGCCACCGATGAAGACGCCGCCCTGATCCGGGCCTTCCTCTCCCGCCAGGAGGGCCGCGCGACGGCCGACGTGTTCGAGGTCCGTCTGCCGGAGGCGGGCGGTGCGGCAGTGGCGGTCGAAAAGGCGTGGCGAAGCCTCACCGCAAACGGATCGACCGCGATGACGCCATACTTCGAGGTCTCGCTCCTCGGCGACTGGCGGCCTCGGTTGCCGGCCGCGGCGGCAGCCATCCGCGACGCCACCCGCACCGCCGGTGGTGACCACCGGCTCGGCCTCAAGATCCGCTGCGGCGGTCTCGACGCGGCGGCGATCCCGGAACCGATGGCGGTGGCCGCGGCAATCGCCACCTGCCGCGCGACCGGCGTGCCGATCAAGGCCACCCAGGGGCTGCACCACCCCTTCCGCCACACCGACGACACGCTCGGCGCCGTCGTTCACGGTTTCCTCAATCTGTTCACGGCCTCGGTCATGGCTCACACCCACGACCTGCCGGTCAGAAGGCTCACCGAGATCATCGCCGACACCGACCCGCAGTCCTTCGTCGTCGAGGCCGACCGGGTGGCGTGGCGCGATCTCGAGGCCTCGGCCGCCGAGGTGGCCGCGGCCCGGTCCGGAGTGCTGACGACCTTCGGCAGTTGCAGCTTTGCAGAACCGCGCGACGACCTCCGGGCGCTCGCCATCATCGACCACACAAAGGAGCCCTTGCAATGACCCGTCCCGACCCCGAACTGCGTTCCTTCATCGAGGTGCCCGCCGGCTCGGACTTCACGATCCACAACCTCCCCTACGGCGTCTTCAAACCGGCCTTCGGGGCGGGCCCCCGGATCGGGGTCGCGATCGGCGACCAGATCCTCGATCTGTCGGTGCTCGCGGACCGCGGGCTGCTCAACGGTCCCGAACTGGGCACCGCTGCGGTCCTCGGTCTTTCCAGCCTCAACGCCTTCATGGCCCTCGGTCGCCCGGCGTGGCGCGAGGTGCGGGCCAAGCTGACCCAGTTGCTCCGTCACGACCAGCCCGCTCTGCGGGACGACGCCGGTCTCCGCAACGCCGCCCTGGTGCCGGCAGCGAGCGTCGAGATGCAGCTGCCGGCCACCATCGGCGACTACACCGATTTCTACTCCTCGCGCGAACACGCCACCAACGTCGGCATCATGCTGCGCGGTGCCGACAACGCCCTCCAGGCCAACTGGCTCCACCTCCCGGTGGGCTACCACGGCCGCGCGAGCTCGGTGGTCGTCAGCGGCACCGACGTCCGCCGGCCGATGGGCCAGACCAAGCCCCCCGACGCCGAGGCGCCGGGCTACGGCCCCAGCCGCCTGATGGACTTCGAGCTCGAGATGGGCTTCTTCGTCGGCCCGGGCAACGACCTCGGCACGCCGATCCCGATCGACAAGACAGCCGACCACATCTTCGGGATGGTCCTGGTCAACGACTGGTCGGCGCGCGACATCCAGGCCTGGGAGTACGTGCCGCTGGGCCCCTTCCTGGCCAAGAACTTCGCGACCTCGATCTCACCCTGGGTGGTGACCATGGACGCCCTCGAGCCCTTCCGCTGCGCGGGCCCCGCCCAGAACGACCCCGAGCCCCTCCCCTACCTCAAACAACCCGGCCAATGCGCCTACGACATCCGGCTCGAGGTCCAGCTCCGACCGGAAAAGACCGCGGCGCCGGAAACAATCGCCACCTCGAACTTCAAATACATGTACTGGAGCATGTGCCAGCAGCTCGCCCACCACACCGTCAACGGCTGCAACACCCGCCCCGGCGACCTCTACGGATCGGGCACCATCTCGGGCCCGGAGAAGCACGAGCGCGGCTCGATGCTCGAACTCAGCTGGCGCGGCTCGGAGCCCATCACCCTGGCCAACGGCGAGGAGAGAAAATTCCTCGCCGACGGCGACACCGTCATCCTGCGCGGCCACTGCGAGACCGATGGCGTCCGGGTCGGCTTCGGCGAGGTCAGCGGAAAGCTCCTGCCAGCCAATAAACAACTCTGAAGACCCCCGGCTGCAGGCAAAGACAACGCAAAGGCGCAGAGGGTGAGAGACCCGGCACCGGGAAGGCGAGGACACATGACGGACGACACCGACAAACCGCACGATGTTACCCAGGACGAACACGATCTGACGCGGTCGCTTTCCGAAACGGTCGAGGCCCCGATGGATCAGGATTTCACCGGCGACGACTCCGCCGGGGACCGCGATCTGCCGGAGGCGATCGGCCGCTACCGCATCCTGCGCCAGCTCGGCAAGGGCGGCATGGGCGTTGTCTACGAAGCCGAACAACAGCAGCCTCGCCGGCGCGTCGCGCTCAAGGTGATGCGCCAGGGGACCGCGGTCGACGAGCTGCGGGTGCGGATGTTCGAACGCGAGGCTGCGACCCTGGCACGTCTCGAACACCCCAACATCGCCGCGATCTACGAAGCCGGCCGCACCGATCGCGACGAGCCGTTCTTCGCCATGGAACTCGTGCAGGGTGTGACCCTCGGTGCTTGGCTCAAGGTGCGGGCGACGGAAATCACACCGCAAGAGCTCGAGCTGCGGTTGGAGCTGTTCCGCACGATCGCGGACGCGGTCCACTCCGCCCACCAGCGCGGCGTCATCCACCGCGATCTCAAACCCGGGAACATCATGGTGGTGGCCAACGAAGCCTCGATGACAGGCAGCGGCTCGGGGGCCCGCGGGCCGGTCATCAAGATCCTCGATTTCGGTCTCGCCCGGCTCACCGACGCCGACCTCGAGGCGGCAACGATGCTGACCGAGATCGGGATGATCAAGGGCACCCTGCCCTACATGGCGCCGGAGCAGGCGCGCGGCGACGCCGGAGCGATCGACGTCAGGACCGACGTCTACGCTCTCGGGGTGATCCTGTACGAGATGCTGACCGGAAGCCGCCCCTACGATCTCGCGCGGGCGGCATTGATCGAGGCGGTGCGGGTGATCTGCGAACAGGACCCGGCTCCGCTCTCATCGAGCTGGCACGGCACCCGGCGTCTCGACGCCGATGTCGAGACGATCGTCCGCCACGCCCTCGAGAAGGAGCCCGGACGTCGTTACGGCTCCGCCGCAGCGATGGCCGAGGACGTCGAACGCTACCTGGAGTCGCAGCCGATCGCGGCGCGCCCGCCGACGGTCGGCTACCGCGCGGGCCGGTTCGTTCGCCGCCATCGCCTCGGCGTTGCCGCCGCCGCAATAGCGGTGTTCGCGCTGATCGCGATCGCCATCACCATGACCTACCAGGCCACGGTGGTTGCTCGAGAGCGGGACCGTGCGGAGGCCGAAGCGGCGAAGGCCGAGGCGATGAACGAGTTTCTCGCCACCACCTTCACCTCGGCCGATCCGTGGTCCGGCGGTGATCGCAACGCGACCGTGGTCCAGGCCCTCGATGCCGCCGTGCCGCAGATCGGGACTGCGTTCAAAGGGCAGCCAGAGGTCGAGGCCTCGATGCGCGCGGTGCTCGGCAACGCCTATCTCGGGCTCGGCAAAATGGAACCGGCGGCCGCACAGATCGAACGCGCGGTCCGGATGAGAATCGACCAGGGAGGGCAGGATTCAGCACAGCATGGGTGTACTGCGCCTGATCGAAGCCACGCTGAAGCAGAGATCCGCCGACTACAACGGGGCAGTGGAGAGCGCGGCCGATGCCTCGAGGATCTTCAGCCACGACCCCGGGGCGGGGCTCGAGGACCGGTTGAACGCCTGTCAGCACCTGACCCGCAACCTCCTCTATGCGCAGCGCTTCGCCGAGGCAGAGTCCGAGCTCGGTCGGTGCGAAGAAATGGCTTCCGGGACCGAGGGTGAGCGGCTGATCCTCTCCGCCGAGAACTTCGGCCTCCGCGCCACCCTTCTGGCCGAGCGTGATGCCAACGCCGCCGAGGCCGAGGTCCTTTCGCGTCTGGCCTACGAGCGCGCGAGGACGATCGACCCCGACAACGGCGCGGTGCTGACCTATCTCAACAATGCCGCCCAGTATCACAGCCAGAGCGGCGACTACGAGGGCGCCCTTGCCGACTTCGACCTGGCACTGGCGCTCCACGAGAAGAGATTCGGGACCGACCACCCCGAATACGCCACCTGCCTCGAAAACCGCGGCGGCGTGTTGTACAGGCTGGGCCGTGTCGACGAGACCTTCGCCGCTCTCGAACAGGTGCGGGACATCCGCTCCCGCAACCTCGGTCCGAACCACATCGATGTGGTGCGAACCGGTCTGAATGTGGGCGCGGTCGCCTTGATCGGGGGCGATTACGAACGTGCGCTGTCGATCTTCCGGGAGCTCAAACCGATTCTGATCGAGGCGCGCGGACTCGACCACCCCGATGTCCTCGCGGTCCTACGCAACGAGGGTATGGCACTCGGCTCTCTGCACCGCGACAACGAGGCGCTGGCGGTCCACTTCCAGGCGCTGGAGATCTCCGAGCGCATGAACGGCAGCGACCACATTGTGACGGCGCGCGCCCGCGTCGACTCCGGAATCGTGTTGGCCCGCCTCGGAAGGTCTGCCGAAGCGGAGCGGCAGCTGGTCGCGGCCTTCGACGTATTCCTCGCCAACGTGGGAGACGAGCACCCGTCCACGCGCAACGCCGCGCAGCAACTCGTGAACTTCTACGAAGAGGCGGGCAAGACCGACGAGGCGGACCGCTATCGGGCCTATGTCGGGGAGTGAGATCCAACGCCGCGGTTGGCGGCCGATTCAACCGCCGACCGAGCTGCTCCAGTTCAGGGTGTCACCGGACTCGAAGCCATCGGAGAACACCCGGTCGGTGGTCTTGAGCCCCGGGTGTTCATAGAGGAACTGGATTTCTTCGCCGGTCAGAGCGTGGTCGTAGAGCTGGAGGTCATCCACCAATCCGCTATAGAGCCCGACAGGGGTCGGCCCGTAGCTGATCCCGCCGACCATGAACACCGCCGATACCCCGCTGATCGCGTCGCTCGCGCGGCTGTCCTCGGCGGGTGTGCCGTCGACGAAGATCTCGGCCACACCACCGGAGGTGTAAACGGCGACGATGTGGTGCCACGCGCCGTCGTTGACGGTGGTCGTCGTAACCGGGTCGTGAGTGGGGTTTCCCGACTGGTAGAAGAAGGCCTTGTCGGCCTGGCCGTAACTGCTGGTAGTGTTGACACACAGGAAATAACCCGCCACTACCCCGGACTGGTGCTTGCCGACGACCACGCTTTCGACGTCCTGGGTCGTCGTCTTGACCCACACCGAGATCGAGAAGTCGCCGGTGGTGAAGTCGAAGGCCAGACCCATGTCCACGTAGTCTCCGGTGGCGCGGTTGAGGCTCACGGCGCCGCCGGCCACCCCCTCGACGCCGAGGGTTGCAGACCCGGCGAGGGACCCGTCATTCGAACCCACAACGTCGTAGGCGGTGTCACCGCCGCTTTCGTCGAACGGCCAGTGGGCGACCGAGCCCGAGAAACAAGGAACCGCAGCGAAACACCCCGCCACAATCAACGCCTGCCCAGCACGCCGATTCGCCCTGAACATCGCCAACCTCCCTGTTGAAAAGACGTCCGCCTTCCTTGAGATAGTCTACGCCCGATCACCCTCCCACCGGAAGAGTCAGCGCCGCTGTCCGTTCCGGCGGTCCCCGCCAGGTCGCACGGGAATCAACCTGCGAGGGAACCTCCGAAGGCGAGAGGCGGCTCGCCGTTCTTGCGAAGGCGGCACAGGACCTCAACAGGGTTTCCCCCTCACGATCCGCTGCCGATCCTCCACACGTTGTCGAGACGGTTGCGGTCGATCCGCAGGATCTCGGGGTCGACTCCGACGGACGCCGGTTCGTTCTCGACGACGAATGTCAGCTCGTTCATCCCTGACCGAATCCGGACCTTCTCGAACCGGGCCGGGGTTTCGTCGGCATCACCCGTGTGAAGCGCCACGCCGATCATCTCATTCATCGTCATCGGCACTTCCTGTCCCGCCTCGTCCACCAGAACCTTCGACGCCCGCACGTCCACCGTGATCTCGAACCGGCCGTCAGGCAGGCGGGTCGACCTGGCCGAACAGACGGCCAGGTCGTACAGAACGACCCTCTTCATCCAATCGTCGATCAACGGTTGGTCGGAGACCGGCGCAACGGCCTCGAGGTGTGCCAGCAGGTCGAGCGTCGTGGCGTTGCCGGTCGGTCCGGATTCCGCCATCATCAACGACCGCAGTGCAGATCCCAACGCCTCGCCGCCGAGAAGTTCGCGCAGTGAGTTCATGACGAGTAGACCCTTGGAGTAGAAGAGAAACGCCTGGTTGCCGGCCTCGAACAGTGGTGGTTCCTCCTGACCGGCTCTACCTGACAGGTATCGGTCGAGTTCGACCGCACGCAGATTTCGGACCTGCTCCGCGCCGTGCATGCGCTCGAGCACGAGTGTCTCAGCGTATTTCGTCACACTCTCGGTAAGGAAGGTGCCGCCGTCGACCGAGGCGGGCACGAGATGGTGTCCCCACCACTGGTGCGCGATCTCGTGGGCGACCCGCCGGCAGAGGAGGTCGATCGGTTGATCCCGCGTGCCATCGACGAAGAACACGCGATTCTCGGCCAGGAGCACGAGCCCGGGTGTCGCGAACCCCCCGAAATTCGCGCTCGACGGCACCTCCGCTATCCGAAGCTCGCGATGCGGGTAGGGTCCAAACGCCTCCTGGAACACGTCGAGCGACGCGCGGGCGGTCTCGAGAATTGCCGGAACGTTCTTCGCGTGGTCCGGGTGCGAATAGATTTCGATGCCGATTCCCGCGTGCTGAGCGCGGGTGACCTCATAGCGGGCCGAGACGAAGGCGAGCACGTTGGGGATCGGGTGGTCGGTCCGGTAGTGGAATGTGCTTCGGCCGTCCTCGAGCTCGGCTTCGATGAGCCGCCCAGGAGCCACCGCGATCTGTCCCTCCTTGGTGGAGATCGTCGTATCGACCGAGACCCACTCGTCCCGGGGGACGTCATCGTCCTCCGACTCGCCGGTGAGTTGGGTTCCGCCGCGCCTGCGCGGCAGGCCCCGCTTCGCGCGCTCGCGGGGGTCCCGGATCTCGTAGCTCGAGCGATAGCCGACTCCGGGTAACCTCAGGAACCCCATGACGAACGAGCCGTTGCCCTCCACCGGATTGTCTGGGCCGTCGTTGGTGAAGCCCGGCGCTGCGTAGGCGACGTCGAACGTCAGCGTGACCGACTCTCCCGGCAGCAACGGGCGCTCGAGGTGGATGGTGTGCATCCCGAAACGCGCGTCGACGGAATCGGGAGGCCGGCCGTCGACGGCGAGCGACGCCCGTTTCGCGTCCCGCCGGACCGAGACGAGGAGGCGCGGGATCGGTTGGGTCGAGCGGTTCGTCAAGAGATACCGTCCTGCGAGTCGAAGCCGCCGCGCCTCCGGGTCGATATCGACGTTCGATTCGATCCGTTCGATTCGCGGCTGCACGTCACCGGAGAGCGATCCGTAGGTCCGTTCGTACGCCGCCTTCCAGTCGAGGACCTGTTCCGCGGATTCGTAGCGGTTCAGGATGTTGGTATTCGTGAAGATGAATGCGCCGACGAGCGCTGCGGCCAGGGCCAACGAGGAGAGCGCGAGTCGCTCGCCCTTCGAAGAGGTCCCGGTGGCCGACCACAGACGGGAGATCAACCGCTCGTCATCGTGCCGCCGCCACAGAAGCCCAGCCGCGAAGGCGAACGCCGAGACCACGAGCGCCCAGTAGAGGGAGAACCACGCAAACGCCCTGATCGAGTCGCCGAAGCCACCCATGCCGGAGTGCCCGACGGGCGGGGCGGTCGCAAAGCGCAAGAGATGGTGCTCGACGCCTACCACACCGCCCCGGTGCACAAAGGCGGCCAACAGGAAGGTGAAGAGCATGCCGGAGTACTTGCCCGGGGACAGAACCTGGATCACCCCGCACCCGGCTGCAAAGATAAGAAGTGGCGTCACGCCGAGGATGACAAACCCGAGGTAGACACCGGGCTCGATGGGCGCTCCGCCGCGGATGAGCTGGATCACGACTCCGACCGCGACGGCAACAGCCCCGAGAACGCTCGACATAGCCGCCAGGGCTGCGACTTTCGACCCGAAGAGAACGGGCCCGGCGATCGGGGTCGCCGAGATGATCGGGTCGATCCCGACACTCCGCTCCCTCCAGAATGCTTCAGCAGACCAATAGATCATCGCGAGCGTGCCGAAGACCGCGAGCGGCTGCCGGAGCCGGGAGATGACGAGGCTCGTCGTCGGCAGGAACGCCGCCCCGTATTCGCCGCTGGTCACCGCTCCCCAGACTTCGGGAACCGCAAAGACGACCCAGGTGAGGAGGAGTACGAGGAACGGGAAATTGCGCATCAGGAGGCGGATCTCCAATTTCGCGGCCGAAGAGAACTGCGAAACCGCGCCGGGAAGAGGATCCAGGGTTCGATATGGCAGGGGCGCCGCGAAGGTCTCCTCGTCCAGCTCCGTTTCGCGGCGGCGCGAATGGGCGATCAGCCGGAAGGGATAGACGCGAAAGACAACGGCGAGAAACATCAGCGCCACGAATATCCAGATGACGCGGTTGACGAGGAAGTTCCCTGCCAGGGCGATCATCTGCGTATCGCGCTCCAGAATCGTCCAGTAGCGCGTCTGCTCGAATAAGGCGGTGAGTCCGAACGGATCGACGAGCGCAGCGAGGCTCATCGGGGCTCCCGCGTTGGACGCCGACGCCGCCATCAGGGGTGAGTTCGTGAGGGCGGCGGCGACGAAGTAGAGAGCGTAGAGAACCACGCTCCCGACGTAGCTCGCCGGCGCGCTGCGCGTTAGAGCAGCGACCGCGAAAACGACCGTCGCCGTGAAGAGGATGTCCGGCAGGATCACGAAGGCGAAGGCCTGCAGGTAGTGAACAAGGATCAGGGGCCCGACGCGCTCCGGGTCGATCACTCCGGAGAGCGGCGCCACGATCATCCCCGCCATCGCGAACAGCATCAGCGTGAGCGATGCGAGCATGGCACCCGAGAATCGTCCGAAGAGGAAAGTCCCTTTCCCGATGGCGGTCGAGAAGACGATCTCTTCCATCTTGTGGTCGCGGTCGCGCAAAATCGCGCTCGCGCTGAAGACCGTGAGCGGGAAGATCGACATCAGCGAAAGCAGGGCGGCGACTTCGACGATGAGGTACGGCGAGTTCGCCTGGACGTCCTGCCGCCCGAGACCGACGGTCAACACGAAACCGAGCACGGCGAAGATCGCTGCGCCGGCGACGAACGAGAACTGGCGCGTGTGGTAGCGCCACTCGAAGCGGATGATGTCCGGGAACACGTCGCTTCCGCCCGTCAGGCCGCGGTTCGTGACCGGGAAAGCGCCGAGAAGTAGACGTCCTCGAGATCGGGGGCGACCGGTTCAAAACCCGGTTCTGGCGGGCTGTCGGCAAGCACATGGATGACGGTGACCCCCGAACGGAGGTGGGTCGAGATGACCGTCACCTCCGCCCGCAGAGCCTCCAGCCTTTCCTTCGCCACGGTCTTGCGCCACACCTGCCCCTCGAGGCCGGAAATTAGATCGTCGGGCGCACCTTCGAGCAGGATGCGCCCTTCCGCCAGGATCGCCATCCGTGGGCAGAGGTCACGCACGTCTTCGACGATGTGGGTCGAGAGGATGATGACGACGTTCTCGCCGATCTCGCTCAGGAGGTTGAGAAAGCGGTTGCGCTCCTCGGGATCGAGCCCCGCCGTCGGCTCGTCGACGATGACGACGCTCGGGTTGCCGAGCAATGCCTGCGCGATGCCGAAGCGCTGTTTCATCCCCCCCGAGAACGTGCTCACGGGTGTCTTCCGTACGTTCCACAGGTTGGTCAGGCTGAGCAGTGACCCGACCTGCTCGCGTCGGGTGGCGCGGTTGCCGACTCCTTTCAGGACCGCGAGATGGTCGAGCATGTCTACGGCGGGGATCTTCGGGTAAACGCTGAACTCCTGAGGGAGATAGCCGAGCCGCGACCGGATCGCGGACGGCTCGTCGACGACGTCGACTCCGTCGAACTCGATCCGTCCGGCATCGGGTTTCTGGAGTGTGGCGATCGTGCGCATGAGCGTCGATTTCCCCGCGCCGTTCGGTCCCAGCAGACCGAACAGCCCGGGCCCGAGATCCAGGCTCACGCCGCACAGCGCCTTCACACCATTCGAGTACGTCTTCGACAGATTCGAGATCGAAAGCACGAGACCCTCCAAAGTGCTGCCCTGAATTCTAACGAAGGATGACGCCGCAGGTTCGCTGGTGAACAGGAAATCTTCGTTTCAACGGGCGCGGGACCTCAAATGAAGGCATCGCTGTTGCGACAGTCCATCGCGCCATTGGGGCACCAAAGAGGATTGAGGTCGTCTCTCAATGATATTCGAAATCGCGGTGTGCCCGGTATGTCTGCGCCCTAGACCGCCAGTCGGAGCCGTCGGGTAAAATGGTCGGGTGAATGACCTCGGAGACGACCCCCGTTTCAAGGTCCCCGGACACGGTCTGGTGGCGGCCCTGTTGTCTGCGGCGCTGATTGCGGTAGCGGTGACGCTGCTGCATGGGCCGGCAGTGTCGTTGGCGCTGACTGGTGACAGCTACCAGTGGGTCCAGCTTGCGCACCACGCGGCGCATCGGCCGGCTCTTCTCTTGTCGGATCTCGATACATTTTTGCGGCCCTCCACGACCTGGACGCTGGTGGCCGACCGCTTTTTCTGGGGTGGTTTTGATGCTCGCGGTTATCGCACCACGTCTCTCGTGCTGCACGGCCTGGTTGCGTTGGCGTTAGCAGGCGCCGGGCGGCGGCTCGGCCTCAGTTCGACCGCAGCCGCGATCGTGGCCCTGGTGTGGGTGACTTCGCCGTTCACCGACGAGTCGGCCTTTGTCGTCGCTTGCCGGCACCAGCCGTTGTTACTGTTGCCCTGGCTGGTGCTGATCGCCATATGGCCGCGCAAGGGTGTGCCGTGGAGCGTCGGCCGGATCGCGCTCGCCACCATCGCAATTCTGGCGGCCGTCGCCGCCAAAGAGACCTGGGTCGTGACGCCGGCTCTCGTCGCCGCTCTTGAGTTCGATCGTCGGAAATCGCTGCGCGAAGCCGTGCTGCCCACGGCCCTGGTCGGGATCGCGGCGGCGCTCTACACGATCACCCGATTCCTTGTCTTCCCGACAACCAGATCGTATTTCGAACTCGGCCCCCACATCCTGGCCAGGATCCCGCAACAGCTGGCGGCCTTCTTCTATCTCCGCGAATCCTCGCCCTTCGTGGTTGGGGCGACCTGGGAGGGTTTGATTGCGTTGGCCGCGGTTGTCCTGATAGCGGTCGCCTGTCTGCGGTGGCGGGTGGCGGGCACCTGGGTCGCGTTGTCCCTTCTCATAGTGCCGACCCTGCCGACGTTGATGGTTCCCCACATGCCCCAGCGCTACCTGGCGATCCCCTACGCCGGCTTTCTGCTGCTGGTCTCGCTGTGGGTCAGCGCCCTGATCGAGAGGTTGCCGCAGAGGCACAACACCATCCGAGTATTCGCAGGCGTTATCGCGGCGTTGGTCGTTGTTGCGGGTGCGTCCGTCGTTCGGGCGGATCTCGAAGACTACAGCGCCATGGCAGCCGCCCATGAGGCACTTCTCCGCGAAGCTGCCGAAGTTCCGACGGTCATTGTCGAGAAAAGGCCTGTATTGATCGTCCGCGAAGAGCGGGCGCACCCGTTGGTCGAGATCCTCAAAGAGCCCAAAGGCATTCCGAAGTTACCCTTCACCCGCCATGAAGACCCTTACGGTCTGATCGACAGTGCAGCCCTCTTCGAGTGGGTTCTCTCCGAAGAAGGAACGCGAGTGGAGAAGATCAACGACTGGGTCTCGATTTATGACGGGGCTGAAGGCAGCGTCGTCGTCCACCGCGAAGGTGGATTTTCGGTCACAGGCCTCGCCGAGGATGTGGCGGCAGAGGCGGCGCGCCTGCGAGCGCAACAGGTTCCCCTGCGTGTCGTGCGGGCCGTGCCCATCAACTGAATCTCTCTTTGACCGGAACAACCGCGATGAGGTGCCCGACACCTACGGTCGGGTCAGGCGAGCAGTTCGGCGACGAGGTGGAAGACCCGGGGTGAGTTGACCATGCCGAGGTGGGTCGAGACGACCTCGTGGTGCTCCACGAGTGGATTGTCAAAGGTGTCGATACACGCGCGCCAGGCGACGACACCGTCCGACCGGCTGAAGACGGCGAACACCGGCACGGTGATCGGACGCTCTTCGCGCTCGAGGACGGTTGCCGCGATTTCCTTGAGGTCGTAGCCCTTTTTCAGGTACATCGGCGCCGAGGCCGTGTAGGTGGGTCCGCCGACCACCGGCGCCCCCAGGGTGATTACGCTTTCCACCAACTCCGGCCGCTCACGGGCTGCCTCGCGCACCAGGTAGCCGCCCAGGCTCCAGCCGATCAAACTGATCGGCCGTCCG
This sequence comes from Candidatus Sulfomarinibacteraceae bacterium, assembly GCA_963714895.1. Lineage (GTDB taxonomy): Bacteria > Acidobacteriota > Thermoanaerobaculia > Thermoanaerobaculales > Sulfomarinibacteraceae > Sulfomarinibacter. The sequence continues at coordinate 115,615 of CAVQQC010000027.1, forward strand.
ACCTCGGTCGCCACTCTTTCCACCTGCTCGACAACGGCCGGCACCAGCTTCGGGACCCGGCCATCATTGCGCCCGAGGCCCCAACCGCGGGCCCCGTATCCGATCGACGTGAGAAACGAACGTAACCGCGCGGTCCAGGAGTCGTCGGTGGCAAATCCGGGCACCACCATGACGGGTTCGCCCGACCCGCGAGGTGCGTCGGCTCGGATCCGAGAGATCGTGGCCGCAAGCGCCAGCCGTTCGAAGACGACCCGCCCTTCCCGCACCAGCTCCCACCGCGCGGGCGAGCGAAGATCGGCTGGATCGTAGTCGGGCGGAATGCCGCGGGTGTTGGTGGAGTCAGTCATGCAGGCCGAACAAATCTACACCGTCCGGGTCTTCCATTCGGCTTGCAGCCTGCAGGGGGGAAAGGGAGAAAGGGAGAAAGGGAGAAACCGCGTGCGGCGGAGGTGCCTGGCTCCCGTCATGATGTTGTCCTCAACATCATGACGGCGTGCCTGGCATCCTCTCGGGAAGCCCGTGCTGATACGAGCCTCATGCGGCGGAGGTGCCATTTTGAACATTGTTGGATTCTCGAGCTTTCACTTCGGCGGCGCGCTGAGGGCCAACAATGTTCAGGGTGGCTCCTCTCGGGAAGCGCGCGGAAGGGCGGGTTCACCCGACCGCTCGATAACGATTCACCGTTCGCGCTGACCGGACGTGCCGTCTCCGAACGATTTTGCGATCGCCTTTAATTGACCTGAGTGGGTGCTTCGGGCGCAAATATCTTCGGAGGGGGCACTCACGGGCAATGCAGCGCAGAGAATCGGGATGTGCAAGCCGGAAGGACTCTATCGAAGCGCTTGACAACCGGCCGGGTCGGGATCATCAATGGAGAGATGAACTCGGTGGTGTCCGGACGGTACTGGAGCGCGCTCGACGAGGATCGAGTGGTGTGTGAGGTGTGCCCGCGCCTGTGCAAGCTCAAGGAGGGCCAGCGGGGCTTCTGCTTCGTGCGGCAGAACATCGACGGCGGGGTCGTGCTCACGACCTACGGCCGTTCTTCGGGGTTCTGCGTCGACCCGATCGAGAAGAAGCCGCTCAACCACTTCTACCCCGGCACAGGAGTTTTGTCCTTCGGCACGGCGGGCTGCAACCTGGCCTGCCGCTTCTGCCAGAACTGGTCGATCTCCAAGTCGCGCGAGACCGACACCCTCGCCGACTCCGCGTCGCCGGAGGCCATCGCACAGGCGGCAGCATCTTCCGGGAGTCGAAGCGTCGCCTTCACCTACAACGACCCGGTGATCTTCCTCGAGTACGCGGTGGACGTGGCCGCGGCCTGTCACGAGCGCGGCGTCGCCACGGTTGCGGTCACCGCCGGCGAGATTCTGCCCGAACCGCGGGCCGAATTCTTCGCCCACATGGATGCTGCCAATGTCGACCTCAAGGCGTTTACCGACCGCTTCTACAAAAAGCTCTGCGGCGGTGAGTTGCGGCCGGTGCTCGAGACCCTCGAGTATCTGGTCCACGAGACCGACGTCTGGGTCGAACTGACCACCCTGCTGATCCCCGGCGAAAACGACTCGGCGTCGGAGATCGACGAGATGACTCGGTGGGTGGTGGGAACACTCGGCCCCGAAGTGCCCATGCACTTCACCGCCTTCCACCCTGATTTCAAGATGAACGATGTACCACCGACGCCGCCCGCAACCCTCAGCCGCGCCCGCGGTATCGCCATCGCCAATGGCGTTCGCTACGCCTACACCGGAAACGTGGTCGACCCCACCGGAGGCAGCACCTATTGCCACAGTTGCGGCGGTCTCCTGATCGAGCGGGATTGGTACCGCCTGGGCAGCTGGAACCTCGACGACTGTGGCCGCTGCCTGCACTGCGGCACCAAGTGCGCCGGCCGTTTCGACGGCCCACCCGGCACCTGGGGCCCCCGGCGAATGCCAGTCAGGATTGCATCCTGACTGGCGAGTTCTCAGTTTTTAGTTTTGAGTTTTGAGTTTCGAAGCTCTGCTTGGCCTGCGTTGCACGGAACGACTACTCAAAACTAAGAACTTAAAACTAAGAACTTTACCAGGAGGGTGAGGAGGCGATCAGCTCTTCGGCGGCGCTGACGCTGAGGGGCCGCGAGAACCAGAAGCCCTGACCGTGCGGGCACTGCATCCGGCGCAGACGGTCGACCTGGTCGGCGGTCTCGATCCCTTCCGCGACCACGCCGATGCCGAGGCTGTTGGCGAGGTTGAGGATGGTTTCGACGATCGCGTGTGAGTCACCGGCCATCCCCAACTTGGAAACGAAGGAGCGGTCGATCTTGAGCGAATCGTAGTGGAAACGCTGGAGGTAGCTCAGCGACGAGTAGCCGGTCCCGAAGTCGTCGATGGAGAGCTGGAGGCCGAGGGCGCGCAGCTCCATGAGGTTCTTCACGGCCACGTCGGCGTGATCCATGACCACGTTCTCGGTCACCTCGAGCCGCAGGCTGCGCGGTTCGAGCCCGGTCTCGTCGAGGATGCCCAGCAGCTCGTCGACCATGTCCGATTTCATGAAGAGCTTGCCCGACATGTTGACGCTGATCCACAGCGGCGGATCGGCCGGGAACCGGCTTTGCCAGCGTCGGGTCTGGCGGCACGATTCGCGCAGGACCCACCAGCCGAGAGGGACGATCAGGCCGGTCTCCTCGGCGATGGCGATGAAGTGATCCGGCAACACCACTCCGCGTTCCGGGTGCTGCCACCGGACCAGCCCCTCGAACCCGACGATGCGCCCGCTCGACAGCGACACGATGGGCTGGTAGTTCATCAGGAAGTCGCCGCGGTGGACGCTGCGCCGCAGTTCGGTCTCGAGCTTGAGCAGGGCCACTGCGCTCTGGTGCATGTCGCGGTCGAAGATCTCGTAACGGGCCTTGCCCTGGGCCTTGGCGCGGTACATGGCGATGTCGGCGTCGCGCAGGATCTCCTCGGGGTTGGTGTAACCGGTCGAGCTGTGGGCGATGCCGATCGAGGTGGTCACCAGGACATCGTGCCCGTCGATCGCGAAGTTCATGCTCAGGACTTCCTGGATCCGGTCGGCCACATGGATGGCGCCGCTGGCGTCGTCGACCCGGTGGATCAGAATCGCGAACTCGTCGCCGCCCAGTCGCGCCACCGTGTCGCCGGGACGGAGAAAGTGTTCGAGCCGGCGGGCGATGCCCACCAGGAGCTTGTCGCCGACGGTGTGGCCGAGGCTGTCGTTGACGTTCTTGAAGCGATCGAGGTCGAAATAGAGGACCGCGAAGTTGGGTTGGGCCCGCCGCTGCAGGTCGGCCAGAGCGCAGGCCAGGCGGTCCATGAAGAGGACCCGGTTGGCGAGCCCGGTCAGACCGTCGTGGAGGGCGTCGTGCTGCAGCTGGTGCTCGGCCCGTTTGCGGGCCGTGATGTCGGTCTGCGAACCCGCCATGCGGTAGGGGTTGCCCTGGTGATCGCGCACCGCGACCCCGCGCGCCAGGACCCACAGGTATTCGCCGGCCGCATTGCGCATCCGGTGCTCGAACTCGAAGTGTTCGGTCGCGCCGGCGAGGTGGGCATCGAGGTGCCTGCGAAACGGCGGCCGGTCATCGGGATGGATGCGATCCAACCACTCACGGGGGCTGTCGCCGACGTCTCGAATCGCGAAATCGAGCATCGACTTCCAGCGCGGCGAGAAGAACACCCGGTCGGCCTCGAGGTCCCAGTCCCAGAGCCCGTCGTTGGCGCCGCGCACCGCCAACGCGTAGCGTTCCTCGGAGTTCCGCAGCGCCTCTTCCGCCGCCTGGCGCTCCATGGCATAGAGGATCGAACGCACCAGCAGCCGGGTATCGGCCTCGCGTTTGATGAGATAGTCCTGGGCGCCTTCACGAACCGCCTGCACCGCGAGGTCGTTGTCGTCGAGGCTGGTGAGGACGATGATGGGAGTCCGCGGCGCGGCCTCGTTGGCTCGTCTGAAGGTGTCGAGGCCGTAGCTGTCGGGCAGTGAAAAGTCGAGCAGGACGATGTCGAAAACGCCCGCCTTGAGTTTTGCGAGGCCCTTTTCGAGCCGATCGACGTGGGTGATCTCGACCTTGAGCCGCTTCGAACGGCCGAGCTTGGCGCGGATCAGGTCGGCGTGATCCGGGCAGTCCTCCACCAGGAGCAGCCGCACCTTCTCACCGCTTTGCAGAGCCCTTCTTTTTGCCTGATCAACCATTTATTGCCCCCACGATGATAGCCGTTCACTCACGAATTGACATCCCCTGGCCAGGTGATCGTTTTGGAATCGTGAAGTAAAAGGCCGCGCCACGGCCCGGCTCCGACTCGACCCAGATCCGGCCGCCGTGGCGTTCGACGATCCTCTTGCAGATCGCCAGCCCGATCCCGGAGCCCGGGAACTCCTTTTCGGTGTGCAGGCGCTGGAACATCACGAACACCCGTTCGAAATGCGCCGGATCGAGTCCGATGCCCTCATCGCGAAAGGAAATCTGCCATTCGTCGTCCCGTTCCTTGACTCCGAGGTGAACCCTGGCGGGGATCTTGTCGGCAAACTTGAGCGCATTGGAAAGGAGGTTCTGCAGAAGGGCCGGGATCTGCGAGGGGTCGCCCTCGATGACCGGCAGCGGGTCGTTGGTGATCTCGGCCCTGGCGCAGGTGATCTCCTTCCACAGGCCGCCCTTGACCTCCTCGAACACATCCGTCAGATCGACCGAGGTGAACTGCTGCCCCCGTGAATCCACCCGCGCGTAGCTGAGCACCGCATCCACCATTTCCTGGACGCGATGCGCGCTGCCCGCCGCACGATCGAGGTAGCTTTCCTCGGTATCGGAAAGATTCTCCCGGCAGCTGTCCGCGAGCAGTTCGAGATAGCTCGAGACCACGCTCAAGGGCTGTTGGAGGTCGTGCGACACGACATAGGCGAACTTCTCGAGCTCGTCGTTGGATCGTTCGAGGCCTTCGATCCGTTCCTCGAGCTCTTGTCGAACAGCGTGGTGGGCGTCGGTCCCCGCGATCACGCCCTGGATCTGGCGGGAGCCCGAGTGCGGGTCCTTGACGACCCACGACGACACTCGCGCCCACACCAATGAACCGTCGGCCCTCTGCAGCCGCGTCTCGAGGTTCCCGACATAGCGTGCGGACGCCATCTGGGCGCGCCACGTCTCGGCCGCCGCCGGGTCCGCAAAAACCCCGGGAAAGCTCGACCAGGCGGCCTCTTCGGGGTCGAACAGACCCAGCAACGCCGCGAATGCCGGGTTGGCTTCGAGGATCTCGCCGTCGAGGGTGGCCGAAAAGACCCCCACCGGCAGCGACTCCACCAAACGGCGGTAGGGTGCGTCTCGAGCGGTCGACATCGCCCGCCGGCGGGTACGGAAAAAGACCGAGCGAACGACGGATGGCAGGCGCACGAACCCATCCGAGGACTTGGCGATATAGCCGTCGACCCCGAGCCGCAGGGTCTCGCTCCACAACTCCTCACCGGTCTCGGCGGTCAAGAGGATGACCGGGCAATCCGGCCGGGCCTCGCGAACCAGACGGACGACTTCGAGACCGCTGCCCCACGAGAAGCGGGCCTCGGTGACGACCATCCCGAAACGCCCTGCAGCCAGCGCACCCGCGAACTCGACCGCGGTGCCGACCGACTCGAGGTTGAGGTCGTCGAACTCACCCAGCAGCACCAGGGAGGCCAACCGACGATCGCTCGGGCTCTCGTCGACAAGGAGGATCCGCGGCAGGTTGTTCACGTCCGCCTCCGCGACCGGCCATCAAGCCGCCAACGCTCCGGGGTGACACGCTTCCCCATCGTTGGCTGCAACGAAGAATGAAGGCTGTAAATCAGGCGGGTCGCGTTCACCGTGATGGGCGGAGTATATCACGATGAGGACCTGTGCTCGTGATGAACACAGTGGCACAAATCACTGTCGCAAAATCGCTCGATCAGCCGACCAACTGGGCGTCCGCCTCGATCTCCACCTTCCACCGCGGATCGAGCAGGCCCTTGACCACCACCAGCGTCGCCGCCGGATAGACTTCCCCGAAGAACTCACCATGGGCGCGACCCACGGCGTCCCAATCGGAGGCGTCGGTGACGAACATGCGCGTCCTGACGACATCCTCGCGGGTACCACCCAGCGCCCTGACAGCCTCGAGGATGACCTCGAAACACCGGGTGGCCTGCTCGTAGGCCCCGCCGGCCACCGTCTCGCCGTTAGCGTCGATGGGTGCGGTCCCCGAGACCGCGATGTGCGAGCCGCGCCGAACGGCCCGCGAAAACCCGACCAGGCTTTCGTAGGGCGAAGCCGAACGATAACGCCCGGCCGGTGTTGCCTTTTTGGCTCTCGTCACGATGAGTTATTGTACCGCCCGCGTCCGGGCGGTCAAGAAAAATCAACCGTTCATCTGAATACTAAATGAACAAAGGCCCCGCCGCTCGACGGCGAGGCCTTGAAAACACATGTTTTTGCTGCTTACCAACTATGCACAGAGATGCTGCCGTTGACGGTTTCGAGTTCCACCCGCGAACCACCACCGCCGATCGAGCCGTTGAAGCTCGCCCCGACGTACTTGCCCTTCTTGACCGCGATCCCGAGGTCGTTGGTGAGTTTACCGTTGACGGTCTCGGCGCTGATGTCGGCGCCGACCGAGGCGGACAGATAGAGATCGATCGAGCCGTTGACGGTCTCCAGCTCCACCTGTTCCGAGCTGCCGAGACGGTCGACGTAGAGCTCGATGCCGCCGTTGACGGCTGACAACGAGGCATGGCCCGCGCCTTCACGGACCACGATATTGCCGTTGACGGCCTCAGCCTCGACCCCACCTTCAACCCCGACCACCAGGAGGTTGCCGTTGACCAGATCCACACTGTCGACGACCGCCGAACGCGGCACGGTCAGGGTGTACTCCACCTGCAGGTGGTTGCCCCGTTTCGAGTGATCATGTCCCTCAGACCGCGAGCTCCGCGACGACGGGTAGTCGGTCTCGATGCGCACGGCGGTCGGGCTCGCGTCGAGCTCGACCTTGAGACCGTCGAGAAGCTCCTGCGAACTCGCGCTCTTGAGGGCCTGCACCCGGACCTCGTCGCGGTCCCACACTTCGATCGTCACGTCGCCGTTGACGTTCTCGAGCGACACGGCGCCTCCGGGCGACAACGCGACGGTTTCGTCGACGGTCGCCTCGAATTTCTCATACGAGAATCCCCACGCGGCGACAATGAGCAGGGCGAGAAAGAGGATGGCGGCTTTTTCGGATATTTTCACGATTCGTCTCCTTTGCTTGTCATCGTTCAAACATGAGATGCCGCATCACACGAAAAGGTTGCCTCCCGGGGTGTTGCAGCCCCGGCCGGAAACCGGTAGCGTTCTATGGATGACGGAAATCCACGGCGAACCGCACTCCTCTCCGTTGCTCGACACTATCCGGGCTCTGCGCTGGCCCGCCGTCGTCATCGTGCTCGGGTTGCTGGGTTACCTGGTGGTGCACCAGATCGCGCAAACCGCCCGGGAAGGCGGGCGGGCGGCAACGGACATCGTCCGTGAGATCGGCAGCGGCGTCGTCGACATCGCCGAGAAGTTTCAAAGCGGCTCGATTACCACCACCTTCATTGCGGCCATTCCCGGCTTCACCCCCGATACCGGAGTCAAGCTCGAACTCGCGTCCTTTCAGGCAACCGAGATTCTGCGCACCACCGACGAGCGCTGGGTGGCCTGGGATCTCATCCCGCTCGGGACAACGGTGACCGAGATCCGGGTTCCCGTGACCTACCGCTACCACCTCCGGCTCGACGAGGAGTGGCGGCTCGAGGTCGAAGGCCAGTCGTGCGTGGTCCACGCTCCCCGGATCCGCCCCACCCTGCCCCCCGCGATCGACACCGGCGGCATGGAGAAGTTCAGCGACAGCGGCTGGCTGCGCTTCAACGAGGCCGAACAGATGGACGGCCTGGAGCGATCGCTGACCGGGGTCCTGTCGGAGAGGGCGTCCGACCCGATGCACCTCGAGATGGTCCGCGAGCGCTGCCGGCTCGAGGTCGCCGAGTTCGTCCGCTCGTGGCTGCTCACGGAGGACCACTGGCGGAAAGATCGTTTCCGTTCGGTCACCGTGATCTTCGCGGATGAATCGGAGAGGAGGGCCACCACCCTCCACCCGACCCTCGTCCTGCCGGACCTGGAGCCGGGTTCTCGCTGACATCCTGCAGAGACATCCCGTTTTGGATCACCGGCGTGAAGAGAACGACCCTGAAGGTGGGTTGAAGCCCACCCTACGGTTTCTCGTTTCCCCGGGTGGATGAATTTCAACCTTCACGTTACAATCACGCCATGCGAAAACACGAGGTGGTCGCCGCCCTCGAGGCGAACGGGAAAGCCATAGCCCCGGTCGTGCCCTTCGATCTCCGGTCGGGGCGGCTCGAGATCTTCGATTTCACCGCCGCCAACACCGAACTCTCCCACCTCGACATCAACGACGTCACCGGCTTCACCGAGTTTCTGTTCGCGCGCATCGCGGCCGCCGAGGTCCCGGTGGGGATCGGCCGGTACAACGAGGACCGGGTGCTCTACCGCCACTCGCCCCTCTTCGACGGCACCGCCGAGCGCCGCAGCGTCCACCTCGGCATCGACCTCTTCGTGGTCGAGGGAACCGAGATCAAGACGCCGCTGCCGGCAGTCGTCCACTCGCTGGCCGACAACCCAGGTCTCGGCGACTACGGCCCCACCGTCATCCTCGAACACGAGCTGGACGGTGTGCGGTTCTTCACCCTGTACGGCCATCTCAGCCGCAACACCCTCCTCGCTCTCGACGTGGGTCAGAAGTTGGCGGCAGGGCAGACTCTGGGCGCCGCAGGAGACCTGCATGAGAACGGCGGCTGGCCGCCCCACCTTCATTTCCAGATCCTCTGCGAGGAGCCGGAAAAACGCGGCGACTACCCCGGTGTGGCGGCGCCGTCAGAACGCGAGCATTACCTCGAGCTGTGTCCGGATCCCAATCTGATTCTGCATATTCCGGGGCTGTGAGCCCGCAGGCCGTTTCAGTGCGCGCTTCCCGTGCGGATGCCAGGCACGCGGCCCGCGGCGGGCCGGATGCCAGGCTCCGCCGCCGCACACTGCACCTTTCCCCATGCGCTTCCCGTGCGGATGCCAGGCACGCGGCCCGCGGCGGGCCGCAGCCAGGCACCGCCGCCGCACACGGTCCAAACCGCCCGGAGCACTCGAGCGCCCCGGAACAGGGTTGGCCGGGCGGGAATTCAAAATTCAAAATTCAAAATTCAAAACTCAACGACCATGGCTCCGGGATGCGCTCGTGACCTCGCGCAGGAATGCCGTTCTCGCCCTGCTGCTGATCGTGCCGGTGCCGAGCATCGGCGTCTTCGCGGCCATGATCGCGGCGCCCGGCCCCCTCGGAAAAACTGTCTTTCTCGTAGCGAAGGTCTGGCTGGTGCTGTTCCCCGCCGCCTGGTACCTGGTGGTCGAGCGCGGGCGCCCCAGTTGGTCGCCGCCGCGCTTGGGAGGGCTGGGTGTCGGCGCTCTCAGCGGGTTGGCCATCCTGGCCGCGATCGTGACCGGCGCCTGGCTGGCGGGGGCCCGGACAATGGACCTGACGCCGCTTCGCGCGGCGGTCGCAGAGATGGGACTCGGGACCCCCGGCGCCTATCTGGCGGCTGCCGCCGGTTGGACCCTCGTCAACTCGTTGATGGAAGAGTACCTCTACCGCTGGTTTGTCCTGCGCCAGAGCGAACAGCTGATATCCAGGACGTGGGCGATCCTGATGTCGGCGGCCGTCTTCACCTTCCACCACGTCATCGCGGTCAGCCAGTACCTGAATACTCTCCACACTGTACTGGCGTCGACAGGTGTTTTCATCGGCGGCGTGATCTGGGCCGCGCTCTATTCACACTACCGCTCGATCTGGCCGGGGTGGATCAGCCACGTACTGGCCGACCTCGCGGTGTTCGGCCTCGGCTGGTGGCTGTTGTTCGGTTGATCCGAGCCACCGGGGGTCAGTTCTCGTGCGCCATCGTCAGCTCCCAGAGGGCGAGACCGCCGAGCACGAGGAGGCTGGTCACCAGAACCAGAGTCGGTGAACCCGCCGCCCGCGGCAGCTCCGCCGCCGCCGATCCCAGATTCAGTCCGGCCACGAACTTCCCGATCAGCGCCCACAGGCCAGGTGCAAAGACCAATCCGATGGCCGCCACCACAGCGATGGCCAATCTCTGGACCCAGACGATGGCCCGGGTCGCGCGCCGGAAGTCGTGCTCCCGTTGCGCCAGTTGCGCGCGGAACCAGATGACACCCGGGTCGGGAAGAGCAATCGCCTCGTCCGTAAGCTGCTCGGCGTCAGCCGCCAGCGCCGCCACGACCAAAGTGAGCTCGGCACAGGTCATGCAACCATCGCGGTGGGCCCGGAGTTCGGGCGTCCACCTGCCGGATTTCGCGGCCGCGGCCACAACGTCCTCATGGGGACACGGTTGATGCTTCATGATGCCTCCCCACCGGGGTGCAGTCCCTTGTTGTGGAGTTTTTCCGCGAGCCTCCGGCGGGCCCGAAACAGCATGGATCGAATGCTCGCCGCCCGCAAACCGAGTGCGGTCGCGATCTCCTCGTGTGAGGATCCTTCCACGTAGGCCAGCCACAACATCTGCCGGTCATTCGGTGACAGCTCGGACATCGCGCCGCCGACGTCCGATCTGAGATGGACGGCGGCGTCGTGCCCCGGCGAGTCGTCGCGCTCGGGCACCTCATCGGTCTCCGGCCGCTTGCGTCGAAAATGATCGCGCATGGCGTTGGTGGCGATGCGGAAGAGGTAGTTCTTGCGATGGTCGTCGTTCTCGCCCTCGAAGCCCGAGCGGAGAAACCGCAGGTAGGACTCCTGGAGGAGATCGTCGGCCAACGTCAGATCTCCACACGCCCGGATCAGATAGGCCCGCAATGGGCGCGCGGTGCGGTGGTAGAGGCGGCGAAAGACCGCCTCATCCATCGCCACCGCCCGCGCCGCCGGGTCCGCCGGTCGAACTCGTGGCAGCGAAAGTGCCATCGGGATCATGACCACCCGTTCCCACGCCGCCTACGGTATCAGCCCTCGGTCCCTGCCGGAGACCCGTTGATCAGGCCCCAGTTCTTCGAAAAGACGTAGGCGGCCGCACTCGAGGCCAGGAATCCGAGCCCGAGGCTGATACCGAGAACGCCGATCACCGAAAAGCCCTCAACGGCATCCTGATTGGGTGTCAGATATCTCAGAACGATAAAACCGAGCCCGAGGAGGCTGAGCACCGCGCCCGCCTGCAGCGCCGAGAGAATCCTGGCGTAGGGATTGGTTCGTTCCTTGGTGGCGAGCGCGAACATCTTTTCGCCGGCGTCGCTGTGGAGGTACTGGACGGCTTCCGGCGAGCTTCCGAGCTTTTCCAGCAACCTGTCCTGCAGCGCATAGTGGAGCTTGGTCAGCTGCCGCTGCTGGATGAAGTTGAGAAAGGTCTTGAAGGCCCAACCGGCCACCACGAACATTGTCGGCATGACAATCAACATCACCAGTTCTTCTCTCATGAGGTCCTCCTCGTATGTCTGTCAACAATCACTACGTGACGGCCGTCACGATGGTTAGCAGCCCCCGTGCTATGATCTGCCCACAGACTGACATCCAAGGAGATCACTGTGAAAACATCTATTATTCGTGCGACCGTCCTGTGTGCCGCAATCGTCCTCATCCTGGCCTCGACCACCGTGTGCGCCGAGGACGACTGGAAATCCCTCAAGCAGGAATCGAAACGAATGAAAATCGACGAAACGGCACAGGAGTCCCTCGACACGCTATTCGCCGACAACCCGAAAGCCAAGGCGCTGTTTGAGAACTCGTACGGCTGGGCGGTTTTCGACAATCTCAAGCTGGCGTTCGGCTTTTCCGGCGGCGGCGGCAACGGCGTGGCCGTCAACAAGAAAACTGAAGCGAGAACCTATATGCAGATGGGTACCGCCGGGGTCGGCATCGGGCTTGGCGCCAACAAGTACCAGATCGTCTTCCTGTTCCAGGATTCCCAGACTTTCGACAATTTCGTCAACAAGGGCTGGCAGGCCGATGCCGGCGCCACAGCGGCGGCGGGCACGCACGCCGCCGACGCCAAGACCGACTTCACCAACGGGCTCGCCATCTACCAGATGACCGAGAAAGGGCTGATGGCCAACGCCGATATCGCCGGCACCAAGTACTGGAAGAACGACAAGCTGAATTGAGGAGAGAAGCCGAATTCAGCTTCCGGGCTGCGGTGACCGGGCGCGGATCTCGGGCTCCGGTGGACTGATGTTGGATTTTGGATGCTGGATCACCCTTTTCCAGGACGGCATCGCGGACTGCTCGAAATCACCCTCAGGTTCCACCCCGACCGCAACGGGTCTGAAGGTGGGCCAAGGCCCACCCTACTTCGGACCCGGGCTTTGAACGGGCTCGTAGGGTGGGCCTTGGCCCACCTTCAGAGATGTTTCCTGCATCTCGGATCACCCGTTTCTCAGTTTTCAGTGTGGTGGGGTCAGATGGTGATCAGTTTTGGAAAGCACTGATACTGGATGTTGGATAGCGACCGACTTTCGCAGTCCGAAGCGCGGGAATCCAATATCCAACATCCAATATCAGATTCGGTCAGCACTCATCTCACGTCTGTTTCGGCCGCTCCGGCGTCGCAACACTCACCAATATTCGGTTGTGACGGTCACCGGTCCGCTGATGCGGGCGCAGCAGGCGAGCCGTTCGTGGTCGCCCGCGTGCAGCGAGGCCAGGACCTTTTTCTCTTCGCCGTAGGCGGGCGTGAGGTTTTCGAGGCCATCGAGGATCTGTACACGGCAGAAGCCGCAGAGAGCGACCCCGTTGCACGACTGCCCGAGCGGCAGCCCGGCCTGGAGCACGGCGTCCATCAACACCGAATCGTAAACAACCTGGACCTCGCGCCCGGAGGGCTCGAATCGAATGGTAGCGGTTTGAATATTGAATCCCGGATATGCCATGGTTTCCTCGCTTCACGATTTCAACACAGGATTCCGAGGTCCTCATTCCGAATTCCGAAATCCGAAATCCGAAATCCGAAATTCTAAATCTACAGTAGGTTTCGCTCCCTGGCCGTCTTTTCGAGCTCTTCGCGGAAGTCGGGGTGCGAGATGTCAATCAGGCTGCGGGCGCGTTCACGGATCGAACGACCGAAGAGATCGGCGATGCCGTACTCCGTCACCACGTAGTGGACATCCGCCCGGGTCGTCACCACTCCCGAACCGGGGATCAGGGTGTCGACCAGACGCGACAACGTGCCGCCTTTGGCGGTCGAGGGCAGGGCGATGATCGGGACTCCGCCGTCTGACCGCGCAGCGCCGCGGATGAAGTCGAGCTGACCGCCGAACCCCGAGTAGATCTTCGTACCGATGGAGTCGGCGCAGACCTGGCCGGTGAGATCCACCGCCAGCGCGGAGTTGATCGCCACCATCTTGTCGTTGCGCGCCACCACGTAGGGATCGTTGACGTACTCGTTGGGGTGGAACTCCATGAACGGGTTGTTATCGACGAAGTCGAAGGCGCGCCGGGTGCCGATCACGAACGAGGCGACGATCTTGCCGCGGTGGAGGCTCTTCTTCTCGTTGGTCACCACGCCCGCCTCGAAAAGATCGACCAGGCCGTCCGAGAACATCTCGGTGTGGACGCCGAGGTGTTTCTTGTCGCCGAGAAAGTCGAGCACCGCATCGGGGATCTCGCCGATGCCCATCTGGATGGTCGCGCCGTCGGTGATCAGGGAGGCGATGTTCTCGCCGATCCGGCGCGCCACCTCGGAGACCTCTTCGGACATCGGGTGTTCGATCAAGGGAACATCCACTTCCACGACCCGGGTCAGCTTGGAGACGTGGACGAAGGAGTCGCCGAGGGTTCGCGGCATCTGCCGGTTGACCATGGCGATCACGGTCCGTGAGTGTTCGACGGCGGTCTTGGTGGCGTCGACACCGACCCCGTAGGAACAGAAACCGTGCTCGTCAGGCGGCGAGATGTGAATCAGAGAAACATCGATCGGCATCTGGCCGCGCGAGATCAGGGCCGGGACGTCGTGCAGGTGGATGGGCACGAAATCGGCCCGCCCATCGTTGACCGCGGCGCGGACGTTGGCGCCGGTGAAGAGGGACCGGTGGCGGAAGTGGCCCTCCATCCCGGGCGCCACGTAGGGCGCCGGGGCGAGGGTCAGGATGTGAACGACCTCGACATTCTCGAGCTCCGGTGCGCGCGCGACCATGGCGTCTATGAGCAGGGTCGGTGTGTTGCACCCGGGGTGGATCCACACCCGGTCGCCGGACCGGATGTCCTTGACCGCTTCATCGGCGGTCGTCACCCGTTTCCTGAAGATACTGTTCCAGTCCATCGCGCCCCCTCAGTCGCCGTCGATTGAGTGAAAGGGCACGTTGAAGATCTTCGCCACGCCTTCGCGGATGCAGTGTCCGTCGTAGGTGTAGGTGCCGCGGCGGATCGCCGGGTTTTCGCGCACCGCCCTGTCGAACCCCTTGTCGGCGATCTCCTCCACGTATGGCAGCATCGAGTTGGTGAGCGACCTCGTCGACGCCCGCGAAGCCGCCGAAGGCAGGTTGGGCACGCAGAAGTGGATGATCCCGTCGACCTCGTAGGTGGGGTTGGAAAAATCGGTCGGCCGCGAGGTCTCACAGCAACCGCCCTGGTCGATCGAGAGGTCCATGATGACCGACCGCGGTTTCATCAACTTGAGCATGTCGCGGGTGACCAGGATCGGCGTCCGTTCACCGTGCACCGCCACCGCGCATACCAGGATGTCGGCGAAGGCGAGCGCCTTTTCGATCCGCGCGCGCGTGGCGACCATGGTCGGGATCTCGTCGAAGGTCATCTTCTGCACCCGGCGCAGCGCGTTGATGTTCTTGTCGAGCACCACCACGTGAGCGCCGATCCCCCGCGCGAACTTGGCCGCCTCGCAGCCGAGGGTGCCGGCGCCGAGAATCACCATCGTCGCCGGCGGGATGCCGGGGGCGCCGCCGATCAGCAGGCCCTTGCCGCCGAAGTCGTTGAGCACCAGCCCGGCGCCGATCGTCACCGCCAACCGGCCCGCGATCTCGGACATCGCCTCCAGCACCGGCGCGTGACCCTCGTCGTCCTCGAGGATCTCGTAACCGACCGTCGTGACGCCGCCCTCGAGCAGCTTTTTGAAATAGACCTCGGATGCGACCGCCAGGTGCCAGGCCGCGATCACCACCTGCCCCGGCTGATAGCTCTCGCATTCCTCCGGAGTCGGGGGCGACAGGCGGATCAGCATCTGGGAGCGGAGGCGAACCTCCTCGTCGGAGTAGACCACGGTCGCACCGGCGTCCCGATAGACCTCGTTCGGAAAGCCCGCCTCGAGCCCGGCGTCGTTTTCGACATAGACCCGGTGACCCTTGTCAGTCAGGGCGCGCACTCCGCCCGGGGTGAGACCGATGCGGTGCTCGAAGGGTCTGCGGTCCTTGATCAGCCCGACGTCCATACGTCCTCCAGCGGCTGTGCATTTGACCACATCCGCCGCGACGCGGCAACGCGTGTCCAGTAAACGTCTGAACGTTCGGTTTATCCGGAATTTCGCGGGGTGGAGAAAATTTGACGTCAATCGAGGACGAACGGACCATCAGTCGATATTGAACATCTGTCGCCGCTCCGCGGCTTGGAGGTTTTTTGTCCCCCGTGTTCCTGGGGCTCACGCCCCAGGCTACAACCTGTCGCTCCTTCGGAGCTCGCGTCTGGCAAAAACCGACCGCAAGTTTTCCGAATGAGCCGAAATTTCAACGTTTCGTTCTGCGAGGCCGTCAGACTCCGAGAGCCTCGAGGCGATCGCTCACGGCGGGCTCGGCCGATGCCGGCACGACGAGGATGAGGCGAATGATCAGCGACGGACCGACACGGGCCCACTCGGAGGCCATGGACCACCGCGCCTCGGCCGTGGCGAGGAGCCCTTCCGGTTCGCCCATGCCCTCGGGATCGCAGGTCAGGGGGTCGACCACCCACGCCATGGCGGTCCCACGGCCGAGGGTCAGCCACACCACGGTCCTCCCCGCCACGGGCCCCTGATTCAAGGCCAGATAGAACCTCTCTCCGAGCTCCTGCAGTTGCGGGCCGACCGGGAGAGCGACGGCCTCCTCATCCGACGGCAGCCGGTAGACCATCGTGTAGACATCGTCGGGCCGCCTCAGGTCCTCCGCCACCCGGATCACTGCGTCGGTCACCCGCCGGCGAACGCCGCCTTCGCGGGTCAGGGGCACGTCGATGGTGGCGTCGATCCTCCGCCGCTCGTCGTCCCGGGTCGCCGGCCATGGCGTCACTGTGACGGCAACCCGGATGTCGTTGCCCCGCCGCCAACAGCGCCAGCGGTGGACGACCAGCGCGAAGGGCGAGACCACCGCCAGCACGACCAGAGCGGCGGCGGTTGCCAGACAGCCCCGCGGTCCGGGCTGCCGCAGCGCTCCGCCGTTTTCAATCATCGCGAAAGTACGGGCGCAGGGTGACGAGGTAGACGAGCATGGACCCCCACACGACGATCCACCCCAGCGAGATGACCCACACACCGGGCCAGGTCATCGAAGCAAGGACCTGCCTCTGGTCGTCGGCCATGGGCAGGGCGCGGACTATCGCCTCGGGGCTGTTGCGGATCGACGTCACCATCGTCGTCGCGGCGGCTGCGACGGTTGCTGCCACCGCCCCCCACCACGCCCAGAAACGGCGCCGGCAACTCCCCCACGCCAGCCCGACACATGCCACGAGGACCGCGATCCACGGCACCGCGCCGGCCGCTCCGAGCAGCAACCGTCCGAAGAATGGAAAGGCCCAGTCGTAGGCAGGCACCGCCACCACCGAAATCGCCGCCATCGCCCACACCACCGCCAGGGTCAGGACGCGAGGCGGGCAGTCGTCGGTGAACTGCGGGCGCGGATCACGCGCGCGGCAGGTCGCCATGACGTCCGGCGAACGATAGAAAAAAACGAAGGCGCCGGGGAGCAGGACGTAGATCAGGCTGACGATGGCGATGGTCACGGCGATCGCGACAAACAGCATGTCGGGCGGCAGGCCCTCGGCGGCACCGACGCCCTGCAGGAGACCGGGCAGCACCAACCAACTCAGAAGGAGGGTGCAGACCCCGGTCACGAGCCAGATGCGCGAGATCGCCAGCATGAGGTCGCGCGCCCACCGCCGAGCCCGGATGGAACCCACCCCGAGCCAGACAAAGAGAACGGCCATGATCAGGTAGATCACGACCATCGGAAGGATCGACCGCAGGGTCGTGGACCCTCCAGCCTCCCCACCCGAGACCCACCAGGCCAGCAGACTCAGCGGCACCAGCAGCGCGCAGAAGGCGCCGATCAGGATCTCGATCACCCCGAACACCACCAGCCCGAGACTGCGGTCGCGGTACTCCTCGTCTGTGCCCGGCAGTGTTTCGTAGCCCTGCGGATTCATCTCGCCGCGAGCATATCCGCGGGCGCCGGGAACGGCAAGAAGGGCGAATCGGAGAAACCGCAGATTTCACGAGGATGAGATGACGTTGGCCAGGTCTTCGGGGGACGCACCGAGTGCGAGCAACGACCGGACCATGAGGTCGATGGACACCGAGGGATCGGCCCCCTCCATCTTGGCCACTCGGGACTGGCTGGATTTGATAATCGCCGCGAAGGCAGTCTGAGATAGCTTCTTACGCCTGCGCCGCATCCGCAGGTTTTCACTCAGCCGGAGCTTCATCTCGATATACGCTGCCTCTTCAGGGCTGAGCTCGAGAAACTCCTCGACCGTACTGACCTTCCAGCCCTTTGCTTCCAGGCGTTCCTTCTTTTCCTTACGCATCGTCCAGCAAAATTATGTCAATTTCGACATAACGTCAATCACACAAAACCACTGTTCATCAAAAGACTCGGATTCCTCCGCTCGATCGCTCTTCTCCCTCGGTCGGAATGACAGAAGCGAGGCATCGAGCTGTTTTCTTCCGATCTGGATGGCAGGCGGGACGCCTGCCCCACAAAAACCCACCACCGCTCTCCGCCAGGTGCCACGCGTTGACGTCGGCAATGCCCAAGTCAAAAAACCCCGCCCCTCGGAAATTCGCGCCGGGCGCAGCCCGTCGTGGATTTCCGAGGGTGGGTGGGTGGGGGGCGGGGGCGGGACGATAAAGGGCGTCGCCAAGAGGTCCGGCAACAAGCCCGCCCGGCGCGACTTCGTCGCGCCCGGTCGCTCACTTCAGGTCCGAGGAATGCTCGCATTCCGAGGGCCTGAAGTGAGCGACCGTTGCCGCGGGCCCCTGGCCCGCGGCAGGCGGGCGCTCTCCATATCCGGCACTCCCTACGGCGATTCAGCTTTCAGACGAAGCCCCTCCACCCGCTTCGCAGCGACGCCCGGCACGACTCTGGCGGTTGGCCGGCGTGGCTCTGCGATGCCCTGGAGGGGTTGGGTGCGCCGGATGATCTTGAGGCCGCGCCCGGTGAGGTAGAGGCTGCGTTCATCGCCGACGGCCGAAACCGGCCACACGCCGGTGGCCGTCGTCTCAGACGTCCACGTGAGTCCGTCGGCGCTGGTGAAGACCACATCCCCGCTCCCGCGGGAAACCGCAACGAAGTGGGTCCCGGTCCAGGTCACGTCGTCAAAGTCTTGAGGGGCGGCAACGGGAAGTTCGGACTCCACCCAGTTGATGCCGTCTTCGGTCGAGAGGATCAATCCCCCCTGCTCCGATCGCCAGCCGACCGCCACCAGCCTGTCGCCGTTCCAGACCATATCTCTGAGTCCGACGCCATCATCGAGGGAGCGCGGCTGCCAATAGCTGCCGTCGGTGCTGGTGAAGAACCGCGCACCATCCCCCACTGCGACAAAGCGCGAACCTGTCCAACCGACCGTCCATAAGTGTCCCTCGAAATCGAAATACTGGTAGGACCACTCCTGGCCGTCGGGGCTGGTCAGAATGACCTTTCGACCATCACCTGGAGCCGGCAGCCACCCCACCGCAACGAACAGCGATCCGTTCCAGTTGATGTCGAAGAGACTGACGTCATAGTCCAGCAGCACCTGTGTCCAGTGGACGCCGTCGATGCTCCGCACCACCCCGCGGCGACCCGCCGCCCAGAAGGCGGAGCCGGTCCAGATCACACCGTACAGCTCCGATTCGACCGGCAAATACCGTCGAACCCAATCCGTGCCGTGGCGGCCGGTGACGACCACATCGCCGACACCGACGATGGTCGAACCGTTGGTGGCGAGTTCACGGATCTCTCTGGTGCCGGTCGTGTCGAAGGATTTCTCGCTGAATTGCGTCCACTCGAACCCGTCCGGGCTCGACATCATGAAGCCGTCCTCGCCGACGGCGAGATAGCTGGTCCCCGCCCCACGCCAGACCGTGTACCGGGGACTCGGTCGTCAGTCCTAATCGACCAGACGTAGCCGTCGAGACTCCTGCCGATCAACCCGTGCCCGTCGCGAGATAGCCGTCATCGTCCGACACGATTCTGTCGAGAGACTGTGTCGCCTCGTACTGCGCCTCATTCCACGTCGCTCCGTCATCGCTCACCAGCGCCTTGCGCCACGATCCGACCGCCACGAACCGCCCGTCGACCGCGGCTATCGACTAGGGGTGGCAGTATTCACAATCGAAGTTCTCAACGCTCCAGGTCTCGCCGTTCTCGCTCGTGAAGTACGACGAAAGCCCGAATCCCAACGATGTTGTCGACCCGATAGCCACCATCACGGAACCGTTCCACGCGACGTCGTCCATGGTCCAGGTGTCCGACGCGACCTGCTGTTTGGACCACGAGAGCCCGTCCGGACTGATCAGCACATCGCGACCAACCCCAACCGCCACAAACCGCGACCCGGTCCAGACCACGGCCTCGAGCGACAGGGAGTTCTCGCGTTGTCGCTCGACCCACTCCAATCCGTCCTCGCTGGTGAGAATCACTCCCAGCCCGGGGCTGAACTCGAACCCGACCCTGCCGCCGACCGCGACAAAGAGTCCGTTTCGCCCACACCACGTCCATCAACGAATATCTCGTCAGCAGCGTGGCTGGTCCGCCACTCGCCGCCGTCCACCCGGGTGACCACCATCCCCTCGCGGCCGACAGCGACCGTCACACCATCGCCGATGGCGGCCGCAAATAGATCGTGACCCTGGGGCGTGGGCGTCACCCACTCCCACAGCGCCTCCCCCGCCAAACCGGGCGCTGCCAAAAGACAGCAGATGAGAAAAACCAACAGATCGAAGCAAGATTCGATCCCCGAGAACAATATAGTCCCACCCACTCCATCTGCCCCGACAGATTCCTCCGCTTCGGCCCTTCGGGCCTTCGGTCGGGATGACAGGTATGGGAGGTCGCCTCGGGGCTTCGGTCGGGATGACAGAAATGAGGCCTTGTCGTGCTGATTTCCGGTCCAGATGGCAGGCGGGACGCCTGCCCCACAAAAGGGCCCGGCTCGAAAAACCGTTCCGGAAAGTGCGAAACGAGACGCGTTCACCGGACGTGCCGTCTCTAACAATGTTGGGAACTCTAAAGTCGATTGCGAGTCAACGGCAAGGGCCCAAGCATTGTCAGAGGGGGCACTCACGGGCAATGACTCCGTGAACATCGGGATGATCACGCCGGGAAACCGCTCCCCGGAGCGAATACCCGCGGCAGGCGGGACGCCTGCCCCACAAAAAACCACCACCGCTCTCCGCCAGGTGCCAGCGTTAGACGTCGGCAATGCCCAAGTCAAAAAACCCCGCCCCTCGGAAATTCGCGCCGGGCGCAGCCCGTCGTGAATTTCCGAGGGTGGGTGGGTGGGGGGCGGGGGCGGGTCGAAAAGGGGCGAGATCAGGAGGCCCGGCAAAAGCCCGCCCGGCGCGACTTTGTCGCGCCCGATCGCTCACGTCCGGTCCGAGCAATGCTCGCATTCTCGGACCGGACGTGAGCGATCGAAGCCGCGGGCCCCGGGCCCGCGGCAGGCGGGCGCTCTCCTTATACGGCACTCCCTGCCCTACCTGCCTGCCTGCCTGCCTACCTACCGCAGCTTCCACTTCATGCGGCGATCCTGCAACCAACGGACGCCAAGGGCGTCCCTAAGACCCGAGAATGCGCGATCCCAGGTGCCGTACTTGCTCGAACCGGCCACCCGCTCGGCATGCCGAACCGGAACCTGGAGAACGGTGAAGCCCTCCATCCGCAGCAGGGTGGGCAGGAAGCGGTGCATCCCGGTCAACATTTTCACCTGCCGGATGGCCTCGCCCCGAAAAACTTTGATGGGGCATCCGGTGTCCTCGATATCCTCCCGCGTCAGCCGGTTGCGGACGCCGTTGGCAAAACGCGAGCTGAACTTCTTCCACCCGGTGTCACGACGATCGGCGCGGATGCCCACCACCGCATCGACCCCCTCGCTTTCGAGCGTCTCGATCAGCTTGGGCAAATCCTCGGGGTAGGTCTGGAGGTCGGCGTCGAGCAGCGCCACCAGGCGGCCGCGGGCGTGTTTGAACCCGGCGTCGAGCCCCGCCGACTGGCCGCAGTTGGCGACGAAGTGGAGCACCTTGATGCGTTCATCCGAGGTTGCGAGTTCGTCAAGGCGTTGTCCGGTGCCGTCGGTCGACCCATCGTCCACCGCCACCAGCTCCCACTCGAGGTCCGTCGGATCGAGAGCGCCGCGAACCCTCTCGACGAGGGGATCGACGCTGTCGATCTCGTTGTAGATCGGCACCACGACCGAAAGGTCGCAACCAGCCTCGGAAGGGGCTTTCACGTTCATCAGGGTACCCCATCACCCCACCGCCACGGGTTGTAGTCGAGCACCACCCGGTGGCGCCCGGCCGGAACCACGACGCCAAGACCCGCAAGGTTGGCAAGGACGAGGGGCGCGGGCTCACCGTCCGTCGCGGCGGACCAGCCCGGCGCCCAGGGACGGGCCGCGACGACCAGACACGGACCATCGCAGTCGCTGACAACCTCGATTCTCGAGCCTGTGATGTTGTCGACCTGGAGTGCGACCCGATCGGCCGTGACCGACGGTGTGCCCTCCGGCACCACCGCGGTCGTCGAAAGATCCACCGCACCCGACAGCAGTTCATCCCACCCGCCGGTTACCGTGCGGCCCACAACCCTCACCTCGGGCAACCACGCCGGATTGCGCCACAGCGAGCCCTCCAACCCTCGCCACACGGGCTCCCACCCGTCGACATTTCGGTCGGGCCCGGCGATCAGAAAACGGACCGACCAGGCGCCGCACAGGCCGGGAGGCGCGATCCGCAGTGGACCGCCGAGCACCGGGTCCGTCTGACCGAGTTTCTTCAACATGACCGCATAGGGCAGCGGACGCAGCGGATCGTAGGCACGAAAATCGGCGAGGCCGTAGCGACTGGCCAGGTTGCCCGGCAACCCGCCGTCAATACCCATGACCCGGCCGCCCTCCGCCGCCTGCACATCGATCAGACGTTCGAGGAGTTCGGGCCGGGGCAGGCGGTCCGCGGCCGCCGCCACCGGGTTGATGCCCACCGCGTAGGCAGAGAGTTCAACCGCCATCAGCGAAAGGACCAGCGCCGGCCGGCGGATCAGCAACGCTGCGGCGGCGGCGGCGAACACCGTTGCGACCACGAGCAGCAGATCGGCCGGCGCCAGCTGCCAGGGCTTGAACACGACCGCAAAACCGGCCAGGAGGACCGCGGGCGACCATCGCCAGACGGTGCCTCGAAGACGCCCACTGAGCGCACCGTCGTACGAAAGCGCGGCACATACGGCCAGGCCCCAGGGCACGAGGGCCGCGAACCGGGGCAGGGTCATGCGATCGATCGGAGGGACGCGTACCAGCAACCAGTCGAGGAAAGGCAGCCGCAGATAGAGAACGGCCGCGACTCCAAGGCAGGCGAGCACCGCCCACAGCAGACCCCGGAAGCGACGCCGCACCGACCCCGCCGCCAACAGCGCGAGGGCCAGACCGCCGACCCCCGTTGCAGCGGGGGCATAGGGGAAGGGCGCCCGCCAGTCACCTCGACCGGGGTGGCCGTTGACCATGGGCAGCGCCAACTGCCGGATGGCGAGCCCCCGAAGTCCTCCCGGTACCGGCTCCAGATTGGGCCGCTGATCGTGCGCCACGGCGAGGCGCGCCGAGGCGCCGATGTAGCCCACGGTGGGCCACGCCAGCACCAGGGCCACCACAGCCATTACCATTGCCGCTGCGACGACGCGAAGCCACCGCCGCGGGTGGAGGACGAGTCCGGCCAGGAACGCCGACCCGATGGCGATCGCCGCAGTCTCCGGGTGCAGACCGCTGCCCAGCAGCCAACCGCACGCCACTCCGAGACCGGCGACGGCGCGCCACCCCGCACGGCGCCGCAGGGCCGCCAAGGTCAGCCACCACAGCCACGGGAGGGCGGCGGTGACCCAACTCAGAGGCACCAACAACCACGCCACCTGGTAAGCGCCGACCGCGTATGCGAAGCCGCCGGCCGCCGCTGCCGCCCACCGCAGGCGCCACGCCCGCCACAGCAACAAGAAGGCGCCGAGACCGGCAAGCTCGATCTTCCACAGCGCCATCACCGTCGTCCCGCGCTCCGGGCCGAGGGCCCACACCGGCAACATCACCGGCGCCCACAATCCGGTCTGACCGTTGGCGAACAGCGGCAGACCGCCGCCGATGTTGTCGGCGATCAGCGGCTGCCGGCCGGCCAGCATCTGCTCACGGGCCGCCGCCCACCACGGATGAAACTGCAAGACGAGGTCCGACTGGGTGGGTTGGAACTGGGTCTCTTCGGACCACCGGGTGTCGGTGAAGGGCCGGTTGCGTTCCAGACACCGCACCGGGTTGAGATCGCCGCCCACGAACAGGGCGGGACCGATGATCACCGCGAGACCGACATCCAGCGCCGCCTGGAACCGCAGCAGGCCCCGCGACCGCCGCCACATCCAACCGTGGAGGACGGCGAGCGGAACCAGCGTCCACAGGAGGACCGCTACCACCGTCTCAGCCAATTCTTCGCAGCGGGTCGAGGTCGGTCTGGGTGGCGTACAACCGCGACTCGAGATCCGCGGGCCGCAGCATCTGCGGCATCGAGAACACCGTCAGACTCAGGTCTTCGAGGGCGCCCTCGGAGCGGAAACCCAGGGCTTCGAGCCGGGTGCGCGCGGCGGCGTCGCCACCGACCACGATCCGCTCGTTCATCGCCCCGACCTGGCTCGCGAGCCGCCGCGACAGGTGGGCCAGCAGATCGAGGGCGCCGGGTTCGTCGTGGTCCCAGACCAGGTCCACCCAACGGCAACGGCTGGCATCGGTCTCGTAGACCGCCCACGCCACGGCGTGGCGGGAAAAGCGCGGAAAAACAAGGAAGCGGTGGCGCCGGTTCCCGGGGTGGCCGGCGTGGCGGTGGAGCGCCATCTCGGCGTCACGCACGGCGGCAAAGGGGTAAGAACGGGCGATGCGCCGCCACAGGTCGTCGAGCCGCGGTTCCCAGTCGCGCGCAGGTTCGGCTCGGAAGGCCAGGCGGCGAACGGGAGAGCGAACGGCCACCTTTCGTGCCAGGACATCGACCCGTGGTAGAGCGACCCGACGCCCTCCGGCCAGAGGGTTCAAACCGTCGCCGGCATCCTCACCGACCAACTGGTAGACCATCAGTCTCCTGTCGATTCCACCGAATCCGCTCATCCAGATCCGCAACATCTCGGCCAACAGACGATTCTGCTCCCCGTTCCCTCCCACCTCGGCCAGGGCGAACTCGTCAACCAACCGCAGCGCCGGCACCGTCCGGCGGTCGATCTGAAATGCCGAGACCACACCGCCGACGTGGGCCACGATCTTGCCGTCCTTGACAGCCACGACGATCGGGAGTCCGGCCGCCGACGGCGGATAGGACCAGCTCCACTCCTCCAACGAAAGCGGTCTGCTGCGGCAGCGGTTGAGCCCCTCGATGATCCCGTTTTCGTCGCCGGCGCGCGCGATGCGGATTTCGGCGCCACCCGCGCTCACCCCCGGTCTCCCCCGTCGAGTTCCCAGTGGTGGTCCACTTTGAGCAGCGACAGCGACCAGCCCTCGTCCTGCGGGCGAAGACAATCGGTGACGACCGCCTGGTCCCAGATGTGGAGGGCGCTGGGGTCGAAGATATAGCCCGTCACCGAGTAGGTGCCCTTGGCAAGCGGCAGCCCGTCGATCCGCACCCGGTCGCACCGTATTCCGGCTCCCGATCGGATCGGCAACCCGTCGACAAAGGTCGCCACCGCCACCACCCTGGTGCCGTCGCCGCGGTCGAGCGACACGCCGACGTGGAACCCGCCCTCCGGGTCCACGGCTTCCCACTCGAGCTCCACCACCAACTCCATCCCCGGTCGATAGGTCTCGGTCGGCTTGCCGTCGGCGCCGAGGACCCGGATGCCGCGAATCCGCGCCTGCTGGCCGGGACGGCCGGCGGCACTGCCGTCGCCATCCTCGGCCGTGGTGTCGAGGCGTCGTTTTTCCCTGGTGATCAGGAACTCCTCGTAGGCGTTGACCACCTCCTGCGCCGGACCGTCCATTTCGATGCGGCCGTTGCGCAGCCACAGCGCGCGCTTGCAGAACAGCGACACGTAGTACATCGAGTGTGAACAGAAGAGGATGGTGGTGCCGCGGTCGCGGATCTCGCGGATGCGGTCGACGCACTTCTTCTGGAAATAGCCGTCGCCCACCGCGAGGGCCTCGTCCACCACCAGCACATCGGGGTCGACGTGGGTGGCCACCGCAAAGGCGAGCCGCATCGCCATCCCGGTCGAGTAGCTCTTGACCGGGTGCTCGACAAATTCGCCGAGCTCGGCAAAGTTGAAGATGTCGTCGAGCCGCGCCTCCATGTCCGCCTTGTCGAGACCCATGAGAGCGCCGTAGAGGATTGCGTTTTCCCGCCCCGAGAACTCGGGGTGAAAGGCCGCGCCGAGCTCTAAAATGGCGGCCACCACCCCGCGGACATCCACCGACCCCGCGGTCGGCGTGGTCGTCCCGGCGATGATCTTCAAAAGAGTCGATTTGCCCGCGCCGTTCTCGCCGATGATCCCGACTGCGGTCCCGGGCGCGACACCGAACGTCACGTCCTCGAGGGCGCGGAAGTCGAGGTGACGGCTCGGCCTGCCGAAGAGACGCTTGATGCGCTCGCCGGGGGCGGCGTAGACCCGGTACCACTTATGGACCCCGGCGACGGTGATCGCGTCCTGCAACGCCTGCAAACTCATGGCAGAGCGTAAGATATCACAGCGGAAGGCCGGCTAACGCGGCTCCTCCAGCCGCGGAAAATCGATCACCCGCAAGCGCCGCATCGCCCGCAGGTAATGGCCGAGCCGTTCTTCGATCTGGTGCCGGCTGTCGGGAAAGGCCTCGCGCATGACCCCGGCCAGGGTCCGCACCTTGGTCACCCCGTCGAGCCGCCGCCAGGCAAAGCTCCCGAGCTCGTCGAGGCGGATCCTGCGCGGCGTGAGCCACCAGTTGGTGCGTTCGATGAGCCCGCGCAGACCATCGAGCGGCGGCCGCGGGCGTTCGATCACGACGTTGCCGTCGACATTCTCCTGCCACGGCACGCAGCGGACCGGCTCGAGCTCGAGCAGATCCACCACCCGATCGACACCGAGTGGCCGCCTCATGCCCTTCTACTTTCCGGTCGTCGTGCTCGCCCGCATGCGGCTCAGGGGCAGCCACACCAGAAGCCCGAGGAGCATCGGGTAGACCAGCATCCCGCCCCAGAAGTTGTGGCCGACGGAGGGCAGCAGATGTTCGGTTTCGGCCATGCCGAGCTTGGCCTGCTCGTAGAGCACGACGAAGGCGAGCAGCACCGCCATCAGCGACTGCCCGGCGATCAGACCCGAGGACACCAGAATGCCGGAGTTCTCGGCCCGCATCTTCTCCTCGTCGGTGGCCTCTTTCTTTTTCAGGAACCAGTCGAGGATGGCTCGAATGACGCCGCCGGCAAACACCGCCGAGGTGGTCGAGAACGGGAGGTACATCCCGACCGCGATCAACATCGGCGCCGGCGCCTTGATCAGGATCAGGGCGACGCCGAAGAGCATGCCCGCGATGACCAGCGGCCACGCCATCTCGCCGCCGACGATGCCCTGGGCCATCAGCGCCATCAGCCCGGCCTGCGGCGCCGGCAGCTCCGCCGAACCGATGGTGTAGGCCTGGTTGAGCACCATGAGGAGGACCGGCAGCGCGATGGCGGCCGCGATGACGCCGACGATTTCGCCGACCTGCATCCGCCACGGCGTACCGCCGAGGATGTGGCCGACCTTGAAGTCCTGCATCATGTCGCCCGCCACGCCGGCGGCGCAGCACACCACGCCCGCCACCCCGAGAACCGCCGCTACGCCGTGAACACCGGTGACGCCCATCAACACCATCAGGAGGGCAGAGATCACCAGAGCGGAGAGGGTGAGCCCGGAGATCGGGTTGTTGGAGTTGCCGACGAGACCGACGAGGTAGCCGGCGACCGCGGCGAACAGGACCCCGAGCACCAGCATCACCACCGTCAGCAACAGGGCAGGCATGGTCGAGGCCGAGAAGTAGCGGTAGAGGAAGAACATGGGCACCGCCATGACGCCGATCGCCGCCAGCACCCACTTGAGGTTGAGGTCCTGTTCGGTGCGCTCGGTATCGGCGGCCGTCCCCGCTCTCAAGGACGTAATGGCCTTCTGGATCCCGTTGATCAGCGCCCCGCGCAGGGTGTAGAGGGTGTAGAAGGCGGAAACGATCATCGTGCCGACGGCGAGCGGGCGGATCTGGCGGAACCACACGTCCATCGCCAGCGACGTGAAACCGTCCTGCGCGCCGATCGCCGCCAACTCCGGGTTGAGGAAGATCGCCAGCGGCACCAGCACCAGCCATCCGGTGACCGCGCCGCAGAAGAGCACCGCCGAGATCTTGAGGCCGACGATGAAGCCGACCCCCATCACCATCGGCGAGGCCTCCGGCGTCGACAGCAGCATGCCGCCCGTGTACTCGATCTTGCGCCCCAGGATGTCGATGGCGGAGCGGCCGAACTGGACGAAGTGCGAGGCCTTGTCCTGGATCATCTGGACGCCGGCGTCGTTCTTGATGAGCTCCCACAGCGCCGCAATGCCCATCGCGCCGAACACCAACCCGGCGCCGGTCTGCCCTTTCTGGCCGGCCTTGACGATCTCGGCCGCGGCCACGCTCTCCGGGAACGGGAGGTCCGCCTCGACCACCAACGGGCGCCGCAGGATGATGACGAAGAGCACCCCGAGCACGCCGCCGATGCCCATGATGAGCATGGAGTCCCGGAGGTTGAACTCGGTCCACGCGCCGGCGATCAGAAAGGCCGGGATGGTGAAGATGGCCCCGGCGACCAGCGATTCACCGACCGAGGCGGTGGTCCGCGCCAGGTTCTCCTCGAGGATGTTGCCGCGGAAGATCCGCAGCGCCGCCATCGCGACCACTGCCGCCGGGAAGGTGGCCGCCACGGTGAGGCCGACCTTCATCCCGAGGTAGGCGTTGGCGGCGCCGAGGATGATCGCCATGACCACACCCAGCAGCAGCGCCTTGACCGTGAGCTCCGGCATCGATGTCTCGGCCGGAACGTAGGGAACGAACTTCTTCTCCGCCATGAAACCCTCCCCCTGGATTGGACGAGATGATTCTAGCCCATTCGACTTGAGGCAGTGAGGCAGTGAGGCAATGAGGCGGTGAGGCAGTGAGGCGGTGAGGCGATGCGGGCCGAGCCCCGGAGGGCGACAGGAACGGCCGGAATGCAAGTCCGGATCTGTGGGAAGCCCGGGCGGGTCACTGCCCGGGTCTACCCGACACCTGTCAGCGGTGGCGTTTCAAATTTTCAAAATCCTTTTCGCACGGCTCGCTGACGATCCTGGCACCGAGGATTTTCGTGGGTCGGATCTTGTGCATCACCAGTTTCGCGGTCCACATGTCGACAAGGGGACCGACGCGAAGCTTGTACAGCGGAAGCACACCATCGTCTTCGATGGTGATGAGCCTCTGATCGCGCGGTGGAATGCCCAGCTCGTCGAGCTGTTTCTGAATGACCTCGACTTTCTCGAGATCGCTGGTTCGAAGCACCTGTACCCAATACGCTGTACACCCGGATTCGCCTGTGGGACTCTCCTCCGGTTTCGGTTCGCCGTCGCCGGCATGCTCCGGCTCATCGGTGTCGGTCGTGACCCGTTTCTTGACGAAGTTCGCGTTGATGCGAACCGGTTCATCCGGGGTAACGATGACCGAGGTCTTGAGCAAGACCCCGAGCCTCTCGACCCACAGGTCGTGCTCGCCGACGGGCACATCGAGAATCGTCATGGTCACCTCTTTCTTGGCGACCCACCGTTGGCCGATTCTGACCGTACATTCCTGAGGCTCCGAGGTGATCTCGATGGTTCCGATCCTTTGCTCGACCTCGTCCGCGATCGTGCTTTCTCCGTCGCCGGGAGTGGTGCGCGGCGGCAGATCGCCGATCGCGACCTGGCGCGGCGTCAGGCCGACCACGACGGGGAACTCCCTTGGCGAAAAACCGCTCTTCTCGATCCTCACCGTATGCAAACCGTCGCCGAGCCCGCTGAGGTACTTCCCGTTCTCCCCCGACCCGCACACTCCTGCGTACTCCCCGTCCACGAAGATCTCGAGCCCGGGGGAACACGTCAGTAGCAGGTCTCCTGCATCAGCCGAAGGGACTGCGCCGAGGCCCATGGCCAACAGGATCAACGGAGCAACTCTCATAGGACCCGACCTCCCTACGGTCCGGCGAACGCTGCGGTCGCGTCGCCGACGACCCAATCTTAAAACACCTCGCGAGTTGCGATACTATGCGGCCGCTGGAATTCACCACAATGAGGGACCTCAACGGTCGCGGCATCGGCCATCTTCGCATCGCCGAGAGGATCGGCGAGGATAAACCGCCGCCGCGGACGGACGCAGTCGATGTCAGATTGCCTCCCGCCTGTTGAAATTTTTCGGCCAGACCACGGTTACACAGCGAAGAAGCCCGCGCGCAAAAACATCGAGTGCGGTGGTTGTGAGGAAACGATGATGCAAACGTCTACTCCGCGTGCCGTTCGCCGCACCGCCCGGCTCACAGGCCTCCGCTTACTGGTTGTTCTGATCGCCGGCATGCTGCCGTTGAGCCATCCGGCAGTGCTGCACTCCGGGCCGCCGACCGGCCTCGAGGAATATCTGTGGCTCGACGTGGGGGGGCGACCGCTGCCCTTCCAGGATCACGCCACGATCCAGGCCGCGTTGCGTTCGGCGGTGGTGATCAGCCGCGAGGCGATCGGCCGCGGCGTTGCCGGGACTGAGAAACTGGTCCTCGAGTACGACGGTGCCCGCTTCCACGCTGCCTTCAGGGTCGTCGATGTCAGAATCAAATCTGACCCGATCAGCGGCGCAAAGCGTCCGAAGGAGTACCGGGACGCCGCCATCTTCGAGTACGCCGCCTACGAGTTCAGTGAACTCCTGGGAATCGGCCGCGTGCCGCCGACGGTGGTCCGCCGCCTGGACGGCAAGAACGGCACCCTGCAAATATGGATGGAAGCCACCCGACCCGAGGTCGAATTCATCGAGAAGGACGCGCTGCAACCACCGGACGCCGTGCGGTGGATGCAGCAGAAACAGATCATGGTCCTCTTCGACAGCCTGATCGCCAACTCGGACCGCAATCAGGGCAATCTGTTGATCGACGACCTTTGGAACATCTGGCTGATCGATCACACTCGCGCCTTCAAGCAGTCCTCCCGTCCGCTGTACCTCGACAAACTGACGACCTGTGAGCGCGACCTATGGCAGTCGCTCCGCGAAATCGACGACACGACGGTCCGAGCACGGCTGGAGCCGTACCTCGAGAGCCGCGAGATCTCGGCCCTGCTGCTGCGGCACGGCAAACTGGTCCGACACATCGAGGGGCTGATCAAGAAGCAGGGAGAGGCCGCGGTGCTCTTCGACCTGCGGCCTCCCGACCTCACGACGGGCGACCGGGAGGACTGAGGCCGCCGCGCACCGCGGCGCGTGGACCCCCGACACTTTGAACCCGGGAGGGAAATTCACGTACGATAAGCTGCAGTTCATCCTGACGGAGGTGAAATCATGAGGAAGACAACACTGATCGTCATGAACGTTCTCACGGTGGCTGGCCTTCTCAACGCCCAGGAGGTGAAACCGGTGACGGAAGTGACCGGCGCCGACGAGCTGGTCGAGACGAAGGGCGCGTCTCGAAAACACATGGGTGCGCCCGGATGCCGACATGACTCGTTACGGCAAGCTCTATCTGTGGGAGCCGGAGTTCCAGTTCCGCGAGGGCGGCGAGACGAGAGCCGGAACGACCACCAAGATGCTGCGCGGCGATGGCGGGCCGTACGCCGTTCGCCCGGAGGACCAGGAGCGGTTCCAGAAGCTGGTCAGTGACACCTTCGTCGCCGAGCTCGAGCGCAGCAAGATGTTCGCGGTGGTTGACACGCCGGGTCCGGGCACCCTCATCGTGCGGGCCGGCTTCGTCGACATCACCTCCGACGTGCCGCCGAACGTCGCCCTCAGTGCCGACATTCACCTGGCAGCGGTCGGCGAGGCGACGATCGTCGTCGAACTGATCGACGCCGAGACCGGCGTCATCCAGGCGCGGGCCTCCGAACGGCGGCTGATCCAGCCCGAGACGCGGATGCGAGGCGTCAACCCGGCGCCGGCCAATTCCGCCACGGTATGGGCCGACGTCGAGCGCTGGGCGTACGAGCAGGCGCAGGACCTGCGCAAGGCGCTTGAGAAGGCGAAGAAGAAGGCTGAGAAGTAGGCAACCCGTGAGGTGAAATTCGTCAAAATTCGGATTTCGAGTTCCCCACCCACCCAGATCCTTCGACTCGGTCGCTTTGCTCCCTCGCTCAGGATGACATTCTGAGTCTTCCGCCCCTCCATGGAGCCCGTTGTCCCACCGGTTCGAACGGTGTCAGGGCCCGGCATCGAGGCGCAACTCAAACACGGCCCCCACGCTTTCCCGGATGAGCCAGAAAAAAATGGCGGTCCCCGAGGGACCGCCAGTTTCAAGTAGTGGCCGTTCGTCTAGAAGTTGAAGTGCAAAGCAGCGTGCAACGTGCGGCCGTAAGGATCGTAGAAGCCGTAGAAGCCCGGGCCGTAGTCGTTGTCATTCAGGCCGGGCCCCAGCGGCGGCTCTTTGTCGAAGATGTTGTTGCAGCCGAGGACGAGCTGGAGGTGCTTGGCGAAGTTCCAGACCCACGCGAGGTCGAAGTAGTTGAAGGCGGGGTTCTCGTAGGCGCCGTTGATCCTTCCACGAGCTCGATGAGGCCCGGGTTCGCCGAGGTCCGGGTCCGGGCTCGCGTCGTCGATCTTGACCGACGCGATGTAGCGCCAGCCGAGGGAGAAGACCATGTCGAAGTTGGTCTCCCAGGAGACGCGGGCGCGGTGGCGCCACTCGGGCGTCGGGTACGGGGCGCACTGGTTGCCGAAGTAGCCGACGCAGTCGTAGTCGATCAGCGGGTTGGCGATCCGGTTCGTCGATCATGTAGGTGCCGATCAGCGAGGTGTTGAGGAAGCCGGCGTCGCCGAGGCCGATGAGCCAGGAGTAGTTGAGGTCGACGCCCTCGCCGTAGAGCTTGCCGATGTTCTGGTTGGTGGTGACGGTGTAGGCCGTCCTGGTAGCAGCCACAGGGTCCCGGCGACGTCGCGGTGGATCAGGCTGCAGAGGGCGGGATCGCCGGTGGTGGCGCACGCGCTGGATGATGTCGTCCGCGTCGAGGCTGTCGATGGTGTCCGCGATCTGGATGTCGTAGTAGTCGAGGGTCGAGCGAGAAGCCCGGGATGCGACGGCGGCGTGAAGACGACGCCGACGGTGAAGGTGTCCGCCGTCTCGGGATCCAGCAACGGGTTGCCGCCGTCGAGGGTGTTGTACTGGTCGGCCGGGTTGGCAGCGACGTTGCCGTACTGCGCCGCGGTCATGCCGGTGCGCTGGCACTGCTTCGAGGCTGAGCGAGGGCACGCCGGTCGAGGGGTCGTTGGCGCAGGGTCATCGCTGCCGCCGAGGCCGAGGCCCTGCGGCGGGAAGAGCTCGCGCACGTTCGGCGCGCGCATCGCGCGGGTGAAGCCGACGCGGAACTTGAAGTCCTCGGTCGGCGCCCACGAGCCCTGCGCCTTCCAGGTGTTGTTGGCCGCCGGAGGTGCTGTAGTCGGAGAAGCGGTAGCCGAGCTCGAGGCTGAGGTCGCGAGCCATGGGGGCGTCCTGAATGATGGGCACCAGCGCCTCGACGAAGAACTCGGTCACGTCGTACTTGCCGTCGACGCGGACCGTCGGGCCGCCCTGACCGGAACCGAGCCCGTTCTCCCAGCTGTCGTCCGGATGGACGTACAGGGACTCCTCGCGGTACTCGCCGCCGAGCGCGACCTGGATGCCCTCGGTGGCGGTCGGGAACTTGATGCCCCAGCCCTCGAGGTCGCCGTTGAGGGTGCCGTTGACCATCTGGGTCTTGGTGCCCGAGGTGAGCACCATGTTGAGCATGATGTAGTCGATGGCGCCTGGGTCGACGCCGCCCTCCTGGAAGACGTTCCAGGGCACGCAGCCGGGGTTGCCGGAGCGGCACGCCCAGGTGCTCGGGTCGTTCGGGTCGCCGACGACGTCCAGCGCATCGATGAGCGGCGTTGACGCTGAGGTCGCCCACGTACTCCTGCGGGCTCAGCACCTCGGCGTAGAGGCCGTAGAAGTCGTAGCTCCAGTCGTCGTTGAGGTCGCCGCGCACGCCGCCGACGATTCGCCAGTCGGTGTGGCGCATCATGCTGGTTCGGGGGCCGCTCTCGACGTTGCGCCGCATGATGACCGTGTTCGCAGTAATCGTTCGGCCCGTACCCGGCCTGGGTGCAGAGGAGGTCCCGCTGCTGGTCGCTGACATCATCGGGTTGTCGCAGTTGATGGCCTCGGTGTTGCCGAAGTCGGCCGACGGTGCGATCTGCGCCTCCGAGAAGTCGTCCATGAACATCACTTCGCCGTAGATCTCGAAGTTTTCGTTGAACTTGTAGTTGGCGAAGGCGCCGGCGGCCCACTTCTCGTCGGGACGCTGCATGTGGTTGTAGGGGCCGTAGTTGAAGACGTCGCCCGTACGCGGCCGGAAGGAGTGGCCGTCGCCGCCCTCGCCGTGGTGTGCAGGACGTAGTTGCCGATGAGAGTTCCAGTCGGGGTCAAAGACCAAGAAACGACCCTGCGGGATCGTGCCTGACCCGCCGCAGACGGGCCCGTCGCTGCCTCGACCGACCGAGCAGTTGGTGTAGTCGCGCTCGGACTTGGTCAGCGCGTCGATGTTGCGGTAGTCGATGTAGAGCGGAGGCGTGGCCCTTGCCGTCGGCGAACTTGCCGCCGATTGCCAGGTTGACGTTGTACTGCTGGCCGTCAAGGGTGCTGCCGGTCGGGTAGTCGAAGCCGGCCGCCTCGTTCATCGCCTGAGCCGTGGCGTTGTTGTTGTCGTGCTGGAAGCCGCCCCACGAGATCCCGCCCCTGATCCCCTCGAAGTCGGTGTCGAGCACGAAGTTGACGACGCCGGTGACCGCGTCGGCGCCGTACATGGACGACGCGCCGCCGGTGAGGACGTCGACCCGCTTGACGAGGGACGACGGGATGAAGTTGAGGTCGGCCGATGTGACCCACGCGTCACCTGGGGCGATGCGGCGGCCGTTGATCAGCACCAGGGTGCGCACCGAGCCCAGGTTGCGGAGATCCACGGTCGCCGTGCCCGATGCACCGTTGGCGATCGTCGAGTTCTGCGCCGAGAAGACCTGCGGCATCTGCGTGACGATGTCCTCGATGCGGGTCACGCCCGAGTAGGTGATCTCCTCGGGGTCCATGGTCGTCACCGGGCTCATGGCCTCCAGGGTCGGCCGCGGAATCAGCGAGCCGGTGACCGTGATCTCCTCCTCGAAGGACTTCTGGACGGCCTGTTCCATGGCCGCTTTCTGCTCCGGAGTCAGTTCCTGGGCCGGTTCCTCCTGCGCCAAGACTGGCAGACCCACCAGCAGCAGGGCGACGAAGAATCCGATCAGGAGATTCCGATGACGATCAAGGGGATTCAAACCACGCATAACATCTTCCTCCTTCTCAAGTCGAACCATTTGCCTCAAACGACGAATCGCCAATACATCGATCCGCGCTGATGACCATTCGGCCACCCCCCGATGTGCGGACCAGGCTTGATTTCCTCCTTTCGTCTGCCACAGTAGATTTCGCTGTCAGCGGTTTTCTGCGGCCTGTGATGACCTGTCTGTTCGTCCAAACTAGAAACCCGGAAATTCTCTTGCAAAATTCATTCCACTCTTGAGAAGAGTGCCTCTGAGTATGGTCCAACTGTGCGCGAGATTCGGAATTCCTGGCTCGCGGCTGTCGGAAATCGATGTCGATAAATCCAACAACCCATTGAAAACGACGGACTTCGGACAACGGTTCAAACACCCTGGTGACCACCGGCGAAAGGGGTTGCCCTGGTCAATGCGCGACCGAAGTCTGTAGGCCTGACTCGCCGTCCAGTTGGCGCGAAAGGAGGTCGTGTTCGAATTATCGAACAAAATATACGAAAATTCGTACTTCGTAATGAGACCGATGTTTATTATTAATATGTTTTCTTGAGAATTTGATGTTCGTCGCGACATCGACTTCAGCGTCCCCGCGGCGAGGCCCGTCGAGAACAGAGCGGTGCTCAGCGACAACCCTCGCCACCCTTCGCCTCAATTCGCTGACGGTCTGTCCCCTGTACGGGGTCGTCCTCGTCACACACCGTGCTCCTCAACGGAGCGTCCAGAACGTCGGATTGGGAATGAAAGGAAATTGAACCTTGTTCTCAGATGCAAGCCATAGCGTGCGGCAAAAAATACCGGAAAAGCGCGTCATTGACTGACGAAAAGGAGATCCAGATGGGGAAGCAGCGCTGGTTCGTAGTGGCGATTTGTGCGATCGTTCTCGGTCTGCTGGGCGGCACGTCCTGGGCGGCCGAGAAGATCATGGAGATCAAGGTTCCGTTCGATTTCAATGTTCAAGACGCCACGTTGCCGAGCGGCAGCTACACGCTCATCGCCGATGGTGCAAACAACGATCAGGTTGTGCTGCAGAGCAGCTCCGGCGACGTCACCCAGCTGCCCGTGGTGACCAGGCTCGCGGACAACGGCCGCAACAAGGCCTACCTGGTCTTCGACACGGCCGGCGACGACCAATTTTTGTCGGAGATCCACATGCCGGGGAAAGACGGCTACGCCATTCAAGGTGCCTCTGGCAAGCACGAGCATGTGATGGTGCCGAAGGGAGACAATTAGGTCGCGCTTCTCACCGGTATTCTGCTCAGGGTAGTGATGTGCGGCTCAGCGTGCCACCTCACCACCCTCGCGGCGGATCCTCTGAGAACGTAGGCTCACCGAAACCAGCGGTCGACCTCCGGTCGATGAGGGGACCATACCGCCCAGGTGTGGTCCCCTGCTTTTTTGCGCGCCAGTTCGAATCGCAAGGCTCGCTCGGCAGCGACAACCCTTGCTACCCTTCGCCTCTGTTCGCTGACGACGGTGGGTAACGGCAGGGACAGCGAGACGACGCGATTCGCCGTCCAGTGGAGACACCCGGTGATCTGCAGGTTAACTGCCGCTCAAGAACGAGAGCAGCTCGGTGGCCGTGGCGGCATCTGGATCGTCCGGCGCAAGCTCGAGAAAGCGCTTGAGATGAACGATCGCCTCCGAGTTGATCCCCTCGCTCACGCAGACCAGACTCAGGAAGTAGTGCCCCCGTGCATCGTTCGGGTCCACATCGAGGACCTTCTCGAAGAGGTCTTTGGCCTGCGCGAGATCCTCCGCATCGTAAGCTCTGAGGGCCAGGACCCAGAGGCCCTGGCGCGACGTTTCGGGCTCGACTGCCGCCAGATCCACCAGCGCATCGACGATCATGTTCTCGTCGCCCAGCGCCAACGACGCGTTGTAGCGCGCCCGTATCGCCGCTTCGTTCTGGGGATCGTTGGCAAGGATAGCCTCGGCGGCGGCGGCCGACTCGGCATTGCGACCGATCTTGAAGCCGGTCGCGGCGACCGCAAGCAAGTGCCACCTCGAGGTTGGGGTCGATCGTGACGGCCTCCTGGAACCTCGCAAAGGCGCCCTCATCGTCATCAGCCTTGAGCAGGGCGACACCCTCGTTGTAGACCCTCTTGGCCTCCTCGGTCAACCGTCCGGTCCGCTCGAGATCTTCGAGGGCCTCGGCGGTCTTGGCCTCGTCGCCGAGTTGACGGTACGCCTCCCACCGTGCGCGGTACACCGCCTCGTCCGTGGAGCCGAGAGCCATGGCCCGCTCGGCGGACTCGGTCGCTTGCTGATAGTGTCCCTGCTCGAGGTGGACCACGCTCAGCGCCGCCCAAGTCTGGCGCAGCTCGGGGGCGTGCTCCGCCGCCTCCTCGAACTTCGCCTGGGCGGCGGCGTAGTTCTTGGCTTCGAACGCTGCCACCCCGTCGTTGTAGGCCTGAACCGCCGGTTTCGAGGTCGATGCGGGAACCACACCCTCAGCGGTCGGCGTTTCCCCCGGGGGCATCGTGAAGTCGATGCGTTCGGTGCCCACCAGATTCCATTGCTGCGAGGTGATGACCGTCTGATACCCGGCCTTCTCGAAGCGATAGTCGTACGCCACCTCCACAACATGGAAGTCGACCTTGAAGATGCCCTTCTTGTCGGTGACCTCCACGACGTTGAAACCCGGAACGTCCTTCGATGTCACAGTGACGTTTACGCCCTCGATGGGTTGGCCCTCCGGGTCGACCACTCTGCCGATGAGCCGTCCCTCGCGCTTGGCAAAAACCAGCCCCGGGATCGTCACGATCACCACCAGGAACCAAACGATCGCGCGTTGTCTTGTCAGCATTGGGGCCACCTTTCCTCTCGCTCGAACTCTTCCGTTTTCGTTCGCTTCGCATGATTGCAACGTCAATCGAGACCAGCCCTCACGAGGCTGAATCCGTTCCCGTCGCAGGCGTCAGTATACCGCGGGTCGGGTTCCTCCGGTCTCTTCCTGGGGTGCCTCCGGTGAAGCATCGATCATGTTCCGGTACTCGCGTTTCTCGGCCTCGGACCCGCCCACGCGCTCGGCCCGGGCCAGCCAGCGCCGCGCAGCCCGTTCGTCCCCTGCCTGCAGGTAGCTCATGCCCAGCAGGTAGTAGAACTGATCCTCGTTCTTCTTCTTGCGGACGGCGAACTTGAGGTGTTTGATGGCACGCATCGTAGTTCTGGGCTCGCAAACTCGTTGCGGGCCAGATAGTAATGAAAGTACGGGTTCCGGTTGCGGTGGCGGACCACCTGATCGCGATACACGGCGGCGCGCGCCGCATCACCCCGAAGCTCGTACAGGTTGACCAGGTTGCTCATGGCCACCTCATCGTCCCCATTCACCCTCAGAGCCTGCAGGTAGGCCGCCTCGGCGTAGGCGGGGTTCCCGACCCGCAGGAACAGCGTGCCGAGGTTGGTCCACGCCGGCGAGAACTGACGATCGTTCTCGTCGATGGCCTTGCGGAAGTACGCGAGAGCGGCCGCGGAGTCGCCCGCCTGCATGCGCTCGACGCCCAGGTTGTTGAAGAAGTGGGCCAGCGCGCGCGAGTCGGAGATCGTGCGCCGGTCGTAGCTGGCCCTGAAGTCACCGATGTTGAAGTCCACGGCCTGCGATGCCCGCAGCGCCCAGGTCCACCGTCACGTTGATGTGCCGGTTGAGGACGAAGGTGTCGTTCCTTACGGTCCAGTCGGGCGGGATGTCCACTTCCTGGAAGTTCGCCTCGAGGCCCACCTCCCGGCCATGGCGATGAAGAGTTGGAGAACGACAGGCAGTTGCCCCGTCGAAGCCGGAAGGTCTCGGCGGCGGTGCGGGTCGATCTCGTCGAACTCCAGGCCGAAGTTACGCGCGCTGACGATCGCGTCGACCAGCTCCTGCAGCTTGACCTTGCCGCTGGCCTTGCGGTGCACGTTGATCTTCAGGAAATCCCGCATCTCGGGGCTGACGGCGAGCACCTCGCGGTCATCGACGAGCGCAGGTGCGTCCTGCGCTCCGGCTCGAGAGCGGCCCCCGCGAGCACGACATCGGGCGCGGATGCCTCTGCCGTCAAGGACCTCCGCCCCGCTCGCACACCCGAGCGCCAGGGTCATCAGACAGACGAGGCAGCCGCGAAACCGGTGATCAAACCGCACCTCCGCCCACGACAAATCGTCTCAATGGATAAGCTATGGCGCGCCGGGTCGATTGCCAAGAGAAATCTCAGCACGCGCCCGAACGGAGGGGCCGTCAACGCCGCTGAACGACCTTGGAAGGGCGACCTGCAGAGCGCCCGCATCTGCTACAATCCGTCCTCGTCTCAAGACCAGGACTGCCCGTACTCGGGGATCGGTCATGGTCGGATCCGGAGGTGAACATGAAAGCTCTCGCACGTTGGATTTCGACACTGGTTGTCGTCTTCGCGGCAGTGCCGGCTGTGGCTGGAAACGTCGGCTTC
Organism: Candidatus Sulfomarinibacteraceae bacterium; assembly: GCA_963714895.1. Lineage (GTDB taxonomy): Bacteria > Acidobacteriota > Thermoanaerobaculia > Thermoanaerobaculales > Sulfomarinibacteraceae > Sulfomarinibacter. The sequence goes on from CAVQQC010000027.1 coordinate 155,000, forward strand.
CTGGATACCCAAGGGGCGATTCGAGGGGTCCAGGAGGGACAAGCGGCAGCTCGCGATCCTGGATGTCTGGGCCAATCAGAAGAGCGATGAGGTCGAGGCTCTGCAAGAACCGCGTCGACGAGCTCACCCGACAGCTCACCGAGCAACGTGCCGGTCGCGTCGGCGGAGACCATCGTGCGGCTCGAGGCAGATCTCCTGCAGGCGCAGCGTGATCTCGAGGATGCCGGCGGAGTCGTCCGACCGCGAGTTCGACGCCAAACAACGGGAGCTCCTCGCCGAGGTCGCGACCCGAATCCGCAACGTGGCCAGCGAGTATGCGGCGGCAAACGGCTTCGACGCGGTTTTCGCACTCGACTCACAGCCCCTGGTCTACATCGCCGATTCTGCCATCATCACCAATGCCGTGATCCGGTTGTACGACGAGAAATACCCCGTCGACTGACCCAGGTCCCAGGTTAACGGGAAGGACTGACACGGCGGCCGGCGCGGCGCTGCTGTGCACCGACGGCGACGCTTACCTTCTCCTCGAACGCCATCCCGTCGCCGCTCGCGGTCACGGTGACGAGCCCGTCGGCGGCGTTGAGCGGCCGCAGCTCGGGACGCAGGGTCACAGTAACGCCGGCCGGTAGAGTCCCCTCCTGCGGTGTCACCTCGAGCCATGCCACGTTGCTCGCAGCCGACCAGGTCAGCACATGCGGACCCCTCACGGCGACCTCGGCGTCACCACCAAGGGCGCTCACCACCAGGCGATCCGGTTCCACGATCAGCCCGGCGGGCGGGGCGTCCGCCGCCTGCAGCAGGTCATAGGCGCCTGAACTGCCGAGACGGTCCTCGATCAGGACCAGTCCCGCCATCCGATCCCAGTTCACACCACTCATAGGCGGCGTGTCCACGACGCCGGTGACCCTCTCACCCTGCGCCAGGTCGAAAGGCAACCGCCACAGTGCCGTCGTCCGCACCCAGGTCCCGGTCAGGCCGATGGCAGCGTTCTCGTAGGCGATCACCCACAGTGTCGCCTCGCGGTCGACCTGAAGATCCGCGGGACCGGGGTTCTCGATCTCCACGTAGGCCCGCATGGCGTTGCCGGCCCGCCGCCAGAAGGCCGTCAGAACTGCACGAGGCGGTCGCGCCAACTCGGCGTCGATCATCCCCGGATACACCCGATCGAAGTCCACTACCCCGCTCGACGTGCGGTAACCGCTGCCAACCATCACCAATGGCAAGTAATAGGCCGACGCGCCCGACGCCCAGAACCGGTCCTGACGTCCGTAGAGAAAGGTGTCGTAGTCGTACTCGAGCAGAACCGCACGCCCTTGCAACCGGCTCTGCAGGGTGGTGATGACCGCGCCACCGGCTTGACAGTTGGCGCAACCGGTGCGGCCGAAGAACTCGAACACGGCAAGCCGGTCCTGAGCCGTCGCGAGCGCGGCGCTGGCCAGGAGCGCGAAAAACAGCACCGTCTTCAGTCGCTGATTCACAACTCCCTCCTCATCCGCGAGGCTTGCTCGCTGACAGCGCTCACGACGTCTTGACCTCTCACCGCGGTACGCGCGAGACCACGAAGGGCTCGTCCCCCTTCATGAAACTCACCTCGACAATCGTGCGTTGCTCGTTGGCGATGAAAACGTCGGTGGCGAGCTCGCGGCCGGGAATGGAGACCACGAGCCGATGCTCTCCCGCAGGGATGTAGCTCAGGTTCACCATGCCGCCCGACGGGTCTCGGGTCACGCCCAGGAACCGGACCGTACATCGCGAGGGTTTGCAGAACACCCGCAGCGAGCCCTTGCCCTGGTGGAAGACCTCGACCTTACTTTCTTTGAGGTTGCCGCGCAGGCTGACCTCCGCGCCCGGGCTGACTCTCACCACGTGGGTGACTGACTCGTAACCCGGTTTGCTGAACGTGATGGTGTGCTCGCCGGCGACGAGGCCACCGATGGTCAGCTGCGGTGTGGTCTTGGTCTGCGGCTTGCCGTCGATCTCCACCACACAGTTCTGCGGAGCAGATGTGACGGTCAAGCTCCCATGTTGTTGGACGGCTGTGCTTGCAGGAGCCGTTTCTTCCCTGGGGTTTGGCGGCAATGACGAGAACTCGCCGACCGTGATCTCGATCGGCACCTGCCCGATATTCACCTCGAAGCTCTGCGGCTGGAAGCCGTCCCTCTCGACCCGGACGGAGTGTGTGCCCCCGTGAATGTCCAGGAGGAAGAGACCGTCATCCATCCGGTTCGAGATGCCCACCAACTCGTCGTCGAGGTAGACGCGGAGACCGGCCTCGCAGAAGATCTGGATGTCGCCGGCCCCCGACACAGCAGCAACGCTCACCACGAAAAACAGACAGAGCCAGCGTGCACTCGTCATGTTCACCCCCCAAATGGCTTACGTCGGTCTCAGCCTCGAACCGACCGGATCGATGGGTAACAATTTCGCCCGGTACATTGGTACCACATTTTGGTTCGTCGTCGGTCAAACCAGGAGCGTGGATGGCAAATCCGAAATCCGAAATCCGAAATCCGAAATCCGAAATCCGAAATCCGAAATCCGAAATCCGAAATCCGAAATCCGAAATCCGAAATCCGAAATCCGAAATACAGGGTCGGGTGGGAGGCTGGGCCGGAATTCCGAATTCCGAATTCCGAATTCACTCCCTCAGTTTCTCCTCGAGCAACTGTCCCGCAATCACCATGAGCCGGCTTTCGGTGAGCACCCCGACCAGGTGGTCGTCCTTGATCACCGGCATGCAGGCCCACCCGTTGTCGCGCATCAGGGCGATGGCCTCGACGGTGGACGTCTCCGGGGTCACCGTCACCGGATCGCGCTGCATGATCTCGCTCACCGGCAGCGGCGTTTCGGTCTGCTCGGGGTGGTAGGTGCCGACCAGCCCCAGCAGCTTGCGCTGCGACACCAGACCGACCAGGCGGTTGTCGGAGTCCTCCACCATGACGTGGCGAATGTTGTTCCACACCATCAATTGGGCCACCAGGTCGACCGGCTCCTGTTCGTTGACGGTGACGATATCGGTGTCCATGCAGTGCTCGACAGTGGCGTAGCTCTGTTTCCAGCCTGCGCCCTCAGTCAACTTTGCCAGCTCCCAGGTGTGGACCGGCATACCGCCCTTCTGCCGCTCGCCGATGGCCGCGGTAACGGCCGAAAGCCTCTCCGACATCGGGCCGTCGGCGGCCATCCCGGCCATCGAATCGAGCTGCCACTGGGCGCCGGTCTGCCGCGAACGGACGCGCTCCTCGATCACGCCGAGGTAAAGGTCGATGTTCTCCTGGTCGAGCCCCGGGACCTCGAGGCCCTCGCGCGCCATCGGCAGCATCTCGTCGAGGATGAGACGGTCCGCCGGCACCGGCGACCCGCCGGCCCAGCGCATCTGGGCGTCGAGGCCGTGGCGGGCGGCGGCGAGGAAGTTCGAACGCGCATCGTCGAAATCCATGTGCTTGGCGATATCCCCGTAGCGCTCGAGAACGCCGCTGATGAGGCCGAACCAGAAGGCGGCGTTTGCCATTTCATCGCGCGGTGTCGGTCCCGAGGGCAGGATGCGGTTTTCGATCCGAATGTGCGGTTTGCCGTCGCTGATGCCGTAGCAGACCCGGTTCCAGCGGTAGACCGTGCTGTTGTGCAACCGCAGGGCCTTGAGGCTCGGGGCGCGACCGTGTTCGAGCTCCTCGAAGGGGTCATCGTCCATATCGGCCGACAACAGCGCCCGGAAGCGCGCGATGTCCTCCTGGAAGATCTCCAGGGCCGACGACTTCACCCACTGGCGCCCGAAGCTCACTCTCGGCGCCTGCTCCCTCATGTGGGGCGTCGAGCGGCGGGTGTCGATGGACTGTTGGAAGAGCCCGATCCGGGTTTCGGACCACAGGCGCTTGCCGAACAGCATCGGCGAGTTGACCGCCGCCGCCAGCAACGGCCCCGCCACCGCCTGGGCCGCGTTGTACAACCGCGCGAACTCGTTCGGCGAGACCTGAAAGTGGATCTGGAAGCTGGTGTTGGCGGCCTCGACCAGGATCGAGTCGTGGTGGAGGTGCAGTTCGTCCTTGCCGAGGAGGTAGAACTCGTAGGCGCCGCCCTTGAGCCGGTTCATCGCTTCGTTGAGCGCGTAGTAGCGGGGGTTCGGCGTCATGTTGACGAGCTCGAGGTCGGTCTTCTTGAGGGTCGGCAGGATGCCGGTCAGGATCACGTCGCCGCCGCAGGACTGCGCCGCCTCCCGGGCCTTGCCGAGCAGTTCGCCGAGTTGCCACTCCATATCGCGCAGACAGCTGCCGCCGAAAATGTGGGGGTCGAGGTTGAACTCGAGGTTGAAACGGGCGAGCTCGGTGGTGAAGTGGGGGTCCTTGAGGGCCTCGAGGACCTCGGTGGCGATCGGCGCCGGGCGCCAGTAGGAGTCGACCAGAAAGAGCTCCTGCTCGGCGCCGATGCGGCGCACGCCGGTCTCGAACCGCTCCTCCTCGAGCATTTTTTCGAAGGCCTGGACGTCCTTCAGGAGGTGGCGGAGAAAAACCCTGATCTCCTCGGCCTGTGATTGTTCGCGAACGTCCTGCTCACCCATTGTTGCTCCGAAGCCCCCTCACTACGTCTCGTGCCGAGGCATTGTACCTGTTGCGCCAACAACCCCGCGCTCCGGTGTGTTCCCCCATGCCTCGCGCCCGCACCCAACTGAGCCTCGCGCACGATTCGTATTCAAGTGGCAAGAAATCCTCTGACAGGCGTAGGCGGGTCGTTTACGGCCCGCCTGAAGGATGCTGCTGTGGTGGCGGGCCCTGAAGGACCCGCCTACGGCTTTGAGGAGAGTCAGGCCGATCCGGCCCATCTCCCCAACGCTCAACAAATATCTGATAATATTTTTATCAAATCTAGGATATTCACACTTGACAAGAGAACACTAAGATATTATATTCACAGCACGGTTTTCACACCGTTTCAAGGAGGATTCAACCCATGAATGGGCAACCCCAGTACACCGTCAAGGCCTCGGAAGCGCTCCAGGAGGCCTTCAAGTCCGCGGCAGCCCGCGGCAACCCCGAAACCACACCCACCCACCTCCTGCTGGCTCTGATGCAGCAGGAGAACGGCATCGCGCCCCGCTTTCTCGCCAAGGTCGGCGTCCCGGCGGGTCAAGTAGAATCCGAGCTCAAGGATGCTCTCGACCGTCTGCCGTCGGCCGACGGCGGCGCCGAACCCCAAGCTTCGCGCAGCCTGCGCAAGGTGCTCGAACAGGCCGCCAAGATCGCGCCCCAGTTCCAGGACCAGTACGTCTCCGTCGAACATCTGCTGATGGCCGTCGTCGCGGTGCCGGACTCGGCGGCCGCGCGGGCGTTGGCGGTCCACGGCGTGACCAAGGACAGCCTGCTCACAGCCATCCAGGAGCTGCGCGGTTCGCACCGCGTCACCGACGCCAACCCGGAGGACAAGTACGAGGCCCTCGCCAACTACGGCCGTGATCTCACCGACCTCGCCCGCGCCGGCAAGCTCGACCCGGTGATCGGACGCGACGAGGAGATCCGCCGCGTCATGCAGGTCCTGACCCGGCGCACCAAGAACAACCCCGTCCTGATCGGCGAGCCGGGGGTCGGCAAGACCGCGGTCGCCGAAGGGCTCGCGCAGCGGATCGCTTCCGGCGACGTGCCCGAGATCCTCAAGAACCGGCGCATCGTGTCGCTGGACATGGGCGCTCTGATCGCCGGCGCCAAGTACCGCGGCGAGTTCGAGGACCGCCTCAAGGCGGTGGTCAAGGAAGTCGTCGACTCCGAGGGCGAGGTCATTCTCTTCATCGACGAGCTCCACACCCTGGTCGGCGCCGGCGCCGCCGAGGGGGCCATGGACGCAGCCAATATTCTGAAGCCCGCACTCGCACGGGGTGAGCTGCGGGCCATCGGCGCCACAACTCTGACCGAGTACCGCAAGTACATCGAAAAGGACGCCGCCCTCGAGCGCCGGTTCCAGCCCGTTCTGCTCGGCGAGCCGACAGTCGAGGAGGCGGTGGCCATCCTCCGCGGGCTCAAGGAGAAGTACGAGGTCCACCACGGCGTTCGCATCGCGGATGCCGCACTGGTGGCGGCGGCTTCGCTGTCAAACCGCTACATCACCGACCGTTTTTTGCCCGACAAGGCCATCGACCTCATGGATGAGGCCGCGTCGCGGCTGCGCATCGAGATCGACTCCATGCCGACCGAGATCGACCAGCTCGAACGACGGGCGCTGCAGCTCGAGATCGAGAAGCGGGCGCTCGCCAAGGAGAAGGACAAGACCTCCAAGGAGCGTCTGGCCGGGATCGAGAGCGAACTCGCCGAACTCAAGGAAAAGAGCTCCGGGCTCAAGGCCCAGTGGCACGCAGAAAAGGACCTCATCACCCGCCTCCAGGAACTCAAGGAGCAGATCGAGGAGACCCGCGAAGCGGCGGATCGCGCCGAACGCGACGGCGACCTCGAACGCGCCGCGCAGCTTCGCTACGGCCAGCTGGTCGCCCTCAATCAGGAGCTCGAAAAGGCCTCCGAGGCGCTCAAGGCGCACCAGCAGGAGCACGGCACCATCCTCGCGGAGGAGGTCGGAGAAGAGGACATCGCGCGCGCGGTCTCCAAGTGGACCGGGGTCCCGGTGTCGCGGCTGCTCGAGGGCGAGAAGGACAAGCTGCTGAGAATGGAGAACCGGATCGCCGAACGCGTGGTCGGACAGGAGGACGCTGTCACGGCAGTCGCGGCGGCGGTCCGGCGTGCCCGCGCCGGCCTCAAGGACCCCAACCGGCCGATCGGTTCGTTTCTCTTCCTCGGGCCGACCGGGGTCGGGAAAACGGAAGTCGCACGCTCGCTGGCGGACTTTCTGTTCGACGACGAAAGGGCGATGATCCGCATCGACATGTCGGAGTACATGGAAAAACACGCGGTGGCGCGGCTGATCGGTGCCCCTCCCGGCTATGTCGGTTACGACGAGGGTGGCCAGCTCACCGAAGCGGTGAGGCGGCGCCCGTACTCGGTGATCCTGTTCGACGAGATCGAAAAGGCCCACCCCGACGTCTTCAACGTCCTCCTGCAGGTCCTCGACGAGGGCCGGCTCACCGACGGCAAGGGACGCACGGTGGACTTCCGCAACACGGTGGTCATCATGACCTCCAATATCGCCTCGTCCATCATCCGGGAGGTTCCGGAGTCCGAACGCGACCGCATGACCACCCTGGTCGAGGCCGAGCTCAAAAAGCACTTCCGGCCCGAGTTCCTCAACCGGGTCGACGAGGTGTTGGTCTTCCACCGCTTGTCCGAAGACGAGGTGGCGCAGATCGCCCACATCCAGCTCGCCAACCTCAACCGGCTCCTCGCCGGCCAGGGGCTCGTGGTCGAGGCCACCGAGGCCGCCACCAGGCTGCTGGCGCACAAAGGCTTCGACCCCGACTTCGGGGCGCGGCCGCTCAAGCGCACCATCCAGCGGCTGGTCCAGGACCCGCTGGCGCGGATGGTCCTCGCCGGCGAGGTCGGCCCCGGCACCACGATCGAGCTCGACACCGACGGCGACGAGTTGGTGCTGCGGAAAAAACCACAGAGATGAGTTCTCAGTTTTGAGTTTTGAGTTTTGAGTTTTGAGTTTCGCGCGGCACAGGTGCCGCCCCTACCCACAAACGACATGCCCCTGTAGTGGCGGGGCATGCCCCGCCTTTGACAGTTGATTCTGCAGGAGGCTCAGTTGAAATATTCAGGCGCCTTCGGGCGCCCGTATCTTCTTGGGGCGTTTCTGATGTGCTCGCCATTCACCACGCGCTTCCCGAGAGGAGCCACTCTAGGCATTGTTCGCCTGAAGCATCCTGCCGATGACAGGAGCAAAAGCGCCGAACAATGCCAAGAATGGCACCTCCACCGAACGCGGCTCAGCCGAGCCGCGGAGCGGCGGCAGGTTGTAGCCTGGGGCGCAAGCCCCAGGAATCGCCACCACGCCAAAAGGCCAAGCCCCGGAGGGGCGACGGAAACGATGCCGCAATCTGTCGCCCCTCCGGGGCTTGGTCATTTTTTTCTTCATTCCCCCCGGGGCTCACGCCCCGGGCTATTACCTACCGCCCCTCCGGGGCTGAGCCCCCAAACATAAAGAAGCGACACGAACATTACCTCGCCCCCTGTCATCCCGACCGAGAGAGCGAAGCGACCGAGCGGAGGGATCTCGGCCCGGATGACAAGAGTGAAGGAACGCGCCGGGCCTTCGGTCGGGATGACAGTTTGGGGGGCGGAAACTCAAAACTAAGAACTCAAAACTCAAAATCGCCGACCCGGCCCGGCCGGGTCGGCTACACTGCCGACGATGGTTTCTCTTCACGACATGCGGCGCGACGCTCGCGCCGCCTTCGACGCCGCGGTCGCGGCGGTGCACCCTCGAACCTTGGTTCCGCATTGGGTTCAACGGGTGGGAGACGACGTGCTGGTCGCTGACCAGGCGCTCCCCCATACCAGGGGACGCCGCGTGGTGATGGCTATCGGCAAGGCGGCGCCCGGTCTGGCCGCCGCCTGGCTCGAAGCAGCACCTGGCTGGGCCAACCAGATTTTCGTGTTCACCCCCCACGCCGTGCCGGTCCCGGAAGAAGTCGGAAACGCGGCGACCATCCTTCGAGGCGCCCACCCCTACCCCGACTCCGCAGGTGAGGATGCGACCCGCGACCTTCTCGATGTCGCGGGCTCGCTCACCGCCGACGATCTGTTGGTCGTGCTGCTGTCCGGAGGCGGGTCGGCCCTGCTGGCTGCACCCGTCGATGGGCTCGCCCTCACCGACATCCGCACCACCACCGAACTACTGCTCACCGCCGGCGCACCGATTTCCGACGTCAACACCGTGCGACGCCAGCTCCTGGCCGCGGCGGGCGGCGGCCTCGGGCGCGCGGCCTCGCCGGCAAGAGTGCAGACCCTGATCGTGTCGGACGTGCTCGGTGACCCGCTTGCGGACATCGCTTCCGGACCAACGGTGGTCTCACCTACGACCGCGGCCGATGCTCTCGAGGTTCTGGATCGCTTCGCCCTCCGCAGCGCGGTCCCCGACGATGTGGTTTCTTTTCTTGCCACTGCCGGCGGCGACCCCCCGGACGACAACGACTTGGCGGCGACGAGCACAACCTTCGTGATCGCGAACAACCGCACCGCCGTGGAGGCCGCAGCCACCGAGTTGCGAACACGTGCCTATCAGGTCGAAGTGGCCACCGAACCAGTGGTCGGCGAGGCCGCCGAACGCGGCCGCGAGATTGCCGCCGCCGCGCGCACAGTGGAATCGACCACCCCCACCGCCGTAGTCATGGGTGGTGAGACAACTGTCACAGTCCGGGGTTCCGGCAGCGGCGGGCGCAATCAGGAGCTGGCCCTGGCGGCCGCGATCGGGATCGAAGATCGAGCCGAGATCGTCGTGCTTGCCGCAGGAACGGACGGTGTCGACGGCCACTCGAACAACGCCGGCGCCGTGGTCGACGCCACCACCTGCCCGCGCTTGCGAAAACTCGGACTCGAACCCGAGGCTTCGCTCACGACCAACGACAGCGGCACCGCCCTCGAGGCCGTCGGCGATGCCATTCGAATCGGGCCTACCGGCACCAATGTCTGCGATCTGACCCTGGTGCTGACGGCCCCACAAACTCCGAACTGAAGGGATGAACCATGGAAAACCAGGGACCGCGGACCATTGACATCAGGGACTTCCGTCCGGGCAAGCCACCGACGCAGCTGATCTTCATCGGGGCGCTCGTCCTCATCGGCGCTCTGCTGTTGTTCAGCATCGTCTTTACCATCCAGCCCGAGGAGGTCGGCATCGTGCTTCGCTTCGGCGAATACACCCGTACCGCCGATCCAGGGCTCAATTTCAAGCTGCCCGCACCCATCGAACAGGTGATGAAAGTACCGGTGCAGCGCCAGCTCAAACAGGAGTTCGGGTTCCAGACGGTCGAGGCGGGTGTCCGCACCGTCTACTCCGACCGCGATTTCGAAGGCGAGTCCCTGATGCTCACGGGGGACCTCAACGTCGCTGTGGTCGAGTGGATTGCCCAGTATCGTGTCGACGACCCCTACAAGTACCTTTTCAGGGTTCGCAATGTCTCCAAGACCTTTCGCGACATGAACGAGGCGGTGGTTCGCTCGGTGGTGGGCGATCGCTCGGTGGACGAAGTCATTACCGTCGGCCGGTTGGAGATCGAAGACCAGGTCAAGCTCAAGCTGCAGGACCTCTGTGACCGATACGAGACCGGTATCGTGGTGGATCAGATCGTGCTCCAGAACGTCAACCCACCGGACCCCGTCAAACCGTCATTCAACGAGGTCAACCAGGCCGAGCAGGAGCGCGAACGCTCCATCAATGAAGCCCGCGGAGACTACAACCGGGTGATCCCCAAGGCCGGCGGCGAGGCGGCGCAGGTCGTCGAGCAGGCCAAGGGCTACGCCATCGATCGCGTCAACCGCGCCGAGGGCGACGCGGTTCTCTTCGAAGAGGTCTACGCCGCCTACCGTCGGGCCCCCGAGGTGACGCGCCGGCGCATCTTCCTCGAGACGATGCAGACCATCTACCCGGCGATGCAGCGCAAGATCATTCTCGACAGCAGTCTCGAGGGGATCCTGCCGCTCATGCAACTGGACGGGGCGGGGGTGAAACAATGAAACAGATCTCACTCCTTCTTGTTGCCGCCGCCATCCTGCTGGTGGTTGCGACCCTCGGTGGCGCTTTCTTCGTGGTCACCGAGGCCCAGCAGGTCATCATCACTCAATTCGGAAAACCGGTGGGCGAACCCATCTTCACGCCGGGACTCAAGGTCAAGGTGCCGTTCGTTCAGAAGGCGAACTACTTCGACAAGCGCTTTCTCGAGTGGGACGGCGACTCCAACGAGGTGCCCACCAGGGACAAGCGTTTCATCTACGTGGACACCTACGCGCGCTGGCGGATCACCGATCCGCTCCTGTTCTTCCAACGCCTGCGCGACGAGCGCGGCGCCCAATCGCGCCTCGACGACATCCTCGACGGCGAGACCCGCAACACCATCGCCAAGCACGACCTCATCGACGTGGTGCGCTCGACCAACCGCGAGTTCGAGGTCAGCTCCGCCATCGAGGGGGAAGGCACCCGGCAGATCTCCGCCGGTCGGGTGGTTCTCGAACAACAGGTCCTTGCCAATGCATCGGCTCGTACCGAGGTGTTGGGCATCGAGATCCTGGATTTCCAGTTCAAACGCACGAACTATGCTCAGGTTGATCGCCCCAAGGTCTACGAGCGCATGATCTCCGAACGCAAGCGGATCGCCGAGGAGTACCGCTCCGAGGGCGCCGGCGAGGCAGCCCGCATCATCGGCAACAAGGACAGAGACCTCAAGAAGATCACCTCGGAGGCCTATCGAGAGGCCCAGGAAATCAAGGGCAAGGCCGACGCCGAGGCCGCCGACATCTACGCCAAGGCCTACAACCGGGACCCCGATTTCTACCGCTTCCTCAAGACCATGGAGGTCTACACGACGACCATGGACAAGGAAACGATTCTGCTGCTCTCGACCGATGGGGAGTTCTTGAAGTATCTCGAGCGTGATCGGTAGAACCGATCACGAGTTTTGAGTTTTGAGTTCTTAGTTTTGAGTTCGGAATGACCGCGTGCGGCGGAGGTGCCTGGCTTCAGCCTGGCACCTCACGGGAAGCGCGTGCGGAAACGAACCCCGTGCGGCGGCGGTGCCATTCTTGACATTGTCGGACGCTCGACGGTCCGCGTCGGTAGGGCGTTTCGGGCAGACAATGTCAAGGGTGGCTCCGCACGGGAGGCGAGTAGAAAAGGGCGGGTACCTCAGACCCTCTCAATAAAGACGCGGGCGCCGCGAGGCGCCCGCAACTCAAAACTAAAAACTCAAAACTGAGAACTCAGCGGCTCGACTCAACCGCCCTCGGTTGATTCGAGCCGCTGTTTGATCTTTTTGAGGTCTTCCCAGACCTCCCGCTTCGCGATTTCGGTGCGGAGCAGGTAGGCGGGGTGGAAGACCGGCATCAGGGGGATCCCCTTGTAGGACGTCCAACGTCCGTGGAGGGCGCCGATCGTCTTGGTCGTCCCGGTCAAACGATTCGACGCCGGTTTGCCGAGGGCGACCAGAATTCTCGGGGCGATGAGTTCGATCTGCTGATCGAGATAGGGGGCACACGGCGCGACCTCGTCTTCCTTGGGATCACGGTTGCCGGGAGGCCGGCACTTGACGATGTTGGTGATGTAGACCTGGTCGCGGCGCAGCCCTATGGCGAAGAGCATCCGCTCGAGGAGTTGTCCCGCCTGTCCGACAAACGGCCTGCCGGTGCGATCCTCGTCTGCACCCGGGCCCTCGCCCACGAACATCACGGCTGCGTGCGGGTCGCCCTCGCCGAACACCACTTTGTGACGTTTCTCGCTCAGCCGGCACAGAGTGCACCCGGCTGCGGAGTCTGCCAGGATTGCAAGGCGATCGTCACCGGCGGCCGCTCCTGCTCCCGGCGAGCGGGGCGCGCCCGGTTGCGCCACCGGCGAGGACCGCCACCCAATGTCTTCGAGAAAGCGGTTGAGGTCTCGAGCCCGCATCAGCCCGCATCATTCGGAAGGTTGGGTCTCGACGTCGTGGCGCGATGAGTCGGTGCCGGCATCAGCGGCGCAGATCTCAGTCCTCGTCCTCGGCCTCGTCGAGGTCGATCTTCTCGTCGTCGTCGTCTTCTTCTTCGTCATCGGCGATCGCCACCGCCCCGCGGGTCATACCGAGCAGCCGCTGCAGACGCATCAACTCGTCGTCCCGGTCTTCGTCGTCGGCTGCGACCACTTCGCGCACTGCGGAAGTCGGCAGCACGTCGGGGATCGCCTCCCTGGAATCGCGGTCGCCGGCGGCATCCATCTCCGCCCGGAACTGCTCAACCATCGCCTGGCGGTGGGCGTCGAGTTCCTCCTGGGTGAGAATGCGCCAGGTGACCTCGCCGCCGTCGACATCGTCGCGGGCCTTGAGAGTGGGCTTTTTGAACCGGCTCTCGGTGCGGGGTTTGGCCCCGTTGATGATCTGTTCGGCTCGCTGCGAAACCACAACGATGTATCGGAAGATCGAATCAAACTCGTCGGGCAACTCAATCATCGGGTGAAATCCTTCTCAAGCGATTCCTGGAACGTCTTTCTGATGGCGTCCAGATGGGGTTTCATTCGCGTCGATTTCTGGTGTTCGGCGATGCAGATGCCGAACAGGGCATTCACCGCCTGTTCCAGACGGTCGTTGATGATAGCATAATCGAACTCCCCGGCGACCTGAAACTCCCTCACGGCCCACTGCAGACGCCGCCGAATGGCATCCTGGGCGTCCTGCCGGCGTTCGCGGAGCCGCGTCTTGAGGACGTCGTAGGAAGGCGGATAAACGAAGATCTTGACCACGTCGGGGACCTGGGTCTTGACCTGGTTGGCGCCCTGGACCTCGATGTCCAGAAAGACATCCGTCCCCGCAGCGAGTTGCGCTTCCACCGCCGATCGTGAGGTTCCGTACCGGGAGCCGGCGTACTCCGCCCACTCCAGAAAATCCCCGCGTTGGACCATCACCTCGAAGGCAACATCGTCCACGAAGTGGTAGTCCACGCCGTCGCTCTCCGCCGGCCGCGACGGGCGGGTGGTGTGGGAAATCGAGAAGTGCCCCTCGATGCCGCGCTCCGCCAGCCGGGCGATGGTCTCGCGGATCAAAGTGGTCTTGCCGCCGCCGGAGGGCGACGACACGATAAACAGAACGCCTGGCAGATCGGGACTCATCAAAAACCTCGCTCGACCGGCATTCTACGCCATCACGTCGGACCTCGGCACCGGCGCAAATGAGCTACACTACGCTCAACAATCAAAGGACGGGCGCCGCGCCCGTGCGATCAGCGCTTTCCCGGTTCGAGATCGATTCGCAGAGGAGGGTGGTTTGAAAAGAGGTCTGGCACCAACGTTGTTCATTTTGTCCGTCCTGGTGGCGGCGGCTCCAAACCAGTTATTGGCCCAGAACGAGGGCGCCGGCATTCCCGGCGAGGGGCACCAACTGCCGATGAAGTGGGGCATTGGAATGACCCTGTACCACCAGACCCAGCCCTACGACATCGTCAGTCTGGAGGTACCTCTCGCAGGCCTCGATATCGGTGCGGCCGAAGGGCTCGAGATCGAGAGCAGGACCGACAGCTATCACCTCAAGTTCGACTACTGGCTCTTTCCCTTTCTCAACGTGTTCCTGCTCGGCGGCCACATCGAGGGCGATACCACCGTCATGCTGAGCAACGTCGATCTCGGTCTCCCGATCACCCTCAACAACATCACGATCGACTACTCGGGGGTCATGTACGGCGGCGGCGCCACCCTGGCGGTCGGGGGCAAGGGCTGGTTCACGAGCCTCACCTACGACATCACCCGAACCAACCTCGACGTGGCCTCTTCAACGGTGAGCGCGTGGGTACTGACGCCCCGCTTCGGTCTTACGTTCAAGGGCGCAGCGGTGTGGATCGGCGCCATGTACCAGAATGCTGAAGAGACCCACCAGGGCGTCTGGGAAATGCCCTACCTGGGTGCGGTGCCTTACTACGCGGTACTCGAACAATCCGACCCGTGGAACTACCAGATCGGCATGGTCGCCGGCCTGAGCGAACACTGGAACCTGACTTTCGAGGGCGGCGTCGGCAACCGCAAGGCGGTCCTCGCCGCCCTGGAGTACCGCTTCGGAAAGCGTTGACTGTCGGAGACGCCTCGTCCTCCACTGAGGACGGCGCTGCCTTGCCGATCTCGGGCACCGTGGTCCCGAAATCGGGAGCTCACGGACGGTGATCGCCGCTCCTTTCCGGTGCAACCTTTCGGCCCGGATCTTGCATCTAATTCTCTGAGGCCAGAAATGAATCTACGCGATGACATCGATCGCCAATCCCGATCGACGGAGGCCCCAGGTGACCCGGAATGCCCGCGGGTGGTCATTTTCGACGGTGAGGGCGAGCCCAGGGTGGAGGTCCTCGACCTTCCCGACGTCGCTGCACCGGGGGACCTCTTCTGCCATAGCGGCACGAAGTGGCAGGTCACGGCGACACGCACCGGCGACCGGGTCCTGATCGCGCAGCCGTTTCGAGCCTGATCTCCGGATTTCGTAGAATGGGCGCGACCCGTCACCGGAGGACAGTCATGATGCGCCCACACCACAGAACGAGAACCGTCCTCATCTGCCTATTTCTCACCGCAGCGTTCCTCGGCGGCTGCTCGACCAGCGGCCCACGCCAGACGAAGCTCATGAAAAGCACAAAGATGACCATCTCTTCGGCCCAGCTGCGGGTCGAGGTGCGGTCCCTGGCCGGTCGTTTCTCGGGACTCATGGAGGAGGCCGGCAGCCAGACCCTGGTGCTCACCGACGACCCGGCGAGGAAACGGGGGGTCCTGCTGTGGTTGACCAACGGTATCCCCGCCATGCAACAGGCTCTGTTCCAACCCGATCCCCTTGCAGCGTTGATCGATGCGCAGTTCCTGATTGCCCAGATGCGGATTTATTTCGACGCTCCGATAGAGCACGACCTGCCGCCGGAATACCTGAAGATCGCGAACCGGGCACTCGACGAGATGGAGAGCGACATCAGGTTGATCGTCGACAACGCCGGACCCGAAACCGATTACGAAGCGGGTCGGACATTCATCTACGAGGCCGCCAGGGACAACCCCACCGATTCCGGCTTCACGGCGCGAAAGGGATCAGCGGCCCTGTTGGCGGAGTTCACGGCCCGCGCCGGCGGCGGCGCGCTGAAGTCCATTGGTTCCATCACCGAGACCGTCGAAGACCTGGTGGCACGCATCGACCTCAACGCCGAGTATGTCCCCAAGTTCGCACGCTGGCAGGCCCAGCTCCTGATCTTGGATGACATCAAGGGCGACGAGGATTACGAGGCCGTAATCTCCGCGGTCGAGCAGCTCCAGCACCTCGAGCTGGTAGCGGCCTTTCTCGAGGATCTCGACCCCCTGATCGCCGATCTCCCCGATCTGGTGGCGGAGGAGCGAGAGGCGGTGCTCGAAGCGGTCCACGCCTACCTCGGGGAAACTCTCGCCTTCGTCGAACTCCAACGCACCACGCTCATGCACGAGGACGTCCGTACCGAACGTGAGGCTATCCTCGCTGCCGTGCGAGAGGAACGGATGGCGGTGCTTGCGGCAATCTCCGAGGAGCGCCGGATCGTGCTCGAAGCGATCGGTCAAGAAAGGGCGGCAGTGTTCGCCGACCTCGACACTCTGATGGACGAGGCGTTCACCCGCGAGGTGAACAAACTCTTTATCCGCGGGCTGATCTTGATTGCGATCATTCTCTCCGGCTTCGCGGCCATCACCTTCCTCGGGGTGCGAGCGCTCAATCGCAAATTGGGATAGGCCTCACCCGGAGATCAGCACCCACTCGGCGACCCCCGGTGCGGAATCGCACACCTGCTTCCATCTCATACCTGCCCGACTCGCCAACGACCCGTGAAGGCCCCTGAAGGTGGGCCAAGGCCCACCCTACGATCGCGCCATCAATTCACGAAACCCGTAGGGTGGGCCTTGGCCCACCTTCAGACACCGTTTGTGAACGCGATGGTGGGATGAAGCCCACCCTACGATCGCGCCATCAATTCACGAAAAACCGTAGGGTGGGCCTTGGCCCACCATCAGACACCGTTTGTGAACTTGGGTCCGCCGTAGGGTGGGCCTTGGCCCACCATCACGGCTATCGAATGTGGTTTTGGACCCACTGCACCAATCGAGCGTGCTGCATGGCGCCCGATTGACGCGCGGTCTCGCGTCCGTCGCGGAAGACCACAAGCGTGGGGATGCTCTGGATGTTAAAGCGCGCGGCGATCGACTGCGCCTCCTCGGTGTTGAGCTTGGCCAACCGGACCCGCGGCTCGAGATCGCGCGCGGCCTGCTCGAACGCGGGCGCCATCATCTTGCACGGCCCGCACCACGGCGCCCAGAAATCAACCACCACCGGGATGTCGTTGCGGGTGATCTGCTTGTCGAAGTTGCCATCGTGGAGCACCACCGGAGCCCCCGGGAAAAGCGGCTGCTTGCACTTCCCGCAGGTCGGACCGTCCCCGATCCTGGCAGCTGCGACCCGGTTGATGGAGTCGCAGTGCGGACATACGATGTGCAGGGACTCCTGAACTGCCTTCATCCAGCTGCCTCCTCGTCGAGGGCGTACCTCACCGCAGTGCTCCGTCCCCTGTCGGTTGCGCTCGCCCGGTCCGCTCTGTTCCCGATGCCAGCCACCCGGTCAATGTCACCTACCACGGCTGATATTGCACCCTCAAAAGTACGATGTTCGCCGCTCCCCGGTTCTTGGGGTCGGCGTAGATGTAATTCAGCTCGATCCGGGTCGCGGCGTTGACGTACCAACTCAAGGCGATGTCGAAGTCCGTCAACTCGCCGCCCTCCACCAGACCGTCCGTCAGATCGACCGTCGAGATCCGGCCCGCCAGTTCCCACGCGCCGCCGTTCTTCTTCTTGAATGGGTTGCCCCCGGAGTACTTTTTCAACGGCAGCAAGCGGTCGAAGGTCCCGCTGTTGGTCCGGTACGGCCGGGTCTCACCGGTGAGGAACCACCCGAACTGGACATACGAACCGGCGAAAGTCGGATCACCGACAGACTGGGCCGACACGTCGCTCTGAATGTACTCCGCCATCATCCACAACGGACCGCGCACAGCGGCGAACTCCAGCCCCCACAGCGTGATGTGACTGGTGTCGAATGAGCCGGTGTCCACCAGGTAATCGACGTACCGGGCCTCGGGCCGCGTCCGGTACCGGGTGTCACCACCCGTCGGCGACCTCGAACTGAACGACGCGCCGACGTGCACCAGCTGCCGGCCCTGGTCCCGGTAGACCGGGAGGCAGCTGAAACGACCGGTAAGCGACAGCAGCGAGGTGCCGGCGTTCTGGTCGCTGCTTTTGCCTAACGAGAACAGGCCGGCGGCCCAGGCGGTCCGCCCGTTCCTGCTGGAGTCGTGAATCTTGGCGCCGAAATTGGTACCGGGGGCAAAGGCCGTGACGGGGAGCGATCGCTCCATGAAACCGCCGTTGTAGCTGCTGGTCTGCCGCTCGAGGCTGAACGGCTCGTACACCAGACCGAGGCGCAGCTTACCGACGTGATGCCCCCAGACTTCGAGACCTCCCTTGGCACCCTCGACCCAGGTCGCGTCGATCCCCCAATCGGCACCGAGATCGAACGAGAAATTGAAGTTCAAATCGTTGAGCCGACCCACCGCAAAGAGAACGATGTTGCGCAACGAGACCTGCGAATCGATCGGAGCATAATATTCCTCGTAGGTCGCATCGTCGTTGCCTGCCGTACCGTCAACCTGGATTTGGCCGCCGATTCGGAACTTCAGCTTTCCGTCGAAAAGGTTGTACCGGCTGATACCACGAATTCCTGCAACAAACGCCTTCCATTTGGAGTCGAACTTCTGCGGCTCGATCTCGTCGAGATCGAAGGGGCGGTAGTCGGTAAACGCTACAGCACCCGGGTTCGTCTCCAGTTCGCTCTTTGGAGTCTGATCGTCGTCCTCGCCGGTCGCGGCGGCCGGCGTCGGAGTAACCGGCGTTGCACCGGCCTCTTTCTCGTTCTCAGAGGTTTCAGTCGGAATCGGCTTTTCCCCCGCCTCCTCTCCGGTTGGGGTCGGCGACGGCGTCTCCGGAGCCGGTGGAGTCGACGGCGCGGGCGTCGGGTCGGGAGACCCCGATGGTGGCGGAGCCACGCGCACTGCTGCCGGTGTGGGTGTTGTCACGGCCGTCGGCCAGGACGGCGTGCCCTGAGCGCCAGCCGCCGGGGTGGAGAAGACGAAGGTCGCCAATCCCAACATCACGGCTCCAGCCCTCAACTCGAAGTACAGTCGTTTCTGCATGCCGAAATCCTAACGCAAATCGTTATTCATGAGTCACCTGCTACGAGGTGCGATGCACTGCGCGCGGCGGTGTTTTCTCGATTCGCTCGCTCGACGTACCGCAAGTACGCCTCCGCTCGCTCATCTTGCGCAACCACCACCACGGTTGCTCCTCGCACCTCTCACTACAAATTTTCATACCAATGCGGGCTGGCTGACGGGTTTCCGATATGGCTCGGTCACGGCGATTCGGTCCAGGTCGCAAGTCTTTTCCCGAGTTCGTTTTTCAGCTCTTCCTTGGCTGTCTGCGCTTCTTTGTAGATTTCGTCGACCTTATAGAAGTGCAGGGTCCTGAAGTCGCTCAACCTGGGTTTGATGTAGATATCGGGACGACGTGCCTCGAGCTCTCGTTGGACGATCGCCTGCTGCATGATCTGAATCGATCCAAAAAGATTGTTGAAGTAGCCGGGAACCGATCCCGGTTCGGCTGGGCTGCCGCTGTTGATGTCGACGGCGATCACGATATCGCACGAGTCCATCAACAGATCGTAAGGCACCGGGTTGGTCGTTCCTCCATCGATCAGTACCCGCCCACCGAGCTCGACGGGCGTGAAGAGCCCGGGCAAAGCCATGCTGGCCTGAACGGCGGGTTTGAGCGGCCCCGAGTCGATGACGACCGACCGGCATTCCCAGAAATCGGTGGCGACCACGGACAGGGGTATGGCGAGCTCCTCGAAGGTCTCGCACGAACGGTCCCCGCACAACGAGGCCATGATCGACTCGGCCTTGATCAGGCCGCTGCG
>CAVQQC010000028.1:0-63133 GCA_963714895.1 Candidatus Sulfomarinibacteraceae bacterium
CATATCAGGTGTTCGACATCCTCTCGCTGTACCGCGACTTTTCCGGACCGCCGCCGCTGCGGACCATCATCGTGGCGGACCCGCCCACACACTGTGTCCGCAATGAGTGCTTCTACGAACGGATCGGGGTCGTGCGCCGTGTGTTCGAAAGGGAGACCGCGGCCGACGTCCTCGGTTGGTTGAACACCATCATCGGCAACGCCGTCGACCCGGCTTGCGATGTGGCCGTCGACGTCCACCTGCACTCGGAGATGCAACGGCCGTATCCGGGCGGCAGCGTTCACGTGGACGTCGTGTCACTGCCCTGGTTCACAGATCTCGCACACCCGCTCGTCGATCACGCCCGCGAGGCGTTGGTTTCCGCCGGTTTCGAGTGGTCGCCCGAACCGTGGGTGCTCGACCGCCTGGGCATGGGCACCGCCGGCAGTTTCATCACCAGTGAGATCGGCATCCCCACCATCGGGTTCGGGCCCGGCGAGGAAGCTCAGGCGCACGCCCGCGACGAGTCGGTGAGCATCCCCAACCTCGTCGAGGCGGCGTACGGCACGGCCGCAATCACCTATGGACTGATCGGAGCCCCACTCGAGGTGGCGGTCTGAATCGGGAGGTCGAACAATGCCTTCAGGGAAAGTCAAACCTGTCCGGGACCGGGGGCCCTGGGCCCGTGGCCACCGACGGGAACCGGACAAGGCCGCAGGCGCGCGACGGCAGTTCTTCACCTTTCGCGCCATCGGATCTGTGCAATCGACGGTATCGAGCAACGACCCAGCCGAGACCATCCCGGAAGAATCGACACTCGTGCTCCGACCCGAATTGTCCGGTGGTCTTGAAGGCGTCGAGCCGGGGGACCGGCTCATCGTGGTTTTCGTATTCGACCGCGCCGGCGATTTTGAGCTCCGTCAGCATCCTCGGGGCGATCGGCGCCGGGCCCTTCGCGGCGTCTTTGCCCTCCACAGTCCGCGCCGGCCCAACCCGATCGGGGTGACGGTCGTCGATGTCGTCGAGATCGTTGAAAACGTCGTGCGGGTTCGAGGCCTCGATGCCTGGCCGGACACGCCGATCCTCGATCTCAAAAGAGTACCGAGGGAGGAACCATGAAGCATGTGTTCGGACCCGTGCCGTCTCGCCGTCTCGGGCGGTCCCTCGGGATTGACCCGGTGCCGCTCAAGACCTGCAACTTCAATTGTGTTTATTGCCAGCTCGGTCGAACGAGTCCTTTGCAGAGGAAGAGGCGAGCTTTCTTCAACGTCACCGACATGGTGGCCGAGATCGCGTCCGCGCTGGACCGTCAGGGCGCGGATTCCATCGACTGGATCACCTTCGTCGGATCCGGCGAGACGACGTTGTTCTCGCGTCTCGGGTCGCTGATTCGATATGTCAAGTCCCTTTCGAAGCTGCCGGTGGCGGTGATCACGAACGGATCGCTCCTCGACCTCCCGGAAGTCCGGAACGAGTTGTGCGCTGCCGACGCCGTGCTCCCGAGTCTCGATGCTGGATCTGAAGGACTGTTCAAGAAGGTCAATCGTCCCCATCGCGACCTCAATTTCGACCGGCACGTTGCAGGACTGATCGAGTTTCGCAGGGAATTCAAGGGCCACTTATGGGTTGAGGTCATGCTCCTGGGTGGCGTGAACGATTCTCCCTCGGACCTCCGAGACATCTCGAAGATTCTGGAACGTGTCGGACCGGAGGAGATCCACATCTCCATGCCGACCCGGCCTCCTGCAGAACCGTGGGTGGAATTGCCAAGCCCGGAAAGCCGGGAACGAGCGGCCTCTATCTTCGGCGGTATCGCCAAGGTGCTGCAGCCGGTCGAGGTGGATGTGGAGTCAGGCATCGACGAAGAACTCGCGGATGCCGTCCTGTCGATCGTTCGCCGCCACCCCATGCAGGAGAGCGAATTGGTCAGCAATCTGGCGCGATGGGTGCCGACGAGGGTGATGGAGACCCTCGCGACGCTCGCCGCCCGCGGCAAGATCGTGGATATCGAAAGGTATGGGAATCGATTCTGGTGTGCGGCGGACGCCAGGTTTCCCGATCTGGAGCCGGCCGTCGACCCGCCACGAAAGCCGCACGGTACTCATTCCACCCCGGGGCTGCCGGTCTGAGATCCGTTTCAAGATGAAATCTACAGCTCCGATTTGAAAGCCCCGAATATCAGAACTGCAATAACCACAAGACCTTGACGGAGGAACACGATCATGGCTGACAGGACGGACAAAGTCGAAAACAACGTGCCCGGAAAGTACTACGTGGATTCCAACTGCATCGATTGCGATGTCTGCCGCGAAACTGCGCCCAACAACTTCAAAGCCGACGAGGATGAAGGTTATTCCTATGTCTTCAGTCAGCCGAAGGACGCAGAGGAAGAGGCACAGTGTCAGGAGGCCATGGAGTCGTGTCCAGTCGAAGCGATCGGTGATGACGGCGATGAGTCGTAGTGCGCATCGCGTCACATCGAAGAGATTGATAGGGGATTTCATATCCACGCCGGCCGTTCGTCTGAAGCACTTCCGACTCAGACTTGAGTGGCACGCAGATTGCAACTTCCTCGATTGAAACGACCGGACGGCTCCGGCGGCAACGGGCTGATGACCAGACCGGATTCCAGTTCGCCGGACCCGCCGATCGAGAGGAGGTCGCCATGGCACGCAACGAACCAGAGAAAACGAGTGAAGAAGGCTTCTGCATCTGCCTCGAGTGCGACACCCGGCTTCCCCGCCGGAGTTGGATCACCTGCATCGAGAGGAACTGCCCGAATTGTGGCGCCATCATGGTGCGGGAGGGCAGCCCATACCACCTCTATGTACTCGACCAGGGACTGGATTTCAATGGGAGATTTGACTCGTCTTCCCGACCGCCGACAACGAGGACTCGCAAGAGTCCGGTTCCCCTCGTGGCGGGTCACGGGACGCAGGCCCACTGAGAATGTGACATGTCCTGAGGACAATTGGACGAGATATTCGCAGGGAGGTGTGTCCGACGGCGTCGTCCAGGCCATGGAAGTGCTGAAGCCGCCGGTGGGACGCCGCATCGCCGAGTCGATCCGCCAGGTGCAGGCCTACCAACTCGTCCGCGCCAGCAAGGGAACCGAGGCAACGCCCGCCGGATGGATGCCCGGAGACCCGGTCCTCAAGCCCGGCCCGGCCCTGGTCGGCAACGTCTGGAAGGAATGGAAACTGAACGCGTGAGGATCTCCGTGATCAGATGATTCCGAGGACTCGTGACCTCGCCAAGAACGAAGGACCGCCCGCGAAAACGGGCGGTCTTTCTATTTTTCGACAGCTGCGATGGAATTCCTAATTCAAAACTAAAAACTAAAAACTCAAAACTGAAATTAGTGCCATTCCCAATCGATGAAGCCGGGTTGGGCGTCGACCATGGCGTTGACGATCAGTTCGACGAGACCACCGTAGTAGATACCGGCCTTCTCCCAGGCGTCGTAGTAATTGATGATGTCGCGGATCTGGCCCTTGCAGTTGGAGCACGGCGCGCACAGGTACTTAGGGTGCTCCCTGTCCATCGGCTCGTCGGCAAAGGCCTCGAGGATCTGACGGAATTTCCGGCGGCCGGTCATGCGGTGGCGCCAGTCCTGGAAGTTGTGGCCGGACATGATGGCGAAGCCCGAGCCGCCTCCGCAGCAGTAGTTCTCCACCCCGTGCGGCGCCATCTCGCGGAAGCGGCCGGGCGGGAGGACCGCCTCGAGGATCTCACGTTGCGGTGTCACGATACCCATCAGGCGAACCAGGTTGCAGGGGTCGTGGAGAGTGACAGGGAAATCGTTGCGGCTGGGATCGAGCTTGAGCTTGCCCGAGCGGATGATGTCGCGCAGGGTGACCATCGAACTTTCGCGCGGGATGTTGAGGTCGCCGGTCAGGATCTTGTCGGCGATGACCGTCAGGGCCTTGTGGGCGTGACCGCACTCGCCGAGCACGATTTTCTTGACGCCGAGCTTTTTGGCGGCGGCCGCGTGTTTGACGGCGACACGGGCAAACTGGACGTCGTCGTACCACACGCCGTAGTTGATGCCGTCGTAGGCGACGGCCTCTGACGACATGGTCCACGACAGACCCGCCGCTTCGAAGACAGTGGCGAAGGCGCCCGGGTTTTCCGGCCACGCCATGATCTCGCCGGCGTTGTGGATCAGGAGAATGTCCGCGCCCTCGACGTCCCACGGGGTCTCGATGGTGATCCCGGTGCGCTCGGCAGTGTCCTCGTCGATGAACTCGATGTTGTCCTTGACGATCATCGGCGTCATCCCGGTGGAGGAGCCCACTTCGAGTTGCAGCACCGAACCGTCTTTGTGCAGCTCCTTCGGCACGATGCCCATCTCCATCGACGCGATCTTGCGGATCTCGCGCGACAGCAGGGCGTTGTCGACCCCGATGGGGCAGGTCTGCGCGCAGCGGCGGCACAGGTTGCAACGGTAGGAGAGCTCGATCAGACGCGCCACGACCTCCCAGTTGAGATCGATGTCGCCGTGGACCATGGGTGACTGCTTCTTGACGTACTTGAAGTAGATCCGGCGCAGGATCTCCGAGCGGTACATCGGCCGGTAGAGCTCGTTTTCGCCGCTCTCCTCGTAGATCGGACAGGCGTCGGAGCAGGTCTGGCAGTGGGCGCAGTGCTCCATCGACATCTCGAATGGCTGTAGAAAGGCCCAGTTGTCCTCGGTGCTCATGCACTTCTCGAGGCCCCGCAGGAAGCCCTCGACCAGACGGTCCTCTTCTTCCTTGGTCTGGGGCTTGACGATGTTGACCGCGATGGTGTCGTCGAGCACGACGAACTTCTCACGGGCCGCATCCGAAATCTGAGCGAAGGCCGGTTCCTCGTCGATCTTGTCGAACGGCGGCGGCAGCGGAATCTGCTCGAACGGGTTGATCTGGGCCATCGGCTGGCCCGGGTTTCTGCCGATGTCCTTGACGCTGTCGGGTTGTTTCATTTTTCCTTTACCTCCGGCTCCTCGGTGGCTGCCTCGAGCCAGGTCTTCTTGCCGTCACCTTTGATGTGCGACGCCGACCACGAGATCGGCCGGTTGAGCAGTTCTTCGATGACCTTCTCCTCTTTGCCGCCTTGAAGGTTGGGGTCGTCCTTCCAACGGATCGAGTGATAGGCAAAGTACTTGCCGATGAAATGGGACATGTGGGTGGTGGGGATATAGGCGGTCAGGAGCGTCAGGAGCACCGCCGACAACAGCACCATCAGGGCCGCCGTTCCGCCTGCAGCCAACGGGACCAGGTTGAAGGTCACGAGATTGGCGACGAAGGCCGACACCAGGGCGAACTGGCGGTCAAATCCAATGAACGTCGCCAGGGCGACGCCGAAGACAACGATGAAGAAAAGCAGGTTGAAGAGGTCTGCGGGCGCCGTGTAGTCCCGCAACGACCGCCCGCGCCGCCGGCCAAAAAGCCCGAGGGCGCCGATGATGCCGAGGATCAGACCGGCACCGCCGACAAAGGGCATCGCCAGGCTGATGATCCCGGTCAGTGGCGAGGCAACGGCGGCCGGCAGGAGAGCACCGGCAACCCCGCCGACCATCATCAAGATCGTGGCGGCGGCCACCAGGTACAAACCGAAATGGAACGGGAAGGACCACTTCCAGAGCTTGACGTTGTGTTCGCGCAGAGCCACCAGGAAGAGAATCTCCGGCACCATCACCTTGAGCTCGCCGAGCATCGACACCTCGCGCTTCTTCTGCCACCAATCGCTCTCTTCGAGATAGGAACCGCCGTACGCAGCGCGTCCCTTGCCCTCGTGAGCCACAGGATAGAGTTCCCAGCGCAAGTGCATGGGCATCTTGGACCACATCATGAACCGTGCCACCACTGCAACCAGGAAGAACGCGAGGCCGATGTACGCGATGATGTAAGCGAGAGTAGTCATCATTAGCACTCCCAACCAAAGATTATAGGACCATCACGGGAATAGCGAAACCCACTCTATGGACTCTTTGCTTGTTGAACCTGAAATCGAAAAGGCGGAGGCATTCCTCCCCCATCCACCCAATTCGCGGACGGTTCGAAAACCACGACGCCGAGGCGCAAAACGAGTCACCGGAGAGGTGCAAAACGCAATATTCATTCCCTAGCGAAATGGTCGGTTTTCTCCCCCGCGACGCCGGACCCTGGAATCCGCCGGCTCTCCCAAGTATGGCCACCACACGAGATCCGCGCCAACTGTTCGGAATTCTCGGCGCCGGTGTCCACTCGCGCCACCGAGCGATCCACGGGGGCGAGGACGCGGCGTTACCGTTCGGTAACGACTCGCGGGTGGATCTCGCCCTCGTCAGTGCGACGAATCGTCGTCGAACACAGAGGATGACGCGCTCTTGCGCACCCACCCCGGGATCAACGAGAGCACGACAAAGGCGACCGCAGCGACGCCGAGATACCAGAGCGTTCTGCCGAGGTCTCCGGTTCTCACCGATCCGGCCGCGAAATTGAAGGCGATGGTCGCCGGCAGCATGCACGGCAGAGTGACGAGGGCGTAGGTCTTCAGCGGGATGTCGGTGAGGCCGTAGGCGTAGTTCTGGAGGTTGAAGGGAAAGATCGGGACGAGCCTCGTGATCATCAGCATCCGCCATCCCTGCCGGCGGACGCCGTCGTCCAGCTTTTTCAGACCTCGGTGCTGCTCCATCATGTTCTCGACCATGCCGCGGGCGAGGTAGCGCCCGATGAGAAAGGCCGCGATCGCACCGAGGTTGGCGCCGACGGTGGTCCAGACCGTGCCCCACACCGCACCGAAGATCAGCCCTCCCGCAATCGTGAGGACGAGACCCGGAAGAAAGAACACCGCGGAGGCAACCCACAGCAACACGAAGGCGACCGGCGCCCACCACCCCAGACCGTCGAACCAGGCATCCAGAAGATCGATGTTGTCCACGCTGAGCTCGTCGAAGACACCGAGGTACCTGGCGGCGGCCACACTCGCCGCCACTGCGGCGAGTCCGATCGCCAATCTGAGCCAGCCAAGACCGCCGCCGTCCGGTCCGGGTTCGGGAGCGGCCTTTGGGGTGGCGTGGTCGTGTTTCGGCATGGAGAACTCCAACGACCGTCGTCAGACCGGTCGCCGGGTACTATGGCAATTCGGGTCGATCGGTAACCGGACTCGACACGACCCGAAGTCAGGGCTCTTCCCCTGCAACCAACCGCGCGACCATTTCGGGAAACCACTGTTCTCCAGGGAGTTGCACCATCCATCCGTTCACCACATAGGTGGGGGTAGCACGCACGCCGAGGTCGTTGCCGAGGGTCATCTGGCGGTGGACCGCATCGATCGACGGGTTCTGCAGGTAACAGCCGAGAAAGGCCTGCTCGTCGAGATCCTGCCCGGCGATGAAATCGACCGCGGTCGGTGTCACCTGGGCCACTTCCATCTCGCGTTGTAACGAGTAGAAGACTTCTTTCAACGGGATCAGGGACTCCGGGTTCTGACGGGCCACGCACCACGCCGCGTTGGCCGAGCGGAAGGCCCACGGGTGGATCATCGTCAACGGAAAGCTCACCATCCCGTGGCTGACCGCATCGCCCTGCTGTTTGAGGACCTCTGCGATCAGCGGCCACTTGTTCTTGCACGCCGGGCACTCGAAATCCGAGAACTCGACGATCTCCACCCTGGAACCGCGGTCGCCCCGGGTGTCCCAGATCACCAGATCCGAACCCGAGAGCAGGCGGCGGCGAGCGGTTACCGGGTCTTCCTTGAGCGACATCTCGCCGCCGATGACGAGATACTTGCCATCGGCCG
Organism: Candidatus Sulfomarinibacteraceae bacterium; assembly: GCA_963714895.1. GTDB lineage: Bacteria > Acidobacteriota > Thermoanaerobaculia > Thermoanaerobaculales > Sulfomarinibacteraceae > Sulfomarinibacter. Next base: position 7,744 of record CAVQQC010000028.1, read on the forward strand.
TCACTCCGGCCGCCCGCTTGGTGTATCCGTAACCGGTGTCCACCAGCATGTCGAGCGGCAGAACGGCGCCCTGCTTCATCGGCCCCGTGCTCCACGCCACCTTGACCTTGAGACCCATGGAGGCCCGCATGGCTTCGGGCAAGAACCCGGAAAGAAAGGTCTTGAGAGCCTCCGGCCCCTGACCCAGACCGTCCGTCGGCAGTTCGCCGACCGAACCCATCCAGATGGTATCGGCGTCCTCGTCGATGATGGCCGACGGTTTCCCCGACAACATTTCACTGGCACAGGTTCGTTCATAGGTGAAGAACCGATACGATCCATTCGGCGTCTTGTAGCGCGTATTTTCCACGAGACTGAACACCGAATCGGGGTACCACGAGACCGCCCGCTGGACGAAACGCATCGTCTTCGGATCGGGTTCGGGTGCGGCGCCCTTTGTGTCTTGGGCTCGCAAAGGCATCGCGAAGCCGGTCGTCAGTGCAAAATATATCAACAGCGTTTGACGGAGTCTCATCCTCATTCAAATCTCCCACTCGATTCTATCAGCCGTCCGGCCCCGAAATTCGCAATTCCCGAAGACCGGTCGCCGGGGCTACCCCTTCTTGCCGGTTTCTTCGACGGTTTCCCCGGCCGAGACCTCAGCCGCCGGAGCTGCTTCGGCCCCCGGCAGCAGACCGAGGGCCTGCCGCAGGTTGACCTCGATCTCTCCGGCGATATCGGGGTTTTCCTTGAGGAACTGCCGGGCCGCGTCCCGGCCCTGACCGATCCTGGTCTCGCCGTAGGAGTACCAGGACCCGGACTTCTGGACCAGTTTGTGTTCGACGCCCAGATCCAACAGCTCGCCGGTGAAGGAGATGCCCTCGCCGTACATGATGTCGAACTCGGCGATCTTGAACGGTGCCGCCACCTTGTTCTTGGCGACCTTGGCCTTGGTGCGGTTGCCCACCACCTTGTCGCCCTGTTTGATCGAGCTGGTGCGCCGGATGTCGATCCGCACCGAGGCGTAGAACTTGAGCGCGCGGCCGCCGGTCGTGGTCTCCGGGTTGCCGAACATCACGCCGATCTTCTCGCGGACCTGGTTGATGAAGATGAGGCAGGTGTTGGACTTGGAGACGATCCCGGCGAGCTTGCGCAGGGCCTGCGACATCAGCCGCGCCTGCAGCCCCATCTGGGCGTCGCCCATGTCGCCCTCGAGCTCGGTGCGCGGCACCAGGGCGGCCACCGAATCGATGACGATGGCGTCCACCGACCCCGAGCGGATCAGGGTCTCGGCGATCTCGAGCGCCTGCTCTCCGAAGTCGGGTTGCGAGATCAGCAGCTCCTCGAGGTTGACGCCGAGTTTTTCGGCGTACTCCGGATCGAGAGCGTGCTCGGCGTCGATGAAGGCCACCAGCCCGCCGGTCTTCTGGGCGTTGGCGATGATGTGAAGGGCGAGGGTGGTCTTACCGGAGGACTCCGGACCATAGATCTCGATCACCCGGCCCCGTGGAATTCCGCCGACGCCGAGCGCCACATCGAGGGTCAGCGACCCCGAGGGAATCACGTTGACGCGCATCTTCGGTTTTTCGCCCATCCGCATCACCGAGCCCTTGCCGAACTGCCGTTCGATCTGACCGATGGCGGTCTCCAATGCCTTCAGTTTGTCAGCCTTCTGACTCATGAGTTACTCCTTGCTGCGGGTGCAGCGTGGCGGGACCCGTCCATCGTAGGGGCCTCTCTGCAGTCAGTCAAGGTCCGCCGAAGCGGGCACAAAGGTCAGACGCGAGAGGACCACCCCGAGCTCGCGCGAATCATCCGCTCCGGTTGCCGACGGCACGTAGGGGTCGCTCGCGATCTCGATCTCCACCCGGGCGCCCACCGAGTCCGCGGCCGCGATCTCGATCGAGACCTCCACGGGTTGCTGTGCGATATCGAGCGGTCCCAGAACCTCGGCATCACCGACTCTCAAACGGGTCAAGGGCGGGGTCGGCCGCGGCGCCCATAGATGCAGGCTGAGGACGCCGGATGCAGCGGGCACCCGCAGCAGCGCGCGCGAGCTCAACCACACGCCTTCGCCGGCCCTGCCGAAATCCTCACCGCCGTAGGCTCCCACCAGCTCGACCTGCATCGCCTCGCGTTGCCACCAGTGGGCCACCGGACCGCTCCACGCCCGCCCCGGATCCACCGCCCGCACCTCGAAGACCTGAACCGCCAACGAGCGCGGGTCGGAAGCGCCGGGTACAGAGCCGCGCGCACGATCCAGATTGATCGTCGACTCCCGGTTCGCGACGGCCGCCGACATCGTCAGCCACAACCGGTTTTCGCCGGCCTCGCCATCGACCGTGATCTGATCGCCACCGGCCCACCGCACGGTGACGGGGTCGGGGCCGGGCGCCGGCCGCACGGCCAGACCGAGCATCGACCCGCCGGTCAGCGGCGGCACCAGCAGCGCGGCGTCGGTCCCGCACCACATGAACCGGCGCCCGCCGGCCGTGTGCTCGGCCGGCCACCAGCCGCGGATCGGCAGCGGCACGTCCCGCAGCACCCAGGCCTCCAGGAAACGCTGCTGAGTCAGAGGCTCGAGGGCGTCGGAGACACCCGCCCAGCGGCGTTCGATGCCGAACAGGGGATCGGGATAGAGCCCGCGGTGGACGGTCGCCACCAACCAGGGGCCGTCGACGCCGGCCCACGCTTGCGGGTCCCACGGCGAAAGGACCCACGGCGGCGTCGGTTGGCCGCGGGACTCCAACAGATGCCAGAGGTACGAGGCGAAGGGGTGGAGCTCCGATTCGAGCACCACCGTGCGGCCATCGTCGAGGGCCTCAACCAGTGCCTGTTGGACGGCCTGCCAGGCGGGCAGCTGGGTCGCGTGCTGCTCCCTGACCAATGGCAGACCGGAGGCGCCAAACCAACCCGCCAACCCCAGCAAACCCGTCACCGCAGCGGCCGGTGGCGCGGTCGCCGCTGCCGCCGCCACCAACGGCGCCAACGCCATCTGCACCCCCACCGCATAGCGGCCGTAGGTGCGGTTCTGCAGCCACACCAACTGCGCCGCCGCCACGACGAGCGCCAGCAGCCACACCGCTGCGCTCCGCCGTCCCCGCCGGTGCGACCACACGACGAGACCCGCCAGCGCCAGTGCGAAGACCGCGGTCGCCGGCACCACCCCCCCCAGCCCCTTCACCAGACCGAGATCGGTGTAGCCGCCGAGATTGCCCACGAGCCGCGAGAAGTGGCGCTGGGAGTGCGACCAGAAGGGCGCCAGGAAGGCGCTCCAACCACCTTCGGCCCACGCCATCAAGAGGACCGCCGTCACTCCCGTCGCAAACCCGGCGGTAACGCCCGGCAACAACCGGCGCAGCGGACGGACCGTCCAGACGCCGGCGAGCCAAACCACGGCGAGCACCGGGAGGAGGTGGGGGCGAACCAGAAACGACGACGACACCAGAAGGGTGAAGACCGTGACCCGGCGGCCCTGCAGCCCGCCGAGAAGAATCGCCACCGCAGCCAGCGCCAGAACCGACGCCGCGGTGGTCGAGAAACCCCTGACGGCGTACAACCACGGGCCAGGCGCCGCCAACATCGCCAGCGCGGCCGCAGCGGCCACCGGGGGCGACGCCACGTGCCGGCCGATCGCCGCCAGGACCCACAGGGCGGCCACCGAAAATGCCGCGGACGCCATCTGCAGCGCGAGCAGGGGATCACCGGTCAAAGGCGTCAGGAGGTGGCCGATGGCGAGCCACCCCGGGAAGCCCGGCGGGTGGGGAAAGTGGGCGGCCAGTTCGAAGTGGAGGATGCCCCTCGCAAACAAGGTCTCGTCCCACTCCCAGGGACCGTTGGCCAGAAAGCCGAACCGCGACACCACCAAGGTGGACGCCAACACCACGGTCGCGACGGCGTCGAGGGCCCGGTTTTCCAACCCGAAGAGCAACAGCCCTTCCGGTCTGCGCCGCTTCACGGCGAGGCCTCGTCGAGACCCGCCAGCTCTTCGTGAAGCCGTTCCTGGAGGTCGTGGTCGAGGACCAGGGACGAGATCTCCACGGTCTCACGTGCAGCTGAATACCCTTCCGCACACGCGTTCGCCGCCACCCGTGTCCTGGTCGTGAGATCGATGCACACGCCGTCCGCCAGGGACCCGTCGCCCTGAAGAAAGAGCAGGTCGGATTCGCGCCAGCAGCCGTACTCCCCGACCACCGGCGGGTTGCCGGGAGAACCCAGGAGGTTGCGGCCGACGAAGGCGTAGGGGGCGGGATCGACGCCCAACAACGCGAGCAGGGTCGGCGCCACGTCGACGTGGCCCGCCACCGTCGTCCGTTCTCCACGCAGTTCCGGTGCTCCCGGGACGCGGATGAAGAGCGGCACCTCCTGACTCAGGTACCAGCCTTCCGGGTCGGGGCTCTCCCCCACGGCCGCCGCGATTTCCGGCCGCCACGGAAACCCGGCGTCGTGGTCCCCCCACACCGCCACCACGGTCGATTCGGCCAGACCGGAGCGCTTCAGCCCGGCCATGAAGGAGGCCAGCGAGGTGTCGAAGAAGTGCATTGTGTGCAGGAAGTTGCCGTAGGGCGTGCCCGCCCAGGGGCCGACATCGAGCACCTCGAGGTGTTCCGGGAAGCCTGCAAAGGGGTGGTGCAGGGAGAGGGTCAGGAGGTAGGCGGCAAACGGCCGTTGGAGCCCTTCAAATCGGCGCCCTGCCTGGTCGAGGAAATCGCGATCGCTGAGCCCCCAGCCGACCGACTCGCCCGCCGCGAAGTCCTCGACGAAAAGACTCTCGGTGTAGCCATAGGCCGGGTGGGTGAGGCGCCGGTTCCAGAACGAGCCGTCGTAGGGAACCGCGGACAGCGTGGTGTAGCCGCGCCGGTTGAGGATTTCCGCGAGCCCAGTGAAGTCGCTGGCGGCAAAACGAAAAGCGGCGGCGCCCCCCGATGCCGGCAACAGCGACACCTGGGTCGCGAGCTCGCTGTCCGACGAACGCCCCTGCGCCGTCTGGTCGGTGACGTTGGAAAACCACAGGCCATCCTCCGCCCAGCGGTTGAGGAAGGGCGTCACCTCGACACCTTCGACCTCGAGACCGATGACGAAACGCCTGCAGGCTCTCGACCTGGATCATGATCAGGTTCGACCCGTCGGCGGCGCCGAATGACGGTCCGACCCCGGCGCGCAACGACGCACGGTCGCGGAACCAACCCGCTACGGCGTCGTAGGTTGCCGATTCCAACTCCTCGGCCGCCGCCACCCTTGCAGCCCTTCCGGCGACATCGACCGCGTGCAGGTTGAGAACCCCGATTTCGCGCGCCACCTGCACCCGGCGAAAGACCTGCCGCAGGATCTGCGGCTGCTGAACGGCGAGGCGTCCCGCCGCCACCACGCCCACCACCACCACGACCGCCAGTACGACGCGCGCCACCCGGCGCGGACGCGGACCCACCCGGAGACGGAGGTGGTAGGACACCATCACCAACACCACACCGGGGAGGAGATCAGCCCACAGCCAGAGGTCGCGCGCCTCCACCAGGCTGCGCACGCTCGCCTCGACCCGGCCCAACTGACCCGCACCGGCAAACGCCCCCGGCGCCGGCAGATCGCCAAAAAATCGCAGGTAGACGGTGTCTGACCAGAGCGCCAGCGTGCCCGCCGCCGCGACCAGCCAGCACGACCACGATCGCCACCGACCCGGCACGAACGACAGCAACAACGCGACCGCAGCGGCGCCGCCCACCATCATCGCCCGCCCACCACCGGTAGCGAGGACGCCCGCGGCCGCCAGCACCGCGCCCTGTTTGACGACCAGCGAACCCGCGCACCAGAACACGTCCGCCTCCGCCAGCGTCGAGACCGCCAGAGTCGAACCGCCGCGACCGAGCGTCGAAACCGCAACCGCCGCCGCCAACAGGCTGAACACGGCCCACCAGGCCGGATCGGCAAAAACGTCGGTGACGACCAGCACCGGATACGACGGCGGGACCTCGTCCGTCAGATCCGAAAACCAGCAGACGCCCTCCTCGACCATGTCCCACTGGAGACGGTAGCGACCCGCACTCCGCGGCGCGGCCACCCTCACCGAGAACTCCGCCGTCTCTTCCGGGCCGACCTGCGTAGCCACCGCGGCTCGGTGCCCCTCGCGGTCGATCATCGAACCGCGGCGATCCAGCCAGTGGTACGAGACGGCGAATCCCTCCCCTGTCTCCCAGGCGCGTGTGCCGTCGTTGCGCACCTTGAGCCGCACGACGAGTTCTCCACCCACCACCATCACCCGCGGTCCGCCGCCGCCAGCCACCGCAAACGCCCGGCCGACAACCACCTCGACCGTGGCGCCTTCGACGGGTGTCGGGTCGACGCTCGACACCCACAGCTCGCCCTCGTGAACCACGTCCCAGACCAGAGCGAATGTTCCCGGCGCTCGCGGCGCCTCGATCGCCGCCATCATCGAGACCTGTCCACCCGCCCGCACGGTCTCGGGAAAGGGCGTCCGGCGCCCCTCCCAGACGGTCCCCCCCCCGTGTTCGTCGAACCAGTGGTAGGCGAGGAAGAAACCGTCATCGGAGGACCAATCGCCGGCCCCGTCGTTGGCGATCACCACCGGCACGGAGACCGCGAGACCGGCCTCGAGCGTGGGCGGCGTTTCCTGGGAGACGACCCGGAGGTCAAAAGGGGGAGTCGACGGGTCGGCAGCAAAACCCGCGACACCGGAAATGAAGAGCCATCCCGCCGCAACAACGCCGTTTCGCCAACCCATCGGTGGCGCGAGTATATCCCGCGCGGCCTATTGACGGCCGGATGCGGCGAGAGCCGGTCGACCGTTTGCGCCCGGATCAGTTGGCTGGGAAGCGCTCGTCGAACAACCGGATCACGGTGTCGGTCACGTCCGCACCATCCGCGATGTAGATCAGCGGCTGCGCCTGGAGCGTGAAGATGGCGTCGAAATCGTTGGCCTTGCCATACTCGCTCGCCACCTGTCCCAACCTCAGGGCGACGTCGCCCAGCAGTTCGTTCTGTTTGGCTTCGACATCGCGGTTGAAGTTCCGCCCGGCGTCTTCGAAGGCCCGGCGCGCCGCCACCACATCTTTTTCGAGTTGGGCGATGACATCGGGCGACGCCACGTTGCGTTGGGCGGCCACCTGGTTGGTGAGCTCAACCGCACGGGCCCGCATCTGTTCGAGCTGCTCGCGGCGGGGTTTCGCCCATTCCTCGAGAGCCTTGATCTGGGCCTGACCCTGCTTGACGGTCGAAACGGCCTTCTCGACGTCCACAAACCCGATCTTGCCGGCCATCACCGGTGCGGCGGTCAGCACCGCAGCCAGTACCAGAACCCAACGCAGCATCATTCGCATAGCCACCTCCAGAACAGCTGCGGATCTTATCATGCGGCATCCGCCGGTGACGGAGGTGCACCCCCCGGGACACGCGGGGGCCGCGTTTGCCGCGCAACCCTGCGAATCGACCGACCTTTGACAATGCTCCGCTGTGGACCGAAACTTGCTACAGTTTTCGGAATGGCCTCAGGCAACCGATGAGTTCCAACTGACGAAGGATCGGTTCATTGGAGAACAGCAGGAGATGAAACGAATGCGATTCCTGACCATGGTCCTGGCCGTTGTCGCCGTCACGGTGATCGCGACCGGTTGTGCGTCGTCACCCTCGACTCCGTCCGAGGCCCCGCCCGAGACCGCCGAGATGGCCCCTGATGCCACGACCCCCGCGGAGACATCGGGGACCGGTTCGGGTCAGGAGAGCGGCGCAGGCGAGGGATCGGCCGAAGCGGATAGCGGCGCCGGGGCGGAGGCATCGTCCGAGGGCGCGGCCGGGTCTTCAGCTCCGGGGAGCGGCGATGCTACCGGCGGAGAGGGGACCTCTCCAGGGGGGCCGCCGCCGGGCGGAGGGGCGGTCACCGACGACGAAGCGGCCTCAGCCCTCGAGGCCGAACTCGCCGCCGCCGCCGGTGCATTCGACGCACAGATGCTCGAGGAGATGCGTAGGCTCGCGGCGGAGGCCGCTGCGAGAACCAGCGAGCCGGCCGGACGACCCGGCAGTGGAGCGGGATCCGGTCCCGCGTCGAGCTCCGGCGAGAACGAAGGTGGGGACGACTCAGGTGGGGTCGGCGGCGCGAGTCCGGACGAAAGCGGGTCGCAGGCCGTTCCAGGAGATGTCGGTGACGGTTCGGACGACGACATCGTCGCCCGTCAGTTGCGAGAGGCGGCCATCGCCGAGCAGGACCCCGCGCTGCAAGAGAAACTGTGGGACGAGTACCGACGCTACAAGGCCTCGGTCGGCGGATCCTCGAAGGGCGACTCATGAACGGGCGCTTTGCGCGGTCTCAGCTGACCCTGGTGGCGGCCGTGGCGGTGGTGGCCGCGTACGGATGCTCATCGCAATCCACCGGCCGGCCGTCGCAGACCCAGGCGATCCAGGCCACGACCGAGATTTCGCGGGATCAGCTGTTGGATGTCGGTATCGAGGTCTTCGACCCCGGTTTGCCTGCACAGGGACAACCGATGCCGGACGACGTCTTTCCCGAACTTCGCGAAGCCGAGGCGCGCTACATGGCCATCCGGCTCGAGAACACGATGCAGGCCACCGGTCACTGGGGAGCGGTCAGGGTGCTGCCGGGCAACCAGGGCATCACCGACCTCGAGATCAGCGGGACAATTCTCCTCTCCACAGGATCCAAACTCGCGCTCGATATCCGCGCTGTTGACGCCACCGGACGCGTCTGGTTGGAGCAGCGCTACCGCGCGGACGCCAACGATCTCGTCTACGCCAGCACCCCGACGCCGACAACCGACCCCTTTCAGTCGTTGTACAACGAGATCTCCAACGATCTGCTCAAGGTCAGGGAGAAGCTCCACTCCGGTGAACTCAAGAACATTCGACAGGTCTCACGGCTGCGCTTCGCCGCCGATCTCGCGCCCGAGCCGTTCGACCACTACCTGACGACCAACAAGAAGGGCATCATCTCGGCCAAACGTCTTCCGGCGAGAGACGACCCCATGTTGGCCCGGGTGGATAGCCTGCGAGCCAGCGAAAATCTCTTCATCGACACCCTCGACCAGAACTACGCCGCCTACCAAGAAAAAATGGTGGGGCCCTACGACAGCTGGCGCAAATACACCTACGAAGAGGAACAGGCCTACAAGATCCTCAAACGCAAGGCCCTGACCCAGAAGATCCTCGGCGGGTTGGCCATCCTCGGCGCCGCCCTCGCCGACCCCGGTTCCTCGACCGCCGCCGTGATCCGCGATGCCGCCATGATCGGCGGGATAGCCGCAATCCACGCCGGCATCTCGACCTCCAAGGAAGCCAAGATCCACGCCGAGGCCATCCGCGAATTGGCGGCTTCAGTGGAGACCGAGCTCGAGCCGATGGTGATCGAGGTTCAGGGTCAGACCCTGCGGTTGGAGGGGTCCGCCGAAACCCAATACCAGGAGTGGCGCCGCTTGCTGCGGGAGATCTGGAGCGACGAGACCGGGCTGCCTCTGGACCCGAATGAACCCGTCCCGTCGAACCGCGCCCCGCGGTCCGAGACCGCCGGAGGGCCGCCCGGCGGTCTTCGTTGAGCATGGCGTCGAACCAGCGCCCGCCGCAGTTGCAACCGCCGCCGAGGGTCCCGGACCGGATGAACGGTCAAGGGATCGGCGGCAACAGTCGCGGGGACGGGCGATCGGGCCCGATCACGAGGATCGGGCTTGCCGTGCTTTTCAGCATGCTGGTCATCGCTCTGATCGGCGTCTTCGTGGTGCTGCCGCACTGGGCCGCCGGCCGCCAGGCGGCGGCAGGCTCGCAGGCCCCCGCGGTGAGCGGCAAGGTCGACGCCGCTGCAACACCCGCTCCCCACACCGCCCCCGAAACGGTTGCACCCGGCCCGGCCGCCGCCGCGACGCCACTGCCAAGGCGCACGTCCTCGCCACCGCCTCGCCGCGAGCAAGGCTCCCCGATCCTGCCGGCGCAAACCGCTCGCCCCGACCAGATTGCCTTCACTGCGGCGATGTCGAGCGGTCTCAAGGCTCTCGACGAAGGGCGCTGGCAGGCGGCCAGGGAACACTTCGAAGCGGCAGCGCATCATCGGCCCGGGACGCCCGAGGTCGCCGACGGCCTCGCGCGAACGGCCGCCGGCGAGCGGCTCGCCCTGGTCAAAGCCGGGATCCGCCGGGGCCTGGAACTCGAGGCCTCCGAAAGCTGGGACGAGGCCGAGAAGATCTATGCGCAGGTGCTGTCGGTCGATCCCGAGGCCGCGGGCGCCCTCGAAGGCCACGAGCGCACCGCCGTTCGAGCCTCCCTCGACGCGCGGCTCGAATACCACATCCGAAACCCCAAACGACTGTCGTCCCCGCAGGTGTTTGAAGATGCCTCCGAACTCCTCGCCGAGGCACGGGAACTCGATCCTCGCGGCACGCGTCTCGAGAGCCAGATCGCCGGTCTCGAGAAGGTCCTCGAGGTGGCCGCCACCCCGGTCCCGGTCGTGGTGGTGTCTGACAACCTCACCGAGGTCGTGATCTACCGGGTCGACCGTTTGGGAGTCTTTTCGCGCCGTCAGCTGGAATTGCGCCCCGGCACCTACACCGCGGTCGGCACCAGGGTCGGGTTCCGCGACGTCCGCGTGCGGTTCGACGTCACCGCCGGCGGTCCGCCACAACCGGTGACGGTGGTCTGCACGGAGCAGCTGTGACCACACTGACGGTTGACCTCGAGGGACGACGGAGGGTCTTCGATGCGGGCGACTTTCCGCTCAGCATCGGCGGACCACGGCCGCACATTCCCCTCGACGAAGCCGGCGAAATGGAGCCCGCGGCCCATCTCGGCCAGGACCACGGTGACATCTTCATCCAGCCCGCCGGAATGACGCCTGGCGCCCAGATGGTGAACTGCAACGGTGTCCTCCTGACTGCCTCGAGGTGGCTCGAGGACGGGGACCGGATCATCATCGGCACCACCCGATTGGGGTACAAGGTCGCCCCTGGTGGGTGCACTCTCACGATCGAACCCGCGGTGGATGGACGCACGGACCTTCTCGCGGCAGGGAACACCGAGCGTTCACGCCCGGCCACGGACACGGAGCCGATCCGACCCGCCGCATTCAGCCCGCGTTGGCAGACGGCGGCCCCGAGACGGAGCTTGCGCTTCCGCCCACGACTGGTCGTGATGGCGATCCTGTTCGCCGCCCTCGGCGCCTGCGCGTGGTACGTGCTGACCGCCCAGGCCGTGGTGGTGAAAACCGACCCCCCTGCCGACACGATGAGGCTCAGCGGCGGCATCACCCCCCGGCTGGGTGGGCGGTACCTGTTGCGGCCCGGCACCTACCGATTCCAGGCGGAGAAGAACGGCCACCTGCCCATCGACGCCGAGTTCGAGATCGGGCCGGGCCAACCGGCGGCGCTGCACTATGCCTTCGAGCCGCTCGGCGGGTTGGTCTCGATCACATCGCGGCCGGTCAGCCAGGCTCAGGTGGTGGTCGACGGCCGCGCGGCCGGCGCCACGCCGTTGGAGGATCTGGCCTTGAGCGCCGGCGACCACACCGTGGAGGTCCGGGCACCGCTCCACCTCCCGTACTCGACCGAGATCAGAGTCCAACCCGGAGACCCGCCGCTGGCCCTCGAGGCGGGCCTGGTACCGAACTGGGCGCCGCTCACCATCGCCAGCTCGCCCACCGGCGCCGAGATTCTGCTCGATCGCTCGCTGGTCGGGAAGACCCCTGCCACGCTCGAAGTGGAGGCCGGGGCCCGCACCCTCGTCCTCCGCAGGAGCGGCTCCAAGTCCGTCACCCGCACGGTTCAGGTCGTCGCCGGCGAAGCCGTCGATCTCGGGATCATCGCACTCGCGCCCGAAGACGGACGCCTCGAGATCGCCTCGCGGCCGGTCGGCGCCACGGTGACGATCGGGTCCGAGTACCGAGGCACCACTCCCCTCGACCTCGCCGTCACGCCCGATGTACAACTCGAGGTGCGCGTTTCGCTTGCCGGTCACAGAACCTACACCACCGAGGTCGCGGTGGCACCGGGGAAGAGGCTGGAGGTTCAGGCCAATCTCGAGATGTTGACCGGCGAGGTCGTCATCTCCTCACAGCCGCCGGGAGCCGAGCTCCTGATCGACGGCGACCCGCGGGGCCGGACCGGACAGACCGTCGAGCTCGAGGCACGTCAACACCGGATCGAGGTCCTCCTCGACGGCTACGAGCCCTTTCGAACCACCATCACGCCCGAGCCCGGCCTCACCCAGGCGGTGCGGGCAACGCTCAAACCCGCCGGCGCCGCGGGGCTGCCGCAGACCATCTCCAGCCCGCAGGGGACGGAACTGGTGTTGATCAGCCCCGGGAGGTTGACCATGGGCGCACCGCGCCGCGAGCCCGGGCGCCGCGCCAACGAGGTCCTGCGTGAGGTGGAGATCACGAGATCCTTCTACCTCGCGGTCCTCGAGGTCTCCAACCGCGAGTACCGCGAGTTCGCAAGCGGCCACCTGTCGGGCGCCTTTGGCGGCCACAACCTCGAGATCGATCACCACCCCGTGGTCAACGTTTCCTGGGAGGACGCGGCACGGTACTGCAACTGGTTGAGTGAAAAGGCGGGTCTGCCGCCGGTCTACTTGGAACGGGCGGGCACCCTGGTGGCGCGGACGCCGATGCCACTCGGTTACCGTCTGCCGACCGAGGCGGAATGGGCGTGGGCGGCGCGTTACGCAGGCGCGGCGTCGCCGAGGAAGTACGCCTGGGGCGAGTCGCTGCCGGTGCCGCCGGGGGCCGGCAACTTCGGCGATGCCTCGGCGGAGAGCGCTCTCCACGCCGCCATCCCCGGTTATCTGGATGGCTACCCGGCCACCGCGCCGGTGGACAGCTTCACCGCCAACGCTCTCGGTCTTTATAACCTCGGCGGCAACGTCGCCGAATGGGTGCAGGATTTCTACACATTCACCCCGAGCCCGCCCGGGGTCGTCGAAAAGGACCCCACGGGCCCACCCTCGGGGGCGCAGCACGTCATCAGGGGCGCAAGCTGGATGGACACCGCCGTGACCGAATTGCGGCTGACCTTCCGTGACGGCGGCGACCAACCACGACCGGACCTCGGGTTCCGGATCGCACGCAGTGCCGAGTGAAATGGAGAACGACATGAGACGCCACGTTCGACCAGCCGTCATGACCGCCCTTCTGGCCCTGGCCGCCGCCCTGCTCTTCTCCTCGGGGCTGCTCACGGCAGGGCCCGCACCACCGCCCGCGGCGGCAACCGCACCCGGTCCGCCCGCCGCTGCGCAGACGGCCCCGGGCGCGGTGACGCCGCTTCCCGACTTCAGACCATCGGAGGAGCTGCCGGCCGATGCCGCCGTCGCCTTCCCGACGGATATCTGAGGCCGCGATGCGACGCAACGACTCCGTCGATTTCGTCTTCCAGCTGGTGTCGCTCATCGTCGCCCTGATCGTGGTGCACGCGGTCTACGTCACCGTCGTCCGCCCCCGGGCCGAGGCCTTTCTCGCCGAGCAGACGGCGTACGCGGCGGCCGACCCGGAGTACGTCGAGCTGCGCTCGGTGTGGGTGATCGTCAAGGATTTCGAACAGGAGGCCTGCTTCGTCCTGATGCTGTGGGCGATGGCCATCATGGCCTCCAAGGGTCTGACCACGGCACGAGAGAGCCGGCTCCTGGAGACCGAGCTGGTGCCGGTGGCGGACGGGATGAGGATCCTCCCCGAGGACTCCCGTGAGTACGCCCGCCAGATCGAGGCCCTCCCCGACGGCGAGCGGCGTCTGCTCCTGCCACGGACCCTGCTCGCCGCCCTCCACAGGTTCGGGGCCACGGGGAGCATCCAGGACGCTTCCTCGACCGCCCACACCGCGGCCGAAACCGAATCGGAGCGCCTCGATTCCGAGCTCGCCATGGTTCGCTATATCGCCTGGGCGATCCCGTCCATCGGCTTCATCGGCACGGTTCGCGGCATCGGCGCCGCCCTCGGTCTCGCCCACCGCGCCGTCGAGGGCGACATCACCGGCGTCACCCGGAATCTCGGCGTCGCCTTCAACTCGACCTTCATCGCGCTCCTGATCTCGATCGTCCTGATGTTTCTCCTCCACCAGCTCCAGCTGCGCCAGGAGCGCCTGGTGCTCGACAGCGAAAGCTATGTCGACAGCCACCTGATCAGCCACCTCCAGGCGGGAACCGCAGCCTCGGAACCGCAGCGGCGGACCACCTGACACCATGGAACGCGTTGCTCTGGTGCTCGTGGACTCGGGAATCGCAGCGGTCGGCTCGCGGGGCAACCTGACGCCGCCGAGCCCCGGGCTCGCCGTGCTCGACGGCGACAGCCTGGTGGTGGGAAACGCCGCGCGCCGCACCGCGCGCCTCAAGCCCCGCAGGGTCCACAGCCGCTTCTGGCAGGAGGTGGACGAAAACCCTCTCGCACGCCCGTTTCCCCACCACCTGCGATCGGCCGACCTCGTCCATGCCCACCTCTCCGAGGTCTGGAGCGCGGCCGGTCGCGACGCGAAAGAGGTCATCCTGGTCCTGCCCGGCGTCTACACCAGTGAACAGATCGCTCTGCTGCTCGGGGTGGCGGGCGCCGCCGGGATCCCGGTTCGGGGGATGGTCGATCTGGCGGTCGCCGCCGCCGCCGACCGCGCCGGCCGCCGCCGCTGCTTCCACGTCGACCTCCACCTGCACCGCGCTGTCTTGACCGAGATCGAAAACGGACCGGAGGTCATCCGAGGCCGCGTCTGGCAACACGACGGGGTCGGTCTTTCCGGGCTCTACGATCTCTGGGCACGGACAGCGGCGCGCCTGTTCATCCGACAGACCCGGTTCGACCCCCTCCACCTCGCGGCCACCGAGCAGGAGCTCTATCTCGATCTGCCCCGCCACATGCAGGCGCTGCAGGAGAACGAAACGACCCGCCTCACCATCGCTGCCGGCGGACGCGAGCACGCCATCGATCTCGAGGGCCGCGACATGGCCGAGGCCTCCAGAGACGTGACCGAGGTGTTGTCGGCCTGGTTGAGAACCAACGCCGATCTCGAAGAATCCACCCTCCTCGTCAGCGACCACCTGGCAGCGGTGCCCGGTCTGGTGGACCACTTTCGAGAGTGCTCCAACTCGGACGTCGTCGTCCTCCACCCCGCGGCGGCCGGCAGCGCGGCCCTCGGTCACGCCGATCGGATCGTCACCGATTCCGAAGCGCTGCCGTTCGTGACGCGGCTTCCCGGTTACGACGCCAGACCGCCGGGACCGGTGACCGTCCCCGTCACTCCGCCGACCGGCACCGGGCCCGCGGCCGCCATCCCCACCCACCTGGTGGTCGACGGCGTCGCGACCGCCATCACGGAGAGGCCCTTCAACCTCACGGTCGGCGGTGTCCCACAGCAATCCGTCGTCATCCGACGGATCGGGGCCACGGTCATCGTCGAGGCCCCACCGGGTGTGCCGGTCGTGGTCAACGGCGAAAATACCGAATCGTCGACCGCCGTGGCCGTCGGCGATCGCCTCCACATCGGAGAGCCGCCGCGCGAGGTTCTCTTCGTCACCACGGTCTTCTGAGATGAGAGCGCGCACCGTCACCCCGATCGGGCTGTCCTTCCTGGATGCGATGACCTGTGGTCTCGGTGCGGTGATCCTCCTCTTCATGATCATCAACGCCGCCGTGCGCGACCACTCGACGCGCGTCACCAGCGACCTCCAGGCCGAGGTCAACCGCCTCGAGACCGAGGTCCTCGACGGCCAGCGCCGGCTGGTTGAGATCCGGAACAGCGTCACCGAAACCGACCGGGAGCGCGCCGTGACGCAGGGCCTGGCGAGGCGGATGATCGAAATGCTGGCGAACATCCAGGTCGAACTGGCGACATATGAAAACACCACCCTGGCCCGCCGGGAACACATCGAAAAGCTCCAGGCCGACCTCAGGTCCCTGGAGGAGGACGCCGGTCGCCTGTCGGCATCCCTGCCCTCCGACGAAACGCCGGGCGCCAGCGAGCGCCTCCACGTGGGGGACGGCGACCGCCAGTACCTCACGGGCCTCAAAGTCGGCGGCCGCAGGATTTTCTTCCTGGTCGACGTCTCGGCGAGCATGTTGGGCACGACCATCGTCGACGTCATCCGGCGCCGGAACCTCCCGGACGGCGACAAAGTTCGCGCCGCCAAGTGGCAGCAGGCTCTGGCCACCGTCGACTGGCTCACGACCCAGATTCCCCGCGACAGTCAGTTCCAGGTCTACACCTTTTCAACCAGGGCAGAGCCCGTGCTGCAGGAACGGGGCGCGGTGTGGCTCGACGGCTCCGACCGCGAGGCGCTCGAGACCGCGGTCGAGGCACTGCGCGCCGTGGTCCCCGGCGAGGGCACCAGCCTCGCAAATGCTTTCGCCGCCGCCGCCGCGCTACGACCCCGACCTGACAATATAATCCTCCTGACCGACGGGCTGCCGACCGTCGGTCCCGAACCGACCTCATCCCGAACCGTCAGCGCCAGACAGAGAGAGCGGTTGTTTCGCCGCGCCATCGACCAACTTCCTTCGGGGGTCCCGGTCAACGTCATCCTCTACCCCATGGAGGGAGACCCGATGGCCGCGAGTGAGTTCTGGAAGCTCGCGATCGCCACCCGGGGGTCGTTCATGAGCCTTTCGAAGGACTGGCCGTGAGACATCGACACCGGGGCTTCGACGTTTTTTCACTGTCGTTCCTCGACGTGATCTGCTGCGGTTTCGGCGCCATCGTCCTGCTGCTGGTGCTGACCAAGATCGGCGAACCGCGGGCCATCGAGGAGGCCCGACAGGAACTCGACGGCCGCATCGCGGCACTCGAGGCGGAGATCTTCGAAATCAGGGGGGAGACCCTGGTGTTCGAGCGGCGCCTGAAGACACGCCGCGAACAGCTCTCCGAGGACCGATCGCACATCGCACGCCTGCGCGGGGACCTCGAGACCATCCGCGGCGAGTTCGCCGGCAGCCAACAGCTGTCGGAGGTTCAGGACATCCTCGAAGGACGCTTGCTGGCGGCGCAACAGGAGCTCACCGAGGAGATGAAGCGCCTGCTCGACCGGAGCCGGCAGCGTCGCGTGGAGGACACCGCCGTCGGCGGCATCCCGGTCGACAGCGAGTACATCATCTTCGTCATCGACACGTCGGGCTCGATGTTCCACTATGCCTGGCCGGCGGTGGTCGAGAAGATGACCCAGGTCCTCGACACCTATCCCAAGGTCAAGGGGATGCAGGTGATGAACGACATGGGGCAGTACATGTACTCGCAATACGCCGGCAAGTGGATCCCCGATACGCCGGGCCGGCGCAAGGCGGTGATCGAGCGGCTGCGTACGTGGAACGTTTTTTCCAACTCGAGCCCGGTGGAGGGCATCACCCGGGCCATCCGGACTTTTGCCGCACCCGACCACCGGGTCTCGATCTACGTCTTCGGCGACGAGTTCACCGGGTCGTCGATCGACGAGGTCGTCCACGCGGTGGATCAGCTCAACACCGCCGGACCCGACGGCCGGCGACGGGTGAGAATCCACGCCATCGGTTTTCCGACCGTTTTTTCGGTCGCCGGCGCCAGCGAGCACACCGGAATCCGCTTCGCCACCCTCATGCGCATCCTGTGCCGCCGCAACGACGGCACCTTTGTCGGCCTCAACACGACCAGCCCGTGAGGGCGAACGTTGTAACGTTTCAACGTTTTAACGTTGAACGTTATAGAATGGATGCATGACCGATCTTCAGTCCGGGGCCGTGGCGACGAGACTGCTCGTGGTCGAGGACGACGCACCACTCGCCGACGGTCTCTGCCGCAACCTCGAAATGGAGGGTTTCGGTCTCGAGTGCGTGGGCACTGGCGAGGCCGCGATAGAGGTCCTCGCACGCCAGTCCTCCTTCGACCTGATGATCCTCGACATCATGCTCCCAGGTCTCGACGGGTTCGATGTCTGCCGACAGCTCCGCGCCGACGGCAACCGGATCCCGATCCTCTTCCTCACCGCCCGCGGCAGCGATGCCGATCGCATCCTCGGGCTCCAGGTCGGCGCCGACGACTATCTGACCAAGCCGTTCCTCGTCGAGGAGCTCGTGCTGCGGGTGCGCGGAATTCTTCGCCGGTCCGAGTGGGCGCGGACCCCGGCGCCGACGGGACCGACCGTCAAGGTCGGGGACCACGAGGTCGACATGAACACCATGCGCGCCACCACCATCGAGGGGACTGTGCCCCTCACCGAACGCGAGGTGATGCTGGTGCGGTTCTTTGCCGAGAACGAGGGCCGGGTCCTCACCCGCGGCGAACTCCTGGAACGGGTCTGGGGCTATTCCTTCGACACCTCGACCCGCACCCTCGACACCTTCATCCATCGCCTGCGGAAACACTTCGAAGCAGACCCCCGACAGCCCCTCCACTTCCACACCGTCCGCGGGGTCGGTTACCGCTTCACGTCCGATCCCGAGGAGTGAAACTCCTCGGGATCTTCAATTTTGAATTTTGAATTCTAAATTTTGAATTTCGGACACTCACTCTGAGACCGGGAAGAGATGGCTGGAAAACTCAACATTCGGCTCATCCGGATGGAATGAGACGGCCGGGTCATCTCTGAAGGTGGGCTGAAGCCCACCTTCAGACCCGCCGCGCTGGGGCGGAATTCAAAATTCAAAATTCAAAATTAAGAATTTTTTTCGATGCCGAGGTCTTTCATCTTGCGCCACAGGGTGACCCGGGAGATGCCGAGGCGCTCAGCGGCATCCTGCATCCTCCACCCGCACATCTCGACGACCTCCCGCAGGACGCGCTCTTCGAGCGCGGCCAGAGGGTTGGCGTTCCTCAAGAGCTCGTCCACCAAAACCGTCCGCTGACCGTCCTGCGGCAGGTGGTGGACATCGACCCGCTCGGAAGCGGCGGCGAGGGCGGTTTGAAGAGTCCGTTCCACTTCTTCGAGCCCGCTTGCAAAGGCGATCGACACCAGCTGATCGAGGGCGGCCGCCGAAACGCTCTTCCCGGGTGCCAGTTCGTCGACCCAGGCGCCGATCATCCGGGGCACGTCAGCGGAGAGTTCGGCGAGCCGCGGGAGCTCCCAGACCTCGATGCCGTCCAGATTCGGCGCCCTGGTCGGCATCCCCACGATGATCCGCCAACCCTCGGGGCGAGCGGAGTCGATCTCCGAAATCACCCCGTGGCCGTAGGCGTACACCGTGCCCGGGGGCCACGGCGTGGTTTCCGGCCAGGCCCCGTTCCACTCGCTGAACAGACCGTCTGGCAGACCCGAGAATCGATGGATCGTGCGAGCCACGTCGCGGCACGACGGCCCTTCACCGACCAGGACGAGGTCTCCCTCCCGGCCGGCCGTTTCCGCCGCCTGTCGCTGCAGACCAGCGGCTGCGTCGGAGAGACCACAGCAGAAGAAGCCCGGACGCGGTTGGTTCGGCCGCAGGATCTCCACCGCCCCCCGAAACTCGCCACCGGCCGCTGTCAGCGGAATGACGGTGACGTCGAGATGCAGGGCCCGCCCATCAACGGCGTGATACACGGTTGAAAAGTCTTCCACCGACTCCATCCCGGTCTCGAGGGCGAATGTCAGTGGACAGGCATTCTCGCAGTCGATCCCGCGGGTCGTCAGCCGGCAGCGCCCGCCGATCGTCTGCCCTTCCTCATACCCGAGCAGCCGCCGCGCCGCATGGTTGACGTGACGCAGGATGCGCTCGTGATCGAGCACGATCACCGCCTCGTCGAGCTGATCGAGCAGGAGCAGCCAGCCGCTGCCGAAATCTTCGTTCGTGTCATTTGCCACGCCTCTATAACAGCGCGGGTTTCGGGTTTTATTCGCACCACCACCCGATTCGGGCGGTCCGCACGGCTCACCGGATTACGACGAAGCTCCTCCGGGAGTCGGTCGCGCTCCGTACTGCGCGCCGCGGTGCGCTAACGTTCGATCTCGAACTCCACGTCGGGGACCGGTTCGGGATCCGCGAAGTAGAGCGCGGTCTGGGAGATCGGGAGGAACATGACGTGCACCCGACCCTTGATCTGCACCTCCACATGATAATGGCCGTCAGCCGAAATCGAAACCAACGTCGCAGCGGTCCCTTTGGCGTCGATGAGGGGGCAGTAGACCGAAACTTTGCCGGGAATCTCCATGGATGCGCTCCTTTCCCGTACTGTCGATTCTATCATCCGAGGCCGGGGGGGAAGGGGGAAAGGGAGAAAGGGGGAAAGGGGGAAAGGGGGAAAGGGGCCATCGCAATTTCGGATTTCGGATTTCGGATTTCGGATTTCGGATTTCGGATTTCGGATTTCGGATTTCGGATTTCGAAATGGAAACCACGATTCGTGATAAGGGTCGCGTCTCCCCTGCTCCCCTGCTCCCCTGCTCCCCTGCTCCCCTGCTCCCCTGCTCCCCTGCTCCCCTGCTCCCCTGCTCCCCTGCTCAGCCCTCGTCCGGGTCGCGGGGTGAGATCTCGCCGTACTCCTTGAGTTTGCGCTGCAGGGTGCGGAGGCCGATACCGAGGAGTTCTGCCGCCCGTGCGCGGTGGCCACCCGTGTGGTTCACCGTCCGCAGGATGAGCTCGCGTTCAACGTCGGCCAGCGGCCGGGGCTCCCAAACCGCCGACTGGGCCTCGACCCCGACACTCTGCACCGGGGCCCGGTACTCGGCAGGGAGGTCTTCGAGCCCGATCTCCTCGCCCCGCGAAAACAACACCATGGACTCGATGACGTTACGGAGCTCCCGCACGTTGCCGGGCCAGGAGTTCCGTTTGATGGCCGTCAAAACCGACGAGTGGACGCCGCGGACCTTGCGGTCGAACTCGCGGTTGAAGAGCTCGAGGAAGTGCTGGACGAAGAGCGGAATGTCCTCCCGCCGCTCGCGCAGCGGCGGGATCTCCAGGGTCACGACCTTGAGCCTGAAAAACAGGTCCTGCCGGAACCTCCCCTGCTCGACCCAGTTTTCGAGGTCGCGGTTGGTGGCCGCGACGAGCCGGAAATCAACCGGGATCTGTGAGGCGCCGCCGACCCGCATGACGTGACGCTCCTCGAGCACCCGCAGCAGTTTGACCTGAAGATCCGGCGACAGTTCGGAGATCTCGTCGAGAAAGAGGGTGCCGCCCGAGGCGCGCTCGATGAGGCCGATGCGGCGTTGGTGGGCGCCGGTGAACGCACCCTTTTCGTGACCGAAGAGCTCCGATTCGAGGATCTCGCCGGGAATCGCACCGCAATTGATGGCAACAAATGGTCCCGCCGCCCGGGGAGAGTTCTGGTGCAGCGCGTTTGCAACCAGTTCTTTACCGGTGCCCGACTCACCGACGATCAGCACCGTCGAACGCGTCGGCGCCGCGACCCGCGCCCGTTCGAGCAGCCGTTCCATCGCCGTCGAGCGGCCGACGATGCCCTCGAACCCGAAGCTCTTTTCGAGGCGCTGGCGCAGGCGCCGGTTTTCGTCGGACAGGACCCGCCGCTCCAGCTGCAGCTGGACGCGCTGCCGCAACTCCTGCATCTTGACCGGTTTGGTCAGATAGTCGTCGGCGCCCTCCTGCAGCGCCGACACCGCAGCATCGACATCGGCATAGGCCGTGACCAGGAGAAACGGGAGGAGGGGGTGTTCGGCGCGCACCGCACGCAGGAACTCGTACCCGTCCATCCCCGGCATGCGGACATCGGAGACTATGGCGTCCACCGCGTCGCCCTCGGCAAGCCGCTCGAGAGCCTCCTCGGCGGATGGAAAGGGACGCATGGTATATCCCACGCGTTCCAGGGTGCGGGTCATCGCGTCGCGCGACCCGTCGTCGTCATCCACCAGAAAAATCACTGCCGACATGTCATCTCCCACACGAGTCGAGCATCCGCTCCAACCCGGTTTCATCGAGGATCTCGATTCCGATCTTTTTCGCCTTGTCGAGCTTGCTGCCCGCCTTCTCGCCGGCCACGAGATAAGTGGTTCTGGCCGAAACCGACCCGGCGACCGTCGCGCCGAGCGCCTCGAGCCGCTGCTTGATCTCGTGCCGCGGGCTGCTCAGGGACCCGGTGAGGACGAATACCTTACCGGCCAGAGGCCTTTCGGTCTCCGGACGCTCCTCCTCCTGCGGATTCACGCCGCGCGCCACCAATCGCGCGATCAGCTCGCGGTTCTCGGCGGCCGCCATCCAACTCCGCACCGATTCGGCGATCACCGGTCCGATGCCTTCGAGCTCGACCATGTCATCGGTCTCGGCGGCGGCGAGTTTTTCGAGGCTGCCGAATCGAGCTGCAAGGAGCTTGGACGCTCGTTCTCCGACATGCGGCAGACCGAGCGCGAAGAGCAGCCGGTGCAACGGTCTCTGACGCGCCTGATCGAGTTCCTGCAGGACCCGTGCCGCCGACAACTCGCCCCACCCGGGAAGACCGGCGAGAGTCGCGGCCTCGAGATCCCACATCGACGCTTCGTCGGTGACGAGCCCGGCCTCGACCAGTTGGTCGAGAGTCCGGCTGCCCAGGCCTTCGATCTCCATCGCGCCGCGCGACACGAAGTGCCGCAGGCGTGATGCCGTCACCGCCGGACACGCCGGGTTGGGGCACCGCAGGGCGACCTCCTCCGCCTCCCTCACGACCGCGGTACCGCACACCGGGCATGCCTCTGGCGGCGTGATCGGCTCGGCCTCCGCCGGACGCTTCGAGGTCACGACCCCGGTGATCTTCGGGATCACCTCGCCGCCTTTGGCGACCCACACCGTGTCGCCCACCCGGACATCGAGGCGCGCCACCTCGTCGAAATTGTGGAGGGTCGCCCTCGACACCGTCGATCCGGCGATGCGGACCGGCTGCAGCAGAGCTACCGGGGTCAAGACCCCGGTTCTGCCGACCTGGATGACGACGTCCTCGAGCACCGAGGTCTGCCCCTCCGGCGGAAACTTGTAGGCGATGGCCCAGCGCACCGACCGTGCGGTGTGTCCGAGTTCGTGCTGTTCGGAGACCGAGTCCACCTTGACGACGATTCCGTCGGTGTCGTAGTCGAGTCCGTGGCGCTGCTCCTGCCAGCGATCGACGAAGGACTCGACTTCGGCGAGGCCGGCACATCGTTCAAAACCCGGACTGACCGGAAAACCGAGATCGACCAGCCAGCGCAGGGCAGCGACGTGGCTCGGCTGCCCGCCGGCGCCGGTTTGCGCCACCTGGTAGCACCACAGGGCCAGCCGGCGCCGGGAAGCCGCCCTGGAGTCGAGCAACCTGATGGAGCCCGCCGCGGCGTTGCGCGGGTTGGCAAACTCGCGTTCGCCGGCGGACCGCCGCTCGTCGTTCAGCTCGGCGAACACGCTGCGCGGCAGGTAGACCTCGCCCCGGATTTCGATCGACGACGGCAGTCCGTCAACCTCGAGCGGCAGACCGCGGATGGTCCGTGCGTTGGCGGTCACGTCGTCGCCGACCGTGCCGTCACCCCGGGTCACCGCCCTCAGGAGCCGGCCCTGGGAGTACACCAGCGAGATCGACACTCCGTCGATCTTGAGTTCGGCGGCCAGTCCCGACGGCTCGCGGCCGAGATCGCGGCCCACCCGGTCGTGCCAGGCGTGCAGTTCTTCGCGCGAATAGCTGTTATCCAGAGACAGCATCGGCACCGCGTGCGCAACCTGTTCGAGCTCCGCCAACGGCTCACCGCCGACCCGCCGGGTGGGCGAGGTCGGGCTCTGCAGCTCCGGACATTTCTCCTCGAGGTCACTGAGTTCGGCAAACAACCGGTCGTACTCGAAGTCGGAGATCGAGGGCTCGGCGAGGACGTAGTAGCGGTGGTCGTGCTCTCGAATCAACCGCCTGAGCTCGGCCGCGCGGCGGTCGGCCTGCGATGATCGGCCAGCCATGGTCAACTCTTGCCGCGGCGGCGGCGGCGCGGCCGCGACCGCCGGCGCTTGGGTTGCTCTTCTTCGACGGGCACCGCGGGCTCGTTGCCCTTGATTCTGGTCAGTGCCCGAGCCCAGCCGGTGTGGGCCTCGGGCTTGATGAACCCGAGCGCCTCCGCAAAGCCGTGCAGGTCCCAGGCCACCTGGAAGTAGTCCTGCCGTGCGAGCTTGAGCACCTGGCGGGCACGGTCCGGCGGCCTTTTCATCTTGGTCAGGGTGAACAGACCCTGGTGGAGCTGGTGAATGGTCAAATTCGAAAGGTGCATGCTGGCAGCTGCCGGATCGAGAATCTCACGCAGGCGGGCCAGGAGTTGCGCGTTGTTGACGCGGCCGTTGCTGTCGGTCTCTTCCTCCGCGAGCCCGAGAAAGCGGGGCAGAAAAAATGCCCCGAGAAGGCTGGCGTCCGCAAACTGGTGGCCCGCGGCGATTTGTTCGTCCACCATGGTGAGGACGCGGACGCTCTCGTCGGTGTCCAGAGGGAGGTCGGGGAAGGCGCGCGGAAACAGACCGGCGCGGCGCCACGCGGCGTGGATGCCCGCGGCTTGCTCGGAACGCAGGCACTCGAGGAGCTCATAGGTCAACCTCGGCGACGACGCATCCGTGATCAGGGCCTGCTGGCGCTCGATGGCCTCGACGGTCGGCGGGTCGATCTCGAAACCCAGCCGCACCGCGTACTCGAGCGCCCGCATCATGCGAACCGGGTCCTCGACAAACCGCTGGTCGGGGTCTCCGATGGTGCGGATCACGCCCCGTTTCAAATCCTCGATGCCGCCGACATAGTCGATGACGCTGAAGTCGGCAAGGTTGTAGAAGAGGGCGTTGATGGTGAAATCGCGGCGCCGGGCGTCTTCCGCGGGCGTCCCGTAGACCACCTCCTCGCGGCGCGGCGGCAGCGATTCGGTGGAAGTCTCCTCCTCGGTCGCCTCGGCCTCGCCCTCTTCCCAGTCGTTGGGGGTCTCCGGCGGCTCCGGGCTGGCGCGGAAGGTCGCCACCTCGACCACGTGGCCCCGAAAAAAGACATGCGCGAGGCGGAAGCGACGGCCGATGACCCTCGAATTGCGGAACAGACCCCGGATCTCCTGGGGACGGGCGTTGGTGGCGACGTCGAAGTCCTTGGGACGGCGGCCGAGCAGGAGGTCGCGCACGCTGCCGCCGACCAGATACGCCAGATAGCCCGCGCGGTGCAATCGATAGAGGACCTTCAAGGCCTCCGGCGACACGTCTCCCCGCGACAGCCGATGCTGCGGACGGCTCAGGATCCTCGGTTCGAGGTCCTCGGTGGTTGTGATTTCCATGGCGTCGGTCATTCAGTGGTCCGGCCGCTCGCGCACCGTGTCGTCTGGAGGGCCCCAGGCGAGCCCGGACTGGATTCCTCCCGGCTCAGCCATCGATGGACAGCACGATCTTACCAAACTGCTTGCCGTCCTCGAGCCGCTGATAGGCCGTCCGGCCCTCGGCGAGCGGTATGACGGT
Source organism: Candidatus Sulfomarinibacteraceae bacterium (assembly GCA_963714895.1). Classification (GTDB taxonomy): domain Bacteria; phylum Acidobacteriota; class Thermoanaerobaculia; order Thermoanaerobaculales; family Sulfomarinibacteraceae; genus Sulfomarinibacter. The sequence continues at coordinate 32,984 of CAVQQC010000028.1, forward strand.
GTCGACCACCGGACGCAGGCGATGGCCGTTCACCGCCGCCACCAGACGACGCCAGTCATGTCTCGAACCCATGGTGGAGCCGAGGATGCTGAGTTGGTTCCAGAAGATCAGGCGGATCTCTTCCGCCGGGTTGGGCCCCGATGTGGCGCCGCAGGTGACGATGCGGCCGCCCTTGGCAGCCGCCTTCAGCGACTGCATCCAGGTTGCCTCGCCTACCGAGTCCACCACGACGTCGGCTCCCCGCTTTCCGGTCAGTCCCCGAACCGCGCGCGCGACCTGGTCGTCCGCCGGCAGCAACTCGTCGGCGCCGAGCTCGCCGGCACGGACCAACTTCTCCGGCGACCGCGAGGTCACGATCACCCGACAACCCGCCAGTTTCCCGAGCTGGAGACAGGCCAGCGAGACCCCGCCGCCGATCCCGTGGATGAGGAGAGTCTCCCCCGATCGCAGCCCGCCTCGCGTTATCAGCATGCGCCACGCGGTGAGCGAGGTGAGGCCGAAGGCCGCCGACTCCTCCCACGACAGGTGTTCCGGTCGCGGCGCCAGCGAGTCCGCGGCCACCACGACTTTCTCGGCAAAGGTCCCGTCCTTGTGCTCACCGAGGACGCCGAAATTCACGCACAGGCTCTGCTCGCCGGCCCGGCAGAAGTCACAGTGCCCGCACGACAGCCCGGGGTCGAACACCACCTCGGCGCCGAGCTCGACGCCCGCAACGCCAGGGCCCAGCGCATCGACCACGCCGGCGCCGTCGGCGCCGCCGATGTGGGGCAGCCCGATCGGAATGCCCGGCATGCCGCCAAGAACAAACAGATCGAGGTGGTTGAGGGCGGCGGTCTTGAGTCTGACGCGGACCTCACCCGGCCCCGGTTCGGGCTGGGGTCGATCCCCGGGTATCAGATTTTCGATACCACCGTGTGCTTCGAAATACAGTGCCTTCAAACTGACCTCCGGTGGCACATTGTAGCCGCAATTCCTGCGTCCCGGTGGGACGCGGGAATTGCAGAAACACCACACCCCGCCGAAGCGGGGTGTCGCGGTTCCACGGGTTCGGGCTGCCCGTCAGGGATTCTGGTTGTCGAGAACGAATCGCCGCTCGCCGATGATGGTCAGGTAGTCCTTCGAATCGCGGACCTGCACCACCAGGATATGCTCGCCATCCGCGAGGTTGGCCGCCACTGTGTCGAGGTCATACCGGAACCCCGAGTTGCGCGTCACGCTCGTCGGCAGCCACGGGTACTGTTCTTCATACTCCGGCGACGGGAGGTTGAACTCGGCGAAACCGATGAGATTGCCGTCGACCCAGATTTCGACCGCTTCGATGGTTCTCGTGTCGTCCGCAAAACCGGTCACTTCGACAACACCGGCCACCAGTTCCATGTGTTCCGGGGTGATGATGTCACCGATCGCCGGGTCGTCCGGGTCGTCGTTGCAATCAAAAATCACCGGGATCTGGGCGATGTCGGCCACGTTGTTTTCGAGATCGCCCGCACGCACCTTGATGTAATGCAGGCCTTCACTGTAGCCGCGCGCCTGGATCAGGTAGTTGATGTCCATCAGAAACGCGAATCCACTGTGCTTCGAGTTGGGCACATCGGCGTACAAGCGATGGATGTCCAGCCGGGTATGCCCGTAGTAGTTGAAGTCCATACCCCAACTCGGACTCCTCTCCCACCAGAAGCTCGGCAGGTTGGTGTTCTGGTTGTAGGTTGCGTCCAACGGCACCGGCGCCCCGTCGAGCAGCAGCTCCACATAGGCCACGCCGCCGAAGTCGGTCCGTGAGCCGACATCGAGGGCCCACCCGAAAATGAACTCGACAGCATCCGGATCAACATAAATATCGCCCGACCAGGGAGGAATCGAGCCATCGACAGCCCGACACCCGTCGCCATACATCACGTGGTTGGCGATCGGCCAATCGATGCCACCGAAGGGCGGCAGGTTGGAGCCGGTGTTGAAGGTCTGCACGAAACGGCGGCCGATAATTCGCGAGGCGCCCTCGTTGTCCACCGCCCGCACCGCGAGAATGTGAATGCCGTTGTTGAGGCCGGTCGTGTTGAGCATGCGAATGAACCCGGCGTACTCCGCGTCGGGATCGGTCGGGAAGAGGTGGGCGATGTCGGGCCGGTGAACACCCAGCACCGCGTTGCCCATGGCCTGACCGTCAACCAGGACCTCGACGAACTCGACCGTCTCGTCGTCGACCACCCAACCGGTCACCGGGAAGACGCCGTTCATGGGTTGGTTGGTCCCCGGCAGTTCGAGGTTGCCGAAGGGCGCCTGGTTGATGTCGTTGTCAACCGCAAACGACCTCAGCCCGTAATCCTCGACGGTCGCGTCGCTGAAGGTGACGCGGATGAAGAGGGTGTGCTGCCCGTCCGAGAAATCCCGCGAATCGAAGGAGGTGGCAAACCCCGGGCGCGCATAGGGTGTCCCGGCGTACCACGGATAGGCCTGCAGGATGTCGTATCGGGGTTGGTTCAGGTCCGCAGTCGCCACAAATTCGTCATCGACGAAAAGGTCGATTTTACTGACCGAAGCCTCGGCCCACTGGCAGTTGTTCCACGTCCACTGCGGCCCGCACTGCTGGCCGTCATCCACCACAAAACCGGAGACCGTGACGAGACCAAAAACGGTCGCACCATCGCCCGGCCTATCGAGCCAGAAAATGGTCTCGGCCTGCGCGGTTATCGGCAGCAGGAGAGTCAGAAGAACCAGCGCTCCAGCACATCCCTTGTAACGCATGCGTGTCCTCCTCTGAACCGCAGTTCCAGCGCGCCAAATACGATCGTAATTATCATATACCACGGCATATCTACGGTCAAACATCAGCTGAAAAAGTTGCTTCATTTATTTCAAAAAAATCGCACAAGCATTGACAACAGTTGGTTCTGGAAGTGATCCGTATCACTTTCCAATTTCATTCCGAGAGTGGAAATTCGACCGAGGAATTGGCCAATTCCTCGGCGTGAATTCGCGCGGTTTTGGCGAGAGCTTCGAGCTCGAATCCGCCTTCCAGAATTGACAACAACCGGCCGTCGCTCCAGGTCTCGGCGGCCTTCACCACGGTGGCGGTAAGACGCCTGAAACCCGCCTCCGTCACGGCCATGCCTCCCAGTGGGTCGCGCGAATGGGCGTCAAATCCGGCCGCGACAATGATCGCCGCCGGTCGCAGACGTCCGCACATCTCGTTCAGGGCGCTTTCGAATGCCGGACAGACGACATCGTCGGTGGCGCCCCCTGCCAGCGGTACGTTGCGCGTCGCTCCCTTTCCGGGGCCGGTTCCGATCTCGTCGGCGCCGCCGGTGCCCGGAAAGGCGGGATAGCGGTGCACCGAGACGCATCCGACATCTCCTCGGTCAATGAACAACTGCTGCGTGCCGTCGCCGTGGAGGGCCCCGAAATCCGCGATGACCACCGGCCGGTTCCAGCTCCTGACCACAACCTCGGCGGCAAGCGCGGTGGCGTTGAAAAAGCAGTAACCCGATGCCTTCTCCCGCTGCGCGTGGTGGGAGGGCGGCCGGACCGCGATGAAAGCCCGCTTGATCCGGCCGTTGACCAGATCGAGGGCCGCCTGCATCGCAAGGCCCGCCGCGGCCACCGCGGCATCGAAAGTGCCCGGCGAGACCCCGCAATCGTGCGAATCGACCCAACCCGTCCCCTTCCGAGAAGCTTCTCGGACCCGCTCGATGTATGCCGGATCATGGATCCAGGCCAATCCGCCCAGAATATCCTCGACCGGCGGGATCGGGCTCTCCCGATCCACCGACCAGCGGCCCTCGACGCGGGCCGACACCGCATCGAGCACGACCTGGAGCCGATCCGGGGCCTCCGGGTGCCCGAGCCCCGGAAGGTGTCCCAGACAACTCGGGTGGGAACGGATCACGAGGAGCGGGGAGAGCGGCGGCGCATTCATCCTTTCGATCATAACGGATGGGGCAAGCCCGGCACGCGAGACGCGGGCCGTATCAGCGCGCTCCACAGGTATGAGCACTCGAACATACCTGTATGGTGGGGGCCCCGCGATGGAAAATCCGAAATCCGAAATCCGAAATTCCTGAATTCCGAATTCCGAATTCCGAATTCAACTGAGCTACCCTAAGGGCGATGGCGAACCGAACCGTCCGTATTGCCGTGTCGTTGACCCTGATGATCGCCCTGTTGGCGGTCTTCCTGTGGAACGTGAATTTCGCGGAGGTCGGGCATTCCATCGCCTCCGCCGATCCGGTGTTCCTGGCCGCCGCCTGTCTGGTCGCCCTCCTGGCGTACTGGCTGCGGGCCCTGCGTTGGCAGTTCATCCTGCTCCCGGTCAAGCGGGTCCGCCACTCGAGCGTCCTCCTGACGACCGCCGTGGGCTACGCAGCCTTGGCATTGCTGCCGGCCAGGATGGGCGATCTCATCCGCCCGCTGCTGCTGGCGCGCCGCGAACACTTCCCGGCTTCGGCGAGTCTGGCCTCGATTCTCACCGAACGGGTCTTCGACCTGTGGTCGGTGGTGTTCTTCTTTCTCCTCTTCGCCATCTGGCCGCCGGCCATGCCCGACCTCAGCCCCGAGGCGAGCCGCAACCTCGAGGTGCTCTCCGTCAGCGGCTACGTGGCGGGCGCCGGATTGCTGGTCGGGACCTTGGCCCTGCTCGGTCTCTTTCGCTACCAGGAACGGTTCATCGACGTCCTGACACGGCCTGTCGGCAGGATTCGCGAGAGCTGGCGGCAACCGGCGGCGAACTTCCTGGAGCACTTCCTCGACGGACTCAGGGTGCTGCAGCGACCGCGGGATCTCCTGATCACCACTCTCGCTTCGCTCGTCATGTGGTACGTGATCTTCTGGCAGGTGCAGATGACATTGTTCGCCTTCGGCGTCAACGTCCCTCTGCGGGCCTCGTTTCTGATCGTCACCCTGACGGTGATCGGGCTCGCGGTCCCGACTCCGGGTGGCGTCGGCGGTTTTCACAAGGCCTCCCAGATCGGGCTGACGATGTTCTTCGGCATCGAACTCAACCGGGCCACGGCCATCGCCATCGCCTACCACGCGATCTGTTTCGTGCCGATCACGATCATCGGGCTCCTGTGCCTGCCGCTGCTGGAAGTGAAACCGCGCGACGTCGGATCACTGTCGACGAACGAGGAGGCCGAGGCGTGAACTGTCCCTTCTGCGGCCACGACGACAACCGGGTGGTCGACTCGCGCGACGTTCGCGACGGCTCCGAAGTGAGGCGCCGCCGCGAGTGCGCTTCGTGCGAACGCCGCTTCACGACCTATGAACGGGTCGATGAGGTCCCCACCACGGTCGTCAAACGCGACGGGCGCCGGGACAGCTTCGACCGCGAGAAACTCCTCAACGGGTTGTTGCGGGCGTGTGAAAAGCGACCGGTCCCGCGCCGCGAGCTGGTGGCGATCGTCGATGCCGTGGAGAGCGAGCTCGCGTCGCGCGACATTCGAGAGATGTCCACCGAGGAGATCGGCAACCTGGTCATCGATGAGCTGCGCCGCCTCGACCAGGTGGCTTACGTCCGTTTCGCGAGCGTCTACCGCCGGTTCGAGGACGTCAGCCAGTTCATGGACGAACTCAAAAACCTGCTCATTCACCGCGACGAATGATCCATCCGAAAATGGAGTAGCTGCGACATGGCCGACGCGTCCGACTTTTCCGACCGTAACGAGACCGTGGAGGTCTTGACCATCCCGGACGTGCTGCCGGTCATGGCGATGCGCGACGCGGTGATGTTCCCGTTTGCCATCATCCCTCTGACCGTCGGTCGAGAGATCTCGGTTCGCGCCGTGGACGAGGCGCTGGCCCACGACCGGCTGATTCTCCTGCTGACCCAGCGCAACCCGCAGCACGAGGCGCCGGGCCCGGAGGACCTCTTCGAGACCGGTTGTGTCGCGACCGTCATGCGCATGCTCAAGCTCCCCGACGGCACGGTGCGCATTCTCGTGCAGGGTCTTGCCCGGGCCAGGGTCGACTACTTCAGCCGCACCGAACCGTACTTCGAGGCCCGGCTGACGCGCCTTGAAGAGCCCACGACCGGTCCCGCCGATCTCGAGGCCGAGGCCTTTGTCCGTTCGATCCGACAGGGGCTCGAACGGGTCAGCACGATCGGCCGTCAGATCTCACCCGAAGTACTGCTGATCACCTCGACCCTCGAAGATCCACTCCGCCTCGCCGATCTCGCGGCCTCGAACCTCGGTCTCGAGGTTCAGGACGCGCAGCAGGTGCTGGAGACGATCGAGGCGATGCCGCGGCTGCGCCGGGTCCACGAGCTGCTCGAACGCGAGATCGCGCTGGCCGAGATGCAGCAGCAGCTGTCATCCCAGGTCCGCGGCGAGATCGACCGCAACCAGCGCGAGTTCTTTCTCCGTCAACAGTTGCGCGCCATCCAGCAGGAACTCGGGGAGGCCGACGACCTCGAGAGCGAAATGGCGGAATACCGGGAGAAGGCGGCCGCAATCGGCCTTTCGGAGGAGGCCCGCGAGGCCGTCAACCGACAGCTCAAGCGGCTCGCGACCATGCACCCCGAAAGTGCCGAGTCCTCGGTGCTGCGGACCTGGCTCGACTGGATGACGACGCTGCCGTGGAGCAAGGTCACCGACGACAACCTCGACATCGCCGCCGCGCGTGCGATCCTCAACGAAGACCACTACGACCTCGACAAGGTCAAACAACGGATCCTGGAGTTCCTCGCCGTGCGGCAACTCCGGCCCGAAGGCAAGGGGCCGATCCTGTGCTTCGTGGGACCGCCGGGCGTCGGCAAGACCTCGCTCGGGCGTTCCATCGCCAGAGCCCTCGGCCGCGAATTCGTGCGGTCATCTCTGGGCGGGGTCCGCGACGAGGCCGAGATCCGCGGTCACCGGCGAACCTACGTCGGCGCCCTCCCGGGACGCATCATCCAGGGGCTCTCCCAGGCCGGGAGCTCGAACCCGGTCTTCATGCTCGACGAGGTGGACAAGCTCGGCGCCGACGTCCGGGGCGATCCGTCCTCGGCGCTCCTCGAGGTGCTCGATCCCGAGCAGAACGACTCATTCCGCGACCACTACCTGGGGGTGGTGTACGACCTGTCGAAGGTGCTCTTCATCGCCACCGGCAACGTCACCGAGACCATCCAGCCCGCCTTCCTCGACCGCATGGAGGTGATCCGGCTGTCGGGCTACACCGAGGAGGAAAAGCTCGAAATCGCCCGCCGCCACCTGATCCCGCGCCAGGTGGAGGAGAACGGTCTCGCCGGCCACGGTCTCGACTTCACGACGACGGCGCTCACGCGGCTGATCGGCGGCCACACCCGCGAGGCCGGTCTGCGCAACCTCGAACGCGAAATCGGTTCGGTGTGCCGCAAGGTGGCGGTGCAGGTGGCCGAAAAACGCCCTGCCGCTCACCGCATCACTCCGGCCACCGTCGAGCGCCTCCTCGGTCCGCCGAAATTTCTCGACGAGCACCCGCTCAAGGCCGACCGCGTCGGCGTCGCGACCGGTCTCGCCTACACCGCGGTCGGCGGCGAGGTCCTGCTGGTGGAAGCGATTCCTCTTCAAGGCAAGGGAGACCTCGCCCTGACCGGCTCGCTCGGCGACGTCATGAAAGAGTCGGCGGCAGCCGCTCTGTCGCTGACGAAGGCCCATGCACCGGCCCTCGAGATCGCCGACGGCTGGTTTGACGGCCACTCTTTGCACGTCCACGTGCCGGCGGGCGGCATCCCCAAGGACGGGCCTTCCGCAGGGGTCACCATCCTCGCGGCCATCGTGTCCGCGGCCAGCGGGCGGCCGGTCCGCCACGACCTCGCCATGACCGGCGAGATCACCCTCCGCGGCGACGTGCTGCCGGTGGGCGGCATCAAGGAAAAGGTCCTGGCGGCCCTGAGAGCGGGGATCCGGGAGGTCTTGATGCCCGCCGAGAACGAGCGCGATCTGGCCGACCTGCCGCCCTCCGCCCGCCGCAAGCTGCGCTTCCTCTTCGTCCACACCGTCGACGAGGTACTCGCGGCGGCCCTCAAACCCCCGCCGCGCAGCTGAACTGACGCGGATGCGGGAGTTTTGAGTTTTGAGTTTTGAGTTTTGAATTCCCGCGCAACGCCCTACCGACAAGAGGCAATCGAGTGCTTGGAGTAGGTAGGACAACTTGCGGCGGAGGTGCCTGGCTCCGGCCCGTCCGACGGGCCGCGTGCCTGGCATCCGCTCGGGAAGCGCATGCGGATACGGCACGTGTGCGGCGGAGGTGCCATTTTCAATTTTGTTGGAAGCACGAACATCCACGTCGCTACGGCGTTCCGGGCCAACAATGTTGAAGGTGGCTCCTCTCGGGAACAACGCAGTGAACACCGGGCACTCTCGACAGCTCGGAAGGCAACGGTTGAGCCTCTTGCAGAAACATCCTCAAGTGAACAGATCCCCCCCGCTGAGACGCCCGAAAGGGAGGGGATAAACCCCTCCCCTACGGCTTTGAAAACGGTATGTATCTGCAGCCGCATTTCTAAAAACCGTAGGGGCGGGGTTTATCCCCGCCCGCATGATGTTGAAATGTGCAAGGGGCTCGCGTGACAGCCTCAGTCCGAAAAGAACGCGATCGTTTCCTTGAGCCCTTCGGCCAGTCCCACCTTCGGTTCCCAACCCAGCTCCTTGCGGGCCAGCGTGATGTCGGGCTGCCGCACCTTGGGGTCGTCCTCGGGCAGGGGCACGAAGTCGATCTTCGAGGATGAACCCGTCAGTCGAAGGATCTCCTCGGCAAACTGCAGCACCGTCATCTCGGCCGGATTGCCGATGTTCATCGGCTCTACGTAGTCGGAGTTGAGCAGGCGCCAGATGCCCTCGATGAGGTCGGTGACAAAACAGAAGGAACGGGTCTGCGAACCGTCGCCGAAGACGGTGAGCGGCTCCCCGGCCTGCGCCTGGCAGATGAAGGTGGGCACGACGCGGCCGTCACCGGCCCGCATCCTCGGTCCGTAGGTGTTGAAGATGCGGACGATCCGGGTGTCGACGCCGTGGTGGCGGTGGTAGGCCATCGTGATGGCTTCGGCGAATCTCTTTGCCTCGTCGTACACCCCTCGCGGTCCCACCGGGTTGACGTTGCCCCAGTAGTCTTCGCGCTGCGGGTGGACGAGGGGGTCGCCGTAGGTCTCCGAGGTCGACGCCAGCAGGAATCGGGCGCCCTTCGACTTCGCGAGCCCGATCGCCTTGTGGGTGCCGAGCGAGCCCACCTTGAGGGTCTGGATGGGCAGCTTCAGGTAGTCGATCGGCGAGGCGGGGGAGGCGAAGTGCAGGATGTAGTCGAGTTTCCCAGGGACGTGGATGAAGTTGGTCACGTCGTGGTGGACGAAGTGGAAGCCGTCACGACCGAAGTGGCCCTCGATGTTGTCGAGGGAACCGGTGATCAGGTTGTCCATGCACACCACTTCGAGGCCCTCGTCCAACAGGCGCTCGCACAGGTGCGAACCGAGAAAACCCGCACCACCGGTCACCAGCGCCCGCTTCCTGTCTGCCATGAGGCCTCCGTTGATTCGATTGTGTTTGCCGTCAGGATGTTGCCGCTGCGCAATCACCGGACAATCATACCTCGTCGACCGTCCCGAGAATGAGCCGTGGGGGCGCAACCGTATCGGGGCCGATGAGGAAGGCGTCGCGGATGCGCTCGACCATCCGCGTCCGGTCGATCGGGCGGGTCCCGACGAGCAGAGTCGCCACGGGCTGCCCATTCTCCACCCGGTCGCCGATCCGCGCGTGGACCACGACGCCGGCACCGTGCGCGAGTTCTTCCTCCACCCGCCGCCGTCCGGCGCCGACTGCGGCCGCAACTCTTCCCAGCGCCTCGCCATCACAGCCGACAACAAAGCCGTCGCCGGGCGCCGCAACTTCCACCATCTCGACCGGCCGTTCCAGGCGGTCGGGGTCGGGGTCGCCACCGTGGGCGACGACCATCCGCTGCCAGGCGTCGAGCGCCGACCCGTCACCGAGAGCGGCAACCAGTGCCGACTCGGCCTCGGCCGGATCCCACCCGCGCAGCACCATCGCTTCGCGCGACAGACTGATCGTCACCTCCCGCAACAGCCGATCACCGCCGCCGCCGAGAATGGCCACCGCCTCGAGCACCTCACACGCGGTCCCCAGCGCCGGTCCCAACGGCTGGTTCATGTCGGTGATCACGGCCTGGCAGCGAACGCCGCTGTCCAGCGCCACCTGGCGCAGGGCAGCCGCCAGCTCGCGGGCGTCTGCGACCGTCTTGCGGAAGGCGCCCGATCCCCACTTCACATCGAGGATCAGCGATCCGACCCCAAGGGCGAGCTTTTTGGACATGATCGAGGCCACGATCAGGGGCAGCGACGGCACCGTGCCGGTCACGTCGCGCAGGGCATACAGCGTGCGGTCAGCCGGCGCCACATCGTCGGTCTGGGCGATGATCGCCGCGCCGCACGCATCCACGAGATCGAGCGTCTGCCCGCGGCTGCGCTCGGAATTCCAGCCGGGTATGGCGTCCAGTTTGTCGAGGGTCCCCTGGGAGTGCCCGAGCCCGCGGCCGGCCATCATCGCCACCGGAACACCGACCGCGCTCAGAAGCGGCGCCAGGATCAACGAAACGGTGTCGCCGACGCCGCCGGTGGAGTGTTTGTCGACCACCTCGGGGCGATCCGCCGCGAGATCCCAGGCCTCACCCGAGTGCAGCATCTCATCGGTCAACCACCGGGTCTCGTCGGCGCTCATGCCGCGGCAACAGATGGCCATGAGCATCGACGCCAACTGCTCGCGGGGCAGCGAATTGTCGGTCGCACCGCGGACGAACTCCGCTATCTGTTCCCGGTCGAGAGCTCCCCCGTCCCGTTTGACGGCGATTGCTTCGACAAAGCTCATCCGTCCTAGCCGAGTTCGTTGAGTCTGAGCCGGGCGTTCATGAGGTACGGCGACTCGGGGAACTCCTCGAGCAACCGCTCGAAATAGGTCCGCGCACGTTCCGGGTCTCCGGAGTCGGCAAAGACCTCGCCCAGTTTGTAGAGGGCGGCGTCGCGGGGCAGACCCCCGTCCTGACCGACGATCATTGCCTCGAGCTCACCGGCAACCTCGTCAACCTGACCTGAAGCGATGCGGAGGTCGATCAGATCGAGGGTGGCCAACCGGCCGATCAGGTCGTTGCCGTGTTTCTGGCTGAGATCGACGAAGACCGAGCGGGCCTCGTCCGTCCGACCGCGGCTGAGCGCGATCCGCGCCAGATAGAGCTTCGCGATGTCGGCCTGATCGGTACGGCCGTAGCTCTCCACGACCTGCTGGAACTCGATCTCGGCGGCATCGACATCGCCCGCCGGCACCAGCGACCCGGCCGCGGCAGCACCCTCGAAGGTCTGCACCGCGTTGTAGAGGAGGAGCGAGGCATCGCCGGTCCGCGACCCCAACCAGGCGCTCGCGCCCCACCACACGATCGCGGCCGCGAACACCGCTCCGATCCCGGCCATCAGCTGCCGGCGATTGTCGGCGATCCAACGAAAGATCCACTCCGCTGCGGAAACGAACTCGTCATCCTGTTTCAGTTGTTTACGGGTAATCCGACGTCCCATTCAGATCCTCCTACGGCGGCGCGACCGAATCGTCCGCGCGCACACCGCCCCGTGGCACGCACAGGGGCTCCAACTCTAGGTGGACGCAGTCGTTGTGTCAATGTCGGGCCACCACGGCGGCCCGAACCCGTTACTCTACGGCCATGCCCTCGGTCGCGGCCGGGCCCGTCAACTCAAACTGCTCCAGCAGCAGCAACCCGTCTTCGGCGGTCTGATCGAGACCGAGAGGGGTCACCGTGACCCAGCCTCCGGCCAGAGCGTGGGAGTCGCGGCCCGGCTCGGTCACGAGCGGCGGCTTCCACCGGCTCGCGTACCAGCGCGTACCGTCAGAATCGGCCCTCGCGAGCACATATCGTGCCTCCTCCGAGGGGTCGAGCCCCATCCTGGTCACTCGATAGCCCGAGATCCGGGCCGGATCGAGCGGCACGTTGACGTTGAGGTAGATACCGGTCGGCAGCCCCTCCGTCCGCACCGCGTCGATCACCGGTTTCGCCCACCGGGCCGCGGCATCGAAATCGGGCTTGGGGTCCGACCAGTCGAGCTGCAACGACACTGCCACCGCCGAAATGCCTGCCAGGCCTCCCTCGCGGGCCACCGCGACAGTCCCCGAGGTCCACGCCCCGAGCCCGTCGTTTTCGCCGCGGTTGATCCCGGACACGATGAGGTCGGGAGGATCGTCCACCAAGAGCGCGGTGAGCCCGATCCGCGCCACCGTGCCGGGGGTCGCATCGACCGACCACGAAGGACATCCGGCAATCGGAGCGTGCTCGACCACCTCGATCTCGGTCCGGGTCACCAACCCGTGCCCCGACACGCTCTGCTGGTGCTTCGGCGCCACCACGGTGACCCGGTACGCGGGGTCCGCCGCGATCAGCGCGACGATCGCCTCGAGACCCGGCGCGTCGATCCCGTCGTCGTTACTCACCATGACGTGGATCGGCTCGGCGGCGGTCAGGTGGAGCGCAGCCGTTATCAGAATCACCAGGCACACAGCGGCGGGTCGGAGTGTCTTCATTGGTCCTCCAAGCGGTCGCGGGGATTCTAGCACTCGGAGCACGGCGGCTTTCGTTGCGCCCTTCCCGAGAGGAGCAAGGAAAGGGAGAAAGGGGGAAAGGGAGAAAGGGAGAAAGGGAGAAAGGGGGAAAGGGAGCCATCGCAATTTCGGATTTCCGATTTCGGATTTCGCGTTGGAGCGGGCCCGACTTTCAGCGCTTCCTTCCCGAGAGGAGCCACCTTCAACATTGTCTGCCCGAATTGCACCGCCGACTTGAAGAGTGGTGTGTCCGACAATGTTGAAAATGGCACCTCCGCCGCACGTGGCCCGTATCCGTACCCTATTGCCGAGTGGGGCCAGGCACCTCCGCCGAACAGAACCGCACCCGGCCCAAGCACTCGGGCGCTTGTTGTCGGTGGGGTGTAGAGCGGGAATTCCGAATTCCGAATTCCGAATTCCGAATTTGCCGTCGGTGATCACGATACACTTTTCCGCGGAGGCCTCTGCCATGGAGCACTTCAACCTCAGCCTCGGCGCCCACCTGCTGTTGTGGGTCTTTCCGCTCGCCCTCGTCATCCTCGTGTTCGTCGAGAACCACTTCGACGGAGCGGAACGGGAGCCGCGGCGATGACGCCCATCGACTCCTCCACAATGACGACCGTCGCGGTGGTGATGGTCCTCTACCTCGGAGTCCTGCTCTTTATCGGCTGGCGCGCCGCACGGCGGACCCACGGGGGAGAGGACTTCCACCTCGCGGGGCGGTCGCTCGGTGCCTGGTCGGCGGGGATCTCCTCGACCGCAAGCTCTGAATCGGGGTGGGTCACCCTCGGCGCGGTGGGCATGACCTTCACGTACGGCGTCTCCGGCCTGTGGTACGCACCCGGGTGTCTGCTCGGCTATCTGGTCAACGTCTACCTGGTCGCGCCGAGGCTGCGGCCCCTGTCCGCAGCCCACGGATCGGTCACTCTCACCGACATCATCACCCGCCGCTGGGGCGACCCACGCAACGTCCTCAGGGTCACCGCCACGACCATCATCCTGGTCTGCATGATGGGCTACGTGGCGGCGCAGATGACCGCGGCCGGCAAGGCTTTTTCCTCGTCCCTCGGTCTCGAAGGTCGCACCGGCTACCTGCTCGGAGTGGTGATCGGCGCCGCGGTGATCACCCTCGTCACCTCCCTCGGCGGTTTCCGCGCCGTCGCCTGGACCGATCTCTTCCAGGGACTGCTGGTGGCCGGAGCCCTGATCGCCCTGCCGCTCTACGCAGTCATGCGCCTCGGCGGTTTCGATGCCCTGGTTCAGGGTCTCGGCTCGATCAGCCCGCACCTTCTGACCGCGAGCGGCGACCGCCTCGGCCCCGCTCTCTGGGGCTTTGTCATCGGCCAGCTCGGTATCGGCCTCGGCTATCCCGGAATGCCCCACGTCATCACCCGTTACATGGCGGCGCGGAACGACCGCGAAGTGCAGCGCCTGCAGGTGATCGCCATGCTGTGGGGGGTGGCGGTGTTCTACGGTGCCGGCGTCGTCGGCCTGGTGGGCCGCGTCATGTTGCCCGACCTCGCCGACGGCGAGCAGGCCCTGATGGCCATCGCGCTCAAGCTGGTCCACCCGGTGCTCGCCGGGGTGCTGTTGGCCGCCGTGATTTCAGCCATCCTGTCGACCGTCTCGTCACAACTGCTGGTCGCCGCCTCGGCGGTGTCCTACGACATCGTCGAGGAGACCCTGGGCAGGGCACGGGACGACCGCCGCAGCCTGTTGCTGGGGCGGATCACCGTGGTGGTGGTCGGTCTGATCGGCATCCTGGTGGCGCTGACCGAGGTGCGGCTGGTGTTCTGGTTCGTTTTGTTTGCGTGGTCGGGGCTCGGCGCGGCCTTTGCGCCCCTCATCCTGCTCGCGTTGACCAAGAACGCCGTCAATCGCCACGGCGCGCTGGCTGCCATGCTCACCGGGGCCGGAGTGACCGTCATCTGGAACCTGGGCCGGGACCCGGTGGCCAACGCCGCCGCCTTCGGCCGCTCGTGGTGGATCGCCCTGCTGGCAGCAGCCGTCATTTTCGTCATCGCCGAGGTGTCGAAGGCCTTCGCACCGGGCGACAGGATCGCGGTGGTCGCGGCGGCCGGGTTGATCACGCTGTCGTGGTGGCTGGTCCAGCAGTGGGGCCTCGCCAACTTCTACGAACTGGTACCGGCGTTCTTCATGGCCGGTTTCGCCGCCCTCGCCGTCAGCCGCATCACGACATCGCAACGCTAAACTTTTGATTCATCGGGTATTTCGTAAGGTGAAGAAACGTCGACGACATGAATCGTTGATCAACACGACCATCAGATTCGGGCCTGAGCCGCGGAGCGGCGACAGAGAGTAGCCCGGGGCGTAAGCCCCGGGAACCGCAGTTCAGATATTTGAGAAGCCCCGGCAGGGGCGACAGATCCAGGCCGCAATGGGGCACTTCCTTGTCGATGTTGAACATCTGTCGCCGCTCCGCGGCTTGGAGGATTTTTCGTTCCCATGATCCTGGGGCTCACGCCCCAGGCTACAACCTGTCGCTCCTTCGGAGCTCGCGTCAGGCAGTCCCCCAACTTCTTATTTCCCGAATGAGTCCTAACCTTGAACCTTCGAGCATTCTAACGTTCTAACGTTCCCTGGGTGGGGGCGTCATCCCGAAGGACAGCCTGACGTACTTCCTCGCCTCCTCCTGAAAGGCCTTCAGCCTCTCGGAGTCGGCGTTGACCACCAGGCCGTGGCGTTGGAGGTTGGGGTTGCGGCAGAAGCCCTCGAGGGGCACCCCGCCGATCCCGGTCTCGAGGTAGAAGGCCACGGTCGGCGACAACCCACCCTCGTCGGCCATCTGGCGGCACCGCAGCGAGAGTTTGGGGACCGCGTACATCGACCCCTCCCAGTCGAAGGTCTCGGGGTCGGGCAGCAGCGGTTGTTCCTCGGCCATGAACTCGCCGAAGCGGTCGAAGGCGTCGCGCATCAACAATCGCCGGCGGCGCTGGAGGTGGCGTCCGATGCGTTGCGAGAGACGGATCCGGTGTTCGGCCAGTTCATCGTCGCCGAGCGCGAACGGCGCCAGCAACGAAAGCATGACCGCCTGCATGACGTTGGAAGGGCCCGCCATGATGTTCTGTGCATAGCGGGTGATGCCGTTGCGAAGCGTGCTCGAGCGGGTGAGGACCGCGCCCGCCCTGAGACCTGTCACCCCGTGGGACTTCGACAGCGAATCGATGAAGAGCACCGCATCGTGATAGCGAGGGTCTTCGCGATACCACGCGAGCAGCTCGCCATACTGCGGGTGCAGACGGACATAGACCGAATCGAGGATGATGCCGGCGTGCGGCCAGCGCTCGAGGACCGCATCGACAAAAGCCCGCATCTGCTCCGGCGGCAGGGTCCGCCCGGTGGGGTTGTTGACCGGCATCAGATAGACGCCGTCGATATCGACGTCATCGGGCACCTGGGCCAGGTCGTCGGCGTGGGGATCCATGTCGGCGCGGCCCGGAGGCAGGAAATAGACCTGCATGCCCTGGAGGGCCATCTGGTCCATCGGGCACGAAAACGTGGGGATGGGCACCAGCATGGTGGCCGGGCTGTTGTCGCCGAGACGGTTGCGGCGGGCTTCGGCGACCCCGAGCAGGGAAGCCTGCAGCGCCTGGTTGCCGCCGTGAAAGACCACGATTTGAGGCGGCGAGTGAGGGTCGTTGGCAAAATCGATGCCGAGCTGTTTCGACCACAGACCGCTCCACGCCCCCGTCACCGCCGGGAAACCGATGGAGTCG
This sequence comes from Candidatus Sulfomarinibacteraceae bacterium, assembly GCA_963714895.1. Classification (GTDB taxonomy): domain Bacteria; phylum Acidobacteriota; class Thermoanaerobaculia; order Thermoanaerobaculales; family Sulfomarinibacteraceae; genus Sulfomarinibacter. The sequence continues at coordinate 49,275 of CAVQQC010000028.1, forward strand.
AGGTTGTAGCCGAGGGGGTGGGCGCCGAGTTGGTTGAGCCAGCCGTGGACGTGCGAAAACGCCCCGTCGAGCAGGTTCTGCCAGTCGTGGTGGAGATTCGGGTCCTCGGGATCGTCCTCGGGCACGGTCTGCCAGTCGAGGTCGCCGATGGCCGAGGCCAGATCCTGATAACCCATCGCCCGCATGGCGCTGACCGTCCGGCTCATCAGGCGGATGGGGGCGCTGGCAAAGACCTCCTTGAAGGACTCGAAGGTCTCCATTCGAACGTCTTTGGCGCTGCGCTCCACGGTTCCTCCCTTATGTAGTGTGACCACTCGCTCGCAGCACCCGCTCCCGAATGCCGTTGAGAAAAAACTGTTCCTTGGGGTTGAGGGCCTGCGGCCCGTGGGCTTCTATCTTGATGCGGATGCGTTCGAACTCTCGCGCCTCCTCCGGACTCAACAGCGCCGGGCCTGGAGGCGGTCTGCGATAGGGTTCGGGCTCCACGGGCCGGGTCGAGCGCAACCAGAAGAACCACATCACCGCACCTGCCAAAGCGCCGCCGAGGTGGGCGCCGTGGCCGATCGGCAGGCCTCCGCCCCTGGTCTGCGCGAAGAGGCCCCAGAGGTCGATCCCGACAAAGGCGAGCACGCCGATCAGGGCGGGCACCGGAACGATCCCCATGAGGAGGATCTTGTGGCGGGGAAACAACAGCGCGTAGGCGAGCAGGAGCCCGCTGACCGCCCCCGATGCCCCGAGCGCCGGGATGTCCGAGTTGCCCATCAACACCGTCGACACGATGCAGTGGCAGATCGAGGCGACCACCGCGGCGACCGCGTAAAAAACGACGAATGTGCGGGTGCCCCACAGACGCTCCAGGACCGTCCCGAAGCTCCACAGGACGAACATGTTGATGGCGAGGTGCCAGAATTCGCTGTGCGAGAAGGCGGCGGTGACCAGCGTCCACACCAGCCCGTGCATGACGTGGGTGGTGCTGACCAGGAAGTTCGTGACCATGAACTCCTCGAGCGCCGGCAGGACCGGGACCGCCCGCCAGGCAAGAAAGACCAGGACGTTGAGCCCGATGATCACCGACACGGCCGGAGTCCGCGGCGGTCGACGGCGGGGCGGTGGACGGTAGTCCCCACCCGCGGAGGGTGCGTACGGGTCGTTCATGAGTCGTCCGCATTATGGCAGAGCCCGTGATAGCCTCGAAAGGGTGGGCGGAACGAGTTTCGGGAGAGTCATCATGGCGAGACCTGCCTTCTGCAAATTGACGCTGGTGTGCATGCTGTCGATCGCAGCCACCGGCTCCGGCTCCGACCTCGACGATCGCCTCAACCAAAGGCTCAAAGGGGCCTGGGCCATTCTCGAGGTCGAGGTCTACTCCGCCTGCGCGGGCACCTACAGCGACAACCAGGTGGGCGACGCCGGGGTTTCGGCCAAGGCGCAGTACCGCTTCGAGGCCGGCGAACTCGTCAAGATCGACAAGGTGAACGCCAAGAGACAGCGGGTTGACCTGTTGCTGGCGCTGGCCGTGCCGTACCGTACCTCCCGTGTCGATGGACCGTTCGAGCTCTTCGACGAAAGGCAGTGCCAGGTTCAGCTGATCGTCCCCGTGCCCCGCGAGGAAATCAAGGCGGGCAACGACGCGGCCGTCGTCAGTCGTTTCGAGGAGTTGATCACCCTCTTCCCCACACTCGACGAAGCCCGCGACTCCGACTCGTGGAACGGGCGGGAGACCGAGCCGCTGCCCTCCGACTACGATCAGACCCTCGCACGGTATGCGGTGTGGCAGGCAGAGCAGACCAACGCCGCCGTCAACGAGGCGGTGCGCCGCGCCATCGCCGATGCCGGCGATGTCGCCGAGGACCTCAGCGGCGACAGCGACTACCTCGCGGGGTTCGCAGCGGGAGCCGAAAAAATGAGCGAGTTCAGCACTACCGACTGCGCTTCGCTCCTCAGCGCCTCTCTCGCGCTGAACGACACCAAGGCTCCCGAGGACCAGGAGAAGCGGTGGCGGGACGGCTGGGAGGACGGCCAGGAGTTGATCTTCAACATTCTCCTCGCCGAGCGCCTCCAGGCATGCCGGGTGCCGGTGCCCGCCGCTCCATGATTGTCGCCGGCGTCCAATTCGATATCGCGTGGGAGAACCCCACCGAGAGCTTTGCCCGCGCGGCTTCGCTGATCCAACAGGCGGTCGGAGACGGTGCGCGGTTGATCGCCCTGCCGGAGATGTTCGCCACCGGTTTCTCGATGCGGGCACAGGAGATGGCCGCCCACGCCTCGACCATCCGGACCTTTCTGGCGGGGACCGCCTCCGCCTACGAGGTATGGCTGGTGGCCGGTTACGCCGAACACGGCGACACGCGGCCCGCCAACGCCTGCGGGGTCTTCTCTCCCGACGGCGATGAGGTGCTCCACTACCGCAAGATCCACCCGTTTTCGCTCGCCGGCGAAGCCGAGCACTACGAGGCCGGCGACACCGTCGAGACGATCGACGTCGAGGGCGTCCGGGTGACGCCGCTGATCTGCTACGACCTCCGCTTCCCCGAGCTCTTCCGGGCCGCGGCCGACGCCACCGATCTCTTTGTGGTCATCGCGAACTGGCCGACCCGCCGCGCCCGGGCCTGGCGCGCCCTGCTCGCCGCGCGCGCCATCGACGATCAGGCGTGGGTGCTCGGGGTCAACCGGGTCGGCGAGGCCGAGGGCCACCCCCACCGCGGCGACACCAGCCTCCTCGACCCCTGGGGAGAGGTCGTCGCCACCCTCGCCGACGAACCCGGCGTTGTCCTGCACGAGGTGGACGCCGAGGTGGTTCGCCGGGCGCGCGAGCACTTCGGCTTTCTCCGCGACCGCCGCCCCGACGTCTACCGCCGCCTCGAGGACGAAGAGTAGAAGGCAGGGGAGCGGGGGAGAAAGGGGGAAAGGGAGCCATCGCAATCATCGCAATTTCGGATTTCGGATTTCGGATTTCGGATTTTCGACTCAGCCGCCCGGAGAAACCGCGGTATTCCAGTTGAGAGACCCGCTCACCATGGGCGACTCTGAAGGTGGGCCAAGGCCCACCCTACGCCGGGCCCACAAGCTCGACGTCCGGTAGGGTAGGCCTTGGCCCACCTTCAGAGCTGTCGATTCTCCGGAACGACGTTCCCCCTTTCCCCTCCCCCTTTCCCCCTTTCTCCCTTCTCCTCTCTCCCTGCTCCCTGCTCCTCTCCCAGGAATAAACCTCCTGTCGGCCTGCGCTATCCTGTGGGGAGAAACATGGCAACCACGGTCACGGTCAAGGTCTACTTCGAAGCCGCCCACCGGCTCCACAACCCGCAACGGTCGGACGAGTGGAACCGCGAGGTCTTCGGCAAGTGCAACAACCCGCACGGCCACGGCCACAACTATGTGATCGAGGCGTCGGTTGCGGGCGAGGTCGACCCGGACAGCGGCTATCTCATCGACATGAAAGACCTCAAGGCCGTGTTGAATCGTTGCGTCGTGGACGACGTCGACCACCGCCACCTCAACATCGAGGTCCCGTGGCTCGAGGGCATCATCCCATCGGCGGAAAACCTCGCGAGGGTCTTCTTCGAGCGGGTCGCCGCGGCCCTGCCCGACGGCATCGCGCTGACCGCCCTGACGGTCCACGAGACCGATCGTAATAGCGCGACGTACACGAGTTCTTAGTTTTAAGTTTTGAGTTTTTAGTTTTCGGCCCGGGCGGGTTACCGTCGGTCCGGATTATTGGCCAGCAGCGGACAACTTAAAACTCATAACTCAAAACTAGCCGATGGTGGAGCCGTCGGCTGAGTACTCCTTGAGTACGGGTTCGAGGGCCTCCCAGAACTCGCCGTCGGCGACTGCCAGGGTGCTCAGATACACGAGGGCGTCATGGCCCCCGGCCGCTGCGAGGTCGCGTGCCGACTTCTCGACCTTGGCGGCGTCGGGTCCCTCGAAGTCCTCGGGAAGCTCGAGGGCGCCGTCCTCGTGGGGCAGCCCCACCGCGTCCAGAAATCCACCCATCAGCGCCCTGCGGTCAGCCATGTGGAGGTGGAACAGGTATTGGAAGAGCACGGTGTCCGGGAGAGCTTCAGCCAGACGCACGAGGCGCCCGGCCACCTTGTCGGCGGCCAACTGCCGCACCGACTGCTGCCGGAACTTGAGGTCCTTGGCGAGGGCCATCTCGAGAGCCGCGCGGCTTTCGCGGTCGGCGTTGTTCCAGAAGGCCACCGCGGCTGCTTTCTGCTCGTCCTCTGTCATCAGGTCCCAGACGGCGTACGGCCCGCGCTGCTCGACCGCTTCCATCAGTGTCAGTTGATCTTCCATGTCATCCTCCTCGTCGCTCCATCAGGGTAGCGCAGCCCGCAACCCGCATTCCGAATTCCGAATTCCGAATTCCGAATTCCGAATTCCGAATCCGAATCCGAAATCCGAATCCGAATTCCGAATTCCACTAGATCTTATATTCCCCTTCGTCGATCACCACCACCTGCCGGCCGTCGGGGTAGATGATGACGGCTCGTTCCACCTGGATGGGATTGCCCTTGGCGTACACGATGTCCTGGTGAACCACATTGTCGGGACTCTCGAAGTCCTCCACACCGACCACACCGCCGAGGTGGTCCGAGCGGCCGAAGGCCCAGTGGAAACCGGCCTTCTCGTCCTCGAGAACCTGGCCGGTGACCTGGGCCTTGTCGTTGACGCCGAAGGCGACCTCGGCGATGTTCGCCCGCGCCGGGTCAGCGTCGAAAAAGGCCGCGTAGCGGTTGGCCACCGGTCCTTCGCCCTCGATCACCACCACCGAGTTGGCCACCACGTGGAAGAGGACCAACTCCTCGTCCTCGATGACCGGGATCGTGCCCGCGGTCCACGACGGCACCGCCTCGTGCTCGCCCTCGTAGGGCACGCAAAAGGTCTCGCCCGACGGCAGGTTGATGATGCGGTCGCCCTTCTTGCCCCGCGGCAGAAACCCATCGTCCATCTCGGCCTTGCGGTGACGGAGGTCAAACCAGCAGCGGTGGCCGGTGGAAAAGCGCACGTCGCACAGATTCGCGCCCTCAAGCGCGTCGAAGATCGCCCGGCACCGGGCCGCCACCACGGAGTAGTCGGCGGCGAGGGCGGTTTCCTCCATCCGTTCTTCGACCCCGGGCATCGACGCCGCCCGGAAGTCCTGATGGGCCTCGGCCAGTTTCGCGAGCGGGGCGGTGGCCGAGAACTCGGTCATGGCGATGACCAGCGTCGAAGCGGCCAGCGCCTCCGCCAGGTCCACACCGTCGCCGCCGAGACGCGCCGCCTCAGGCAGGTCGGCATTGTTGGCGCCGGTCGCGGCAAAGCTGAGCACCGGCTGGACCGTGAAGTCGCGTTCGGCCGCCAGTTCGAGCATGGCGCCGCGCCACCGGTCAGCCATCGCCCGCCGGGCCGTCCACCCCTCGTGATCGGGGACGCCGTCGCGGGGCAGATCGACGGCAAAGGTCACGACCTCGCCGGGTTGGGGATCGAACACGTCCTTCAAGAGTTTTTTGACATCGAGCATCGGGCCTCCTCGGGGCGAACCACGTATTTCCACGGTCTCAGGCGCGCCGCCGGCCCTCGATTGTACCCGGATGCGCTATCCTGCGCGCCATGAGCAGCAAAGAGATCACCGCCGCCGTCGTCGGAACCGGCCATCTCGGCCGCCATCACGTCCGCATCCTCGCCAACATGGAGGGCGTGCGGTGCCTCGGGGCCTTCGACACCGACACCGAGCGGCTGGCGGAGATCACGGCCGAGCACGGGGTCCCCGCCCTCTCGTCCGTAACAGAGGCCGCAGAGGCCGACGCCGTGGTGGTGGCCACGCCGACCATCGCCCACCGCCAGGTCGCCGGCACCCTGCTCGAGGCCGGGTGCAACGTCATGGTCGAGAAACCGATCACGACCACCGTGGCCGAGGCCGAAGAGTTGATCGCACTTGCCGACGCCGCCGGCAAGATCCTGGCCGTCGGCCACGTGGAGTACCACAATCCCGCAGTCCAGGCCGCTCTCGGTCTGGCGGACGGCGTCCGCTATCTGGAATCGCAACGGCTGTCGCCCTTCACCGCGCGCTCGGTCGACGTCGACGTCATTCTCGACCTGATGATTCACGATCTCCAGATCACCCTCGCGGTCGCCGGTGAAGCGCCGTCCGAGATCCGCGCCGTCGGCGTCCCGGTGCTCACCGACAAGGTCGATCTCTGCCACGCCTGGGTCGAGTTTCCCGGCGGGCTGGTGGCGAACCTCACCGCCAGCCGGGTTTCGGCAGATCGCATCCGCAAGCTGCGGCTGTTTGCGCGGGAGTCGTATTTCTCCGTCGACTACGCGGAACAGAGCGTGTCTTCGGCCCAGCTCGTTCGGAGCCCTGCGGGCGCCGAGATCGCGCCGCGAATGGTCGATGTGGAAAAGGACGAACCGCTCAAGGCCGAATTGGAGGCCTTCATCGGCGCCTGCCGGGGGGAGGCAACGGCCTTTGTCGACGGACGGACCGGAGCCGCGGCCCTGGCCGCCGCGATTACCGTCCGGAAGTGTGTCGAACGACGCTAGAGTTTCTGTGAATCTTCTGGTCCCGGAGGGAAACCATGCAACCGAGGTTTCAACTGCTCGACGACGACCTGGCGGACCGCATCATCACCGAGGCGAAAATCGTGCTGGACGAGGTCGGGGTGGACGTCGTCGATGACCAGACCAGGGCCCTGCTCGCGGAGCACGGCGCGATCGAGGGCGCCGACGGCCGCGTCCATTTCGGCGAGGGCCTGGTGGAGGCCGCGCTCGACACCACCCCGCTCGGCTTTTCGTTGTACGACGTGGCGGGCAACGAGACCCACTGTTTCGAGGGCCAGAAGACCCACTTCACTCCGGGTTCGGCGGCGATCAATGTCCTCGACCGGGAAAGCGGCGCGATCCGGCCGGCGGTGACCTCCGACCTCGTCGCTCTCGCCAAGCTCGTCAGCCGTCTCGACCGCATGAACGCCCAGTCGACGGCCCTGGTGTCGTCCGACGTGCCCGAGGCCATCGCCGACAGCTACCGGCTCTATCTCAACCTGCTCCACTGCGAGAAACCGGTCGTGACCGGCGCCTTCACCATCGAGGGCTTCGATGTCATGCGCGACCTCGTGCTGGCCGTCCGCGGTTCGGCCGAGGCCCTCGCTGCGAAACCGGTCGCCATGTTCACCTGCTGTCCCACGGCGCCGTTGCGGTGGACCGACGAGGGCAGCCGCAACCTCATCGATTGCGCCAGGTTGCGCATTCCGGTGGAGATCATCCCGGTCCCCCTGACCGGTTTCATGGCCCCGGTCACCCTCGTCGGAACCCTCATTCAGCACACCGCCGAGGTGCTCTCGGGCGTGGTGATCGCGCAGCTGGCAAATCCCGGCACACCACTGCTCTTCGGGGGCTCGCCGGCCATCTTCGATCTGCGCTTTGAAACCACCCCGATGGGCGCGATGGAAACCACCATGTTGACATGTGCTGCAGCCGAGATCGGCCGCCGTCTCGGGCTCCCGACCCAGGGTTATATCGCTCTTTCGGACTCCAAGGCCCTCGACGCCCAGGCCGGGCTGGAGACCGGAATGGGCGCGACCCTCGCCGCGCTGACCGTCATCGACAACGTCTCCGGCCCCGGGATGCTCGATTTCGAAAGCTGCCAGTGTCTGGAGAAACTGGTGGTTGACCACGAAATCTGTCTCATGACCGACCGCCTGCGCGCCGGCATCGAACCGCGCGAGGACTTCCCATCGCGGCCGCTTTTCCAAGAACTCCTGGCCGAAAAGCACCTCCTGATCGCCGACCACACGCGGCGCCACGTCCGCAAGGAACTGTCGTTCCCGGGCCAGGTCATCGACCGCACGAGCCGCGCGCGATGGCTGGAGGAAGGGGCGCCGACGATGGCCGATCGGGCAAAGGCTGAGGTCGATCGCCGGATCGCGGAATTCGAGCCGAGCCGCATCGGCGGCGATATTCGCCGCGAGCTCGGGGACATCATGACGACCGCTGCCCGCAGCGCCGGAATGGATGCCCTTCCGAAAATCGACCCGCCGATCTGACTCGATTCAGACCTTTCCGGCCAGCTGCGCTCTCTCGGCGGGGTCCAGGCCTTCCCACGACGAGGCCAACCAGCCGACCCCCTCCAGAAAAGCGTTCGCGCGGTCGGTGTGGCGGCAGATCGACCGCACCAGCTTCCAGAATGCCGGCGAGTGGTCCGGGTGGATCGAGTGCGCCAGCTCGTGCGCCACGACCGCCTCGAGGACCCACGGCGGCATGACCTTGAGCACCGCGTTGAGCCGGATGACCCCGGTTCGCGGGCTGTAGCTCCCCCACTGCGAGCGCTGGTTGGTCGAGAACCGGACCTCGGTCACCCGGGGCGGTTTCGGAAATTTCGCAGCCACCTTGGTGGCGACGATCCTCCCCGAATCATCGCCGTTGACGGCATCGGCGCGGGCCCGGCGGAGCAACCGCCGCGCGAGTTCCACCGCCACGGTGCGGACCTCGCCCCGGGAAACCCGGTGCGGCGCGCTGACCGAAAGGGTCGAGCCGTGGAGCCTCGCGTTGATGTTCTTGACCCGTTTTCTGACCACCACGAGGTCGAGGGTCACCTCATCCACCTGGATCTTCGTCGACACATCCGTCATGGACTGCATGCTACTCATTTTCTCGCAGAAGTCACCCCGTGCCGATCCCCGGATGTGCCCCCCAGGCCGTTCTTCGAGATGTGGTCCGCCACGAATCCCGCCACCATGACCGCCAGATAGAGCTGACCGAAAAGGGCCTCCATCCACGCCAGGGTCCGTGCGGCGTCGGACACCGGCGTGATGTCGCCGTAGCCGAGAGTCGTCAGCGTGACGAAACTGTAATAGATGAAGAGGGACAGAAGGCCGGTTTCTGATGTCGCGGACTCGATGATGGCATCGTTGGAGGCTGCGAAGGCGGACGCCCCGGGATCGCGGTACTCCAGGTGGGCATACAACAGCGCGAACAGAACGCCGATGAAGATGTAGGCGCACAGGGCGCCGAAGATCCTCTCGCTCGTCGGGCGATCTCCGGTGGAAATGTCTCTCAGGATATTCCAGATCAGATAGCCAAAGAACACTGCGCTCAGAAACAGGACAGCGCCGTTCTGGAACGGGCTGTCGGGCTGTACCGCCGCCACCAGCCGGGCCACTATCGCAAAGACCCCGAGCACGAGCCCCACCCTCGCGCGCCGGTGCGTATGCACCGTGGTGACCAGGGCCGCGAGGATGAGGGCCGCGATCATGAGATCGCCGGCGCGGTATCCACCGATGAGATCCGGCACCAGCGCCTCGACGAGGACCACGACGGTCATCGCTGCAAAAATGTTCCGATAGGGACGTGCGCGGAGACTCTCGAGCGAGTGACAGTGTCTTCATGGTGCAGAGATTCTAGCCGAAAGCACCACACCGATGCCCCGCTGTTCCCCGCGAAACCGTCGGATGTGTATGATCGTCGCGTCCGTCCGGCCAAACGGGGGAGGCTGCCATGCGCTACATCACCTTGTGTCTCTGCTGCACACTCACCGCGTCCGTCCCGGCGGTCGCCGTCGAATTCCTCGGCGTCGATCTGTGCGTCGGCTCGGTCGACACCTCGGTGGTGCTCCCGGTGGGTTCGCCGTTGTCGCTCGAAACCTCCGAGATCGGCCGCTACGGCGGCCTCCTGCTGCTCTTCACGGCCGAGAACGGCGACATCATGGACCACATCGACAATCTGATGTCCTTCTACACCGACACCCGCGGCACCGGTGACGCCAAAAAACTGCAGTGGACCGGCAACCAGTTGACGGCCTATGCCCAGTTGATCAAGAAGGGCTACGCCGCCCTCGCGGTCAGCACCACCGATGACTGCCTCGCGCCGGAAACCAACGCCGCGGCGGAGACCGGCACCACGATCGACACTCCGGAACCGGCGCCCGTATCGGAGGACTCCGTGGACGAGGTGGCGATGGAGACCGCGGCGATTGCGGCTGCTGCAACTACAGCCGTTGCGGAGGAGACCCAGGCCGCTGAAGAGACTGAAAGTGCCGGCGCGGCGGCGATCGCCCCTGCCGACGAAGACGCGGTGCCCGCCCCCCTCTCCGAACCCGAGCCCGCACCCGACTTCGAACTCAAGGGCAAACTCAAACACGCCGCTGCCGAGGACGGGTGGGTCGACGTCATGGGAGTCGTGGTCAACAACTCGGGCGAGGCCTACGCCGTGGCCAGCTTCGACCTCAGCCTCTACGACGGCTCGGGCGACCTCATCTGCGTCGACACCGTGTCGGTCAACCAGCTCCGCGTCGGCCAGGAACGCGCCTTCCGCTCAGCCATCCGCTGTGCCGACTACGCCGCCGACGCGGTTGCCGGCTGGAAGATCCAGTTCGCCGGCGCGCACTGAAAGCAATTCTGATCGCCGGCCGCGACGGCCGTCGGTCAGAATTGCTGTCGGTGCAATTGCGGCAGCAGCCGGGGGCAATTGCCGCCGTGCCGCGTGAACAACGGGCTCTTCAGTTCTGTTGACAATGAAACCGTCCGCTACAGCATCGGCTGGATAACGAGTCACGATGGTCTTGGGCTGAAGGCGATCACCGAATATCGCGAGCCGGAGCTTCCACAGACTCGCCAGGGCAATCGTGGCGAGACCAGCGGCATGCTCCCACAGGCGGCGGCCGAAGAGGCGGCCAGCGCGCTCATAGAGGCTGTTCGCCCGGTCTTTTTCCAACCGGTTGACGGCATTGCGCGCCACAGCCGGGAGGATCAGGCTCCAACTTCGCGCCTTGTCCCGGCACTGCTCCAGTCGCGCGTCGAGGCACGCGTCGCGCTCGGACATCCTCGCGAGGTGTTCATAGCCGCGCACCGCCGTCTCCGCCATCCGGAACATGGAGCTGGAGTTCGCCTCGTAGTCCTGCCGGAAGGCGCGATGGAGCCACCTCTCGGCGTCGTCGTCAGTGAAGGCCGGGTGGCGGAAACTGAGGTGCTTCTGGCCGTGCCACTCCTCAAACGGCAGGTCCGTCCGCAGCAGCCCCCGGCGCTTGTGGTCCTGAGTACAGCGCGGTCACCGGCATCGGGGTCAGGAGCATGAACTGCACGAAGTCCGCCTCGAGGCCGACCAGGAAGTCGATGTCGTCCTGGATGTTCTCCGGCGTGTGGTGCTCCATGCACAGGATGCCCGACGCGAGGACCGCGATCCCGCGGTCCCGCAGGTCGCGGACCAGCTCTGTTGGCGTCGATGCCGCTGGTTCTTGGCAAAGTCGGACTGGCGGCTGCGGCTTCGAAGCCGATCCACACCAGGTCCACCCCGAGCCGCACCAGGTTGTCGATGCCGAAGGCGGTGATCGCCTCCGCCGAGGAGAAGATGTGGAAGCGGAAGAAGCGCCGGTGGCGCTCCATCTCCGCCAGCAGGTCCAGGGCGCGCTCGCGGTCCTTGAGGAAGTTCTCGTCCATGACGAAGAAGCTGTCGGTGCCCCGCTCGTCGGCGATCCGGCAGGCGGTCTCGAAGAGCGCCCTGCCGGTGTCGAGGAAGGCGGTGTAGCGCTTGCCGAAGAAGTGCGACGTGGAGCAGAAGCTGCAGCCGTTGACACACCCCACGCCCGGCACCAGCAGGCTGGCGGCGGCCCCAGTCAGGGGAACGCCGAGAATGCTCATCCGCTCGGCGCTCGGCAGCGCGGGGTGGCGGATCGGTGCGTCCGGGTCCTGACCCAGGTGTTCGCGCATCCAGCGGATGCCCTCGCCCTTGACCACGTGGTCGCAGTCGATGAGTTGCTCGACCCCCTCGATGGCCGCACCGTGGCCGCCGAGGACGATCTCGGCGTCGGGCGCCTTCTCGCGAACGATGCGCGCCATCTCCCGCGCCTTGACGAAGTTCGGCATGATGAAGGAGATCCCCACCATGTCGTAGCCGCCCTTTTCGACCTCTCGCGCGAAGCGTTTTCGACTCGGAAAGTCGAGGACCGTGACGTCGGCGTCGATGTTGTCGGCGATGAAGTACAGCCCGAAGGAGCGGTGGTGAAAGCGAAAGGAGGCCGGTCCCTGCGCCTTCGTGACCTGGTTGTGAAACAGCTCCATGATGTTCTCTTTGCGGCCGAACTCGTCGTCGACGCCGTAGGGCCCGAAGACCCCGCTCAGGAGGATTCTCGGGGTTTGTCCTGTTGCCTTCCACGATTCCATGTCCGACCCCCGGCTCGGCTTTTGCGGCCGCACCGTCGGCGACCGTTGCAGATCAGCGTAGGGAGCCGAGGTCACGAAAATGTCATGGCTGATGGAGACTCTCCGAGACCACCTGAAGTGTGACAACTCGACTGGGGGGCGCAATACTGTCGCTGATGACATCGGAAGCTGAGCACCACGTCGATCGGGACGCCAAGGCAAGCGCGAGATCCCGGATCTCGGCAATGGCCACCGACGCCCTCGGCGATCGCCCCGCCCAGGTGGTGACCCGGCTCAAAATGCTCGGCCCCAATTTGAGCCTGACCGGAGTGATCGTCACCCTCGCCGTTGGAGTGCTGCTGCCGGTGGTGGTCCTGACGTCGGTCGGTATCGTCAGTATCGCCCTCGGCGAGCGCACCAATAATCTGGTGGTCGGCGTGCTGGTGGTCTGCTTCGCCGTCGCCTCCATCGGCGGCGCGGTGACCGCCACCGTCCTGCTCGGCCGCAAGGCGCGCACCGCCAGGCTCCAGGCCGACTTTCTGGCCAACGTGAGCCACGAGTTGCGGACACCGCTGTCGGCCATCCGGATGTTCGCACAGACGCTGCAGAACGAACGCCTGCGGGAAGACCCGCAGAAGACCAGAGAGTGCCTCGACACTATCGTGCGTGAAACCGAATGGCTCGAGACCATGGTCGACCGGGTCCTGACCTGGCGCAGCGCCGCCAAGGACCGGCTGGTGCTCGAGCTGCGGGTCGTTCCCGTGGCCGGGGCCGTGCAATCGGCATTGGATCGTTTCGCCCTGCTCACCGCTCCGGGCGAGGTGTCACTCACCACGGAGGTCACCACCACCACTCCGGTGGCCCACGATCCCAACGCGATCGTCACCGTGCTCCTCAACCTCCTGATCAATGCCTACAAGTACACCGGTGCGGACAAGCAGATCGCAGTCCGCGCTTTCGATCGGGATCGAGAGGTCGTGCTGGAAGTCGAGGACAACGGCATCGGCATTCCGCCAGCGGACCGGAGCCGGATCTTCGAACCCTTTTTCAGGAGCGATGACCGTCTGCGCGCCAGATCCTCCGGTGCAGGGCTCGGGCTCGCCATCACGAAGACTCTGGTGAAGGCCCATGGCGGAACGATCGACGTCCAGCTCGCAGGGAAGGCCTCGGGACCCGAATGACGGTCAGGCTGCCGGTAGCCCCCCAGGACATCACCGCACCGGAGGCCAGGTGACCGGTCGTCAACACACCATCCTCGTCATCGAAGACGATCGAGCTCTCCGCGATGGGCTGGCCCTCAACTTCGAGCTTCAGGGCTACGAGGTGGAAACCGCCGCCGACGGCGCAGAGGGGATGCGCAAGGCCTTCGATCTCCACCCAGATCTCATCGTGCTCGACATCATGCTTCCGGTTTGGAGTGGTCTCGATATCCTCACCGAACTGCGCCATCGCCAGCAGGACGTGCCGGTGCTGATCCTCTCCGCCCGCGGCACAACCGACCACAAGGTCGAAGGCCTTTCGACCGGGGCCGACGACTATCTGGCCAAACCCTTCGAGCTGCCCGAACTCCTGGCCAGGGTCGAGGCGATGCTCCGCCGCCGGCGAGCCGATCAGCCCTCCCGACCCATCCTGACCTTCGGCCGGGTGACGATCGATCAGGACAACCGCCGGGTCACTGTCGGGAGCGACGAGGTGGCGCTGTCCGCAAGAGAGTTTGACCTGCTCTTGTTTCTTTGCTCTGGTCCC
>CAVQQC010000029.1:0-28970 GCA_963714895.1 Candidatus Sulfomarinibacteraceae bacterium
GCCGTTCGGGACGAGGCCTCCTCTACCGGCTGGAAGACCGAGGTCGGGCCGTTTCCGGGGTGGGAGACCGTGCCGGAGTGGTGATCCGGTGGGGTCCGGGCAGCGGGTTCTGATCGTCGGTAATCAGAGGTGCTCGTCGATCGCCTGCAGCGCGTCGAAGGCGCTGAGCCGGACGCCGATCTGGCCCTCGGGACCTGGGGTTCGCGGGGGTTGATCCGGATCAGCGTCGCGTCCGGGTCCTTGAGGCCAATCTCTCGGATGTGAAACGCACGGTCGGCACCGCGGAGCCCGCGCCGATCTCGATGATCACGAGGCGGGCCCCGCGCACGGTCTCCAACCAGTTGGCGAAGCGGCGCTCCTGATCCGACATCCGGTGGGGCAGCCAGTTCCAGTCGTTGAACATGAGGACGTTGGGTCGCGCGAGGGCGCCGCACGCTGGACAGGTCGGCAGCGGCGAAACGGCACGCATCGACTCGTCATCGACAGCGATCTGCAGATCGTGGCCGTCCCAGATGTCTTGCCGGCAGGGTTTGGTGCATTGCAGGTGGCTGATGGAACCGTGGCATTCAACGGTGGCGAGGTCGTCGAATCCCGCCTTCTGAAACTGGCCGTCGACGTTCGAGGTGAAGACGAACGAACCCCGGCTCCTCGGTCCCGGTCCACCGCTGAAGGATGGCGAATCCGCCGTGCGGCGTCGTGGCGCGATACAGGTTGAGCCGGTGGCCGTAGAAACCCCAGGCGAGTTCGGGGTCCCGTTTGAACCAGAACGGGTTCGCCATGTCGTAAAACGAGATGCCGAGCCGCGCGATCGGCGGGTAGGCCCGCCAGAACCCCTCATCGCCGCGGAAATCCGGCAGCCCCGAATCGACCCCCATGCCGGCCCCGGCGGTGATGAGGAGCGCCTCCGCGCCGCTCACCGCCGCGGCCGCCGGCTCGATCCATGCGTTCAATTCCATGCTCTGGGCCACGGCGACATGGTACCCCCGCCGGCAAGACCGGCACGAACGACGGCTCATTTGCCGCGGCCATCTCGATCGGCGCAATCGAGATTGGCCCGACTCTTCTGGCGGATTGGATGGTATCAATTTCTCAAAATTGGGGGTTGACCGTCGAGAAATGGACCCTATCTTGATAAATGGATGACGCCAATCGTGGGAGGTGGCTGATGCATATTCAGGAAATCGACCGCAGCGAGTTCGAGTCGTCGGTCTTCACTTCCCGGCAGCCGTGGTTGGAGGACGCTTTGAGGCGGGTTCGCGAACTCGCGGAGTATCCGCTGAGTCGGATCCTGGTCGCAGTGGACGAGGGGCGCACCCGTGCCGTCCTGGGTCTCGATCTGTTGTGGTCCCTCGACGGCCGTCTGAGCCGCGCCACCATCCGCGTCCTCGAGGTGGATCCTGAATACGATCGGCGGGGCATCGGCGCGCGACTGATCCGCTTTGCCGAGGGTATCGCCCGGGTAAAGGGTTGCTCGCGCGTCCATGTGGCTTCCGGTCTCGAACGTTGGGGCAACGGGCGCTGCTGGCTCTCTCTCGGGTATGACGGCCACGGGCGCGAGCTCGCAAAGGACATCACACCGTTCTTGCGTCGGGGCTGTGTGTGAGCGCGGTGGAACCGGGAATCGTCCCCGGACTGGAGGGTCTCTTGGACATCACGATCGACAGAAACAGTGGTGAACCCATTTACCGTCAGGTGGTGCGCCGCATCCAGGCCATGATCCACTCCGGGGCGCTGCCCGAGGGTTTTCGCCTGCCACCGGAGCGGCGGTTGGCGGCGGCACTGGGCGTCAACCGGTCCACGGTCCTCAATGCCTACCGCGAACTCAAGGCCCTCGGATTGCTTGACGCCCACGTCGGCCGCGGGACCGCCGTCCTGCGTCCGCCGACGACGCTGTCACCGCGGGGATCGTCGGCCGAGGTGCCATGGCGCCAGCTGTTCCGCGGTGGAACGGCGCGGGCCCGCGATCCGATCATCGCGGATCTGCTCGCGATGACCGAACGCCGCGATCTGATTTCGTTCGCGATCGGACTGCCGGCGCCCGAACTCCTGCCACTCGAACTTCTGAGAGAACTGACCGATGAGGTTCTTCGCGGGGGCGGGCCGGCTTCCTTCCTGCACTCGCCGACCGAAGGCCATACGCCGTTGCGCGAGACCCTGGCGCAGTGGCTGGCGAGCCGCGGTATCCACGCGAGATCATCGGAGGTGTTGGTGGTTTCCGGATCGCAGCAGGGACTCGACCTCCTGTCGAGGGTCTTCCTCGATCCGGGTGACTCCGTGGTGGTCGAGGAACCCACCTACATCGGCGCCCTGCAGGCCTTTCGGGGCGCCCAGGCGCGCCTGCTCGGCGTTCCGGTCGATGGTGAAGGCATGCGAACAGATGTCCTGGCGTCGGTGCTCGAACACCACCGCCCGAAACTCATTTACACCCTGCCGACCTTCCAGAACCCTTCGGGCGCGGTGATGAGCCTCGAACGCCGCCGCCAACTGCTCGAGTTGGCGGCGCGCTGGCGGGTGCCGATCGTCGAGGACGACCCGTACTCGGAGCTGCGCTACGAGGGCGACGCGCTGCCTTCTCTCAAGGCGCTCGACGAGCACGGCCTCGTTCTCTACCTGAGTACCTTTTCCAAGGTCCTCCTTCCGGGGCTGCGAATCGGCTACCTGGTGGCGCCGCCGGTGGTGTCGCGCCAGTTGGTGCTCGCCAAACAGGGCTCAGACCTCCACACCAACAGCTTCGGCCAGTATCTGCTCGAGTCTTTCGTCCGCCACGGCCACCTCGCGGCCCATGTCGAGGTCGTCAAGAATGCTTACCGGCGGCGTCGCAACCGGATGGCCGCGGCCCTCGAACGCGAGACCGACGTGGCGCTCGACGTGCGGGTTCCCAGCGGTGGTTTCTATATCTGGTGTCGTTTCCCGGACGGCATCGAGCAATCCGCGCTGATGGCCCACGCCGTCGCCCGCGGCGTCACCTTTCTGCCCGGTCGGGCCTGTTATGCCGCAGAGCCGGGCGAGAACGCCGTACGACTCAATTTCACCCACTGTGCCGAAGAGGCCATCGACTCCGGCATTGGACGGTTGTTCGAGGCGGTCCGCGAGGCGGCGGCCATTTCGCGACAGCCGCTGGCGGAAGGCGCGGCGACCTCGCCGGTCGTGTGACTCCAGGAGGAAGCAATGGAAAACCCCAACATTCGTTTTGCCGGCCGCATGAAGAGTCTCCGGACGTCGGACATCCGAGAGATCCTCAAGGTGACCCAGTGCCCAGAGGTCATTTCCTTTGCCGGTGGGCTGCCGGCGTCGGAAGTCCTCCCCGCCCGCGAGATGGCGGAGTTGGCGCGGGACCTCCTGCTGGACGACGGGGTGAGGGCCCTGCAGTACGCGCCAACTGAAGGCCTGCCGGTGCTCCGTGAGACGATCGCCCGCCGTCTCGGCGAGGTCTACGGCCTGGCCTTCCCGGCGGAGGATGTGCTGGTGGTCACCGGCTCGCAACAGGCCCTCGATCTCACCGGGAAGGTCTTCCTGGACGAGGGGGACGCGGTGCTCTGCGAGAGCCCGACCTACCTCGGCGCCATCAACGCTCTGCGAGCCTACCAACCGCGCTTTGTGGAGGTCCCGACCGATGACGACGGCATGGTGCCGGCCGAGTTGGAACGGCGGTTGGCGGCCGAGGACCGCGTCAAGCTGATCTACGTCGTGCCCGACTTCCAGAACCCGAGCGGCCGCCGGTGGTCGGTCGAGAGGCGCCGGCGGCTGGCCGAAATGGCTGCGCGTTTCGGGGTGCCGGTGATCGAGGACGCCCCCTACGGGGAACTCTGTTTCGAAGGCGAGCCGCTGCCGCCGGTGGCCGCGTTCGACGAGGCCGGGTTGGTGGTTCTGCTTGGGACCTTTTCGAAGATCCTGTCGCCCGGCATGCGGCTGGGGTGGGTGGTGGGAGAGAGTTCGCTGGTCCGGCGCTACGCGCTGGTCAAACAGGGTGTCGATCTCCACACCTCGGGCTTGACCCAGCTGCTCGCGGCGCGGTTCGTCGCCGAGCAAGACCTCGACGCCCACATTGCACGCATCCGCGACGTCTACCGCCGTCGCCGCGACGCCATGCTGGCGGCCCTCGAGGACTCCATGCCGCCGGAAGTGACCTTTACCCGTCCCGCGGGGGGTCTCTTTCTGTGGGTCGAGCTGCCGGCGGGCATCGACTCGCGTGAGCTCCTCGAACACAGCCTTGAAGAGAACGTGGCGTTTGTCCCGGGCGGGGCCTTCTTCGCCAACGGCGGCCACGAAAATACCCTGCGCCTCAACTTCTCGGCGATGCCCGAGGACCGCATCGAAGAGGGCATCCGCCGCCTCGCCCGTGCCGTGGCGGCGATGCTGGAGGCGGTACCGGCCTGAGCGGAGGCGGGAAGCGAAGTGCCCGCCGACAACCGAATGGCCGTCCGGAAAGGAGATCCCCGTCCATGCGGCGGAGATCGGCATGGCGTCGGCCTCGGCAATCACGCGGCTTGCCTCGTCGATTGACCGGAGGAGTTGCGTATTCACGGTTTGATACTATCCTCGACGCCGCCCGGGTCCCGGCTTTTCAGTGGATGGCGGTCCCGAAAACCCCGCGACCGGGCCCCCTTGGAGGCCGCTGAACATGCTGACTCGACCGACAACCAGGTTGGCCCTGCTTCTTTTCGGTTCAGGCGCATGCGCCCTGATCTATCAGGTTGTGTGGTTGCGCGAGCTGCGGCTCGTTTTCGGCGCCTCGACCGCCGCGACCGCGGCGGTGCTCGGTATTTTCATGGGCGGGCTCGGCCTCGGCGGCGCACTCCTCGGACGTCGGGTCGATCGCACCGAGAACCCCCTCGCTTTCTACTCGAAGCTGGAACTCGGTATCGCAGGATTCGCAGCAATGACGCCCTTTTTTATCGTGGTGGCCAGGATGGCCTACCTGGCGTCCGGGGGGCTGCTCAGTCTCGGTCTGGTCGCTGCGACCCTGCTCAGATTGCTGCTGTCGATCGTCGTCCTCGCCGTACCGACCTTCCTGATGGGTGGGACCCTCCCGGCGGTGGTGAGAGCGGCCGAGACCGACGAGGATCTGGCGCGGCGTAATCTGGCGTTTCTCTATGGCGCCAACACCCTCGGCGCCGTGCTCGGCGCCTTTGTTTCGACATTCTGGATGCTCGAGACCTTTGGCACCCGCAACACCCTGTGGCTGGCGTGTGTCGTCAATGCGTTGATCGCTCTGACAGCTCGCAGGATGAGCCGTTCTCTGCCGTCACGGTCGGTCGCTGCAGAATCGACGACCCCGGTCCCGGTCGATCCCGGATCGACCGGAACGGTGGCGCCGTCGTTTATCTACCTCGCCGCCGGGGTGGTCGGTTTTGCCTTCCTGCTGATGGAGATCGTCTGGTATCGGATGCTCGCGGCGATTCTCGGCGGCACCACCTACACATTCGGCATCGTTCTCATGGTGGCTCTGCTCGGGATCGGGATCGGCGGAGCCCTGTACTCGTTCGGCCGAGGCGCGGTTCGGCCCACCCTTTCGTTGTTCGCATTGACCTGCGCTCTCGAGGCGTTGCTGATCGGTCTTCCCTTTGCCTTTGGCGACAGCATCGCAGTGGCTGCAGGGCTCCAGCAGCGCTGGGCCGTGCACGGATTCCAGTTCCTGGTGATGAGTTGGATCTCCATGGCCGCCGTCGTGATCCTGCCCAGTGCCCTGGTCGCTGGATTCCAGTTCCCACTGTTGATCGGGCTGCTCGGAACCGGGCGAACGGACGTCGGGCGCCACGTGGGGACAGCCTATGCCTGGAACACGGTGGGTGCGATCGTGGGGTCGATCGCGGGCGGGTTCCTGCTGCTGCCGATCCTGACTGCTCCCGGTTGTTGGCGTCTTGTCATCGCGCTTCTGGGTGTCCTCGCGGTGGCGGGGGCGGTCATTTCAATGCGCCAGCGGAAGAGGGTCCCAACGCTGGTGACCACTGCGGTCCTCTGCACCGCAGCATTCGTTGCCCTCTTTTCAGCCGGGCCCTCCGCGGTGTGGCGGCACAGCGAGATCGGCTCCCGGCGTGCCCAGTTGACCGGTCTGGATCAAAACGGGCTCAAGCAGTGGACAAACTCCATGAAACGAACCCTGGTCTGGGAAGCCGAGGGGCAGGAGATGAGCGTCGGACTGAGAGCGATGGACAGCCTCTCCTTTTACGTCAACGGAAAGAACGACGGCAACGCATGGCGTGACGCCTCGACCCAGGTAGGGTCGGGGATGATCAGTGCCGCCCTTCACCCCGAGCCGCGGGATGCCCTCGTGATCGGCCTCGGTACCGGAAGCACCGCCGGCTGGCTTGCCAGGGTTGCCACGATGGAACGGGTCGACGCGGTTGAACTGGAACCGGCGGTTCTCGAAGTTGCCCGCCGTTGCGGCGCGGTCAACGCCGGATTTCTCTCCAACCCCGTGGCGAATATCGTGCTCGCCGACGGGCGCGAGGTCCTCCTCACCAACCAACAGGAGTACGACCTCATCGTTTCCGAGCCGTCGAACCCCTACCGTGCCGGCATCGCGAGTCTCTACACGACGGAGTTCTACCGCGCGGTCGCCGCCCGGCTGCGGCCCGGGGGGTTCTTCACCCAGTGGGTTCAGGCCTACGAGATCGACACCCAGACCGTCAGCACGATCGTTGCGACTCTGGGGACCGTCTTCCCGTTCGTTCAGGTGTGGCAGACCAACGGCGTCGACATCATGTTTGTCTGTGCCAAGTCAGACCCGGGCCCCATCGAGGTGGCCCGGCTCCGATCGCGCCTCACCGAAGATCCGTTCCGGGAAGCCTTGAGCGCTTCGTGGGGCGTTCACGATGTCGAGGGCTTTTTCTCCCACTTCGTGGCGGAATCGCAGTTCACCCGGAATATCGCAGCCGCCGAGAGCCGGATCAACACCGACGACAGGATGCTCGTGGAGTTCGGTTTTGCCCGCGCCATCGGCCGGCGGATGGGGTTCAACATCGAGGATCTTCGCGCCGAGGCGGTCGAGCAGGGACAGCATCGGCCGGAGGTGATCTCCGGAGAGATCGACTGGGAGACCGTGGATGCGGGGCGCGTGATGATGCACGTTCTTCTCCACGGCGGTGTTCCGGACAAGCTGAAGAAGGAACCCCGTTCCGACGTCGAGCGGCACATCTACCAGGCATTTTACGCAGGCGACCTCGAGGAACTCCGCAGGGTGTGGGCGACGGGTGACGTGCGGCTCCAGTTTGCCTTGGACACAGCGGTCTTCGCATCGGCGCTGGCCGACATCGGGGACCCCGAAACCCTGCAACTGATCGACCGACTCGAACCGATCTGGCCGCTCGAAGCACGGGTGATCCACGCCCGCTATATGTGGCGCACCGGGGATGCTCCTGCGGCCGTGAGCCAACTCGAGGGGGTGTTCTCGGAGATTCGGGCCAACCCGTGGGTCCAACCGCTGTTTCTGGTTGCGGCCCTCGACCTTGCCCGCGAGATCGCATCGACCCAGACCGAGTTCGCCCGGCCGCTGTTTGACGCGATCCAACCTGAGTTTGCGGTGGCCGTCGAAAACGAACGGCGCATTCAGACACTTTTTGAAATTTCGTTGCTCCTGGGGCCGGAGGCCACCGCGCAGGTTCTTCACGACCTCGAGCCGGACGTTCCGTGGGTGCACGGCGTTCTGGTGAAACGAATCCAGGTCTACGAGGAGATCGGAGATCCCCTGGCCGAACAGGCCCGCCTCGATCTCAAGGAAATGACCCTCAACGGCCTCAAGAAGTGAAGTTCATGGATTATTGACGAGAAAGACGATCAGGCGAAATGAAAAGAACATCCCCCGCCGGGCAGGCGGGGGATTTTCAATTCCGGAAGTGGGCTGCCAGGCGGAATTCCGAATTCAGAATTCAGAATTCCGAATTCGTTCTCACTCCTCTCCCATGAACGGGTAGGCGAAGTGCTTCGGCGGCACGAAGTTCTCCTTGATGGTGCGCTGCGAGGTCCAGCGGATGAGGTTGAGGTAGGAGCCGGCCTTGTCGTTGGTGCCCGAGGCGCGGGAGCCGCCGAAGGGCTGTTGGCCGACCACGGCGCCGGTCGGTTTGTCGTTGATGTAGAAGTTGCCGGCGGCGTGGCGCAGACGGTTCGCCATCTTGATGATCGTCGACCGGTCGTGGGCGAAGATCGCGCCGGTAAGGGCGTACGGGGAGGTGGTGTCGCAGAGTTCGAGGGTGGCGTCGAATTCCTTGTCGTCGTAGACGAAGATGGTCAACACCGGTCCGAAGATCTCTTCCTCCATCAACTTGAAGCGCGGGTTGGTGGTTTGCACCAAGGTGGGTTGGATGTAGTAGCCCTCCGAGTCGTCCCACTCGCCGCCGCACAGGATCTCGGCTTCAGACGAGTCCTTGGCGTACTGGATGTAGGCGGCGATATCCGAAAAGGCGCCCTTGTCGATGACCGCGTTGAAGAAGTTCCGGAAGTCCGTTGGTGGGCCCATCTTGATCTCGGCGGTCTGGCCGAGGGCGAGTTCCTTGACCTTCGGCCAGATCGACTTCGGAATGTAGGCCCGCGAGGCGGCCGAACACTTCTGGCCCTGGTATTCGAAGGCGCCGCGCACCATGGCGGTGGCAAGGGCCTCCGGGTCGGCCGAGCTGTGGGCGAAAATGAAGTCCTTGCCGCCGGTCTCGCCGACGATCCGGGGGTAGGTGCGGTAGTTCGCGATGTTGTCGCCGACCGTCTTCCACATCCCGTGAAACACCGAGGTCGAACCGGTGAAGTGGACACCGGCCAGGTTCGGGTTCGCCATCACGGGGTTGCCGACTTGGCCGCCGGAGCCGGGAATGAAGTTGATGACACCGGGCGGGAAACCGGCGGCCTCCATCAGCTGCATCAAATGCCAGCCGGTGAAGACCGTTGAGGATGCCGGCTTCCACAGCACGGTGTTGCCCATCAGTGCCGGGGCGGTCGGCAGATTGCCGGCGATCGAGGCGAAATTGAAGGGCGTCACGGCAAAGACGAAGCCCTCGAGGGCGCGGTACTCGACCTGGTCCCAATAGCCGAGAGCAGACTCCGGCTGTTGTTCGTAGATGAAGGGCATGTAGGAGGGGTTGAAGCGCCAGAAGTCCACCAGTTCGCAGGCGGCGTCGATCTCGGCCTGATAGACGCTTTTGGATTGGTTGAGCATGCAGGCCGCGTTGAGGCGATCGCGCCACGGGCCGGCCAACAGCTCGGCGGCCTTGAGCATGACCGCAGCACGGTGCTCCCACGGTGTCTCGGACCACTCCTTCCAGGCCTTGGCGGCGGCCTCGACGGCCATCTGGACCTCGGCCTCACCGGCCTTGTGGTAGACACCCAGGACGTGCTTGTGGTCGTGCGGGCACACCGCTTTGGCGGTGTTGCCCGTGCGCACCTCCTTGCCGCCGATGATGAGAGGGATCTCGATCTCCTCACTCAGCATCTCGGCGATTTTCGCCTTCAGCGAAGCCTTTTCGGGTGAACCGGGCGCATACGACCGGATCGGGTCGTTGACCGGCGGCGGGACGCGGACAATTCCATTCGCCATGGGAAACCTCCAGCGGGGTTGTGTTGTGTGGTGTGCGGCGCACCACAGCGCCGCCCCGGCATCGTAGCCGCAACCGCCGCGGGACGCAATGATGTGGAATGTTGCGATGGTCGCCCGGTAGGCAACTTCAATTCTCCGTCAGGCAGCGCAAGCTGCATGGCGGAGAATTGAATCTGTAGACTGTCCACATGAGTCTGATCTACTTGGACTACAACGCGACGACGCCGATCGACCCCCGGGTGGCGGAGGCGATGGGGCCCTTTCTGACCGGCGGTTTCGGCAATCCGTCATCGACCCACTTCGAGGGCCGCAAGGCGAAGGCGGCTTTGGAAGCTGCCCGCGAACAGGTGGCCGGGTGCCTCGGCTGCCGACCCGGCGAGGTCGTCTTCACATCGGGTGGTTCGGAGTCGAACAATCTGGCGATCCGCGGAATCGTCGAGGCGCTGGGGGGCGGCCACGTCGTGACCTCGGCGGTCGAGCACCCAGCCGTGCTCGAGGTCGTGCGCGCGTTGGAGGCCGAGGGGCGGATCGAACTGACCGTGGTGGGGGTTGATCGACGGGGGCGGGTTGATCCCGCGGAAGCCGTCGATGCCCTGCGCGAAGACACCGTCCTGGTGTCGCTGATGCTGGCCAACAACGAGGTCGGGACGCTGCAACCGGTGCGCGAGGTGGCGGAAGCCTGTCGCGCGCGTGGGGTCGCCGTCCACACCGACGCGGCCCAGGCGGTCGGGAAGATCCCGGTCGACGTCGCCGATCTCGGCGTCGATATGCTCTCTGTTGCCGGACACAAGCTGTACGCGCCCAAGGGGATCGGTGCGCTCTACCTGCGCGAAGGCGTCCGCATCGTGCCCCAGATCCGGGGCGCCGGTCACGAACGCGGGCTCCGTGCCGGTACCGAGAACGTCCTTCTCGCGGTGGGGTTGGGGACCGCCTGCGAACTCGTCCGCTCCGAAGTTGAGGCGGAGGTCCCGCGGTTGACCGCCCTCCGGGACCGGCTCGTCGCGTTGCTCGAGGCCGGTTTCGCATCAGTGGTGGAGCACGGAGATCCGGCGAACGGGCTTCCCAATACCGCGAGCGTGGCCCTTCCGGGCATCGAGGCCTCGACCCTGTTGCGCGAACTCGGCGACGAGGTGGCGGCATCGGCCGGGGCGGCCTGCCACGCGGACGGCGTTCACGTCTCCCACGTTCTCGATGCGATGGGCGTCGACGCCGATCTGGCCCGCGCCACGGTTCGTCTTTCAGTTGGACGGTTTTCCACCACCGGCGAGGTCGAGTGCGCCGCACGTCTCATTATCCAACGTTTAAACGTTTGAACGTTCAAACGTTAGAACGTTTGCGGTCGATTGCTGACGAAGAATTTTCAAGGCGCCCGTGCGTATACTCATGAGGTGAAAATGACATGCCCATGGTGCCTCGAACCTCTGCCGCTCCGCCGGAGCGCCCCCGAATGTCCGCACTGCGGACGCCTGGTGGGCGGCGACGGCGAGCCAAAAGCTCTTCGGATGCGTTTCGAGAGAGTAGAACGCGATCAGGACTCGATGTACCGCCGCCTGCTCGCGTGGGGCTCGCCGTCGGTTGCAGCGGTGGCGATCTTCGTGCCGCTGCTTCATGTCGGGGCGATCATCGCCATCCCGCTGGTGGTTCTGGTCCATCTCGTGGTGGTGCGGCTGATGCTGGTTCGCGATGCGCAGCGGCTGTTCGGGCCGGTGCGCCGGCTCCTCAACCGATGGACGATTCGATTCGCCTTTTTGTGGTTCGGCCTTCCCGGCTACGGTGCGATGACCGTACCGGTCCTCGGCATCGTGCTCGGGGCGGGCACCTTCGTGGTCTTGACGACCATCGCGCACGTCTCCACTCTGGCTGCGTTGCGGCGGGAGGGTTCCGGTCGACCGCTCTCCCGGTGGGAGAAGTCGGTGCCCGTGGCACTCGCGGTGCTGACGGTGGTGCTGGTGTTGGTTGTCATCGGTTTGGCCGTGCTTTTCGGGTGGACCGTCGCTGCCATCACCGAACGGATGCAGACGCCGTGAGGCGGGGAGAATGAGAGGAAAGTGACCATGGAATCGCTCATGACCTATATGACGGCGTTCGGGATCGCGGCAGGCGCCGGCGCCAAGGCCTTCATCCCGATTCTGGCCCTGGGGGCCTTCAGCTACACCCCGTACTTCGAGCTCTCACAGCGATTCGGTTGGATCGGCGATCCGGTCGTGATGGCGGTTCTGGCGGTTCTGGTGATCGCCGAAATCGCGGTCGACGCCCACCCCGATCTGGGCCGCTTTTCGGACGTGATTTCGTACCTGCCGAAGGTGGTGGCGGGCTTTATAGCCTTTGCCGCAGTCACCGGCAGCGTCGACGAGGATCTGGTCCAGTTGGGGACCTCGGGGGTGCTCGGCGGCGGCACCGCGGCCGGGGTTCACTGGCTTCGCAACCAGGTCCGGCGGCCCTTTCGCGACCTCGCGGAGGACGCCCACGAATCGGTCGGCAAATTTGCTTCGCTCGGCGAAGCGGGCGCTTCGGCCACTCTTTCCGGGACCGCGGTGCTGGCGCCGCCGTTGTCGATGTTGATGCTCGGTGCGTTCGCCGCCACCGCGGTGGTCGTTTCCCGTTCGGCAGACCGGCGCAGGGTGGCCTGTCTTCACTGCGGGGAAGCCATCAGGCCCGGCGCTCTGGTGTGCCCCCACTGCCGGAAGGACCAGGTCACGGCGGTATAGGAACTGGCCTCCACCCCCCTTGTGGCCGTGCTAAGCTTGGGCGTTCAGGAAAGGGGAACGCGTGAACTTCAAGGTCGGCGACAAGGTGGTCTACCCGAGCCAGGGCGTTTCTGTCGTGGAGGAGATTTCGAACGAGATCTTCGCCGGAGACGAGATGAAGTGTTATCACCTCCGCCTCCTGGGCTCTGAGTCGAAGGTCATGGTGCCGGTCACCAACTCGGAACGAGTCGGCCTGCGGCCCCTGTCCGAAAAGAAACTCGTCAAACAGGCCATGAAACGTCTCAAGGCGGCTTACGGTGAAAATTCCGAGGACTGGAAGGACCGGTATCGGGCCAATCTCGACCGCATCAAGACCGGTGATCTCGACGAAATCGTGGATGTCCTCCTGTGTCTGGCGGAAGTTGCCGGCCGCAAGACCCTGAGTTTCCGTGAGCGCAAGATGTACGACCACGCCCGCCAATTGCTGGTGATGGAGGTCGCGGAGGTCGAGGACACCCCGGTCGAGAAGGTCGAAAAGCAGGTGGAAAATGCCCTCGGCAACGTCGTCAAACAGGATGAAGAGTAGCAAGAAGCTGTTAGCAATTAGCGATTAGCTGTTAGCTCGGCCTTTTGCAATATTCGTGGGACCGTCGCCGCGGGCGGCATGTATGCCACCCTTACCCAAAATCGCTGACCAGCTGTAGGGGCGGGACATGTCCCGCCCGATTGATATCGGATTCTATAGGAAGCTGAGCGGTAAGCTAACGGCTAATTGCTAACAGCTAACTGCTTCTCTTTTCTTTTGTGCACCCCCCCGCCGGTGTTATTCTCTGCGGACACGATCTTCGGAGGATAGATGACCGACATCGACGCCAATACCTCGAACTCGAAACCGTGGTTTTTCAAGCTCCACTGGCAGGTTCTGATCGCCCTTCTGGCGGGGGTCGGCTTCGGCTGGCTCGCACCGGCAGCTTCGCAGAACATCGGTTTTGTCGGCGACCTCTTTCTGCGGCTGCTCAAGATGATCATCATTCCGTTGATTTTCACGTCCCTGGTGAGCGGCATCGCCAGCCTCGGCGATCTGCGGTCGGTGGGCCGGGTCGGGGTTCGTACGGTCGTCTACTACACCTTGTCGACGACGCTCGCGATCACCGTCGGTCTCACCCTCGTCAACATCATCAAACCCGGCGTTCACCTCGACTTCGTGAGTTCGCAAGGGCTCCCCGAGGGATTCTCGACCGCGACCACGACCCTGCCCGATTTCCTCTTGCGGATGGTGCCGGACAACATTGTCTCGGCGATGGCGGCCGGCGACGTGCTGCCGGTCATCGTGTTCGCCCTGTTGTTCGGGCTCTTCCTCACCCGTCTCAACGGCCCCAACGTGGATTCCGTACACCGGATGGTGGACGGTGTTCTCGAGATCATTCAGGCTCTGACCCTGGCCATCGTCAAGCTGGCGCCGGTGGGGATCTTCGCCCTGCTCGCCCGCGAGGTGGCGCGCAGCGGCCCGGGGATCATCTGGGACCTCCGCTATTACTTCGTGACGGTCGGTCTGGGTTTGCTTTTCCACGCAACGATCACGTTGCCCGCCGTGTTGATGCTGTTCGGTCATCGCAACCCGGTGGACTACGGCCGGACCATGGCGCCGGCGTTGGCCACCGCCTTTTCAACCGCCTCGTCCTCGGCGACGTTGCCGTTGAGCATGGAGTGTTCCGAGGAGGCGGGGAATCGTCGAGGAGTTACCAGCTTTGTTCTGCCGTTGGGGGCGACCATCAACATGGACGGAACAGCCCTTTATGAAGCGGTCGCGGCCCTGACCATCGCCCAGATGTACGGAGTCGAGCTCGGTCTGCCGCAGCAGGCGCTGGTGCTGCTGACCTCGTTGCTGGCGTCGGTGGGCGCGGCGGGGATCCCGATGGCGGGGCTGGTGATGTTGGTGGTCGTGCTGCAGGCCGTGGGTCTGCCCCTCGAGGGCATCGGCACCATCATCGCCGTGGACCGTGTGCTCGACATGATGCGGACGGCGACCAACGTGTGGAGCGATCTGGTCGGCACCGCTGTGGTCAACCATTTTGAAGGGAAAGCACCATGAAGAGAGCGATGCTTCTGGCCGCCCTTTTGGCCCTCGTGACACCGTCGTCGGGCGAAGCCCAGGTCGCGGACAGCCTGCGCGAGCAGATCAGGATCCGCGAGATCGTGCTCGAAGGTCAACTCGAGGACATTGCCGAAGCCAGACAACAGCTTCGCGAGTTGTGGTCGCAACTCGAACTGCAGTCCGGCAACCTCATGCGCGCCCAGCGAGAGGGCGAAACCGTTGAGAGCTTACGCCTGCGGGACGAGGATCTTCGGCGCATCGAATCGGAGTTCCTGGGTGCGATTTTCAGCTTTCAACAGGAACGCCGGGCCGCGCTCGAACACCGCACGATGCTGGCGGTCATGGCCACCGAGGTCGAGCGGCTGTCGGTCGAGGTCGGAGAGGCGGAGGCCCCGCTCACCGGTACCTGGCGTCTCGTGGTCGAACCCGGACAGGACGGGATGGCCTATTTCCAACAACAGGGGACCCTGGTGACGGGCACCTACGCCTTGACGGGCGGGTTTTCGGGCTCCTTCCGCGGCACCCTGGTGGCCGGCAAGGTGCGGCTCGAACGGATCGACTCGCAGATCGGTTTTGCAGCGATCTTCTATGGCCGGTTGGTCGGACAGGGGCGGAACCTGAGACTCCAGGGAAACTGGGAGGCCACCCAGCTGGCCAGCGGCCTCGCGTCGGCCGGCAACTGGACCGGAACCAAGGTCCGGGAGAACGAATAGCGTTCGTTCGTGTTATGGTTCCGGTTCGCGATCGGGCAGTGCCCGCCACCACCGCGTGAGGAGTCGATCGATGTTCCGTAATCCCTGGTTCACTCTCGTGCTCGGCCTCGTGGCCGGTCTCACCCTCGGTTATGTGTTTGCAGAGCGCCAACCGGTGCCGCCGGCAAAGGCCGTGAAAATCGGTGTCAGCCCGGCAGCGGGCCAGACCGAGGCTCTCCCGGAGGGGCACCCCCCGGTCGAAGGCCAGTCCGCCGCAGCCAGCCAGCAGCTGCGCCAGCAGGTCGCCGAGATCGAAGGCCTCCTGGCCGCCAACCCCGACGACCCGAAGTTGATGGCAGCCATGGGCAACGTCTATTTCGACGCCAGCCGGTGGAACGAGGCGCGCACCTGGTATGAGCGATCGTTGGCGATCGCGCCCGAAGACGTCGACGTGCTCACCGATCTCGCGGTTGTATTCCGAAACCTCGAGCAGCCGCAGCAGACGATCGGACTGCTCGACCGGGCCCTCGCCCTCAGCCCCGACCATTGGCAGGCCTGGTACAACAAGGTCGTCGTCTATCAATTCGATCTGCACGAACACGACCAGGCGGCCGAGGCGCTCCGCCGTCTCCAGCAGCTCAAAGAACAGAATCCGGCGATTCCGGACCTCAGCGCGATCGCGCGGGAAGTCCTCGGCGGCTGACCCCAACGGAGTTTTGAGTTTTTAGTTTTTAGTTTTGAATTCCGCCCAACGGCACCCAGGCAAGCAAGAGCTGAGCGGCCGAAACAGAATTCCCTGATCTCCCGACTGCGGCTATTTCTGAGAGAGGCAAGGGAAAGACAACTCAAAACTCAAAACTCAAAACTTAGAATTCGTTCGCTGTCGTATACTCGGCATCTCTCCCACGGGGGGTGATCGAATGCAGCGAATCCTCATCGTCGTCGTCGTGCTGCTCGTGATGTGGCGGATTCTCGCCGCCATCGGCCGCCGTCTGACCGAGAGGGCCCCCGGCGCCGACAGCTTCAGCCGTTTTTCACCCGAAGCTCGGCGCCGCAGGCAGCAGTGGCCCGATGGGTCCCACGGCGGCGTCGAGGAGCTGGTCGAGTGCACCTGCTGCGGAACCTTCGTGCCGGCCGGCCGGGCGTTGACCAGCGGCGAAGAACGGATCTTCTGCAGCGAGGCATGCCGGCGCCAGACCACCGACGCCTCGACCCATGCTGAAAGGTGATCTCTACACCCAACTGGTAGCGGCGGGCGCCCGCCTGGCGGCCGCCGGTCTCGTTCACGCGAGCGAGGGGAATCTCTCGGCCAGGATCGACGGGGGGCGCTGCCTGGTGACGCCGACCGGCGGGGTCACCGGGCGATTGACCGGCGCGGACATGGTCGAGGTGCCTCTGGATCGCGGGACGGTGCCGAGGAGGGCCTCCTCCGAGGCTCGGCTCCATATCGAGATCTATCGCTCGCGGCCCGATGTGGAGGCCATCGTCCACGCCCACCCCCCGTGCGTTCTCCGTCTCGCCGAGCAGGGTCGGATGCCGGGCGCCGGCTTCCTCGATGAGGATGGGTCCCGGTTCGGCGGGGTGATTGCGGTGCCGTACTCTGAAGAGGGCAGCCGGGAGCTTGCCAGAACCGCAGCCGCCGCCCTCCTGACGGCGACGGCGTGTGTTCTCCTGGAACACGGTGCGGTGACGGTCGGCGTGACGGTCGAGAGCGCGTTGCGGCGGATGCTCCGGCTCGAACGCGCCGCCGCCCGCACCCGTGGTCGGTGAGATGAAAGACGCCGCGCTCTTCCCCGACGATCCGACCGCGGCCCCGCTCGCCGAGAGGATGCGGCCGGCAGACCTCGACCAGGTGGTCGGCCAGACCGTCCTGGTCGGTGATGGGGGCGTGATCCGGTCCCTCCTTCACGACGGCGAGTTGCCGTCGATGGTGTTCTGGGGCCCGCCGGGGAGCGGCAAGACCACCATCGCCAGGCTGTTGGCCGACGCCGCCGGTGCGGAGATGGTGAGTTTTTCGGCGGTCCTGTCGGGGGTCAAGGAGGCCCGGGCGATCATGGCCGAGGCGCGCGACCGGCGGCGACTCGAGAACCGCCGGACGATGCTCTTCGTCGACGAGATCCACCGTTTCAACCGCGCCCAGCAGGACGCGTTTCTTCCCTACGTCGAGGCGGGCGATATCGTGCTGGTCGGCGCCACCACCGAGAACCCGTCGTTCGAGCTCAACCGGGCCCTGTTGTCGCGCCTCAAGGTCTACATTCTCGACCCGCTCACGCCGCAAGAGATTGTCGGTCTCCTGCAATCCGCCCTCGCCGATTCAAAACGGGGCCTCGGTGGGCTCGCCCCGGAGATCGAGCACGATGCGCTCGTGCTGATTGCGGAGGTCTCGGCGGGCGATGCCCGCCAGGCGCTCAACCACCTCGAGCTGGCGGTCGCGGTGTCGCGCGCGGAGAAGTCGGGGGCGATCGACTCCGACCTCGTGAAGCGAGTGCTCCAGAACGTGGTCGCGGTCTACGACAAGGGCGGGGAAGAGCACTACAACCTGATTTCGGCCCTCCACAAGGCGGTCCGTAATTCCGACGTGGACGCCTCCCTCTACTGGTTGGGGCGCATGCTCGCGGGCGGCGCCGATCCGAAGTTCGTGGTGCGGCGGATGCTGCGGATGGCCTCGGAAGATATCGGCATGGCCGATCCCCGGGCGCTCGAACAGGTGGTCGCCGTGTCGCGGACGGTGGAGCACGTGGGGATGCCGGAATGCGAGTTGGCGCTCGCACAGGCGGCCGTCTATCTGGCGTTGGCCGCCAAGTCGAACGCGCTCTACACGGCCTATGGCGCCGTCAAACGGGAGGTCGCTCAACGACCGGGGCTGGCCATCCCGCTCGCGATCCGCAACGCCCCGACCGCCCTCATGAAGGACGCCGGCTACGGCGAAGGCTACCGATACGCCCACGATGAGAAGGGCGCGGTGGCCGACCTCCAGTGTCTGCCCGACGAGCTCAGCGGCGCCCGCTTCTACCAACCCACCGCTTATGGGTGGGAAGCGAGGATCGGCGAACGTATGGCGGAGATCCGCCGCCTGCGTGAGGCGGCGAAGAAGAAGTAGCGTGATGCGGCGAACCTCCCGGTGCTGTGGTACGGTTCGCTCGTGAAGATCCGGACCCTCGCCGTCGCCGTCTTTTCTCTGGCCCTGGCAATCTCGTCGTGCGGCTACCACCTCGTCGGAACGACCTCGTTTCTGCCCGACGACATCGAAAACCTCTACGTCGAGAGCTTCCAGAACCAGACCAAATGGGTCGATATGGATCAACGGCTGATGGAGGCGCTGACCCTGGAGTGGGTGCGCCGCGGGCGGCTGCGGTTGGTGGATTCGCGGGCCAAGGCCGACGTGGTCCTGACCGGTGTGATTCAACGTCTGGCGGTGATCCCGGTGTCGTACGACGATCAGGGCCGCGCCAACGAATACCAGATGAGTATTCAGGCAGCGGTGCAGCTGATCGACGTTCGCGGCGACGACGACGTGGTCCTGTGGGAGGACCAGGCCTTTTCGCGCCGCACTTCCTACCTGGTCGATCCCAACGCCGTCAACTACTTCGACCGCCAGAACCTGGCCATGGACGATCTCTCCCGCGAGTTCTCCAGCGCACTCGTCACCGCCGTCCTCGAAGGCTTTTGAAAAAAGTTCTCAGTTTTGAGTTTTGAGTTTTTAGTTCCCACCCACGCTACGAACCCGCCCGGTTTGTGGGCCCGAGATAGGGTGGGCTTGGCCCACGTTCAGAAATGTTGTGAGAGGTAGAATCTCCGGCTATTTTCGTTCAACGATCAAGGTTCGGCCAGTCAGCGAACGAATGCAAACCACTTCTTCATGAATGTGTGGACCCGAGGCGGAGTCGGGCCCGATTGAAGGCGTCCGCGGCCTTGCGGATGATCTCGGCTCGGGTCGGGTAGGGGTGGATGACACCGGAGAACGACCCGAGGCCCATCCCGGCGACCATCGCGGTGGTGATCTCCGAGATGAGATCCCCGGCACTGCGGCCGACGATGGTGGCGCCGAGGATGGTGTCCGACCCCTTGCGGCAGTGGACCTTGAGAAAGCCCTCCGTCTCGCCGTCGGTGATGGCGCGATCGACGTCGGCCATCGCCACTTCCCAGCTCTCGACGGCGATGCCCTGCGACTCCGCCTGGTGCGGGTACAGACCGACGTGGGCGATCTCCGGGTCGGTGTAGCTGCACCACGGGATGATCAGTTTGCTGAGGCGTTTCTTCGGTCCCGGAAAGAGAGCGTTCTGGATGACCGCCCGCGAGGCCGCATCGGCGGTGTGCGTGAACTTGAAGGGCAGGCAGACGTCTCCCGACGCGTAGATTCTCTTGTTGGTGGTGCGGAGGTGATCGTCGACCGTCACGCCATGATGGTCGAAAGCGACACCTGCCGCCTCGAGGTCGAGCCCCTCGATATTCGGCGTCCGGCCGACGCCGAGGAGGATCTGATCGACGGTGATGGTCTCCTCGCCGGATGGCGTCGTCAAAAAGAGCATCCTCTCCGCATTCTTCAGCTGCACCCGCTCGAGCGAGGTGGAGAGCCGGACGACCACGCCGTCCCGCTCCATCGATGTCTTGAGGATCTCGGCCGCGTCCCGGTCCTCGCGTTGCAGAAATCTGTCGGCGGTCTCGACAATTGTGACCTCGGTGCCGAGGCGGGCAAATGTCTGCGCGAGCTCGCAGCCGATCGGCCCGCCGCCGATCACCGCCAAGCGCCGCGGTTGTTCGGTCAGGTTGAAGACGTTGTGGTTGGTCAGAAAGCCGGCCTCGTGGAGACCGGGGATCGGCGGTGTCGCGGCGCGGGCGCCGGTCGCGATCACCGCCCTGACAAACCGCAGGGGAGTGCCCTCGACCTCGACAGTATCGACCCCGGTGAATCGGGCGTCTCCGAAGTACACATCGATCCCGTAGTTCTGCGAAAACCGCCGCGCCGAGTCGTGGGGGGAGATCCCGGCCCGGAGACCGCGCATGCGCTCCATCACGGCCGCGAAATCGACCTCGACTGCGCCGATGACCTTGACGCCAAAGGCACCCGCGGACCGTGCGGCTTGGGCGGCGTGGGCCGAACGGATGATCGCCTTTGACGGCACGCAGCCGACATTGAGACAGTCGCCGCCCATCAGGTGGCGTTCGACCAGCGCCACTCTCGCGCCGAGTCCGGCGGCGCCGGCCGCGGCAACCAGCCCCGCCGTGCCCGCACCGAGAACGACGAGGTTGTAACGGCCCTCCGGAGTCGGGTTGCGCCAGTCCGCCGGGTGGACGTTGGCCGCGAGTTCCCGGTTGTGCTCATCATCCGGATGCAGGTTCAGATTCGGGTCGATCATGCGTGTCCCTTCGAACGTTCTCGACATTTGTAAGGCAGTGGCCACCCAGAGGTTACTCGTGATGGGGGAGTATTTGGATATTTGATATTTGATATTGGATCTGGCCTCAATCGGCCATGGCAGTTTGCGCCTTTCCAGCATGCGTCAGTCGCATCCAGTCCAACATCCAACCTCCAAGATCCAGCATCCAGCAACCGGGACGGCGTGTGGCCGGGCCGGTGTATGCTTGTGCCGGAGGTCCCCATGGCTGAGAACAACCGGACCATCATCGGCATCTTCGTGGTGCTGCTTGTCGTCGTCATCGCCGCGTTTGCGTGGTGGTGGCTGGGCCGCAACAGTGACCAGGAGGCGCAAGTTGTTGCTCCCTCAACACCTACACCGGCCCCGGTGCCGACCCCGTCGCTCGAGGAACGCCTCTCCGCAAAGCTCTCGGGCACGACTCTGAATACCTCGGACATGGTGGTGCGCGAGCTCGCGGCTGCCCTCTCGGCAAATCCGAAGCTGGCCGCGTGGCTGGTCAACGAAGACCTGATCCGGCGCTTCACAGCGACGATTGACAACATCGCCGCGGGGAACAGCCCCACGGACCAACTGGAGTTCCTGCGTCCCAAGGTGGGATTCAAGGTCAAGAGCGCGGCCGACGGTTCCTTCGTGATCGATCCCGCCTCCTATCAGCGGTACGACACCGTGGCTGCGGTCGTGGCCTCCCTCGACACCGCGGGGACGGTCGCCCTCTACCGCGAACTGCTGCCCCTCATCGATGATGCCTACGCCGAGATCAGTCCCCCCGGCAAGAGTTTCAATGATCGTCTCACCAAGGCCTTCGACCAGCTCCTCGCGGTGCCGGTTCTCGACGAGCCCCAGGAGGTCCAACCGCTGGTCGTGACCTACGCCTGGAGCGACAAAGAGCTCGAGGGTCTGTCCGCCGCGCAGCGACAGTTCCTGCGCATGGGTCCGGACAACGTCAGCACCGTTCAGGCCAAACTCGGACAGATCCGGGCGGCGTTGGCGGCGCCAACCCCGGAGTAGTTTTTAGTTCTCAGTTTTTTAGTTTTTAGTTTCCATCCATCTCCCCGATATTCGGGGCGGGTTCGGCCACTCAAAACTAAGAACTCAAAACTTAAAACTCAACCCAACACAACCCGTAGATACTTCACGAAGGCCTGAATGTCCGCAAAGTTCAGATCGCTGTCGCAGTGTGACGCGCCGTCATTGACCATGCATACCGCGCGGAGACCGGCGTCGCGGGCGGCGAGAATGTCGTAGCGGGAGTCGCCGACCCCGAGGCAGTCGCCGGGTGGAATGCCGAGGCGGCGGGCGGCCTCGGCGATCGGGGCGCCGGAGGGCTTCCAGAGACCGTCATCGCGGGTCAGAACCAGGTCGAAGGCGAGCCTGAATCGGTCGAGCAGCCGGCGCGTGTTGGCCTCGTTGTTGTTGGTGACCAGGGCCGTCGCCAGGCCCTTCTCGGCGAGCAGATCGAGGAGTTCGGTGACCCCGGGGTGGAGGGTCGCCGAGTCGGTGGCGCGGGCCTCGATCGCCTCGAGCTCGGCCCAGCGCGCGCCGCGTTCGGGCTCCGGCAGGCCGTTGAGTTCGTCGATGATGGAGGCGCCGGTGACGCCCAGTTGCCCCCGGATCGCCGGCCAATCGTAGGTCGAGTCCACCAGGGTGCCGTCCAGGTCGAACAGCACGGCGCGGACGCCGTCCATCAGCTGCGCCCCGAGGATTTCGTCACTTGGAGATCTTCTTCAGCTGCTTGTTGATCTTTTTGGCCTCTTTCTTGCGTCCGGCATCGATGAGGATGTTCATCCGTTGCCCGAGCACGGGAACAAGCCGTGAGTCGGAAGGCCCGTACTCGGCCTCGAGATCTGCGAGGACCTCGGCGTTGACCGCCAGGGCCTGATCGATCTGCCCCGCCGCGACGAGCAGCGTCACCAGATCGAGCCGCATCTTCGGTGTCGCGGGGGCGGCGGTTGCAATCAGCTGCCGTTGCCAGTTCGCGGCCTCCAGCGGCTGGCCTCGCAGCGCCTCGACCTGGACCAGCCGTGTCAGAGTTTCCGGGTCGGCGCCATCCTCGAGCACCGCAAGCGACCGCAGCCGGTCCCGTGCAAGGAAAAGTTCCTCGTCATCGCTCGCGGCCTCGAGCAGCACCTCGAGGTCGTCGGTGCCGCGGTTCACCCGCGCCCACGACACATCGGCGAGCACGGAGCGG
Source organism: Candidatus Sulfomarinibacteraceae bacterium (assembly GCA_963714895.1). Lineage (GTDB taxonomy): Bacteria > Acidobacteriota > Thermoanaerobaculia > Thermoanaerobaculales > Sulfomarinibacteraceae > Sulfomarinibacter. The sequence goes on from CAVQQC010000029.1 coordinate 22,561, forward strand.
CACATCAACTCGGCGTCGACACCAGGATGAGCGTTGAGCGAGCGCAGGGCCAACCGTTCGGCGGTGTCGAACTCCCCCGCACCGTAAGCCGCTTCGGCGCCTGCCGCCATGATCACCGACATCGCGTCCGCCTCATCCTCTTCACTGCGGAGCCGGGCGATCTGGACGTAGAGCTGCTCCGCCCTGGGCCCTTCACCGGCGGTGAGTTCCATCTGCGCCAGTGACTCGAGCTGGATCGCGCGTTCCTCTGAGGTGGCATTGGTATCGGAGGCGAGCACCTCGACCGCGCGCCGTTGCCACTCGAGTGCCGCAGCGTCGTCCTCCTGGATGATCTGCATCCGGGCCAGCATGGCGTCGGCCTGCCACCATTGGCGCGGATCGGCATTGCCGCCGGCCGAGGCGATGCTGTCGAAGCGGGTCAGGCTGCTTTCGACGGCAGGGAAGTCACCCATGGGTTGGCTGACCCGGGCAAGGATGAAGAGCGTGTTCAGCAACTCGGCATCATCGGTCCCGACCCGGTACTCCTGTGCCGCCAGCAGCAACTGGTACAACGGCTGCGCCTTGGCAAACGCCGACTGGTGCTCGTAGAACCGGCCCAGGTTTTCGAGGCTGGTCTCCAAACGGCGGTCGCCCGGAGGGAATGTCTGGGCGATCTCGAGAGCCTGTTGGAACCCCTCTTCGGCCCGTGCCAACTGGCCGCGGGCAAAGGCGTACTCGGCGCCCCGGGTGACGGTCGCCCAGTCCGCCTGGGCGTGCGCGACAGCCGCGGCGAACAAAATGGCGGCGAACATTGGAAAGACCCGAAATCTCATGAACACCTCGTGCGTGGCGCTGTGGACGACCGAGATTACACCATACCGGTCACATCCCGATGGTGAGGGCGATGAGGAGCTGTCCGGCGTAGTAGAGCGGAAGGCCGACGGCGCGATTGACGAACGCCGGACGCACGAATCGGTGGCGGGCCACCGACAGATCGGAGAGGTAGAAGAGCAGGGCGCCGAACGCGGCAGTCCACGGCAGCGTCTGCCGCCACCACGCCGAGAATCCACCCCAGACCATGATCGAGATGACCACGATGTAGACAGCTACCGTGGGCCTGCGGCGACCCAGATGGGGCCACAACCAGCGGATCGCGGCGATCGCGGCAACCACCAGCGGCAATGCCGCTGCCGGCGGCCAGCTGCCGATCGGCAGTGCGGCGCCGAAGCCGAGGATATAGAACACATGGCCGAGAAGAAAGGCCAGCAGACCGGGATCGAACGTGCGTTTGCCGAGCAGCAACACGTCGCCGAGAGCGCACAGCGCGAGCCCCGCGAGAAGCCAACCACCGACCGTGTCGCCCGCCGACCAGCGGACCCAGCCGAGTGCCACGAAGGTCACGGAGGCGGCGGTCTTGGAGATGACCTCGAGGGTGCGGTCTTCCACCCGGATGGCGTGCAGCAGGCTGACGACTGCTCCGGCGAGAACGGAGGCGAGGACGAGATCGGTGATCACCTGGGGAGGGTAGCAGGGAAGCAATTAGGAATTCGGAATTCGGAATTCGGAATGTCGGCCCAACGCGCAAGGAGATTTCGGATTTCGAATTTTTTACTCCCTCATAGACGTTCGAGGAGACGTTCCGTCACGCAGATATGGTGGTGGATGGGCGCCAAATCCGAAATCCGAAATCCGAAATCCGAAATTCATCGGAAAGTGGGAGACGTTAAACTCACTGCGGAGGCTTTCTGATGGCACAGTCCGAACTCGATCGTTTCGTGGCCGAGGCCATCCTCGGCATCGACACCCTGTGGGGTGGTGACGTGATGAACCCCTCCGGGACGGGGCGCTTCATCGCCGATTCCTGGTTTTCCAATGAGGGCCTTCCGCGGAGCTACACCGACGCCACCGCGGCCGCCGTCCGCGCCTCGGGTGGAGTCTCGGCGGACAAGCCCGATCTCGAGGCGATCGACGCTTACCTGAAGACGGTCGATCTGCCGGCCGCCATTTCGGGCATGACCGAGCTCGGCGCCGCGGAGGCGGGCGTTCGCGGCGACTTTCTCGCCGGTCTCGGGCGCAGCGTCGAGGTGATGTGGGACCTCGCGATGGAGACTCTCGGGCGCGGCGAACCCGTGCCCTACACGCGGTCGGTGGAGGCCTCGACCGCCGATGCCCCCGACACCGTTCGCAGCCCGGGCCCAAACGCGCCCTCCTGGCCGAGCTCCTGACCGGGGCGGGCTACCCGGCCGACAACGAGGTGGGAATCCTCGAGGCGGTCGATGCCTGGCGCGCAGATCGCATGGTGCCGGCGGCGACCATCCCGGCCCTCGCCCGCGCCTTCATCGCCGAGCTCGAGGCGGGCACCGCCGCCAACGTCATGCCCTATCTGCCGGAGGAGCTGCACGGCGTCCCGCGCTCCAACGTCGAGTTCCTGGCGATCAAGGACGCGTGGTTTTCCGGCTCCATGAACTACGTCGGCCGTGCCCGCGACGCGGCAGGGCTGCCGCTCTATGAGGCGACCTATGAGATCAACGCCTCGCTCGAGATCTCGGTCCCCGAGTTCGCGGAGCTGGTGAGCCACGAGGTGGTGCCGGGCCACGTCACCACCTTTGCCTTTGTCCAGCACCTCTACACCACCGGCCGGGTCGGTTTCGAGGGCACGGTTCTGACCATGAACTCGCGCTATTCGACGTTGGCCGAGGGCATCGCCAACAACGCGGCGCTGATGGCCTTCGGTCTGACCGAGCTCGACCAGCTTCCCGACGACGACCTCAAGATCGGGATGCTGCTGTCGCGGCTCCAGGACGACGCCAAGAACCAGGCCTCCTACCTCACCTGGAACGACGGGGTGGCGCAACCTGACGTCGCGACGTCGCTGCGCCGCGACTGCCTCGTCACCGAAGAGAGGGCCGACAAGCTGTCGGGGCCGTGGGCGCACCACCCGTTACTCGGGACGCATGTACCTGCCCTCCTACCGGGCGGGCACCGACAGGGTGGCGCAGCTGCGCCGCGAACACCCGCCGGAGGCCATCCTGCCGGCGCTCTTCGGGTGCCGGGGCCTGGTGGATATCAAGACCATCGACTCCGTCTTGTGACAAAAAGCCCGACCTCGCGCGTCGGATAGGTGTGGAAGCCTTGACTGATCAACCGCCTTCGCCGTCATCGGATCGGGATCGACCCTCGAGATCCGATGACGGGGGTTGGCGAGAGATCTTCGCCGCCCTGGCGGAGGGTCGGCACTCCGCACTGGACGATCTCTACGACCTGGCGTCGCGGCAGCTCTACGGTCTCGCCCTGTGGCGCACCGGATCCGAGGACGACGCGGCCGACGTGGTGCAGGACGTGTTTGTGAAAGTGGCGGAACAGGGACCCAAACTGGCGTCGATCCGCAACCCGAAGGGGTGGCTGCTGACGGTCACCCACCGCACCGCCGTGGACATCGGACGCAGGCGGAGCCGGCGATCCGCGGAGCCGATCGAGGAGTATCCCTTTCTCACCGCCGTCGACGGCGACAGCGACCGGATGCTGGACGCCGCCCACGCCTCCGTCCTGCTGGCCGGCATGCCGCCGAACCTGCGGGATGTGATCTACCTGAGACACTTTGCCGACTGCACCTTCGCCGAGATCGGCGCCATTGTCGGGATCCCCACATTCACCGCCGCCAGCCGCTACCGCAAGGGCATCTCCGATCTCAGAAGCCTGATGGAGGACGCGCCATGAAGAACGAAGAACAACTCGAGCTGGAGCGTCTGCTCCCGGGTCTGGAGCCGCCGCCGCCGCCGGCGGGCCTCCGCGGTCGAGCCGTCGCCGCGGCTCGCGAACGAATAGCAGCGGCGCCGGCCCCCGACCTGTGGTCGAAGATCTGGAACAACCGGGCCCTCCGGCTGGCGTGGGTCGGCGCGGTGGCACTGCTGCTGGCGGGGCACGTTCTCGTCGGTCGCGACCTGGGGTCCGTACTCACTCCGAACCCGCCGGTGATGGCGGAAACCCAGCGCGATGAACAGTTCATCGAGATTCTGCGACAGGTCCGGATCAACGCGGACGTGCACCCTTCGATCGGTCTTTTCGTTGGTGCCGCGGATCTGAAACAAATTGAAAATGGAGGCAACCCGTCATGACGTCCTCAAAAAGCCCATCAACGATCGTCCTGGTTCTTCTTGCCGCCGCCGTCGTCGTCGTGCTGGCAGGCTCTCTCGGCGCGCGATTGATCTGCTCAGGAGAGGCCTGAACCCGCGATCTCGGCGCCAGGCGCCTCTGTCCCGCAGCCTGCTGTCCTCGAGGTGGCGACCCTCGATGTGCCGTGCTGGACGTGCCCCGCCAACAAAGACTGGCCGCTGCGGTTCCAGACCGATCTCGATCTGTTGGCGCCGCTCGGAGAGGGTCCCGGGAACGCTGCAGAGTGGTTCGCGCTCTTCACGAAGGAGATCGGGCCCCGCGCGGACGAGGCCCTGGCGGCGGCTGATGCGCGGGTGGACGGCCCCGAATGGGTCGGGAAGGTCCTGCCTCCCGATCATCCTCTCCTTCTGGAAGCCGAACCGTGGGTCGATCAGGCGACTATGAAGTTCTATCCCGAGATCTACCCGCTCGACGGCATAGAGACCCGGATCACGAACCTGCTGTTCGCCCTCGACCTGGTTCGATCGTGGATCGCGCGGGGTCTCGAAGCCGAGGATTCAGATGCCGCCATGGCCGATTTCCGCCGTGCGATCCGCCTCGGCCGTCTGTTGCGCCAGGAAGATCTCGTCATCATCAACGACCTGGTCGGTCTGGCCTGCATCCACCTCGGGACCCGCGGCGTCTACGAACGGGCGCTCGCAGACGGCGATCTCGAGACGGCTTTGCTGGCCTCGGTGGTGCTCGGCGAGGTAGCGGCGCAACGGCTCGGGACCCGGCAGCGTCTGACATCAACCGATCTTGCCGATTCGATTGTGAAGGACGATCAGCGGGGATCTCGAACTCGCGCTGCGGCCGGGTAAGCTCGACGCCCTGATCGAGACGGCCGAAAACTCCCCTGACCGCCGTTTTCGGGCCGAGGCCATCATCGGGCTCAACACCGTTCGCTGGCTGGGATCAGTGGAGGAGCGCGCCCGGGCGTTCGAGGTGCTCGACGCCCTGGCCGGGAATCCCGATCCCGGTCATCGCAGCCGGGGCGGTCTGGAGCCGCGACCACGAGATGACCCGCGCAACAGCTGAAGGTCTGGGAGAGCCCTCCCCAGTAGGGCGGGGATCCGCTGAATTTTCCAACCGGGCGCGCAAGCGCCCGGTTTTCGCGTGCACCGGACGTGCCGTCTCCGAATGATGTTGCGATCCCTGGTCTTTCCCGCGAGTGGGTGTTTCGGACGCAATCATCTTCGGAGGGGGCACTCTCGGGCAACAACGATTTGAGAATCGGGATGCCGACTTCGGTATGACCTTCTCGGAGCGTAACCCAGCGGTGGTCCGCACATCTCACTGGTCCGTGGAACGGGCGTCCCGCGTGTCGGGCCTTTCCTTCGAGCATCCAGCACCCAATCCCCGTCTCAGTCCCTGAATACGACTTGAGATAATTGAGTATATTAAGATGGTATTAAGTGTTAATTGATGGAATCCCGGCCTTGGTATGGATCGAAGTCGCATATCAACTGGATTTCACACTGATCAGACTGAACAGGAGGCTGCCATGACGCGGACGCGAGTCGTCGTTCTTCGTAGCTGACCGCTTCGGTGGCAGGTGGTAAGCGTGGACTTCCATGAGCGCGGAGATTACCGTTTCATACGAAGACTTCGACGAGTATCTCCCGGATGTTGCCTACAACTCCGTCCATGACGAGTACTTCGTGGTCTGGCACGACAATAACGGGACCGCGCGGTCGATCATGGCTCGGCGTTACACCGCTGCCGGAATCTTCATCGATTCCTATGTCATCGCCTACGAGACTGATCCTGTGAGGGACAGCGCACAGCCGTCGGTCGCCTACGATCCGGTCAACGACCGCTACCTGGTGGTCTGGGTCCGCGATTTCTACGGAGACGGCAGCGATTGGGACGTGTACGGCCGGTTTATCCCGTGGGACGGGCCGATCGGAGGCCTGGCGGCTTTCAGCATCAACTCGTTTCTCAACAACCAGTGGAACCCGCGGGTCGCCTACGGCGGCACGGTCCAGGAGTTCATGGTCACCTGGTGGAACGAAGGCGTGCCCGGGGACGCGAGCCACATTTCCGCGCAGCGGGTTGCGGCGGCCGGAAACACGGTCGGCTCCGCCATAACGGTGACGTATGACATGAACGAAGAGCGGGTGGCGCCTGACATCGCCTACAACCAGGCGCGCAACGAGTACCTCGTCGTCTATCAGAGAATGGACGGCGGTGGCGGCAACATCTATTCCGTTCGAATCTCCGGCTCCGGGGCGCTGCTCGGCGGCGGAGACTACGGGATCGCTGCCTGGCCGTCTCCG
>CAVQQC010000030.1:0-13394 GCA_963714895.1 Candidatus Sulfomarinibacteraceae bacterium
GACCGACCCCGAGCGGGATCTGCTCGAGGTCGCGGATGTTCTTGACGTAGCCGAGCCCACGCACCATGAATTCGCGTTCGCCCATCTCGACCAGCCGCCCGCCGACATCGTTGTTGGATCGCTGGATGGCGGTCTTGACCGCGCCGAGCGACACACCGTAGGCGCGAAGCCGCACCGGGTCGACCTCCACCTGGTACTGGCGCACGAAGCCACCGAGGGATGCGACCTCCGAGACCCCTTCGACCGACATCAGACCGTACTTGAGGTACCAGTCCTGGTAGGAGCGCAGCTCGGCGAGCGAGCGGTCGGGCGAGTTGAGCACGTACATGAAGGCCCACCCGACCCCGGTCGCGTCAGGGCCGAGCTGTGGCGTCACGCCGTCGGGCAGCTGGCCGGAGAGACCGTTGAGGTACTCGAGCACCCGCGATCGCGCCCAGTAGAGATCGGTGCCGTCCTCGAAGATCACGTAGACGAAGGAGAAACCGAAGAAGGAGTAGCCGCGAACGTCCTTGGCAAAGGGCACCGCCAGCATCTTGGAGGCGATCGGATAGGTCAGCTGGTCCTCGACCACCTGCGGCGCCTGACCGGGGTACTTCGTGTAGACGATGACCTGGACATCGGAAAGATCGGGAATGGCGTCGAGCCGGGTGGTCGTGATCGCCCACCACCCGCCGATGACGGCGAAGACCACCCCGATGATCACGATGAACTGGTTCTTGAGGGACCACTCGATGATGCGGCTCAGCATGGCGCCCTCCCTGCTGCGAAGGGGGGAACGGGGGAAAGGGGAACGGGGGAACATTGACCTGCAATCCCGCGGGTGGCCGCCCCATCCGCTCCCGGATGGTAGACTTGCGATATGACTGCCGAAGTCGTATTCGAGGTGACCGCAGGAAGTGGACGGCGGCTACGTTGCCGAATGTCTGACGCAGCCCATCGTCACTCAGGGAGAAACCTGGGAGGAATTGCGCCGCAACGTCCAGGAGGCGGTCGGCGCGTACTTCTTCGACGGGGATGTCCCGAAGACCGTTCGGATCCGCCTCGTCCGTGACGAACTTCTCGCTGTGGGATGAAACTCCCGCGTGATCTCGACGGGAATCACCTTGCTCGCCACCTGTGCCGAGATTGGGGTTACGTCGTCGTTCACCAGGTCGGCAGTCACATCGTTCTGCAGACCGGCGAGCCGTACCATCAACGGGTGGTCGTTCCGGCCCATCAATCGCTCCGAATAGGGACCCTTTCCGCAATCCTGCGCCTCGTGGCGAATCACAAAGGCGTTTCTCGAGAGGATCTCTTGAAGAAGTTGTAGACCACCGGGTGTTCGGCCTCACTCCCAATGCGCATCGCAAGCCCCTCTCCTTCGGTCGGGTTGACAGGATGGGAAGTACGCGGCCTCGCGATAGCCGTCAGATGGCAGCCGGGACGGCCGCCCCACAAGACGCCATTGGCATTGACCGAGTTCGTGCACCCGTCCCGCGTGCCGGGTGGGCCGAAATCGACCTCGAGTCCGTGAGGCGATAGGTGGGTCCGAAATTCCGAATTCCGAATTCCGAATTCCGAATTCTTGCGGTGTCATGACCCACCTCCCCCACGCTTGGCGGCGATCATCTTCTGGATCGCCTCGCGGAGGTTCGACTCGGAGTCGATCAGGAACTGGGCGGAGGTCACGACCTCGTCGCCGTCGGCGAGGCCTTCGAGGACCTGGACCGAGCCGTCGGCGCGCGGACCGAGGACGACCTCGCGCGGGGCGAACCGGCCGCCGCCGAGGGCAACGATCACGAGGTCGCGTTGACCGGTGCGAAGCACCGCCTCGGCGGGCACCGTCAAGGCATCGGTCGCCGCCACCGGTTCGAAGACGACGGTCGCGTACATCCCGACCCGCAGACGACCGTCGCGGTTGGGCACATCGAGGGTCAATTGCACCGTGCGCGTTTTTTCGGACACCTCGGGCTCGATGTAGCGCACCCGACCCCGGTAGGTCACGCCCGGGAAGTAGCTCAGGCTGACGGTGGCCGGACTGCCGACATCGATCCACGGCAGCTGGTTGTCGAAGACCTCGACCGTCAGCCAGAGATTCGAAAGATCGGCGATGTGGAGCAGCTCCATCCCGGGTTGGGTCGCCATCCCCTCGAGACCCGGCATCCGCATCATGACGACGCCGCTCGCCGGCGCCAGGACCTGCAGGGTGCGGAAGACCTCCCCGGTCTCCTCGAGCCTGGCGATCTGCTCCGGGCTGACGTCCCAATAGCCGAGGCGCTGACGGGCCGCCTCGATCAACGATCGGGCGCGATCGCGCGCGTCGTCGGGCGCCGACTCCAGCTGCCGCACGTAGCGCAGGGCCGCCAGCAGCTCCTGCTCGGTCTGCACCAGCTCGGGCGCGTAGATCTCGAACAGCGGTTCGCCCTTCGTCACCGGCTGGCCGATGTAGTTGACATAGGTCTTCTCGATGAAACCCGGGTACTTCGTGGTCACCGAGACCATCCGCTCCTGGTCGTAGCCGAGGGAGCCCACGGTGCGGATCTCGTGGCTGATGTCCCGCCGCTCGACCCGGCGGGTGACCACGTTCATGTTCTGCTGGACGGCGGGGTCGATGGTCACCACCGCCCCCTGCTCGACGACGGAGCCCGCCTCGTCGGCGTAGACCGGCACGTAGTCCATGCCCATGTCGTCCTTGCGCGGCACCGGCGAGGTGATGCCCGGGTCCATCGGGTTGCGGTAGAAGAGGATCTCCTTCTCTCGCGGACGTTCCCTCACTCTGCTGCCCCGCGTCCTCCTTCACCTTGACCAGGTCCATCTTGCAGATCGGGCACGAGCCCGGTTCCTCTTCGAGAATCTCGGGGTGCATCGGGCAGGTCCACAGTTCATGTGCATCGTGTGGCGCGTCGTCCTGCCGCAACGGCACCAGATCCATGTGGCAGATGGGACAGATCCCCGGTTCGTCCTGGATCACCTCGGGGTGCATTCCACACGTCCAAAGCTCCGCCCCTCCTTCGTGTTCCGCGCCCGCTCCGTGCCCGCCGACGGCAGTCCTTTCGATCCCCAGCCACCCATCCACCGGGCTCACTCCGAAGGGATCAACCACCAACACCAGCATCACGACGGCACCCAACAGCACCCACGCCACCGCCTTCACAGCTGCGCTGCCGCGCTCACCCGAGGAACGGGCGGCATGTATGCCGCCCCTACCCATTTCAGAGCCGTCCTTGCGTTCGTTGTAGGGGCGGGACATGTCCCGCCCTCCTCCGGTCCCCCATACAGACCGGCTGCCCGCGATGCAATTCCGAATTCCGAATTCCGAATTCCGAATTCGACCCTGCCTCCCCCGCTCCACCTGTCTCCGCTCTTCGGGAGGGTTGGGTGTACGAGAAATCCGAATTCCGAAATCCGAATTCCGAAATTGAAGACGCTTCCCTTTCTCCCCGTGCTCCCTTTCTCCCTTTCTCCCTTGCTCCCCTTCTCCCTTTCTCCCTTTCTCCCTTGCTCCCCTGCCCAGTCATGACGTCACCTCCAACGGTCCGGCCACGACTCCCTCGAGCCTGGCGTAGGCGATCTCCAGATCCGTTCGCGCTCGCGCCGCAGCGACCCGCACCTGGAGCAGGACGCGTTCTGCATCGAGCAGGTCGAGGGCCCCGGCGGTGCCGGCGGCGTAGGCCGACTCGGCCGACACCAGCGACTGACGCGCCTGGACGATGAGCACGTTTTCATAGAGGTCCACCTGGTCCTCGAGCAGCGGGATGCGGTGCAGCAGCTCACCCAGCTCTCCATCGATGGTGGCGGTGGCTTCGCGCACGGCTTCATCAGCGGCGAGCCGTCTGGCCGTTCCCTCCTCGACGCCCGCCCGCAGCTTCGACCGCCATACCGGCACGCTGACACCGGCCGTCAAGGCGAGGTCGTCGTCGCCGTTGCCCTCGGGCGGATTCAACTGTCCCGCCGCGTCCTCGCGGCGGCCGACGAACCCATAGCGCAGACCCACCATCAGGTTCGGGCTGTAGGCTTTCTTCGACCGCTCGACGCGGACCCCCGCCGCCTCCGCCTCGGCCATGGCAGCCGCCAACTCCGGGCGCCCCGCAAGCGACCGCCGCCGCAGCGCCTCGGGGTCGAGTTCGCTCGACCACCGGGCGCCCGGTTCGGCGACGACCACCGGTGTCGTCTGAGGTTGGTCCCGAAGTGCGTTGAGCCCCGCCACGATTTCGGCGCGTCGCGTTGCGATGGCGAGCAGCCGGGTGTCGGTCCTCGTGATCTCCGCCTGGAGTTTGATCACCGCCTGGTCGAGACCGACGCCCGACGCGTAGCGCGCCAGGGCGAGTTCGCTGTAGTGCTCCAAAGTCGCACGGTCCTCGCGAGCCAGGCGGCTCTCTGCGTCGAGAAACTGGAGATCGAGGTATGCATTTCTGCTTTTGGTCACGACCGTGAGGCGCGCCGCCTCGACCCGCGCCCGGCTTGCCGCGGCGTCCAGCACGGCCGCCTGCTCCTCGAGCGCGAGGGTGCCGAACCACGGCAGGGACTGCGAGATGTTGATGGTTGCCTGGAGCGGCCCGACCCTGGTCTGCGGCGACATCAGAAACCAGGTCAGAGAGGCCGTCGGGTCGGGCAGGGCCTTGACCTGCGGCGCGCGCTGGGCCGCAGCCGCCGCCTCGGCCGCCAACCGTGCCAGCCGTGGGTTGCGGTCGAGCACCTCGTCGAGCAGCAACCGCTGTTTGACATCGGTTATGGACGAGACGATCGTGTCAGCGGCGCTCAGTTCCGCCGGCATTTCAGAATCTGCCACCGCCACAAGGGCGCCGGCCAACAGCACGACACACAATACCGATAAACGGCAGAACACGTTCCATTTCCTGACCCTTTCTTCACCGAGGAGAGGGCACACCTCTCCCCACTCAGCGATTCGCGAAGCGAATCGCCCTAGGTCAGAAAAACGCAGTCAATCAGGAAGATGAGGGGATGTGGCGGCGGGGCAGGCGGGCGCGCGCCGGCAGCGGCGGCCATGGGATGGATGACGTTGTCGGACCAAACCGCTGCATGGGACGCCTCGGCACCGTCGTTCTCCGGCGCCGGCGCCTCGACGGCGGCAACCGCCACCGGCGCGTCACGTCCGCAATCGCACGCCATCGAACCGAGGGAGGATGGCGCGGCCTTGGCGGGCGCGTCGACCGCGGCCTCACCGCAGCACGAGTGGGTCGTGGCAGCGGGCGCCGGTGCAGTCATGTTCGGGCACGGCACCCCACGATCGCAGAGACCACACGCACCCGCCGTAGGTGCAGCAATCACCAGACCCGGCAGGAGCAGGGTCAGCAGCGCGATCGTGCGGAGTGGGTTTCCCCGTTTCATACACATAATTGAACAGTACTGCAAGTTTCCATATTCCGTCAACCGACCCTGCCCGCCTTGACATCATCCCGCGGTCGGGTTCAGATGCCCCGGAAATCTGGAGGAGGATCCGCCACCATGGAAACCGACGAACCCGTCCTGATCAACTACACCCGTGGTCCGGTCGAGGTCTACGGTCGCCGGCTCAAAATGGAGTACATCGGAATGGCGTCGGTCTTCACCGTCATCGCCTTCCTCATCTACGACGGCCGCCCATGGGGCGTCTCCATTCCCGCCACGCTGGGGAGCTTCTTCCTTTTCCTCGGGCTCAAGAAGAAGAACCGCGACCACCTGATGTGCTCGTTCCTGCTGTTTCTCGCCGCCGCCCTCGCCCGTCCGGCGGTGGTGGGACTCGGCTGGGCGGTCCCGATGCTGCTCTTCGGCGCGACCGTGTTTTCACTCGAGCGGTATATCGAGAAACGACCCAACCAGGCCTACGGTCTGCCGGTGGTGCTCGCCGTCTGGGGATGGCTCAACGGATTCTGGCTGCTCGGGCTGCTGTTTGCCGCGACCTACCTGCTCTACCCCCGCACCGACCGTCCCGAGGCGCGCAAGATTCTCGTTCGGGTGATCCCGGCAGCCGCGGTTGCCGGCGGTATCACCACCGCGGTGCGTTTCTTCGGTGAAAACCCTCCAGCCGACTACTGGCCGAGAGCCCTGGTTCCCGCCACCGGTTGGTGGACGCTGTTTCTCGGTGGGGTGATCCTCGTCGTCGTCGCTGTGGTCATCGTGTACTGGAAGCGTCTGATCGAACCGCACCGCATCAATTCGGTGGTGTTTGCGGCGCTGGCGCCGTGGGACGTTCGTCTCACCGCCTTGTTCGGGATGGTCGCGGCGGTCCTGCTGGCGGCCACCGTCTTTCGCCACAGCATCGACTCCGATCGGGCGCGGCCGTTTTTCAAACACGCCGAGTGGCACTTCTTCTGGGTTGTGCTCGCGCTCGCGATCTGGGCTGTGTTCAAGGCCTGACGACCCCAGTTGTCTGTCGCTCCTCCGGAGCTTGATGAAGAATGTGGCGCCTGAATCCTGGGGCTCACGCCCCAGGCTATTTTCTTCCGCGCCTCCGGCGCTGAGGCCTTGACCAGCCCCACCACGAGCGAGACCCCGCCACACGACATTACGGCGGTGAGCCGCGGAGCGGCGGCAGATCGTAGCCTCGATGTGGCTCTCACACGGCAAGTGAGACTGCGCTCCACGGGTGTGTGCAAAGAGCCGCGGAGCGGCGGCAGATCGTAGCCTGGGCGTGACCCCAGGGAACGAGCGGACATCCTCGAGCCGCGGAGCGGCGACAGGTTGTAGCCTCGATGTGGCTCTCACCACGGCAAGTGAGGCTGCGCTCCACGGGTGTGTGCAAAGAGCCGCGGGGCGGCGGCAGATCGTAGCCTGGGGCGTGAGCCCCAGGGATCCGTCGGGTAGAGAATCCTCGAGCTGCGGAGCAGCGACAGAATCCCCCGCCCAAATCCTGCCGCGCTACACTCTGACCGTTCAATCGACTGATTCGTGGGGAGGTCTCCGATGTTCCGTAAGCCCTGGTTCTGGGCGGCATTCAGCCTGATCTCGGTTCTTTGCACCGTGTGGGCGGTGCTGAATTTCGCACGGGCTTTTCCACTGGTGACTCTCAACGTCACCATGGACCGCTCGGCGGCGATGGCGGCGGCGGAGAATCTCGCCACCGCCCGCGGGTGGGGGCCGTCCGAGCCGGTCCGCCAAGCCGTGCAGTTCAGCCTCGACAACCAGGTCCAGAGCTTTGTCGAGCTCGAGGCCGGCGGCAAGCGAGGCCTACACCGAGATGCTGGCCGGGGACCTCTACTCGCCCTACGCCTGGCGAGTGCGCCGCTTCCGCGAGGGCGAGACCAACGAGACGGTCGTTCGTTTCCGGCCCGACGGCACGGCCTACGGTTTTCGGGAAACGGGTCCCTGAGGACGAACCGGGCGCCACCCTCGAGCCGGATGCGGCACAGGCCCTCGCCGAAGCGGCGGTGGCGGACGGTTGGGACGTCGATCTCGACGAGTACGAGCTGGTCGAGGCGTCGCACGAGGTCCGCCCCGGCGGACGCACCGACCACACCCTGGTCTACGAGCGCCCCGACGTGATGATCGGTGACGGGCGTTACCGCCTGCGACTCACAGTGTCGGGCGACCGCTTCACCGAGCTCACCCACTTCATCAAGATCCCCGAAGCCTTCAGCCGCCGGTACGCCGAGATGCGGTCGGCCAACGACGCCATCGCCACCGGCTCGCTGTTCGCGATCGCCATCCTCTACATGGCCGGCGGCTGCGTCGTCGGGCTCTTCTTCCTGCTCAAGGAACGCTGGGTGGTCTGGAAGCCCGCCCTCAAGTGGGCCCTCTTCATCGCCTTCCTGCAGGCGCTGGTGGTGCTCAACCAGTGGCCCCTCTTGTGGATGGGCTACGACACGGCGCTCTCGTCGACGACCTTCGCCCTGCAACAGATCGCCGTCGCGCTGGCCCAGCTCGTCGGAATGGGCTCGGTGCTCGCCCTCTCCTTCATCGCCGCCGAAAGCCTCGGCCGCAGGGCGTTCCCGCGCCACATCCAGCTGTGGAAGACCTGGTCCGGCGAGGTGGCGCCGACCACGACCATGCTCGGCCAGACCGTGGCCGGTTACCTGCTGATCGGCATCTTCTTCGCCTACGAGGTCTGGCTCTACCTGTCGTCACCTCACGACACTTCGACTGGTGGAGCCCGTCGAGCGCGCTCACCGACCCCGATGTGCTGGCCAACATCTTCCCGTGGCTGACCTCGGTCGCGATCTCGCTCCAGGCGGGTTTCTGGGAGGAGTGTCTCTTCCGCGCCGTGCCCCTCGCCGCCGCGGCGCTGCTCGGCAAGCGCTTCGGCAAGCCCTGGCTGTGGATCTCGGGCGCCATGATTCTGCAGGCGGTGATCTTCGGCGCCGGACACGCCAACTACCCGGCACAGCCTGCCTACGCCCGGCTGGTGGAGCTGATCATCCCGGCCCTCGGTTTCGGCGGTCTGTACCTTCTCTTCGGTCTGGTCCCGGCGATCGTCTTCCACTTCGCCTTCGACGTCGTGTGGTTCGCGATGCCCCTCTTCGCCGCCGACACACCCGGGATCTGGATCAGTCGCGGGCTGGTCATCATCCTCACCCTGATCCCACTCTGGGTGGTCTTGCGGGCGAGGTTGCGGGCCGGGGCCTGGGGCGCGGTCCCCGCCGACACCTACAACGCGGCCTGGGTGCCGCCGCCCGCTCCCGAGCGGGCCGCGCCCGCCGCTGAGACCGCCGTCGAGCGGCTTGTCACCGCGGCTGCGGATCGTCTTACCGTTGCTCGGCATCGTCGGTCTGGTGGCGTGTGGGCCCTGACCACAAACTTCCACCCCGATGCACCGGTCCCTGGCAAACACCGATGGCGAAGCCAGAGCGGCCGCCCGCGAACAACTGACCGCGATCGGGAGTCGACCTCGGCGATGAGTGGCGCGAGCTGGCGAATGCCCAGGCGCCGCTCGGGCTCGAAGATCGCTTCGTCTGGACCGAGGGCGGGCGCCGAAGCCTACGACCAGCTGCTCGGACGTTACCTCCCCGTGCCGCGACGGGTTGTCCGGTACGCGAAATTCGAGGGCAACGTGGCCGAACGAGCCGAGGAGTTCCTGGTCTTCGTGGGTCCGGACGGCAAGGTGCAACGCATGACCCACCGGCTGCCCGAAGGCCGCGCCGGGGCGCAGCTCGAGGAGGACGAGGCCCGGGCGATCGCCGTCGCGGCCCTCCGCACCGATCTAGGCCTCGACTCCCGACACGCTCGAGGAGATCTCCGCCGATCCGTCGCAGCTCCCGGACCGCCGCGACTGGGTCTTTGTCTTCAAGGACCCGGCCGGGTACCCGCTCGACAGCGGGGAGGCGAGGATCATCGTTCAGATTGCGGGCGACGAGGTGGTGGAGACCGGACGCTTCGTCCACATCCCCGAGGACTGGGAGCGCGAGCACCGCAAACAGCAGGGCGTCACCCAGATCATCCAGATCGGTTGCGTCGTGCTGACGGTGCTGTTGTTTCTCGCCGGTGCGGTGCTGGCGGTGGTGCGGTGGAGCCGTGGACGTTTCGACCGGGCCACGTTCGCCATCTTCTTCGTCGTCATGGCGGTGCTCGGCGCTATCGGTCTGGGCAACGGTTTCCGTGCCGGAACGGCCCAGTTCATGACCGCGCAACCGTGGAAAATGCAGGTTGCCATCGTCCTCATCGGCGGGCTCATCGCCACCACCGGGATCGCGGCGGTGACCAGCCTGTTGATCGGTCTTGCTCACCGGTGGCTGCCGCGGCAGACGAACTCGAGCAGCGGGCGGGACATCGCCGCCGGCTTCGGCCTCGGCGCGTTGGTGTCGGGTCTCGGTGCTCTTAGCGCCGCTCTCGGCGCCCGCAAAGCTCCCGTCGTGGCCGAGCGTTGGGGGCGCTGCAGACACCCTGCCGGTGCTCGGCGCGGCGCTGGGGCCGGTGTCGTCGTGGGTCGTCGCCACCGCGCTGATGCTGCTCGCCGTCGCCGTCGTCCAGGCGGTGACCGCCGGCTGGCAGCGGCGGCTCGCCGCGGGTGCGTCCCTTCTGATCGGTCTCGGTCTCGTGGCCGCCGGAAGCGACAGCGTCGAGACCATCCCCCTCTGGCTCGCCGACGGCGCGATCACCGGCCTCGTCCTGCTTGCCGCGTGGGTTCTGGTGCTCCGTCACCAGCCCGCCCTGGTGCCGTTGATGACGGCCGCGGGGGCGGTCCTGTCCGCCATCCATGACACTGTGGTCAACGCCTTCCCCGGCGCCGCGGCCGGATCGCTGATCGGCGCGGTTCTGGTGGTTGCAGCCGGCCGTTTGGTGGTATCGGAGGCTGGCAGCGAACGGCGGCTCCGAAACCGAAACTCAGGATGCACCGGTCGAAACGGCGGGGGACTGGATGCGTCTCCTGTGGAGAGCGATGTTGACAGTCGGGGTCCTGCTGTTTCTCATCAGCCTGATCACGGGAGCGATCGTTCGGCTTTAGAGGCGGTGCCAGGCTTTTCGGAAGTCGGGAAGTTGGGACATGTTCAAGCCTTTCGTGCCGTGCACGGAACTTCCCAACTTCCTAAAGCCTGGCACCGGAAGGGAGCATTCAACGCTGTCTTCGATATTGAGAATTGAGAATGAATTCGGTCTCTGCGGTCATTGGTGTTGACCAATCTCGAAAAATTTGACAAGATGCGGACATGAGCAAATTTGAAAATGGCGCTGCCGAACCCGTCACACGCTGCTGCCCGGCCATGGACCGACTGATCGAAGAACACGGTCAGCCCGGGCTCCCGAACTGGTCGGTGGAGTGTCTGAATCGCCTCTTTTCCTCTCTCGCCGACCCCACCCGGCTGCGCATCATCCACGCCCTTGTCAACAACGACCGGCTCGACGTCACCGAACTTGCAGAACATACCGGACTGTCGGTTTCGGCGATCTCTCACCAGCTGCGGCTTCTCCGTGATCGTTTCCTGCTCGAAGCCGATCGCGAGGGGCGCTCCGTTTACTACAAACTGGCCGACGACCACGTTCGGACACTGTTCTGCATCGGCATCGAACACGCCTACAACGACTGCACCAACAGCCTCCGGCGCGAGGCCGAACGGGGCGCGTCGAGGCTCTCCCCCCACTATCGATCGGGAGGGGTTCATCCCCTCCCCTACAGCTTTACGGAACACATGTCGTTTCTGAACACCGTAGGGGAGGGGTTTATCCCCTCCCTTTCGTATTTGCGTTCGACTCGCGGAACAGATCGAACAGCCCGGCAGCGACCAGCATCAAACCCAGAACCACCACCACCGCTGGTCCGGTCGGCAGGTCGAAATAATAGGACCCGACGAGCCCCACCGCCGAGCCGACCCCTCCAATCGCCCAGCCCACGGCCAGCCGCGCCCGCATCCCGGCGTGCAGCAGGATCGCAACGCAGGCCGGTATCACCAGGTAGGCGAAGACCATCAAGATGCCGCCGATTCCCACCGAAAAAGTAATCATCACCCCGAAACTCAAGTAGAAAAGGAAGTCCCACCAGCGCACGTTCCAGCCCAGGCGGTAGGCTTGGTCGGGATCGACTGATATCAGCAGGAACCGCTCGCGCAGCCGCCAGTGAAAAAGCCCGATGGCCGCATAGATCGCCGCCACCTTGACGACCATCGGCCAGGTCACCCACAAGAGCGATCCGGAGAGGGTCTCCTTGATGTGCTCCGCCCCCTCGGGGGCGCGGTCCGCCACCAGGATCGTCGCTGCCGAAGCCACCACGAAGGTGATGCCGATGATCGCCTCCTGCGGGATCTTCTCGACCTGAACCCGGGTCAGCGCGAAGAGAGCGGCAGCAACCACCGCAAACGCCAGACTGTAGAGCGTCGATCCGAGCTCGCCGGGGTGGTGGCCGAAGGCGAATCCGACCACCGCTCCGAGCGCCGCGAACTGCGCCACCGCGAGATCGACAAAGAGAACCCGGCGCTCGATCACGTGGATCCCGAAATAGGCATGGAGGCCCACCAGCACCAGGCACGCGGCAAAGGGCGCGGCCATGAAACTCATCATCGAGGTCATTGTCCCGGCTCCGTCCGGGCATATGCGGTCTTCAAACTGCCGATCCACAGGTCGACGAGGTCGAAGTAGGTGGCGACGCCCGACCCGGCGTCCACCGACATCGGAACCACCACCGGCACGATACCGGTTCGATCGGCGATCAGCTGCGGTTTGCTCCGTTCGAAGTAGTTGGCTGCGAGCAGAACCTGGATATGCTCGGCTTCGATCCGCTCGATCAACTCCGACACGTGACGCGCCGTCGGCGGGATCCCCGGTTTGGTCTCCACATAGCCCGCCACGTCGAGCCCGAACAACGTCGTGAAGTAGATCCAGTTCTTGTGGTAGCACACCAGTTTGCGGCCTCGAAAGCTCATCCCGTCCCGGAGCCAACCACCGATCTCGCCGGCGAATCCCTTCTCCTCGAGGAACGGCACCAGCCGCCCACTGCGGGTCAGGGGGTCCAGGGTGTCGACGCCGAGTAGCTCCACCAATTTCTCGCCGTACAACCGGCGCGCCAGCCGATCGTTGAAATCGGTGAGGCGCACCCGGTAGGCATCGCAGTTCCCGGGATCCACTTTGCACAGACCGGTGGCGATGTTGCGGGCGACGACGGCAATGTTGATGGGCGAGGTCTGGATGTGCGGGTTGCCGTAGATGTGAACATCCCCCGCCGAGCGGTCCAAGGAGGCCGGTTTTTCGAGCAGGTCGATGCCCTGTGCCGCCGCCACGTAACCGATGGCGCCGTCGGCAATGTTGCGATTGCCCGACTTGTTGACCAACACCGGCGCCCACAGCTCGAGATCGAGACCGGTGCTGACGAAGAGGTCGGCATCGCGCAGCATCAAGGCATACGACGGCTTGGGTTTGACGAAGTGGGCGTCGGCGTTGCCCGGTACGATGGACTCAGCCGTCACCAGATCGCCGCCGATCTCACGCGCGATCGAGGCATATGTCTCCTGGGTCGTGACCACCTTGACCGTCGCCAATGAGGTCGTGGGAAGAAGGATCGCCGCGGCCAGCACGGCTCCGGAAAATCGACGTGAAGAACTCATGGCGATCACCTCAGTAGCTTTCATGTTTGTGCGGCCCGGCAGCAAATGTGAACTGCAGCTCGAATCGATTGTCGGAGCCGTACCAGTTGTCATCGCGGTAGGAGTACTGGCCTCGCAGCCTCACGTACTCTGATTGCCAGAACGTCAGGTAGGGCGAGAGCCCCCAGAATTCGTGACCCGCCTGGCGTTGGTCCTCGACCCAGTCGCCCCGCACCCCGACGATCCACCGCCTGGCAATCTTGAACTGTCCGTCGAGATAGCTCCCCCAGGTGTCCAGGCTGCTGCCGTCCTCGAGGTCGAGCCACGACCGCAACAGCATGCCGCGGAGCTCGAAACCTCGATACAGCTCCCGGCCCAGGGGATACCAGTCGTAGGCCAGATCGAGTGCGACAAAATCGTGGCTGAGGTCGCCGGGGGAATCGGTCACGCCGTGGAGGCCGGTGAGATCGA
>CAVQQC010000031.1:0-30024 GCA_963714895.1 Candidatus Sulfomarinibacteraceae bacterium
GGTTCATTGGGGCCTCCGGGGTTTTGGTGTCATCGTGAGTGTAGCCGCTCCGTCTCGCCTCCGTGCCCGGATTGGGCAGAGGAGAAGGGGAGAAAGGGGGAAAGGGAGAAAGGGAGAAAGGGGGGAAGGTCCAATCCTTGTCATGTTTCACTGCTGTCCAAGACAGATCGTGATGTGACCCTGCCGTACTGAAAACGCTGAGGTTGAGGATCGGATATCGCCATTTTCAGAACGAGGTCCTCAACAACCGAAAACGGCGGTCCAGAACTCGTGTTTGTTCACGAGTGATCCAGGATGCAGGTCACAGCTCTGAAGGTGGGCCAAGGCCCACCCTACAATTCCGCTCGACACCAGGGTCCGAAGTAGGGTGGGCCTTGGCCCACCTTCAGACCCGCCGCGGTCGGGTGGAGGCTGAAATTGAACTCGAACCGTCCAACATGCTTCTGAAGACCCTGGTGTCCTTTGTGGTGCGGCAGTCGGGTGCTTCCTGCGGCCGAATGGGTGGAGAGTTCGTGAACGAGGGTCCCGAAGTTCTCAGTGATGGTGGATTCGTCAGCATCGGGAGGGTCGATCGATTGCACGTTTGAACGATCGATAAACTATTTATTCACTTCGCTTTAGAGTGCTATACTTCGACCCCTCGGGACGATGGAAAAGAACAATTCCCAGTATCTCCGGCACGCTCCGTACCCCGCAGATGCGGACCAGCAATCACGTGTTTTCGAGCTTCATTTCAAGTGTCCAGGTGCAGTCGCGCCCCGGGGATCGTTGATTTCGGGAGGAGGATCTTCATGGACGTCGTAGTGCTCGCTCGGCTGCAGTTTGCGGTCACCACTGTCTACCACTTCTTCTTCGTGCCCCTGACCCTCGGTCTGTCGATCCTGGTGGCGATCATGGAGACCCTCTATGTGCGCACCGGCGACGAGACCTACAAGAAGATGACGAAGTTCTGGGGCAAGCTCTTTCTCATCAACTTCGCCATGGGGGTGGTCACCGGGATCGTCCAGGAGTTCCAGTTCGGCATGAACTGGTCCGAGTACTCGCGCTTCATGGGCGACATCTTCGGCGCGCCGTTGGCCATCGAGGCCCTGCTCGCCTTCTACCTGGAATCGGTCTTTCTCGGCGTCTGGATCTTCGGGTGGGACAAGCTATCGAAGAAGGCGCATGCGACGGTGATGTGGCTGGTTGCGATCGGATCCAACCTCTCCGCCCTGTGGATCCTGGTGGCCAACTCGTTCATGCAACAGCCTGTGGGCTATGTGTTGCGGAACGGGCGCGCCGAGATGGACAATTTCTTTGCTCTCCTGGGCAACGGTCACGTCTGGGTGCAGTGGCCCCACGTCTTCACCTCCGCCATAGCGACGGCCGGCTTCTTCGTTGCCGGCATCTCCGCATTCCACCTCCTTCGCAAATCGGGGAATATCGAGGCCTTCCGCCGCTCCTTCCGGATCTCGATCGTCTACGGGGTGATCGGCACGGTGCTGGTGACTCTCGTCGGCCACACCCAGGCCCAGTACATGACCCGCATCCAACCCATGAAAATGGCGGCCGCCGAGGCCCTGTGGCAGACCGAGGACCCGGCGGCGATGTCGCTCTTCACCATCGGCAACCAGAAGGAACGGCGCGACGTTTTCGCGATCCGGGTGCCGGGGCTCTTGAGCTTCCTCGCCCACAACTCGTTCACCGGGGAGGTGCAGGGCATCAACAACATCCAGGAAGAGTACGTCGGACGTTTCGGGCCCGGTGATTACGTGCCGCCGGTGGCGATCTCGTACTGGACCTTCCGCATCATGGTAGGCGCCGGCGGTCTGATGTTGGCGCTCGCACTCTACGGGCTCTGGAAGACATCCAGGGGGCGGATGGACCCTGCTCCCTGGTACCTCAAATTCATGATCTGGGCCATCGCGTTGCCCTATCTGGCCAATTCCACCGGGTGGATCTTCACCGAGATCGGCCGACAGCCGTGGATCGTCTTCGGTTTGCAGAAGACCGCGGACGGGGTCTCTCCGACCGTCGGCGCCGGTATGGTGCTGTTCTCGCTGATCGCCTTCACCCTGGTCTACGCACTGTTGATGGTCGCCGATGTGGTCCTGCTCCGCAAGTACGCCGAAGCCGGGATTCCCGCCGCTATCGTCGACCCGGACGCCGCCGGGGCGCGGGGCTGAAAGGAGGACGTGATGGATCTCAATACACTCTGGTTTGTTCTCATCGGCGTGCTCTTCGTCGGCTTCTTCTTCCTCGAGGGCTTTGACTACGGCGTCGGCATCCTCCTGCCCTTTCTGGGCAAGAGCGACACCGAACGACGCATGATCGTCAACACCATCGGCCCGGTCTGGGACGGCAACGAGGTCTGGATGATCACCGCGGGCGGAGCCATGTTCGCGGCCTTCCCCCACTGGTATGCGACGCTCTTTTCGGGTTTCTACATCGCCCTCGTTCTGATGCTTCTCGCGCTCATCGTGCGGGGCGTCTCCTTCGAGTTTCGCTCGAAGATGGATGATCCGAGGTGGCGCAGCCTGTGGGATTGGTGCATCTTCTTCGGCAGCGCCATCCCGGCCCTGCTGTGGGGCGTGGCGATGGCCAATCTGGTCCGGGGGGTCCCCATCGACCAGAACATGAACTACGTTGGCGGTTTCTTCACCCTCCTCAACCCCTACGCACTCATCGCCGGTCTCGCCTCGCTCACCCTTTTCACGCTGCACGGGGCCAACTTCCTCGCCCTCAAGCTCGGCGGAGAACTCGCGGGCCGGGCCCGGAGCATGGCCGCCCGGCTGTGGTACGCAGCGGCGCTCTTCCTGGTCCTCTTCGCATTCGGCACCTACTTCATGACCGATGTCCGGGAGCGTCTCGGCCTCAACCCCGGGGTGGTGCCGGTGACGGCGGTCGTTGCCCTGCTCGCGGTCCGCTGGGGCATCTCCAACAAGCGGGACGGCTGGAGCTTCATCCTGAGCTCGATCTCGGTGGTCTTCACCACCGTGACGATCTTTCTCGCGCTCTTCCCTCGGGTCATGGTCTCCAGCCTCGATCCTGCGTGGAGCCTGACCATCTACAACGCATCGTCCAGCCCCTACACCTTGAAGGTCATGAGCATCGTCGCCGGTCTGCTGGTACCGGTGGTGCTGGTGTACCAGGCGTGGACCTACTGGATCTTCCGGCAGCGCATCACGCCGGAGTCGCACCTGCATTATTGAGGAACAACCGCAAACCGTACGATGACGGGGAGGGAGACCTCCCCGGCATTTTGACCTGGTTGGCGAGGGGGACCCCCGCTTCTCCGGCGGTCGAGCCCTTCGAGTCACACGCTGCGAACTCAAAACTGAGCCTCTTGCAAAATTTGCAATATACGGCCGAATTCGGACCTATCGCGCCTCATCGAGGTCGGGCGGCACAGGTGCCGCCCCTACCCACAAAGGACATTCCCCTGGAGTGGCGGGGCCTGCCCCGCCTTTGAATGTGGATTTTGCAAGAGGCTCAACCCAAAACTGCTATCTCATCCGTCGTATGCTGACCAGCGATGCACCTGGATCGCAGGCTTCTCGATCTCGCAGGCAACCACCGGGCTTCACTCGCCGCGAGCGTCGCCCTCGGGTGGCTGGGCGGCGTCGTCACCGTGGTCCAGGCCTGGTTGCTGGCCCACATCATTTCTGAAGTCTTCATGGAAGGGGCGAACCGGACTGCGGTTGCGTCCTTTCTCGGGTGGTTGCTTGCGGCGATCGCTGTCCGGGCCGCGTTGTCGTGGGCTGCCGACTCGGCGGCCGCTCACGCCGCGGCGGGGGTCAAACACGAGCTCCGCAGCCGGGTCTTCGCTCGTCTCCTCGACCGTGGTCCGGTGGCTGCGGAGGGAGCGCGGACCGGTGAACTCGTCACCCTGCTGACCGGTGGCGTCGAGGCCCTCGATGCGTACGTCGCGCACTACGTGCCGCAACTGGCACTGGCTGCTGTGATTCCGGCGACTGTCGCCGCGGTTGTCCTCTCCCGCGATCTGCTTTCGGGTGTCATCTTCATCCTCACCGCCCCCCTCATTCCGATCTTCATGTTTCTCATCGGACACATGGCCGAGCGTCGTTCACGCCGCCAGTTCCTCGACATGGCGCGCCTCGGCGCCTTCTTCCTCGATGTCATTCAGGGTTTGACGACCCTCAAGATCCTCGGTCGTTCCAGGGATCAGATCGCGGCCATCGGTCGGGTGAGCGAGGCCTTCCGCTCGTCGTCCATGGCGGTGCTCCGCATCGCCTTCCTGTCTGCGCTCGTCCTGGAACTCGTCGCCACCTTGAGCGTGGCGGTGGTGGCGGTGGAGATCGGGCTGCGGCTGCTCAGTGGGCGGCTCGAATTCGAAGCGGCGTTCTTCGTGCTCCTGCTGGCGCCCGAGTTCTACCTGCCGATGCGCCGATTGGGCGCCGCCTTTCACGCCGGTCTCGCCGGGGCGACGGCCTCGGCGCGGTTGGGCGAGATTCTCGAGGGCGAGCAGGTGTCGTTGCTCCCGAGAGCCGGCCGCAGGATGCCGGCACGCCCCGCCCTCGCTCTCGAGGGGGTCTCCTATGCCTATCCTGGCGGGCGGTCCGCATTGCGCAATGCCAGCCTGACGATCGCCGCCGGGGAGACCGTCGCCCTGGTCGGTCCGTCCGGTTCCGGCAAGACCACTCTCGCTCGCCTGCTGTTGCGATTCGTCGTACCGGACAGCGGGCGGGTGACGGCCGACCGCATCGGTGCCGCCGAGATCGATCCGGAGGCGTGGCGGAGGGCGATCTCCTGGGTGCCTCAACACCCCCACCTCTTTGCCGACACTGCTGAGGGGAACATCCGCCTCGCGCGCCCCGAGGCTTCCGCGGACGAGTTGGCCGCCGCGGTGAAGCTCGCATCGGCGGATGCGTTTGTCTCCGAGATGTCAGACGGCGCGGCGACCCAGGTCGGCGAAAGGGGGGCGAAGCTGAGCGGAGGCCAGGCCCGGCGCCTGGCCCTGGCCCGCGCCTTTCTCGCCGATGCTCCGGTGCTCATTCTCGACGAACCGACCGAGGACCTCGACCCGCGGCTCCGGAACGAGCTCGACACCACTCTGGCCGCTTTCCTCGAAGGACGCTCGGCCCTGATCATCGCCCACCGGCTGCCCACCGTCATGGCCGCCGACCGGATCGTGGTGCTCGACGAGGGAAGGGTGGTCGATCAGGGCCCTCACCAGGATCTGCTCGATCGCTGTGCCTTCTATCGTGAGCTCGTTCGAGGCTACGGGAGCGCGCAGTGACGGTGCTGTTCCGACTCCTGCGGCTGCTGGGCCCCTTCCGGTGGCAGATGGCGGCGGCCGTGGCGTTGGGCGCCGCCACAGTCGGCAGCGGAATCGGGCTCATGGGCACCGCGGCCTTCCTCATCGCCTCGGCCGCGCTGCACCCTTCCATCGCCGAGCTCCAGGTGGCCATCGTCGGCGTGCGCTTCTTCGGCGTCAGCCGCGGCCTTTTCCGCTACTGCGAACGGTTGCTGTCGCATCAGTTGACCCTGCGATTGTTGGGAAGTTTGCGCCTCTGGTTCTTCCGCGCCCTGGAGCCCCTGGCCCCGGCCCGGGTCCTCGAGGTGCGGAGTTCGGACCTTCTGACGCGAGCGGTGGCCGACGTGGAGTCTCTGCAGGAACTCTTCATCCGTGCCGTGGCGCCGCCGTTGGTGGCGGCGATTGTGGCGGTGGGGACCGCGTGTGTCCTCGGCTCCTTCGCATTCGAGTTGGCATGGGTCTTCCTCGTGGCATTCGTCGCCACTGCGTTACTGGTTTCATTGGGTGTGCTCGAACTCGGGCGGCGCGCCGGCGACAGGTTCATCGTCGCGCGCTCCGAGCTTGCCGATGCGGTGGCGGACGGCGTTCAGGGAATGGCGGATCTCCTCGCTTTCGGCCAGGGCGGCCGGCAGGAGGAGAAGGTCGCAGAACTCTCGCGCCGGACTGAGGCCGCCCGGGAAGGAGGCGCCCGCCGCGAGGCCGTGGGCTCGGCCGGCGTCATATTCGCCACTCATGCGACCGTCTGGTTGGCCCTGGTCCTCGGGATTCCAATGGTGGGCGAGGGGAGATTCAGCGGCGTTGGGTTGGCCGTGGTCTGTCTCGTGGTGATGGCGGCCTTCGAAGCGGTGCAGCCCCTGCCCGCTGCGGCCCGCGGTCTCTCCGACCAGCTCGCGGCAGCCGAACGGATCTTTGCAGTTCTCGATGCCGAGCCCGCTGTGAGGAATCCGGACCAACCGAGCCGGGTGGATCGATCGGGTCTGACGCAAGTCGCGGAGCCGGTTCTCGAGTTGCGTCACGTTTCTTTCATCTACCCGGGCGCGGGGAGACCGGTGCTTCAGGAGCTCGACCTCGGGATCCGCGCGGGGGCCCGGGTTGCCGTGGTCGGACCTTCCGGGGCCGGCAAGTCGACCCTTGTCCACCTTCTCCTCCGGTTCTGGGACCCCACCCGGGGCGAGATCCGCCTCGGCGGTCGACGGCTGGACTCCTACGCCCTCGAGAGCCTCCGGTCCGCCATCGGCGTGCTGCCGCAGCGCACGGATCTCTTCACCGGCACCATCCGCGACAATCTTCTCCTCGCCGTTCCCGCTGCGGACCAGGAACAGCTCGACCGGGCCGCCGAGCAGGCCGAACTCCTCGACACGATCCGTCGTCTGCCGGAGGGCTGGGAGACCTGGATCGGCGAGCACGGGATGCGGCTTTCGGGTGGGCAGCGTCGGCGCCTGGCTCTGGCCCGCCTGCTCCTCAGAGATCCCTCCATCGTCGTGCTCGACGAACCCACCTCGGGGCTCGACCCCATCACCGAAAGCCGGGTCGTGCGTTCCCTTCTCGAGTCCTTCGCGGGACGGACGATCATTCTCATCAGCCACAGGTTGGCGGCCGCGGAAGCGTTCGACGAAATCGTGGTCCTCGACGGCGGCCGAATCGTAGAACGAGGCAGGCACCGGGAGTTGCTGGCTCGTGACGGTCTCTACCGGCAGCTCCACGATGCGCAGAACCTGGAGCTGGTGAGAAGTGCGGACGAGGGGCTGTGAACGGGAGCAGGGGAGCAGGGGAGCAGGGGAGCAGGGGAGCAGGGGAGCAGGGGAGCAGGGGAGCAGGGGAGCAGGGGAGCAGGGGAGCAGGGAGCAGGGGCGACCCGGTCCTTATCACGTTTCGTAGCCCCAAATCCGAAATTCGAAATCCGAAATCCGAAATTGCGATGGCTCCCTTTCCCCTTTCCCCTTTCCCCCTTTCTCCCTTTCCCCGTGTACGGGCACGAAAAAGCCGCCTCTTTCTCGGAGGCGGCAATGGTTGATTGAAGGTCCGGCGGTCAGTCGTTGAGCGCCTCGTGCACCCGTCCGACCATCTCTGGCCCCGGACGGAGAGTCTTGTCGCCCTCGTCCTTCCACTTGGAGGGGCAGCCCTCGTCGGCCTTGCGGGTGAGGTAGAGGTTGGCCTTGAACTTGCGCATCAGCTCGTCGATGTTGCGGCCCATGTTGTAGAAGTTGACCTCGGAGTTGAAGAGGGTGCCGTCGGGGCTGATGATGAAGGTGCCGCGCAGCGCGAGACCCGAACCCGGGTCATACACGCCGAAGAGACGCGAGAGGTTGCCCGTCGGGTCGGCGCCCATTGCATATTTGACGTTGGCGAGTTCCTTCTCGTCACGCTTCCACGCGAGGTGGACGAACTCGGTGTCGGTCGAGACTGTGATGAGCTCCGCGCCCATTTTCCGGAACCGGTCTTGCTGCTCTGCCAGAGCAGCGAATTCGGTTGCTCAAACGAAGGTGAAGTCGGCGGGGTAGAAGAACAGGATCGTCCACTTCCCCTCCTTCTTCAGATTGGCAAGGCTGCGCTTGCCGAAGCCGTGGTTTTCGGGTTCGTAGACCGTGAGCTCGAAGTCCGGCACCTTCTGGCCGACCTTCATTTCAGTGATTCCTTCACTCATGTCGTGGGCTCCTTTCGTTCCTGTGCTCATTCGCTCGGGCGAGTATAGAACTGTCCAGGCCAATTGGGAAGGGTTCTCGATAACATTCACAGCGGGTCGACGCAATGTGCCGGCGTGTCGTGATTCAATACCCCACGGGGGTATGGTATAGTTCGAAACATGGTTGAAGACACCGTTGCCCTTGACGAGCAGGTTCAAAAAAACGCCCTCCGCCGTCTGAGCATCATCGAGGGGCAGGTCCGTGGTCTGCGCCGGATGGTCGAAGAATCGATCGGCTGCGTCGAGATCCTGACCCAGATCTCCGCCATCCACGAGGCCCTGCGCGGGGTCGGCAAGGTGGTGGTGCGCCACCACATCGAGACCTGCGTGACCGAAGGGCTGCAGACGGACAAGAGGAAACAGCACCAGGACGAGCTCCTGGATCTGATCTACAAGCTGAGTAAATGATGGACTGGATGCTCACCTTTGCCGCGGCTTCGTGGTCGGTGTTCGGCGCCATGGCGCCTTATCTGTTGTTGGGCTTCCTGGTGGCCGGCGTCCTGTCGGTCGTGATCTCACCCGAGTGGGTGGAGCGCCACCTCGGGGGCAGAGGATTGGCCCAGGTGTTCAAGGCGAGCCTGTTCGGGGTCCCGCTGCCCCTGTGTTCGTGCGGTGTGATTCCGGTGGCGGCATCGCTGCGGCAGCACGGCGCAAGCAAAGGCGCCACCACCGCCTTCCTGCTGTCGACGCCGCAGACCGGGGTCGACAGCATCGCCGTGACCTACGCTCTGTTGGGCCCTTTCCTGGCCGTGGTACGGCCGGTGGCGGCTCTCATCACCGGGGTGTTCGGCGGCGGTCTCGTGCAGGCCTTCGACCACGACGGCGACCCGGCGCCTGTGAACCCGGCGGCTGCCACGAATGAGGCCTGCTGTGCGACCGGCGGGTGTGACGAACCGGCGCCCCACCGTTCGAAGATCTCGGAGGCTCTCCACTACGGTCTGGTCATCCTGCCGCGCGACATCGGTCGGGCGCTGGTGATCGGGGTCCTGATCTCGGGGCTGATCGCAACCGTGGTCGCGCCGAGAGCGCTCGAGTCCTACCTCGGTGGAGGCATCCTGCCGATGCTGGCTGCGATGGCGGTGGGCATCCCGCTCTATGTCTGCGCGACCGCCTCCACCCCCATCGCCCTCGGGCTCATCCACGCCGGTCTGTCGCCCGGAGCAGCGCTGGTCTTTCTGATCTCGGGGCCGGCCACCAACAGCGCCGCATTGACGACTCTGTGGAAGGTCCTCGGGCGGCGCACCGCGATCCTCTATCTGGTGACGGTTGCGGTGGCCTCGCTGGCTACCGGTCTGGTGGTCGACGGGTTGATCGGGACCGGGATATTGCCGCAATCGGCCATGGTCCCGGCCGCAGCGGCGATGGCCGAAAGCGGCGCCCACGCCGGCCACCAGAGTGGGGGATCGATGCCCTGGTTCGAGACCACCTGTGCAGTCGTGCTGCTGGCGGTTCTGGTCAACGCGCTGCGGCCGCGACGGAGGGTGGACGAGGAGGAGACTGTGGAAAACACAACCGTGACGACGGTCGAACTCAAGGTCGGTGGGATGCACTGCAACGGCTGCGTCCAGAGCGTCAAACGGGCCCTCTCGGAGGTCGCCGGCGTGACCGAGGCGGAGGTCTGGCTCGATGAAGGCCTGGCTCGGGTCAGAGGAAATGGCTTTTCGACCGATCTCCTGCTGGCCGCCGTCACTGCTCTCGGCTTTTCCGCCGAGAGCTGACACTGGCCGCCAGAAACGTCGAACGTTCGGCTCATCCGGAAACCGGTGAGGTGACGAAGGGTCGACAACCTGGATGGTAGACCAACAACACAATCAGTTTCCGTATGAGCCGCGGAGCGGCGACAGGGAGTAGCCCGGGGCGCGAGCCCCGGGTTTCTGGGTCCCCTTTTGAACCGAGCCCCGGCGGGGCGACAGATCCCGGCCGCAATCGGGATCTTCCTGGTCGATGTCGAAAATCTGTCGCCGCTCCGCGGCTTGTTTGGTTTTTTGTCTCCGTGTTCCTGGGGCTCACGCCCCAGGCTACAGTCTGTCGCTCCTTCGGAGCTCGCGTCGAGCAGTCCTCCGGCCTCGTGTTTCTTGGATAGACCGAACGTTCAGATGTTGAAGCACTCCACGTTGGCACCCGGCCAGGCCGCGACTGGCCAATTCTCCAACCCCTGGCATTCGCTCGAGAGGCGAAGGTAGTCTTTCAAAGATGGCCACGGCTGCTCCGCGCCGCGTGCTGGTGATTGACGACTCCAAGCTGCAGTGCGCCGTCTGGCGACGGCTGCTGGAGGACCGCTACGGCGACAAGGTCGCGGTCGAGACCTACACCGACCCCGAAGAGGCGGTTGCTGGTCTGGCGCCGGACATCCACCTGCTGCTTCTCGACTGGGAGATGCCGGAGATGGACGGCAAGGAGGTCCTCGAGGCGGCGCGCGAGGCCGGTGTCAACCTCAAGCGCGTCATCATCACCTCGGG
Organism: Candidatus Sulfomarinibacteraceae bacterium; assembly: GCA_963714895.1. Classification (GTDB taxonomy): domain Bacteria; phylum Acidobacteriota; class Thermoanaerobaculia; order Thermoanaerobaculales; family Sulfomarinibacteraceae; genus Sulfomarinibacter. Next base: position 10,400 of record CAVQQC010000031.1, read on the forward strand.
CCACCCCGCCGATCGCCTGCACGAGGAGTTCGACGACTCCGGGTGCCTGGCGGTGATCGAAAAGATGGAGCCCGAACAGCAGGCCGCGTTTCTGATGATCCTCGATTCGATCATGCGGCGGTAATTCCGGCCGGCGGGTCGCATGGCGACCCGCCGGCTGGAATTACGGTTTGGAACTTTCTCCGGATCTGTGCGTAATCTTCATCAGGAGGATCGGACAATGCTCGAAGTGCTCGCCATTCTCACGCTGCTGTGTGTCGGGGCGGTCGTTCTTGGCGTCTTCGTCCTGTTGGCGGGGATTCTTGAAGATCGTGTTCAAGCTCGCCCTGCTTGCCCATCGTGCTCGGTCTCAAGGCGCTGGTCTTCGTGATCGGGTTCGTGATCGCCCTGGCGGTGGTCGGCCCGGTGGTCCTGCTCGTCGGCGCGCTGCTCCTGATCCCGCTCCTCATCCTCGGCGGCATCGTCTGGGCCGGCGTCGTCAGTTTTCGAGTTCTTAGTTTTGAGTTTTAAATTGCCGCTCACCCTCCCGTGCAGCGACGGGGCCGGGCTATCGAAACTCAAAACTCAAAATTCAGAACTCAAAACTTGCTGATCGGCCGCAGGCCGATCAGCGCAACATCATCCACAAGTAGGCGTACTCGAGGGCGTCGGTGTAGGCGCGCTGGTTGAGGTTGGCGCCGGCGGCGTGCCCGCCCTCGGTGTTCTCGTAGTAGTAGACCTTGTGGCCCATGTCGGTCATCTTCGCCACCATCTTGCGCGCGTGGGCCGGGTGGACCCGGTCGTCGCGGGTGTTGGTCCAGAAGAAGACCTCGGGGTAGTCGGCCTCGGGGTCGAGGTTCTGGTAGGGCGACCAGAGCTTCATGTAGTCCCAGTCGTCGGTGTCGGGGTTGCCGTACTCGCCCATCCAGCTCGCGCCGGCGAGCAGCTTGTTGTAGCGCTTCATGTCGAGCAGCGGCACTGCGCAGACGACGGCCTTGAAGAGATCCGGGCGCTGGACGAAAGCGCCGCCGACCAGCAGACCGCCCTGCGAGCCGCCGATGATGCCGAGGTGCTCGGGCGAGGTGATCTTGCGGGCGATCAGGTCCTCGGCGACGGCGATGAAGTCGTCGAAGTTGGTCTGGTGCTTCTCCTTGACCGCGGCCTGGTGCCACTTGGGGCCGAACTCGCCGCCGCCGCGGATGTTGGCGAGGACGTAGACACCGCCGCGCGCCACCCACGCCGAGCCCAGGTCGCCGGAGTACCGGGGCATCCGCGACACCTCGAAACCGCCGTAGGCGGTGAGCATGGTCGGGTTGGTGCCGTCGGCCTCGAAGCCCTTCGGCATGAAGACGAAGTACGGGATCTTGGTGCCGTCCTTCGAGGTCGCTTCGTACTGGGCGACCGTCATGCCCTCGCGTCGAACCAGGCCGGCGAGGACTTGACGCTCGTCGGTTCCTCGCCCTGCCGCACCAGGTACAGACTCGAGGGCGTCAGGAAATCGGTGTAGGTGAAGAAGAAGTTGTCATCGACATCGCCGGTGCTGCCGATGCCGACGGCGCCGAGGCCGGGCAGCTCGATCTCCTCCTTCGTCCAGCCGTCCTCGCCGGGGGCGAGGCGGTAGAGTCGGCTGCGCACATTGTCGAGGGTCGTGATCAGGAGGTGATTGAGGGTGTGGGTGACACCGCCCAGCGAGACTCTCTCCGACGGCTCGAAGAGGACCTCGAAGGACCGTTCGCCCTCGAGAAAGGCGTCGAGGTCGATGGCCAGCAGGGCGTCCTGCGGGTAGGTGGTGCCGCCGACCGTCCCAGTCGGAGCGAAGAGCCAACAGCAGCTGGTCCTTGAAGATCCCCTGGAGGCTCGCGTCCTCGGGGATGTCGAGCTTGACCAACCGTCCACCGAGCACCATGAAGTAGCGTGCCGCGGAAGAACTCGGGGGTCATGTTGACGATGTCGTAGCGGCCCTCTGGGGTGTGGATCGAGTAGGCGCCGACCGCCACGTCGTCGACCGAGCCCTCGAACACCGTGGTCGCCTCCTCGAGCGGGGTGCCGCGCTTCCACTCCTTGACGAGGCGTGGGTAACCGGAATCCGTGAGCGAGCCTTCGCCGAAATCGGTGCCGACCCAGAGGGTGTTCTCGTCCTTCCAACCGATGCGCGTCTTGGCCTCGGGGACGAAGAAACCGTCCTCGACGAACGCCTTGGCCACGGCGTCGAACTCGCGCTCGACCGCGGCATCGGCGCCGCCCCGCGACAGGCTGATCATGCAGTGCCGGTACTCGGGCCCGAGGCAGTCGGCCCCCTTCCACACCCAGTTCTCTCCTTCGGCCGCGGCCAGGGCGTCGAGGTCGAGGACGGTCTCCCAGGCCGGCGACTTCTTGACGTACTCGTCGAGGAAGGTGCGGCGCCAGATGCCGCGCTCGTGGTCCGGGTCCTGCCAGAAGTTGTAGATCCAGGCGCCGCGGATGCCGGGGGTGGGGATCCGGTCGCGCGAGTTGTAGATTTCGACCAGCTTGGCGTAGATCTCGGCGTACTCGGGTACCGCCTCGAGGACGGCGGTGTCGGCGGCGCTCTTGCGCTCGGCCCAGGCGAGGGCCTTTTCGTTCTCCACCTCTTCGAGCCAGAGGTAGGGGTCTTCGTCCGCTGCCGCTGCCGTACCGCTGCGAACAGGGTGATCAGAATGGCGATCGTCAGACAGTTGCGCATGGTGGGTCTCCTCCCGGGCGGTCTCTACGGCGACAGGCGCCGCCGGTTTCGGGATCGTAACAGGGGCTTGAGGCTTGAGTGAGCTTGAGGAGCAGAGGAGCAGAGGAGCAGGGGAGAGATCCTGCCCTTATCGCGAATTGTGGTTCCAAATCCGAAATCGCGAAATCCGAGATTGCGATGGCTCCCTTTCTCCCTTTCTCCCTTTCTCCCTTTCCCCTCTGCCGAGTCGCGACAGTGGCGCGCCCGCGCGGGTTCTGCTATCACCGTGCAGGGAGTTTCTCCATGGACACATCCTCTGAATCGCGCCGGGTGGTGGTCATCGACGGCGCCCGCACACCCTTCTGCCGCTCGGGAACGGCCTTTACCGATCTCCGCTCCTACGACCTCGGCCGGATGGCGGTGTCGGGGCTCCTGCACCGGACCCAGATCGATCCCTCGCTGGTCGATCTGCTGGTCATGGGCACCGTGATCGCCGACCCCGCCACCTCCAATCTCGGCCGCGAGGTGGTGCTGGGCACGCAGCTTCCGGACAGCTGTCCGGCCTTCACCTGCTCGGTGGCCTGCGTGTCGTCGCTGCAGTCCTTTCTCGAATGTGCCCGGGCGATTCAGACCGGCGACGCGGAGGTCGCCATCGCGGCCGGCGCCGAGACCCTGTCCGACGCGCCGATCCGCTACCGCCGGACGGTCCGCAAACGTCTCATCGCCGCCCAGAAGGCGCGCGGTCCGGGCGATTATCTCAAGCTGCTCAGCGGGCTCGGTCCCAAGGACCTGCTCCCGGAGCCGGTCGCCCTGGCCGAGTTCTCGACCGGCGAGATCATGGGCGAGAACTGCGAACGGCTGGCCAAACGGTTCGGGATCACCCGCGAGGCCCAGGACGAGTACGCCATGACGTCGAATCACCGCGCGGCCGCGGCGACGGCGGAGGGTCGTTTCAAACGGCAGATCGTTCCGGCCTTTCCGCCGCCGCGCTATCAGGGCGTCGCGCCGACAACGGGGTTCGCGGCGATTCGACGATGGAAAAACTGGGCAAGCTGAAGCCGGTGTTCGACCGAAAGTTCGGCACCGTCACGGCCGGCAACTCCTCCTACCTGACCGATGGCGGCGCGGCGGTCCTGCTGGCTTCGGAGGAAGCCGCGGAGAAGCTCGGTCTGCAGCCTCTCGCCGTGCTCAAGGCGTCGTCGGTGGCGGCCCTCGATCCCCTCGAGGAGCTCCTCCTCGGTCCGGCCCTGACGATGCCGCGGGCCCTCGATCGGCCGGGCTCGAGCTCGAGAGGTCGAGGTGGTCGAGCTGCACGAGGCCTTCGCGGCCCAGGTGCTGGCGGTGCTCGACGGCTCGACGACGAGGAATTCTGTCGCGAGCGGCTGGGCCGCGACCGGCCGGTCGGCAAGGTCGACCGCGACCGCCTCAACGCCTGGGGAGGCTCGCTCTCGCTCGGCCACCCCTTCGGGGCCACCGGCGCGCGTCTCATCACCAACTGCTGTCAACGGCTCGAGGCCGAAGACGCCCGCTACGGCCTGGTCTCCGCCTGTGCCGCCGGCGCCATCGGCATCGGCCTGGTCTTCGAGCGGTCGAATGAAGGAATCGATGAAGTCGTCATGATCGCGGACCTTCCCAGTCGCCGCTGGATCTTCAGGGGTCGGACGGGCGGACAATCCGAATTCCGAATTCCGAATTCCGAATTCAAGCGATCGAGCCGAGGTGGACTGGAGCGTTGACATGGGCATGATCCACATCGAGAAACGGCCCGACGGCGTCGTCGATGGTGGTCCTCGACCACCCCGACAAACCGGTCAACACGCTGTCACCTGCGGTGGTCAAGGAGTTCGAAACCAAGATCGACTCTCTGCTCGATGACGACAGAGTGCGCGCGCCTGGTGGTGGTGTCGGCCAAGCGGGACACCTTCATCGCCGGCGCCGATCTCGAGGTCATCGAGGGTCTCGGCGAGGCCGAGATCAGCACCATGTCGAGAGAGGGCAACGCCCTGCTCGAGCGCATCTTCACCTCTTCAAAACCGGTCGTGGCGGCGGTCCACGGGGCGGCGCTCGGCGGCGGGCTCGAGGTGGCGCTGGCCTGCCACTACATCCTCGCCAGCGACGACCCCAAGACGGTGCTGGCCCAGTCCGAGGTCATGCTCGGTCTGCTGCCGGCCGGCGGCGGCACCCAGCGTCTGATGGAGCGGGTCGGTCTGGTGGCGGCGCTGCCGATGCTCCTGACCGGCAAGACGGATTCGCGCGCGGCGGGCCAAGAAGATCGGTCTGGTCGATGCCATCACGACCCCGGGCGGCATCGCCGAGACCGGGGCGCGGGCGGCGCTCGCGCTGGCCGACGGCACGCTCAAACGCAGGCCGCGCAAGAAGAGCCTGATGGACCGCCTGGCGGCAACGCCCCCGGCCGCGCCATGGTGCTCAAGGCGGCGCGCAAACAGGTCGCCCGGCAGACGCGGGGTCTGTACCCGGCGCCGCCGGCGATCCTCGACTGCGTCGAGACCGGGCTGAAGCAGGGGCGGGTGGCCGGTCTGGCGAAGGAGAGCGACTACTTCGGCAAGCTGGCCGTGAGCCCGGAGAGCCGCAACCTGGTGCGTCTGTTCCACGCCATGAACGAGGCCAAGAAGCCGGTCGCGGGCTCCCAGGCAAAGGACGTGGGACGGCTGGCGGTCCTCGGCGGTGGTTTCATGGGCGCCGGAGTGGCGTCGGTGTCGCTCGGTCTGTGTCCGGTGGTCGTGCGCGATCTCTCCGACGAGGTGCTGGGCCGGGCCGCGAAGACGGTCGACGACGGCCTCAAAAAACAGGTGCGATCGGGCGCCATCCGCGCGGTCGATGCCGACCGGCGGCGGTCGCGACTCCTGTTGACCACCGAGGTCGACGATCTCGAGGGCGCCGACCTCGTGATCGAGGCGGTCTTCGAGGATCTCGAGCTCAAGCGGCGGGTGCTGGCCGAGGTCGAGGAGCGGGTCTCCGCCGCAGCGGTGTTCGCCTCCAACACCTCGGCCCTGCCGATCGCCGAGATCGCCGCCCATGCCCACTACCCGGAGCGGGTGATCGGCATGCACTACTTCTCGCCGGTGCCGAAGATGCCGCTGCTCGAGATCGTGGTGGCTGAAAAGACCGCGCGATGGGCGGTCGACACCGCCCGCGCCTTCGGCACCGCTCAGGGCAAGACCTGCATCGTGGTCAAGGACGGCCCGGGCTTCTACACGACCCGGATTCTCGCACCCTTCCTCAACGAGGCGGTGCTGCTGGTCGAGGAGGGCGCCGCGGTCGAGGACGTCGACCGGGCGATGAAGGACTTCGGCTACCCGGTCGGGCCGCTCGCCCTGATCGACGAGGTCGGCATCGATGTCGGCGCGCACGTCGCGCGGGATCTCGGCCGTGCCTTCGCCGACCGCGGTCTCGAAGGCTCGGGCGCGATGCCGCGCATGCTCGAGGCCGGTCTCGACGGCCGCAAGAACGGCCGCGGTTTCTACCTCTACCCGGCCACGAAGAAGAAGGGACCGAAACCGGTCAACCGCAAGGTCTACGAACTCCTCGGCGGCGCCGGGAGGCGGCAGATCGCCGCGACCGAGATCCAGGATCGGCTGGCGCTGCTGATGGTCAACGAGGCCGTCCACTGTCTCCAGGAGGGAGTCATCAGCTCGCCGCGCGACGGCGATCTCGGCGCGATCCTCGGCCTCGGTTTTCCGCCCTTCCGCGGCGGGCCGTTCCGCTACGTCGACACCGTGGGGCGGGGCAAGATCGTCGCCCGACTCGAAGAGCTTGCCGCAGCGCACGGGGAGCGTTTCCAGCCTGCCGGCATGCTCGCCGAAGTGGTCGAGAACCGGGGAAAATTCTACAAATGAGGATTTTGGATTTCGGATTTTGGATTTCGGATTTTCCATCCGCTCCCCGTTCTTTCCTCGGCGGGCGGGAACTCAAAACTCAAAACTCACAACTCAAAATTGACGAGGGCGTTCGGTGACGGAAAGAAGACCGGGTCCGCTCGAAGGATATTTGGTGGTGGATCTGAGCCGCATGTTGCCGGGGGCGGTGCTGGCGCGGCAGCTGTTGGATCTCGGTGCGCGACTGATCAAGATCGAGGAACCGGGGACCGGCGACCCGATGCGTCAGGTGCCGCCGCAGGTCGAAGGCATCGGCGTCGGCTTTGCCACCTTCTTCCGCGGCGCCGAGTCGGTCGCCCTCGACCTGCGCAGCACCGAGGACGCCGAGCACGTGCGCCGGCTGGCCGGACGCGCCGACGTCCTGGTCGAGAGCTTCCGCCCGGGGACTCTCGAGAATTGGGGTCTGGGATGGGACGATCTGAGCCCCACGAACCGCGGCTGGTGTGGTGTTCGCTGTCGTCCTTCGGCCGCGCGCCGGAAGTTCGCGACCGGGTCGCCCACGATCTCAACCTGAGCGCCATGGCCGGCGTCCTCGATCTGGTCGGCGGCCGCGTGCCCCGGCTCCAATTGGCCGATGTGACCTCGGGTCTGTTGGCGGCGTCGTCGATCCTGGCCGCTCTGCTGGCGCGCGGGCGCGACGGCGAGGGGCGGCGGCTCGAACAACCGCTGGCGGCGGGCCCGCTGCCCTTTCTGACCTGGAGCCGGCTGGAACAGGCGGTTGGCGGGGGTGGAGTGCTCGACACCCTGCTCGGGGGGAGCTGTCCCTGCTATCGCATCTACCGCTGCGGCGACGGCACGAGCCTCTCTCTGGCGGCGCTCGAACCCAAGTTCTGGGCGGCCTTTGTCGAGCTGATCGGGGCCGAGGAGCTGCGAGGCGCTGCCTTCGCCCTCGGCGAGGATGGCGCGAGGACGGTTTCCGCGGTCGAAAAAGCCCTCGCCGCCCACCCTCGCGATCACTGGCTGGCCGAGGCCGAAGAGCGTGGGCTCCCGATGGGCCCGGTCCACGGCTTGACGAGGCGGTCGCGGACCCGACGTTCGCCGCGGCCGGTCTCATCGAACCAGACGCCGATTCCCGACGGCACGACGGCCGCCGGGGTCGGACCGTGGAACGTCGGCCTTGGGGAGACGCCCGATCGGCCCGCACCACAGCTCGGAGAACACACGGCGGCCATTCTGGCCGAATTCGGAATTCGGAATTCGGAATGAGGAATTTCGAGATTTCGAATTTCCAGTTCAACACCCCACCGACTATTGAAGCCGGAGTGCTCGGCGCAGGTGTGATCCCGTGCGGCGGAGGTGCCTCCATCGCCACCAGGATGGCCAGGATTTCAAAACTCAAAACTCAAAACTCAAAACTAAGAACTCAGAAATGCCTTCTCGTATACTCCTCAGATGAAGACCGCCCTTCCCTGGCTCCTCGCGGTGCTCTCCGGTCTCGCTCTGGCCCTCGCCGTGCCGGGCCCGGGGCTCGCCCCGTTGGCCCTCGCGTTTCCGATCCTGCTCCTCGAAGGCTCTCGAACGGGTCGAGGGGAAGTGGCGGCCGTGGTGCATCGGGTGGCTGGCCGGCACCGTCTTCTGGTCGGTCTCCTCCAACTGGGTGGTGGCCGTGATGCACCACTACGGTGGGTTGCCGCAGCTGGCGGCGGTCGGGTGCCTGGTCGGGATGGGAGCGTATCTCGGCATTTTGTGGGCGATCGCGGCGGCCGTCACCGCGCTGGTTCCGGGCAGGTGGAGAATCTGGCTGTTTCCCCCGGTCTGGGTCGCGGTCACCGTTCTGCAGCGTTTCCAGCCCTACGGTTTCACCTGGAACGACGTCGCCTCGGCCTTCACCGACTGGCCGTGGCTGATGCAGTCGCTGCCGGTGTGGGGCGCCACCGGGCTCAGCTGGAGCCTGGTGGCGGCGGCGTGCCGGTGCGTGGGGTGTTGCACGGTCCGGAAGCCGCAACGCGGGCGCCTTGGCCATCGCGACCGCCGGGGTGACGCTCGCAGCCGCAGTGGCCGTCTCGCCGCGGCCGGTCTCCGCCGGCCCGGGTGTGGCGGTGGCGGTGGTGCAGCCCGGGCACGACTCTCGAGGAGAAGTGGGACCCCTCGATGGGGCGCGAGGTGGCCGACCGGGTGTGGTCGATGACGGCGGAGGCCGCGCTGCTGGGCGCCGATCTCGTCCTGTGGCCCGAGAGCGCCGTGCCCTACAGCCTCGAGAACGATCCGTCCTACCGGGAGATGGTGGAGCAGATGGCGCGCGAGTTCGACATCGAGATCGTGCTCAACTCGATCGGTCCGCTGGCCGGAGGCGGCTACGCCAACTCGGCCTACCTCGTGACCCCGGACGGGGTGTCGCCGGTGCGCTACGACAAGGTCCAGCTGGTGCCGTTCGGCGAGTTCGTTCCGCCGTGGGCCCGGCTCGCCTTCACCGATAGCCTGGTCCGCGAGGTCGGCGCCTTCACTCCCGGACCGGCGCCGGTGGTGCTGCCGGCTCGGTTCCGCTGGGGGTGGCGATCTGTTTCGAGGTCGTCTTCCCGGATCTGGTGGCGCGCGAGGTCCGCGGCGGGGCCCAGCTGCTGACGACCCTGACCAACGACGGCTGGTACGGTTTCTCGTGGGCGCCGCTGCAGCACTTCGCCCAGGTCCGGCTGCGCGCCGCCGAAACCCAGCGCTGGTTCGCGCGGGCGGCACTGACCGGGATCTCCGGTTTCGTCGACCCGACCGGGAGGGTCGTCATCGCACCTCGAGGTCGGCGAGTCCGGAGTGCTCGTGGAAACGGTGCAGCCGATGCGGGGTCTGACTCCGCGGGCGCGATGGGGCGATTGGTGGGCGATCTCTGTGCCTCGCTGGCATCGCGCTGGTGGTCGTCGGTCGCCGCGGTGTGGCCGCGATTCAAAGAAAGGTTCCAAAGTCAACGTTGAAGCGTTGGGCTATCTGGAATCCTGTGAGGCGCGGTCTCGGCTCTGAAGGTGGGCTGAAGCCCACGCTACAAGTCTGTCCGTTTTGCGGGTCCGAAGTAGGGCGGGCCTTGGCCCACCATCAGAATTGCTGTGAATGGCAGGAACCTGGAAATGTCTCAACGTTGGAACATCGTCAGGGTCGCGATTGTTCGGTAGAATGGGCCGCCCGTCGAGGCGGGGCCAGCGCAGAGAGGGACACCATGCTTGAAGAACTGATGCAGACCGGAGAAGCCGAAATGGAGCGCATCCAGCGCCTGCGGGGGTACCTTTGACGAGGAGTCGTTGAGGGAGCAACTGGCCGAGGCGGATGCCGAGGCCCAGGACCCGGATATCTGGTCGGATCAGGATCGCGCCCGGCAGGTCATGAGCCGGCGGGCCCAGCTGCAACAGCAGGTCTCCTCGGCCGAGGCGTTGGTCGAGGCCCACGAAGAGCTCGAGATCCTGCTCGAGATGGCCCGCGAGGGCGAGGATGGCGCGCGACGCCGAGCTCGCAAGCGGCTCTGAAACGGATCTCACCGATCCTCGACCGGTTCGAGCTGACCGCCAAGATGACCGGCGAACACGACGCCGCGAATGCCTTCATCGAGATCCACCCCGGCGCCGGCGGCACCGAGTCGCAGGACTGGGCGGAGATGCTCGAGCGGCTCTACCTGCGGTGGGCCGAACGCCGCGGCTTCGACGTCGAGGTCATGGACGAGCAGCCGGGTGACGAGGCGGGTATCAAGGGCGCGACCCTGCTGATCAAGGGGCCCTACGCCTACGGCAACCTGCGGTCGGAGAACGGTGTCCACCGACTGGTGCGGATCTCGCCCTTCGATTCCCAGACGCGGCGCCACACCTCGTTCGCGTCCGCGCACGTCTACCCGGAGATCGATGACGATGTCGACCTCGAGATCCCGGAGAAGGACATCCGGATCGATCGCTACTGTTCGTCGGGCCCCGGCGGGCAGGGCGTGAACACCACCTACTCGGCGGTGCGACTGGTGCACGAGCCCACCGGCGTCATCGTCACCTGCCAGAACGAGCGTTCGCAGATCAAGAACCTCGCCAGCGCCATGAAGGTGCTCAAGGCCAGGCTCTACGAGCTCGAGATGGAGAAACGCGAGGAGGAGATGGACAAGATCAAGGGGCCCAAGAAGGACATCTCCTGGGGCAACCAGATCCGCTCCTACGTGCTCCAGCCCTACCGGATGGTCAAGGACCTGCGGACCGCGCACGAGGTCGGCAACACCGATCGGGTGCTCGACGGCGATATCGACGGCTTCATCGAGGCCTTTCTCCACTGGAACGCGCAGCAGGAAGCAGTTCGCGAGTTTAGAGTGGCCTCTGCCAGTCCGCTAGCCGCCGATACCGGATACTCGATCACGGCGGCACTCGACCCTACCCACGCGACCCCTGTGGGCAGATGCCCGCTGAGAGCGATGCAACCCTGTGCTGATATCGACATCGGTCGGGCATCCACCATCGGCTGGAATCCGAAGACATCGAGAACTCCTGACTCCCTCAGAACTGTGTCTCCCGGATGTTGCGTCGGTGCGATCATCAGGTGTACCGTGCCCATTGCGGGAGGCGGCGTGGCCGCGGCAGGTCGACCTGGTCCCTGCGTTTCGGAGTTCCCGCACACCGATACATAGGGAGGACGACGTCATGAAGCAGACGGCTGAGCTGACTGGATCTGCGGGCTTCATCGAGCTCGAGGAGCGCTACGGCGCCCACAACTACCACCCCCTCGACGTGGTCATCGCCCGCGCCGAAGGCGCCTGGGTGTGGGATGTCGAGGGCAAGAAGTACATGGATTTCCTGGCCGCCTACTCGGCGGTCAACCAGGGCCACTGCCACCCGCGGCTGGTCAAGGTGATGGAGGAACAGGTCAAGCGGGTGACCCTGACCTCGCGCGCCTTTCGCAACGACCAGCTTGGGCCCGTTCTGCGAAGAGCTGACCAAGCATGACCGGTTTCCACCGCGTGCTGCCGATGAACACCGGCGCCGAGGCGGTCGAGACCGCGATCAAGGCGGCCCGCAAGTGGGGCTACACCGTCAAGGGAATTCCCGCGGACCAGGCCGAGATCCTGGTCTTCGCCGGCAACTTCCACGGCCGCACGACGACCATCGTCGGTTTCTCGTCGGATGAGGAGTACCGCTTCGGGTTCGGCCCCTTCACCCCGGGTTTCCGCATCCTGCCGTACGGCGACATCGATGCCGTCGAAAGCGGCGATGAACGACAAGGTCGCCGCCATTCTGGTCGAGCCGATCCAGGGCGAGGCCGGGATCGTGATCCCGCCGGAGGGCTTCCTGCGCGGGCTGCGCGAGATCACCACCAAGCACAACGCGCTGCTGGTGGTGGACGAGATCCAGTCGGGTCTCGGCCGCACCGGCAAGCTCTTCGCCTACGAGCACGAGGGGATCCGCCCCGACATCGTGATCATCGGCAAGGCCCTGTCGGGCGGCATGTACCCGGTGTCGGCGATCCTCGCCGACGACGAGGTGATGGGCGTCTTCCACCCCGGCGAGCACGGCTCGACCTACGGCGGCAACCCACTCGGCGCCGCGGTGGCCCGCGAGGCGCTCAAGGTGCTGGTCGACGAGGACATGGTGCAGAAGTCGGCCGACAACGGCGCCTACTTCCTCGAGCGGCTGCAGGCCGTCGACTCGCCGCACGTCAAGGAGATCCGCGGTCGCGGTCTGTGGATCGCCATCGAGCTCAACGACGAGGCCGGCGGCGCCCGCCGCTTCTGCGAGGCGCTGCAGGAGGAGGGGATGCTGTGCAAGGAGACCCACTCCACGGTGATCCGGGTCGCCCCGCCGCTGACCATCGGCCGCGACGAGATCGACTGGGCGGTGGAGCGCATCGCGAAGGTGCTGACGACGCTGTAGGCGTTCACGCTTCTGACGAAGATCGACACCCCCGCACCTGCGGGGGTTCCTTTTGAGCCGCGGCCGTTTCCTGAGCTCCGGGGCGGGCTGACGTTCTGAACGCGTTTCCCGAGAGGAGCCACCTTCAACATTGTTGGCCCGTATCAGCCTGCCAGCGTGGATGTTCGAGCGCCCAACAATATTGAAAATGGCACCTCCGCCGCACGCGGTTTCACCCACCCGGGCACTCGAACATTGATCGTCGGTGGGGGGTGGGTCGAAATTCCGAATTCCGAATTCCGAATTCCGAATTCTCCGTGCTCCCTTTCTCCCTTTCTCCCGTGCTCCCGTGCTCCCTTTCCCCCTTTCTCCCTTTCTCCCTTTCTCCAGTGCTCCTCTGCCCTTCCTGCAAAACGTCGCTATACTGCCATCAATGCGTCGACAGGGCCCCATCACCATGCGCCACATGATCGTTGCGGTGCTGGTGGTGGTGGTGATCAACGCCCAGCTCACCTGGTGGATCTTCTTCGTCCTCCGGCTCAACCGCGACTATCTCAAGCTGGAGCGGCAGTGGCTGGTCGGGGCGGCGCAGGTCGAGGCGGCGCGGGTCGAGGCCGAGCTGTCGACTGCGCGGACTGCCCTCGAGGCCGCGGTGCTGATGGGCGACCAACCCGGACGCGATACCGCGCCGGCGCCCTTTGCCGGGTGGCGGTCTCAGGCCATGGCCTCGACCTGTCCGGCGGCCTTCCTCAACTCGTCGGGGATGATCGAGATCGGCGTGAAGTCCGGTCTCACCTGTTACACGGGAGTGTTCGGCGGCGAGTGGCGACAACGGGTCCTCGAGGTCGGCGAGGACCTCGAGGTCGTGTCGTCGTCGGGGGACGGCCCGACCGGGGCCCCCTTGCATCCGCCATACGACGGCCTGACGGTGCGGCCCCGTGCCGAGGTCTGGGACGGCCTGCTCGAGAACTACCGACGGCGCATCGTGATGATGGTGTCCGAGGGCAGTTTCTTCGCGGTGCTGCTCCTGGTGTTGCTCGGGCTTCTGTGGCGCACCTTCCGGCGCGAGGTGGAGCTCGAGCGCCAGCACCGCAATTTTCTGTCCGCCGTGACCCACGAACTCAAATCGCCGCTGGCCGCGATGCGTCTCGCCCTCGAGACGGTGACCGCCGGTCGCGCCACCGGCGACGCCGCCGATCGGTTTCTGGGCAACGCGCTCGATGACGCGGGCCGGCTCGAGGATCTCGTCCAAAAAGTGCTGGAAGCGACCCGCTTCAGCGAGGGGCGGTCGGCGATCGTCAGAAGAGACGTCCACCTGAGCCGGGTCGTCGAAGAGGTGACCGAGGCCTTCCAACGGAGGGCCGCGGCGGCGGGGGCCCACCTCGAACTGGCCGTCGAACCGGACATCTACGGCGAGGTCGACGAGGAGGCGATGTCGATCGTGATCTCGAATCTCCTCGAAAATGCGGTCAAGTACGGGGGCAAACCGGCGCAGATCGACGTCAGGTTGTGGTTGAAAGGGCATCACGCCCTGCTCGAGATCGGTGACAATGGAAACGGGATTCCGGAGGAGGACGTCGATCTGGTGTTCGATCGTTTTTTTCGCGGCGGAGACGAGATGACCCGCAACACCCGGGGCACCGGGCTCGGTCTGTATCTGGTACAACAGATCGTCGATGCCCACCGGGGTACGGTCAAGATCGCGTCCACCGGCGAGGACGGAACGGTGTTTCGGGTGTCGATTCCGGGGTATGAGAAGTGACGGGAGGAGGTGAGATGAAGAAACACATCCTCATTGTCGACGACGAGGAACACCTCGCCGACGCACTGGCCCACAATCTGCAGTTCGAGGGCTTCTCCACCACCATCGCCTATGACGGCGAGGAAGGGTTGCAGCTCGCGCGCACCATCCAGTTCGACCTCGTGATCCTCGACATCATGATGCCCAAGCTCGATGGGCTCGAGGTGTGCAAGCGTCTCCGCGCGACGGGCAGCAAGGTGCCGATTCTCTTTCTCACCGCCAAATCGGCCGACGCGGACCGCCTGCTCGGGCTCAAGGTCGGCGCCGACGACTACGTCGCCAAGCCCTTCCTCCTCGAGGAGCTGATTCTCCGCATCCACGGGATCTTCCGGCGCCAGGAGTGGTACAGCGCCGCGCCCGACGAACAGGAGGTCTTTCGCTTCGGCGACAATGAGGTCAACTTCCAGACCTACGAGGCAGCCAATGACGGTCGGACGGTCCGTCTGACCGAAAAAGAGTGCATGCTGATGAAGCTGCTGGTCGAGCGGCGCAACCAGGTGGTGTCGCGCGAGGAGATCCTCGAGAGGGTGTGGGGCTACCGTTTTTCGACCTCATCCCGCACCATCGACAACTTCATCGTCCGTCTCCGGCGGTACTTCGAACCCGACCCCAAAAACCCGCAGTACATCCACTCGGTGCGTGGGGTCGGCTATCGATTTACGGTCCCGGACTGAAAAGGACCCATGCCCGCCCTTCACCGCGCCCTGCTCGCCACGCTGCTGGTGGGCAATACCCTGGTTTTTGCCGGGGTGGACCCGTGGACCCGGTTCGCGACAGCGGTCATCGTAGTGGTGCTGATGGTCGATCTTCGGCGCCTTCCGGCGCTGCCCGGACCGGCGTTGTGGGCGGCGGCGGGTCTTGCGGCCCTGGTGGTGGTCCAGCTGGTGCCGCTGCCGGAGATCGTGCGGAGGCTCGTGCAACCCGGGTATGCGGAGGTCATGCGATCGGGTTGGGCGCCGCTCTCCCTGGCGCCGTGGTCGACGGTGATGACCGCGGCGTCCATCTTTGTGGCGTTCGCCATCGCGCTGGTCGCCGCCCGGATGGCGGGCACCCGCAGCGGGCTGCCGGTATTGCTGGCCCTGTTGGCGGTGACCTGCGGTCTGATCGGGGTGCTCGGTCTCGGCGAGTGAGAGCGGGGCGCCCGAAAAGGTCCTGTTGCTGCGGGCCAACACCGGAGGCGGCGATACCTACGGGCCCTTCGTCAACTCGAACCACTTTGCTGCGGCCGTCGAGCTCACCGTCCCGGCGGCGCTGGTTCTGTTCATGGTCGCCGTACGCAACCTCGCGCGATCCGGCACCGCCCGCCAACGCGCGGCGGTGGTGACGCTGGCGTCGGCGGTCGCGGTGGTGGTGGCCGTCGGCGCGGTGATGCGGTGCGGTTCCCGCGGCGGTGTGCTGTTTCTCGCCATCGGCGTGGTCGTGACGCTGCCGTTCTGGATGCGGCCGTGGCGGGCCAGGAGGTGGCCGTGGATCGCCGCGCTCGCGGGTCTCCTGGCGGTGGCTGTCGCCCTCGCCTGGACCCGGATGCCGGAACTCAGGGACGGCTTTGCCCAACTGTTCGTGGTTGAAGGCGTCGAGGGCAATTCGCGGTGGGACCTGTGGGCCGGAACCGTCGATTCCTTCGCCCGGTCGCCCATCGTGGGTTCCGGGCTCGGCAGCTACCGCTACGTCATCGGCCTCGATAAACCGGCGACCGGTATCGCGGTGCTCGAACAGGCCCACAACGACTGGTTGGAGTGGCTGTCCACCACGGGTGTGGTCGGGTGCCGCCGTCATGATGCTGTTGCTGTTTTCGCTGGCGGTCCGCCTGCGGCCGCGCGAGCGTGCGCCACCTCCGGTTCGAACTGCGCTACCCACTGGCCGGAGCGGCGGCGGCGCTGGTGGCCACCTCCCTGCACGAGATCGTCGGATTCGGTGTGCAGACGCCGCTCAATCGCTACCTCGTGGCGGTCTGGGTGGGTCTGGTGTGGGGTGTCTGGAACCGGATTGAGGAGGGGCGGGCTCGCTCGAGGTTGATCGCCGAAGGGGAGAGTCACTCCGGGGCATCGTCGCCGGCCGGGGTTGCGGACGACGGCGCGGAGAAGATGGTGGACGCCTATGACGATTGAAGGCCCCAGGCAGCTTGACCTCGGCAGGCACCTGTTGCGGATGCGGGTCACCGCCGGGGTGTTCCTCGCGACGGTTCCTCTGGCGGTCGTCGTGATGTGGATCGTTCCGCAGCGGACGTCGGCGAACCTGTCTCCGGCAACCGTGACGGTCGTGGCGGTGGTCGTGAGCCTCTGGATCGGCTTTTCCGCCAACCGGGACGCGCAGAAACGGCTCGAGCAGATCCGACGCGCCGCCGCCGTCCACGGTGACGAGGAGCGCCTGCTCCGCGACCACTGGCTTGTCTCCATTGTGGTCCTGCTGCGGCTGGAGGTGCTGGTGGCGGGCGGAGTGGTGGTATCCGTGTGGGGCATGGGCCCGGCGACAGGGTTGTGGCTGGTTCTGTTGGGCGGGCTCATGATCGCCCTGACCTGGCCTACCCCACGCAAGACCCAGTTGCTGTTGGGTCGTGTTCGCGCCCTTCGCGGAGGCGACGGTGATTCACCGTAGGATTCAGGTTATTACGGATGAAACCAATTCGCAATTTGTGCGTACAATGAGGCGAGGAGCGTGTTTCTGCACGCCGTGTGGAATCTGAGTTCTGAGCAGGATGGAGGCGACATGAAGCGTTGGATGTGGTTGACCCTGGCGGCGGTTGTGATGGTTGCTGCCGGTGCGACG
The DNA here is from genome assembly GCA_963714895.1 of Candidatus Sulfomarinibacteraceae bacterium. Taxonomy (GTDB): domain Bacteria; phylum Acidobacteriota; class Thermoanaerobaculia; order Thermoanaerobaculales; family Sulfomarinibacteraceae; genus Sulfomarinibacter. The sequence goes on from CAVQQC010000031.1 coordinate 27,317, forward strand.
TTGATTGCGCTGCCCAAGGGTCCGGACTGGACCTCGGACTCTCCCGAAGCCGTGGCCGCATTCCAGGCCGGGATGGACGCCGAGATGAAGGTGTATTACGAGGACGCCTGGCGGAACTTCCAGCGCGCGGTCGAACTGGATCCGGATTTCGTGGTTGCCAATCTCTTCGCGATCAGAACCTACCGTGATGACGAAGCGAAGGGTGATGCCATGTGGGCGAAGGTCGAGAGCGCCGACGTGACGCTGTTGACACCGCGCGAGCGGTTTTATGTCGAGCGTGCAAAGGCCGGTCGCGCGAAGCAACCTGAAGAGGCGCAGCGGCTCCTCGACGACTACCTCGCGAAGTACCCCAACGATCCCTACATCCTCAACCAGAAGGCCCAGGAAACCTGGAGCCGCGGCGAACTCGAGAACGCGGAACGGTTGTACCAGCGTCTGGTGGAGATCGCTCCGAACTGGGTCATCGCCTACAACCAACTCGGTTACATCAACATGATGAAGGGCCGTTTTGCCGAGGCCGAGGAGTACTTCAAGAGCTATCGGTTCATCGCCCCCGACCAGGCCAACCCCCACGACTCGTTGGGCGAGCTCTTCATCACCCAGGGCCGCTACGACGAGGCGAGAGACTCCCTCGAGAAGGCGATCGAGATCAAGCCGGACTTCTGGGCAGCCTACCAACACCTCGGCCTCATGCAGGCGTTCAGCGGCGACATCGAGGGCTCCCGCGAGACCATCGAACGGGTCAGAGCCGCCGGCGGTCCCGAGGGCATGGTGACCTCGATGGAGTGCCTCGAGCGTTACACGGCGTTGCGCAATGCCGAGGCGTGGCAGGAGATCATCGGACGAGAGCGACTCCGAGTGCGTCAAGGGCTTCAAGGAGGGCTACTCGACCGTCACCACCCACTTCGCCGCCTGCAAGCTCGGGGACTTTGAGCGTGCGATGGAGATGGAGGTCGAAACCGCCAACCTCGTCGAAACGGTCGAGGAGCACGGGAGTGAGAAAGACCTCATGACCCTGCGCGGCGCCTTTCTCCACATGCAGGGAGTGCGGCTGGCGCTCCAGGGCGACTACGCCGGCGCCGAAGAGAAATTGCGCGCCGCCGACGAGGGTCTGACCTACGTCGAGGCGGGAGTCGGGATGTACAAGCTCTTCAACCGCATGATCCTGGCCGAGGTGCTGCTCGCGGACCGCCAGGACGCCGAGGCTCACGGGCTCCTTTCAAATGTCCGGTCGGTCAATCCCATGCTGGTGGCGGAGTTCGAGGACTCCGGTCTCAGGAACCTCGGTCTCGACCGGATGTGATATCGACGCTTGAAGCGTCGAAATCACGCACTGGGGGCGGCGCGGAGCTTCGCAACGGCGACGCGGAGATCGGCCGCCAGGGGGTGATCGCCGAGGCGATTTTCGACGGCCTCGGTGACGCTCGCGAAGTACCACAGCTGCCGCTCGGGACCGGCGTTGAAGTGTTGCCACACCGTGTCCACATCGCCGGCCGCCTCGAGATCGAGCGCCAGCGACTGCACGTTGTGGAGCACGTCCGCGGCCTTGATGAGGACGGCCTCTTCGGACATGCGGGCGAGGTGGTCGATCTGCTCCTGTTTGCGGATCTCCCAGGTGTCCGCCTGTTCGAGGCCACGGCGTTTGTCTTCCGTGACCTCGAGAACCAGCGAGAGGACCTCCTCGCCCAGGACCTGTCGGATGTTGTCGCGGCCGTCGGGATCGGGGACGTCCTCGAGGTAGTCGTGCAAAACGGCGGCCGCCAGAACCTCGTCGCGAGCCCCGAGGCGGGCGAGGATGCACATGGTGGCCATCAGATGGGTGACGTAGGGGACCCGATCGAGCAGAAAGGCACCGCTGGGACTGTCGCCCTCCGGATCTTCGACGTTCTTTCGGAACTGGTTGTGGTGGCCGCGGGCGGCAAGCCGAACGGCCGCCTCGAGCAGTGGGGGAAAAAGGCCTCCCCACAAATGCTCCGGGTCAGGATTCGATCGAGACATGGTTCGTCCATTTTAGTACAGCAGCCACAGCTGAATTCGGAATTCGGAATTCGGAATTCGGAATTTCAACCCAGCCTCCCACCGACAAGCAACGTCCAAGTGCTCAGGGCGGGTGGGACCGCGTGCGGTGGAGGTGCCATCTTCTGCATTGTTCGACTCGACGGTCCTCACGTCGGGGGATTCTCTCGGGCGAACAATGCTCAAGGTGGCTCCTCTCGGGAGGGACGTGCGGACAGTCATCGTGCTGTGGCGGCAGCTTAATGGCGTAGGCGGGTCGTTTACGGCCCGCCCGATAACGACGGGGTGGTTGCGGGCCCTGAAGGACCCGCCTACGGCTGTCGGGGAAGTTCGGTGGTTATGTGCGGAGGCGCCTTTCTCCCTTTCAGGTAAACTGAGGCCCGGAGGTATCGATGCGGAAGATGAATTTCCTGGCGCTGTCGGTGATTCTTGCGGCAACACCCGCGGCAGCGCAGTTCGTGGCTCCCGGAGGTACGGTCCCGGCGGTGTCGGGCACCGTCAACGGCGAAAACGGAACGGTGTGGCGGTCGGATGTCAGCGTGCTCAACGTGAGTTCGTCGGAGACCTCGGTCGTCTTCGTGCTTTTTCCGGAGATCAGGAACAACGGCGCCGTCTTTGATGTCCAGCAATCCGAACCGATGCTCCTCGCCGGCAACAGCCAAATCAAAGTCGCCAATGTGGTCACCAGCTTG